>NZ_JAERRF010000179.1 GCF_016741875.1 Streptomyces coffeae | reverse complement strand
GGCGATCTTGGCGCGGTCCTCCAGGTCGGGGCAGGCGCCGTAGCCGAGGGAGAAGCGGGCGCCGCGGTACTTCAGCGCGAACATGTCCTCGATCTCGCCGGGGTCCTCGCCGGCGAAGCCGAGTTCGGCGCGGACGCGGGCGTGCCAGTACTCGGCCAGCGCCTCGGCGAGCTGGACCGACAGGCCGTGGAGCTCGAGGTAGTCGCGGTAGGCGTTGGACTCGAAGAGTCCGGCGGTGGCTTCGCCGATTTTGGAGCCGACGGTGACGACCTGGAGGCCGACGACATCGGTCTCGCCGGATTCCTCGGGGCGGAAGAAGTCGGCCAGGCAGAGCCGCCGTCCGCGGCGCTGGCGGGGAAAGGTGAAGCGGGTGCGTTCGCTGCCGTCCTCGTGCAGCAGCACCAGGTCGTCGCCCTTGGAGACACAGGGGAAGTAGCCGTAGACCACGGCCGCCTCCAGCAGGTTCTCGGTGTGCAGCTTGTCCAGCAGACCGCGCAGCCGCGGACGGCCCTCGGTCGCCACCAGCTCCTCGTAGCCGGGCCCGTCGCCGGTGCGCGCCTGCTTCAGCCCCCACTGGCCCTTGAACAGCGCGCCCTCGTCCAGCCAG
>NZ_JAERRF010000178.1 GCF_016741875.1 Streptomyces coffeae | reverse complement strand
CGTTGACCGAGGTGTGCGAGGAGTTGGATCCGCGTCTGGGCCGTTCGGTGCGGGAGCTTCTCGCTGCCGACGGTGATGTGCTGAACGCGACCGAGTTCACGCAGGTGGTGCTGTTCGCGGTCGAGGTGGCACTGTTCCGACTGGCCGAATCCCTGGGCATGCGCCCGGATTACCTGATCGGGCATTCGGTTGGTGAGATCGCTGCCGCGCATGTGGCGGGTGTGCTGTCGCTGGCGGACGCGGCCGAACTGGTGGTGGCGCGCGGCCGGTTGATGGGTGCGCTGCCCACCGGTGGTGCGATGGTCGCCGTTCAGGCTGCTGAGGATGAGGTGGCCGAGTCGCTGGCCGGGTTCGAGGGCCGGTTGGAGATCGCCGCGGTCAACGGGCCGCTGGCGCTGGTGGTGTCCGGTGATGAGGACGCCGTGGAGGAGTGGCTGCCGCGGTGGGAGGGCCGTAAGACGACCCGGCTTCGGGTGTCGCATGCGTTCCACTCCCCGCGGATGGAGCCGATGCTCGACGAGTTCCGCGCGGTGGCCGACAAGCTGCACTACGCCGAGCCGCGCATCCCGGTTGTCTCCAATGTGTCCGGTGAGTTGGTGTCGGCGTTCGACGCC
>NZ_JAERRF010000177.1 GCF_016741875.1 Streptomyces coffeae | reverse complement strand
GCGAGCAATGGTCTGACGGCGCCGAACGGTCCGTCGCAGCAGCGGGTGATCCGGGCCGCGCTGGCGAACGCACAGGTCCCGGCGGCCGAGGTCGACGTGGTCGAGGCGCATGGTACGGGCACGACGTTGGGTGACCCGATCGAGGCGCAGGCGCTGCTGGCGACGTACGGGCAGGACCGGCCGGAGGGCCGGCCGCTGTGGCTGGGCTCGGTGAAGTCGAACATCGGGCACACGCAGGCCGCGGCCGGTGTCGCCGGTGTGATGAAGATGGTGCTGGCGATGCGCAACGGGCTGCTGCCGCAGACTCTGCACGTTGACGAGCCCACTCCACACGTCGACTGGTCGACGGGTTCCGTCGAGCTGGTCACGGACTCGATCGCATGGCCTGAGACGGGGCATGCGCGCCGAGCAGGTGTCTCTTCCTTCGGCGTCAGCGGCACCAATGCGCACGTGATTCTGGAGCAGGCTCCGGTTTCGGCTCCGGAGGAGGAGCCGGCTGGGGATGTCGTGCCGCCGGTGGTGGTGCCGTGGGTGGTGTCGGGCAAGTCCGAGGAGGCGCTGCGGGGGCAGGCGGCGCGGCTGGCTGCCTCTGTGTCTGAGCTGTCGCCGGTGGATGTGGGGTTCTCGCTG
>NZ_JAERRF010000176.1 GCF_016741875.1 Streptomyces coffeae | reverse complement strand
TGTACGCGGTTTGGAGTCGACCCTCTCCGCCTCACCCCGGGCCACCAGGGTCTCGCAGGCATTACCGACTGCCCCGCCCGAATGCCCAAGTGAGTGTGCCAGTTGCGTGACACTGAACAGCGCGCCCGGCCTCGTGGCCAGGATTTCCGCGATCCAGGACCGCAACTCACCCGGGCGAGCCCTGCCGCTCCCCCCGGCCGCCGAAGGCACTGGTCCTGTCGGTGCGTTCGGTACAGGCGTGGCGGGCGGAGCGGCAGGCGTCGTGGGCGGGGTGGGCGGCTGGGCGGTGCTGGTCATCGCATGGCCTTTCGTTCGTCACAGGACGCGGAAACGGGGCGGGCGGTCAAAGGTGACTGTGCCGGATTAGCCGACCTCAAGGCCGGGCAGAATGCGCACGTCGGCATTCACGTCCACTGCGCACCTCTCCTTTCCTTTCACGGCTGCCCGCCGCCTTTTGGGCACACTCCACCCGTCATCCGCATTCGAGCGGACCCATTAACGGGAATTCTTTCCCGGGATTTCCCGGGAACACGACCAATATAGCTCGACTCGCGGGGCGTTTCGGGATTAATTCAGGCTTGGAATTGCTGGAATTCTCGCGAATTCGCGACGCTAGTTAATGGCAAATTGCGGGTGTACGACG
>NZ_JAERRF010000175.1 GCF_016741875.1 Streptomyces coffeae | reverse complement strand
CGTACGCGGTTTGGAGTCGACCCTCTCCGCCTCACCCCGGGCCACCAGGGTCTCGCAGGCATTACCGACCGCCCCGCCCGAATGCCCGAGCGAGTGTGCCAGTTGCGTGACACTGAACAAAGCACCCGGCCTCGTGGCCAGGATTTCCGCGATCCAGGACCGCAACTCACCCGGGCGAGCCCTGCCGCTCCCCCCGGCCGCCGAAGGCACTGGTCCTGTCGGCGCGTTCGGTACAGGCGGGGCGGGCGCGGCGGCAGGCGTCGTGGGCGGGGTGGGCGGCTGAGCGGTGCTGGTCATCACATGGCCTTTCGTTCGTCACAGGGCGCGGAAACGGGGCGTGCAGTGAAAGGTGGCGGTGTCGTACCGGCCGACCTCAAGGCCAGGAAGAATGCGCACGTCGGCATTCACGCCCACTGCACACCTCTCCTTTCCTTTCACGGCCGCCCGCCGCCTTTCGGGCACACTCCACCCGTCATCCGTATTCGGGCGGACCCCATTAACCGGAACTCTTTCCCGGGATTTCCCGGGAACACGACCAATATAGCTCGACACGTGAGGCGCTTCGGGATTAATTCAGGCTTGGAATTGCTGGAATTCTCGCGAATTCACGACGCTAGTGAATGACAAATTGCAGGCATGCGACA
>NZ_JAERRF010000174.1 GCF_016741875.1 Streptomyces coffeae | reverse complement strand
CCACACGCCGCGGCCACCCACGCGACTCCGCCAGCAACTCCACCGCACCGGACTCCCAATCCACATGGGACGACGGCGCGTCAACATGCAGAGTCCGTGGCAGCTGCTGCTCCCGCAACGCCATGACCATCTTGATCAAACCCGCCACACCGGCAGCAGCCTGCGGATGACCAATGTTCGACTTGATAGACCCCAGCCACAGCGGATCCTGACCCTCACGCCCCTGCCCATACGTCGCCAGCAGCGCCTGCGCCTCAATCGGATCACCGAGCGTCGTCCCCGTACCATGCGCCTCGACCGCATCCACATCCGAGGGCGACAGACCCGCGTTCGACAAAGCCTGCCGAATCACCCGCTGCTGCGACGGACCATTCGGCGCGGTCAAACCATTCGACGCACCATCCTGATTCACCGCACTCCCCCGCACCACCGCCAACACCCGATGCCCCTGCCGCTGGGCGTCCGACAGACGCTCCAGCACCAGCACCCCAGCACCCTCGGCCCACCCCGTACCATCCGCCGCCTCCGCAAACGACTTGCACCGGCCGTCTTCGGCGAGGCCGCCTTGGCGTGCGAACTCCTGGAAGATGGCCGGTGTGGCCATCACGGTCGTGCCCCCGGCGAGAGCCATCGTGCACTCCCCGGCCCC
>NZ_JAERRF010000173.1 GCF_016741875.1 Streptomyces coffeae | reverse complement strand
CCTTCGCCACCTCCTCCCGCAGCAGTGGCGCGAGGGTGTGTTCGTCCGTGACCTCGGTGACCGGCAGGGGGACGACCGGGGTGCCGATCACCTGCTGGTGGGCTTCTCCGGCCACCTCGGGGAAGACGGTGCGCAGGGACTCGTGGCGCTGGACCAGGTCGGTCAGTGCGGCTCGTAGTGCCTGCTGGTCCACGGCGCCCGACAGACGCAGGGCCACCGGCATGTTGTAGAGCGCGCTCGAGCCCTGGAGCCGGTTCACGAACCACAGCCGCCGCTGCGCGAACGACAGCGGCACCCGGTCCGGCCGGGGACGAGCCACCACGGCGGGCCGCGCGGGTTCACCGGTCCCGTGGGCCCCGACCAGCCCGGCGACCGTCGGGGTCTCGAACAGCGACCGCAGCGGCAGTTCGACGCCGAGTGCGGTGCGCACCCGGCTGACCAGGCGGGTGGCGAGCAGGGAGTGGCCGCCCAGGTCGAAGAAGCTGTCGTCGATACCGACTCGTTCCAGCCCCAGCACCTCGGCGAACAGCCCGCACAGCAGCTCCTCGCGCGGTGTCCGCGGACCACGCCCCGCCGCGTCCCTCTCCATCTCGGGGGCGGGCAGCGCGGTGCGGTCCAGCTTGCCGTTCGGCGTCAGAGGCAACGCCTC
>NZ_JAERRF010000172.1 GCF_016741875.1 Streptomyces coffeae | reverse complement strand
GCTGTGTTGGTGGGGTTGTTTGATCGGGGGGTGTTGCGGCCGGTTCCGGTCACGGCATGGGATGTCGCCCGGGCGCCGGAGGCTTTTCGGTTCCTCGGCCAGGCCAAGCACATCGGCAAGGTCGTCCTACGCATCCCTGCGCCGTGGCCGGAGTCGGGCACGGTCCTGGTCACTGGTGGTACGGGTGGTCTGGGTGCGGTGGTGGCCCGGCACCTGGTCACGGAGCATGGGGTGCGGGATCTGCTGCTGATATCCCGACGGGGTCTTGAGGCTCCCGGGGCGGAGGAACTACGCGAGGAGCTGACGGGGCTCGGCGCGCGGGTGACGGTCACGGCGTGTGATGTGAGTGATCGTGAGGCTTTGGCGGGTGTGCTGGATGCGATCCCGGCGGATGTGCCGCTTCGGGGTGTTGTGCATGCGGCGGGTGTGCTTGATGACGGCCTGATCGCGGAGTTGTCTCATGAGCGGTTGGGTCGGGTGTTGGCGGTGAAGGCGGAGTCGGCGGTGCATTTGCATGAGCTGACTCGCGATCGTGAGCTGGATGCTTTCGTTCTGTTCTCTTCCTTTGCTGGTGTGGTGGGGAATGCGGGGCAGGCGGCGTATGCGGCGGCTAATGCGGTGTTGGATGGGCTTGCGGTGTCGCGGCGGGTGCAGGGTTTGCCGGCGGTGTCGTTGGCGTGGGGTATGTGGGAGCAGGCCGA
>NZ_JAERRF010000171.1 GCF_016741875.1 Streptomyces coffeae | reverse complement strand
CCCTTGCCATTGCCGGAAGCCACACCCAGATCCGCCTCACGCGCCTCACCGGGGCCGTTGACCACACAGCCCATCACGGCGACGCGCAGCGGCACCTCGAGGCCGTCCAGACCGGCGGTGACCTGGTCGGCCAGCTTGTAGACGTCCACCTGGGCGCGGCCGCAGGAGGGGCAGGAGACGATCTCCAGACGGCGCCGGCGCAGGTTCAGCGACTCCAGGATCTGGATGCCGACCTTGACCTCCTCCGCCGGAGGCGCCGACAGCGAGACCCGGATGGTGTCCCCGATGCCCTCGCTGAGCAACGCGCCGAACGCCACCGCCGACTTGATGGTGCCCTGGAACGCCGGGCCGGCCTCGGTCACGCCCAGGTGCAGCGGATAGTCGCACTGCGCGGCGAGCTGACGGTAGGCGTTGACCATCACCACCGGGTCGTTGTGCTTCACCGAGATCTTGATGTCCCGGAAACCGTGCTCCTCGAACAGCGAGCACTCCCACAACGCCGACTCCACCAGCGCCTCCGGCGTGGCCTTGCCGTATTTCTCCAGCAGCCGCTTGTCCAGCGACCCCGCGTTCACCCCGATCCGGATCGGCACCCCGGCATCGGAAGCCGCCTTCGCGATCTCCTTGACCTTGTCGTCGAACTGCCGGATGTTCCCCGGATTCACCCGCACCGCCGCACACCCGGCATCGATCGCCGCGAACAC
>NZ_JAERRF010000170.1 GCF_016741875.1 Streptomyces coffeae | reverse complement strand
TATCACCCCACGCTTCCCGGACACCAGCCACCGAGGCGCGGCGAACTGGCTGTGCGCCGCCCGCCGCGCGACCGACCTCACCGTGCTGTGGCTCGCCCTCGCCTGCCCCCACACCCCCACCCACCTGATCGACACCCTCTGCCGGGCCATCACCGACCCCACCCCCGTCCCACGACGCACCCTGCCCGGCCCCGACACCGGGGCACTGACCATCACCCACCCCGCCTGACCACCCACGGCCTCGCAGCGCCCGCGCCTGCGCCCTCACGAGGCAATACTCCCCGGCCGGTGCCCGCCCCAATAGCCCTTGGGCGGCACCGGGGCCGGGCCCGTATCGCCGCAGACAAGGAGTACATCGCGATGGAGCACAGCCAGCCCGAGACGCAACCGGGCACCCGCCAGCCCCGCGAACACCTCAGTACCGACAGTCCCCTGGAGGAACTGTCGGCCAGGCACTCGGTGCCGCCCACCTCCACCACCTCACCCAGGGGCACTGTGGCCACCTTGCTGAAGGACGGGCAGGGGTCATGACGTCCATCGCCGAATCCGCCCACGTCGCCGCCGTATTCATTCGTCAGACAGCCGCTGCGAGCGCTTACGGCCCGTACCGGGGTGCCGACCTCGCCCGCACCGCCGTACGCCTGGCCAGCACACTCGGCCTGACCTTGGACCGCATCACGGTTTCCCCGGACTGGCTGCGGTGCCGCACCACA
>NZ_JAERRF010000017.1 GCF_016741875.1 Streptomyces coffeae | reverse complement strand
CCTGTTCGGTGGATCTTTGAGGAGCAGCCCGCGGCGTCTGGTGAGGGGGCACCTCCCAGCGGTAGCTGGGGGCGCGGTGCCAGGCGTCGCGGGCCCGATGAGATCCGCCGGAGAGGGCCTAGCGCCGCCCCCTCCACGAACAACACACCAAGCCGCCCCTCCCGAACACAGACGGCCACAGATCAGAACGCTGCAACCTCGAACACCAGCGGACCTGTGCACCCGAGAACTGCTGAAAGCCATCGGGAACCTGGCCTGCATCGCCTTCGTCACGCGCAGCTCCGAAGCCGTGCTGGCGCCGCTCATGGGCAAGCTGGAGGACTTCGGACTGAGCCGCTCAACGACCTCATTCGTCGTCCCTCTCGGCTACTCCTTCAACACCGACGGTCCTCTACCAGGCCGCTGCGCTCGTCTTCATCGCCAACTCCTACGGCGCCGACACCTCCCTGCCCGCACTACTCCTCATGGTCGGCGTACTGGTCATCCTCTCCCAGGGCATGGCCGGCGTGGCATCCGCCGCGATCGTCGTCCTCATCTCCGCAAGCGCCAGCATCGGACTGCCCGCAGAAGGCATCGCCCTGCGAGGTCCGCGACACCCGCGCGCTTGGCCAGCTGCTGCTCCAGAGCGGCGTTGGTCTCCTTGAGCCGGTGATTCTCGATCTCCAGCACCTGGACGATCCGGGCCAGGAGCGGGACCTGGGAGCGCAGTTCGTCGCGCTCGGCTCGGACGCGCGATCCTCCTGCTGCTTGCGGCCACGAGCCCGCGCGGCCTCGGAAACCGGTTCGGGGCTGTGCCCGCGGGCCTTGACCAAGGCGTAGAACAGGTCCTTGAGACCGGTGTGCTTGCGGGTGAGCTTGTTGCGCCGCAGCCCGGCCTCAACGGCGAGGGAGACGATGGTCAGCTTGCGGTAGCCGTCGGCGGCCGGTCATCCGAGCCCCGGAATTCCTAGGACCAACGGCCCAGGTGTCACGAGTGTCCCCATGGGTTCTCCGGCCCCTCCTGCCCGCCCGCCGGAGCCGTACGGGAGGATGGCCGGGTGACTCAGCCCGCCGCCGCCCCAGCCCCCGACAGCACCGTCCTCGCCGCGTTCGAGGCGGCCAAGGGCTTTATGCCCGTTGACGAGGGGCTCGCCCTGTACGCCGCCGCCCACGAGGCGGCCACCGCGTTCCGACTGCCGCTCGTCGAGGTCGGCACCTACTGCGGGCGCTCCACCCTCCTGCTGGCCGACGCCGCCCGCGCGGCGGGCACGATCGCGGTCACCGTCGACCACCACCGCGGCTCCGAGGAGCAGCAGCCCGGCTGGGAGTACCACGACCCGGAGGTCGTCGACCCCGAGGTCGGACGGATGGACACCCTGCCCACCTTCCGCCGCACCCTGCACACCGCCGGCCTGGAGGACCACGTCATCGCCATGGTCGGCCGCTCACCGGAGGTGGCGGCGGTCTGGGGACCGCAGGTGGGGCTGGTGTTCATCGACGGCGGCCACACCGATGAGCACGCCACCGCCGACTACGAGGGCTGGACGCGGCATATCGCACCCGGCGGTCTCCTCGTGGTGCACGACGTCTTCCCCGACCCGGCCGACGGCGGCCAGGCGCCGTACCGCATCTACCGCCGCGCGCTGGAGTCCGGCGCCTTCACCGAGGTCTCCGCGACCCGCTCACTGCGGGTGCTGCGCCGCACCGCCGGGCCCCTGGACGGCGACGGCTCCGGCACGTAATCCGCGACGGCCCCGCCGCGTCATCCGGCCCGGTTACCATCGCCTGCGTGTCCTACGGCAGCTTTCCTCCCGCACCCGGCGGCCGTCGCGGCGGCACCCTCGCCGTCGTCCTGGCCGCCCTGATCCCCGCGTGCTTCGCGGGCTGGCTGCTCTGGAGCTCGGAGGGGGACGGCAAGGGCGCGGGCGGCTCCGGTCCGCCCACGGCGTCGTCCACCTCGTCCCCGCCGCCGTCGTCCGCCGCGCCCACCTCCGGTGCGCCTTCCTCCCATGCACCCTCCTCGGCCGCGCCGGACGCGCTCAAGGGCAAGGTCGTGGTGATCGACCCGGGCCATAATCCGAACAATCGCGATCACCCTGCACAGATCGCCCGCCGGGTGGACATCGGCACCAACACAAAGGAATGCGACACCACCGGCACGGCGACCAACTCCGGCTACGCCGAGGCGTCTTTCACCCTCGATGTGGCACGCCGCGCCCGCGCCCTGCTCGAAGCCCACGGCGCCACGGTGAAGTTCACCCAAGACGGCAAGACGGAGTTCGGGCCGTGTGTCGACGAGCGCGCCGAGTTCGGCAACAAGGCCCACGCGGACGCCGTCGTCTCCGTCCACGCCGACGGCGCGGGCCCCGGGGAGCGAGGCTTCCACATCATCCTGCCCAAGGGGGTGCACGGCGGCGGCGCCGACACCTCGGCGATCACCAAGCCCTCCCGCCGCCTTGGGGAGCGGCTGCTCGACTCGTTCACCGAGGAAACCGGCAGCGAACCGGCCGACTACGTCGGAGACGGCAGCGGGTTGAACGTTCGGGGAGATCTCGGCGGCCTCAACCTCACCACCGTTCCCAAGGTGTTCATCGAATGCGGCAATATGCGTGACGCGAAGGATGCGGCGCATCTCACCGACGCACACTGGCGGGAACGGGCCGCGCGCGGTATCGCACAGGGCATTACGGACTTCTTGCACGGGTAGCGTCCCCGCATCCGAACGGGAGGTCACGACCGGGATACCGATGGGGCACCCCTGCCATCGGCGCGAAGATTCACCCGTACGATGGGGCGCACCCCCGACGCCTTGAGCGCCACGCGCCTGGCGGCAGCGCTAGTACCGACGAAACCGACAAAGGACCTCACGTTGAACATCCGCTCGCTCACTCGAGGCGACGGAGTGGTGATCGGAGCAGCGGTGTTGCTCTTCATCGCCTCCTTCCTCGACTTCTACTCCGCAGACAACTGCGGCGATTACTGCGACAAGCTCGAGCCCAACGGGTGGAACGGCGACATCTTCCCCGTCCTGCCGTCGATCTTCCTCGCCGGGGTCATCGCCGCAGGGCTCATCGTGGCCGCGCGCTTCCAGCCCGCAGGGCGCAATCTGTTCGGGCTCACGCTGGACCAGTGGGGCGCCGCGCTGGCGGTCTTCGCAGCCTGGAGCTCGCTGTGGACGATCATCGGTGGCCCTGATGGCGCCGACAAGGGAATCGGCCAGATCCTGGGTCTCATCGCCACGCTGGCGATGGCGGCCGGTGCGCTGCTCCCCCAACGTGTCCCCGCCCTGAAGGCCCCGCTGATGGCCAGCGGCCCGGCGGCTCCGTCCCCGTACGGCCACCAGGCTCCGCAGCCCGGCTACGGCTACCCGGGCCCGGGTGCCCAGCCCGGCGCCCCGGCGCCGTTCGGCGCTCAGCCCGGCCAGCCCGGTCAACCCGGCCAGCCGCAGCCCGGTGGTCAGCCCTTCGGCGCCCAGCACGGCCAGCCCGGTCCGGCGGCTCCGGCCCCGGCCCCGGCCCCCGGCGGCGACTTCTCGCCGTTCTGGTTCGCCGTGCCGGTGGCCCGTCCGCTGTACGCCGAGGACGGTTCGTCGAACACCATCGCCGAACTGGCCCCCGGCACCTGGTACCTCGCGGTCGAGCAGCGCGGGCAGGCGCTGGTCGCCCAGACCCAGGACGGCCGTCGCGGCGTCCTCCAGGACACCACGGGGATCCAGCGCGGCTGATCTCCACGTCGTACGGACAACGGCCCCCCGCCCGTCACGGGCGGGGGGCCGTTGCCATTCGCACACCCGGCCCGTACAGTCCGGCGCACCGGATGACGTTCCGGCTGATGTTCCGTCAACTGAGCTGGACGGAAAGGGGACATGATGCGGCTCGGCCTGGCGCTCGGCTACTGGGGCCGTGGTCCCGACCCCCGCCATCTGGAACTGGCCCGGGAGGCCGAGCGGTTGGGGTACCACTCGGTGTGGACGGCCGAGTCCTGGGGCTCGGACGCCTTCACCCCGCTGACCTGGATCGCCGCGCACACCAGCCGGATCCGGCTGGGCACGGCGGTGGCGCAGATGGCCGCCCGCACCCCGACCGCCACCGCAATGCAGGCGCTCACCCTGGACCATCTCTCCGGCGGGCGGATGATGCTCGGCCTCGGGCTGTCCGGACCGCAGGTGGTGGAGGGCTGGTACGGACGGCCGTTCCCCTCCAGCCCGCTGACCGCCACCCGGGAGTACGTCGATGTCATCCGGCAGGTGCTGCGCCGGGAGGCACCGGTGCGGCTGGAGGGGCGCCACCATCCGCTGCCGTACACCGGTCCCGACGCCACCGGGATGGGCAAGCCGCTCAAGCCGATCGTCCATCCGCTCCGCCCCGACCTCCCCGTACTGCTGGGCGCGGAGGGGCCCAAGAACATCGCGCAGACCGCGCGGATCGCCGACGGCTGGCTGCCGCTGTACTGGTCGCCGCTGCGCACGGAGCTGTACACGGCCGCGCTCGCCGAGGCGCGGGAGGGCTTCATGGTGGCGGCGATGGCACAGGTGCGCGTCTGCGAGGACATCGCCGAGGGGCTGAAACCGGTCAAGGCCATGCTGGGCTTCTACATCGGCGGGATGGGCCACGCCGCCCGTAATTTCCACGCCGATCTGATGGCGCGGCTCGGTTACGGGGACGAGGCGCGGCGGGTCCAGGAGCTGTTTCTCGCGGGCCGCCGCGCGGAGGCGATCGACGCGGTGCCGGACGCGTTCGCCGATGAGATCTCGCTCGTCGGTCCGAAGGAACGGATCGCGGAGCGGCTGGAGTTGTGGCGCTCGGGCCCGGTCACGGATCTGCTGGCGCTCTCACCGGACGAGGAGACCCTGCGGGTGCTGGCCGAACTCAACGGCTGACACCCCTGACCTGCGGTCTCCAGGGGCCGGGCGGAACGGCGGGGCGGGCCGGTGGCCACGGACAGCGTTTGGACACGGCCGGAGCGGCAACCCGTGCGGCATGTCTCAAAGTTATCGCTCCAGAAACCATCAGGCCGCGACCGTCCTGGCGGTCGTCGCGGACATCACCGCGGTCATCCTCGGCCTGTGGATCCTGTTCTCGCTCCTCGACGCCAACCGGGCCAACGACCTGGTCAGCGTCGTCCATGATGCCGCCCAGTGGCTGGCAGGCTGGTCGCACGACCTGTTCACCATGGACACCGACTGGCTGCGGACCGTCCTCAACTACGGTCTGCCGGCACTGGTCTATCTGTTCATCGGCCACACCCTGGCCGCACGCATCCGCCGCGGCTGACAGCCGCGACCCATCGGGCGGGCGACCGACGCGACGCGGCCGGGGCTCCCCTGACGAACCCCGGCGCCCGCGCCACGCCGCCCCGCCGCCGAAGCGGTCCCCGCCTCAGCGGCAGCGGCCCTCAGCGGCAGCAGTCCGAGTCCAGCCCCCTGGGCAGGGACGATCCGTCGAACACGGCCGTGGTCGCCTCGTCTCCGCCCAGCGCCGCCACGGCCAGCACCAGTGACCCGGCGGTCCAGGTGGTGCGCTCCTCCGGCCAGATGGCGTCGTCCTCGAAGACATAGCCGGTCCAGTACATCCCGTCCTCGGCGCGCAGCCGGGGCTGGATCCACCGGAGGATGTCCACCGCGCGGTCGGACTCGCCCATCACCCAGAGCGCGAGCGCGAGTTCACAGCTCTCGCCGCCGGTGATCCACGGGTTGGGGTGCACACAGCGCACCCCCAGGCCCGGCACCACGAAGCGGTCCCAGTCCGCCTCGATGCGCTCCTTGGCGGCGGTGCCGGTGAGGGCGCCGCCGAGGACGGGGTAGTACCAGTCCATCGAATAGCGGTTCTTGTCCAGGAACCGTTCGGGGTGGTGGCGTATCGCGTGGCCCAGCATTCCGGCCGACAGCTCCCAGTCGGGCTGGGGCTCCTCACGGTGCTCGGCGATGGCCAGGGCGCAGCGCAGGGCCTGGTAGACGGAGGAGGAGCCGGTCAGCAGGGCGTCGGTGTCCGCGCTGCCGTCCTCGTTCCGGCGCCAGCCGATCTGGCCGCCGCTCTGCTGGAGGCCGAGGACGAACTCGACGGCGGCCACGACCGTGGGCCACATCCGCTCCAGGAACACATCGTCGCCGGTGGCCAGGTAGTGGTGCCAGACGCCGACGGCCACATAGGCGCAGAAGTTGGTCTCCCGGCCGCGGTCGGTGGGCGCGGTGGCGGCCACGCCGTCGGGGGTGTCGGGGTAGGCCGCGTACCAGGAGCCGTCGGTGTTCTGGTGGTCGGCGAGCCAGCGGTAGGCGGCCTCGGCGCGTTCGTGCTCGCCCGCCACGTCCAGCGCCATCGCGGCCTCGACGTGGTCCCACGGGTCGAGGTGGTGGCCGCGGAACCACGGTATGGCGCCGTCGGCGCGCTGTACGTCGGCGATGGCGCGGACCGTGCGCAGGGTCTCCTCGGCGGTCAGGACCCCGGGCAGCGCGAGCCGTTCGGTCCGGGGGCCGGGGCGCGGGCCGCCGGGACGGGGGCCGTATGCCATCACGCCCCCTCGAGCGGGGCGCCGGTGTCGCCCGGGGTGTGCGGCTTGGTCGCGTAGGCCACGAAGCTCTTGCCGATCAGCGGGTTCAGCGCGCGCTCGGCGGCCCGGGTGGCCAGCGGCTTCTTCATGATGTCCCAGACCAGCAGCTTGTGGTACGCCCGTACCGGCAGCGCCTTGTCGTTGTCCACGCCGAAGGCGCACTTGAGCCACCAGTAGGGGCTGTGCAGGCCGTGGGCGTGGTGGGTGCCGTACGGCCGCAGCCCGGCCTCGCGCATCCGCTCCAGGAGTTCGTCGGCGCGGTAGATGCGGATATGGCCGCCCTCGACCTCGTGGTACGCGTCCGACAGTGCCCAGCACACCTTCTCCGGGCCGTAGCGCGGGACGGTGACGGCGATCCGGCCGCCGGGCCGCAGCACCCGCACCATCTCGGCGAGCACACCCTTGTCGTCCGGGATGTGCTCCATCACCTCGGAGATGATGACCACGTCGAAGCTGTCGTCGGGGAAGGGCAGGGCGAGCGCGTCGCCCTCCATGGCGGTCGCGGTGGCGCCGGCCGGGGCCTCTCCGGCCTCCTTCATGGCGGCGAACCACTTGGCGACCTCGCGTATCTCGTCGCCGTTGCGGTCCAGTGCGACAACCCGCGCACCGCGCCGGTAGCACTCGAAGGCATGCCGTCCTGCGCCACAGCCCAGGTCGAGGACACGATCGCCGGGGGCGAGCGGGAAGCGGGAGAAATCGACGGTCAGCACGGGGGTCTGCTTTCGTCCGGCGGGTTCAACGGGCTTGACGGTTTCACGGCTTGAGGAGTCGGCGGGTGAGTCGCTCGGCGGGCGGAGGCGGGCTGGGGCGGGCTTCAGGCGGTCAGCGCCGGGCGCGCGCGGCGGGGACGCGCGCGCCGATGGCCGCGCGGTAGTGCTCGGCGGTGCCACGGGCGGCCTGTTCCCAGGTGAACCGCCGCAGCACCCGCTCACGTCCGGCCGCGCCGAGACGGCGTCTGAGGTCGGCGTCGCCCAGCAGCCGGACCAGGGAGGCGGCGAGCGCCCCCGCGTCACCGGGCGGTACCGCGAGGCAGGTCTCCCCGTCGGGGCCCGCGACCTCGGGTATCGCACCGCCGGTGGTGGCCACCAGCGGGGTGCCGGTGGCCATGGCCTCGGCGGCGGGCAGGGAGAACCCCTCGTAGAGCGAGGGCACACAGGCGATCTGGGCGCCGCGCACCAGGTCCACCAGCTCGGCGTCGCTGATGCCCTTGACGAACTCGACGGCGCCCTCGAGCCCGTAGCGGGCGATGGCGGTGGCCACCGGGCCCTGCTCGGGGCGTTTGCCGACGACGACCAGATGGGCTTCGGGGTGCTCGGTGCGGGCCTTGGCGAGGGCCTCGACGAGATACACCAGCCCCTTGAGCGGGACGTCCGCGCTGGAGGTGGTGACGATGCGCCCGGGGATCTCCGGGACGGACGGGTCGGGCGCGAACAGCTCGGTGTCCGCGCCGATGTGCACCACATGGACCCGCCGCGGATTCACCCCGAGGTCGTCGACGATCTCGCGGCGGGAGGAGCCGGAGACGGTGAGCACCGAGGGCAGCCGCCGGGCCACCCGCTTCTGCATCCGGGTGAAGCCGTACCAGCGGTGCACCGAGACACGGCGCTTCCAGTCCTCGGCGGCGTCCAGTTCGAGCCGACGGTCCACGGTGATGGGGTGGTGGATGGTGGTCACCAGGGGGAAGCCGATCCGCTCCAGCCCCAGCAGCCCGTAGCCGAGGGTCTGGTTGTCGTGGACGACGTCGAAGTGGCCGCGCCGGGCGGCCAGATGGCGGCGGGCGCGCAGGCTGAAGGTGAGCGGCTCGGGGAAGCCGCCGGTCCACATGGTGGAGACCTCCAGGGCGTCGATCCAGTCCCGGTACTCGGCGAGCCGTGGGGTGCGGAACGGATCGGGCTGGCGGTAGAGGTCCAGGCTCGGCAGCTCGGTGAGGGTCACGCCTTCGTGGGTGTCCACCACCGGGTACGGCTGGGCGCCGATGACCTCGACGGTGTGGCCGAGCCGGGCCAACTCCCGCGAGAGATGGCGGACATAGACGCCCTGGCCACCACAGAAGGGGTTCCCCTTGTAGCTGAGCAGCGCGATGCGCAGCGGCCGGTCGGTGGCGGCGGGGGGATCCACTCGAAGCGGGTCGGGCCCGATCTCCTGCGCGGCCTCTGCGGTCACTCGCGCCCCCTCCTCGGTGCAGTTCAGCGGGAGCGTAACCGCTTCCGATTATCTAGAACAAGTTTCACTATCGGATAGCCCCAGAAGTCTCGAAGATACCTGGCTCCGACGGCTCCGCCAGAGCCGGAACAGGTGATTCCTACCACTCGGTAACCGAGGGTACGAGCCACCCGCGCGGCGCGCCGGGCGATATCGGCGCGAGCAGGACAAACTCTCCTTCTCCTGGGAGCGGTCCGCGCGTGGCGACCGGACCTATGGACCAACCCGCAGGCGCAGGACGCGATCTGCGCGCCGGGCGGCCGACACCGAGCGCCGCCCGGCGGCAGCAACCTGCCTCAACTGCGCAGACGCCGGTACGGTGGGCGCTTACCGCGCTAGCCTAGAACGAGTTTCACTGATGGTTCCGGTGGCTCGCACCCCCGGGTCGAGCCTGCCATCATGCACACGTCCACCTGGCCACGACCCGCAGACGCAACACACCCGAAGTGGGACTTATGACCGCAGAAGTCAAGCCGGCCCCCTTGCAGCTGACCGAGCGGCAGGAGGCGCGCCGTCGCCGCATCCTGCACGCCAGCGCCCGGTTGGCCAGCCGCGGCGGCTTCGACGCGGTCCAGATGCGCGAGGTGGCCGAGAACTCCAGCGTCGCGCTCGGCACCCTCTACCGCTACTTCCCCTCCAAGGTCCATCTGCTGGTCGCGACCATGCAGGACCAGCTCCAGCACATGCACGAGGCGCTCCGCAAGCGTCCGCCGACGGACGAGGACCCGGCCGCCCGGGTGGCCCAGACCCTGATGCGCGCCTTCCGGGCGCTTCAGCGCGAACCCCACCTGGCGGACGCCATGGTCCGGGCGCTCACCTTCGCCGACCGGTCGGTGAGCCCGGAGGTGGACACGGTCTCCCGGCTCACCACCGCGATCATCCTCGATGCGATGGGCCTGGAGGGACCGCCGACGCCCGAGCAGCTCTCGGCCGTCCGCGTCATCGAGCACACCTGGCACTCGGCGCTGATCACCTGGCTCTCGGGGCGTGCCTCGATCGCCCAGGTGAAGATCGATATCGAGACGGTGTGCCGTCTGATCGACCTCACGGCACCCACCCCCTCGCACTGACCCTCGCGCGGCTCCGCAGTGTGCCCCCCGGGCGCCTCCGCACACCCTCGTGCGGCATTCGCCACCGCGCGCCAGGGGCGCACGATGCTCCCCTCACGCCCCTCGCAAGCAACGGGGCGGTCGTTTATGCGCCCGCGCGCCCCCCGTTGGCGCAAAACCTGCGTTCATGACCCAGGCAATCCCGGTATTCATGAACGGCGCGCGACAGAGCGACAACGGCGTGCAATCAAAGGCAAACTTCACTGGGGGTGGAGAAGTCCGTGATCCAGGTACTTCTGGTGCATGAGTCCTGCCTGCTTCGATCCGCGCTGGCGGCCCTGATACGGGCCGAACCGGACATCGACGTGACCGCGTCCTCCTGGCGTGACGCGCGTAGCAGAGCGCGCTCGTTACAGCCCCACGTCTGTGTGGTGGACACCGACTTCGCCGGTTCCGACGGGCCTTGCCGCAAAGGGGAGTTGAAGAAAATCGTGAGCGCCGCCTCCGGCGAGCACGGTGACTGCGGGCTGCTGGTCCTGGCCAGCGCGGGGCGCCCGGGACCGCTGCGGCGCGCCCATGAGGCGCAGGCGCTCGGCTACATCGACATGAACGCCCCGCCGCAGCGGCTGCTGGACGGCATCCGGCATGTCGCCAGGAAGGAGCGGTTCGTCGACGACTCGCTCGGCTACGGCTTTCTCCAGGCGGCCGAGATCCCGCTGACCCAGCGCGAACTGGGGGTGCTCTCGCTCGCCGCCGACGGCGCCTCGATCGCCGAGATCGCCCGGACCCTCCATCTGTCCAACGGGACGATCCGCAACTACCTGGCCGCGATCACCCGGAAGACCGGGGCACGCAACCGCGTGGATGCCATCCGCATCTCGCACGCCGAGGGCTGGGTCTGACTCCGGCCGCACCACCGGGCCGGATCCCCGCCGGATCCGGCCCGAGGGCCCCTGGTGCCCTACTCCTCGGGGGGAAAGACCGGTTCACCGCCGTCGCGCAGCCGGATGGCGATCGCCTCGACCGGGCAGCCCTCGGCCGCCGCGAGCACCGCCTCGGACGCGTCGGCCTCCTCCGCCACCGGATGCGACTGCCGCGCCGTGTCCAGCCGGAAGCCGTCGGGCGCGGTGCTCGCGCACAGCCCGGAGCCGATGCAGACACCGCGGTCCACCTCGATCTGCCAGCGGTCACCCATCAGACCGTCTCCCCGTCCCACCCCTGCGGCAGGTGGATCATCTTGTGCTCCAGGTAGGCGGCGTACCCCTCGGGCCCGAACTCCCGTCCCAGACCGGAGTTCTTGTAGCCGCCGAAGGGGCCCAGCATGTCAAGGCTGAAGGTGTTGACGGAGTAGGTGCCGGTGCGGATCCGCCGCGCGAAGGCAACACCGTGGGCGGTGTCCGCCGTCCACACACTGCCCGACAGGCCGTAGTCGGAGTCGTCGGCGATCCGGGCCGCCTCCTCCTCGTCCCGATACGGCAGCAGACAGATCACCGGGCCGAAGATCTCCTCGCGGGCGATCCGCATGGTGTTGGCGACGTCGCCGAAGAGCGTCGGTTCCACGTACCAGCCGGTGTCCCGGTCCTCCGGACGCCCGCCGCCGGTCAGCACCTTGGCGCCCTCGCGCTGTCCGAGCGCGATGTAGTCCAGCGACCGCTGCCGCTGCCGCCGGGTGACCAGCGGGCCGACCTGGGTGGCGGGGTCCAGGGGGTCGCCGACGACCAGGGCGGAGGCGGCGGCGGTGAGGCGTTCGGCGATCTCGTCGTAGTGGCTGCGCGGGGCGAGGATCCGGGTCTGGGCCACACACGCCTGACCGTTGTTCATCCAGGCGTTGGGGACGATTCCGGCGACCGCCGCGTCCAGATCGGCGTCCGGCAGGATCACCGCCGCCGACTTGCCGCCCAACTCCAGTGTCACCCGGGTCAGATGACGCGAGGCGACCTCCATCACCCGCTTGCCCGCCGCCACCGATCCGGTGAACGACACCTTGTCCACACCCGGATGCCCGACCAGGTACTCACTGACCTCGCGGTCCGCCGGGAGGATGGAGACCACCCCCTCGGGCACCCCCGCCTCGGTCATGATCTCCGCCAGGAGATAGGAGTCCAGCGGGGTTTCCGGCGAGGGTTTGAGGATCACCGTGCACCCCGCGAGCAGCGCCGGGCCCAGTTTGGCCGCCGCCACGAACTGCGGGACGTTCCACGGCACCACGGCCGCCACCACCCCGACCGGCTCACGGCGCACCAGCAGCGGCCCGAGACAGCCGTCCCGCCGCTCCTCCTGGACGGCGCCGCGCGCCACGGTGATCGCGGAGTCCCACACCATCATCGCGCCGAGCGCCTGGGCCAGCACGCTCCAGGAGTACGGGGAGCCGTTCTGGGCGCTGATGATGCGCGCCAGTTCCTCATGGCGCACCGCGATGGCGTCCTTGATCCGGGTGACCACGGCGATCCGCTCGTCCAGGCTCATCCGGGGCCACGACCCCTCGTCGAACGCCGTACGCGCCGCCGCCACCGCCCGGTCCACATCCGCCCGCGCGGCGTGCGGCACCCGTCCGATGACCCGCTCGGTGTGCGGCGAGACGACCTCGATGGTCTCGGTGCCCGCCGGATCGACCGGCGCCCCGCCGATGAAGAGCTGTCCGTGCTCGATGAGATCGCCCATCGCTGATGCCTCCCGCGGGACGGATCCGAACCAGATCTGACGATGCATCAGAACTGATACCAGTTCTCGTTATAGTGGGCAATGGCCGATGACAGGGGGACGCGGATGACGGCGCGGACGACCGGAGCGGTGCACGTGGCCGACCACGGCGGTGGGGTCTGGAGCATCCCGGTGCCCATCCCCGACAACCCCCTCGGCCACACCCTGGTCCATCTCCTGGACACCGACCGCGGCCCGGTCCTCATCGACACCGGCTGGGACGACCCGGCCTCCTGGGACACCCTCACCGCCGGGCTGACCGCGTGCGGCACCTCCGTCACCGAGCTCCACGGTGTCCTCATCACCCATCACCACCCCGACCACCACGGGCTCTCCGCCCGGGTGCGCGAGGCGTCCGGCGCCTGGATCGCCATGCACCCCGCCGACGCCACGGTGGTACGCCGCACCCGTGAGGCCGAACCCGCCCACTGGTTCGACTACCTCACCGAGAGGCTGGCCGCGGCCGGAGCGCCCGAGGAGCAGCTCGCCCCGCTGCGCACCGCCCGCGACCACACCGGCACCTTCCCCGGGGCGCGGGCCGCCCTCCCCGACCGCGAGATCACCCCCGGCGCCCTCCTGGACCTGTCCGGCCGCCGGCTGCGCGCCGTCTGGACCCCGGGCCACACCCCCGGCCATGTCTGTCTGCACCTGGAGGAGCGGCACCCCGCGGCCGCCACCGGCCACGGACGGCTGTTCTCCGGCGACCATCTGCTGCCCGGGATCAGCCCGCACATCGGCCTGTACGGGGACCTCGACGACAGCACCGTCACCGATCCCCTCGGCGACTACCTCAGCTCTCTCGAACGCGTCGCCGCCCTCGACCCGGCCGAGGTGCTCCCCGCCCACCAGTACGCCTTCACCGGTGCCCCGGCCCGGGTACGCGCCCTGCTCCACCACCACGAACAGCGCCTCACCGGCCTCCTCGCCCTGCTCACCACACCGCTCACCCCCTGGCAGCTCGCCCGGGCCATGGAGTGGAACCGCCCCTGGGCCGAGATCCCCTACGCCTCCCGCAACATCGCCGTCTCCGAGGCCGAGGCCCACCTCCGGCACCTGGTCACCCGGGGCCGGGCCGAACCCGTGCCCGGCACCGACCCGGTGACCTACCGGGCCGTCTGAGTCCCTGCCGCCCTCGGGAGACGGGTGCCCACCCCGGACGGATCGCACCGGAGTTACGGATTCCGGACAGCCCGGGGAATCGGGGGCCGACCGGGCGGATAAGGTGTGCGGGAAAACTTCATCCGCGTCCGCTCGGGGGAAGCCGGTGGGAATCCGGCGCTGACCCGCAACCGTGACCGTACGGCGCCGCCTGGTGCGCACGCCGTACCCAGCCGGAGTACCTGGCGGACGCACCGCAGGCTCCCGCCGCCGGGCCACCGGCGGCGGCACCGTCGAGGTATGCGGGGCTGAGCCCGGTGCCGGCACGTCGCGGAGTGTCCGCGCGTGGCGGGTCCGCCGTGCGCGGCGCGCGTATGCCCGTCGTCCCCCACGTCGCCCGTCGCAGCGACACTCACCGAGAGGCACCACAGCCATGATCGTACGCCGCAGCGTCGCGGCTCTGGCCGTCTCCGCCGCCCTGTGCGCGGCCGCCGCCCCCGCCGCCCTCGCCGACGGCAAGCCCTCCCCGAAGGCGTCCGGCTCCGCGCTGCCGAAGGGGCTCTACGGCACCAAGGACCCCAAGTTCGACGGGGTGTGGCGGCAGTCGCTCGCACTGCTCGCGCAGGACGCGGTGGAGGTCACCCCGGCGAAGTCGGCGGTCGACTGGCTGGCCGGGCAGCAGTGCGCGGACGGCGGCTTCGCCGCGTACCGGGCCGACACCTCGAAGGCGTGCGACCCGAAGAGGGGCGAGTTCAGCGATGCCACCGCCGCTGCCGTCCAGGCGCTGGCCGCGGTGGGCGGGCGCGCGAAGGCCGTCGAGAAGGGCATCGGCTGGCTGAAGCGGAACCAGAACGAGGACGGCGGCTGGGGCATGAACCCCGGCGGCCCCAGCGACGCCAACTCCACCTCAGCCGCGATCGGCGCCTTCGCCGCCACCAGCGTGGATCCCGCCGAGGTCACCTCCGCGGAGAGCGGCAAGACCCCGTACGACGCACTGCTCGGCCTCCAGTTGGGCTGCGACGCCAAGGCGGACGAGCGCGGGGCGTTCGCGTACCAGAAGGACAAGGGCGGTCCGGCCGCCAACGACCTGGCCACGGCGAGCGCCGCACTGGCCGTACGGGGCAGCGGCTTCGTCCCGGACACCGCGGGCAAGAAGGGCGACGGCACCAAGCCCAAGCCGCTGGCCTGCGGGGGCGGCGCGGAGGAAACCACCCCGGAGCAGGCCGCCGAGGGCGCCGCCACGTATCTCTCGAAGGCCATGGCCGGACACGGCGACCACCTGCTGTCCGCCATGCCCGGCGCCAAGGACCAGCCCGACTTCGGCGGTACCGCCGACGCCGTTGTGGCGCTCTCCGCGGGCGGCCACCGTGCGGCCACCGCCAAGCCGCTGGCCTGGCTCCAGAGCAAGGAGGGCGGCGCGGTGGCCTGGGCCAAGGGCGACCCGGGCGCGCTGGCCAAGCTGGTGCTGGCGGCCCACGCCGCCGGTGGCGACCCGCGCGACTTCGGCGGCGCCGACCTGGTCGAACAGCTCAACGCCACCGGCCCGAAGCCGGAGGCCGCGGCGGGCCCGGAGGCGTCCACCAAGAGCAAGGACGACAGCAACAACAGCGTCTGGTGGATCGTGGGCATCTGCGCGGTGGCCGGTATGGGCGTCGGCTTCCTGCTCAGCGGCCGGAAGAAGCAGCGGGTCTGATGCGGATAGTTCCGTCCACGGCCCTGTGCGTTTGTGGCCGGGCCGCCCGGCCCGGCGGGCGGCCCGCCGGGCGCGGGGACACCGGTACCGACCGGGCCCGCGCCGGGCAGACCGGGAAGGGCCGCCGTCCGCGAGCGGGCCGCGCATCCCGGCGGCGTGCGGACGAGGTGGCCCGTACGGCCCAACTGGGCGGTACGGCCCAACTGGGAGCAGGAGAAAGCTCCTGGCGCGGCGGCGCCCACGCCGACCGACTGCCCGCCGGGCGGGACGGTGCCAGGGACGCCGGGACTTGTCCCGGGCGCGCCCGCACCAGCCGGGTGCGTACCCGGCCGTTCGCTCTGCGCCGGGCCTCCACCATCGTGGCCGTGCTGGCCGGGCTGCTGGTGGCGGCGGTCGGGGCGGCTCCGGCGCAGGCCGGGTCGGGCTATCGCTACTGGTCGTTCTGGGAGCGCGAGGCGGACGCGAGGAGCTGGACGTACGCCACCCAGGGCCCCTCGGTGGCACGGCCCGGCGACGGCGAGACGATCGGCTTCCGCTTCGCCGTCAGCGAGGACTCCCGGAACGCCGTCCAGCCGCGCGGCGCCGCCGACTTCGACACGGTCTGCGCGGACACCCCGGCCAAGGACGGCAGCAAGCGGATCGCGGTGATCATCGACTTCGGCACGGCCGCGGACGCGCCCCGCGGTGACACCCCGCCGAAGAAGGCCCGTACCCACTGCGCCCGGGTCGATGAGCGGGCCACCGCCGGGGAGGCGCTGGCGGCCGTCGCCAAACCGCTGCGCTACAACTCCGCCGCGCTGCTGTGCGCCATCGCCGGATACCCGTCCTCGGGCTGCGGCGAGAAGATCGGCACACGTGGCACGGACACCGGCACCGGAGGCGGTGGCGACGACAAGAGTGGCGACGGCGGTCCGTCGGCCGGGCTGATCGGTGGTGCCGCCGCCGTTGTTGTCCTCGGGGCCGCGGCCGTATGGCAGGCGCGACGCCGCCGCGTATGAGCACCACACCCCCGCGCACGACCAGCGGTCCGGCCACGCGCCTGATCGCGCCACTGCGCGCACCCGCCGCCGTCCGCGGTGGCGCGCTGCACGCGGGCGCCTGGTGGCTGTGGGCGCTGGGGCTGGCCACGGCCGCGTCCCGCACCACCAATCCGCTGCTGCTCGGACTGCTGATCGCGGTCGCGGGCTATGTGGTCGCGGCGCGCCGCACCGACGCGCCGTGGGCCCGCTCGTACACCGCGTTTCTGAAGCTGGGACTGCTGGTGCTGGCGATCCGGCTGTTCTTCGCGGTGTTCCTGGGCTCGCCGATCCCCGGCGCCCGGGTGCTGTTCACCCTCCCCGAAGTGCCGCTCCCCGACTGGGCGCAGGGGGTGCGGATCGGGGGCCGGGTCACCGCCGAGGGGCTGGTGTTCGCGCTGTACGACGGGCTCAAGCTGGCCACCCTGCTCATCTGCGTCGGCGCGGCGAACGCGCTGGCCAGTCCGGCCCGGCTGCTCAAGTCCCTGCCCGGCGCGCTCTACGAGGCCGGGGTGGCGATCGTGGTGGCGATGACCTTCGCGCCCCAACTGGTGTCCGACGTCCAGCGGCTGCGCGCCGCCCGCCGGCTGCGCGGCCGTCCCGACCACGGGATCCGCGCCCTGCTCCAGGTCGGACTTCCGGTGCTGGAAGGCGCGCTGGAGCGGTCGGTGGCGCTGGCGGCGGCGATGGACGCGCGCGGCTACGGCCGTACCGCGCAGGTGCCACCGGCCGTACGCCGCGTCACCGCGGCCCTGACCCTGGGCGGGCTGCTGGGTGTGGCCTGCGGCACGTACGGGCTGCTGGCGGCCGAAGGCGCGGACTACGGGCTGCCGTTGCTGCTCGCGGGGCTGGCCGCCGCGCTCGGCGGGCTGTGGCTGGGCGGCCGCCGCTCGGTGCGCACCCGCTACCGGCCGGACCGGTGGGGCGTACGGGCGTGGCTGGTGTCGGGCTCGGGCGCGGCGGTCGCGGCGGTGATGATCTGGGCGGCCTCGTACGCACCGCAGGCCCTGCAACCGCCCGCGGTCCCGCTCACCGCGCCGACCCTGCCGCTGTGGCCCGCGGCGGGGGTGTTGCTCGGGCTGCTCCCGGCGTTCGCCGCCCCGGCGCCCCCGCGATCGGCACCGGAACCGGCGGCAGTGACGCGGAGGAAGCGGCTCCCGGAGCCCCCGGGCGGGGTGCCCGGTCCGCGCGCGGACCGCCCGGCCATGGAGCGGGACACCCACGACGCCCGGCCCGACGGGCGACCCGACGCAGATTCCGAGGAGGCATAGTGATCCGCTTCGAGCAGGTGTCCGTCACCTACGACGGCGCGGCCCGGCCCGCGCTGCGCGAGGTGGATCTGACCGTCCCCGAGGGCGAGTTGTGTCTGCTGGTCGGCCCGTCCGGATCGGGCAAATCCACACTGCTGGGCGCCGTCTCCGGACTGGTACCGCACTTCACCGGTGGCACCCTGCGCGGGCGGGTCACCGTCGCGGGCCGGGACACCCGCACCCACAAACCACGGGAACTGGCCGATGTGGTGGGCACCGTGGGGCAGGATCCGCTGGCCCACTTCGTCACCGACACCGTCGAGGACGAACTCGCCTACGGCATGGAGTCGCTGGGCGTTCCGCCGGACACCATGCGGCGCCGGGTCGAGGAGACCCTCGATCTGCTCGGCCTGGCCGAACTGCGCGACCGTCCCATCGCCGCCCTCTCCGGCGGCCAGCGGCAGCGTGTCGCCATCGGTTCGGTGCTCACCACCCACCCCCGGGTGCTGGTCCTGGACGAGCCCACCTCCGCGCTGGACCCGGCCGCCGCCGAAGAGGTGCTGGCCGTACTGCAACGGCTGGTGCACGACCTCGGCACCACCGTCCTGATGGCCGAACACCGTCTCGAGCGGGTGGTGCAGTACGCGGACCAGGTGATCCTGCTGCCCTCCCCCGACGCCGCGCCACTGGTCGGCGAACCGGCCGAGATCATGCCCGTCTCGCCCGTCCAGCCGCCTGTGGTGGCGCTCGGCGGCCTCGCCGGATGGTCACCGGTCCCGCTGTCGGTGCGCGACGCGCGCCGCAAGGCCGGGCCGCTGCGGGAGCGGCTCACGGGAGCCGCCCCGCGCGCGGTGGCCGACCCCGCCCCGGGCCCGCCGGTGGCCGAGGTGTCCCGGCTGGCCGTACGCCATGGGCGGGTCGAGGCGCTGCGCGGGGTCGGCCTGTCGGTGCGGCCCGGTGAGACGGTGGCGCTGATGGGGCGCAATGGCGCGGGCAAGTCCACCCTGCTGGCGAGCCTGGTCGGCATGCACCAGCCCGCTTCCGGATCGGTACGCGTGGGCGGCGGCGAGGAGGAAGCCGGGCACGGCGGGGTGGTTCCGCACCGCACCCGGCCCGCCGAACTCCTGCGCCACGTCGGCCTCGTACCGCAGGAACCGCGCGATCTGCTCTACGCGGACACGGTGGCCGCCGAGTGCGCCGCGGCCGACCGGGACGCGGACGTGGCCCCGGGCACCTGCCGGGCGCTGGTCGCGCGGCTGCTGCCGGACGTGGCGGACACCACCCATCCGCGCGATCTGTCGGAGGGCCAGCGCCTCGCGCTCGCCCTGTCTGTCGTACTGACCGCTCGTCCCCCGCTGCTGCTGCTCGACGAGCCGACCAGAGGACTGGACTACGCGGCGAAGGCGCGGCTGGTGGAGGTGGTGCGGGAGCTGGCGGCGGACGGCCATGCCACGGTGCTGGCCACGCACGATGTGGAGCTGGCGGCCGAACTCGCCCACCGGGTGGTGATCCTGGCCGAGGGTGAGGTGGTGGCGGACGGGCCGATGGCGGAGGTGGTGGTCTCCTCACCCGCCTTCGCGCCGCAGGTGGCGAAGATCCTGGCGCCGCTGCCGTGGCTGACCGTACCGCAGGTGCGCGAGGCGCTGGAGACGGCGCCATGAGCGCGGTGGACGGTGTCGACACGATGACCGGGCGGCGGGTGCGGCCGGTGCGGCTGGGGCCACGGTCGGTGGCCGCGCTGGCGCTGGTGTCCGCGGTCGGGGTGGTGGCCTTCGGATGGCCGCTGTTCGCACCGGGCGACTCCGGTGTCACCACCCACGCCGCCGACGCGCCCTGGCTGTTCGCCGCGCTGCTGCCGCTGCTGCTGGCCGTGGTGGTGGCGACCATCGCCGACACCGGACTGGACGCGAAGGCCATCGCGATGATCGGGGTGCTGGCGGCGGCCGGTGCGGCCCTGCGTCCGCTGGGCGCGGGCACCGCCGGTATCGAGCCGATGTTCTTCCTGATGGTGCTGTCGGGCCGGGTGCTGGGGCCCGGTTTCGGGTTTGTGCTGGGCGCCGTGTCGATGTTCGCGTCCGCGCTGCTCACCGGCGGGGTCGGACCGTGGATGCCGTTCCAGATGCTGGCGATGGGATGGGTGTCGATGGGCGCGGGGCTGCTGCCCGGCCCGTCCCGGCTGCGCGGACGCGGTGAGTTGCTGCTTCTGGCGGCGTACGGGGCGGTGGCGTCCGTGGCCTACGGCACGGTGATGAACCTCCAGGGCTGGACGCTGATGCAGGGCATGGGCTCGGGGATCAGCTATGTGCCGGGGGATCCGGTCGGCGAGAACCTGGCCCGCTTCGTGGCGTACTGCCTGGCCACCTCGCTCGGCTGGGATCTGCCGCGCGCCGTGGTGACGGTGGTGCTGACCCTGGTACTCGGCGGCACCGTCCTCAAGGCGCTGCGCCGGGCCACCCGCCGGGCGGCCTTCGACGCGACGGCCGTGTTCGAGGAGCGCTGACGCCGGGACGGGACGGGCGGGCCCGGTCGTACGCACCGGGCCCGCCCGCCGGATCATCCCTGCCGCGCCGCGACTACTGGTGGAAGATCCTGGCCGACCACTCGGCCACCCAGCGGCCGTCACCGAACTGAAGACCGGCGGTGCACGTCCCGGTGTCACCATCGCAGTTCAGGCTGGTCACCGGCACCGGAGCCCGGACCGCCTCGGCGGACTTGGTGAAAGCGGCGGACTTGGTGGGCGTGGCTGACGTGGTGGCCGCGTTCGCCATCGCCTGGTGGAAGATCCTGGCGGACCACTGCGCCACCCACCGGCCGTCACCGAACTGAAGAGCGGCCGTGCACTTCCCGGTGTCACCGTCACAGTTCAGGCTGGTGACCGGCACGGGGGCCTTCACCGCCCGCTCGGTCTTCACCGCCGTCGCCGATCTGGCCGACGCCGACCGCGCCTGGTGGAAGATGTTCGCGGACCACTGGGCGACCCACCGCCCGTCGCCGAACCGCAGATTGGCCGTACAGGTGTAGGTGTCGCCATCGCAGTTGAGGGCCGTCACCGGCACCGGCGCGGCGTGGGCGGCGGGGGCGACGGCGGCCGAGGCCAGGAGCAGGGCTCCCAGCCCCAGGAACGTACCGGAGAGCGTGCGGCGAGCAGACATCTGTGTCGTTTCCCTTCGACTCGGTCCGCAGAGACGGCCCGTCCGATCGCCATCGCGATCGGACGGGCCGTCGAGGCGGGCCCATCACAGCAAATCGAAGGTCGAGAACAACTGGAGTACGGACGGAGCGGCGACGGACCGAAGAGGACCGTTGCATCACAGCCGCTGGATGATGGTCCCGGTCGCCAGTCCGCCCCCCGCGCACATCGTGATCAGCGCGAACTCCCGGTCGGTGCGCTCGAGTTCATGCAGCGCCGTGGTGATCAGCCGGGCGCCGGTGGCGCCCACCGGGTGGCCCAGCGCGATCGCGCCGCCGTTGACGTTCACCTTCTCCAGGTCCTGTTCGAAGACCTGCGCCCAGGACAGCACCACGGAGGCGAACGCCTCGTTGATCTCCACCACATCGATGTCCTTGAGCGACATCCCGGCCTTGCCCAGCACCGCCCGGGTGGCATCGATCGGACCGTCGAGGTGGTAGTGCGGATTCGCGCCGACCAGCGCCTGGGCCACGATCCGGGCGCGCGGCTTGAGCTTGAGGGCGCGCGCCATCCGCTTGGAGGCCCACATCACCGCACAGGCGCCGTCGGAGATCTGCGAGGAATTGCCCGCGGTGTGCACGGCGGTCGGCATGACGGGCTTCAGCCGGGACAGCGCCTCCATGCTGGTGTCGCGCAGCCCCTCGTCCCGGTCGACCAGCCGCCACATCCCCTGTCCGGCGGCCTGCTCCTCCTCGGTGGTGGGCACCTGCACGGCGAACGTCTCGTGCTTGAAACGCTCCTCGGCCCATGCCCGGCCCGCCCGCTCCTGCGAGAGAAGGCCGAGCGCGTCCACCCTCTCCCGGGTCAGCCCACGGTGGCGGGCGATCCGCTCGGCCGCCTCGAACTGGTTGGGCAGATCGACGTTCCACTCGTCCGGGAACGGTTTGCCCGGACCGTGCTTGGAGCCGCTGCCCAGCGGCACCCGCGACATGGCCTCGACCCCGCAGCCGATGCCGATGTCGATGACCCCGGTGGCGACCATGTTGGCCACCATGTGATTCGCTTGCTGCGAGGAGCCGCACTGACAGTCCACCGTGGTCGCCGCGGTCTCGTACGGCAGACCCATCGCCAGCCAGGCGGTGCGGGCGGGGTTCATCGACTGCTCCCCCGCGTGGGTCACCGTGCCGCCGACGATCTGCTCGACACAGTCGGGCTGGATACCGGTGCGGGCGAGGAGTTCACGGTAGGTCTCGCCGAGCAGATAGGCGGGGTGGAGGTTGGCGAGCGCACCCCCGCGCTTGCCGATGGGCGTGCGTACGGCTTCGACGATGACGGGTTCCGCGGCCATGTCTCGTCCTCTCCTCGTCCTCGCCTCCGCGGGGCTCCCGGCGGCGCCCGCGCCCGTAGCGTACGTACGGCCCCTACAACTAGTACGTGTTCTAGTTGCGCTCTCAGTCTGCTGACGCCCGCCCCGGCGGCGCAAGGGTTGTGCAGAGCCCGAGTCGGGCCGTTAGCACAACAATGACCGCCATATCTCTTGCCACTTGTAGAACCCGTTACTACGTTGCGGACACTTCTGATGCATCGTCAGATCCTGCTAGGTCCGGAATCTGGAGTGGCCGATGTCGTGTCCAGCGCTCCCCGAGGGCTTCGATCTCACCGACCCCGACCTCCATCAGCATCGGGTACCGCTCCCGGAGCTCGCCCTGCTGCGCCGGACCGCCCCGGTCTGGTGGAACGCGCAGCCGCACGGCATCGCCGGTTTCCAGGACGACGGGTACTGGGCCGTCACCCGTCACGCCGATGTGAAGGCGGTGTCCACCCGGCCGGAGATCTTCTCCTCACACCGCAACACCGCCATCATCCGCTTCAACGAGCACATCCAGCGTGAGCAGATCGACGTCCAGAAGATGATCATGCTCAATATGGATCCGCCCGAGCACACCCGGGTCCGCCAGATCGTCCAGCGCGGTTTCACCCCGCGCGCCATCCGCGCACTGGAGGACGCCCTGCGCGACCGCGCCGTCCGCATCGTGGCGGAGGCGAAGACGAACGGCACCGGGGACTTTGTCACCGACATCGCCTGTGAACTGCCGCTCCAGGCCATCGCCGAGCTGATCGGCGTCCCCCAGCGGGACCGCTCCAAGATCTTCGACTGGTCCAACAAGATGGTGGCGTACGACGATCCGGAGCTCGCCATCACCGAGGAGATCGGCGCCGAGTCGGCCATGGAGCTGATCTCCTACGCGATGAACCTGGCCGTCGACCGCAAGGCGTGCCCCGCCCAGGACATCGTCAGCACGCTGGTGGCGGCCGAGAACGAGGGCAATCTCCAGTCCGATGAGTTCGGCTTCTTCGTGCTGCTGCTCGCGGTGGCCGGCAACGAGACGACGCGCAACGCCATCAGCCACGGGATGCACGCCTTCCTCACCCACCCCGACCAGTGGGAGCTGTTCACCCGCGAACGCCCGGCCACCGCCGCGGACGAGATCGTCCGCTGGGCCACCCCCGTGATGTCCTTCCAGCGCACCGCGACCCGGGACACCGAGCTCGGGGGTGAGCGGATCCGGGCCGGGCAGCGGGTCGGTGTGTTCTACTCCTCCGCCAACAACGACCCGGAGGTGTTCGACCGCCCCGAGGTCTTCGACATCACCCGCGACCCCAATCCCCATCTCGGCTTCGGCGGCGGCGGACCGCACTTCTGCCTCGGCAGGAGCCTCGCGGAGCTGGAGATCCGGCTGATCTTCAACGCGATCGCGGATGCCGTCCCCGGTATCCGGCTCACCGGCGATCCACGGCGGCTGCGGTCGGCCTGGCTCAACGGGATCAAGGAGCTGCGGGTCGCCTACGCCTAGGCCCTGTCCTGCCGGGCATGGCGGCCCCACGCGGTCTCGGCGGCCTCCTGGTCGTACTGTTCCGGACCGCCGACGGATCAGCACCGGACAGCCGAGCCGGGGTTGAACTCAAGCTCACGTCGCGTTCAGTGCCTCGGTCGGTGCCAGGCGGGCGGCGCGGACGGAGGGGTATACCCCGGCCAGGACACCGATGGCCGTCGCTCCACCCGTGCCCAGGGCGATGGCGGACAGCGGGATCACCGGTGGCCAGCCCTGATAGACCGCGTAGACAACGGTGGCCAGTATGCCGATCGCCGTTCCTGCCACACCGCCGAGCAGGGAGAGCATCACGGACTCGGTCATGAACTGGCTCCGGATCTGCCCGCGGCCTGCTCCCAGCGCGCGCCGGAGACCGATTTCGCTGCGTCGCTCCAGGACGGAGATGTACATGGTGTTGGCGACTCCGACGCCGCCGACCAGCAGCGCCACCCCGGAAAGTCCCAGGAAAAGTGCCGAGTATGTGCTGTTCGCCGCGCGTTTGGCGGCCAGGGCATCGGACGGCCGGCTGACTTGCACCAGCCCGGGGAGCTGCGGGTACAGGGACGCGGGAAGGACGTCGGCCACGGCTTCCATGGCGTCTTCGTCGGCCCGCACATAGACGACCGTGGGGTGTCCGTCGAAGCCGAGCTCCTGTTCCGCTGACTGCCAGCCCACCAGTACGGAGCGGTCGAGGTCCTTGGCAAGAGGTATGGGGTCGAGGACGCCGATGACGGTGAACCATGTCTGGTCGATGACGACTTGCGGCGCCTCCTGTCCGGGCACGATCCGGGGAATCCCGAGCCGGGCAGCGGCCTGGTGGCCGAGCACGACTGTGGGCAGCCGATCGGTGGAGGGGCTCAGGAAACGGCCCGATCTCACCTGGCCGTTCAGGGTGGGGAGCAGGTCGTCCTGGCTGGCGAGAACGGTGAGCCCAAGTCCGTCGTCGGGGTCGGTCCGGTCGGAGCGCCGGACGATGGCGTGCGTGTTGGCGACGGCACTGGTGCGGCTGACCGGGCCGATCCGCGCGGCCATTTTCGCCGCCTCCGGAGGCAGCAGTACCGGGGGCTTCTGATTGGGCTGCGGCTGCGCCCGGAGCAGATTCGTGCCCAGTGCCGCCAGTTGCCGGTTGAGGGCACTCTGGCTCGACGCCGGGATACCGGTGACCAGGACGAGGGTGAGGATGCCGATCGCGATGCCGAGTGCGGAGAGAGCCGCCCTCGTGCGGCGGGTGCGGAGGCCCAGGAGGCCGAGGCGCAAGACGTCCGACGGCGCCAGCCGCACGGGGCGGGCCGGATCGCGGCGCTCGTCACCGGCGGGGCGATCTGAGCGATCCGGGTGTCCTGGGTGTGCCGGGAAGCGGAGCTCGCGGGTGTCATCGTGCTCCGCGTTGCCCCCGAGGTCTCCATTGCCTCCACGGTGGGTTTTCCTGCGGGTCACGTGCCGCTCCCGAGGGTGAGCGCCTCATGGTACGAGTCGGTGATGACGCGCCCGTCCCGCATCTCGACCCGGCGCGGCAGGCGTTCAGCGATCTCCCGGTCATGGGTGATGACGGCGATGGTGGTGCCTTCGCCGTTCAGCTCGGTGAGCAGATGGAGCACGGACTGTCCGTTCGCGGTGTCGAGGGCGCCGGTCGGCTCATCGGCGAGTACCAGCGCGGGCTCGTTGACCAGCGCTCGCGCGATGGCCACCCGCTGGCGTTCGCCTCCCGACAGCTGGTACGGCAGGTGGCGGGTGCGGTGGGCGAGACCGACCCGGTCCAGGGCGGCGGCAGCCATCGGCAGGCGCCGGCGGCGCGGCACGCCCGCGTAGAGCAGTCCGGTGGCGACGTTCTCCTGCGCGGTGAGGCCGTCGGTGAGATGGAAGTGCTGGAAGACGAAGCCCAGCCAGCGTCCGCGCAGCGCGGACAGTGCCCGGTCGGACAGCCGGGCGACATCCCGGCCGCCGATCTCCACCGTGCCGCTGGTCGGCCTGTCGAGGGTGCCCATGATGTTCAGCAAGGTGGATTTCCCGGATCCCGAGCGGCCGACGATCGCCAGCAACTCGCCTGCCCGGATGGTCAGAGATACGTTGTCGAGGGCGGTGACCCCTCCCGCGTACACCTTGCCGGCGTTCCGCACGGCGAGCACGGTCGGGCCCCGGTCCGGCGGGACGGTCATGATGCCGTCACCACCACGTCGCCTTCCTCGACGCCCCGACCGCTGACCTCCACGAGCCCCTTGGCGACGAGGCCCGTCGTGACACCGACCAGCTTTCCGCCGGGGCGCTGCAACGCGTAACCGCCTTCGCTCAGGGCGAGGAGCGCGCCCACCGGAACGACCAGGACGTTCTTCCTGGACTTGGCCGTGAAGACGACCTGTACGGACGCCGCGTCAATCTTGGCGACATCGTCGCTGTGCGTCGCCTGGACGCTCACCTGAAGGGTGGGGGCGGTGTCGGTGGCGTCGCCGGCGTCGCTGTCCTTGCTGCCCTGCACGGTGGTGCCGACGGACACGACCTTGCCGGGGACGGTCTTGGTGTCGGGAAGGATGACGCCGACCTTGTCGCCCTTGCGGATGGAGTCGGCGCTGCCCGCGTCCACCTTCACCGTGACCGTCTTCTTCTGTGACGTGAGGGTGAGGACGTCCTCGGCGGCCGGGTCGCCCAGATGCGCCACCACGGTGTCGATGCGTGAGGGGCCGGAGAGGACGGCGGCCTGGTCCGGGTCCAGTGTGCCGGTCGGCTTCCGGCCCGTGTCGTGCTGCCAGCGCTTGAGCGCGTCGAGTACTCCGGTGGTCAGTTCGGTGCCGACGCCGCCGGCTCCGCTGCCCGCGGACGGCTCCGCGGACTGCCGGGGCCGAGAACCGATGTCGTATCCGAGAGCCTGTAGATTCTCGACGAGGACGGTCACGTCCCGCCCGGTCGTTCCCGCCTTGTCCAGCGTGCGGAAGAACGGCGTGTCGCCGAAGAACGCCGTGACCGGCTCGTCGTCGACCCAGTACAGAGGTTTCCCCCGCCCAACGACCGAGCCCGAGGCGGGGAGTCGGCTGATGATGCCCTTCCCGGTTCCCTTCACCGTGATGTGCCGCGCGAAGCCGAGGACGCCGGGCAGGGTCTGGGTATCGGACAGATCAGCCCGCTTGACCCGGGTGGTCTGGGTGGAGGGAGCGGCCGCGGGGCCGGGCTGCCGCCGCTTGCCGTGTTCCGACAGCACTGTGGTCCCGTACACCCCGCCCGCGGCGACCGCGAGCACCGCCGCCACCGCTGTCACCTGGCGCACCGTGCGGGCAGTCGGCCGTGGCCGCTTCCCCATCCTGGGCGAGCGGCTACTTGTCACCGAACGCCTCCAGGGAACAGGCCCGGTCGGCCTGGTCGATCTTGGACTCGGGGAGAGTGCCTGTGGTGTCCTCGTCGAAGGTCCAGCCCAGGCCGTCCGGGCTGACACTCGTGTCGGGGACCAGATGGATCTTCATGCCCTTGTGCTGGAGACACTTGACGTACGCGCGGTAGTCGTCCGCGTAGTCCGGGTTGGTCTCGGGGCGGGTCTCCGGAGGCCGGAGCGGCAGCTTGACCAGGCAGGCTTTGTAGGCGCCCCGGTACTTGGGGGTGTCCGCCTCGCGCTGAAGGGGGGCGGCCTGCTTGGCGCCCGCAAGGGCCGCCCGCTTGGTGTTCATCGGAACACCGTGCGCCTGGAGGCAGGCGTTGTAGGCGTCCCCGAGCCGCTGAGACTCCTCCGGGGAAGTGTCCAGCCTCAACTGGGGACGCTTGGCGTCGACGGCCGAGTCGTGAGCGCCGCCCTTCGAGGCCGTGTTCTTGCCCTTCGGTGCGCCGGAGGCCAGGGTGTCCACGCTCTTCTGGTCGGAACTGCTCTCGACGCCCCCACCGCTACTGCACGCGGCGAGCGGCATCATGGCGGCCACAGCCAAGCCGGCGACCAGGAGGCGAAGGCCCCGGCGGCGGATTTCCGGCGTACGGGGGAGACCCGTCGCCTCGACGGAGCGGGGGATCAGGGGTGCGCTTCTCTGCATGCCGAACAGCGTTCACCAACATTGTCAGGCAAATGTCAGAAACCGTTGGTGGTCCGGTAGCCCCTCCCCCGGCACGGACATGACGTGGCCGTTGCCGTTCCTAAACTGACGCCATGTGTGCACATGTGGTGGTGGCCGAGGACAACGCCGACCAGGCCGAACTGGTCCGCCGTTACCTGGAGCACGAGGGCCACGAGGTGACCCTGGCTCACGACGGCCGCTCCGCCCTCGACCTGCTGCGCGGCCGGCGCCCGGACCTGCTGGTCCTCGATGTGATGATGCCGCGGGTCGACGGGCTCGACGTGTGTCGCGTGATACGTGCCGAGCCCCGTCTCGCGCACCTGCCCGTGCTCATGCTGACGGCCAGATCGTCGGAGGACGACCTTCTCCTCGGCCTGGACCTGGGCGCCGACGACTACATGACGAAGCCGTTCAGCCCGCGCGAACTCATGGCGCGCGTCCGGTCGCTGCTCCGGCGCGGCGACCGCGGCCCGAGCGCCGCGGCCGGCCGGGAGGCACACACCCCTGTGCTGCGCGCCGGGCCGGTGACGGTCGACCGCGCCCGGCACGAGGTGCGGGCGTACGGCCGCCTGATGCGCTGCACGCCAGGAGAGTTCCGCCTCCTGGAGATGCTCGCCGAGCACCCGGGCCAGGTCCTGTCCAGGACGCAGATCCTTGAACGCCTGCACGGATCCGACCCCTTCATCACCCCCAGAACCGTCGATGTCCACGTCATGAACCTGCGGCGCAAGATCAAGGACGCGCGACCGGACACCACCCAGCACGCCATGCCTCTGGTGACCGTGTACGGAGCGGGCTACAAGCTCGCGGACAACCAGCCCGACCAGCAGACGTACCCGTATGCATAGGTTCCGTACGGGTGCGGCCCGGACCTCCGCCGTGCCGCTGCGGCGCAGTCTGCTGATACGTCTGCTGGCGGTGTCGGCTCTCGTCTCGGTCTGCTCGATCACCGCCACCGCGTGGGCGGTGGTGAAGACCACCGCCGTCGTTCTCAGCCGTGAACGAGGCCAAGCACTGGCCGACGACGCCCGGATCTACGACACCCTCCTGGGATACGCCGCGACTCATCCGAGCTGGAGCGGCATCAGGCCCACCGTGGACCGCCTGGCACAGTCGACCGGTCACCGCATCGTGCTGCTCGGCAGGGACGGCCACCCCTGGGCGGACTCGGCCGCCGGCCGGCACGGACCCTTCCAGCCCCCGCAGAAGGCAACCGCAGTCATCGACCCCCTGGCCGTCGACCCGGAGCTGAGCAAGGACACGGACGACGGCTCGGGAACACAGCGGATCGACTCCCGGGCCGTGGGCCCGTTCCAACTGCCCGAAGAAGACAGCGAAAGACTCAAGATCATCGCGAACCGGGTGGTGCTGTGCCTGCGCGATCGCGGCGATGTCCAGGCACACGTGCAGATGACACCCGGCGGACGCCCGAAAGTGGTGGTGGCCGGCCCTGGCGGTACGCTCGCCCTCGGCAACTCAGGCTGCGTCACGACCGTGCTCACCGACCCCACACCGCCGGAAGCAAAAGCCCTGGCATCGCTCACCGCACTCGTCAACGCCTGCCTGGCCCGCCGGCATGCGGACGCGGTGACCGTGCACCTCGACGGCAGCTGGGAACCACAGACCCGCCACGCGCTCCCGTCCTCGACCGTCTCCTCATGCCTGACGACCAGCCGCAGTCAGCAACTGGCACCGTACGTGGCACCCGCCGCGCTGATGTACGTCAGCAGCCCCGGGCGTACGGCGACGACCTTCTTCGATGTCTCCCCCGCCAACAGGCTCCGTATCGCCGGCTGGGCCGCGGCCGTGCTCGTGCTGACGGTGACCGTCACCACGCTGGCGGGCATCCGCCTGGTGAAACCGCTCAGAACACTGACCACAGCGGCCATGCACATGGAGGCCGGGGAGGTGTCCACCCGCGTGCCGGTACGGGGAGGCGACGAGATCGCGAGGCTGTCGGCCGCCTTCAACGCGATGTCGGAACGCCGCGAACAGCTGGAATCGGCGCGCCGGGACATGACCAACGACATCGCCCATGAACTGCGCACCCCGGTGAGCAACATCCGAGGCTGGCTGGAGGCGGTGGAGGACGGCCTCGCGCGTGCCGACCCCGGCCTGGTGACCTCCCTGCTGGGACAAGCGCTCCAGCTGCAGCACATCATCGACGATCTGCGGGACCTGTCAGCCGCCGAGGCCGGCGAGCTGCGTCTGGCCCTGGAGCCCGTCCACGTCACAGAACTGCTGTCGGCCATCGTCATGGCCAACCAGGCCACAGCCACGGCAGCATGCGTCACCGTCAGCGTCACCGACAACGGACCCGTCCCGGTCATGGCCGATCCCGTACGGCTGCGGCAGATGATCGGCAACCTCGTCTCGAACGCGATACGCCACACACCTGCGGGAGGATCCGTCGTCCTCAGCTCCCGCGTCGAGTACGAGACCGTCGTGATCGACGTCGCGGACACCGGGTCCGGCCTTTCCGCCGACGAGTTGCCACACGTCTTCGACCGGTTCTGGCGCGCGGAGAAATCCCGCAGCAGACAGAGCGGCGGCAGCGGCCTCGGACTGGCCATCGTGCGCCGCCTGGCCGAAGCCCACAAGGGAACGATCAGCGCGGTCAGCGTGCCGAACGTCGGGTCGACGTTCACACTCCGCCTGCCCCGCCACGGCAGGGGTAACTGAGCGTTCGACGAGTCGGACACGCTCTGGCCCGACGGCGAAGCGAACTGCCCCTCAGCCCGTCGGCCGGCGGCGGGTGGCCTGCGCATGGCGGGTGGCCCACGCACAGTGGTCGGCGCTGGGGCTACTTGAACGGCACGTTCACACAGGCCACCCGGTCCCCGGCCATCCCGGCCTTCCCCTGGTGCGTACTGGTGGCATGCTCGTGGATCACCACGGAGCGCGCCTCACCGGACCGGAAGTGCCACTTCACCCACGACTTGGACCAGCCCTTGCCGGCCCTGTTGGTGGTGAGGTCGAGCCACACCTCGTTGCGCGGGTTGGCATACGTGGGATTGGTCGAGGGCTGCGTGGGGTCCTGCTTGTTCTGGTAGTGCGGGCCCGACGAGTCGGGCTTGGTGCCACACGGCTTCGTATGGACATGGATCCCGAAGCGGTAGTCGGGCGCGAGGCCGCGCAGGCTGATGAACACGAACGTTCCCTTGTGCCTCATGTGGTAGCCGCGGTCGTGGCCATCCGCACCGTCGTGGTATTTCATGCCCTTGCCGCCCACCCGCGCCTCCGCGATGAACACGCTCGCGGACGTCGGCACCAGCGACTTGTCGTAGGTCACCGCACCGGCGCTCTCCGCCTCTGCCGCAGGCTGGAACTTGTCGTGGACGAAGACGAAGGGGTGGGGCGGCGCGGCGACCGCGGGTGTCGCGATGGCCATCGAGGCGCCGATCGCGACCGCCGCGGTTACGGCCTTCACCAGCAACATCCTTGATCCCTCCTCGGTCGGGGTCCCCGCTCCCCGTCTCGGTTCCCGGATCCCCCCGTTCAACGCGTTTTCGCGCCCTTCCGCCCCCTTTTCACCACGCTAGACCCGCTGGTCATGCAGCTCAACGCGAGGATCACCCCCCTTTGGGGGCTCATCCGCGGCGGACTGGGCCTCCTCGACGGGCCCGGCATCGTCGTGCTGTCCGCCGCGCCGCGGCACCAGCCCCGGTACCAGCCCACGGGCCCGGGCGACCGCGGCGCCCATCGTCGCCGACAGCGGTGGCGCCTCCTCGTGCGGGCGCTTGCCCACCCCGAGCAGCAGATACTGGAGCCCGAACCCGGCCGACACGACGGCCGCGCCGCCGACCGCGTCCAGGACGTAGTGGTTCGCGGTGCCGACGATCACGGCGGTCGTCAGCAGCGGGTACAGCATCCCGAGCACCTTCGCCCAGACGTACGGCGCCACGATCGCGATGACCACCCCGCACCACAGCGACCACCCCACATGCAGCGAGGGCATGGCCGCGTACTGGTTGGACAGCTTGGTCAGCGCGCCGAAGTCCGGGTTCTCCAGATCCTGTGGACCGTGCGCGGTGTCCACAAAGCCCAGGTCCATCAGCCGCGGCGGGGCGAGCGGATAGAGCCAGAAGCCGACCAGCGCGAGCATCGTGGCGATGGCCAGCGGGGTACGGGCCCACCGGTAGGTGGCCGGACGGCGCACATACAGCCAGCCCAGCAGCGACAGCGGGATCAGGAAGTGGAAGGTGCTGTAGTACCAGTTCATGCTGCCCTTCAGCCACGCCGTGTCCGCCACGATCGCGTTGAACCAGTGCTCGATGTCGATGTGCAGCCAGCCCTCGACGGTAAGGACCTGATGTCCGTGGCCCTCGGCCACACTGCGCTCACCGGGCGCGTGGCCGCGGATCCACGAGTACGCGAAGTAGCCGACGCGGATCAGCATCAGCTCGAGCATCAGGTTCGGGCGGGACAGCGGCCGCTTGAGGACGCGCAGCAGCGGCACCCAGGCAAAGCGGCTCTTGGCCGGTTCGGCGACCGGCGTCGGCTCGGGGTCGTCCCAGCGCGGCGAGGTGCGGGAGAGGAACGGCACCACGCAGGTGGCGGCGAGCGCGGCCAGAAGCGGGGCATTATAGCCGATATGCCCCAAGACATCGATGTCGGGCAGCAGCGCGGTACGGTCGAGCGACATCACCAGCACCACCAGCACCGGCCACACCAGCCGGTCCGAGGCGCGCTTGCCGACCCGGCCGACCACCGCCGGCAGGATCCACAGCTGCTGGTACTGCCAGGAGGTGGGCGAGACCGCCAGCGCCACACAGCCGGTGATCGCGGTGGCCAGCAGCAGCTGGCCGTCCCGTGCGTAGCGCACCGCGCGCCGCAGACCGACCACCGCCACCGTCACGGCCAGCAGCGCGAGCAGCGCCAGTTCGGCCGGGCCCTCGAAGCCGATGCGCAGCAGCAGCCCGTGCAGGGACTGGTTGGCCAGGCTGTCGGCGGGTGCGCCGAGTCCGGCGCCGCCGATGTGGTGCACCCAGTACGTCCAGGAGTCACGCGGCATCAGGGCCCAGGCCAGTGCGGTGCAGACGGCGAACGTCGCGCCCGCGAGCGCGGCCGCGCGGCGCCGTCCGACGAGCCACATCACGACGGCGAACAGCAGCAGCGCGGGCTGGAGCGCCGCCGCCACCCCGATGAGCACACCCGCCTGCCGTCCGGAGGTCCTGGGCAGCACGGTGAGGACGACCAGCAGCACCGGGATGATGCTGGTCTGGCCGAGGGTGAAGGTGTTGCGCACCGGAAGCGAGAGCACCAACAGGCAGATGCCGAGCGGCGCGGCGAGCAGCGAGGTGCGCCGGGAGACCGGACCGGGCAGGGCGCGGGCGGCGACCAGGCCGAGGGCCACGACCAGCAGCAGCGTGCCGAAGGTCCAGGCGACCCCCAGGCTCTGCTCGGCGGCGCGGGTCAGCGGCTTGAGCACCAGCCCGGAGAAGGGGGTGCCGGTGAACGCGTCCCCGTCGTAGAGCGATCCGCTCACATGCAGAACGCCCTCGTCGCCGATCCATGTCTCGAGGTCGGTCAGCCGCTCGTCCGGTGGCAGCCGCAGCACCGCCGCGGCCTGACGGGCTGCCAGCACGAAGGCCAGTAACCACAGGGCGCCCAGGACCATTCGGGTCCGTGACGTCCGCGCCCCGACCGCGCCGGGTCTCGGCCCCGAGCCGGGGGTTGTCTCCAGACCGCTCCGCTCAACGTTCGCCACGCCCTGCCGCTCCCCCACTCGCCCTCTGTATCGGTCCGGCTACGACCCTACTGAGCCAACTCCTCAGACGCGGAACACCCCCTCGTCACCTGACTGTCGTTCCCGGTTGTCCCGAAGATGTCAGGCTTTGACGGGCTGCGTCCGCTCGGAGGTGAGTCCGCACGGTCCGGGTCAATTTCATCAGGGGGGCGGGTTCCACCGCGAATCGGACCCGGGGTTGGCGCCGGGAGTCGGGCTGACGCCCGGTCAAGAGGCCGGGCCCACGGCCCGCTGGAACGCCCCCGGAGTGACCCCGAAGCAGCGCACGAACCAGCGGTGGAAGTGGCTCTGGTCGGCGAACCCCGCCTCGGCCGCGGCCTGTGCCGCGCTGCGCCCCGCCATCAGCAGTCCACGGGCACGGCGCAGCCGAAGCTGACGCTGGAAGTCGCTGGGGGCCATGCCGTATTCGGCGCGGAAGGCCCGGTAGAGCGCGAACCGGCTGCATCCGGCCGCCTCCGCGAGCCGGGCGGCCGGGATCTCCAGCGCGTACTCCTCCTCCAGCACCGCCCGGGCGCGCCGCGCGGCCCGCGCCTGTGCGCCGCCGGCCGGGAGCGTACGGGCGCGTACCGGCCGGGTGGCGGTGCGCCGCACCATCGCGCCGACGGCGGCCGTCAACCGCTCGTCGCGCACCAGCGGGCCCGCGCCGCCGACGAGGGCGGTGTGCAGCCGCAGGAGGGCGTGGCCGAGGACCGGATCGGACAGGACGGGCTCGGCGAAGAGCGGCAGCGCCACCCGGCTGTGGTCGACCTTCCCCACATCGGACAGGACATCTCTCACTACATCCGGACCAATATGCACAATCCGGTACTTGTAGCCGAGTTCCCCGGCGGCCTCCCCGTCATGCGGATCGTCCGGGTTGAAGCCCATCACCAGCCCCGCCCCGCTGGTGCGCAGCGCGCCCCGGCAGCGGAAGCGCTGGGCGCCGATCTCGGTCACGCCGAAGGAGTACGCGTCATGGCTGTGCGGATGGAAACGGTGGCTGAAGAAGTGCGCGTGCATGGCTTCGACGGGCCGGTCGGGGTCGCGCCAGTAGCGGGCCCAGTCGCCGGGGCCCTTGTCCCGCTCGCCACCTGGGTTCACCGCTCCATTGTGCAACGGTGCCGCCCCGCGTCTGTGCGACGGTGCGTCCCCGCGTCCCGGCCCCGCGTCCCAGCCCCGCGTCCCGGTCCCGCGTCCCGGTCCCGCGTCCCCGCACCAGCGTTCAAGACCGCGCCGCGGGCCGCGGGGGAAGGTCTTCCCATGCGTTTCGACACCAAGATCGCGGTCATCGTCCGGGACGATCTGGCCGACTGGCAGAAGCTCAATGTGACCGCCTTCCTCTCCAGCGGGCTCGCCCACGCCACGGACGAGATGGTCGGCAAGGCGTACGAGGACGCCTCGGGCAACACCTACCTCCCGATGTTCCGCGAGCCCGTCGTCGTCTACGCCGCCGACTCCCCCGCCCTCACCCGCACCCACACCCGCGCCCTCTCCCGCGGCCTGACCACCGCCCTCTACACCGAGGAACTGTTCACCACCGACAACGAGGACGACAACCGCGCCACGGTCCGGGCGGTCGCGGCCGACGACCTCCGCCTGGTGGGGCTCGCGGTGTACGGACCGCGCAATGCGGTGGACAAGGTGACCAAGGCGCTGAAGCTGCACGGCTGAGTGGCAGGATGACCCCATGAGCGTAGTCAAGATCAATGTGCTGACCGTGCCCGAGGAACAGCGCGAGGTGCTGGAGAAGCGCTTCGCCTCGCGCGCCGGGACCGTGGAGAACTCCGACGGCTTCGAGTGGTTCGAGCTGCTGCGCCCGGTCGAGGGGACCGACGAGTACCTCGTCTACACCCGCTGGCGCAGCGAGGAGGACTTCCAGGCGTGGATGGAGGGCCCGATGAAGGCGGCCCACCAGCGCGGCGGCGAGGACGCCCCGCAGCAGAAGCCCGCCGCGTCCGGGTCCACGCTGTGGTCCTTCGAGGTCGTCCAGCAGGCGTCCCCCAAGCAGGGCTGACCGCCCCGCGCCCCCGGCCCCGCAGTCGTCCGACAACACCGCGGGGCCCACGGTGCGGTGAGCGGGCAGCGTGGCCGAGACGGGCGTCGTCCAAGCGGCATGCCGCGGGACGGCGCCCACAATGTCCAGTTGCCGGCCGACGCGACCATCGTCGTCCTCACCGACGAGGGACTGCGGGGCCTGACCCACCCGGCCGTCGACCGCGCGGCAGCCTTGTCCCGGCACGACCTCGGCCTGTCTGCGCACCCGCACCGCGCTGCTCACCGTCCTCGTCCAGCGGCTCGTCGAACTCGACCAGGCCAAGCTCCAAGCAATCGGGGAGACCACACCGATGCCTTCGGCTGTCGACGAACTCGTCGACTGAATGGTCTAGTTCACTCACCGCACCGGCGGAGTTATGGCCTGGGCCGTCGTCCGCCCGGACACCGGACACCGCCTCAACTCAACGGAGCGTTCTCGTCATGGAATCCCGGCCCGAAAACGGGCCCCGGCGCCCGCCGGCGAACGCGGAGGACGCGCTGGAGATCGCCCGTACGCGGTTCTCCCCGGTCTGGCCGGACGGCACTCCGGCCCCGCTCGAGGTCCGCGCATTCGACATCGGCTACCTCATCACCGCTCGGCTCCCGCCACGGCCCGAGCCCACGGAGCAGCCCGCCGGGCGGCCTCGCCCGCGGGGCAACCCCGGCGGCACCTGCGTCGTCGTGTCCAAGGCCACCGGTGAGTTGAGTACCCTGCCCTATCGGCCACCGGCCACCGCCATCGCGCTCTACCGCAAGCGCCATGGACCGGACGCGCAGAACACCGAACCGGCCGCACACCGTCGCAACCACCCATAGCCTCCCACCCCGAAGGTCTCGAAGGAGTCCCGTTTTGATCAGCCAGGCGCAGGCCGCCGCCATCGCCGACCGTTGGCTCAATCCGCAGGGCGCACCAGCTCCGCAACGCCAGGTGGCCACACATGAGTTCGACCTCGGCTGGGTGGTCTGGGCGGTGCCGCCGCCGCCCGAGCGTGACCCGGTGACCGGGCAGCGGCGCCCTCCGGCCGAGATCGGTACCTCCTGTGGCGTCGTCGACCGCCGCACCGGCGAGCTGACCGTCTGGCCGTCCGTGCCGGTCGAGGAGGTGGTGCGGATGTACCAGGAGAAGCACGGCGGAGCGGGGGCAGGCTCCGGTGTCTCCGCCGAGCGCCCGGTCACCGGCCCCGGCAACACCACCGTCTTCACCTACGTCGATCCGTCGAACGGCGAGGAGACCAGCCTCTTCCGCAACTCGGCGCCGGGGCTGCCGCACTCCGAGTACCAGGCGATGGCCGAGATCCAGCGGATGGGTGTGCCACCGCAGAATGTGGTCGCGATCCACACGGACCTGAGCTCGAGCCTGCTCCCCGGCGGCTACCCGGGCGAGATGCTCCAAGGTGCCTTCCCCAACGCCCAGTTCTCCTGCACACAGAACTACGGTCTGCGCCCGGAGGAACGGGCCGAGGGCGTCGCCGGGCTCCTCCAGCACGTCGAGATGATGCACCAGATCGCCGGGCAGCAGCCCCCGCCCCGCCCGCATCGCGTACCGGTGCGGGCGGATGTGACACCGGCCCAGCCGATGCGGGACGTGGCTCTCGGCCGCCACCTCGCCGAGGTGTTCGGCGCCGACGGCGTACGGCGGTACGACGCCGACGATGTGGCGCAAACGCAGCTGCCGGAAGCGGCCAAGGCCACGCTCACCTGGGGCGGACTCCCGGCGGACATCCCGTTCTTCTTCACGGCCGACCGGGCCGAAGCCCCTCCGCGGGGCGGACTGTTCACGGACGCGGCGACCTATCTGCGCGAGGTCGGGACCCAGGCCAACGAGTCGACGCTGAACACGCTGTCCGGACACGTCCGGATCGGCTCGGACGGCGTGGCCGCGATCACCGTCCAGTGCACTGCTCCCCGGCACATGACGACGCCGGTCGGCCAGGTCTGGGCGGTCCCGCCGCGGGACGCCATGGGCCGCCGCGTGAACACGTCCATATCCGCCTTCGCCCGTTCACTGGCGCTGCTGTCCACCACACGCCAACGGATGCGGGGCATGGACCCGGTCGCGGCGGGCGAGGCGGTCGCCGCGTTCCAGGAGCAGTTGGCGGCGATCGACGCGACAGCGCTGGACGATCCGAAGAACTGGTGGTCCGTGATCGTCGAGCAGATGTGGCACGGATTGTTCTGACCGCGGTCGAGGGGATCGAGGGGAGAGACCGCCTCCGGCCGGGAGGCCGGGGGCGGTCCGCGGGGGCGCGCGCGCTCGTGTCCGGCGTCGGCTCCGTCGGCTCCGTCGAGTCCGGCGGCTCCGTCACCAGGCCCCGCCCTTCTTCGTGTGGCCCAGACCCAGTTCCCACCGGCCGCTGTCGCGGCGCGAGCGGTGCGTGGTGCGCGGGGCCGGGGTGGGCACCTGGTGCACCTCGCCGTGGTGCGGTGGTTTCACCAGCTCCTCGAAGAACGGCCGGGCGTGCACCACGGCCTCACGCAGTTCCTCCGTGTCCGCCAGGCCCTCGCGCGCCCGCGCCGCGGCGTTGTGGATCTGCCGGTAGCCCTGCACACACCGCGCATGGTGCACGGACAGCGCGGCGGCCTGCTCCGCATAGCTGTCGGACGGATAGCCGCGGTCCCGGGCGAGGCGTGCCAGCAGCTGGTCGCCGGTGGCCACCGCACGCTCGGGCGACTCGATGAACAGCTCCTGCGCACCGGCCCACTCGGCCACATACCGCTCGCGCAGCTCACCGGAGAGCGGTCCGGTCCGCAACTCCCGGTAGCGCGCGAGCCGTTCCTCCAGCTCTCGGTGCGCGGCCGGGGCGTCACCCGCATGCTCCGCCACACTGAGTTCGTACTCCGGTCCGAAGTGGCGCCGCAGCACACGCTCTCTGCGCCCCGCACCGCCACGTACGACCCGGACGGCGAGCGCGGCCGCGACGACGACCGCAACGACAACCACGATGATGATGGCGCCAGTTGACATGGTCTGCTTCTGCCTTCCCGCCAGTCGCCCCCGACGGGTACGGGAGCGCCTTGCTGATGCGGGTAGCCCGAGCTCCCGCCCTCAAACTGAGTCGCCACACGGCCGCCACCACTGCGAGGATGCGCGGCATGCCCGGCACCACACCCCGTACGCCCCGCCCCGCCGCCTCCGCCTCCGCCGCCGCCTCCTGGACCGTATGCGCGCGGCCGGTCGACGACCCGGCGGCGACCGCCCTGTTGCGCGCGTACCTGGTCGATGTCGCCGATCGCTACTACCAGTTGCACGAGGGCCGGAACGCCACCCCAGAGGAGATCGGGCGCGCGCTGACGGAGATGCCCAGCGACGACCTCACCCCGCCCGACGGGGTGTTCCTGCTGGCCCACCACAACGGTGAACACGAGCCCGCCGGATGCGCCGGGCTGCGGCGGCTCGACGCGCACACCGCGGAGCTGAAGCGGGTGTTCATACGCCCCGGCACACGCGGGCTCGGCGGAGGCGGTGCGCTGCTCGCGGCCGTGGACGCGGCGGCGGTCGCACTGGGCGCCCGGCGGATCGTCCTCGACACCCGTCTGGACCTGGTGGAGGCGCGGGCCCTGTACGCCCGCCACGGCTACCGGGAAGTTCCGCCGTTCAGCGACGGGCCGTACGCCGAGGTGTGGATGGCCAAGGAGCTGGGGTGAGGGCGTCCGTTCACCAGACGTGCGGGCGCCCGTTCACCAGACGTGCGGGCACTCGTGTGCATCGGGCCCCCGCCGTACGCCCTCTCATCTCGCCCACGGTGGCCGGGGCCCCTGCCACGGGCCGCCGTCCCCGGCCCCCCCACCGCCGTTGCGCGGCTGCTCCGCGTCCGAGCCGCACATCTCCCGCGCCAGCTCGTCCACCAGGTCCATCAGGTCCGTGGGGCGCGACGGCGACCACCAGTCGCCCAGCAGCTCGGCCAGCGACTCCTCACGGGCCCGGTACAGTTTGGCCGCCACCTCCCGCCCCTGCGCGGTCAGGACCAGATCCAGCCCGTACCTCCGGCCGAGGCCCCGCTCCTCGATCTGCCGGGACGCGTCCGTGATGATCCTCAGCGGCAGGGGGCTGCGCTGGGCCAGCATGGCGGGCTCGACCGATCCGTAGTGGTTGATGCGCAGCACCATCCAACTCGTGGCGGGTCTGAGGTCGAGCCCGGCCCGCCGGGTGATATCCGCGTAGATCTGCCGGCGGCCCTCCCGGCTGCCCAGCAGTGACAGCGCCCGTGCGCACTCGTCGTGCGAGGAGCGCTCCACCGGGTTGCTGGCGAGGACCTCGCTGGCGTCCGGCGCGGTGACACTGCCCCGCAGCGGCTCCTCCCGCAGATACCAGGCGAGGACGAAGGCGATCAGCACCACCGGCACCGCGTACAGGAAGACATCGGTGATGGAGACGGAGTACGCGTGCAGCACCGCCGCACGCTGATCGGAGGACAGCCGTCCGATGGCCCGCGGGTCGGCGGTCAGGGTGCCGATGTCGACGCCCGCCGGCAGCCGCTGTCCGGAGAGTGCGTCGACGATGTGCGGGCCGAGGTTGTTGGCGAAGATCGTGCCGAAGACGGAGACGCCGAACGAGGCGCCGATCGACCGGAAGAAGGTGGTGCCGGAGGTGGCGACGCCCAGATCCGCATAGCCCACCGAGTTCTGCACGATCAGCACCAGCACCTGCATGACCAGGCCGAGACCGCTGCCGAACACGAAGAAGTACGCGCTGGTCTCCACCACGCCGCTGGTCTCCGCCAGCTGGTGCAGGAGCAGCAGCCCGACGGCGGTGACCGCGGTGCCCAGGATCGGGAAGACCTTGTAGCGGCCGGTCACGCTGACCAGATGCCCGGAGACGGTCGAGGCGAGCAGCATGCCGACGACCATCGGGAGCATATGGACACCGGAGACGGTCGGTGAGACGCCCTGGACGACCTGGAGGAAGGTCGGCAGATACGTCATGCTGCCGAACATCGCGAAGCCGACGACAAAGCTGATGACCGCGCAGAGGGTGAAGGTGCGGCTGTGGAACAGCTTCAGCGGCAGCACCGGCTCCGCGGCCCGCGCCTCCACCCGTACGAAGACGAAGAGCAGCACCACGCCGATCACCGCGAGCCCGACGATCTGCCAGGAGCCCCAGCCGAAGGTGACCCCGCCGAGCGAGGTCGTCAGCACCAGGGCGGCGGCGACCGCGGCGATCAGGGCGGTGCCCAGGTAGTCGATGGTGTGCGGGGTGCGGCGGGCCGGGATGTGCAGTGCGGCGGCGATGGCGACGAGGGCGAGGATGCCCACGGGGAGGTTGATGTAGAACACCCAGCGCCAGCTGAGCTGGTCGACGAAGAGCCCGCCGAGCAACGGTCCGAGCACGCTGGTGGCGCCGAAGACCCCGCCGAAGAGGCCCTGGTAGCGACCGCGTTCACGGGGCGGCACGATATCGCCCACGATGGCCATCGACAGCACGATCAGACCGCCGCCGCCCAGCCCCTGGATCGCGCGGAAGGCGATCAGCTCACCCATGTTCTGGGAGATGCCGCACAGTGCCGAGCCGATCAGGAAGAGGACGATCGCGCCCTGGTAGAGCTTCTTCCGCCCGTACTGGTCGCCCAGCTTGCCCCACAGCGGGGTGGCGGCGGTGGAGGCGAGCAGATACGCGGTGACGACCCAGGACAGATGCTCCAGACCGCCGAGGTCGCCGACGATCGTCGGCAGGGCGGTGGAGACGATCGTGCTGTCGAGGGCCGCGAGCAGCAGACCGAGCAGCAGGGCGCCGATGGCCACCAGGACGGTTCGCTGCGGGCGACCTTCCCAGGGGGCGGGTGCCACGGGATCCGGCGCACCCGGCGCCGGAGTCGGGTGGCCGGCGTCCTGCGCCATGGCGACTCCTCGGCTGCTCGGGTTCCCATCTTCTCCCCATCCTGGCTCGTATGCCCCGTTACGGTCCGCCGAGTGTGTCCACGCGGCGGTCCACACAGCGAACGAACACCTGCGCGCAAGGCGATCGGATGCGCATAATCGCTGCGAATCCAAGGAGGGGAAGACCCGTGACGGCAGAATCCTGCCCGCACTGCTTGGCCCCGGCGCGTGCCAACGGCCGCCCCGGGTGCGCCTGCGCGGCGCGCGCCGCCGCCGCTGCCGACGCCTCGACGGCGGGCGACACCGATGACCGGACCATGCCTGTGCGGCCCGTTGTCACGCACTCGGAGGAGAGCGTGACCAGACCCGATCCGCGCGATGTGCGGCTGTTCGAACGAGGCTCGTGGAAGACGAAGAAGAAGACGGGCGCCAACGCCCCTGCGGACACCGGCTCCGGTGCCGGCACCGGCACCGATGACGACGCGACTCAGGTGATCGCGCCCGTCGGCGGCGACCGCGCGGACGGAGACCCGGACACGGACGCCTCGGCCGGAGACACCCACGCAGACGCTGGGGGTGCCACCGAAGGCCGTCACCGCAAGAGCCGCCGCAAGCCCGTCGCCATCATGCTCGCGGGCGCCGCCGCCGTGGCCGTGGCCGGAACACTCGCCTTCGGCACCGGTCTGCTGGGCGGCGACAGCGAGGACGACGGCGGCGGCAGAAGCGACCGTACGCTCGCGACCCCCCGGCCGAGCAGCGCAGCCGACAACAACGGCGAGGGGTCCGAGCACAGCAGCGCGTCCGGCGGGCCCTCCGCCACGGCTCCCGCCCTCTCCGGGCCCTCCGGAACGGATCGGTCCGGCGCACCGCACACGGACTCCGGCTCCGGTCCGGGCCTCGACCCCGCTGCCGCGCCGCCGAGCGCCTCCGCCTCGGCCTCCGCGTCGCACAGCGAGGCCGAGCCGGAGCCGACGAAGTCGAGCGGCTCGCCCTCCACGCCGCCCACGAGCCCGGACCCCACCGGTCCGCCCGTGCTGAGCGAGGGCGACAGCGGGGCCGAGGTCAGCGAGCTCCAGAAGCGGCTGACGCAGTTGCTGATGTACATCGGCACCGCGGACGGCACCTACGACGAAGGGGTCAAGGACGCGGTCTCCAGTTATCAGGACCGCCATGACGTGAAGGGCGACCCGGACGGGGTGTACGGCGAGAACACCCGCCGTGACCTGGAGTCCAGGACCGACGAGCCATGATCGCGCCGCCCGCCGGGGCGGGCGGGCGGCAGATGGATCACAGGAAGCACTGGCGTTGAGGCGGACCCATTTGTATGGTGGAGGAACAAAGTGGTTCCGCCCGCACTCCCTGACCGGCGGGCGGAGCCACTTGTCTTCTTTTCATGAGGAGTCCGCCGATGTCGGCCACCGCCACGCTCACCGCCCGCGCCCTGCTGCTCGACATGGACGGCACGCTGGTGAACTCCGACGCCGTCGTCGAGCGCTACTGGCGGCTGTGGGCCGCCGATCATGGGCTGGACGAGGGGAGTGTGCTCAAGGTCGTCCATGGACGGCAGGCCCACGCCACCATGGCGGTGCTCCTCCCGGACCGCCCCGCCGAACAGAACCTGGCCGACAACCAGTGGATGCTGGAGCGGGAGAGCACGGACCTCGACGGCGTGGTCCCGGTGCCCGGCGCCCCCGCCTTCATGGCCTCGCTGTCCGGTCTTCCGCACGCCCTGGTCACCTCGGCCGACGAACGCCTCGCCCGCGCCCGGATGGACGCGGCCGGGTTGTCGATACCCCGGGTGCGGGTGACGGCGGAGCGGGTCGGCGCGAGCAAGCCCGACCCGGAAGGCTTCCTCAAGGGCGCCGCCGAACTGGGCTTCGCCCCCGCGGACTGCGTGGTCTTCGAGGACTCCGAAGTGGGCATCGCGGCCGGGCGCGCGGCCGGTATGCGGGTGGTCGGCGTCGGCCCGCGCGCGGCGGCCCACGCCCCGGACGCCCATGTACCGGACCTGGAGCGGATCCGGGTCGAGGCCCGCCCCGACGGCATCCTTCAGCTGCACATCGCGGCCTGAGCCCCGGGCCGGGCGGACACGAAGCACGGCCCACCCGGCGCCCGGCGCCCGCGATCAGCCCGTCACGGCCTCGTAGATACTGAAGCCCGCCAGTGCCAGCATCACCAGCGCCGCGACCTTCGTGATCAGCCGCAGCGGTACGTACTTCATCAGCGTGCGGCCGCCCAGGATGCCCAGGCCCGCGACCGACCACAGCGCCAGCACCGCGCCGACACCGACCGAGAGCGGGTCGTCGTAGCGGGCGGCGAGGTTGGCGGTCATGATCTGCGTCAGATCGCCGAACTCCGCGACCAGGATCAGCGTGAAGCCCGCCCCGGAGACCTTCCAGAAGCTCTGGTCGGCGGGCTTGCGGATCTCCTCCTCGTCCTCGTCCTTCTTGAAGAGCAGCATCGCCGCGCCGCCGAGGAAGAGCGCCCCCACGATCGCCGAGAGCAGCCGCTGCGGCAGCAGGGTGAGCACACTGCCCGCCGCGATGGCGAGGCCGACGTGGAGGGCGAAGGCGGCGGCGACCCCGGCGAAGACGTAGGACGCGCGATAGCGGGTGCCGAGCATCAGCCCGGCCAGGGCGGTCTTGTCGGGCAGCTCGGCGAGGAAGACGACGCCGAAGACAACGGCGGCGACGGTGAAGCTGAACACGGGCTGGTTACCTCATCGGGTCGGGCCGCACCGAGGGGCCCCGGGGAGGGATCGCTTCGGCACGGCAGCGTCGGACACTGCGGCCGAAGGTCTCGCTGGCGTACGGGCGACCGGTCCGCGCGATGTGACGGCGGTCCCACTCTCGTACGCTCCGGGCGCCGGCCCGCACCTCGAGGGGCGGGCAGTATGTCGACGGTCCGGCGAGGAGCTACTCCCCTTCTGCTGCCACCAGGATACGGGACGCTCCCGGAACCCCCTCCGCCGGGCCCGCGGCCGAAAACAGCCGCTCATCACGCGGGTGGTACGCGCATGTGAGACATCCACCTCCAGAAGCCCCTTGCGTTGACATGGCCGCGTCGCCACCCTGTTACCTGGCGCCCACCCCACAGCAACCCGGCGCCGACACGATGGCCGGGCACCGGCCAACGACCCCCCACATCAAGGGAGTTCGCATGTCCACAATGCGCATCCACTCCACCCGGCGCACTGTCTACGCGCGTCGAATATCCGTCTTCGGTGGATTCGCCGCCCTGTTGGGCACTCTCGTCCTGAACGGGCCGAATGCCCAGGCCGAGCCGCCCGCCCCGCCGAGCGCCGAGGTCGTCCGCGGTTACCTGGGCGAGCTCACCGTGAAGGCGGAGGGGTCGATGGACGGTTACAGCCGCGAGAAGTTCCCGCACTGGATCACCCAGAACGGCAACTGCAACACTCGTGAGGAAGTCCTCAAGCGCGACGGCACCGACGTCCAGACCAACTCCAGCTGCGCGCCCACCAGCGGCACCTGGAAGTCCGCCTACGACGACGGCAGTTGGACCGATCCGGCCGACGTGGACATCGACCACGTCGTTCCGCTGGCCGAGGCATGGAAGTCCGGCGCGAACGACTGGACCACCGACCAGCGCCAGGGCTTCGCCAATGATCTGACCCACTCGCAGCTCATCGCCGTCACCGACAATGTGAACCAGGCCAAGAGCGACCAGGACCCGGCGGAGTGGCTTCCGCCCAAGGAGTCCTACCACTGCATGTACGCGCGGATGTGGGTCTCGGTGAAGCACCACTACAAGCTGTCGGTCAACGACGCCGAGAAGTCCAAGCTCAGCCAGATCCTCAACGGCTGCTGAGCCGGCTCCACCACACACCCCGCACCGCACGGACGGCACGAAACACGTGCCGGAACCTCCGCGCCCGCCTCCGTCGTTCCGTACCGTACGCATACGGAAACGACGGAGGAGGGCCGGATGGCCGGGCTGCGCCTGGGACCACTGCTGCGGCAGATCGACTGGGAGACCGGGACGAACGCAACCGTCTGGGTCGAGGCCGACCGGCCCTGCGAGGCCGAGGTGCGCTGTGCCGACGGCGCCGGCGGCACCGCCTCCACCTGGCAGATCGCCGGACACCACTACGCCCTGATCCCGGTCACCGGGCTGCGTCCGGGCAGTGAGACGGCCTACCGGGTACTGCTGGACGGTGAGCAGGTCTGGCCACTGCCCGATGCGGACTTCCCGGACAGTACGATCCGTACCCCCGCGCCCGCCACCACCGCCGGGGGCGAGGACGCCCCCGTCCGCATCGCGTTCGGCTCCTGCCGCTGGGCGGCGCCGCCCTCCGACGCCTCGCACGACCCGATCGGCCCCGACGCCCTGGACACGCTCGCCGCCACCCTGGCCCGTACCCCCGACGCCCCGCGCCCCGATGTTCTGGTGCTGCTGGGCGACCAGGTGTACGCGGACGAGACCTCCGCCGAGACCCGCCGCCGGATCGCCGCCCGCCGCGCTATCGACGAGCCGCCGGGGGAGCAGGTCGCGGACTACGAGGAATACACCTGGCTCTACTACGAATCGTGGCTGGACCCCGAGGTGCGCTGGCTGCTCTCCACCGTCCCCAGCTGCATGATCTTCGACGACCACGACGTCATAGACGACTGGAACACCAGCGAGGCGTGGCTCAGCCGGATGCGGGCCACCCCGTGGTGGCAGGAGCGGATCGTCAGCGGCCTGATGTCGTACTGGGTCCATCAGCACCTGGGCAACCTCTCCCCCGCCGAACTGGCCACCGATCCGCTGTACACGGCGGTGCGCGAGGCGGCCGACGGCACGGAGGTGCTGCGGGAGTTCGCCTCCCACGCCGATGTGGACCCGGTGTACACCCGCTGGAGCTACCGCCGGGACTTCGGGCGGGTGCGGCTGCTGATGGTCGACACCCGTGGCGCCCGGGTGCTGAGCGAGCACGAGCGGGCGATGCTCCACGACGAGGAGCTGGCCTGGGTCCGCGAACAGGCGCTGGAGGGCACGGACTCGTCCCATGGCACCGACTCGCCCCACACCACGGATGCGGGCTACGACCACCTGCTGATCGGCACCTCCCTGCCCTGGCTGCTCCCCCACTTCGTCCATGATGTCGAGAGCTGGAACGCCTCGGTGTGCACGGGCAGACGCGGTGCGCGCTGGGCGCGCGTCGGCGAGGATCTGCGGCAGCGGGGCGACTTGGAACACTGGGCGGCGTTCCCCGAGTCCTTCGACGCCCTGACCGGTCTGATCGCGCAGGTGGGCGACGCCCCCGCGGCCCCGGCCACGATCAGTGTGCTGTCCGGCGATGTGCACCACGCCTACATCGCCGAACCGGACTGGTCGCGCTGGCCGGGGCGGCCGCGCAGCCAGGTGCGCCAGTTGACCTGTTCACCGGTGCACAACAGCATCCACGCCTCGATCCGGGCGGGTTTCCGGTTCGGCTGGAGCGGGGCGGGACGGGCGATCGGCAGACTCTTCGCCCGCCACGGCCGGGTTCCGCGCTCGCGGCTGAGCTGGCGCAAAACCGGCGGCCCGTGGTTCGGCAACCAGCTGATGACGCTGACGCTGCGCGGACGTACCGCGCGGCTGCGGATGGACCAGGCGCGCAGCGGCCCGGCGGGCGGCCCGGACCGGCTGAGCGCGGAGTGGGAGACGGAGTGGACCGGGCCCTGAGTCACCCGGCCCGCCTTCCCCTCGTTCGATCGACGGCCTCGCACACCGTGGCGCGAGTGATCCACCCCACACCGGAGGGATCAATTCCGGCCAGCTGCTCGATTCTCCCGGAGCGAGCGGCATGATAGGCGCGCGTCCTGCGTCCATCTGCCCCGGGAGACACCACCTTGGCCGGAGAGCCCCACGCCATAGCCGTTGTCGGAGCGGGTCCGCGCGGCACCAGCGTGCTGGAGCGCCTGTGCGCCTCGGCCCCGGAACTGGCTCCCGGCGCCCGGCTCACGGTGCATGTGGTGGATCCGTACCCGCCCGGCGCCGGACGGGTGTGGCGCACCGCGCAGCCGGGCGAACTGCTGATGAACACCGTGGCCTCGCAGGTGACCCTGTTCACCGATCCGAGCGTGGTGTGCGACGGACCGGTACGGACCGGGCCGAGTCTGCACGAATGGGCCGCCACCCAGGGCGTCGCACCCGGCCTCGGCCCGGACGACTACCCCGGCCGAGCGCTGTACGGCCGCTATCTGGAATGGGTGTTCGCGGAGGTGGTACGGGCCGCGCCGGACCCGGTGACGGTCCGGGTGCACACCGCCCGCGCCGTACGGCTCGAGGAGCGCGGCGGCGACGGCGAGCAGATCCTGACCCTCGACGACGGCACCCGGCTGGCGGGGCTGCGCGCGGTGGTGCTGGCCCAGGGCCATCTGGCGGCGGCCGCCGATGAGACGGAGAGCCGGTTCGCGGACCACGCCGAGCGGTACGGGCTGCGTTACTACCCGCCCGCCAACCCCGCCGATGTCGACTTGTCGCCCATCGCTCCGGATGAACCGGTGCTGCTGCGCGGCCTCGGCCTCAACTTCTTCGACCACATGGCGCTGCTGACGCACGGCCGAGGCGGCTCGTTCGTCCCGGCACCGGGCCCGGACGGCCCCGCGCTGGTCTACCGGCCCTCGGGGCGCGAGCCCCGGCTGTACGCGGGCTCCCGGCGGGGTATCCCGTACCACGCGCGCGGGGACAACGCGAAGGGCCCGTACGGCCGCCACGTCCCGCTGCTGCTGACCCCCGAGGCGCTCGCCCAGTTCCGCAAGCGCGCCGACGCGGGCGATCCGCCGGACTTCCTGACGGAGATATGGCCGCTGGTGGCGAAGGAGGCCGAGACGGTCTACTACGAGGCGCTGCTGACCCGGCTCCCGACCCGGGCCGCCTCCCCCACCCGCTTCCGGCGGGATTTCCTGGCCACCGAGCACGGCAGCCCCCAAGAGGCCGCCGTGCTCGCGGAATTCGGTGTCCCGGTCGAGCGGCGCTGGTGCTGGGAGACGGTGTCCCGGCCGCACCGGGGGCGCGCTTTCACCGGGCGCGAGGACTTCCGGCGCTGGCTGCTGCCGTATCTGCGCGAGGACGCGGCGCACGCACGGCAGGGCAATGTGACCGGTCCGGTCAAGGCGGCCCTCGACGTGCTGCGCGACCTCCGCAACGAGGTACGGCAGATCGTCGACCACGGCGGGCTGAGCGGGGGCTCGCGCAGCGCGCATCTCGACGGCTGGTACACCCCGCTCAACGCCTTTCTGTCGATCGGCCCGCCGCGCCGCCGGATCGAGGAGATGGCGGCGCTCATCGAGGCCGGGGTGCTGGAGGTGCTGGGCCCGCGGCTGACGGTCTCCCCGGCGGCGGGGAGCGGCGGAGCCGGTTTCCTCGCGCGGTCGACGGAGGTGCCCGGCCCGCCGGTGACGGCCACGACGTTGATCGAGGCGCGGCTGCCGGAGCCCGATCTGCGCCGTACGGCGGATGAGTTGCTGATGCGGCTGCTGCATACCGGGCAGTGCCGTCCGCACCGGGTGGACGGCTACGAAACGGGCGGCGTTGATGTCACCCCGGCGCCGTACCGGCTGGTGGACGCTCAGGGCAGGCCGCATCCGCGCCGCTTCGCCGTCGGCGTGCCGACCGAGGGCGTTCACTGGGTGACGGCCGCCGGGGCCCGGCCCGGAGTGAACTCGGTCACCTTGTGCGATACGGACGCCATAGCGCGTGCGGTGCTGCGCGTGGCCCTATCGGGCGAACCCTGGCAGGAAGCTGTCCCGGTGCCCGCCGCCCGGCTCTGAAGCACGAGACCGGCTGTTCCGAAGCCCCGTTCCGGGGCGGCATATTGGCAGGAACTTGAACTTGCAACAAAAGGTGAGGGCAGCCTAACCTGGCGCGTTGTCTCCCGTCCTCCGAACAAGGAGCACGTCCCCATGTCTCCCTCAACCGCGCCGCGCTCGCTCGGCGAGCTGCTGGACACCACCAGACCGTACGTTCTGTCCCTTTTCCGCATCGTTGTCGGCCTGCTCTTCTTCTGCCACGGCGCCTCCTCCCTGCTGGGCTGGTTCGGCGGCATGATGGGCACCGGTAAGACCGTCGAGGCGGGCACCTGGCCCGGCTGGTACGCCGCGGTGATCCAGCTCGTCGGCGGTGGCCTGGTGATGCTCGGACTCGGCACCCGCAGCGCGGCGTTCATCTCCTCCGGCTCGATGGCCTACGCCTACTTCGTGGAGCACCAGCCCGAGAAGCTCTGGCCCATCGAGAACGGCGGCGAGGCGTCCGCGATGTTCTGCTGGGCTCTCCTGCTCCTCGTCTTCACCGGCCCCGGCCCGCTGGCGCTGGAGCGCCTCTTCGGCTCCTCGGGCGCGTCGGCCACGACGGCCGAAACGCGGCGCCAGTCCACCTCGGTGTAGTAAAGCCGCCGTTCAGGACTCGTCCCGCATCACGCCATGCGGGGCCATGTGCCCCGCATGGCGTGATTCGAACAACATCATCACCCCACACCGCTATCCTCTTCCGTCACAGGCGTACGCTGTATGGCTGTACAGGCCGCGTCTGCCGCTTCCCGGCGACAAACGCAGCGGGGGGAACGGGATCGGGAGAAAACGGTGCTGGAACAATTGGGGTCGCTGACCAACACCCCATGGATTTACGCGGTTATCGCGATGTCTGTCCTACTCGACGTCTTTCTGCCTGTCCTGCCCAGCGGAGTCCTCGTCATCACGGCGGCCACCGCCGCCGCCGGGACCACGGTCGACGCCGTCGGCGTGGTGCGCCAGGCGGACGCCGCCGACTTCCCCGCGATGCTGGCTCTCGTCCTGTGCGCCGCGACCGCCTCCGTCCTCGGCGATATGGTCGCCTATCGGCTGGCCTGGCGTGGCAGCGACCGTCTGGATCGAGCCATTGCTCGATCCCGCCGACTCACCAGCGCCCAGGAGAAGTTGGACACCGCTCTGATCCGGGGCGGCGGTCCGCTGGTCGTCATAGCCCGCTTTGCGCCCGCCGGACGCTCGGTCGTCAGCCTGAGCGCCGGTGCCGCCCACCGCAGGGTCAAGGAGTTCCTGCCGTGGTCGGCGGTGGCCGGGCTGGCGTGGGCCGCGTACAGCGTGACCCTCGGCTATGTCGGCGGCCAGTGGCTCGGCGCCACCTGGCTGGGGACCGCGGTCTCGGTGCTCGCGCTCTTCGCCGCGGGCGCGGGCGCGGCGTACGTGATGAAGCGCCCCGGCGCGGGCGAGGCGGGTCCGATGCCGGTGGCGGCGGCCGCGGTCGGCCGGCCGGGCGGGCGCCCGTAGCGCGGTGGCCGGGCGCGAGGGAGTCTTAGCCGGACGCGAAGGAGTCCCGGTCGGGCGCCCCAGGGCCGAGGCCATGGCGGCCGGGCGCCCCGCGTCCGGCCGCCGTCGCACCGGGCCCGTTTCGGCGGGCGGGTTAGGCCCGGCGCCGGATTGCGGCTACCGTCCCCCCATGCGAAACCCCTCCCTGTCGGGCCCGGCGTGCTGAGCCGCCGCACCGCTGGGCTGGTCGCGGCCTTCCTCGCCGGGCTGGCCCTGGTCGTCGTCGCCGTCCTCGTGGTACGGCAGCTCACCGCAGCCTCGAAGCCCGAGTTGCCGGTGGTGCCCGAGGCTCGGCGCCCGGTGGTGGAGATCGCCGCCCGCGTCTGCTCCATGCTGAGCGTTCCGCTGCTGGCGGCGCAGATCGACGCCGAGAGCGGCTGGCGGGCGAACGCGGACTCCGGGCAGGCCCAGGGCATTTCGCAGTTCGCCCCGGACACCTGGAAGGAATGGGGGCGGGACGGCAACGGCGATGGTAAGGCCGACGTCTGGGAGCCCCGGGACGCCATCCCCTCCCAGGCGCGCTATATGTGCCATTTGTACAAGATGGTCAAGGTGATCCCCGGCGGCTCGACCCGGCTGGGGTCGACCCGGCTCGCGCTGGCCGCGTACAACGCGGGGCCGAGCGCGGTGATCAGGGCCAGGGGCATGCCGCAGTTGAACGAGACACGCGGCTATGTGCACAAGATCATGCACGATCTGCTGCCCAAGTACCGGAAGGCCGAGAAGACGTACCAGGAGAGCGAGGCGAAGCACCGCTCCACCAAGCGCGGCACCGCCACCCCCTCGCCCTCGTCCCCTCCGTCGTCCGACGCCACTGCCTCGTCCACGGCGCTGTCACCCGCGCCGGACGCCGCCACGGAACCGCGGCCGACCGCGCCCGGCGTCGCCGCGCCGACTACGCGTCGGCCGCGATGAAGTCCTCCACGGCCCGGACCAGTTCCAGCGGGGTCTCATCGGCCGGGTAGTGCCCCGCGCACGGCAGCTCGATCAACTCGGCGTCGGCGTACCAGCGCAGCCAGGTCTGCCGCATCACGTCGGCCGTCAGCGCCGGGTCGTGCGCACCGACCACCACTCGGACCGGTACCTCGGCCCCGCTGATCTCCTCGTGGAAGTCCTCCAGGGCCCAGGAGTCCAGCCACGCACGGAAAGCCTTGGCGTCGCTGTGCCGCACCGAATGCCGCACCATCAGGTCGAGCCAGGCGGCCGGATGGCGGTTGCCGGTGGTCAGATCGATGATCGCCCGCCGGTTCTCCGGACGCTCGGCGGCGGACGCGAACAGCTCCCACTGCTCACCCTCCATCGGCACCCCGCTCGCGGGCACCGGCGCCACCCCGACCAGCCGCCGGACGCGGTGCGGGGCCGCCGCCACAACACGCTGGACGACGGCGCCGCCCATCGAGTGCCCGATGAGCGAGAACCGGTCCCAGCCGAGGTGGTCGGCCAGCGCGAGCAGATCCCGCCCCGCCTCACTGGTGGTGAACCGGCCGGGGACATCGCGCGCCTCCCCGTAGCCGCGCAGATCGGGCAGGACATAGGTGAAGGCCCGCCGGTCGACATGCGGCAGCATGGCGGCGTACGCGGCGCGGTCCGAGAACCAGCCGTGCACCGCCATGACACGGTGCGGACCGTCCCCGACGGTCTCATACGGTGGAACGAGGGGTGGAACGATGGGCCCCATGGCACCTCCGGTCCCAGTCGAATACGGGCGCGCGGCGCATACCCGTGGGGGACAACGGTGACGTCTCCCGCTGAAGGGGGCAAGCCCGGTGCGCATATGCGTGCCAGCGATGTGGTGGGAGTCCACATCGTGGACATGACGTGCTGCATGTGTCGGGGGAGCTTAGGGATGGTTCACGAGGTTCGCCACAATCTTGCTTGATTTTGACGAACCGACCGATCGCGATGAGGTGTGCGACGGGACGGCAAGCGCGTCCACACGACGGGTTTCGGATCAACTGACCTGCGACAACGGCGAGTTGATTGGTCCGTACCGCTGCGGACAGGACGCTAGAACCCCCGGATTACGGTGTCAATACGGCCTTGACGGGCGCGGTGACGGTTCGTGGACATCCGCCCCGCACCACGGCCCGTCGCGCCGTTCCCCCGTACGGGCGGGGTGCCCGCGTGCGTCTGCGTGTCAGCCGTACCGCGCGGGCGCGGGCGTAGTCAGATGGCGGCTGTGGCGCGCGATGACGGAACGATTCGGCGATACGGTGCCATGGTTCTGCGGATCGCGGCCGTGGCCGCCCTCTACTACGCGGGCGCCAGGATCGGCCTGTTGCAGGAACTGGTGCGCGGCCAGGTCACCCCGCTGTGGCCACCCACCGGGATCGCCCTCGCCTGTCTGCTGCTGCTCGGGCCCGCCGCCTGGCCGGGGATCGCACTCGGCGCGCTCGCCGTCAACGCCCCCATCGGTCCGTCACCCCTCGGCGTCGTCGGGATCGCCGCGGGCAACACCCTCGCCCCGCTCTGCGCCTTCCTCCTCCTCCAGCGCGCGGACTTCCGTATCTCCCTGGACCGGCTCCGGGACGCGCTGGCCCTGGTGTTCCTCGGTGCGCTGCTCGGGATGCTGATCAGCGCCACCATCGGAACGGCCGTACTCGTCCTGGCGGGCGCGCTTCCGTCCGATGCCTTCTGGCCGGCCTGGTCGGTGTGGTGGACCGGCGATGCGATGGGGGTCCTGGTGATCACTCCGCTGCTGCTCGCCCTGCGCGGGGTGCGGATGCCGCGCGAGGTCCGCCCCTACCGCTGGCTGGAGGCGGCGGTCCTGCTGGTGGGTACGGCGGCCGTTACGCTGGTGGCCACCCGGAGCGTCGCCGCCCTGCTCTTCCTCGTCTTCCCGTTTCTGATCTGGGCGGCACTGCGCTTCCAGTTGGCGGGCGCCGCGCCGTGCTCGTTCATCGTCTCCGTCCTCGCGATCAAGGCAACGGCGGAGGACGTCGGTCCGTTCTCGGGCAACTCACTGCTGACCCAGATGGTGACGCTCCAGGCGTTCAACGGCACCACCGCGCTGACCGCGCTGCTGCTGTCGGCGATCATCGCCGAACGGAACAACACCCGGCGGCAGATCGAGCGGGTGTGCACGGAGCTGGCGGAGGTGGTGGTCCGGCTGGCGCCGGGCGAGAACTTCGGGAACTGGCCGTCGCGGCGGCATGACGAGGAACCGCCGGACGGACGGGGATAGGGCCCGTCCCGCTCGCGGCCGGACGCCCCCTTTGACGACGGACCTAGCGACACCCGGGCGGGAGGGGCCGGGGAACCCAGGCGGATGCGGAGCCGTCTGAGAGGGCGTACCGAACACGGCGCGCGACGGGGGCGTACGCAAGCAGGGGTGCACACGAACCAACGCGCCCAACGACGGCGTACGCAACGGGCGCGCGCCCGGACAAGAGCGCCCCGGACCCCGAAGGGAACCGCCCCCGAACGGAACCGGTACCCCACCCCCCCCCCGCACCCGGCACCCCGTGCGCTACAGAACGACAGGAACCCATGACCGCCACGACAGCCACCCGCTACCTCTATCTGACCCGCCACGGCGAGGCCACCGCGGACGAGCGCGAGCTGACGGCCGTGGGCCGCCGGCAGGCCGTACTGCTCGGCAAGCGGCTGCGGGGGGTACCCCTGTCGGCGATCCACCACGGTCCGCTGCCCCGGGCCGCCCAGACCGCGCGGCTGATCGGCGACCAGCTCGACGGCGTACCCGCGCACGCCTGCGAACCGGCCGGGGACTACGTCCCGCACACCCCCGAGCGGCATGAACTGCCCGCCGATTCCGCCGACTTCCTCCTCGACTTCGTCCACCAGTTCCCGGCGGAGGAGCGGGAGCGCGGACCGCTGCTGGCCCGGCAGGCGGTGGAACGCTTCACCGGCCCGGTGGACGGCCCCGAGGACCGCCATGAGCTGGTGGTGACCCACAACTTCCTGATCGGCTGGCTGGTGCGGGAGGTGCTCGACGCCCCGAACTGGCGCTGGCTGGGGCTCAACCACGGCAACGCGGCGCTGACGGTCATCCGCTGGCCGCCGCCCGGCCGTCCGCCCTCCATGGTCTTCTGGAACGACATGGCACATCTGTCGGCGGAGCTGCGCTGGACCGGCCTCGCACCGGAACTGCGGGCCATGCCCTGACCGGGCCGTGTCCGGCCGGCGGGGGGGCACGTCGAAGGCCGGACCCGCGCTGTTGGGTCCGGCCCCCACCGTGTCCGAGTCGCATGCAGCCCAGCAAGCGTGAATAAGGACAGGACCCACCGTAGGGCCCGGCACTGACAACGAGCCGCCGTCACCAGCCGATCGTCGGCCGATCGCCTCCGTCGTGAGCGTTCGGAGCCGGACCGGGCAGCGCCAGAATGGCGCCAACCCAGCGTCAGCTGAGGCAACTTGATGCCACACAGTGTCGCTGTGGCGCCAACCGTGTGCCAAGATGGCGCTATGGACCTCACGCCCTACGTCGACAACCTCCGGCACGAGCTCGCGGTCGCCGCGGACGCGGGTGGGGACGAAGCCCGCGCCCTGGCCGAACGGCTCACCGCTCCCCTGGAGTCCGCCGCCCGGCTCACCCTGCTCAACGCGCTGTCCGCCGCCATGGGTGAGGTCACCCGCGAGCTGGCGCCGGGCTCGGTCGACGTACGGCTCCGCGGACTCGACCCCGAGTTCGTGGTGACACCGCCACCGCTCCCGGAGCCGTACGAGGAGACCGAGGAGCGGGCGGGCGCGGCGGTGGGCGGCGCACCCGCGCCACCCGTCTCCCCCGCCGCCCCCGTGGACGGGGACGAGGGGGGCACGGCCCGTATCAACTTCCGGCTGCCCGCCCACCTCAAGGCGCGGGTCGAGGACGCCGCCGGGCAGGAGGGACTCTCGGTCAACGCCTGGCTGGTACGGGCGGTTGCCAACGCCCTGGAGCCGGGTGAACAGACCCGCGCACCCGGCCGCGGCAGCCGCCACCGCGGCCAGCAGAGCTTCAAGGGCTGGGTCCGCTAGCGCGGCCCGCCGCCCCCATCACTTCGGCACCACCCGCACCACTTCTCCTTTCACCGCACCCGCCCCACCAGCGGGTACGCACACCAGAGCCATGAGGACGGGACAGCCATGCCTACGTTCGACACACCCGAACCGGTCTCCGCCAGCCTCGAGTTCGACATGGGATCGGTCCGGATCATCGCGAGCAAGCGCACGGACACGGTCGTCGAGGTGCTGCCGAGCAATGGCGCCGAGGAGGCCGACCTACGGGCCGTACAGCAGACCAAGGTCAGCTGCACGGGCGGCACGGTACTGGTCAAGGGCCCCAAGAAGCGTTTCGTATTCGGCAAGCTCGGATCCGTCGATGTGACCGTCGAGCTCCCGGCCGGGTCGGATGTCCTGGCCCGGTCCGCCCTGGTGGATTTCGTCTGCACGGGCCCCCTCGGAGAGTGTCTGCTCAAGACCTCCGTCGGTGATATCCAGGTCGACGAGGCCACCACCGTCAACCTCAAGACCGACCACGGCGATGTCCGCCTGGCCCGGGTGACGGGGAACGCCGAGATCTCCGGGGCGGGCCGGGTCGAGGTCCACCAGATCGACGGCGCGGCGATCGTCAAGAACCTCAACGGCGAGACGGAGATCGGCGAGATCGTCGGTGAGCTGCGCGCCAACTCCTCCAACGGCCGGATCTCCATCGGCACCGCCCACGCCGGAGTCGAGGCCAGATCCGCCAACGGTCATATCCGCATCGGCCAGGTGACGCGTGGTCAGGTCAAGCTCGACACCGCTTCCGGGGATCTGGAGGTCGGCATCCGGGAGTCCATCGCCGCCTGGCTCGATGTGAACACCCGGCTGGGCAGTGTGCGCAACTCCCTCGGCCCGTCCGAGGGCCCCGGGGCCGCCGAGGACACGGTCGAGGTACGGGCCCATACGCACCTCGGCGACATCGTGATCCGCCGCGCCTGACACCCCTTGACCCAGCGACCTTCCGCAGAAGAGAGAGCAGAAGAGACATGCCAGCCATGACCGGGTCCTCCGCGCCCGCGCTCTCGTCGGCGATCACAGCCGTCGGACTGTCCAAGTCCTACGGGGACAAGGTGGTGCTCGACGGCATCGACCTGCACATCCCCGAAGGCACCGTCTTCGCGCTGCTCGGGCCGAACGGCGCGGGCAAGACGACCACCGTGCAGATCCTGTCCACCCTCGTCCGCGCCGACGCGGGCGAAGCACGGATAGCGGGCCACGACCTGGTCCACGACGCCGACGCGGTACGCGCCGCGATCGGTGTCACCGGGCAGTTCTCGGCGGTGGACAATCTGCTGACCGCCGAGGAGAACCTGATGCTCATGGCGGATCTGCACCATCTGAACCGCCGCGAGGGCCGCCGCCGCACCGCCGAACTGCTGCGCCGCTTCGATCTGACCGAGGTGTCCGCCAAGCCCGTGGTCACCTTCTCCGGCGGGATGCGGCGCAAACTGGACCTCGCGATGACCCTCGTCGGCAATCCGCGCGTGATCTTCCTCGATGAGCCGACCACCGGCCTCGATCCGCGCAGCCGTCGCACCATGTGGGAGATCATCCGCGAACTGGTGGCCCACGACGGCGTCACCATCTTCCTGACCACCCAGTATCTGGACGAGGCGGACCAACTCGCCGACCGCATCGCCGTCCTGGACCACGGCACGCTGGTCGCCGAAGGCACCGCGGAGGAGCTGAAGCGGCGTATCCCCGGTGGTCATCTCCGGGTGCGGTTCGCCGACCCGGACCGGCTCGACGCGGCCACCGCGCTCTTCGGCGCCGTCACCCGCGACACCGAATCGCTCACCCTCCAGATTCCCAGCGACGGCAGCATCCCCACTCTGCGTGCGGTCCTCGACGTACTGGACAGCGCCTCGATCGCGGCCGAGTCCCTGACCATGCACACCCCCGACCTCGACGATGTCTTCCTCACCCTCACCGGCCGGCCCCGGTCCGGCGACGCGGCCACCTCGCCGAAGGAGAACGCCCGATGACCTCCCTGTCCTACGCGGTCAGCGACTCCATGACGATGCTGCGGCGCAATCTGAAGCATGCGCTGCGCTATCCGTCGATGACGGTCTCGGTCGTCGTGATGCCCGTGATGATGCTGCTGCTCTTCACCTACGCGTTCGGCTCGGCGCTGGGCACCGGTATCGAGGGCATGTCCACCGGTGGCGGTGACTACATCGACTATGTGGCCCCCGGCATCATCCTCATGGCCGCGACCTCCGGGGCCATGGTCACGGCGGTCGGCGTCTGCGTCGATATGACCGAGGGCATCGTCAACCGCTTCCGTACGATGGCGATCTCGCGTGCGGCGTTCCTCACCGGCCATGTGGTCGGCAGTGTCATCCAGACCATGATCAGCGTGGTGTTCGTGGTGGCCGTCGCGTTGCTCGTCGGCTTCCGCCCGGACGCCACCCCGCTCGAATGGCTCGCCGCCACGGGTCTGCTGACCCTGCTCACCCTCGCGCTCACCTGGCTCGCCGCCGGGGTCGGCCTGGTCGCCAAGACCCCGGAGACCGCGAGCAACATCCCGCTGCCCTTCCAGTTCCTCCCCTTCATCGGCAGCGCCATCGTGCCTCCGGAGTCCATGCCCACCGGACTGCGCTGGTTCGCCGAGTACCAGCCCTTCACCTCGCTCATCGAAACCCTGCGCGGTCTGCTGATGGGCACGGAGATCGGCAACAGCGGCTACGCCGCCCTGGCCTGGTGCCTCGGCCTCACCCTCGTCGGCTACCTCTGGGCGCGTGCCATGTTCTCCCGCGACACCAACCGCTAGCCCCTTCAGCCAGCCCTCTCCGGTCCGGGGGACCGGAGAGGGCTTCAATGCGCCGAAAGGGATGCGTGGCGGCAGCCCGGAGGGCTAGCGCCGCGCAGGGTCGCTCACCACGCCCGCGGCCCGGGCGGCGGTCAGCCACTGCGGGAAGTCCTGGAGCAGCTGGTCGTAAAGCCCCTCGTCGGACAGCGACTTCGGGGACGCCCCGGCGGCGAAGAACCCGGCGTTGTCGACCACGCGCTTGTCCGGCACCGGCAGCTCGTCCAGCTTGCGCAGGAAGCGAAACTCGTCGTGCCCGAAGCCGATGAACTGCCAGAAGATCGGCAACCGCGCGGCCGTGCACAGCACATGCTCCGCCGCGGTCCTGGACGTCGGGGAACCATCGGTCTGGAACACCACGAAGGCCGGGTCCTGGGCCCCCGATGCCTGGTAGTGGTCGATCACCGCCTGCATGGCCAGGTGGTAGTTGGTCCGCCCCATGTGCCCCATCGAGTCGTGCAGCGGATTGATCCGGTCCCGGTAGGCATCGAGGCTGATCTCCGCGGTCCCGTCGATGTCCGTGGAGAAGAAGACCACCGGCACCACCCCGTCGTCATCGAGGTTGGCGGCGAGGGCGAGCGTCTGCTCCGCCAGGCGCTGCACGGAACCGTCACGGTAGTACTGACGCATGCTCCCGGACCGGTCCAGCACCAGATACACGGCGGCCCGCTGCCCACCGACCCGGTGCTTGGCCAACGAGACCGCAGCCGTCTTGTACAGGCTGACCAGCCCGGGAGCCCGAGCGGCGACCTTCTCCGGACTGACCCCGGCGGCCGGGGCGGCGGGAGTCCTGGGCGGCTTGCGGTAGTCGATCGTGGGGCGCTTGCGGTACTCGATGGCCATAGGCAGGGATTGTGCCCCGAGGACCGGGCCACGTCTTCCCCTTGCTCAGCATCGCGGGCGCGCGATCAGCCGGACGTCCGGTCCGGACCGGAGGAGCTTCCTCACGCCCGGCGTGAGGCCCCGTCCGGCCACACGACGTCCACGGGAACGCCCGCCGCACGCGCCTCGTGCACCACGTCCGCCGTACCCCCACCCTTTCCGGTGGGCGGCTGCATGTTCCATACGGCCACCAGACGGTCGGCACGCTCCAGCAGCACGGCGTTCGCCGCTTCGTACGCCTGCCGGTTCGCGTGGGGCATCACCAGCGCTTCGTCCGCCGCGTCCAGCAATCGGTCGAACGTCTCGGCATGGTCCGGCTTCACCTTCGCCTGCCGGTAGTCCCGCGACGGAATCACCACGACGAGGCGCCCACCGGCAGCCAGCACCGCGTCCGCGAACAGACTGTCGCTGCCCTGCGCGATGCAGGACACCCCGATCAGGCCGGAGGGCTCGTAGACGGCGAGGGCTCTGTCCAACTCGCCTCGCACCAGCGGCACCGTGCCATCGGTGAGGTCCATGTGCAGACTCCGGATGCTACTGCTCACCGGCATCCACGGCTCGGTGGCTAGGCTGCCCGCATGATCCGCGCTGTGGCCCTCGACATCGGCGAGACCTTGATCCGGGACGACCGTGGGTGGGCCGCATGGGCCGACTGGCTGAGCATTCCCCGTCACACCCTCTCCGCCCTTGTCGGCGCGGTCGTCGCCCAAGGCCGCGATAACGCCGAGGCACTGCGGCTCATCCGGCCGGACATCGACATCGCCGTCGAACGAGCCGCCATGGAGACGGCTGGGTTGGGCGAGCAGCTGACCGAGGACGATCTCTACCCCGATGTGCGTCCGGCACTCGTCACACTCCGTGAGACGGGCATTCGCGTCGTTGTCGCCGGGAACCAAACGGCGCGTGCGGGGGAACTGTTGCGCCGCCTCGAGTTGCCTGTTGACGCGATCGCCACATCGGGGGAATGGGGCGTCTCCAAACCCGATCCGCAGTTCTTCGCTCATCTCCTGGAACTCTCGGGAACGGCACCCTTCGAGACCTTGTACGTAGGTGATCACCCGGCGAACGACGTACGGCCGGCGGAGGCCGCCGGCCTGCGCGTCGCGCATCTTCGACGCGGTCCGTGGGGCCATCTGTGGGCAGGCACAGCGGAGGCGGCTGCGGCCGACTGGCAGATCGACTCGCTGCACGATCTCCTGCGACTGACCGTCGCATAAGGCGAACTGCCCCGCTGTCGCATAACCGCTCGCTACCGTTCGGAGTGGACGCACCGAACGGAGCACCCGTATGCCCACTGCAAACGCCCTCACATTCGGTCAACGCGTGGCCTACCGCCGTCGCGTCGCACGAATGACACAGCAAGAACTTGCGAACGCCGCTGGCGTGCACGTCGGCACGCTACGAAAGATCGAGCGGGGCGCACGGGGCGCGAGCGACGGCGTCGTGGAAGCGTTAGCTGCCGCGCTCGGAGTCGACACCTCCCGCCTGTTAGGCAGCCGGGATCAGGCCGATGCCCGGGTCCATGCCGCCATGCCGTCGCTGTCGGCCGAGATCGCCGCGTACGAGGGACCGGACGACGGGCCGGTCCGCCCACTGGCCGACCTGCGGATCGCGGTGGACGAAGCGGTGACCTGGCGCCTGGCCGCGCAATACGTTCGGATCGCCCGTCACGCGCCGAAGCTCATTGGCGAACTGATCCGCGCCAACCACCTTGCCCCGGCCAAGGAGCGCGCCGAAATCGCGGGTCTGCTGGTATCCGCGCTCCGAACAGCAGACGCAGTGGCGTACAAGTATGGCGCCCGAGACCTGTCCGCCCGCCTCGTGGACCTGATGCGGTGGGTGGCACCGCATGCCGGAGACCCGCTACTGGTCGCGGCAGTCGCGTACGTTCGAACGGAGACCTTCTTCGCAGCCAGGGCGTTCGCTCCGGGGCTGCGTGCTCTGGAGGCCGCGCTGGACGCCGCACCAGTAGGCGATGACGATGCCACTGTGGCGGCCAGGGGCACTCTGAACATGCGAGCCGCGGTCATCGCCGGACGCGCCGGTCTCGTGGAAGCCGCGAACTTCCACCTCTTCGAGGCCCGACGCCTGGGCGACGCGGTGCCGGAGAGCGTCTACCAGGGCACCGCATTCGGGCCGGAAAGCGTCCGTATCCACGAGGTCTCAGTCGCGGTCAGTCTCGGCCATGACCACGTGCGCCGAGCACTCGACGTCGCCAACGAGTGGGCCCCGCCGCAGAGTCTGCCAGCCGAACGCCGGAGCGGGTTCTACATCGAGGTCGCTCGTGCTCAGCTGTGGACCGGGCTGGCGCGCGATGCCTTCGAATCACTGAAGGTCGCACGCCGTATTGCCCCGCAGCACACACGTGATCACCCATGGGTACGTGAGGACGCCGCGACGCTGCGCCGCCTGCGGCGCGGAGATGCAGAGAGCCTCAGCAGTTTCGCAGAATGGTGTCACGCCGGGGAGTAGCACCCACTGACCCTCACTGGGTCACTTGCGGTCCTTCAAGCGGAGAACCATCCATCTGTCCGCACCGACACGGCAGATGGGGCAACTTGTGTCCGTACCCTTCCCGACCGGACTCGCGTGTGGCCTGTCGTCCTCTGTGAAGATCACCGCGACCAAGGCGAGCCGAATGACAGCAGACCCCTTGAACTCATGGGCACCTCCGAACACCACCGACGTAGAGATGGTGGAGGTCGGCCATCACTGGGACGCGGTATCCGCACCCACTGCCATCGCTGACCGCGCCCTAAAACTGCTCGACGCGCGGTCCGGAGCCGTCATCCAGGACGACCTTCACGGAAAGGTCTACTGGCTCATCGCGGTCGACACCGCCCGCAGCTGGTGCCTTCGTCGAGTCTCCGTCCTCACCTCCCTGCTTGACGAAAGCACGCTCCTCGGCGTACCGCCCGCTACATGGACTGCCGACCGGTACAGCTACTGGCGAATTCCCCTCGCCCCCGGCCGGTATTTGACCGACGCCCAGCAGTTGCACCGCGCCCTGGCTCAAGCAGCGGACGAAGCCCTCGGCCCCGTGCCGGAGGGGCGGCAGCTCTGCTACCGCTGTCAGCTGCCGACCGACGAGCCCGTCATCGTCGCCGAGGAGCACGGCGGCAGCATCGGCGGGGGCACCACCTACGCCTGCCCTCAGCACGCGCAGGACTACCCCGCCGACACAGTGGCCCGGCTTGTCGGCACGCGGCACGCGCCTCACCAGGACGAGGCACGATGACGACGCAGCAGGATTCGCACGCCGCCACGGAGGCGGAGCAGGCATGGCGGGCGGCCATCGAACACGCCGCGGGCTGCCACGCATGCCGGACGCGAGGCGCCGTGTGTGAGCGGGGCGAGACCCTGCTCGAGGCGTTCAACGCCGTCATGCACCAGCAGAGGCAGAGGAGGAACAGCGATGCGTAGCACCGCGCTCCGTATGTTCCGCGCCGCTCGTGCGGCCGTAGTCGTGGCCGCGATGGCCGGGGCACCCGTGGCAGTCGTGGCTCTCTGCCTGGCCGGAGACCCGGCCCGCTAGACCGGGTGGGCCATCGGCGGTCCGGTCCCTCGTCCACCGGACGACGGCACCGGCGGCCCACCCAGTAACCACCGGACGGACCACAGAGAACCGCACATACACAAAGCCCCTTCTCAGGAGGTGAACTGTGCGTGACCGCACAGCTCAAGCACAAGGGCGACCCCGCCCCGATCAAACCGTGGACACCCCGCCGCCGCCCCCGCCGGACGACAGTCAGCCGCCCAAGGGGAAGTGAAGCCCTGTGGCAGCGCATTGGCAGGAGCGGCATCCGGCGCGCTCACGCCCACGTGGCGTCCGGTGTTCGACGCCGTACCGCGGCACCGGTTATCCCGGCCGAGGTCTGGGAGCAACAGGCCACATGCGTCCCGGTCACCACGGACGCCGCCTGGCGGCTTCTCTGTTTTCCTACGTGCCGAAGGATGACGTGAATGGAGTCTCTTGACGCCGAAGGCTGGGCCCGACTTTTCGACGCCTGCCATGAATCTGCCTACCACCTGGAAATGCGTGATCAATATGCGGTGGCCGAGGAGCAGGCCGACATCGAGAAGTGGCGGGCCGACGAATGGGGGCCCGCTCAGGATGCCGCAAGCAAAGCCGGCTGGCTCGACCTGATGCGAGCCACCTCAGCACGTGGGGTGAGGCTCCGCCGAGTACGAATCGTCTCCGAACCGGTCACCGAGTACATCCGATTTGAACACGAGGGTACTCCGCAGAACATCGCAGCTGGAGAAGATGTGCGCTGGCTGCCTCGCCCCCGCGCATCCGGCCTGGCGCTGCCGGGCAACGACTGCTGGATCTTCGACAGCACTACCGCGTTGTTCAACCACTTCACTGGGGACGGCGGCTGGGTCGGCAATGAAATGAGCACCGACCCCGAGGTGGCAGCTCTATGCACCAAGGCATTCGACAGCGCCTGGAAACTGGGCATCCCGCACAATGCGTACACCTTGGACTCATGAGCGGAGTTATTACTGGTGCAACAATGCGGACAGGGACAGCCCTGACCTGGCGGCGAGGGCCCGGTACCGCCGGAGTTCGGGGCGGGTGCGCGGACGGGGCTTCGGCTCCTTGCCGCAGCCGCACGCCGACAGCCCCTCGTAGCGCAGCCCTTCGCCCAGCACCTCGGCGACCACCGACCACCCCCGGACGTCATGCTTCCGCGGCGGCGCGAAGTCATGGCCCGCGCACACCAGCGGCCGGGCGCAGTGAGGGCACGGGCGGTCCTTCGCCGCCCGACCCGGATGCTGCTTGAAACTGACGCGGCACGACACACGCGTAGTGCAGCTTGTAGTAGGTCATGGCGTAGAAGCACATCCCCTCACCGTAGTGAGAGGCCACGCAACCGGGCCAGCCGATCAGGGGGCCAGCCCGGCAGCCACCGAGCCGGCCGGGCGTGGGGATCGGTGGTGGTGTCGCCGGGCATGCGGCTGTCCGCGGCGGCGACCAGCTCCGGCCAACCGGGGTGGTGCAGAAGGTAGTCCGTCCGTCGTCTCCCTCGCAGGTGCGGTAGACGATGTGGAAGCGGTGATCAGCACGGAGCGGGACGGTGAAGGCGGGCCGTCCGCCCCGGACAGCAGCTCCCCGGCCCCCTCTCCCCGTGCACACGAGAAGAGGTGCCCCAGCCGGAACAGGTTCTCTTCCAGGAGCTCCGGGCGACGGGCGAACGACGGAGCGGGTCATCAAACAGGACAGCCAGGCCCGGTGGCGGGGTTGGCGCAGGTGTTGGTGCCGGGACCCCCGTTATTGAAGTTGAAGCCGGGACCGCCGTCGAGGTCGTCGTTGCCATCGCCGCCGAAGAGGTCGTCGCCGCCGGCCTCGCCGGACAGGTCGTCGTTGTCGGCGTTGCCGTAGAGGTCGTCGTTGCCTTCGCCGCCGAAGAGACCGTCGTCGCCGTCACCGCCGTAGAGGGCGTCGTCACCTTTGCCGCCGTGGAGACTGTCGCCGCCGACGCCGCCGTCGAGGCTGTCGCGGCCGTAGCTGCCCAGGATGGTGTCGTTGCCGGTATTGCCGGAGAGGATGTCGTTGCCGGCGTCACCGCAGATGACGTCGTCGCCACCGAGGCCGTCGACACGGTCGTCCCCGCCCAGCGCGGCAATCACATCGTTGCCCGGGGTGCCCACGAGGTTGTCGTTGCCCTTCGTGCCGACGATCGTCGCGGGCAAGCCCCCGCAGGTCGGGGTACCCGCCATGACGGCCCGCGGGTGGGCTGCCGGGACCACGGCGGATGCGGGACCGGCGGCGGTGATGGATCCCGCGGTCGCCAAGGCCAGCAAAGGCAGGATCAGGCCGCCGACACGGCGCGCCCTGCGGCACGCGCCGGGATCCATGACCGGCCCGGAATCCCCACCGTGGGCATCCCGATCTGTGCGGGCGTACCGGTTGTGCCAGCAAGCAAACGGGTCCAGTTCCATCAACGTGCACCTCCGAAGCGGGAAAACACTCAACCCATTCAGCAGGCCACGTCCCTGTCCCATCCGCCCGTCCCACGATCACAGCCATCGCCCGCCACCTGCCCCCTCTCCGCAGGTCAGGCCCCGGACGCAGCACGGAAAGATCCACTCCCACGGCTGTCCCCCGCCCAGACCGCTCCGGAGTTCCCGAACCCCCGCTGACGACCGGGGCTTTCTCGTAGAAGGCTGCTGCTGGACGCTCGGCGGCCGACAGCGTTGATGTCATCTGCGGATGTCAAAGGCCCCCAGCCGTCATCGGCTGGGGGCCTTCGTGCTGGTGGGCGCAGACGGGTTCGAACCGCCGACATCTGCCTTGTAAGAGCGGGCGCGTAACTTCGAGGTCTGCTGGTTAGGGGACCGCGCAGCCTCGGACCTGCGCAGACGTCTGACGCTTAACGCCTTCTCGCGACCTTTCGCGACCTCTCGCGTCGTACCGATTCTCAAGATCCACTCCCAATCCGCTCCCAATCCGCTTCGCATTTCCCCAGGTCGATGCCCCAATAAGGACGCGCCCCCAACTCGCAATGAGTTGGGGGCGCCGTGTGCCGAAGCCCTGTGAGGGGGGCCACCCTGTCAAGGCTCCGGCACGCTCGCGAGGACGCCCCGCCCGCCGCCAACGGGGGGAGTCCGGGAGACCACGTCTTACGGCTTACGGGCAACTCCGGCCCACACGCCAGACTCGATGCGTGTCGTGAACGGCTCACTCTCGGTCGGCCGCCAGGCATTCGTGGTCACCATGCCGGGCTCAACCAGCTCCAAGCCGTTCTCAGTGAAAAATTGCTGAACTTCGGCTTCGGTGCGCACCTGGGTCCTCACCCCGGCCTCGGCATAGATGCGTGCGATCTCCGCGACCTCCGTAGGAGCGAAATCGGCAGTGGCGTGAGCGAAAACGAAATGCGATCCGCTGGGCAGCTCGTCGATGATCCGTTTCACTGCCGGGCGGGGATGCTGATCGTCCGGGACGAAAAGCAGCACGGTGACGAGCAGTAGAGCGATGGGCTCGGTGAAATCGAGCGTGCGCTGCGTCTCTGCGGCACCCAGGATGCTCTGGGGTCTGGTGACGTCCCCCTCGAGCACCTCAACCATGCCCTCAGGTGTGGAATCCATCATTGCCCGGCAGTGTGAGATGACGTCGGGGTCGTGATCGACGTACACGACCCTGGCGTCGGCAGCGTAGCTCTGGGCGATCTCGTGGACGTTTGGCGACTGCGGCATGCCGACGCCGATGTCGAGGAACTGGCGAATGCCGACCTCACCGGCCAGGTAGTGAACAGATCGGCGGAGGAACCCGCGGTTGTGCTGGGCGACGCGCTGCACCCATGGCGCCACCTCCATCACGGCCTGTGCGGCAGCGTCATCCACCGGATGCGCGTCTTTGCCCTCCAAATACCGGTTGTAGAGCCTCGCCGCATTTCCATCGAGATGTGCAGTCATTAGTGCCCCCTTACGCATGTATGGATTTGAGTAGTGCCAGCGAGTCCATGGGCGAGAGAGCGCGGGCGTATGCGTCCCACGCCACGCGGTAGACACCGACGCTGTCGCGGTCATCGGTGAACTGGCCGCCGTCCAAAACTTCACGACAAACGACATCGGGCAGTTCCTGCGGCGCCAGGCGGTAGATCGTGAACGGCTCTGCCGCTGGCTGTCCGGTGGTGGTGAGCGGCACGATCTGGAGGGTGAATCGTCGACGAGACGTCAGGTAGATCAGGTGATCGATCTGCTCACACAGCACCTCGGGATCGCCGCTCACCGACCGGCAAAAGATCGATTCGTCCAGGATGACCCACAGGCGCGGACGCTCTGGGGTGGCGCGGTGCAGCACTGCCTGCCGACGAGCAAGCAGACTCAGGCCCACCTCGTCGCACCCACGCGCCTGGGCATAGCCCGGGGTCTGGAGCAAGTCCGGGATCCTGTGGGGGGCGTAGATCCGGATCATTGTGCTGGACTCCGCATAGGCGATGGACGCCTGTACCCAGCCCGGCAGTTGGAAGCGGTACGGGTGCCACCAGGGGCGCGCCGCCGCCTTCTCGGCGAGGTCGAGGATCGCTGCGATCTCGTCGTCGGCTGCCCCGTAGAGCCGCAGCAGAGCCTCAATCGTGTCGGTTTTGGGTTTCCTCGGCAGCGTGCCGGCCTCCCAGCGCCAGAGCGATGGAGCGCTCAGGGCGGTTTCCGATACAGCGGTTTCCACCGAGATCCCGGCGCGCTCGCGCCAGCGGCGCAGCAGTTCGCCGACCTGCTGGCGCAGTACATCGGGGCTGGCTGGGCTGGCTGGGCTGGCATTGGGCATGCGCGAGCACTCCCGTCCGTGGCCGGAACGTGTTGCTACATTTGATTCTCTCAAAGCTGTGGACGGCAGTTAACACCCATAACCCAACAGGCGCTAGGGACCGTGCGCTAAATCTTCACGGGGCTCCGCTGCTTTCCAGACAGTCATGCAAAGCCCCACCCCGGCCGGTCCGTCCTCACCGTCAGCGGGCGGCCGGGGGGAGCGTGGGTGGGCAGCTGGCGCGTGTCGGTCCGGCCGCCCACCCTTTCACTCGGGCTGTGGCCCGATTCAGCGCGGCAGCGGGCCGGGGTTGGAGTCAGGCACGATGAACCCCTGAAGACGGCCGGCCTCGGTCGCGTCGTCCTCGGCCTCCGCCTGAGCGGTCCGCATGGCGGCGACCAGCTCGGCGTACCTCGGGTCGATCCACTCCATCGGTGTGCTCCTCTCTTCCGGTCCGCAGCTTACGGGGCGGGTCAGCCCTTGGGCTTGGGGATGATGACGATCGGGCCGCCGTCGTCTGAGTGCTGGCACTTCGCCGCCACGGCAACGAGGGGCTTGTCCGGCGCTGTCCACAGCTCTTCGTCGGGGGTGAATCCCGCCTCCCGCATCATGGCCTGCGTACGTGTGAGGATCGCCGGATCGTAGTTCTCCGGGTCGTAGCCCGGCGCGTGCTCCACATAGTTTCCTCGCCGCGCGCACAGTGCCTTGTACAGGCGGGTGTGGAGGATGAGGGCATGCCATCCCTCGTCGACGACCCGTGACGGTGTCAGTGCCGCTTGCGGGAACTCCGCGGCGGTGAGGACGAACTTGGCTGCCTCGTCGACGATGCGGCCCGCCATCTCGGCCGTCATGTCGGGGTTGGCATCCATGACGGTCTGGGTGACGCCTTGTCGCTGTGCGTCGTCCAGTAATGCCGTACGTTCGGCCATGTGCCTGCCTCTCTGAGTGGGGTGGTGCACGGTCTCCGTCCCGGTCGCTGGCCGTCCAAGCGCGCGATCCGGGGCGGGGGCCTTTTCGTGTGGGGACTCCGCCCCGCGAGCCCCATCTCGGGGCCGGAGTCCCTGCCCTGCGGTCGGCGGCCGTGACTGGCTGCACCGACCGCAGGGTGCCTGGGAGGGCGGGCCGCCAGCGCGAAGCCGTGCCCGGGGCGGGGGATCCCCGGACCGCCGACGGCCCACCCGGTCTATGGGGTGGACGGATCGCCCGCGATGCACAGGGCTACGACGGCGGCCAAGACGCCGAGCATCGCGCCGAGGACCACACCGGCGCGGGCTGCCCGGAAGCACCACAGGGCGGCGCGCACCGTGACGGGTTGCCGGCGGTGCCTCATCCGGCATCACCTGACCGGGCCTGCCGAGCGGCGGAGCTGTACGCGGCGAGCAGTGCCTCGCCCGTCTCGCACATGGCGGCCGGTGTCTGGCACGCCAGGCAGCACGCGGCGTGCTCGATTGCTGTGCGCCACTCCTGCTCTGCCGTGGGCAGGGCGGTGGTCTGCTTGCTGGTCATCAGGCTCCGGCCTCCGGGCCGCAGCGCAGCGCGTCCAGCAGCACCAGCGGGTCGTGCCGCTGGTAGTCCGGGGCGTGGGTCGGGCAGGCGTAGATGATGCCGCCGCCGAGGCTGCCACCGTGCTCCTGGCCGACGATCACCGGTTCATCCGTCGGCAGCTGGCAGCGGAAACAGAGCTGCCGCCCTTCGACGCGGGGCCCGAGCTCGGCGTGGTCGGCGGCGGCCAGGGCCTCCCACAGGAGTCGGGCGTTGGTGAGGTAGCGGTCGGGGCCGAGCGGGACGCGCCAGTGGATGCGGGGGCCGTCGTGCCAGTCGGCCGGGGGCACACCGAGGTAGGTGACCTCGTCGACCAGCTCGCACAGGACGCGGGTCCCGCGGAGGTGCCAGCTGGCGGCGGAGCCGATGGCGACGAGCCAGTAGAAGGTGCCGTGGGCGTCCTGGATGACAGCACCGGTGTCGTCGCCGAGGAGGGCGAGGGCGCGTTCACCGACGGGCGGCGAGACGCGGACCGCGTCCCACGACTCCCCTACGCGTAACGGCTCGACGTCCGTAGCGGCGGGTGGCGTCCAGGGCAGGGTGTTGGTCGTCATGGTCGGCTCCATGCAACGGGTTTGTGTGCTGACCGTCACATCGTGCCGACGCGGCAAGACTCTGGCGTCCACAGACTGTGAACACCAGGGTCCTTGACCTACAGTGATCAGTGCGCTACACGCCGCACCACAGGGAGAAATCCCGAAGCGGATCTGACACTCGCGCCCGAGCCCGCCGCAACGCCGCAGCCGTCTCATGCACCTGCGGGTGATGCCGCGTCATCTGCGGCGCCACCTCCCGCGCCTTCACCAGCGAGGCGAACGCCTCATCGTGCCGCGCCGTCCACACTTGAGCCCGCGCCAGGTCGATGTAGAAGTGCCCAGCCCGGCCCGGCGGATAGTCCTCCGGGATCCGCACCTTCGCCGCACGCTTCAGCGCCAGCCCATGCTTATCCCGGTCGGCCGCAGCAGCAACCGCGTGCAGCTCCACATTCGTCGGACCGAACGTGAGCTCATAGGTCCGTGTCTCCCCGGTCTCCCGGGCGATCCCCCGCGCCTCCTCCAGCCATGCGTCCGACCCATCCTTGTCGCCGCGCCTCGACGCCAGGATCGACCCCTTGAGGTGTAGTGCGCCCCGTACTGCACGGGTCTCCGGACTGCCGTCGTCGTCAAGGTCGCGAAGCGCCTGATCCACCAGGCGCAGACCAACATCGACGCCCGGCCGGCCGCTCTCCACCGACGTCTGGGCACGCATCCACCGCTCAACCGCCACCTGCCGGGGGTCCCCGGACTGCACTGCGGCATGCGCCATCCGGGACAGCGCGAGCCGGGCAAGGTGCATCTCCCCAACCCGGTACGCCACCCGCCACACCCCGCGGGCTGCCTCGGCCTGAAGCCCGTGCAACTCCTCCCGGGTCCGGCCGGGCTGGTCGTGGAGGTGGATCGCATGAACGATCTCGGCCAGCAGCGGCGGCAGGTTCTCCGCCAGCCCGCCGAGGTTGGCGGCCGCGCGCATCTCGACCGTGTCCGCCACGGCGGCGCGGAGCTCCGCCAGCGGGCGCGGCGGAGGCGCAGCCGGGTCCGGCGCCAAGTCCCAGTTGTCGAGGGCCCCTCCGAGGGGCTCGATCATACGGTCGATGCGGTCCTGTTGGAGCTGCTCGCGGTAGGGCTGGCCGCGCAGGTTGGAGACGCCCACGTCGAGGGCGCGGGCGACGGCGGCCACGATTACCTCGCTGGCGTTCCGGTCTCCCTTCTCGATCATCGAGAGCATGGAGGCGGAGACGTGAGCGCGTTGGCTGAGCTGACGTAGTGAGTAGCCGCGGACGGCGCGCAGCTCGGCGATGCGCTGTCCAACTCCACCGGTGTGTTCGTCAGTGCCGTATGGCATTCTGAACTCCGTTCTGTGCTGACACTCAGAACGGTACCGCTGGACGGCTCCTGCGGTATGGCCGATTGGCCCCTGCTTCGGCGGGGGCCGTCGTGCTTCCCGGGCATGACGAAAGGCCCCCTCCGGCACGAAGGCCAGAGGGGGCGATCGATCATCAGAGGCGGCGTCGGTCCGGGGCGAGTGCGGCTGGTGGCGTCAACGCCGGACTGGGCTCGGGCGCAGGGGCTCCGTCCCTCCTACACACCAGCGCATCCGGATCATCCGGCGGCGGCTGGAGGCTGTATCCATCCGGGCACGTCTGCCCATCCTGCCCGGCCCGGCCGTCCGCGCCATCCTGCCCATCCGCGCCCGCCGGACCCGGGGGGCCTTGCGGACCGGCCGGACCACGCTCGCCCTGCTGCCCGGCCGCGCCATCGGACCCATCGGCCCCGTCGGAACCAGGCTTGCCCGAAGACCCCGCCGGTCCCGACGGGCCAGGGCTGCCCGACGTCCCATCCCGACCCGCCCGCCCAGGGCTCCCCTCAGGCCCGCGCGGGCCCGGGATCGGCACCGGCACCTCCGCCCGCGCCGGCAGATCCTCCACCGCACGGGTGGGGTCTGGCGCCTTCGGGGTGTCGCCCTTGGCCTGGATCTGAGCCCGCAGCACCCGCACGTCCCCGGCCAGCGTGCTGACCGCTGTGCCCCGCCGGTCGGCCTCCGCCGCCAGATGGTCACCGCGGCGGTCGGCGGAGTCTATGCGCGCCCACACCAGCAGCACCGCGCCGCTGATCGCCACCAGCCAGCACGCGAGCGCGATCGTGCGCCAACGCTGGGCGAGAGCTCGCTGAGTGCGGGTCACGGGGAGCCTCCGAGTTGAGTGATGATGCCGCGCAGTCGGGCGTTCTCCGCCTCGGCCCTCGCCCGCTCTGCGGCCTCGACAGCCAGGGCCGCGCTCTTCTCGGCCAGCTCGACTTTCTTCGTTGCCAGCTCCTCCTGGAGCTGGTCAGTCAGGCTGGTATAGCCAGTGATCGCGTTCTCAGACCGCTTCCCCAGGAACGTCACCACCGCTGTAGCCAGCCCGCCGAGGCCGACGAGCAGAGCGCCGAGGGCGGTAGCGGCGGTGGCGTCCAACAGGGCCTCCTACAAGGCGGACGGGCCGCGCGAGGTGTGCCGCGCCTGGTACCCGGTGAGGAAGGCGATCCCAGGCGGGACGAGAGCGATGACGATCACCTGGAGCCAGCCGGGCAACGGATCGAGCAGCGACTCGTCCGCCGCGACCGAGTTGAGGACGGCGAGAACGAGCGAGACGAGGAAGGTCGCGGTGGTCGCGGCCTTCACCTTCGCCTCGACAGGAGCGGACTGTGCCATGGGTCTACCTCACTTCTTGATCCGGAGCTTGTCGCCCGGAGTGATCAGCGCGGGGTTGAGGTCGATGAGCTGAGCGAGCGTGAGCCCGTGGGCCTCGGCGATCCCGGTCAGGGTGTCCTTCGCCTTCACCGTGTACGTCGTCGGCTGGCTCTGGCCGTTGTCCCAGCCCGCCGGGTGCTTCAGCCGCTCCGCGATCCGGCCGCGCATCCCGGCCATGCCGAACCCCTTGGGGTCGATCTTGTCGGCGGACCACTCCAGATGGCCGATCACCGAACGGGCCGTCCAGCCGTGCGCCCGGCAGATCGCCGCGCTCACCCGCTCGATCGCCTCGAGCTGGGCGTCCGGCCACTCGTCCTTGCCGTTGCCGAGGTTGATGCACTCGAAGCCGTAGAAGTGCCGGTTCCCGTCGGTACCGTCCGTGTTGCCCTTCGTCGGGGCCGGGGGCCGGTCGCCGTAGTCCTCGGCGACGACGCGGGAGAGGACCGCCGGATCCCCGCCGCCCGCGTGGTTCGCCCGGCCGTAGCCGACCAGGTGCACGGTGCCGTCCTTGGCGATCACGCCATGGCACAGCGGGCCCGGCAAGGCCGTGTAGCCGTTGCGGCAGATGTCTACGGATGCCTGCGTGCCGGAGGTGACGGTGTGGTGGACCATGACACCGTTCACCGGGCCCCACGGGCCCTTCGAGTTGCGGTTGTGGTGCCGCCAGTCGCCGACCTCGACGACGCGCACGCCTTCCTTCCTGAGCGCGGCGAGGAACTCGGCAGCGGACAGTGGTTCGGCCATGCGGATACTCCTGGGGAAGAAGGAACGCCCCGGGCCGGGTGGCACAGGGCGAGAGGAATCAAGCGGTGAGGTCACACCCGCTCCGGCCAGTGCCAAGAGCCGCCGTCCCGCGCGCCCTCCGGCGCCTCGTCGAGGACGCAGCCGCCAGCCGCGAGCGGGTGGAAGAACTGGCCGGTTGGGTTGGCGACCATGAGGCCAACGCGGTCGGGGTCCGTCGGGTCCACCTCGGTCACGATCGCGGCCCGGCACTGCTGGGTGAACGCCTGGCTGCCGTCCGGACGGACCGGGGTCCCGTGGCTGACGTAGTGGACGACGCGGCCGACGCTGGGCATCTGCTGCATGGGAGTGCTCCTGGTGTGAAGGGGGCCCGGCCGACTGGCACGGGGCGGGCGATCAGGCCGTGGTGCTATCGGTCACCAGGCCAAGAGTGGAGAGCGCAGTGAGCAGCGACGCCAGAGCGGCATTACCGCCTCGGGACCCGGTGATCGTGGGTTTGCTGGCGGCCGTGGCTCCGTAGAACCCGAGCGTGCTGCCGAGGTGCCGGAGGGCCAGCGCGACGATCAGGCCGTCGTCCGTGCGCAGCGTGTCGGCCGCGGACCGGTACAGGTTCGTGTCCCGGGCCGCGTTGCCCGGGCCCCACTCCTGCTTGCCGTCGCCGTAGATGCGGTGCCGGTCGAATCCGTCGCCGCTCACGAGCGCCCCGTAGGCGACGTTGCCCGCCGCGGCGGCGGTAGCTGTGGCGCCGGCGGCGAGCGACAGCAGCCCGGCGATCGAGAGCGTGCCGGAGATGCTTCCGCCGGTCTGGAGCAGGTACCGCAGGTCGGCCAGAGCCTGTGTCAGCGCGCCGATCGCCGCGGGGGTGAGCGGGTCTGAGCCGCCGGACGCGTGGCTCCCAGCGTGCGCGGTGGGCGTGCGCGCGTTAGTGAGTCTCGGGTCGGTCAGCGGGACATACTTCCCAGCGGCGTCCAGTCGGTCACCGTGCGGATCCATCGCAGCCACGTGCGCGGACACCGCGGTCGCGGCCGTCCCCTCCGGGTCAGCGTCCACGTCCGCAGCCGTCAGCGGCACATTTCCGGTCGCCGGGTTCGGCTCCACCCCGGCCACCGTAAGCGCGTACTGGATCAGCGTGGGCAGGACCTCGACCGTCGCTCGCTCTGGGAGGTCGATGCCGCCAGGAGCGTCGGCCGCGAGGACCTCGAAGGAGAACGGGGCGGACGGAAGCCATGTGCCATCGTCAGCGCGCACCATGCGGACTGCCGAGTACGTCAGGCCCTCCGGCTCGGTATCGGGGTCGTTCGCCGCGGCGAGGCGGACCGTGCAACGGCCCTCGTTGTCGTACGTCCCGATGACCGGCACGACGGCTTGCGCCACATCGTCGTTGCGGATCACCCCGGAGGGGAGGAAAACGGTCCGGCCGCGCGCCGGTGTCTCGTCCGGGCTGAGGACGTGATCGCGCACCTCGACGTAGGTGAATGCCATGTTGGTTGCCTCCTCTCGGTCAGGTCAGGTCGGTAGCGCTGGTGGCCGGCGAGGTGGAGCTGTCTGCCAGCGCGCCACCGGTGAACTGGGTTCCACGCCAGTCGTTGCCGCTCCGGGCGATGTTCGTGCAGGTGTTGGAGACGGACAGGCCGTTGATGGCCTCGTTGCCGCTGCCGTTGGGCCGGGTCTTGTTCCCGGTCAGGTGAATGCTGGAGGCGTTCGTGCTGATGCGGATCCCATACCAGGTGTTATTGGTCTGGCGCCCCGGCGACTTGATGTAGTTGTTCTTGACCTGGATGTCCGAGCCGTCCTGGACCAGGATCCCGTTGTTCGCGGGATACATGATCGAGTTGGCGTTCAGGCTGGTGTGAGTGGTTGTGACGGAAGTGATTCCGTGACTGCCCGGGGCGTAAATCTCGTTCCCCGTGACGTTGCCGTTGGTGCAGTCCTCCATTGAGATCGCGGTTCCGGAGACATTGCTGATGGTGTTCCCGGACACGGAGAACCGCTCGGCCCTTTGCAGTCGGATTCCGTTCTCGTTCGCTGTCGAGTCGTCTATGGAGTTGCCACTGATGGAGAGGTTGAGGATCTGCCCCGTGGTCTCCCCGAGGGCGACGATCGGCTCGTCGTAGCCGCCGCCGAAGCGGAACGTGTTGCTACTCACGGCGAAGTTCTTGATGGACTGGGAGGCGTTAGTCTGCGTCCCGCTCGGGTCCTTGGTGTCCTCGGTGTCGCTGGCGATGACGGACCGGATGCGTACCCCGGAGCCGCACGACGAGAAGGTGTTGCCGGTGACCGTGACATCTTCCCAGTTGTACGCGCTGACGCCGTACTGCAATACCGACTCGAAGGTGTTGCCGAGTACGCGAATGCGGCGGTGGAATTTGGTGATGGTCGCGCTGTGGGAGCCAACTCCGCGCGGCCAGGCAGTCGTGCCGCCTGTACCGCTCGCCCCGAAATAGCAGCCCTGGATCAAAATGTCCTCGGCCGGAGTGTGATCGTATGGACCAAATCCCCCAAAAACCCCGGAGGACTTCGCCAAATCCAGCTGAATCGCCTCGCTGAAGTCTCTGGCCCCGGGATCGACGTACCCGCGGAACCGGCAGTTGAGGATGGCGCCCCGCTTGGTGCTGTTCAGTTCCACGGCGTGGTAGCCGGGGAGGTCACGCACCTCCAGGTCGCGGATGGTGATGTCCTGGCAGTGCCCGATGCTGATGCACATCACACTGCCCGTCAGCCCCGCTGTGGTCCCCCTCATATTCCACAGGCCACCCTCGACCGTGATATTCGAGTGGCCGGTGTATCCGCCGAAGTTCTGCCCCGCGTCGCCGTTGATGAGCATCGTCTCGGCCATGTTCCGCCGAAATTCCGCACCCGGCAAAAGGGTCAGCCTCGTGTTGCGATAGATCCTCAGCGGGAGCGACGACAGCAGATACACCCCTGGCGGCACGATCACCCAGCCGCCGCCGGAATCCCGTGCGTCGTTCAGCGCCAGCTGGATCGCGGGCGCATCGTCCGCGGCACCGTCCCCGAGCGCCCCGAAGCTCTTCACGGTCGTCATCTCCGACAGGCGCGCCAGCATGTAGTTCAGCCGCCCCGCAGTGATCGGCAACGCGGGATGCCACTGGTCAACAGGCGTGGTCAACGGAGCCTCCTACAGGGCGGCAATGGCGGGGGCCGCGAGAGACAGCGCGGTCCCCGCGGCGTGCGACTTGGTGATGCCGTTCACCGACCGGACGACGGTGAAGGTCTGCGGCGAGCTGGTGCCGGAGACGGCGGTGATCGCGACCCGCTCCCCGCCGAGCATGACGTCCACCGGCAGGTACGCCCCGCCGGTCGGCCAGAGCGGGCCAGCGGTCACGGCTACCAGCAAAGTGGTGGCGGCCTCGTTCACCGGCGATGACAGCTGGCTGCCGTCGGTGTCGGCGAGGTACACGATGCCGGTCAGCGCATCGTCAGCGGCGAGCGCGACCGCCCACGGGCGCGCGGGCGTGCACGTGTAGGTGATGTCCCACCGGCCCGGCAGGAACGACTCGGCGTAGCCCTGCGCGATCTCGTCGATGGTCTCCGGCGGCAGCCACGGCGGCGGGTTGGCGATGGTGAGCCGGTCGCCCTCCACCACCGCGGCCGCCGCACCCGCCAGTAAGGCCGGCGCCTTGGCCACGTCCACACGCACGCTCGGATAGCGCAGCTCGTCCTGTGTGCCCATCCACAGCCGCCACCAGGCAATCGGCTCGGCCTGGTCATCGGCGGCGAGGCTGAGGCTCACGGACTCGTCGTACAGGCCCACGCCCGCGGGCGGCGGTTGCACGGACAGGGGGCCCGCTTCGAGGACCGCGCGGGCAGCGCTGCCCCCGATGCGCTGGACCGTGACGTCGTTGCGCACCTCCGCGTCATCATCCTGCGGCTCCAACGGCGGGGCCAGCCCCGGACCCTGGTAGTCCAGCGCCAGCGCCGGAGGCTGGCTGTAGAGGCTCGTCCTCGTCCGGTACCGCAGCGCGAGCCGGTCTCTTTGCTCGCCGAGGATTCCCCCGTCGGTGTCCGCGGCCTGGCCGAGCAGGTCGAGCAGAGTGGCCGGCCGCTGGGGGCCCATTGCCGGGGTGTCCTGGGCGGCGCCGCTGATGACCAGTGGCACGCCCTCCTCCTGGCACAGGCGACGCATCCGGGCGTGGGCGGTCTCGCCTGCGAATCCTTCGTCGGCCAGGTCGTAGATGGTGGACTGTACGACGCTCATGACAGCCAGGTGGCCCATGCTCAGGTCGCGTTGGTCGATCCCTGCGCCCGGGGCGCACTGTACCGACGTGACGTGCCCGGCGGTGACGCCCGGCACGACTGTGGACAGGCCGCGTTCCTGCACGCCGATGGTGATCCAGTTGCAGTGAAAGGTGGTCGATCCGCCGGACGTTGAGGCCCGCAACTGGAGCCGGTTCCACGCGCCGGTGAACAGGGCGGTGGGCGCGATGTTCATCACGATCGTGGACACGCCCGTGCTGGTGATCCCGTACAGCCGCACGTTGCTCGGCCGTGCCTCGATCCGAAGCGTCGCGTAGGTGCCGGTGGTGCGCACTTCCAGGATCGTCGCCGCCACCGCTGGGTAGTCGGAGAGCTTGTAGACGCATTCCACCCGCCACGCCCCGTCCGGGCCCACAGGCACTTGGGCGCCGATCGCGCCGGCGGTGCTGACCTTGGGGAGCGCGGACGATCCGGCGAGGGTGTCATCGCTGGCGAACTCGATCCCGTCGACCACCATCGGCTGCACGCCCGGCATTGGGCTGTACGCCTGGGTGGCCTCACGCTCCTCCTCCATTGGCCAGTACGCGAGCAGCGCGGGCTCGGCGGGGATGCGGCGCCGCAGGGTGGACGCGAGGGGTTTGACACCCTGCCCGAGGCGGCGGGTGATGCCGGATGCCTCCAGCGGCACCCACACGTCCTTACCGGACACACCCCAGCGGGACGGCCAACTGCTGACTTCGCCGACGAAGCGCGTCAGCCGGTTGGTCACCGTGGCGGTGCCTGCCAGGGTCCAGACGTGGCCCGTCGCATCGGTGAAGGAGGCCGCCCCGGGCGTCACCGCGGTGAAGTCAGGGCTCGCCACCACCGTGCCGTTGATCCCGCTGCGGACCTCGAACCGGTAGCCGGAACCGGTGAAGGGAACGCGGGGCGGGTTGGTCGTGGCATCCGGCGAACCCACCAGCAGAGGTGCGGTACCCGAGTAGATGGAGGTTGCCGTGGTCTGCACGACTGGATTGCCGATCTGCGTCCACGGCCCTGCTGTGCTGCGCGCCCAGTAGAAGGTGACCGTCCGGCCGCCGGTGCCGTTGTCTGCGTCCAACGTGGCGCGCAGCGCGCACCTGTCGGGCAGGGTCGGCAGCGTCACGGCGGCGACCAGGACCGCGACGCCGTTCTCGGACCACGAGAGCAGTAGCTGCTGGTCGAGGACCCGCAGCGCGTAGGAACGCTGGTTCGTCGCCCCGTCCCACTTGCCGATCAGGACTTGGTTGAGGTCGCTGGCGGTCCAGTCGATCTCGACCTCGGCCCGCAGGTCGATGTCACCGATGATGTCCAGCGGCGCCGTATCCGGGGTGGACACGACGCCGGATAGCGAGCCGTCCAGGACCAGCCGCGGCGTCTGCCCGGCGACCGTGACCCGCAGCGGAGTGTTACGGCCGATGAGCCCGTAGAGGGGACTCCGCGGGTTCTTCGGCGAGTAGCGGCCGTCCTTGTTGTTCAGCCCCACCTGGCAGCGCGCCGGGTCCGAGCGGGCCGCCTCGTCCCGTCGGCCCCGGCTGATGCTGACCTGCTGCCGCCGGGTGAAGGTGTCGCCGGTGACGTCCGTCCAGGTGTCGCCCACCTGGATCTCGACGCGCAAGTCAGGGAACGCCATCAGGTACCTCCGAAAGCGACTTGGACGTTGCCCCGCCCTTGGACACGGACGGTCTTGCGGAGCCAGCGGGTGAGGTCATCGCCCCCATCGGAGGCGTCCACGATGACCCGCACCACGGGGGTCTGCTGCGAAGTGGCGGCCCCGCCTGCCTGCGTGCCGGGCGTGCCCGCGCGCGGGGCGGTGAGCGCTGCGGTGCCGCCCTGTCCGACCGTCAGGGCCGGGGCGTTGCCGTTGAGCGCGTCCTGCCCGGCCTGCGCGACCCGCGCCATGGCGCCGGTGACAGCGCCCTGTTGCTGGGTGATGCCGTGGGCCCAGTCGCCGATCAGCGCGCGGCCGGAGTAGGTGGTGTAGCCGCGCCCCGAGAAGGGGCCTTCGCGGGCGGGTGAGAAGGGGAAGAGGTTCCGCACCTTGCCGACGAGGGACTTCGCCTTGTTGTACAGGTCACCGGCCTTGCTCACGATTCCGTTTATGAAACCGCTGATGAGCGACCGGCCACCGTTGTACAGCTTTGAGCCCAGGTTGCCCAGCGCGGAGACAGCCCGGCCCGGCATCCCGCGGATCCAGCTGATCGCACTGCTGATCTTTGCGGTGATCGCGGAGACCATGCGGCTTCCGGCGGAGGAGGCAGTGCTCGAGAGCCGACCGCCGAGGGATGAGATCGCGCCGACAGCACGGCCGGGGAACGCCTTCAGCCAGGTAAGCAGGGCGTTCCACTTGGCGACGGCCCAGTCCTTCGCGGCCCCGAACCAGCCCGAGACCATCTCCGGGATGTTGGAGAACCAGCCGATCGCGGCCATGATCCCGCTGACTGCACCAGAGATGAATGACTTGATCGCGCCCCACACCGCCATCACGACGTTGCGGAAAGCCTCGCTCTTCTGCCACGCCACGACGATGATCGCGACCAGCGCCGCGATCGCCAGCACGACCAGGGCGATCGGGTTCATGGCCATGACCGTGTTCAAAATGCCCTGCGCGATGGCCCAGCCGCGGGTCACGGCGGTCACGATCGCGCCGTACATCGCCCACAGCTTCATGCCCAGCGCGATCGAAGTGATTCCCACGGCGATCACGGACAAGACACTGGGCGGGATCGCGTTGATCACCCCGGCCAGCAGCGTCGCAAGCTGGGCAGTCACCCCGATGAGCGGCGACAGAGCCACGAACACCTGGAGCGCGGCACCCGCGAGTGTGCCGAACAGCTGCGCGCCCTCGCGTGCGGTGTCCATGAAGGCGGCGAACCCATCCGAATCCTTCAGCGACTGGCCCCAGTTCGCGAATGCCTCGGACATGCGCACGAGGCCGCCCTCGACACCGTCGCTGGTGGGCAGGAACGCCTGGAGGAGCCCGGCGAATCCGATCGCCAGGTTCTTGATGACGGTCAGGAAGTTGTAGAGCGCCGGCCCGGCAGCCGCAGACATGTCCGCGGCCCACTGCTTGAAGCCCGCGGACTTCACCCCACGGGCGACATCGTCCAGGAACCGGCCGATGGCTCCGGCCGCTGCCTTCACGAACGGGGTCAGGGTGGGCAGCAGGTCACGGAGGATCTGGATGCCCTTGGTGAACAGCGGCATGGTGGTGCCGCTCATCTCGTCGGACCACGTCTTGTAGTCCTTCTTCAGCCCGACGAACTCCTTGGCCGTCGCCCTCGTCGCCGGAGGTAGATCGTTGAGCGCATCGGTGTACTCCTGTTGCGCCTTCGCCGCCTCCGCTCCGCCCTTGGCGGCCGCCTCCTCGGCCTTGGCCGCCAGCTCGGCGACATCCGTGACGGCCTGGAGCTGCGGCTGTGCCGCGAGCTGGAAGGCTTTGACCGCCAGCCCGGCCGCGGCCGCGCCGGATGCCAGGCTGGCGAACGCCACGACGGCCCCGGCAAGGGCCGGCACACCTGCCCCGACCGCGGCGATAGCCGGGCCCACCCGGCGTATGGCCTGGGCGGCCAGATCGGCGTGGGCGCGGATGCCGTCGGACAAGCCGCGCCCGGCTGCGTCTCCCTCGGAGACGAAACGCCCCCGCAGGTCGCGGAGGGTGCCGTCCGCGTCGCGCTGGAGGCCGCGGAGGCGGAGCGCAGCGCGGTCGAGGCCGTTCTGCCAGCCGGAGTCATCAGCCCGGATGAAACCGACCAGTTCGCCGATGCTCAGAGCCACGATGCGCCTCCCCTCGGCAGCTTGGGGACCTTGGGGTCAGGAGGCGCGAAGTGCCGGGACAGGCGGCCGTCAGCGCTGAGGAGGCCAAGGATGCGTAGCCGAAGCCACCGCCAGGACCGGGCCCGGAGGATGCCGGGCTCCTCGGTGTCGATGCCGTAGACCTCGTGCAGGTCGCACTCGATCAGCGGCCACTGCTCCAGCAGGGCGGCCCATGTCAGGTCGTCGCGGCCTTTCGGCCTTTCCCGGAACCCTTGCGGCCGCTCGTACCACTCGTAGAGCCCCGTCGTTTCGTCGCGCTCACCGCAGCCGATCCATTCTTCTTGGCCTTGGCCCGGCGCTCCGCCCGATTCGGGGCCAGCTGAGAAGGGTCCCCAGCCGCCTTCCAGTACTGCTCGGCGGTGTCGATGCCGCTGACGATCCAGAACATCGCCGTGAGCCCGGCGTGCCGGAGATGGGACCAGTTGACGCCGTCCTCGCGCAGCTGCTCAAAGACCGGGCCCAGGCACAGCTGAAGAAGGTCGCGTTCCTCGTCGTCGTCGAGGAGCGTGGTGTCGATCGCCTCGCCTCCTTGGACGAGCCGGGCGGCGAGGGTGGTGATGCGCTGCACCCGCAGGCCATCCTCTGCGGACGGGCTGGGGATGCGGTACGTCTTGCCCTGGATAGGAAGTTCGAGCGCATCGTCGAACAGCTCGTCCAGGGCCTCGAACCGGGCCGCCACGTCAGGCCGCCAGCGGATTGGTGATCTGGGACAGCGGTCCGTTACCGGTCAGCGTCACCTCGACCTGATCGAGGTCGTTGGTCTCGCCACCGGACGGGGCCCACTCCACCAACGCCGAGCCCTGGTACGCCTCGGGGAGGCCGTTGCGGTCCATCCACCGCACCGGCACCTCGGAGTCCGCGCCCCAGCCCATCGCGACGGCGCGGAGCTTCTCGTGGACCGGGTGGTAGGCGGTGAAGTCCGTCGAGGTCTTGCGGTTGAACGTGGCCTGCACCTCCCACGCCTGGCCGGTCTTGGTGTTGCCCGCCCAGCCGTCATCGTCGTACGTGGAGCTGTCCTCGTGGTTGGGCTCGGCCGACCACTCGAACGAGGTGATCGCGGGGCACAGCTGCCAGTCCGCTGCCTCAGCGGTGCCCATGTTGACCTCGAGCCGCCACCGGCGGGCCAGGGCAGTCACGGGGGTGGGGGTGCTCATCGCACGGTCCTCCTCATGTTTCGATCAGAAGCGGCGCGGGCCTGACCGGCCGCAGGTAGTAGTTCGCGGTCAGCTCTTGCCGCCCCCGGTCGTCCGCGCCGATCCAGGCCAGCGACTGCCGCCACATCAGGGCCACGTGAATGCCGCCGAGGGTGGTGTGCTCGCGCATGTGCAGCAGCTCGTACACGGCGTCCTCGCGTTCGAGGAGCACCCGAGGATCCGGCCCGGCCCGGAATCGGATCTGGATGCCCTGAACTACGTCGGTAGTGCCACTGCTGTCATCCACCGAGTACGGAGTGATGGCGATGATCTGGTCCGGGGCGTCCGGCACGGCGGTGACCGTGATGCCGACCTCCGCCGCGGTGTACGCCCCGTTGGCGTGCCAGGTGCCGATGCCGTCGGCCGCGAGGAGCTGCGCCAGGCCCTCGACGAGGGGGATGGTGTAGCTCACCGCAGCCACCGGCGGATCTCGGCGGCGATGATCTGGAGGACCCGTTCCCGTTCCCGGTTCATGGGGTCTTCCAGATACTTGGCCTTCCTGCCCGGTGCGTGCCGCCAGGTCAGCTCTTCGTGCTGGCGGCGGGCGTAAACGGTGTCGTACGAGACGGCACCGGAGAGCGTGGCCTCATCGACCGTCGCCGTACCCGACCGCTCCAGCGTCCCCTCATCGAGGGGGACTTCCTTCTTCGACTCCGCCAGCACATGCTCGGCGGCGAGCTGTAGGCCGCGGGCGGCACGACGACGGCCGCCGCTGGTCCACAGGCGACGGCCGTTGTAGGTGAGGCGCGTGTACTGCGTCATTCGAGCTGCACCTCCAGGTGGTCAGGGGTGGCCAGGCCGCCGCCGTCTCGGCGCAGGGCGTTGATGACGACTGTCTTCCGGCCCTCCGGCAGCGTCACCCGGGAGCCAGGCGGCGCCACCGTGGCGAGCGGGCAGAACGCGGTGCTGCTGCTCGTGGTGTCGGCTCCGTCGGCTGCTCGCACCATCCGGGTCTGCTCGTCGAGGAAGCACCGCACCGTGACCGGCGAGGCGTACACGTCGCCGTACGCTCCGGACCCCTCGTATGCCTCTACCTGGATGCGGTGCCGCAGCAGCCAGTTGGGGACGGCGCTCACCAGCTGCACACCGCCCCGAGCTGGAAGATGTCCGGAGTCAGGTCCGGGCTTTGCAGTTCGTCGCCCACCTGCGGGGCGATTTCACGAGCGGCTGACGCGGCGCCGGATGCCGATCCGGACCGAGACAGGCTCACCGAGCCGATCCCCACCGAGCCCCAGCCCACCCCGGCCGCGCCGATGCTGTCGCCCAGCTCGCCCCACCACTGCACCTGAGCGCACACCGCCCGCTGGATCGCCTCCAGCACGACCGTGTTGATGGGCATGCCGTCGGTGTCGACGTCGTACCAGCACAGCCGCAAGACCTCTGCCTCCAGCATCCGCGTTGCGCGCGCGAGCAGCTGGTCGGCGTCCTCGGGCGGGGCCTGCCCGGTGTAGTCCTCGAGGTCGTCCGCCGTGGCGTAGATCCTGGCCACCAGGCACCCCCTTACGCGCTTGCTCCGATGAGGACCACGTCGTATGTCACCGACGTGCTGCCGCCGGAGTTGGCGACCTTCAGTAGGTCCCCGGTCGTGGCGGTCACCGCGTAGCAGGTGGCGTCGGCCGTGCCGGTGCCCACGCCGATGAACGAGCCCGGCCGCAGAGTGACGGTGCCGGTCGAGTTCAGCAGCGTCGCCCACGTGTTGGACGAGGCCGCCCCGATGACGACGTTGTTGCTGTTCCCCGCCGAGGCTGCGATGTAGAGGCCCTTGATGCGGGCGAAGGTGATCGTGGCCCCGAATGCGTCCAGGAGCACGCCCGCCAGGTCGAGATCCTCGCTCGCGGAAGCTGGCAGTGTGCGCCGGTCGCTGAACAGGCGATCGGCCTTGCCCGCACCGGTGCCCGACGCCAGCTGAACGGCCCGCCGGACCGTCAGCGGCGCCGAGCCCGTTGCGAGGTCGAGCGCGCTGGTCTGCTCGGCCGAGGCCGATACCGAGATGCTGCTCGACAGTCCCATGCCAGTCTCCGATCAGCTCGCGATGACCAGCGGCACGTGCCGCTTGAAGGCAGGGTTGGCGATCGTGGCCGGAGCCGTCCCGGTCAGCGAAGAACCGGAGGTCTGGGCGAGGTTGCCCTCGCCGGTGAGAAACGGCTTCGCCCCGACCGAGCCGACCAGGGTAGGCACCGTGGACGCAGTCACCGACAGCGCCGCGTAGTAGATGCCCGACTTGGTGATCCGCTGCGCGGTGGCCAGGGCGAAGGTCTTGGCGGTGTCGGCCGCCCACGCCTCGGAGGTCTTGTCCGCGGACTGCGCGAGGAGCGCCCCGGCCCCGTTGTAGAGGGCGGCGAACTGGTTGGACAGGGTGGCCCCAGCCGTGCCGCCGGAGGTGAACGTCAGATTGGTGATCAGGTCGCCGTCCTGGAGGTAGATGGCGACCGAGCACATGACGCCTGACGCCGCGGTGGCGGCGTCGTCCAGGCCCGTGCGCGGCAGGTTCGCCCGGTGGAAGGTCACCTCGGGGTCGGGGCGGCCGGCCGAGTTCAGCCAGCCGAGATCGTTGCGGGGGTTCCCGCGGAATGTGCCGAGGACAGTCACTTCGTGTCTCCCTGCTCCTGCTCGCCACGGGCGAGGATCGTCTTACGGGCCTTGCCGTTCTTCTCGGCGTCCAGGACACGCGCGGTCTCGTCCTCGTCGGCGGTGTCGAGGTAGGCGAGGACGTCGTCGACCGAGTGCTCACCCGGGTCGAACGCCTCGTCGCCGTCGCCCGGCTCGCGCTGCGTCGTCCCCGTCTCCTGGACGTGCTCTTCCTCGGTCTGCTCGTTGGCCGGGGCGACGCCGTAGCCGTGCCGCCGGAAGTACTCCAGCGCGGCGCGGCCCGCCTTGTCGGTGTCGTCGACGTAGCCGGTGCCCTTGGAGAAGGTCACCCCGACGGACTCGCCGGAGAAGGACCGGACGGGAGCTTCGATCTGGTAGCGCATGGCTCACCGCACCTTCACGTTGCGCAGGACACCGCAGGACTTCGTGTTGCGGAGCACCGCGGCGACCGGGCCCATCTCGACCTCACCGGTCTTGACCGCACCGGCCACGGTGAAGTCCGGCAGCCACGTCTGCACCAGCGGGGTACCGGCCATGGCCGCCCCGTGGAAGGCATCCAGGCCGAGGCTGATGGCGTAGATGTCGGTCAGGCCGCTGATGACGCCGCCCGCGCCGCCGCCGTCGGTGTCCGCCGAGCGGATGGGGATGATGGGGGCCGATCCGTCGGCCCGGTCGCCGAGGTCGACCAGCACCCAGTCGCCGTACCGCTCGATCAGGACGCCGAGGCTGTCCCGGTCGGAGGTGTACTGCGCGGCGCGCCGCGCGAGGGACTTGATGCGGGAGATGGACTTGGTGTTACCGAGGATGGCCTTCACCCCGGCGGGGACACTGCCGTCGGCGCCTGTGTCGCCGGAGCCGGTCTGCGAGCCAACGATCCGTGACAGGAAGTCGTCGAACGCATCGAAGGCCGTCATGGCGATGTCTTCGGTGGTCACGGTCGCCGGGGACCAGTCGAGGTAGCCGGTGCTGATGCCCTCGTTGAGCGGCAGGTACTCCGTGCTCTGGCCCGTGAGCGCCTTGTCGAGGCCGTCGAACCCCGCGTCGTCGACCGCAGTGTCACCGAGGATCATCTCCTGCTGGAAGCGCGTGCGCACCGAGGTGAGCTTCTGCGACATCTGGAACATGATCTCGTTGGTCGCCGCGGGGCCGAGGTTGGCGAGCTTGCGGTCGACGTTGAACGCGCCACCGAGGGGGTGGAGCTCGACGGTCTTCCGCTCGCGGCTGGCCTGGTTCGGCACGTACTCCTCGTTGAACCGGCGGAACGCCGCGCTGCTCGGGGCGAGCAGGCGCGTGTAGCCGTAGGTGAGGGAGCCGCCGCCGGTGCCCGGGGTGACGGTGTCGTCCCAGACCATGTTGTTCAGCAGCCAGCTGTTGCGCCGCAGGTTGTCGATGACCGCGTAGTCCACGTCGGCCTGGGTGTTGATCGCCGCCTGAGCGAGCGTCACGGGCATGGTCTCTCCCTGGTGTGTCAGGTCTGGTAGTGATCGCGAATCGCGCTCGCGAGGCCGCCCTCGCCGCGCTTGCGGGCCCCGTTCTCGCCCGATCTGCCGTTGAGGTCGGCGCCGGATCGGCCCGCAGGCTGGGCGCGAAGGTTCGGATTGCGGCCGAGGGCCTCGTTGATGGTCTTCTCGACCGCCCTGTTGAACGCCTCGGGATCCGAGGTGTCGAGGCTGTCGATCGCGTCGCAGAACGCCCGGCTGTCGAGCAGCGTGTCCGCGTTGGCGCCGAGCCGCTGCGCCGTCTTGAAGATGTGCAGCTCGATCGCAGCCGAGGCGGCCTGCTCCTGCGCGGCGGTGAGTTCGCCGGTCGTCTGCCGCAGTTGCTCGGTGAGCTGATCTGGCGTGGGCGGCTGCTCGCCCTCGTCCAGGCCAATTGCCTTGCTGATCGACGCGAGGAGTTCCTGTCGAGCCTCGTCGGCAGCGTTCCGCTTCGCGACCACGCGCGCTTTGCCAGCTTCTTCGCGGGCCTCGCGGATCACCTTCGCGACCGGGTCCGGCAGGGAGTCCACCTTGCCGTCCCACTGGAAATCCGCCCACGGATCCTTCGGCTGGGACTGCCCAGCCTGCTGCCCGGAGGGCTGCGCAGGCTGCTGCCCTTCCTGCCCGGTGCTCGCGGCCACAGCCGCCTCAAGGCTGCTGTCACCGCCTGCGCTGCCGGATCCGGATTCGCCGCCGTCCCCTCCGTCGGCGTAGACGACGGGGGAGAAAGAGCCGTGGCCGTAGGGGTGTGCCCAGGCGGAGCCGTCAAGGCGCTGCCTGGCAAGAGTGCGCTTGTGCATGGTGGTGCCCTCCTGGGGCATGGGTGAGAGCCCGCGCCAGGCGGGCCGGTTGGGTCCTGCGGTTGGTCAGCGGCGCGCGACGGTCCGGCGGCGGGCTGCCTCGACGGCACGCCGTTGGATCACCTCTTGCCGGGTTCTCGCGTCCGCTTCCTTCGGCAGCCGCTCGTCAAGACGGGCGAACATGTCCGGTCGGGCTACGAGACCGGCCGCTGCACGGTCGATGTCCTGCTGCTCCTGCTCTGTCGACGGAGCGGTCCTGGCGGAACGTTCCTGAGCTTCTCGCTCTCGTTCTGCGCGCACCGTTGCGGCTGCCCACTGCCGTACGGAGGCCGCGCGCTGCTGACTCTCACGGGACTCTGGGCGCACGATCTCGCCAGAGCCGGGGACGACCCGACGGTCGCCGCGTGAGCGCTGGATTTGCTCGATCTGCCATTCCGGCAGGTCTCCCCGAACGACGCCCTGCCGTCGTGCTTTCTCGATGGCGCGGCGCTTCAACACATCCTCGCGAGACGCGGCGTTCTCCACCTGCGGTGTCTGCGCGTCGGCTCGGTTGAATGCTTTCTCGGACCAGAGGTCAGCGACGAGACGACCGACCTGGACTCTCTCCTCGCGGGTCATCTTCCTGTCCGTCGCACTCGGTTTGCTGCTATTGCCCTTGTCGCCTTTGCGACCGGTGACAGCGAGCTTCTTGAAAGCTGCCGCGCCGTGCTTCTTCCGGCCGATCCACGCCGCAAGTGCCTCGGGGTCGCGGGCGCCTTGCTTCGCGAGCTTGGCGACGAATGCTTTGCCCATGGCTCCTCCCGTAGGTTCAGCGCGCGGAGCTGATCTGCTCGCGCTGCCGCTTCCTGGGCAAGCCCTTGGCGTCCGTCAGCTCACGGATGCGGGCCTGATAGTCGCGGACGCGGGCGCCCGCGCGGCGCCGTGCGGCCTCGTCCAGCGCGGCAGCCTGGCGGCGCTTCCACGCGCGCACCTGGCGCTCCAGATACCGCTGCTGCTGGGTGTCCTCGTACGTCGCCCCTCGCGGGTGCGGGGGCGCCTGCGGGCGCGTGGTCACGCCCGGGAGGTACGCCGAAAGAGAGTGCCGGCAGTTGTGTACTACGATGTCGGCAGTTAGGTACGCACCTGTTGAGGTCTGGAGATCATAGGCATGTCCCCGGTACCAATCGCGATCGACATCGACGACCTCATCAGGCGTTACACCGCAGGCGAGACCTGTCAGGATCTCGCCCACGTCTTCGGCGTCAGCGAGGCGACGCTGCGGCGGCGCCTCAGGGCCAACGGCATCGAAATCCGTCAAGGCCCCAGCTACCGCACTTCCGACGCGATGACCACACGGGAGCAGCGAGCCCGCACCCGCGAGCGCTTGCAGCTCCACGCCGGGCCCCACGAGGCCACATTCGCCAAGCTGCTGGACGCCGAGGGGCTGGAGTACGTCCAGCAGCGCGCGTTCGGCCCATACAACGTCGACTTTGCCCTTGTAGGAGCGCCCGTCACCGTGGAAGTCGTTGCTGGTGGCGGTAGTGCTCGTGCAGCAGCCATGCGCAGCGAGCGCATCGAATACTTCCTCGAAGCTGGCTGGAGCGTCGTGGAAGTCTTCTGCGGCTGGGGACGCGACCGCGTCCCTTTCTCCGCTCGTGCCGCTCAGTACATACATGCCTTCGCGGACACGCTCGGCAGCGAGCCATCCGGTCGTGGTCAGCACCGGATGATTCGGGCTGACGGTGAGACGTTTACCCCGCGCCGTCGTCAGGTGAATTGATGGCCCCTCGTACCAGGCGCGTGCCGCGTTCTCGACATCGCCGAGGGCACGGCACGCCTGGTTCCCGAGGATGGCGTTCGGATGGAACAACCCAGCGGCGCGGGCCTCCAGCAGCGTGCCGACGACATGCACCGGCACCTGCCTCGGACGCCGCAGCAGCCCGGCCCGCTCGGTTGTGTGCTCGGCCATCACCGTCCGCGGCCCTAGAGGGCCGTCGAGGGCGAGTATTTCGCCTTCGTACGGCTCGCACAGCGGGCACTCCAGGGGGCTGTCGGAGACGATGACCAGCCCAACGCCGATGGCCTGGAGGCTGTCGGTGTGCGCCTCGATTGCCGCGCGTGCCGTGACGCTGCGGACGGCCATCTCGGCGTAGGACGCCATGTCCCACGGGCGACCGGCGCGGTCCACGAAGCCGGTGATGCCGCGCGCCGCGAAGTCGTTCAGCGCGCGCTGGCTGGCCTGTCGCCGGGTCTCAGTGCCCAGCAGCGGCCCCGCCGTCACCCGCGTGATGACGGTCCGGAACGCGTCGAGGACAGCGCGGGTGATGCGGGCGTATACGGGCCGGGTGTCGGCGGCAGCGGAGGCTGCGAGCCGGTCGACCGCCGCGGCGTTCGGCAGCGCGCGGCGCGCGGCCAGGTCCTCGCCGATGGGCAGCGCGCCCAGCTCGGCGACGGCGGCTTGTTGGCCGCGTTCGTACGCGGTGGTGAGCGCCTGCCTGATGGCGCCGTCGGCGTCCTGCTGGAGGGCGGCCGAGACCTCCTCGACCGCCCTGCGCAGGTCTCCCACTGCCCGGAGTTTCAGCTCCGCCCACAACGGGCTCTCCAAGTCCGCTGCCAGGGCGCCCGCGAGACGCTCCAGCAGGGACAGCTCGGCCGCCTCGTACAGGTCACGCACCTGCCGGGCCAGGTCCTCCGCCATCTCCGGCGACACCGGCATCCCCGGCCTCCTCTGCTCCGACGTCCATCGGGTCGGAGACCGCGCGGCCGGATTCGGCGAGGATCCGCCGCACCTCGGCCTGCTGGTCTGCCTCGTCCCAGTCCGGGTGCACCAGAGCGACCAGGGTCTCGGTGGACGCGGCCTCGGCGCGGCGCAGCGCGTCGGCGGTCTCGGCGAGGGTCTTGGTGTCGTCCTGCACTGAGTCCTGGAAACGCACCTCCGGCCGCTCCACCTCGACCGCCCGCATGCCGGGGAACAGGCCAGACGCTTCGAGGGCGAGCTGCGCCTCGACGATGTCCGCCAGCCCTACGGCGGCGAGTTCAGCTTTGCGCGCGCGGGTGCTCATGCTGCGCGTGGTGCGGGCCTTGATCTCCGTGGCGGTGACGGCTGCGCCGGCGGAGTCGTCGCCGAAGGTGTTGCCGGAGTATCCGGCGTTGCGGACGACCTTGCCCACCAGTTCTTCGATGGTGGCGTGGTGTTCCTCGTGGCGGATCGCGAACTGGTTCAGCGTGATCGCCTGGTCAGCGGTAGGCGGGATGTTCATTTCCGCGTAGACCTCTCGGTCTTCCCATGTCGCGCCGCGGCCGGGCCCGTTGCTGGTCAGGTAGCCGGACGGGACGAGGATGCGCGCCTTGGCGAGCCTGATGTCGCGCATCCATGAGGTGTACGTCTCGTCGATGCTGGACAGGAACGTCTCCGCGCCCTGGTAGTCGCTCGTTCCGAGGCAGCTGCCGCCGGGGATGTCGCGCCAGTCCGGCGCGGCCACCGTGTTGGGGATGTAGGAGGCCGTCAGTCGCCTGCCGATGTTGAGCTGGCGGGCGGGCTTCAGGCCCCGGGTCGCTTCGAACGCGCCGAGGTCGATGGGCTTGCCGAGGTTGTCGATGGTGCCCTCGTAGACGCCGTGCAGAATCTGGCCGGGCTCGTGGCGCTCCAGGTGCCGGACGACCTTCTGCCCGTCGGCACCGAGGATGGTCCAGAACGTGACCGCGCGCAGCCGGTCGTATGCGAACTCAGGTGCAGCGCCGTCTGCGTGGACGGTGCTGATCCAGGGCCGGTCGCTGATCTGGTCGTCCCAGACCAACCGTAGGTAGACCCCGCCGAGGGCCGCGCTCACCTCGCCGCCAGCGAGGAGCGTGCGCTTCAGCCCGAGGTCCATCATGTCCTCGAGGCGTTGCTGCGTGTCCTTCGACTCCGCCCTGAGTACGGGGGGTTCGGAGAACAGCAGGTCAGCTGAGGTGCGGGCGATGTCGCGGGCGAGCGGCATATGGAGGTTGGCGCGCTTCTCGCCAAGCGGGGTGGGCTCGCCCCAGAACCAGCGGGCGACGGTGCCGACCAGGCCGCCGCGGTACTGGCTGGGCCGGTTCTGCGGTTGGCCGAACCTTCCGCCGTCGCGATGCCGGTTGAGGTACCGGTAGGCGAGCCGGTCGGGGTTGGCGGAGTACCAGGCTGACCAGTCCTCCAGGTCGCAGCGGATCGCGGGGTGGACCGGCGGCCACGAGGTGCCCTTGTCAGGGAGCGCCATTCTCCACCCCCTCATCGTTCTCACCTGGGTTCTCCAGGTGGTCGGCCGCTGCCCGCAGAAACAAGGCCATCTCCCGGGGGAATGCGGCCTTGTCGATCCCGCTCTCGGTCACCTTCACCGTGACGCTGCCCCAGCACGCCTCCGTTTCGCCTGCCCGGATCTGCACGGGTAGCTTCATCTCCAAGGCCATCAGGCAGCTACCTCCAGGTTCGCGCGGATCAGGCCCCGCCACTCGTGCGCTGTGCTGTGCAGTCCATACCGGAGGGCGTCCACGCTGTGGTCGTCCACCTTCAGCGGCTTGTCCTCGCCCGCCGCCGCAGCCTTCTCATCCCACGCGTACGACGGCAGCTCGGCGAGCAGGCCCGTGCACGAGCGGTGCACCGACAACAGGTCGGAGCCGAGCGCGACGCTCACCGACCTGATGCCGTCCTTCACGTCGTTGTCCGCCTTGGCCACACCCGGCACCCCGTCAGTCCACAGTTGCGTCATGAACGAGGCGGCCGAGGGGTCAACGAACACCCACTGCGGGGCCACCCCTTGGGCGTCACGGTGCCGATATGAGCCGAGCCAGTCCCGCACACCGCGGCTGTACTCCGCGTCCGTCAGCTGACGGCGGGCGGCCCGGGAGTCGTGCCGGTACTCGGAGGCGACGTACAGCCGGTCGTCCATCCCGACACCGATCAGCAGCGCCGCGAACGGGTTGATCGTGCCGTAGTCCAGACCGACGCACATCCAGTGCCGGACCTCCGGGAGGATGTCGACGACGTGCCGGGACTCCTCCCACATGTCGTAGACCACGCCCTCCGCCAGGCACCACTCGCCGAGGACGAACCGCCGGTAGAACAGGCCCTGATACTCGACCTTGAGTGCCGCGACGTACGCCTTGGGCAGGTACGGATTGTCGTCCAGGCTGAAGCTGAACCGGTGGACGTCGATCGCGTCCGGGGCCTGCGAGGTGATGACGTTGCCCTCGCGGTCGAGGTGCAGCTTCGCCCGGTCGAGGATCTTCTTCTTCAGCCAGTGGTTCGGGCCCTCGGGGTTGGTGGTGCCGAACCACTGCGCGCCCTCCACGGACAGGCGGGTGCCGAGCATCTGGAAGAACGTCTCGGGGTAGGTGGTGACCTCGTCGCAGTACGCGCCCGCGAGCGTCAGACCCTTGATCTTGTCGGCCGCCCGCTCGTCGTTCGCCCCCGCGACGTAGATGGTGCGGCCAAAGATGACGACCTCGCCCGCGCCCGCCTTGTAGTTGCAGCGCTTCACCCCGACCATCTCGACGATCGGGTCGATGACGTTGCGCTTCAGCGTCCGCTCGGTCTTACCGACCATGAGCAGCGCGCCGGGCGGGCCGGTGCGGATGTAGCGGAGCCACACCATGATGCTGCTGACCGTCTTGGAGGAGCGAACAGCGCCTTCCCAGAGGTTGCCGCGGGCCGTCGCCAGGCGCACGGCCTCTCTCTGCTTCCCGACAAGGGGAGCGATCACCGCTGGCCACCCCCTGATCAGTCGCTCATCATCCCCCTGAGCCAGGCGTCCACAGCGGCCAGGCCCTGCTGGTCGGACTCGGGCGGGCACAGCTTGAGACTCCGGTCGATCGCCTGCGCGGCGGTGGACATGAGTGCCCGCTTGGCGTCGGCCGGCGGTTCGGGGACGTCGCGCTCGTTGTAGTCGTTGTCCTTGCCGCCGAAGTTGTAGATGACCGATGGCTCCCACATCTGCTCGGTCAGCCGCTCGGCGTCGTCCTGGAGCGCCTCGGCGAGGATCGCGCGGCGCTCGGCCAGGTCCGCCATGCGTGCGCGGGTGGCCTCCTCGGTGGCGGTGCGGTCGAAGGAGAGGCCGAGTCGTTGTGCAATGACGCTGATGGTGCGTCCGGAGCGTTGGAGGCGGCGCGCGATCTCGTTGCGGGAGCAGCCTTCAGCGTGCAGCTGCCGGACGTCCTCCTCCGTCTCCTCGGTGACCGGGCGCGGCGCCTCTCGGGACATGGGCACCTCCGAGCGTGCGTCGGCCCGGCCTCGCACGAAGCGACGGCCGGGCCGGAGTGAGTTGGTGTCAGCGGCGGCGGAAGAGGCAGATAAGCGCGCTCCGGTCGCTGGTCAGTGCCTTGCCCTCAGCGGCGCACATGTTGGCGAGCGTCCAGCCTTGGGCTTCGATGGCCTCGATCTGCTCGCCGACGCCGCTCATGAGTCCGGTGGACCGGGATCCCGCGTTCGCCTCGATGATTTTGAAGACGAGAGTGTGGCGTCCCTCGGCGTACGCGTCAGTGGCCGCCTTGGTGGCCAAGTCGGCCTTGGCGTTGTTGATCCAGCCCATGGTGTCCCCCCAGGGTGTTTGTGGTGAGGGGTGCATCATGCGCGTGTTGTGGGGCGCGGTGGGCGGGTGTGTCTGTTTCGTGACAAAGGCCCGCGCTGCGGCGGGCCTCTTGTGTCCGGGCACGCCGGACTTGGGGCCAGTGTGGGGCATGGTGTGGGGCTGGCGCAACTACGGCGTGTGACGTGACGGGGCTGGCCATGCCGCCGCCCCGCTCTTTGCCGGGCGGGGCTGGTGTGCTCGAGTAGCCGCGCAGCCCACGCGGGTCGGGTAGGAACCGAAGCAGCGTGGGCGAGGTCAGTACAGTCACGCTCAAGCTGCGGTGGTCTGGATACTCGCGAGGCGGTGCCGTGCCACCGTGGCGTACCGATCGGACAGTTCAATGCCGACGAAGGCGCGGCCGGAGGCGAGCGCCGCGACTCCGGTGGATCCCGATCCAGTGAATGGGTCAAGCACCGTTCCTTCGGGAGCACAAATCCTGATCAGTTCTGCCATCACCTCATCTGGCTTCTGAGTTATGTGTTGACGTTTCTCCCCGCGAGGCTGCGATCCGGTGACCAGCCCGGGCAGGTAGACCGGGTTTCGGTTGGCGTCGACCGACCCCTTCGTGGCCCACAACACGTACTCGCACGCGCGACGGAAGCCACCCTTCGCGGGGCGTGCGATGGGCTTGTGCCACGGAACGATTCCGCGCCATGTCCAGCCTGCCGCTTGGAGGGCGTCGCTGGTAACAGGCACTTGCCTCCAGTCAGCGAAGATCAGCAAAGGGCCGCCTTCTCGGGCCAGTCTGTAGCACTGGCCGAGGACCAGGGACATCCATGCCAGGTATCCGCGCTGGTCGCGGGTGTCGCCGTCGAAATCTGGTAGGGCGTGCTTCGCGTCGCCAGACACGTACTTGCCGCGGGTTGTGTCATTGGTGCGTTGGGTGGCGGTCATTCCGCCGGAGTTGTATGGCGGGTCCGTGATGACGGCGTCGACGGAGCCAGTGGGCAGGGTGTGGAGGAGGGTCAGGGCGTCTCCACGGTGGAGCGTCCAGTCGGACATGTTGTGCCTCCTGGTGGCGGTCGCTTGCACCGTGGTGGCGGCGAGCGAGTCGGTGCCTCGAACGACAATGATCCGATGGAACACGCGTTCGGCGCCAGGTCGTCACGTGTCGGCGCAGTGAGGCCCCGCTGCGGCGGGGCCTCGGTGCCGGGCGCTACCCGGCTCGTAGCTGCCAGTGTGGCAGTCAGTGGCCGCAGTTGGGCTTGGTCCACCAGCCGCAGTCTTCGCAGTACTCCATGATGGTGCTCCTCGTCTCGGTTCGGGGCGAGGCCCGAGGCGGCCTGGTGCTCCGCCCGCGCGGGCCGGGCGGAGGCAGCCGTCAGACCTTGCTCCGTCGGCGGGCGGCCTCGGCTGGGTCCCGTACGACGAAGCCGCTCTGGCCGATGGGCTCTACACGCACCCTCTCTTCGGCGGGCCGCCCCTCGGCGTTGTTGTTGTCGTTGGCGGGCTGACCTGCGGCAACAACGGCCGCATCCTCGGGCCGCAGGGCGAGAGTGGGGTGGACAGCCGGGCCGCCCTTCACGCCGGTCGACGAGCCCCGGCCGCGCATCCTCACCGCCTCGATGGGGATCTCCCACTTCTCCAGCACCTCCCGAACGCGCTCCGAGGTGGTGCCTATTTCCTCCGCGAGGACGGCCAGATGGGCGTGCGGTGTGCCGACCCGGGTCAGGGCGATCCGCAGATCCGGCAGGATGGGCAGAGGCGGCCCGGCGGGGGCTTGCTCGACACTGGCCCCCGGCTCCTCGTCGCCCTCCTCGCCCTCGGCGCCCGGGGCTGCGGCGCACCAAGCGGCCAACAGGAACCAGACGGCGCCCGGCCACATCAGCCAGCGGGTACCGGACACCAGCATCCCTGCGAACGCCACGGCCACCGCGGTACCCGACAGGCGGCGGAGCAGGTCCCGCCAGCCGTCCTCTACCAGCCAGGTGCCGAAGGACCGCAGCAGCGTTCCCGTACCGGCGGCGACCCGGGCTACGGCGTTGTGTGAGGCGGTCACTGGACAACCCCCGACCACCAGGCGCCGCCCGCGTTCGCGAAGTTGGCGAGCGGTGTTGCCAGGGCGCCGGCCACTCCCCCGTTGAGACCCAGGCAGATGCCGCAGATCACGCCGAGTGCGAGCTGCTTCTTGGGGAGCTTCTTGGACCATTTGAACGCGCCGATGACCATGGCGGTGGCGATCAGGACCATGACGTTCCCGCCGTCGGACAGCGGGGCGAGGCTGGCGCGTGTGACGTCGGTCGTTCGGCCTCCGACGCCGTAGACGAGGGCGAAGTCGCCCACTTTGTTGCCGCCCCACAGGACGATCTTTCCGGCGCCGCCGAGGAGGCCCCCGGCGCACAGGATGGTGAGGACGCCGTACAGGCCGGAGAGGGTGAAGGGTACGAGTTGGCGCCAGTCGCGGCCTCCGCCGCCGTCTTCCCCCTTGGCGCCCTTCTTGCCTTTGAGCCACCAGCGTTGGACGACGAGGACGAGGATGACCGTCCCTGCTGCGGCGCCGCCGAGGCTGACGCCGTTGGATCCGAGGTTCATGGGTGCGGGGTCCTCAGTGGGATAGGGCGGCTGCGGCGGCCGCGGCGATGACGACGATGAGCGCGGTGGTGCGGACAACGGGCAGCACGATCGGGTGCAGCTCGGCGCGGCCGATGACGGCGAGGCCGAGCGCGGCGGCGAGTGCGCTAGCGCCGAAGAAGACGAGGGCAGCGGCGGTCACGGGTAGAACCCCTCCCGCTTATCGGCTGGGGCGTCGGTCTCAGCCCGTTCGATCTCGCGGGTGAGGGTGCGCCGGACACTGTCCGGATTGGTGTCCGGACCGAGGACGTCCCGGGTGATGGAGACGACCGCTGCCTTGTCGGTGATGCCGCGCTTCATCAGCTCACGGACCGCTTCCGTGATCCCCTCCGGGCGTTGTCCGGACAGCATGTCCGCCCTGGCCAGCGCGATACGGGGGTCCTCGGGGGGCTCCTTGTCCGGGCGCTGTCCGGGCTGGTCCGGATCGCGCTCGACCGTGATCCTGGCGGGGAGCTGGTGGAGGGTGAGGGCGACCTGTACGGCGTCGACGATCACGCCGTAGGTGACGAGGAGCGCGGCCAGTTCGGCCGGGGGCAGGGTGGGCTGGGACTCGTGGGCGATGCGGATCGCCTCGGCCGGGTCCATGGTCGCGAAGTGCTCGCGAAGCCTGTCCGTGGCTGTCCAGGTCTTGTCCGGCTGCTGTCCGGACAGCTGTCCGGCGTGCTCGATGTGGGCTACGGCGCGGACCTTGACGCCGCGGCCGGCACGGACGGGAGCGAGGAGCCAGGCCCAGCCGCCGAACGCGGGGAGCCGGAAGGGCCGCTCGCCGCGGGCCGCGCGAGCTTCTGCGCGGGGCCCGGCCCAGGACAGTTCGGACACGGCGAGGAGAGCCAGTGTGGGGACGGAGAACAGCAGGGCCGCGGCGAGTCCGCCGCCGATGAGGTCGGCATGGAAGACGTTCAGGTAAACCGAGGTGCCGGTCATGGCGAGGGCGGCGAGGCGGGCTCCGGCGGCGCTGCGCCCGGCCTTGGACGCTTCGGAGGCGAGGTGGAGGCAGGCGTATGCGGCTCCGTCGAACACCGCCACGGCGGCACCGGCGATGGCTTCCGGCGCCGAGTAGTGGCGGGCGACGGCGTAGAGGGACCATCCGGTGGTGGCGATGGCGGCGATGGAGACGATCCCGACGGCGGTGCGCCAGGTGTCGAGGCGTTTCACGGGTGCTCCTGGAGCGTGGGGCCGGGCCCGCGCTGGGGGATGTACGCGGGCCCGGCCGGTCGGGTGGCTACCTGAGGCCGAGGCGACGGGCCTTGGACTGGGAGGCTCGGTCGAGGTCGGCTCGGGCGTCGGCGCCGGTGGCGTAGTCCTCACGGCACCGGTCGACAGTGGCCTCCGTGCAGCGCTTGGAGGTGAGTTCGGCGTCGGCGCGGCGGCTTTGAGCGGGGCGGCCGGTGCTCCCGGAGCGGAAGATCCTCATGCGGTCACCGCCGGGCGGGGCGCGGCGGGGGCGTGGTCGTCGCGGCGGACGGCGCCGGTGACTCCAGCCGCGGTGCGCACCGTGCTGATGGTGCGGCCGGCGCGGCGGCCGAGGATGCCGACGGCGATGGTGCGGCGGGCTCCCGGGGGCGGGGTGGGGTCGATACCCTTCATGCGGCTGTTCCTCCTGGTAGCTCAGGTCGGATGGCCGGCCCCAGCCGGGCTCTCACACACCGGCTGGGGCCGTGTTGTTGGTGCTGAATCGAGAGTAGCGACTTCCTAGCCATATGGCTAGGAAGTCAGGAAGAATGGTGCCCATGGCCGACGAGGTCGAAGGAGGGCCGGAGATGATTTCGCTGCGCGAGGTGGCGCGGCGACTGGTGGCCGAGGGTGTAGTCGAGGCAATCAGTCACCAGCGCGTGTCACAGCTGAGCAGGGATGATCCCGCCTTCCCGCCGGTGTCGACGATCGGCCGGTCGAAGGCCGTGGACTGGCGCGCCGCGCTGCCGTACTTCCAGAAGCGGAAGTCCCGGCAGGGCGAGCGGACGGACCTCAAGGACCGGGACGAGGGATAGCAGACGCAGCGGAGCCCCCACCCGATCGGATCTCAGAGTGGGGGCTCCGGCACGCCGGGGTGCGCCCGGCGGCGGCCGGGGAGACGCTGGAGGCGTGGTCCGGGTACCGCACGTCATCGTCCAGCCGTCCTCGCCGACCGGCGGCCGGGCGGTGCGCGTGGACTCCACGATCCTCGGCGTGGCGAGCAGGGTCGCGGTGACAAGGCAGTCGCTGTCGTTGCGAGAACCCCGAGGGTTGATCGCCGTCAGGAGAGGACGCCAGCACGGCCGGCGAGGCCGCGGAGTTCCGGGGTAGTGCGGCCGGAGACGAGGAGACCGGTCAGCATGGCCTTAACCGCGGGCCGCGTGTGTGTCTCCTCCGCAGCGCAACGCTCTGCCTCCAGCAGTGCGCCGATGCATTGGTCTCGGCGTCCCCACTGGGCGTAGGCGGTGGCCTTGTCTGTGTAGTACAGGGCACGGCGCTCTACGGTGGGCAGCGTCATCGGGTGGAGGTCGTCAGCGGCTGCGATGGCGGCGGAGGGGTCGCCGGCCTTGTATTCCGCCGAGACCAGGTGGAGCTGAACGGTGGCGGGGTTGAACCCGCCGGCGGTGTCCCGAAGATGCGTGGTACCGATCAGCTGGCCGGCGATGGCCGCGGCCTCCTTGGTGAGCTGGCGCATACCTTCCTGGTCGCCCTGGTGGGCGACGGTGTAGGCGGCGCACTGAATGAGCAGTCCCCGTTGTGCACTGCCTACGGCCCCGGCTTCGCGAAGCGCGGGGTCGTCGGCGGCGTTGAGAGCGAGGGCGAGGGACTGGTCATGCCATCCGGCCTTCCGTGCCAGTACGGCCTGCTGGCGGGCGGCTTCGGCGACGTCGAGCGGGGCGCCGCTGGCCTGGGCGAGTTGGCGGGCACGGTCGGCGGCCATCCATCCGAGTTGGGGTTCGTCGAGTTTGATGAGGACGCGGGTGGCAAGCAGGTAGCTGCGTGCGAGAACGGCGTGGTAGTCGGCGCCGAAGGCTTGGTGACCCGCGCGGATGAGGTGTGGCAGGCGGACGGCGAGAGCGCCGTAGCTGGAGGCGTTGAAGTGTGCGGCCGCGCGCGCAAGTTCGGTGGGTAGCTGGTCCGGCGAGTAGGCCGGTGGGATGGCATCGAGGCCGAGCATCGCGTCTCGCAGGCCGGCGACGAGGAGGTCGCCGGGCTGGACCTCCTTGGCGGGGTTGGTGCCCGTAGTGGGGGCGCCGATCGCTGCCGCTGCTGTGATCGCCAGGTTCGCGAGCAGTGTCCGTCGCCTCATCGCGTCATCACCGTCCTCGTGCCGCGGGATCTCCACAGTAGGCGCGGGCAGGCGCGGGTACGGGCCGGTTGACAGATCGCGGCGAGGCGGCGGTTCGGCGGGGCCCAGGGCGAGGCCGAGGTCTTGGGGCGGGATGTCGAGCGCCCGCGCGAAGCGGCGTAGCACGATGACATCGGTCATGGGTGACTTACCGCGCTCTAAGCGGGAGATCTGCGCCGCCGAGTAGCCGGTGAGGCTGCCGAGCTGGGCGAGTGTCATGCCTTGGGCCAGGCGTGTGCTTCGCACGCGTTGGCCGGGTGTCATAGCTGCTGCGGGAGCCGCATGTGAACGTGCAACCACATCCATAACCCCGTCCCGGTGGTATCCGAGGCTGCATTGCCTCCAGCGTATTGGTTCGGCGGCCGCCCGTGGGCGTTTTGCATGACATGCAAACCGTTTGCAGCCCTAGGAGTACAGCTGTCCAGGGGTGAGGCAAGTGCGGTGCTCTTGGAGCGCGGCGGTCGGCATCCGCTGGCCGCCCTCCTTCGGGCACCTGGGAGGTATCTGGTGCAACTCTCCAATCTCACCCCCTCAACGGCCGGTACTGCTGCCGTGGACGTCCGCCTCACCCCGAGCTACTACGTCCATGCGGCGGGTCTCGGAGGTTTCATCGAGGGACTGCTGGCGACCTGCCGGACGGTCTTCGACGTCAAAGGCGCCATCACGCTTGGACTGGATTCTCCCGCCGCGGCCGGGCTGCTGCCCGCGGAGCGCGGCGTCGTGGAGGCCGGTGCGGTCGTGGACGGTGACGTCATCGTGGAGGCCGGGGCCCGCGTCGAGGCGGGCGCTTGGGTCGTCGGCCCGGTCCTGATCTGCTCTGGCGCGATTATCTCCCGGGGCGCACTGATCCGGGATCACAGCGTGATCGGCCCCGGCTGCCAGATCGGATTCGGCGCGGAGATCACCCGCAGTCTCCTCGCCGGGGGTTGTTTCATGAAGCACCCCTCATTCATCGGGGACTCGGTCATCGGGCGGGGCGTCAACGTGGGTGCGTTCTGCTCCACGACGGGGCTGCGCTGCACCGGGCCGGTCATCGAGCCAGCGATGGACGAGATCACGGTAACGCTCGACGGTCAGCGCATCGGCACGGGGCAGACCAAGTTCGGCGCGGCCATCGGCGACGGCGTGGCGCTCCCGGCCGGTACGGTCCTCTCCCCCGGGACGCTGATCGGGCCCGGCACGGTGATCTATCCGCGCGATCACGTCGGCGGTGTCCTGCCTGCCGGTTCCCGGGTCCGGTGAGCCCGGTGACCCAGACCTCACCTCTCCCGACGGTCACAGACGACATGGTCATCCGGGTCACCGGCGGCCGTCCGCTCTCGGGCCGGATCACCGTGCAGGGAAGCAAGAACATCGCCTTGCACCTCTATGCCGCGACGATCCTGACGGACGCCCCGGTGACGCTGCTCGGCGCGCCGGCGATCCTCGACACAGACGTGTGCGCTCAGATCCTCACCCACACCGGCGCTCAGGTCACCGTGGTCGGCGACCAGTTCACCGTGACCGCGGTCTCTCAGGTGCGGCCGGAGATTCATCCGCAGCTCGGCCGCCGGGTGCGCACGACGTGCGTCCTTGCCGCGACGGTGCTCGCTCGCTGTGGGCAGGTCTCATTCCCCCTGCCCGGTGGAGACGCGTTCTGTCCCCGGCTGATCGACCGGCACGTGGCGGCGATGGAAGCCGCTGGTGCGACGGTCAGCAGCGACAGCACCGGCATGTTCGCTCAGTGCGGGCCAGGCGGCGTACGCCCGTTCACAGTCGACGTCGGCACCCCCTACGGCCCGAGCCTCGGGGCGACGGTGACAGCCCTGCTCCTGGCTGCTCGGGCCCCCGGCACAAGCTTGATCACCAGCCCCAGCGTCGAGCCGGAAGTCACCGAGACAGCCCGGTTTCTCGCAGAGCGCGGCGTCGGCGTCCACTGGGACAAGGCCGGGCTGCATGTGACCGGGGCCGAGCACATCGCGGGCGGAACGTTCGCGGTAGCCGGGGACCGGATCGAAGCCGCCACCATGATCATGGCAGCGGCTGTGACCGGCGGGAGCATCCGCCTCGGCAACATCACCACGACCGGCCTCCCGACCGGGCTCACGGCGCCGCTCGCCGATGCCGGGGTCCACCTGGTCGACGCGCCCGGGGGTGAAGTGCACATGGCCCCGACGGGGCCGCTGCGCGCGGTGGCGACCGCGACCGGGCCTCACCCCGGGCTGCCCACGGACACCGCGCCCCAACTGGCCGCGATGCTCACCCAAGCCCACGGCACCTCGCAGATCGCGGAGCGCATCTACCCGCAGCGGGACACCCACCTCCAGGGGCTGACGGCCTTCGGCGCGGCGGTCTCCTCCAGGGGCCCGGAGGTCCTGGTCCACGGGGCATCACGGCTGCGCGCGGCCCAGGTGGAGGCGGCGGACATCCGGGCCGTCACATCTCTACTGATGGCCGGACTTGTGGCGGAAGGCACCAGTACGATCCGCGGCATGTACCACCTCCGGCGCGGCTACGGCCATCTGCTGTCAAACCTGGCCGTGCTGGGGGCCGACATCACCACCATCCCGGAGGCCCGGCCATGTCCCTGACCCCGTTCACCGTTGACGACCTGGACCGTCTGCGCGACACACTCAACGATGTCATGGCCGACGGCGCAACCCCGGGCGGCGCCATCGTGTGCGGCACCCTCGACGGGCAACGGAGCGTGCTCGCCACCGGCACCGTCGCCCCCGAGCTCGGCGACACAACCCCGGACAAGAACACGATGTACGACGTCGCCTCGCTGACCAAGGTATTGGCGACGTGGCCGCTGGTCGGGAAGGCCGTCACCGCCGGGCTCCTCGACCTGGACCAGCCGGTGCGCGACTTCCTTCCCGCGATGAGCGGAGAGACACCCAGCGGTGAAGCGACCGTGCGTCAGCTCATCACCCACACCGCCGGCCTGCGGTCCGCAACCCGGCTAGACCTGTACCGCGGTGCGGAGGCCCCGCTGCATGAGCTGCTGTGCCGGGAGCCGCTGGAGGACGTCCCGGGAGCACACCGGTACATCAACCGCGGGTACATCCTGCTCGGTCTGGTGCTCGCTCACGTGCACGGCCAGCCGCTGGACGTACTCGCCGCCGAGATGTGGCGGGAGCTGGGGATGACCGACACGGTGTACGGACCGGTCGGCCGCGGTCCGAACGTGGCTCCGACTGAGGAGCGCATCCCTGGCGTCCCTCGTATCTGGGGTGCCGTGCACGACGACAATGCGGCGCTGCTGGGCGGTGTCGCCGGGCACGCCGGTGTCTTCTCCACGCCGCGGGACCTGGCGCGGTTCGGGGAAGCGCTGCTCACCGCCCACCAGGCGGGGGGCGAGGACGCGTTGGGTATGTGGCTGCGGGCGAGCCTCGTTCCCCAGGCGTCGATCGAGCCTGGCCTGGAGCGCGGTCTGTCCTGGATCGTGGCGGCTGGCGGGCAGGTGGCGTATCACCACGGTTGGACTGGCACCAGCCTGTACCTGGCGCCGGAGGCCGGACGGTACCTGGTGATCGCCACGAACGCTGTCTACTACGGGCCCGCCCGGTCGCGTATCGCCCCGCTCCGAGCTCTGGCACTCAAGACCATCTCCGCTGTCTGACAAGGTTCCTTGTGGGTGAGCTGATGGCTGAACACGCGGCTCTTGGCGTCGGCGGCCTTGCCGGACGGCGGCTCATCCACACCGCCCCATAGACGTGAGGGTGGGCCCGCTCCGTCCACCCTCCGGAGCGGGCCTCCTGCTGTCACGCAGCGGTGGTCTCCCGCTCCCGCCAGGTGCGGCCGCAGTCCGCGCACTGGACGGCCGGCGGTTGGCCGTCGCCGCCGTGCACCTCCAGCACTCCGCGGCATGCGGGGCAGGGCCAGTCGACGGCGACGGCCTGGCGGGCGATGCGGAGCGCGGTCTCGACCCGGGCCGCGGCCTGCGCGGCCACGGCGGTGATGCGGACGGCGTGCAGGGGGCCGAGCGGCAGGAACGGGCCGCTCACGCCCTCGAGCCGAGCCAGGAGCCACGCGGCGGCGTATACGGCGCTGCGCGCCCCGGGGTAGCGCCAGCGGCGAGGGTCGGCCGCATCCTGGGCGGCGAGCTGGTTGCGGCGAGCGATCTCCTCGGCGGTCCATCCGGCGCCGCGGGGTGCGCGGGCCATGGCCGGGCGCTGGATCTGGGAGGCGATGACGTCGGCGCAGTGGACGAGCTCCGCCTCGACCTCTCGCATGACGTCCAACACGTCCACCGAGATGGGTGCGGGGCTGGCGCCGGGTCCGGGCTGGTCGCGGTCGGGCCGGGTCGGGTGTGTCAGCCCGTCGCCGACGTGGTCGCAGCTCGCGCACTCGTAGGTGGTGCGGCCGTCGCCGAGGCGACGGGTGACGATGCGCTGGGTGTGGGTGTGCTCGTCGTGGTCGAGTTCGGCCACGAGCTGCTGGATGCCCATCCTCGGGGGCCAGGTGGTCTGTTGGCGGGCGGTGAGGGCGTCGGTGAGGTCGCTCCACCGGTTGATCACAGTCTGGAGGTGCTGGGCGGCGGGGATCATCGTGGGTGCTCCTGCGGTGCTCGGGGTACGGTGATCTCGCCGTGTGGGGCGCGCCTGGTCTGGGGAGACGAGAGGCGCGCCCCGTCGTCGTGTCAGGGCCGGTCGCCGGGCATCGCCTTCGCCGCGTTGTAGGCGTTCAGTGCGTCCACAAGTTCGCGGTCGAGCTGGGCGCGGTCCTCGTGTCGCCGCTGGGCGAGGCGGTCTTGGAGCCAGGTGATGGCGGCGACGCCGGTGAGGTGGGCGGCGAGGATGATGGCGAACTGGGCGGCGGTCACCGGCGGCGCTCCTTGATGGCGAGGTTGACGAGGTCACGTATTGCCGCAGCCTCCTTGCGTTCCCAGGCGTGGGTGATAGCGGCGATGGATTCGCGGCGCCGGTGGAGGAGCTGGTGGTGCCGTTCCTGGGCTTCGGTGAGGGTGGTGGGCGGGGTGTCGGGGAGAAGGTCCTCGGCCCAGTTGATGGGGCCGGTGGTGAGCGGGCCCCCGGCCGGCTCGGAGGGCGCTCCGTCGAGGGCGTTGTGCAGCTCCTCGCGCTCAACGTAGGTGGGCATTTCCATGCCGCTCTCGGCGACCGTGCGCACGCGGGCGATGGTGGCCTCGGCCCGCTCGGCGCGCTTCCGTAGGCGCTCAGTGCGGTGACGGAGCAGCTCGAGGTCGGCGGCCAGCTGCTCGGCGCGCATGCCGGTGTGCTCGGCGCGGGCGTCCTGCCGGTGCTGGTCGCGCTCGGCGTCGGTGAGCTGGTCCCAGCGCGGGGTGCCCCGGTTGAGGGCGGAGGCGGCGACGCCGACGCGGGCGAGGCGGTCGATGTGCTCGGGGGCGGGGCTGTCCGGGCTTGTCCAACTGGCGCCCGCCTCGCTGTCCGGACTGTCCGTCCTGGTGTCCAGGGCGTCCGCCCAGACGATGCGGGTCGCGCCACCGTGGCCGTGGACGTGCTCGGCGTCGGCAAGACTGGCCCAGTTGACTGTGGAGGGCCGGTCGCCGCGCCACCGTATGGTCACGGTGCTGTCGGGCCACTGGCAGCCGTCGGCGACGGTGCCGGTGCCGGAGACGCCACTCACGTCGCGGTCCCGCTGGAGATGGAAGACGCGAACGGCTGTGCGCCCGCGTGCGCGCCGTTCCGGGGTCGCCGCCCCCTCGGGGGCGTCTGAGGGGCTGTGAGGACCGTGGGGCGCGGCCCGGCCCGCCTCGCGGGGCTGCCCGTCGATCACTGTCCGGTCGTCGGCGGTCGGGTGCGCGGCGAGCCAGGTCCGGTACGCGTCGATCACATCGCGGACTTCGGTCTCGCGGGGGCAGCTCTCGGGGTTGTTGTAGGGGCAGTCCCCGTTCCACTCCAGGGCGTAGTGCACGGCGCGTACGGGGTCGCCCAGGGTGAGCGGCCACTTGGCGGCGGGGCTGGTGTCGGTCATCGAGTCTCGGTCTCCTCGGTGGACGAGTTGAGGTGCGGGAGGTCTGGGTGCCCGGGGCGGGATTCGAACCCGCACGCCCGCGGGGGCAGCGATTTTTAAGATCGCGGCGTCTGCCGTTCCGCCACCCGGGCTCGGGCCCGGCCGCGTGGACGGCGGCCGGGCCGGGCGGGTCAGTTGTTGGGGTGCGCGCCGCCAGCAGCCGTGAGCGCATCCATCAGCTGTCCGGCCAGGCCGCCGAGGCTGATGGCGTTGGCCGTGGTCATCGCGGACCGGGTCCAGTCGGTGAGCGGGGCGATCGCGGCGGCGGCAGTGTTCGCCGCGGCCTCGGTGGTGAACGCCGCGAGGGCGGGGCCGTCGTGGTGGGCGAGGAGCCACCGACGCTCGGACAGGGGGCTGATGTCGTCGGGGGCCTTGGCGATGCGGAGGCCGGGGGCGGGTTCGACGGCGGCCACGGTGACGGGCCCGGTCGAGGTGGCGATGGTGTAGGTGGTGGTCATCGTGCTCCTTGGATGTGGTGTGCTGGTGTTGCGGCCGCCCCTGTTACCGGCAGGGGCGGCCGTCCTGCGGGGGTGGGTCATGCGGTGGGCGGCGACTGGATGCCGAGCCGGTCGAGTACCGCGTGTAGGACCGTGCCGGGGTCGGCGTCCGGCTCGGACGCTGCGCCTTCCACGGCGTGCCAGGCGGCGCTGTACTCGTCCGGGGTGAGGACCCGGCGGCCGGTGTCAGCCGGGGCGGCAGACGACGAAGCGTCCCGGTTGACGAGGTACGCCTTGAACTCGGCAACAGCCTTCCGGTCGCCGTTGGTGAGTTGGGCGTTCGGGTTGTTGCCGCAGCGCGGGCCGACCGTGGCGGCCTCGTCGTGACGCGGGGTGGGCAGCACAGCCAGCAGGTCAGCGCCGCACGACGGATGGACGCAGATCCCCCCATCGGGCAGATCCTCCGCCGTCACCTCATGGAAGTCGGCATACCGGGAGGCGGGGGCGGGCTTGTGGTGGAGGCAGTGCAGGAGTCGACCTCGGTCCTGCTGGTAGCCGACTAGGCCAGTGGCGGCGAGGCGCTGCACCTCTCGGTCGGGGGCGATCTCAGTGGCTCCGCGCCAGGCGCCGGGCGGGGTGGGCGAGGTCATCGGTTGGCCTTTCGGTCGGTGTGGCGGGCAAGGGTGAGGAGCTGCCGGTCCGCGCGGCGCCGGTTCGGCCGGCGGGCGTGGGCCCAGGAGCCCATCAGCGGCGCGGTGATGCAGACCACGAGGGCGACGAACGCGATCAGCTCGAGCACGGCGGGCTCCTGGGTCGTTGGGGCGGGCGGGCGTTGGGGCGGGCTACGCGGCGGCCGGTGGGGCCTGTACGGGCGCGCGATCGGGCTCGGAACCGGGTGCGCGGGGCGGGTCCCCGAACGGGTACTGCGGCGGCAGGTTGTCGATGCCGGTCTCGAGTTCGATGGCGATGGCCATCCACTCGGAGGCTTGAACTGTTCCCGGGCGTTGTCCCGCGGCGACGTACAACGCCTCGAGGAGGCGGTCGGCGGCGGCGACGTCGGCGACGTTGATGTGGATCACGCGTTCTCCTTGGGTCGGCGGGCCCAGGCTTGGAGGCGGGCGTCGTGGCTAGGGATGGTGAGCTTGCGGCCGCGGGGGGTGGTGCAGCGCTGCTTGGGTGGGGCTCCGCACCAGGAGCAGCGGATGGCGTGCTCGGGGTGCTGCTCGCGGCTGTTCATGAGGCGGCCGTCTCCTCGAAGCCGTCGTTCGGCTGGATGACGGTGCCGGGTGGGAGAGCGGCGAGGGCGTTGGCGGAGGCTGCGCGGCGGCGCTCTATCTCCCGGGTGGTCTCGTCCGGGTCTGCTGGCGGGAGCCCGGCGGCGGCACGGCGGGCGTCTTCGAGGCGGGCGGGGTGGACGTCGGCGCGGTGGCGGCCGTTGGTGGTGCAGGTGCGGCCGGGGCGTGCGTGGCAGCGGGGGCAGGGGATGGCGAGGACGTTGACGACGCCTTCGCGGGGGCCGGAGAGGGCGTTACCAGCGGCGGCGAGGATGGCGCGGGCACGGCCGGTCGGCTGCGGCTCGGTGCTGCCGGGCGGGAGCGCGGGGACCGGCTGCGGCTCTGTGCGGCCGGAGGCGATGGCGCGGCGTTCGGCGAGGAGCGCGGCCCGGTATGAGGCGTGGTCGCCGAGGTCACCGGCCGGGGGCTCGGCTTCGGTGTGCCGGTCGAGACGGTCGTTGCGGGCCTTGCGGATCTCGGTGACGATCTCGCCGACGGAGACGAAGGCGTTCCCGGCGGCGATGTGGCGGGCGACGGCGGCGCGGGCTTCCTCGAGGGCGTAGGGGCTCAGGAGGTCGTGCCAGGCGTCGGCGGTGTACTCGTCGAACTTCTGCTGCGGGCACAGGGCCTTGACGTAGCGGGCGAGCATGACGGTCTCGTTGGGGTTCATGAGGTCTCCTGTTGCATGCGGGCCTGGGCGCGGGCCATGGCGCGGTCGAACATGTCGTCGCTCGCCTGCTGCTGGCGGTCGCGGAAGGGGACGACGGAGCCGCCGGGGGTGGGGCGGTGGGCGCGCTCGGACGCGTACTTCGCGGAGCGGCGGAGCCACTTCTTCCACTCCTCGGGCCAGTTGCGGCGGCGGCCGCCGTCGGCGCGGAAGTGGGAGAGGAACTGTTCGGTCTCGTAGTCGACGTCGAGGGCGTTGCCGAAGGTGGCGACTGCCCAGCGGCGCATGGCGTCGGTGAGTTCGAACCCGTCGTCGTCGATGGGGGCCGGGCCGGAAGGCCCGGGAAGCGCGAGCCGGGGCGCCCCCTCAGCCTTGGGCTCCGGCCTGTACCCCCCCTCTTCTACGGGGCTGGGGACAGGGGAAGGGGAAGGGGCAGGGGAATGCGCGCGTGATGCGCCCGCGTGCACCTGCGCGTCATGCGCGCCCGCGCCCGCGCGCGTAGAGCCTTCCCGACGCCCTTCGGCAGGGCTATCGGAGGGGGTTCCCGAAGGAGGTTCGGAAGGGGGTCGGTAACCCCCTCCAGAGGGGCCCGGCCCGGAGTCTCCGAACGCCTTCCGCAGGGTCGTCATGTGCTCGTACACCTGCGTGCGGATCGAGGGTCCTTCGCCGCTGCGGACCTTGGTCGGCTCGTCACTCAACTCGTCGAGCGGGATGCGGTCCATCTCCAGCACGAGTGCGTGCCGCAGCGCCTTGGACTCGATCTCCATGGCGCCGGAGACCATGGCGCCCATCACCTTCGGCTGCTTCCATACGCCGTCGTTCCGGACGAACGAGCGGATGAGCAGCTCCTCGGTGTCCTCGTCCATGACGATGAACCGGGCGGCGGCGAGCGCGGCGAGGTGCGACTCCAGTTCGGCCGCCGTGAGCCCCATGGCCTTGCGGGTCCATCGGCGCAGCGTGAGCGGCAGGAGCCCTGCGTGGTTCAGGTTGGGCTGGCTGATGAGGAACAGGTAGAGGCGCTGTTGCTGCTCGGTGAGCGCCAGGAAGTCCTCGTCCTCCCAGATGGAGGAAAGGATCCGGCCATGTCCACGTGCCATAGGGGGCTTCTTTCGGTCGCGCTCAGTCGGGGCCTGCGTCTTCGCGGTGCAGCGCTGGCCTGCACCGGCCATACCGGTGTGGGGCCCGGGGCGGTGGCGTGGGTGGACCGCCCCGGGCCGATCGGCGGCGTGGTCAGCTCAGGTCGGGGACGACGAGCCAGCCGGGTTCCGGGATCTCGTCCACGCCGAGCGACACGGCGGCCGCCCTCAACTGCTCGCCCCAGGCCACGTACTGCTCGCCGGTGGCGGTCTGCGGGGTGACGGTCTTGAACGCGCCGAGGTCGACCGCGGCGGACTGGGTGACGAGGAAAGTCATGTCCCGGTCGTAGTCGCCCGCTTGGAGGTGGCCGACGTCCGGGCACTGGTCCTTGACCTTGGCCAGTTCGGCGTCGATCCGGTCGGCGAGCTTCCACGCGGGGCCGTCGTCGGGGATGCGGATTCCGTAGGCGAAGTAGGTGGAGTGGTACATGCCCATCAGGTGGTGTCCTTCCTGGTGGCGACCGCGGACTGAGCGGCGTGGTACGCGTGCTGGTGGGAGCGGCGTTTGCCGGATGCGATGGCGCGCTCGTCGGCGACGCGGGACGCGGAGAGCGGGCTGAGCGTGGTCCAGGCGGCGGCCGGGAGCCCGGGGCCTGGTTGGGGCTCCAGGCGTCCGGCCATGGCGGCGGGGGTGTGGAGCGGGCAGCGGTGACCGATGACGTACCGGTGCACGTCGCGGACCGCGCGGCAGTAGCGGCGAGCCGAGCCATCCCAGTGGCGGCACTCGGGGAGCGCGGCCTCGAGCCGGGCCCGGCCGGTCACAGCGCCCTCGCCTTCCGGCCACGGCCGGTGCCGCGCCCGCGTCTGCGGAGGATGGCGCGCCGGTCGTCCTCGGTCAGCGCGCCCCATACGCCGCTCTCGATGCGGTGCTCGAGGGCCCACTGCCCGCAGATCTCCATGACCGGGCAGCGGTAGCAGACGGCCTTGGCCTCGTCGGCCTGTTCGCGAGCGGCGGCGTTGTTGCCGACGGGGAAGAAGAGCTCGGGGTCCTCACCCGCGCACGCTCCGTGCATCTGCCAGCGGTCATCGTCCGGGAGGAAGGCGAAGATCATGATGCGCTCTCCTCGCCGAAGATGGCGGCCAGCAAGGCGCGGGTCCGGGCGCGGCCCGGGCCGTCGTCTACGTGGCTTGGAGCCACGCAGCCGGGGCGCCCGCAGTCCGGCCGGCACCGGCCCTTGGGGTCGCGGCTGTGCCCGATGCGGTAGGCGATGAGGTAGGCGCTGTGGCGTTGGCCCTTGTAGCGGATGACGGGGACGCCGCTGTTCACGGTCCCGGTCCACAGCAGGTGGCCGCTGTCGGCGGGCTCGGTGTGGGCGTGCCAGGCGGCTTCGAGCGTGTTGTAGACCGGGCGGCCGGGCGGGTTCTGCGGCAGGCCGAGGGCGGCGCGGGCGCGGGCGATGGTCTTGGGGCAGGCGCCGAGCTGCTTGGCGATGGCGTTGTCCCGGTGTCCGGCGTGGAGGAGTTCGGCGATGTCGGCGCGGATCTTCACGGGGCCGCTCCTTCCTTCTTTGCCCGGCGCCGGGCTTGCGCGGCCCGGTTGCAGGCACGACACACCCGGTAATTGCCAGCCATGTATGTGTTGGCCGACGTGAATTCGTGGCCGTTCACGCAGTGCGTCCGGGGGTCGTAGGCGGACCGCCGCTCACGGGCACGAGCTGAGTTCTCGAAGGGCGTGACCGGTTCCAGGTGGGCAGGGTTCACACAGGCCCGGTTGTGGCACAGGTGGTCGAGCTGCATGCCCTGGGGGATGGGGCCGACCGTGGCCTCGTAGGCAGCTCGGTGGGCTGGTACGAAGCGCCCCTGGTTCATGTCATGGAATCGGCCGTATCCCCATCGGTCGCGCTTGCCTGTCCAGACGAGGCATTCGCCTTCCTGGCGGCTGCGGTTGCGGATGCGTTCCAGAACGGGGGCTCGATCTCCCTTGACTGGCATCAGGCATCACCGCCGCACGGTGCCCCGAGGTCGGGCCACTGGCACCCGGCGAGCGCACGCGAGTGAGTGGGCGGCACTTCGGCCAGCGCGTGGCCGAGGTGGTCCAGGAGCATCGAGAGGATCACGTACGCGTCGGCCTGGTCGTACCGGCCGGGCCCCTCGCACGGGATGCCGTACCGCTCCTGCACGGCGGTGCGGACCAGCCCCTTGACTTCGGGGGAGGTGAGCTTGCGGCCGGTCTCGAGGTGCTTGTGCCGGGCTTTGCCGGTGGCGTAGATGGTGCGGTTGTCCGGCGGGATGATGGCGTACGGGATGCCGCGCTTCCACAGGTCGTGGCGGACCATCCAGCGGGCAGCGGCCATCTCGTCGTGCCCGTTCTGGAGGGCGCTGCCGTACGACGGGCCTTCGATGGCCACGTAGTCGGCGTTCCGGTAGAAGGATGCGGCGGTCTTGACGATGTGGTTGAGGCGTTCCTCGGCGCGGCGGGTGCCGGTGCGGATGGTGTCGGTCCAGCCGGTGCCTGCGACGCCGGTGGTGCCGAGTGCGATGTCAAGGGCGATCACCAGAGGGGCGGGGCCCGCCCCGGCCGGAGCCGGGACGGGGCGCGCGGGCGCGGAGTCGAAGAGGGTCGGGGCGGTCACTGGGAGCCGCCCTTCCGGGCAGCCTGCCGGGCCTGCCACTCCTCCTCGGTCAGGTACACCTTCTCCTTGGGATCCTTCTTCGGCCTCCTGGGCTTCCCCGCGGACTGCTCACGCTGGTAGGCGTTTTCCGCTTCGGGGCACGGCGGGCACAGGGGCTCCTGGCGGTACCGGTGCTGCCTGGCGCCCTTGAAGGTGCCGTGCGCGATGGGCTTGCGCTGGCTGCCGCCGCGGGGCCGCTTGAGGCCGATGTCCTTGATGAGCTGGTCGAGTTGGGCGTCGGTGAGTTCAGGCACTGCGGCCCTCCTCGGTGGTGTGGGTGAGGTGGACGTCGCCGCGGTGCCGGGCTGCGTGCTCGCACCGGTACGAGCCATCCGGGCGTGGGAGCCACCGGGTGGTCATGTGGCCGCACGTCACGTCGTGGCAGGCTCGCCAGACGGTGCCGGGCGGCAGAGGCTGGAACTCGGCGGGAGGCTCGGCCGGGAGGGCGTACAGGGAACGGAGCCGGGTCTCCACCGCCCAGCCGAGGACGGCGACCGTGACCACGAGCGCGGCCACGGCGAGGCCGTTGATCGTGCTGCTCATGCCGTCACCTCGCCGGGCTTCGGGATCGCGAGGTTCCCGGCGCGGTCCACGGCCTCGCGGCACATGAAGTCGTTGGACGCCTGCACCGTGGCCAGCTGTCCGGCGAGGTCGCGGCGGGCTCGCTTGCACAGCTCCAGCTCGCGCAGGAGGTCGGCGCGGCCGGCGGCTACAGCGCGGGCGATCTCGGCGTCCTTCTCCTTCAGCTGCTGGTGCGCGGTCTCGACGGCGCGCTCGGCGGTCTGGGCGCGCTCGCGCACGCGGTGGAGCCGGGCGCGGAGGTCGGCGTTCTCCTCGCGGAGGCAGCGGGTGCGGAACCACATCAGCGGTCACCCGCCTTCGCCTGGTGCGGGATGAGTGGCCACTCCGGCGCGCAGTACGCTTCCGGGTCGCTCTTGCGCAGGTGCTCTTGGAGCGAGGCGGCTTGCTCGGCGGCCCATCCGATCTGCGCGGTATGCAGCTCATCGAGCGTCATAGCGGCCAGCCGCTCGTACTGCGTTCCCTGCCTCCACGCGACCCGGCAGGCAGCGATAGCATCCGCGTCGGCCGAGTGCGCGCCGTCCAGCCGTACCTGGTAGTGCTGGCATAGATGGGTGAGCGTCCGCCGCCCCTTGCGGTAGCGGGCGACCTGCTTGTCGATCACGTACGGATCGACCACCCGCAGGTCGCCGCCGACGCGTTCGGTCAGCGGGGTCATGCCGTATCGGCGGGCCTCGCGGTCCAGCACGGTCACGTCGTAGCGGGCGTTCATCGCTACGACCGGCACGCAGGACAGCACCACCTGTGACAGGGCGGCGAGCAGGGTCTCGACGACCTCGCGTAGGTCGGTTCCCTCGGCGCGGGCCCGCTCGGTGGTGATGCCGTGGATGTGCGCGGCCTCGGCGGGGATCTCCTCGCCGTCCACGTCGGACAGCCAGTTCGCCGTCTGGGCGGGATGGTTGCCGCCGACCTGGACGACGCACGCGGTGACGATGCGCGCGGTCTCGGGGTCGGGGCCGGTGGTCTCCAGGTCGTAGCCGCACAGGCGGCCAAGGTGCCAGCTCATCGGCGGGCCCCCGATCCAGGCTGGGCCGCCACCGGCCAGTGCGTGGACTGCCGCTCGCCCGGCTCCTCATCGATGACCTCAGCCTCGTACGCGCCGTCCGCATCCGGGCCCGGCTCCGCCTCGGCCCTGGTCTCGGCATCCTTCTCCGCCGCGATCGCCATCAGCTGCTTCGACAGCGGGTCAGTCCCCTTGTGGTGCACAGCGCCCGCGGCCTGAGCCTCCATCCACAGGTCGCGCACGTCATCGGACGTCAGCGCCCCCTTGGCATCGGCGATCCAGTCCCGGCCCTTCGGGGCCTCGATCGCGGCCACGGCTTGACCGCCACCCGCAGGGTCAAGGGCGACCGCGGCCGTCATCGGCCCGGCCAGCGCCTGCCTCGGGGTCACGCCCCGAAGCTCGACCACGACGACAGGGAACTTCTTCGTCTCGCCGTTCGCGACGCGCTGTCGCGGCTCGATTCGCAACGTCACGGGCACGAACCCGTCGCCGCGTGTCCCGGCGAGGACCATGTCCACCATGCCGCCCCACTCCGAGGCGGCGTAGAAGCTGTGGGTTTCGGCCCGCCACATGCCCATGCCGGACAGGTCCGGGAGCATCACGTTCAATCGGGAGGTGGCAGAGCAGACGGTGCCCTTCTTCTGGTGGTGCCAGTCCTCGCCGAACCGGGCCGCGCAGATGCACGGCTGGCGGGTCAGCAGCTCGGTCTCACCGTCGCAACGGCGCTGGCATCCCCCCTTGGACCACATCTCGTTGTACTGGTTCAGCGGGTCACCGGGGGTGATCAGGGCCTCGATCGCCGGGGCCTTGGTGATGACCCGCCACTGGCTGATGCTGGAGTTCAGCGGCGTCCACTGCTCCGGCTCACCGCCCCACAGATCGGCGGCGCGCCGGACGTGCTCCTCGGCGTGGGAGGTGATGACCCAGGTCGCGGAGCGGACGGGCCGGTTGCCTTGGGTGTAGCCGGTGCGCAGGCGGCCGTGTTCGGCGGTCCGGCGTTGAATGTTGAGGAGTCGGGAGCCCATGGTCAGGCTGCCTTTCGGATCGGGCGCGCGGGGGCGGCGAGCGCGGGGTACGAGGAGGGAGCGGCATGCAGCCAGCGGGTGGTCTCCAGCGCGCCGCGGAACGCGCGGTGCGCGTCACGGCCGGCGGGCATCGGCACCAGGGCGTGGCTCTTGGCGCGAAGGTTGAGGACACCGGTCCGTTCAATGCGGGGCATTGGGGCGTCGGTGTCGTCAGGGAGGAGAACGGTCTCGCAGTAGCGCAGCGCGGCGAGCTGGAGTGTGTTCTCCGGGTAGACGCTCTTGGCCGGGCGGGTGGCACTCGACTTGTAGTCGATCAGCCACAACTCCATGCGCCCGCCGGGCCCGGTGGGCAGCCAGATCAGCAGGTCCGCGGTCCCGGCGTAGCCGAGGCGCCGGTGGAGACAGGTGATCTCGGTGGCCTCGACGTGCTCGGCCAGGTCCACTCCCCATGAGGCGAGCCACACGTCGAGCTGGGCGACGTACGGCAGTACCTCCGGATCGTCCGCGATCGGGGCGCCGAGGACCCGGGCCTCCGCAGCGGCGTGGACCCGGTCGCCGAGGTCGGCGGCCCGTTCCTTGGCCTCACGGTGGATCGCCTTGAGTTCCTTTGTGAGGGCGACGCGCTCGGCGAGCATGCGGCGGCCGATCGCAGCCCAGTTGTTGAAGGTGTACTCGACTGTGAGCTTCACGCCCCATGGGATGAGGGCGTGGGACTTGTTCACGGCGGTGTCGATGACGTTGGTGACGGAGACGAGGTCGGGTCCCCCGGCGGGGTCGCTGTAGTAGCGGCCCCGCTCGGTGTCCCGGGCGTGCTTGGGACTGGTCACCCGCGCCCTCCAGCGATCTTGTTGGTGAGGCGGGTGATGAGGCCGCGCCTGCGGGGCTGGTGGTCGAAGAGGGCCCGGTCCCGGGCGGTGCCGATGCTGGGGGCGCGACCGGTGCGGTCGGCGGGGCGCCAGAAGCCGCTGTCGGAGAAGGAGTCACGGCGCTTCACTCGTCGGCCTCCTCGTCGTACGCGGCGGCGACGGTGAGCGCGGTCACGACGTAGCCAGACCAGTCCTGGAACTCGCCGTTGACGTGGAGGGTCAGGTCCTGGACGCCGTCGTCCTCGTCGGTCCAGGCGATCTCGGCGTTGGGGTCCTCGCGACGGACGAGCGTCTCGCAGTGCTCGCGGGCGGCCTCGCGGGTGACGTAGTGGCCGAAGGTGATGGACTCGTGCGACGCCCGGTAGACCGTCAGCTCGGCGGGCTGGCCGGTCGTCTCCCCGGCGGGCTCGGCCTTGTCGGCCATGGCGAACAGCTGCTCGGCCGCGCCCTCTCTGCCCGGGGCGCACCCGTCGCAGTGTGGCCGGGCGAGGACGGCGGCTGCCGCCTCGCGCAGCACCTCGCCGTCACGGGCGGCGTCGCCCTCGGTCCACCGGCGGTGCATCCGGTCCCGGCACGGCACGCAGATCACCGGAGTCTCACGGCCCGCGCCGAGCCGAACGAACGCGACACCCGGAGCACCGAGCTTGGTCGGGCACGTCGCGCACTGCTCCGGCACCACATACCGCTTGACCGGGCGCAGCCACCAGAACCGAAACGGCACCTCGTCGAGGGCGAAGTCGACGGTGATCGAACGTCCGTCGTCGGCCAGCTTGCTGGCGTGCAGCACGGCGAGCGGCTCCATCAGCCGGTATGCCTGCGCCTCCGACTGAGCGTTGATCTCGGCGTGCGCACCCCACACGCCGTCGGTGGTGGCGATCTCCCAGTGGGCGGTGGGCGGGAGCCAGTCGGCTCCGTCGAGGGCGGCGATGGCGGCCGCTACGGTGAAGACGTTCACGCGGCCACACCCCCATCGGCGGCACGCTGCGCGGGCAGCCACCCGGCGCGGTCGCCTGGCAGCATCTGCTGAGCCAGCCGCGCGGCCTGGGCGTCCGTGAGCCGGATCGTGTAGCCCAGCTGCTCGACGAGTTGCTCGACGGCCAGCGACTCCGGGGCGTGCCCGTCGTATTGCCGGGCGGTGCCGCGCTCGTCGGCGATCTCCAGCAGGGTGTAGAGGTGGTTGTCGATGAGGTCCACGACCATGTCCGTGACGTACGGCTCCAGGTCGAGCACGCCCCCCGACGGGTGGCGGCGGTAGTAGAGGGGGCTCGTGCGGGTCACGGCCGGGCGGAAGAGGCGCGCGAGGGCGCGGCGGATCCGGATCATCGGTGGTCTCCAGAGGGAAGAGCGCGGCCAGCGACGGCGGCCGAGGAGAGGGAGACGCGGAGGCCCGCGCACGGGTCGGTCGGCTCGGGCCGGGGCGGGCGCGTCCAGGCGTTGACGCCCGCGCAGATCGCCAGCCAGGCCAGGAACCCGGCGGTGAAGAGGGCGAGGAACATCACGGCCGCTCACCACCCGGGAGCGCAAGCGTCCGGCGCAGCTTCGCCACAGCGGCCATTGCCGCCGAAGTAACGGCCGCCGAGGGCAGCAGCTCGGCCTCCGCGCGCTCCGTCGGCACGTACGGCACCGGCTCGTCATCGAGCGGCATGACGTACGGCAAGCTCACGCCGAGCACCTCGGCGACCATCTCCATGGCCCCGTACCACCCGGCCTCGTGGGACAGGTCGTTCGGCAAGCCGCGCTCGCGCCGAGGCTCCGTCGGGAGGAGAGCGCGGAGCGCGGTCTCCACCTGCTCCAGCTCGGCGACCTTGCTCCGCAGCCGCTTCAACGCGGCCGCCGTCTCGGGCGACTGCAACAGCCCCCGGTCCTCCAGCGCCTGAGCCGCCTCCGTCGCCGGATCACCCAGCGCCGACCGGCCGCACTCCCACGCGGCAACGATCGTGTTCCGTGCGGCCCGCACCCGCGCCGCCGCGCTCACGCCGACACCGCGGCAGTGGACTCGACGGGCCGGATCTCCATGCCCTTCCGCTCCGCCCACGCCCGGGCGCTGCGCTCGTCAGTCCGGTCGCAGTGCTCGATGAAGTCGACGTAGCCGTACGCGTGGTACCGCATCGGCCCGAATACCAGGTCCGCGCTGGCGTTGCCCTCCGCGCTGTAGACCACGGTCAGGCCGTGCTCAGCGGCGAACGCCTCCACGGCCGCGTTCGTGTGCAGCGGCAGCAGGAACCGCTGGTCGATCGACGGGACCGGCAAGGAGGGTGTGGCCTCCATGAAGTCCGCCAAGGCCCGGAGTCCGGCCACGTAGGCGGCGCGCTTCTCATCGGGCTGGGTCTGCGAAGATGTGCTCACGGTGGAGCCTCCTTCTTGATCAGGTTGTGAGGTGAAGCCGTGTCGGGTCCGTCCCGGGCTTGGTCGTTGCGGGGCGGGCCCTCATGTGTTGATCAGGTGTTGGCCAGGCGTCGGCCACGCCGTTGGCGGCCGTTCCCGCCGCCCCTGCTTGGTCGCTTCTGCGGCTCGTGGGTCTGCGCGATCAGGTCGCGGATGTGCTGGGCGGTCCAGACCGGGTTCCGCCCGAGGTAACCGCCCGGGATCATCTGGCTACGCAGCGCCCTTTTCAGCCACTGAGGCTTCGCCCCCGTGTACTGGCTGACCTCCTCCGCCGAGTACAGGCGGTCGTCGTGCAGCGGAGGGAGCGCAACTACGGCCGGGGGGCCGTGTTCGTTGCCTGTCATCACGGGTCCTCCCTGGTGATGGCTTGGTGATGGACGTCTAGGGCTTTCGCGATGAGGAGCAGGGTCGAGAGGGACGCGCCGCGTCTGCCGCGCTCGAGCCGGGAGAGGTAGCCCCTATCGAGGCCCGTCCTTCGTTCGAGTTCACGCAGGCCGCCGAGCTTGACCCTTCGCAGTTCGCGGATCGCGACTCCGTTGGCCTTCATTGAGCCATACATTAGGCATTTATTGGGCACATGGCAAGCCCCTGGGCGCCTTCGTTGACCTTTCGATGGCCACTACTGGTCTCCAGAGGGCGCGGAACGGCGTGAGTGGCAACCATCAGGGAGTCGGCCAAAGCCCAACAGCAGGCCAAAAGGCCGGAAGGGGATGTACAGGGTTGCCTAGCCGTGGGGCATCATGTGCCCATGGAGAGCCGACGCGACTGGACGCGCCTAGGGCGAGCGATCCGCAGCGCCCGCGAGGAGCTCGGGATGACGCAGGCCGCCCTGGCGAAGGCTGCCGGTGTGGCGCGCCAGACCCTCCGCAGCCTGGAGGCCGGCGAGGACCGAGGCCGCATCCCCCCATCCCTAGGCAAAGTGGAGAGTGCTCTCGGCTGGCCGAGCGGCCACGCGATGCGCACCCTCGAAGGCCGGGACGAGCCGCCAGCCCCTCCCGCCCAGACACGCCCTCCGTACGAAGGCATGCCGCTCCGCGTCATCAAGGAGCTGACTGACGGCCAGGTCCTCGACAGTGAGGTCGTAGACCTGACCAAGCCCGGATCCAGCTCGCGACTCGTGGTCGTCTATATGAGCGATGCCCCGGCTGCGGAGATGGACCCAGAGCAGTTGCGGGCGGAGATTGAGGAGTGGACACGCGTCCAGCGGGCCATGCGTCGGATCGCGGAGAATGAACCGCCGAACGTGAACGAGGCATAGAGCGGGCTCAACCTTTTCCGGACGGGAGTCTCCACATATCCCCCGCAGGTGTGGCAGGGTGCTGGTACCTGTGAGGGGGGCCACCGTGACAGGTGATATGAGGGGGCGGCTACATGCTCGTGCGCATGGTGAGGGTGCCTCGCCTGCCCGGCGGCGTGACTGCCATTTGGGATGACCAGCCTGACGGTCTTGTCATCTGGGTTCAGGAGGACACAGTTTCAGAGAGTGCCGCTCGAATGATGGAGCAGCTCTGCAACGTGGCCGTCTACTACTGGCGGCGACGTACGGTCGCCGACGCTCACCTTCGGGCCGTCTGATCTCATCCCGGCACATCCCCCACACCTCGCCCGTCATTGGGCGTCGGGTGCCGTACCCGACCAGCACGTGAGGTGACTCATGGCGTACGCAGAGCGGCGCGGCAAGGGGAAGCATCCCTGGCGTGCCCGGTACAAACTCCCGGATGGCTCGCTCGGCAGCGAGCCCGGGTTTCGAACGAAGAAGCAGGCGGAGGAGTGGGGTGAGGAGCAGGAAGCCGCGATCCGGCAGGGTCGGTGGCAGGATCCGAAGCGGGCCCGGACGCCGTTCAGGGAGTTCGCACCCCTCTGGATGGAGGCGCAGAAGGTCGCCCCCGCGACCGTGATCAAGCGCAAACGTCTGCTCACCCGGCATCTGTTGCCCGGATTTGGCGACCTGCCGCTGTGTGAGATCAACGTGTTCGTCGCCCGAGCGTGGGGCAACAAGCAGACCTGTGCACAGTCGACGGTCAATCAAGCGCTCACGCTGCTGAGCATGATCCTTACCGGCGCGGCTGACGCCGGCTATCTACTGGCCAATCCGATGTACGGGCGGCGGCGGCAGTCAGAGCGCGCCGAGCACGACATCACCCAGCAGCACGGCACGGTGGAGCACGCTGAGGACGACGAAGAGGTCTGGGCTCAGCCCGAGGAGATCTTCCAGCTGTACCAGCGGCTCGGCGGGGTGGCCGGCCTGATGGTGGTAACCACGGCCTACACCGGTCTGCGATGGGGCGAGCTGGCGGGGCTGCACCGGAGCAACGTTCTGCTGAAGCGGCAGGACACGCTGCATCAGCGGCCCTTCGAGCGCACGGTGTTGCGCGTGGATCCGAAGGTCGGCGCCCTCCATGAGGTGGAGTTCGAGCTGGACGCCGAGGATCTCGAAGCGTGGCACGCTGCGGAGGACGCGCGGCTGGAGGAGTGCCGGGCAAAGGGCTGGAAGGCCAACCGACGGAAAGAGGCCAAGTCACAGGTGAAGCTCTACCTGGGGCCGCCGAAGAACAGGACGTCGGCGCGCGAGGTGGACCTACCGCCGTTCCTGGTGCGGCTGCTGGAAAAGCACCTCGCCGATTGGCCGCACGAGTACATCTTCTCGACCCCGGCCGGGAAGTGGTGGCGCCGGGGCAACTTCACCCGCCAGCAGCTGCGCCCGGCCGCGGACGGCCGCTCGGCTCTGGAGCGGAAACGCGGCTGCGCTGGCCGTGAGAAGTGGGAGCCGATCCTGCCCGGGTTCACGATGCGGGGCGGCCGGCACACGGCCGACACCTGGATGAAGGAAGACCGCATCGACCGCGCGCTGCGATTCCAGGCTCAGGGCTGGGCGGTCGGCGACATCGAGGGTGTGTACGAGCACGTGACGCCGCAGATGCGTAAGGAGAGGCTGGACGCTCTGGATGCGCGTTGGCGTCGCAGTCGTCGGCAGATCCTCCGCGTCGCAAGCTGAGCGTCTCCCGGGAAGTTGATCTCCCGTTTCGCTCCCATTCGGGTGCACAAGAGCCCCGTACCGATCTTGGTACGGGGCTCGTTGCCTGGTCAGGCGGGGTGGGCGCAGACGGGTTCGAACCGCCGACATCTGCCTTGTAAGGGCAGCGCTCTACCGCTGAGCTATGCGCCCGGGAGCGAAAGGTCAGCCTACAGTGTCCCCGGGCCGGGGCCGCAATCCCGGTTCGGGCCGGACCGGCCGTACCGAGACCCGCCACACGCGAACCGCCCGACCGCTGTGCACGTCAGTGACGGGTGGGAGAATGACATCCGGGCCTACGGGCGATCCATGGCGATCCCATGGGCGATCCATTGGGAGAGGGAAGTGGCGGCGACACCTGGTGGCGGGGGCGGGCGGCGTTGGTTCGGGGGCCGTGGAGAGAGTCAGCGGGCCGAGGCCCAGGCGGCGAAGGACGCTGCCGCGGCGGCGTTCTATGAGCTGGACACCGCCCAGCGCGATCTGCGGATCTCGATAGAGACGATCACCGCGGTGGACGACTCCCCCGCCGCCCGCCGGACCGCGGCCGACTTCGCCGCGCTCGGGCAGCGGATCGACCAGGTCAGCCATGACTACATCACCGCTGTCGACGCCCATGATCTCGACCGTGACGGTCTCGACGGGGCCACCGCCGCCCGTGCGCGGATGGAGCTGACCCGGGCCAAGGACGAGCTGCTGCGCACCAAGGCCGATCTCGACCGGTTCGCGCAGGGGCTCGGAGCGCTGTTGCAGCAGGCCGAGACGCAGCTCGCGCGGCTGGCGCCCGCGGTGGAGCGGGCGCGACAGGCGCTGCTCGCCGCCACCAACGCGCTGGACGCCGTACGGGCCTCCGGTCTGCGGGCGGACGATCTCGCGGCGCGGCTGGCCGCCCTCTCGCCCGAGCTGACCAAGCTCAATCAAGGCGCCGGGCAGCACGGTGTGCAGAACACCATCCGGCGCGCCGACGATGTGCTGCGCACGGCGGAGGCCGTCCGCGGCGAGGCCGAGCGGCTGCCGGAGCGGGCCGCCGAGATCGACCGCAGGCTGGTGTCCCTGCGGACCCGTGCCCAGGCGATCACCACGCGGGCCGCCGGGGTCGAGCCCGTCCTCAGCGAGTTGCGCCGCCGCTACAGCGCCGCCTGCTGGCAGGACCTCCAGCCCGTTCCCGCGCAGGCCGGGCGAGATGTCGCCCTGGCCGAGGAGAAGCTCAAGGAGGCGCAGACGGCCCGCGAGGAGCAGCGCTGGCCGGACGCCACCGCGCTGCTCGCCACCGTGCGGGCGCTGCTGAACACCACCGACGAGGCCGTCTCCGCCGCCGGCGACCGGCTGCGGCGGCTCGACGAGGTGTCCTTCGACCACCGGAAGGAGGTCGAGCGCACCCGCTTCGCCATCCGCGACGCCCAGCGGCTGGCCATGGCCGGGCGCAGCACCCCCGATCCGCGCCATGCGCGCCCGCTGGATGACGCGGTGGGGCGGCTGGAGCGCGCCGTCGAGGGGCTCGAGGGGCGGCACCCCGACTGGTGGCACTTCCTGTCCGAGACCGAGGCGGTACGGCAGACGGTCGCCCGGGTGGTGCAGGAGATCCGCGACGAGCGCGGGGGCGGGGCCGGGGCCGGGCACTGACCGCCCCGGGCCGCCGCGACGAGCCGCGGGGGCGGGACGGGGGCCGGGCCGCCCCGGCCCGATGGTTCGCTTCACCGCCCTGACCTGGCCTTCGCTGGCTATGCTCCTGCCATGCCTCGCTATGAGTACCGATGCCGTTCCTGCGGCACCACCTTCGAGCTGAACCGGCCCATGGCCGAGTCCTCGGCACCCGCGTCCTGCCCCGAGGGGCACGACGACACCGTGAAGCTGCTGTCGACCGTGGCCGTCACCGGCACCGCCGGTTCCTCCGGTGCCTCCGCCGCCGCGCCGCCCCGGCCGCAGGGTGGCGGTGGCGGGTGCTGCGGGGGTGGGTGCTGCGGCTGAGGTTGAGCGGATCCGGCGGGGGGCGGATGCTGGGAGGTACCTGCGTACCTGCGTGGGTGCGGTACGGCCCCGCGGGTACGGCCTCGACGGCGATGCCGAGGTCCGGCGAAGCGAAGGAGGCCGGAGATGGCTACGGGCCGCCCCTCCCCCATCGGCGCACACCCCGCGGGAATCGCGCGGCATTTCCCCGAGCGGGTCGGTGGGCACACCACACTCGACGAGCATCTGCCCGTCGATCACCGGCTGAGCCAGGTCTACCGCGTGGGGGCCGGGCTCACCGGGCTCGTCCTGGTCGCCTTCGGCATCCTCGGCCTGGTCAACAAGATCGGGTTCTTTGCCACCGGTGACAACACGGTCGCCGGGCTCAACACCAACGGCTCGCTGAGCGTGCTGTCCATCGCCATCGGGCTGTTGCTGTTCGTCGGCATGGTCATCGGCGGCAATTTCGCCTCCACGCTCAATATCGTGCTCGGGGTCCTCTTCCTGCTGAGCGGGTTCGTCAATCTCGCCCTGCTGGAGACCGACTTCAACTTCCTGGCGTTCCGCCTCCAGAACGTGCTGTTCAGCTTTGTGGTCGGGCTGATGCTGATGTGGTTCGGCATGTACGGGCGCGTCAGCAGCAAGCTGCCGCACGACAATCCGTACTGGCGGTCCCGCCACCCCGACCTGGCCGAACGCGAGGACCGGGCCCATGCGGCCGCCGCCGCCCGCCTCCGCGCCGTGGAGCGCGCCGGTGGGGGGACGGCGGAGTCGGCCGAGTCCGAGGAGCCGGGCAAACGGGCCGGTCAGCCGCCCGGGAAGTGGGGCAAGCTGGACCGGCCCGGTGAACCCGGGGGGAAGGGCGAGGACGAGGGCCGGGGCGGCTCGCGCTCCGGCCAACCGCCGGGTAAGTGGGGCAAGCACGATCAACCCGGCAAGGCAGCCCCGCCCCGGGAAGGGGAGAAGGCAGCCCCGCCCCCGGAGCGGCCGGACGCCCAGGAACCGCCCCCGCGCCGCCGGCGGCACCGGCGGCTGCGCGACCGGTTCAGCCGCGGCGGCGGGCCAGAGTGAGCCCGTCCGCGACCGTCAGCATGATCGCTTCCATCCGGTCGTCCGCGGCCACATGATCGTTGAACGTCCGGATCGCGGCGCCCGCGCCGGTCGTCGCCGGGTCGGTGACGTCCCCGTTGTAGAAGACGTTGTCCGCGACGATCACCCCGCCGGGGTTCAGCCGCGGCACCAACTCCTCCCAGTAGTCGACATAGCTCGCCTTGTCCGCGTCGAGGTAGACGAAGTCGATATGCGGCTCGGCGGGCATCGCCCGCAGCGTCTCCAGCGCGGGCGCGATCCGCAGGTCGATACGGTCGGCGACACCCGCCTTCGCCCACGCCTCCCGCCCGTACGCGGTCCACTCCTCCGAGACATCGCAGGCGATCAGCTTGCCGTCGGCGGGCAGCGCCTGCGCCATGGCCAGCGCGGAGAAACCCGTGAAGGTGCCGACCTCGACGATGTGGCGGGCGCCGGTCAGCCGGACCAGGAACGCCAGCAGCGGGCCCTGCTCCTCGGCCGACTGCATTCCGGCGTACTCGGGCAGCCGGGCGTGCGTGACCTCGACGAGCTCACGCTGCACGGGGTCGAGCTGCGGATTGTGCCGCAGCATGTACTCATACAGCTCGGACGTGATCGGAGTGCTCTTGCTCTTGGCCACGGGTCCCCCTTCGTTTCTTCGCTCAACTGCCCAGAAAACGCAGTACAGCCAGGACCCGGCGACTGTAACCCGAGCTGCCGGGGAGTTCGAGCCTGCCGAAGATCGCGTTGATGTGCTTCTCGACGGCGCGCTGCGCGAGACACGCGGCCGTCCGGCGTCCAGACCGCCCTCGGCGGCCTGACCCGGAACTGCGTCTTCGTGCCGGCTGATCAGCCCCGGCCGCGGGAAACCGCGCGGATGACCTCGCTGCGCGCCCGCGCCCAGGTGACCGAGGCACGCTCGGACAGGGCGCGGATGATGGCCTCGCCCGCCGCCACGCCCCGCTCCTCGAGCGCGGTCACCTCCGGCGCGGACCAGCCCGCATCGGCCAGTTCGCCGTGGCCCGGACGCCAGCCGCGGTCGGCGGCCAGCAGCAGATCGGTGTCCAGCAGCGAATCACCGGCGGCGAGTACCTCGTCCGCCCCGGTACGCCGCTTGATCTCGGCCACCGCCGCGCTCTTGGTGAGCGGCTTCGGTACGGCGTAGAGCTTGCGGCCCTGGAGGGAGACGGTCCAGCCGCGCGGTTCCGCCCACTCCGTCAGCTCCTTGACGTAGTCCGCGGGCAGTTGGTCCCGTTCGACCACGAGATAGGCGAACAGGTCGTCCGCCACCCGCTCCTTGAGCAGCCAGCCGGCGTCGGCGGTGGCGCTGAGGTGGGCGGTGATCTCGCCGAGCGGGGCGCATTCGCCGTCGAGGCGGGCCCGCACACTCGTGTGCCACTCGGGGTCGGACTCGCCGTCGATCAGCAGATGACCGCCGTTGGCGCAGACCGCGAAGCGGGACGGCGGGCCGGGGAGGCGGACCCGGCGGTACTGCTCGGGGGTGCGGGTCGTGGTCGGTACGAAGACCGAGGTGCGGGCCAGCTCGGCGAGCAGCCCGGCCGCGGTCTCGGTCATGTACGACAGCGGCTTGCCCTCGTACACCTCGACGCACATCAGCCGCGGGGCCTCGGCGTCCGGCATGTCCAGGCCGAGCGCGGCCGCCGAATAGATCAGGGTGCGATCGAGGTCACTCGCCACCACAACACTCATCGCGCGTCCGCCGTTCTTCTCTCGACCACGTTCTCGTCGTTCTTGTCTGTTGGGTTGTTTTCAGCCAGGTGGCTGTCAGGCGTAGTGTGGCCGACCGCGCCGTCATCGGCTGTGACGTGGACCGCTTTGCCGTCCGCTCCGATGGCGCCGCGGGTGTAGCGCGGATGGATCAGCCCGACGCAGGTGTAGGGCAGATCGTCGGCCTCCTCCACCGGTACGCCGCGCTGTTCGGCCAGCAGCCGTACGTGGTCCAGGTCCGCGCCCGCGCCGCGCTTGGCGAGGATCTTCCACGGGACGCGGCGCAGCAGCACCCGGGTGGTCTCGCCGACGCCCGGCTTGACCAGGTTGACGTCGTGGATGCCGTACTCCTCGCTGATCCGCTCGACGGCGGCCCAGCCCTCCCACGTCGGGGTGCGGTCGGCGGCGGCGAGCTGCTTGACGTCGGCCGCGACGTCCTCGGCGACCGCGTCGAAGTGGGCGGCGACGGCGTCCAGGAAGTGCCCGGAGACATCGGATTCGGCCAGTTCCCGGTAGAACTTCGCGCCGTGGAAGTCATCCGGCCCGACCAGGTCGGCGCGGAGCACGGTGCGCGATATCAGCCCGGAAACGGTGGAGTTGAGGCAGGCGGAGGGGACGAGGAAGTCGTCCCGGGTGCCGTAGGTCTCGACACAGCGGCCCGGGTCGGCGAGGACGGCGATCCGCGGGTCGATGTCCGGATACGGGGCGACGGCGTCCGCCAGCTCGCGGGTGATCGCGCCCTTGCCGGTCCAGCCGTCGACGAAGACGATGTCGGACGGGTCGTGATGGTCCGCCAGCCAGCGCAGCGCCGCGGTGTCGATACCGCGGCCGCGCACGATGGAGATCGCGTAGTGCGGCAGATCGAGTCCGTGCGCATGCCGCGCCCAGCGGCGCATCAGCACGCCGACCGGGGTTCCGGCGCGGGCCAGCGAGACCAGCACGGGGCGGGGTGAGCGTTCGGCGAGCACGGTCTCGGTGACGGTGCCGACGGCGCGCGCGATCCGGGCGGCCGAGGCGGTCAGCGCGGCCCGGAACAGCGCCTGGTACTCCTCGCTCGGCTGGTACTCCTGGGGCAGCGACTCGGCGTAGTGCGCACCGCCGCTCTGGATCGCCTCCTCGCGCTCCTCGGTGGGGGCCTCCAGCGTGACGTGCGAGAAGTCCTGGAGCAGCCAGCCGACGTCGTCGGGGGCGTAGGAGGAGAAGTCGGGTCCGCGCAGGGGTTCCTGGGGTGGTGGGGGCATACCGGGGGCCTGTCGTTCGGTGCGGGGGACGGGGGTTGGGGAGGAAGGCTCAGAGGGCGCGGCGGGCACATGGGACGGGACGACGGCGAGCAGCACCCGGTCGGTGTGCGGCGCCAGCCGGGCGAGCAGCCCGTCGGGGGCGTGCAGCGCGGGGGTGTCGGCGGCCGAGTCGACGACGGCGACGACCGCGTCGAAACGCCGTGCGGGGTCGCCGCCGGGCGCCACGTTGTACGCGAAGCGCGGGCCGGAGCCGTCGGCGGGGCCGTCATGGGCGGGGAACGCGATCCGGGTGCGGATGGCGTAGCCGGGGTCGTCGACGGCGAGCACGGGTGAGCGCGTGGTGGTCGAGTAGCGCACCTCGGCCCCGTCGAGGGCGTCCTCCAGCGCCTCGGCGAGCCGCAGCGGTGCGTACATCAGCTCCTCGAAGCCGAGGACGAGGACCCGGGGGCGGCTGCCGTCGCCCGGCGTCGGCAGCGCCGCGGCGATCCGGGACGCCATGCCGGGAAGCGCCGCCTCCAGCCGGGCGCGGTGGGCGGGGGTGAAGCCGTGCCGGCCGCCGTCGGGCAGCCCCCCGGGCCAGCCCAGCTCGACGCGGACGGCGGCGGGCGCCACGGACGGGTCGGCGGGCTGGCGGGCGGGCTCGTGGACGGGCTGGTGGACGGGCTCGTGGACGGGCTCGTGCTCATGCTCGGCCACCAGCCGCTGTCCGCGCTCGAGGACGCCCTCGGGGAGGTGGACCGTGCCCGTGGCAGCGGCGATCAGGTCCACCCGGGCGCCGAGTTCGGCCGTGAACGCGTCCAGCCGGGCGCGGTCCTCGGCGGAGCGCATATCGACCAGGGCGACGACCACATAGTGGTCGCGGGGGAAGCGCCGGTGGAGGGCGGCGATGGTGTTGAGCACCGTACGGCCGGTCGAGAACTCGTCGTCCACCAGGACCAGCGGACCGTCACCGCCCAGCAGCCCCGGGTCCTCCGGCAGCAGCAGATGGGAGGTGGCGTGGCTGTGCTCCTCCTCGAAGCCGCCGACGGTCGCGACGCCGTCGACCGGGCGGCGGGTGGAGTGCAGATACGGCGCGAGGGCGAGGCCGTCCGCGACGCTGTGCCCCAGACCGGTGGCGGTCTCGGCGTATCCGAGCACCACCGCGCGGGCCGCGGCCTCCTCGCCCAGCAGCTCCCGGACCCGGCGGCCGAGCCGTACACCCGCGCCGTGGACCGCGGCGGGGCGCTGCGGGACATGCTTGCCGAGCACGTTCGACACCAGCAGATGGGCGCGCTTGGGGTTGCGCCGCAGCGCCAGCCCCAGCAGCCCGGTCAGCTCCTCGCCGCCGTCGAGCCGTACCCCCAGCCGGTCCGCGACCCACTGTCCCGACCACACCACGCCGTACGCCTCGTCTCTCTCGATCATTCCCACATTCTTCTCTGCATCAGCCCCCCGTGACGTTCAGCGTCCCCGCAGCCCCAGCCGTTTCCGCCGGGCCCCGACCGGGGCCCGGCGGGGCGGGCTCAGCCCGTCCGCAGGCCCGCCGAAAGCAACTCCACGAAGCTCACATCCTCCCGTGCGACGCCGAACACCTCCGCGCGCAGCATGGTGCGCTCGGCCCAGGCCCGGTGCGGCTTCACCTCGTTCATCTTGTTGGTGTACGAGGAGCGCAGCACCCCGCCCCCGTACCGCTCGGGCTCCAGGATGTCCGCCGCGTCGCTGAACTCCTCGTGGCTGACGACGGAGAGCGCGTGCACGGGGGCGACATGGGTGGGGTGGATACAGGTCTTGCCCATCAGGCCGTTGGCCCGGTCCAGCTCGATCTCGCGCAGCAGACCGTCCATGTCGTGCTCGATGAGCGCGGTGCGCAGCGCCTCCGCGCGCCCGCTGAAGGGGCTGAGCCGCAGCTGCGGTTTGAACATCCGCTCGTGCTGTTTGAAGTACTCCCACACCGGGCCGGTGACCGTGAAGCCGGTGCCGTCGGCCCGGCCCAGCATGTTCACCACGTCCCCGATCACGGAAGCGACGAGCTGGACGTCGTAGGCGGTCATGTCGGGCGCCCGGCGCAGCCCGTACGCGGAGCACAGATCGGTGACGCCGAGCCGCAGCGCGAGCACCCGCTCCCGGTACTTGTCGACGATCCGGCCTATGCCGCTGAGGGTCTCGGTACGGGTTTCCCGGTGCATCAGCTCGGGGGATTCCAGAACCGGCATCGCGAAGAGCCGCCGTCCGCCCAGGACGGCCGTCGTCTCGGCGGTTTCGGCGGAGATCAGCGCCTCGAGGAAGGAAACGCCCCGCTCCTCGGTGAACTTCGGCAGTACGAATCCGGACAGCAGCCGGATGGCCGGACCCAGCCTCCGGACCAGATCGACGATCTGTTCCGGGGTGCGGACCCGGATGAACAGCAGGGGCAGCGCGGCGTCCGCATCACCCTCGGCGAGTGCGCCGAGCTGACGTACGAGATTCTCCTCCGCGCCGGCGACCTCGGCGTCATGGATGGAGTCCTCCAGGCACAGCACCATGGACACCACGCCGCGACCTGCCTGTTTGACGATGTCATCGGCGAGCCGGGGCCGGGAGGCGGGCGAGTAGAGGGTGGCGCCGAGGGCGACCGCCAGGGTCCGGGCGGGCGAGGACACAGTGAATTCGCCGGGCTCCCGATGAAAGAGACCCGACCGCACCCCATCTGGCAGGTGTCCAAAATGTCTCATATATCTCCCCCGTGCTGCCGGTACCGGTAGAGGTCATGACGACCTCTGGTTGGCCGATAATCGTACGTGCGGGCAAGGGTCAAAAGTTCCCCAAGACCGTGAAAATCGCGTAACCGGTCTGGGTCGGATCCATGTCCACGCCGCCCCGCGGACCGGCCCGCATCCCCGCATCCCCACCCCGCGCGCCCCCGCACTACGGACGCGTACCGCCTCCGCCGTGGCACCCTGCGTTGTCCCGGAGCCATCGGGGAGGGCAGGATTGCGGCCATGACGCACGCGATGCTGAAGGGGTCGAACATCCCGCTCGAGACCACGGCCATACGCGCGGTGCTGCGCTGGACCTCCGGCACCGACGTACCCGATGTCGATGCCTCGGCGCTGCTGCTGGCCGAGGACGACCGCGTGCGTTCGGACGAGGACTTCGTCTTCTACAACCAGCCGCGGCACCCCTCGGGCCTGGTCCGCCATCTGCCCAAGAAGCGGTTGCCGGAAGGGCTGACCGACACCATCGAGGCCGAGCTGTCCGGTCTGGAGGCGGAGGTGCGCCGGGTGGTGCTGGCCGCGTCCGCGGACGGCGGCGCCTTCGGACAGGTACGGGATCTGAGCCTGCTGCTGTACGACGCCTCGGCCGCGGCGGACGCGGAACCGATCGCGATCTTCGAGGTGCAGCCGGAGACGGGCAAGGAAGCCGCGCTGATCTGCGGGGAGCTGTACCGGCGCAAGGACAGCTGGAAGTTCCGCGCGCTGGGCCAGGGTTATGACACCGGCCTGGTCGGGCTGGCCACCGAGTACGGCATCTCGGTGGACGACGGCGAGGGCGCGGGCGCCAAGCCCGAGCCGGACGAGTCCGCGAGCGCCGCCGAGCCCCCGTCCGCCTCCGCCGCACCACCGTCGCCCCCCTCCCCGACTCCGCCTCCCGCGCCGACCCCGGCACCCTCGTCCGCCCCGACGCCGTCGCAGGCCGAGACCCAGGCACTGCCACCGCAGGTGCCCGCGCCCGCGGCCGGTTACGGCTATCCGCCGCCGCACCCCCAGCCGCATCCGCAGGGGCCGACCCCGGACCCGTGGGACCCGCAGCGGATGCCCCCCGCCGCGGCGCAGAGCGACGGTTACGGCCATGTGCCGCCGCAGCCCACGGCGCCGCCCCCGCCGCCGCCCGGGGGCTATCCGCCGCCGCCGGCGCAGGCGCCCTACTCTCCGCAGCCGTCGTACGGCTATCCGCAGCCGCCCGCGTACGGCTATCCGCAGCAGATGCAGCCGACCGGGGCGGTGCCGCCCCCGCCGCCGCTGCCCGCGCCGGTGCCGGACCCCAACTTCACGCTGCCGCCGCAGGGGCCGCAGTTCCAGAACCGGTAGCGAGGACGGGACGGCAGGGGGCCGGAGCTAGACCTTGGACTTGTAGCCGCGGCCCCACTGGAGCCCCCAGCCGTACAGCCGGTCCAGCTCCGCCTGGAAGCCGTAGACGTACTTCACCTCGCGCCGCACCACCATCTCGCCCTTGACGTTCTCGATCATGACCACGGCGCAGGAGCGGGCCTGTGGGGCCCGCTCGTGCAGGGCGATCTCCACCCGGGGGCCATTGCTCGGGTAGAGCGTGACCATGCCATGGGTGCGGTCGAAGGCGGGGGTGCCGTCGTAGATGTAGACGAACACCAGCAGCCGCTTGATGTCGTCCTTGTGGTCCATGTTGATGTAGATCGTCTCGCCGGTGCCCGACCCGAACCGGTCGTCGCCGCTGAGCTTGACGTACGGCGGCTCATTGAGATTGCCGTAGAAGTTGCCGAGCGGCTGGACCACACCCTTGGATCCGCTCTTCAGCTCGTACATCACCGCCAGGTCGAGGTCCACATTGACCATGGCCGGTCCCTGGGCCTGGACCACCTGGGGTTTGAACATCCGCAGCGGATGGCGCAGCGAGCCGCGTCCGGACTCGTTGAAGTCCGAGGTCCGCATCTGCCAGGAGAGGTTGATCCGGAGGTTGCCACTGGCGGCACCCTGCTTGGTCAGAGAGATCATGGAGTGCCGCTTGGTCAGCTCGACCACCCCGGACGCGTCACCGCTGTCGAACTCGCGCCACGCGGCCCGCCCCCAGTTGCTCCAGAACGCCATCGTGCGCACCCCCACCCTTCATGGCTTTCGCCCGTATCAACTGCCGCGGGGCGGCCGGGAGCTCATACTCTCGGCCGCCCCGCTCAGAGCGTTCCTCAATCGCCCCCCGGTCACACTCCGGAGGTGACTTCCGTCTTTGTCTCGGAACCCTCGCCCGCTGCGCCTTCCCGGCGGTTGCGCACCACCGAGGACCAGTACGAGGCGCCGATCAGCACCACACCCACCAGGCCGGTGATGACCTCGTGGATCTCGTACTTGATGGTGACGATCAGGATCAGGGCAAGCGCGCCGATGGCGTAGTGCGCGCCGTGCTCCAGGTAGACGTAGTCGTCCAGGGTGCCCTTGCGGACCAGGTAGACGGTCAGCGACCGGATGTACATCGCGCCGATGCCCAGACCCAGCCCAATCTCGAAGATGTCGTTGGTGATCGCGAAGGCGCTGATGACACCGTCGAAGGAGAACGACGCGTCGATGACCTCGAGGTAGAGGAACATGAAGAACGCGGCCTTGCCGGCCAGGCCCATCACGGTGGCCCCACCGCGCTGACCGCCGTTCGCGGCCACGGCCTTCTCGTCGGCGTTGTCCTTGCCGCTCTTCTCGTCGCTCTCGTCCTCGTCGTCCTCCTCCTCGTCCTCTTCGAGCTTGTCCTCGAAGTAGCCCGAGATACCGCCGACGATCAGATAGGTGACCAGACCGGCGACACCGGAGAGCAGCACGGTGGAGCTCTTGTCACCACCGCCGTGGGCCACATCGGTGGCCACGGTGGTCGCGGCGATCAGCAGGACACCCAGCGCGACCACGATCGAGAAGGTGTCCAGCTTGCCCAGCTTGGCCAGGGGCTTCTCCAGCCAGGCCAGCCACTTGATGTCACGCTCCTCGAAGATGAAGTCGAGGAAGATCATCAGCAGGAAGATCCCACCGAAGGCGGCGATCGACGGATGGGCCGCCGTGACCAGGTGTTCGTACTTTTCCTTGTCGTTGATCGCGAGGTCCACGGCCTCGATCGGCCCCAGTTTCGCGGTGATGGCGACGATCACCACCGGGAAGACGAGCCGCATACCGAAGACGGCGATCAGAATGCCGACGGTCAGGAAGATCTTCTGCCAGAAGGCGTTCATCTTGCGGAGAATGCCCGCATTGATGACCGCGTTGTCGAACGAGAGCGAAATCTCCAGGATCGAGAGGATCCCGACGATCGCGAGCCCCTTCCACCCCCAGAGGACGCCGGCCAAGGCCAGACCGCCCGCCGTTACGGCGAACGACCAACCAAAGGTTTTGAGGAGCACAGGCAACCCAATCCTTCTTCGTAAGGTCTCCCCCGCGCGCTGTACGCGGCTTTACGAAACGTTGACCCCGAAGTCTAGAGCGATGCCCCGCAGGCCTGACGCGTACCCCTGACCCACGGCCCTGAACTTCCATTCGCCGCCGTAGCGATAGACCTCGCCGAAGATCATCGCAGTCTCGCCGGAGGCGTCCTCGGAGAGGTCGTAGCGAGCCAGCTCCTGGCCGTCGGCCTGGTTCACCACCCGGATGAAGGCATTGCTGACCTGCCCGAACGTCTGACGCCTGGCATCGGCGTCATGGATCGAGACCGGGAAGACGATCTTGTCGACCTGGGGCGGGACACTGGAGAGATCGATCAGCAGCGACTCGTCGTCACCCTCGCCCTCACCGGTGAGGTTGTCACCGGTGTGCTCCACGGAGCCCTCGGGGCTCTTGAGATTGTTGTAGAAGACGAAGTACTCGTCTCCGAGCACCCGCCCGTTCTGACACAGCAGTGCGCTGGCGTCGAGGTCGAACGGCGCTCCGGTGGTGGAGCGCGCGTCCCATCCCAGGCCGACGAGCACATGTGTGAGATTCGGCGCGGCCTTCGAGAGGGAGACATTGCCCCCCTTGGCGAGCGTAACGCCCATGATCCTGATTCCTCCCCGGTGTTGCGTGCGCGAAGCGCGTCCGGCGCCGCACTCCTGCCGGGTGCAGGGATGCGGCGCCGGACGCGGTGATGCCGTGACGGACGCGGGTGCCCACCGGCGGGCGGTGCGCACGCGCGGTCCACGGATCGCCGTGGCGGCTGTCAGACGTTGACGCCGAAGTCCTGCGCGATGCCACGCAGCCCGGAGGCGTACCCCTGGCCGATGGCGCGGAACTTCCACTCCGCCCCGTTCCGGTACAGCTCACCGAAGACCATGGCGGTCTCGGTCGAGGCGTCCTCGGACAGGTCGTAGCGGGCCAGCTCATTGCCGTCGGCCTGGTTGACGACGCGGATGAACGCGTTGCGGACCTGGCCGAAGCTCTGCTGGCGGGACTCGGCGTCGTAGATCGACACCGGGAACACGATCTTGGCGACATCGGCCGGGACCCCGGCCAGGTTCACCTTGATCTGCTCGTCGTCGCCCTCGCCCTCGCCGGTGATGTTGTCACCGGTGTGCTCGACGGAGCCGTCCGGGCTCTTGAGGTTGTTGAAGAACACGAAGTTCTGGTCGTTGGCGACCTTGCCCTCGGTGTTGGTCAGCAGAGCACTGGCGTCGAGGTCGAAGTCAGTGCCCGTGGTGGTACGGGCGTCCCAGCCCAGACCGACGATCACGGCGGTCAGGTTCGGGGCTTCCTTGGTCAGCGAGACGTTGCCGCCCTTGCTGAGGCTGACTCCCACGAGTCCTCCCAAAAAGGTTCGTCAGGAGCACTGCGTGCCCCCTCATGGTGGATGCGGATACCTATGGCGCGCCTTACGGAACCCATAAGGATCAACGCGTCGATCCTAGTGAGCGGTTCCCGGCGGCCATAGGGTTTCGCGGCGTGCGGCCGAGACTCAGAGCGCCTCGAGGGCCTTCACGTAGTCGTTGAGGTCCCGGGCGTCGGGCAGACCGTTGACCACGGTCCAGCGCACCACGCCCTCCTTGTCGATCACGAACGTGCCGCGCACCGCGCAGCCCTTCTCGTCATCGAAGACGCCGTAGGCGCGGCTGGCCTCGCCGTGCGGCCAGAAGTCCGACAGCAGCGGGTACTCAAGACCCTCCTGCTCGGCGAAGACCCGCAGGCTGAAGGGCGCGTCATTGGAGACCGCGAGCAGCTGCACCTCGTCGTTGACGAAGGTCGGCAGCTCATCGCGGAGGGCGCACAGCTCGCCGGTGCACACGCCGGTGAAGGCGAACGGATAGAAGAGGAGCACGACGTTCTTCTCGCCGCGGAAGTCGGAGAGCCTGACCGTCTCTCCGTGCTGGCTCTTCAGCTCGAAGTCGGGGGCCTTGGTACCGACCTCTATCGCCATGGGATGTCCCTTCGCTCTCTCGCTCATGTGATCACATACGGTGGCGTCCACCCTACGCGCCGAGCCCCCCTCCGAAAGCGAACGGAGGGGGGCTCGGATGTGTGGTTTCCCGGTCTCAGCGCTTACCGCTGCGGGCAGCCTTCGGGGTGACCAGGCGGCTGCCGGTCCAGTCCTTGCCCGCGTTGAAGCTCTTGGTCTGGGAGAGGCCGGCGGTGGTCGCGGCCTCGTTGATGTCGCTCGGCTCGACATAGCCGTCGCGGCCGGTCTTGGGCGTCAGCAGCCACACCGGGGCGCCGTCGTCGATCATCTGGATGGCGTCCACCAGCGCGTCCGTCAGATCGCCGTCGTCCTCTCGGAACCACAGCACCACGGCGTCGGCCACGTCGTCGTACTCCTCGTCGACGAGCTCCTGGCCGGTGATCTCCTCGATGGACTCGCGGAGCTCCTGGTCGACATCGTCGTCGTAGCCGATCTCCTGGACCACCTGCTCGGGCTGGAAACCCAGCCTCGCGGCCAGGTTGGTCCGCTCCTCCGCGTGGTCCGCGGTCGCGCTCACGGATTGCCTCCTGTCATCTTTCGTTCACTCTTCGGGTCCGGTGACCCCGCGCGCGTACGCGAGGGGCATGGGGCGTAGTCCACACGGGCCGGGCGGATCGCGCAAGTACCCGGCCAGCGATCCCGCCCAAACGTTGACGTCTCGCCGCAACTCCCATCATGGAGGAACAGCGTGAATCAGCGGGAAGCCGCCTCGATTGCCCCATTATGTCCGGCTTACACGTGTGTATCGCCACCCTACGCCGACCCGGAGCCGAACGGTCGTACGCAGATGCCCTCCGTCGTGGGCGTAAGGTTGCGATTTGGCCGTCACACCCGACCGGCCCGCAGCGCCCATCTCGCCTGGTGGCGGTTACCACCCAGTAGAGGTGACGTATCCCGTACCCGAGGTACACGATGGAGACCGGCGCGACCAAAAGAGCACGAATCCATGTCCGTGCACAGCACGACCGAAAAGCGAAGGAATAGCGTGGCTTCCGGATCCGATCGCAACCCGATCATCATTGGCGGCCTTCCCAGCCAGGTCCCGGACTTCGATCCCGAAGAAACCCAGGAGTGGCTTGACTCGCTCGACGCAGCTGTCGATGAGCGTGGCCGGGAACGTGCCCGCTACCTGATGCTTCGCCTGATCGAGCGCGCCCGTGAGAAGCGGGTGGCCGTGCCCGAGATGCGCAGCACGGACTATGTCAACACCATCGCCACCAAGGACGAGCCGTTCTTCCCCGGCAACGAGGAGATCGAGCGCAAAATCCTCAATGCGACCCGCTGGAACGCGGCGGTGATGGTCTCCCGGGCCCAGCGTCCGGGCATCGGAGTGGGTGGCCATATCGCCACCTTCGCCTCCTCCGCCTCGCTGTACGACGTGGGCTTCAACCACTTCTTCCGCGGCAAGGACCACGACAGCGGCGACCAGATCTTCTTCCAGGGCCATGCCTCCCCCGGTATTTACGCCCGTGCCTTCCTGCTGGACCGGCTGAGCGAAGCGCACCTGGACGGATTCCGTCAGGAGAAGTCCAAGGCCGGTCACGCCCTGTCCAGCTACCCGCATCCGCGGTCGATGCCGGACTTCTGGGAGTTCCCCACCGTCTCCATGGGTCTCGGCCCGCTGGGTGCGATCTACCAGGCCCGGATGAACCGCTACATGGAGTCGCGCGGAATCGCCGACACCTCCAACTCCCACGTGTGGGCGTTCCTGGGCGACGGCGAGATGGACGAGCCGGAGTCGCTCGGCCAGCTCTCCCTGGCCGCCCGTGAGGGCCTGGACAACCTGACCTTCGTCGTCAACTGCAACCTCCAGCGGCTCGACGGTCCGGTGCGCGGCAACGGCAAGATCATCCAGGAGCTGGAGTCGCAGTTCCGCGGCGCCGGCTGGAACGTGATCAAGCTGGTGTGGGACCGCAGCTGGGACCCGCTGCTCGCCCAGGACCGCACCGGCCTGCTGGTCAACAAGCTCAACACCACGCCGGACGGTCAGTTCCAGACCTACGCGACCGAGACCGGCGCCTATATCCGCGAGCACTTCTTCGGTGACGACCAGCGGCTGCGCTCGATGGTCGAGCACATGACCGACGACCAGATCCTGCACCTGGGCCGCGGCGGTCACGACCACCGGAAGATCTACGCGGCCTATGCGGCGGCCAAGGCCCACAAGGGCCAGCCGACCGTGATCCTGGCGCAGACGGTCAAGGGCTGGACGCTCGGCCCGAACTTCGAGGGCCGCAACGCGACCCACCAGATGAAGAAGCTGACCGTCGACGACCTCAAGGGCTTCCGCGACCGGCTGCACCTGCCGATCCCGGACAAGGAGCTGGAGTCCGGCCTCCCGCCGTACTACCACCCGGGCCGCAACTCCGCGGAGATCCAGTACATGCACGACCGCCGCAAGGCGCTGGGCGGCTACGCGCCGACCCGTGTCGTGCGGGCGAAGCCGCTGGCACTGCCGGGCGACAAGACCTACGCGGCGGTGAAGAAGGGCTCCGGCCAGCAGTCGATCGCCACCACCATGGCGTTCGTCCGGCTGCTGAAGGACCTGATGCGGGACAAGGAGATCGGCAAGCGCTTTGTGCCGATCGCCCCGGACGAGTACCGCACCTTCGGTATGGACTCGCTGTTCCCCTCGGCGAAGATCTACAACCCGCTGGGGCAGACGTATGAGTCGGTCGACCGTGAGCTGCTGCTGGCGTACAAGGAGTCGCCGACCGGGCAGATGCTGCACGACGGCATCTCCGAGGCGGGCTGTACGGCCTCGCTGATCGCGGCGGGCTCGGCCTACGCCACCCACGGCGAGCCGATGATCCCGGTCTATGTCTTCTACTCGATGTTCGGCTTCCAGCGCACGGGCGACCAGTTCTGGCAGATGGCCGACCAGCTCGCGCGCGGTTTCGTCCTGGGCGCGACCGCCGGTCGTACGACCCTGACCGGTGAGGGTCTCCAGCACGCCGACGGCCACTCCCAGCTGCTGGCCTCGACCAACCCCGCGGTCGTCGCGTACGACCCGGCGTTCGGCTTCGAGATCGCCCACATCGTGCAGGACGGTCTGCGCCGGATGTACGGCGAGAACAGTGAGGACGTCTTCTACTACCTCACCGTCTACAACGAGCCCATCCAGCACCCGGCCGAGCCCGAGAACGTGGACCGCGAGGGCATCCTCAAGGGCCTGTACCGCTTCAAGCAGGGCGAGAAGGGCGCGATTCCGGCGCAGATCCTCGCCTCCGGTGTCGCGGTGCCGTGGGCGGTCGAGGCCCAGCGCATGCTGGCCGAGGACTGGAACGTCAAAGCCGACGTCTGGTCCGCGACCTCCTGGAACGAGCTGCGCCGGGACGCGGTCGAGGCCGAGGAGCACAATCTGCTCCACCCGGAGGAGGAGCAGCGCGTCCCCTACGTCACCCGCAAGCTGGCGGACGTGGAGGGTCCGAAGGTGGCCGTGTCCGACTGGATGCGTGCCGTTCCGGACCAGATCGCGCGCTGGGTGCCGGGCACCTACCAGTCGCTGGGCGCCGATGGCTTCGGCTTCGCCGACACCCGGGGAGCGGCGCGCCGCTTCTTCCACATCGACGCGGAGTCGATCGTGCTCGGGGTGCTGACGGAGCTGGCCAAGGAGGGCAAGATCGACCGCTCGGCGCTGAAGCAGGCGATCGACCGCTACCAACTGCTGGACGTGGCCGCGGCCGACCCGGGCCCGGCGGGCGGCGACGCATAACCGTCGACGACGGCAACTGACCGGAACACTGGGCGGGCTGGACTTCCAGCCCGCCCAGCGTTCGTTGTGCCGCGTCCCCTGGACCGCCCGGCCGCCCCGCCCTCAGCGCTCCCAGATCTTGACGGCGCGTACCCGGTAAGCGGTTTCCGGCGCCCAGGAGCCGCTGGGGTAGGTGCGGTACTCGCCGGTCTCGGCGCACTCCGCGCTCTGGTACGCGGTGACCGGGCGCCCGGTGCGGTTGGCCAGGGAGGCGGCGGAGGCGCCCGGCGGCAGGGCGATACAGCTCTCGATGTCCGTGTCGGCCAGTTCATGGACCTGGCGTGGCCCGGTGAAGTCGGCGTTGTGCCACAGACACAGCTGTCCGGCGTCGCAGTTCCCGAGCCGTGGCGGCGGTGCGGCCTGGGCCTGTGCGGCCGTGGCCACCGTGAGGGCCAGGGCGAGGACGGAGGCGGCTGCGGTGATGGTCGTGGTGACGATGGTGCGCGTTGGGCGCATGGTGAACGAACTCCCCGTGTGTGAAGCAGAAACGGGAGTCAGCCTCTCGGCCGACTCCCGCTGTCCACCACGGAGTTGATCGGGGACCACCCAGATAGGGGGTGTCCCGCCCGGTCCCGGCAACCGGTTTCCGTACCGGGCCCTCAGATGTGACCCGCCCCGGCGCCCGCCTCCGCGTTCGCACCGCGCTTGGTGAAGCCCGCGACCACCGCGGCGATCACCGAGATGACCCCGGCGACCATGAACGCCGTGCTCATCCCCGACACGAAGGTGTCATGCGCCACGCTGGTGATCTTCCCCGCGAGCTCGGGCGGAGTGCCCTTGGCGATCGGCGCCCGGCCGACCTCGACCGCCTCGGACGCCTTGGACATCTGCTCGCCCGTAACGGGCGGCAGCTTGGCGCCGGCCCACTTGCCGGGCAGTTCGTCGTCCACCTTGGCGGCCATCACCGCGCCCAGGACGGCCGTACCGATACTGCCGCCGACCTGCATGGACGCCTGCTGGAGACCGCCGGCGACACCGGACAGCTCGATCGGCGCGTTGCCGACGATGACCTCGGTGGCGCCGACCATGACCGGGGCGAGGCCGAGACCGAGCAGCCCGAACCACAGGGACATCTCGAGGGTGGAGGTGTCCACGTCCATCGTGGAGGCGCCGAAGAGCGCGACGGCGGTCAGCGACATGGCGACCACCAGCGGGATCCGCGGCCCGACCTTGGTGATGACGGCGCCCGCCACCGGCGAGGACACGATCATCATCCCGGTCAGCGGCAGCAGATGGAGTCCGCTCTTGACCGGGCTCATCCCGTGCACGTTCTGGAGGTAGAAGGTGACGAAGAAGAGCCCGCCCATGAAGCCGAAGGCCATCAGCACCATCAGCACGGTGCCCGCCGACAGCGGGACGGAGCGGAACATGCCGAGCGGGATCAGCGGTTCGGGGGTGCGGGTCTCCCAGAAGGCGAACACCGCGAAGCAGACCACCGTGAGGCCCAGGAAGAGCAGGGTCTTGGGGTCGCCCCAGCTCCACTCCGAGGACTTGATGACCGCCCAGATGAGGCAGAACATCCCGCCGGACAGCAGCAGGATGCCGGGGATGTCGAAGGACTTCGGAGCCTTCTCGGCACGGTGGTCGACCAGGATGAACAGGCCGAGGACCAGGGCGAGCAGACCGACCGGCAGATTGATGAAGAAGACCGACTGCCAGTTGACGTGCTCCACCAGCAGTCCGCCGACGATCGGTCCGCCCGCCGTCGAGGCACCGATGACCATGCCCCAGATACCGATCGCCATATTGAGCTTCTCGGCGGGGAAGGTGGCACGCAGCAGGCCGAGCGCCGCGGGCATCAGCAGCGCGCCGAACAGGCCCTGGATCACCCGGAAGGACACCACCAGCGGCACGGTCGAGGAGAAGCCGATGGCCGTGGAGGAGAGTGCGAAGCCGACCACACCGATGAGGAAGGTCTGCCGGTGGCCGAAGCGGTCTCCCAGCTTGCCCGCCGTGATCAGCGCGACGGCCAGGGCGAGCAGATAGCCGTTGGTGATCCACTGGGCGTCGGCGAGCGAGGCGCCGAGGTCCTCCGCGATGGCGGGGTTGGCGATGGCCACGATCGTGCTGTCGAGGGCGACCATCGCCACCCCGAAGCCGACGGTCAGCAGCGTCAGCCAGGGATGCCCCCGCAGCCCCTTGCGGGGGTCGGATATGGGAGGAGGTTCCGCCGCGGTACCGGCGACGGTGGTCGAAGACGTCATGTCCGGAGGCTAATGTCAGCCTCTGACATTTGACAAACGGAATCATCCGCGGGTTGCTGTCTATTTCCCCACAGGTAATCTGAGCAGCCCGAATGCAGCCCGAATGCAGCCCAAGCGGAGCCGGACGCGGGCAGGAAGCGAGCCGACAGGTGACAACGGACGAGGCGGCAGCGGCCACAGTGACACCCGCGCCGACCGGACTGCGCGAGCGTAAGAAGCAGCGCACCCGAGGCGCTCTGGTGCGCACCGCCTTCGAGCTGTTCACCCGTCAGGGATACGACGAGACCACGATCGACGAGATCGTCGAGGCGGTGGACGTCTCCCAGCGCACCTTCTTCCGGTACTTCGCCAACAAGGAGGAGGTCGCCTTCGCGACCCAGAGCTCGGCGGAGGCACTGTGCTTCGACGCGCTGTGCGCCCGCCCCGCCGACGAGGCACCGCTGACCGCCCTGCGCAACGCCGTCCTGGACGGCTGGGACCGGATGGGCGAGACCATCGAGGAGCTGGTGCCCACCGAACTCCATCTGCGGATGTACCAGGTGATCGAATCGAGCCCCACCCTGCTCGCCGTCCATCTGCGCCGGACCATGGAGATGGAGGAGCGACTCGCCCGGGAGATCGCCCGCCGCGAAGGGCTGGACATCGACCAGGACCCCCGTCCGCGCCTGGTGGTGGCGATGGTCGGCGGGGTGATCCGGGTGACCGGAATGATCTGGGGCGAGGGTGACGACCTCAGTACGACGGCCCTGCGGGACATCGCCGCGCATCAACTCGACCATGTGGGACCGGCACTCGCCGAACATTGGAACAAAAACCAGTAAATCGGACATAGCACCCACATTGGGCAGTCCCCAAACGTGATATGACTCACGGCATTTGGCGACCACCACCGCGCTTCTCCTAGTGTGTCCCGCGGTGACTTCCTTCTCGGAGCTCAGCTCCCCCTCTCCCGGTTCCACCGCCTGGCGCGCGCTGCTCGCCCTGGCGGTGGTGTTCGTCCTGCTCACCACCACCGGCTGGACGGCCGTACGGGCCCAGAGAGGGGACCGGGACCCGCTGGCCGCGTCGCTCGACGCCTGGCGCCAGGCGTCCCTGGGCGGTCACCCGCTGCCCGACCCGTACACCTCGCCGCGGCGGCTCAGCCGCTGGTTCGACGCGCTGGACAAGGCCGGGACCGACCGCCTCGTACGCCGCTTCCCGCTCGTCGTCGGCAATCTCAACGGCGCGCCCGTGGCCCTGCGCTACCGCGCCAACCGGGTCGCGCTGGCCCAGGCCAAGGCCGTGGAGCGCGAGCGGATGCACGACAGCAGGCTCACCCCGCTCGGCCGCACCGACGCCACCCGCCGGATGCACCGCTATGAGGACCTGCTCGGCTCCGGCCGCCAGATCCTCGCGTTCGACCCCTCGGGCCAGGGCCGGGCCGCCGAGGTCTTCGGCGACCTCGCGCACGCGGCCCGGGTCTCGATCGTGGTGCCGGGCGTGGACACCAACATCCTGACCTTCCAGAAGACCGACAAGCCGTACGCCGCCACCGTCGGCATGGCCCGCGCCCTCTACCACAACGAGCGGACCGACGCTCCGGACACCCGTAGCGCCGTCATCGCCTGGGCCGACTACACCTCCCCGGCGGGCATCGGCATGGACGCCGCCACCGGCAAGCTGGCCGCCCAGGGCGCGCTGCGGCTGCGGGCCCTCGTCAACGCACTGCCCGCGCCCTCCCGGGTCTCGCTGATGTGCCACAGCTACGGCTCGGTGGTGTGCGGTGTCGCCGCCCGTGACCTGCCACCCAGCGTCACCGACATCGCGGTGGCCGGAAGCCCCGGTATGCGCGCCGACCACGCCTCCGACCTGGGCACCAGCGCCCGGGTCTGGGCGATGCGCGGCCCGGGCGACTGGATCGCGGACATTCCGCATCTGGAGGTCGGCGGGCTCGGCCACGGCGCCGACCCGGTCTCCTCCGGCTTCGGCGCCCGCAGGCTGTCCGCCGACGGCGCCGACGGCCACGCCGGCTACTTCGAGCCAGGCACGACCAGCCTGGACAACCTGGCCCGGGTGGGCGTCGGTACGGTCCAGTCCGTGAGCTGCGCGGACGGTGACGCATGCACCGCGGGGCTGGCCTGATCGCACACCACACACGCGACGCGCGTAGCGCTCAAGGGGGGACGGGCGGGCAACCGCCGCATACGATGAGCCGCATGGGTGATGTGCTGGCCGGTTTTCAGACCGTCTGGGAGTTCGACACCGACTCCGTGCTCATCCGCTTCGAACGGGGGATCCGCACGCCGAAGCTGCTCCAGACGCTCGGCGAACGCCGCGTTCCCTTCGAGGCGCTGTCCGCGGTGGAGCTCGCTCCCGGCAAACGAGGCACCGTGGTGCTGCGCGCCGTGCCCAGACCCGGCGCCGACCCGCTGATGGACGTGGCGGACGGCCAGCTCAAAGAGGCGTACGACCCGTACCGGTTGGTGCTGCCCGCCGAGCGCGAGACGCTGGCCGAGTACTACGCGGAGGAGATACGCGCCGCGCTCGCCCCCGACGCCGACACCCCCGCCGAAACTCATCTGGTCACCGCGCCCGCGCCGCCGATGTCCTTCAAGGCGTACGACGGCAAGGCGTCGTTCGACGGCAAGGAGGTCGCCTTCCGCTGGTTCTGGACCGGGGCCTCCTCGGCCAAGTGGAAGGTCGGGGACCAGCGCTTCCGGGTCGATGAGTTGAGCGGTGTGGAGTGGTGCTCACCGGAGAGCAAAGGCTCCGCGGGCTCCACCCCCAAGGAGGGCGCCGCCAAGAACGGCAATGGCCATCTGCGGCTGATCGAGCGTGCCCACGAGGACCGCCCCATGGGCCGGGCCGACCACGACCCGGCGGCTGTGGTGTTCGGGATGGGCTACGGCATGGTGCACCAGTCGCTGCCGTTCGCCGCCGCCGTGCTGGAGGCCGTACGGGCCGGCAATCCGGGGCAGGGCGCCGAGGGCGCCCCCGCGTCGGCCGCTCACACGGCCGCTCACCCGGCCGCCCGCCGCGACCCGGCCGACATCGCCGAGCGCATCCGCCACCTCGGCGAGCTGCACATCCAGGGGCTGCTGACGGACGAGGAGTTCAGCGCGAAGAAGGCCGAGCTGCTGGCGGAGCTGTAGCCGCGGCGATGGCGCGCTCCGGCACCGCCACCGCACCGATACCCAGGTATGACCCGCATCCGACTCCCAGGTATGACGTGCGGCTGCGCCGCGAACCCTACGCTGAATCCGCCATGTCCAGCACCTCCTCGGCCAATGCCCCCTCCGCCAACGCCTCCTCCACCGCGCACCAGGGCCTGTTCACCGCCGCCCGGCGGCAAGTGGGCGCCCTGTTCCGCGCTTTGATGACGCCCAGCTATCCGGCCACCCCGCTGTTCTCCCAGTCGCCCCGGCGCTGGCTGCGCAGGCTGCCGTACGGGGTGGCGATCGTGCTCACCACGGTGCTGGTCCCGGCCTCCGCCCAGGTCCTCAGCAACGACTACGGGGAGTCCGGCGAATCCGCCACGCTGCTGGCCTTCGCTCAGACCACCCCGCTGCTGCTCGCCGTCACCCGCCCCCTCCAGGCGTGGTGGATCACCATCATCAGCGATGTGATCGGCGCGCTGATGATCCTCAACCCCGGCATGCAGCGCCCCATCCCCGGCATGGAGCCCCCCATATGGCCCTGGCTGCCCGCCGGGATCGTGGGCTATCTCTTCCTGATGCTGGCCCTCGCGCTGCGTGAATCGCGGCCCACGCTGGTGGCGGTGTGGCTGGTCACCGGCGGCGCCGGACTCGCACTGAGCACGGGCGTCGACAACCAGGTCGACAACACGGGAGTGCTGCTGTTCGTACTCAGCGGTGTGGTGCTGCTGATCGGCGGCGCGTTGCGCGAACGCGGAGACGTCCAGCGCCGACTGGCCGAACAGGAGACCATCAGCGAGGCCGAACGCGCCCACCGCACCCTGCTGGAGGAGCGCACCCGGATCGCCCGTGAACTGCATGACGTGGTCGCCCACCATATGTCCGTGATCACCGTGCAGGCGGACAGCGCGCCCTACCGGATCGGCGGCCTCCCGCCCGACGCGGAGCGGGAGTTCGGCTCCATCGCCGCCACCGCCCGGGAATCCCTCGCCGAGATGCGGCGGCTGCTGGGCGTACTGCGCAGCGAGGAGACCCGCGGCGAGCGGGCGCCGCAGCCGGGGCTGCACCAGGTGCCCCAGCTGGTCGAGGCCACCGTACGGGCCGGGATCCCGACCGAGCTGACCGTCGCGGACGACGTCGCCGGGCTCGGTCCGCTGCCGCAGGCGGTGGATCTGTCGGCGTACCGGATCGTGCAGGAGGCGCTGGCGAACGTGGTGCGGCACGCGCCCGGCGCCGCCACCCGGGTCTCCGTCTCGGCCGCCGCGGACCCCCCGGCGCTCACCGTCCTGATCGTCAACGGACCGGCCACCGGCGTGCCCACCACTCCCCTGGAGACCACCGGCACCGGCCATGGTCTGGTCGGCATGGTCGAGCGGGTCCGGCTGGTGGACGGGATGCTCGACACCGGCCCACTGCCGGACGGCGGTTTCCGCGTCGCGGCCCGGCTGCCCCTGGTAGACATCGAAGAACCCTCGTAAGCCTCCGAAGAAACGGATCCATGACCATCAAGGTGATCATCGTCGACGACCAGGCGATGGTGCGGGCGGGGTTCGCCGCGCTGCTCGCCGCGCAGACCGACATCGACATCGTCGGGGAGGCGCCCGACGGACGGCAGGGTGTGGAGGTCAGCAGGCGCGCCCACCCCGATGTGGTGCTGATGGACGTCCGGATGCCCGAGATGGACGGCCTGGAGGCGGCCCGCCAACTGCTCGATCCACCGCGCGGGGTCACCCACCGGCCCAAGGTGCTGATGCTCACCACCTTCGACGTGGACGATTACGTCTACGAGGCGCTGCGCGCCGGGGCCAGCGGCTTTCTGCTCAAGGACGCCCCGCCCGCCGATCTGATCTCCGCGGTGCGGGTGGTGGCGGCGGGCGAGGCGCTGCTCGCCCCCTCGGTCACCCGCCGGCTGATCGCCGACTTCGCCCGCCAGCGCCCCGCGACCCGCCGCAACAACCTCACGCTGCGCCGCGGCGGGCTGACCCCGCGGGAGACGGAGGTGCTGGAGCTGATCGCGCGCGGGCTGTCCAACCAGGAGATAGCCGAGTCGCTGGTGCTGGCCGAGCAGACGGTGAAAACCCATATCGGCCGGGTGCTGGCCAAGCTGGAACTCCGCGACCGGGCGCAAGCGGTGATCTTCGCGTATGAATCGGGACTGGTGTCGCCCGGCGGGCAGTAGCCCGCGGCGGGTCTGTCGGTGCCCGCCCGTACGGTGCGCACCATGACGGGGACGATGATCACGCACGAGCCGACCCTCGGCCGGCTGGCCACGAACCGGGGGTGAGCCCCCGGACCACCCAATACCCCGGTATGACTCCCGACTTGGCACCGCGGTGTGACGCCCCGCCACCCACCGGCTCCCTACGTTTCCCTCGCCACCGAACGGAAGAGGGAAACCCGCGGCCATGTCCCCGACGCATCGACCCCGGCACTACGCCCGCCGTCTGATCACGGCCGCGCTCACCGTCACCGTCATGGCCGGGACGGCCGGGTGGGCCGTCGCCCACGAGGAGCAGGCCATCACCGGACCGCCGCCCGGCACCTCCGCCTGGCGCGCCGATCACTCGCTGCCGGGCCCCGGGCGGGAGTTGCCCGACCCGGCCACCGCCTCCCCGGCCCATATCGCCCGCTTCTTCGCCGGGCTCACCGATGTCCAGCGGCGGGCCCTGGTCATCCGCCATCCGCAGGTGGTGGGCAACCTCGACGGCGCGCCCCTGGCACTGCGCTACGAGGCCAACGCCCGTGCCATCCGGGCCACGCGCGACAAGGAGCGCGCCGCCGACCCCGACAGCCCGCTCGTCGAGCGCTACACCTCACTGCTCTCCCCGGGCCGTCGGATCCTCGCCTTCGATCCGCGCGGCCGCGGCCAGGTGGCCGAGGTGTTCGGCGATCTGGGGACGGCGCGGCGCACGGCTGTCGTGGTGCCCGGCTCGGACATCGACCTGAACTCCTTCGACCGCGACCACGACCGGTACGGCACCCCCGTCGGCATGGCGCGGGCGCTGCGGGCGCGGATGGCCCGGGAGGCGCCCGGCACCCCCACCGCCGTGGTGGCGTGGGTCGGCTACACCACCCCGGTGGGGGTCGGCCCGGACGCCGCGACCAGCAGGCTGGCCGAGGCGGGGGCACCGCGTCTGGACCGGTTCCTGGCGGGGCTCGCGGTGACCACCGCGGCCACCGCGGAGGCGCCGCCCACCGTCTTCTGCCACAGCTACGGCTCGGTCCTCTGCGGGGTCGCCGCCCCCGCGATGGACCGGACCCGGGTCTCGGACCTGGTGGTCCTGGGCAGCCCGGGGATGCGCGCCGACAGCGCCGAGGGGCTGCACACCCCCGCCCGGGTGTGGGCGACGCGGGACAGCACCGACTGGATACGGCGGGTGACCGGCTATGCGTTCCTGGGCCTCGGCCACGGCGAGGACCCGACCGACGGATCCTTCGGCGCCCGGGTGGTCTCCGCCGACCGCGCCCACGGCCACACCGGTTACTTCGCCCCCGGTACGGACTCGCTGCGCAACTTCGCCCGGATCGCGCTCGGGCAGTTCGACGGGGTCCGGTGCGCGGATCGCGGCGCCGGCGACCAGGACTGCCGCCATGGCCTCGGATGACCCCCACCCCCCGGCGCTCGCGGTGCTGTGCGCCGGTCTCTTCGCCCTGGAACGCCGGGGCCCGGAGGGGCGGGACTCAGCCGCGCGGGACCTGGGGCGTCAGGACCGCCCCGGAGGCCCCGACGAGCGGGCGCGGGCGGACGAGGACACGGGCGGCGGAACGGACCCGGCCGGGGTCCGCCGGGCCGTGCTGGGCCGGGCCGCCGCGGCGTTCGCCGTCCTGTGCGTGACGGTGGTGCTGGCGGCCCTCCGCGGCTGAACGGCTGAACGCAGCTGACCCGGCCGCCCCCGCGGGAAGCCGCGCCCCCGGACGCCCTCGTACCCGTATCAGGCGCCTTCCGTCCGCCGCCGCGCGTCGGAGTAGACGCTGATCTTGTAGTCGATGACCTCGAGGGTGCTCTCCAGCTCCGCGATCCGCGTCCGGACGTTCTCCCGGTGCTCGGTCAGCAGTTCCTCGCGCTCGGGAAAGGTCTGCTGCCCGGCGCGGACCAGCTCGGCGTAGCGGACCATGTCCGCCACCGGCATCCCGGTCAGCCGCAGCTTGCCCACCAGCTCCAGCCAGTCCAGATCGCGGTTGGTGAACCGGCGCTGACCGGTGTGGGTGCGGTCCACATGTGGCATCAGTCCGATCCGCTCGTACCAGCGCAGGGTGTGCGCGCTCAGCCCGGTGTGCGCGGCGACCTCGCTGATCGTGTAGCGGTCCTGTCCGGTCGGCCGCGGGTACGGATGCTCGTCCTCGCAGATCCGCGGCTTCGCCGGAGCCGGAGCCAGAGCCGGAGCCGGAGCGCTCTCCATCACGGTCATGCCGAAACACCCTCTCGCCGATCGCTGCTGTGTGCGCGTTCCACACCCGGGACAACGCTATGGACTTCGAGTGCGCTCCAAGCAAGCGGATTGCGGGGCGGATTCCGGCGGGCATTAGGCTCAGGGCCATGGAAAGCCTGCGGATGATCGAGAACTGGCCGGTCCCCACGGCGGCGGCGGCCGTCGTCACGGCGGACGGCACCCAGGCCGGATCGTACGGCCCGGCCGACCACCGCTTCCCGCTCGCCTCGGTCACCAAGCCGCTCGCCGCCTACGCCGCGCTGCTCGCCGTCGAGGAGGGCGCGGTCGAGCTGGACGAACCGGCCGGGCCCGAGGGCTCCACCGTCCGCCATCTGCTCGCGCACACCTCCGGGCTCGCCTTCGACGAGCACCGCGTGGTCGCCGCCCCCGGCAACCGCCGTCTGTACTCCAACGCGGGCTTCGAGGTGCTGGGCGACCACATCGCCAAGGCCACGGACATCCCGTTCGGCGAGTATCTGCGCCAGGCGGTGCTGGAGCCGCTCGGCATGACCGCGACCGACCTGCCCGGCTCCCCCGCCAAGGACGGTGTCTCCACCGTGGGCGACCTGGTCCGTTTCGCGGCCGAGCTCCAGGCCCCGCGGCTGCTGGCGTCCCAGACGCTGGCCGAGGCCACCTCCGTGGTGCACCCGGGGCTGACCGGGGTGCTGCCCGGCTACGGCCATCAGCGGCCCAACGACTGGGGGCTGGGCTTCGAGATACGCGACGGCAAGTCCCCGCACTGGACCGGTGGTTCCTCCTCGCCCCGCACCTTCGGGCACTTCGGCCAGTCCGGCACCTTCCTGTGGGTCGACCCGGAGGCGCGGGCGGCCTGTGTGGCCCTGACCGACCGGCCCTTCGGGCCCTGGGCCGTGGAGGTCTGGCCCGCCCTGACCGACGCGGTCCTCGCCGAGCTGCGCACGGGCTGAGCTCCCGTACCCCCGCCCGGCCGGCGTCAGCCGTACACCGGCTCCGTGTGCATCTCCCACACCAGCAGCTCCGCCGGGCCCTCGGCGCGCGCCTCCAGCCCGCGCGCGTTCCGCACCCGGGCCGCGTCACCCGCGCCCAGCGTCTCGTCGCCGATCCGCACCGCGCCGCGCACCCCGTGGACGTAACTCCAGGGCGCGTCCGGCAACGCGGTGCGCTCACCGTCCAGCAGCCGCCGTACATGCAGCACCGCCTCGGTGCGCTCCAGCGCGTACGGGGTGCCGTCGGCGATACCGCGCACCACCTCGTACCCGGGCTCGGCCGGGGCGCCGGGGCCGGGCACCAGCCACATCTGCACAAAGACCAGGGGCTCCGGGCCCGCGTTCCGCTCGGTGTGGCGCACCCCGCCGCCCGCGCTGAGCCGCTGTACATCGCCGGGGCGCACCACGGTCCGGGCCCCGGTGGAGTCCTCGTGGGTGAGCTCGCCCTCGACCACCCAGGTCACGATCTCCAGATCGCGGTGGGGGTGCTCGGCGAAGCCCGCGCCGGGCGCCAGCCGCTCCTCGTTGCAGGCCACGAGCAGCCCGAATCGCACATTGTCCGGGTCGTAGTGCCCGGAGAAGGAAAAGGCGTGGCGCGTCTCGATGCCGGTGCCGTCCCCGCCCGGATACCGTGCACCGGACCGCTGTATCCACATCACCCGGTCCACGGTAGTGCGCTCCCCGCCCCCGCCCCGTCCGCCCCGTCCCCTACCGCCCCGTAGCTCCCCGCCCCCCGCGTACACCATCCGATAAGGCAGTCTTGACCCCGTGCCTGAACCAGCCGCGAACCTCCCGCATCCCCACAGTGCCACCCTGCGCCGCCTGGAGAAGTCCTCCGGGAAGCTGGCCGCCGCCGCCATCGCGCGCATGGACGAGCAGCTGCCGTGGTACCGGGCGATGCCGCCCGAGAACCGCTCCTGGATCGGGCTGGTGGCGCAGGCGGGTATCGCGGCCTTCACCGAGTGGTTCCGGCATCCGGAGGCCCCGCAGGCGATCAGCACCGATGTCTTCGGCACCGCCCCGCGCGAGCTGACCCGCGCGATCACCCTGCGGCAGACGGTGGAGATGGTGCGGACCACCATCGAGGTGATGGAGTCCGCGATCGACGAGGTGGCCGCTCCGGGCGATGAGTCGGTGCTGCGCGAAGCGCTGCTGGTGTACGCGCGGGAGATCGCCTTCGCCACCGCCCAGGTGTACGCGCAGGCGGCCGAGGCGCGCGGCGCCTGGGACGCCCGGCTGGAGTCCCTGGTGGTCAACGCGGTGCTCTCGGGCGAGGCGGACGAGGGAGCGCTGTCCCGCGCCGCCGCCCTCGGCTGGAACGCGCCCGAGCATGTGTGCGTGGTGCTGGGCACCGCCCCGGACGGGGACAGCGAGCTGACCGTGGAGGCGATCCGGCGAGCCGCCCGGCATGCCAAGCTCCAGGTGCTCACCGGGGTGCTCGGTGACCGTCTGGTGGTGGTCGCGGGCGGCTCGGACAATCCGCTCCAGGCGGCGAAGGCGCTCATCGGGCCGTACGCCCCGGGCCCGGTGGTGGCCGGTCCGGTGGTCTCCGACCTGCTGGCCGCGACCCGCTCGGCGGGCGCCGCCGCGGCGGGACTCAAAGCGTGCACGGCCTGGCCGGACGCACCGCGCCCGGTGCTGGCGGATGATCTGCTGCCGGAGCGTGCGATGGCCGGGGATCCAGCTGCCCGTGAGCAGTTGGTGGAGGAGATCTACAGACCGCTGGAGGAAGCGGGCTCCGCGCTGCTGGAGACGCTGAGCGTGTATCTGGAGCAGGCCAGCAGTCTCGAGGGCGCGGCCCGGATGCTCTTCGTGCACCCCAACACCGTCCGCTACCGGCTACGACGTGTGACCGACGTCACCGGATGGTCACCTTCCGACGTCAGGTCGGCGTTCACGCTGCGCATAGCGCTGATCCTCGGTCGTCTTGCCGATGGAGACATACTTCCCTGACCCTTTGTTGGACTCCAACAATTCCCCTGACGGTTCTTCGTCCTTGTCCTCACGGGCGAGCCGGACCACCCACAAGAGAGAGTGTGAGAGTGCTCGTACTCGTCGCTCCCGGCCAAGGCGCTCAGAAGCCCGGCTTCCTGACCCCCTGGCTCGATCTTCCCGGTGTCACCGAACGACTGACCTGGTGGTCGGCCGTCTCCGGCCTGGACCTGATCCACTACGGCACCAAGGCCGACGAGGAGGAGATCCGCGACACCGCGGTGGCCCAGCCGCTGCTGGTGGCCGCCGGTCTCGTCTCCGCCTACGCCCTGTTCTCCGACGGCACCGGCGCCCCCTCCGGCCCGGCCGCCTCGGCACACCGTCTGGGCGCCACCGCGGGCCACAGCGTCGGTGAGATCACCGCCGCCGCGGTGTCCGGGGTGCTGACCGACGAGGCGGCCATGGTGCTGGTCCGCCGCCGTGGCCTGGCCATGGCGGAGGCCGCGAGCCGCGCCGAGACCGGCATGGCGGCCATACTGGGTGGTGAGCAGGACGAGGTCGTCGCGCACCTCGGCAAGCACGGTCTGACCGCGGCCAATGTCAACGGCGCCGGGCAGATCGTGGCCGCGGGCACCGCCGAGCAGCTGGCGGCGCTGGCCGAGGACAAGCCGGAGGGCGTGCGCCGGGTCGTTCCGCTGAAGGTGGCCGGTGCCTTCCACACCGACCACATGACCCCGGCGGTCGCCACGCTCGAGGCCCTGGTCGCGGGCGTCCCGGTCGCCGACCCGCGTACCGCGTACGTCTCCAACCGCGACGGCGCGGTGGTGACCTCCGGCGCCGAGGTGATCCAACGGCTGGTCGCCCAGGTGTCCAACCCGGTCCGCTGGGACCTGTGCATGGAGACCTTCCAGGAGCTGGGTGTCACCGGGCTGATCGAGCTGGCCCCGGGCGGGACGCTCACCGGTATCGCCAAGCGCGCCCTGCCGGGCGTCGGACACGTACCGCTCAAGACTCCGGACGACCTCGACGCGGCCCGTGCGCTGATCGCCGAGCATGCCGACCCTGTCGCCGACACAACGGCCGAAGAGGAGCTCCGAGACGCATGACCGCGAAGATCAGGCCCAGCAAGGGCGCACCGTACGCGCGCATCCTCGGTGTCGGCGGCTACCGTCCCACCCGGGTGGTGCCGAACGAGGAGATCCTCAAGCACATCGACTCCTCGGACGAGTGGATCCGTACCCGCTCGGGCATCGCCACCCGCCACTGGGCCGGTCCGGACGAGACGGTCGCCCAGATGTCGGTCGAGGCGGGCGGCAAGGCCATCGCCGACGCGGGGCTGACGCCCGAGCAGATCGGCGCCGTGATCGTCTCCACCGTCTCGCACTTCAAGCAGACCCCCGCGGTCGCCACCGAGATCGCGCATCTGCTCGGCACCGGCAAGCCGGCCGCGTTCGACATCTCGGCGGGCTGCGCGGGCTTCGGCTACGGACTGGCCCTCGCCAAGGGCATGGTCACCGACGGCACCGCCGAGCATGTACTGATCATCGGCGTCGAGCGGCTGTCCGATCTGACCGATCTGGAGGACCGTGCCACGGCCTTCCTGTTCGGTGACGGCGCGGGCGCCGTGGTGGTCGGCCCGTCCAAGGAGCCCGCGATCGGCCCGACCGTCTGGGGCTCGGAGGGCGACAAGTCCGACACCATCAGCCAGACGCTGCCCTGGGACGTCTACCGCGAACAGAGCGGCGAGGACGTACGCTTCCCCGCGCTCCGGCAGGAGGGCCAGGCGGTCTTCCGCTGGGCCGTGTACGAGATGGCCAAGGTCGCCCAGCAGGCCCTGGACGAGGCCGGGATCACCGCCGACGAGCTCGACGCGTTCATCCCCCACCAGGCCAATATGCGCATCATCGACTCGATGATCAAAACCCTCAAGCTGCCGGAGCACGTCACGGTCGCCCGCGACGTGGAGACCACCGGCAACACCTCGGCCGCCTCCATTCCGCTCGCCATGGAGCGGCTGTTGGCGACGGGGCAGGCGAAGAGCGGCGACACCGCGCTCGTCATCGGATTCGGAGCGGGTCTCGTCTACGCAGCGACGGTCGTTACCCTCCCTTAGGCTCCATAGTCCATATCCACGCAGCCCCGTACGGATCGGGCGCTGCGCACCCACCGCAACACACCGAAGAAGGAGCGCCGCAATGGCCGCCACTCAGGAAGAGATCCTCGAGGGTCTCGCCGAGATCGTCAACGAGATCGCCGGTATCCCGACCGAGGACGTCCTGCTGGACAAGTCCTTCACCGACGACCTGGACGTCGACTCGCTGTCCATGGTCGAGGTCGTCGTCGCCGCCGAGGAGCGCTTCGACGTCAAGATCCCGGACGACGACGTCAAGAACCTGAAGACCGTCGGCGACGCCGTCGACTACATCGTCAAGCACCAGGGCTGAGCCGAGGGCTCGTCGCCACCCATGCGGTGGCCGGTCCAGCACCCTCTACACGTGGAGTAAGAATTCCTGTGAACTCGACCAATCGCACCGTGGTCGTCACCGGTGTTGGTGCCACGACGCCGCTGGGTGGCGACGCCCCGTCGACCTGGGAGGCGCTGCTCGCCGGCCGGTCCGGTGTCAGCCTCCTGGAGCAGGACTGGGCAGCCGACCTGCCGGTCCGGATCGCCGCGTCCATCGCGGTCGACCCGGCCACCGTCATTCCCCGGCCGCAGGCCCGCAAGCTGGACCGCTCGGCGCAGTTCGCGCTGATCGCGGCCCGTGAGGCATGGGCGGACGCGGGCTTCACCGCCAAGGCGGGCACTGTGACATCAGCCGCTGGCGCGGCGGGCGCCTCGGTCGACCCCGACCGGCTGGGCGCGGTTGTCGCCTCCGGTATCGGCGGGGTCACCACCCTGCTCGACCAGTACGACGTGCTGCGGGAGAAGGGGGTCCGCAAGGTCTCCCCGCACACGGTGCCGATGCTGATGCCCAACGGCCCGGCGGCCAACGTGGGTCTGGAGGTCGGCGCCCGCGCCGGTGTCCATACCCCGGTCAGCGCCTGTGCGTCGGGGGCGGAGGCCATCGGCTACGCCATCGAGATGATCCGCACCGGCCGTGCCGATGTGGTCGTCGCGGGCGGCACCGAGGCGGCCATCCACCCGCTGCCCATCGCCGCGTTCGGCAACATGATGGCGATGTCCAAGAACAACGACGACCCGCAGGGCGCCTCCCGCCCCTACGACGTCGACCGCAACGGCTTCGTGCTCGGCGAGGGCGCCGGTGTGGTGGTCCTGGAGTCGGCCGAGCACGCCGCCCAGCGCGGCGCGCGGATCTACGCCGAGGCCGTCGGCCAGGGCATCTCCGCCGATGCCCACCACATCACCCAGCCGGAGCCGTCCGGCAACGGCATCGCACACGCCCTCCAGAACCTGCTGGACGCCACCGACCTCAAGCCCGCCGAGATCGCGCACATCAACGCGCACGCGACCTCGACCCCGCAGGGCGATGTCGCCGAGATCAAGGCGCTGCGCAAGGTGTTCGGCCAGGACGTGGACCACATGGCGCTGTCCGCCACCAAGTCCATGACGGGCCATCTGCTGGGCGGCGCGGGCGGTGTGGAGACGGTAGCCAGCGTGCTGGCGCTGCACCACCGGATCGCCCCGCCGACGATCAACATCGACAACCTCGACCCGGAGGCGGACGCGGATGTGGTGCGCGCCGAGCCGCGGGCGCTCCCGGCGGGCACCATCGCCGCGCTGAACGACTCGTTCGGCTTCGGCGGACACAACGTGGTGCTGGCCTTCCGCACCGTCTGACGGTCGCTCGGTTCATCTCACGGTGGCCCGCTTCCGGCTCCGGCCGGAAGCGGGCCTTCGGTGTGTGGGGCTCAGCCGTCGTCGAAGCTGGCGAAGTACGAGGCCGCCATGTCCTCGTCACCGTGGCCCTGGGCGATGGCGCGCCGGAACCGCTCGGCGCCCGCTGCGGCCACGTCCAGCCGTACCCCGGCCCGTTCCCCGGCCGCCACGATCAGCCGGGCGTCCTTCTCCGCGGTCCTGGTAGCGAAGCTGGGGGGTTCGAGGTCGCGCTCGAGCAGCTGACTCGTCTTGACCCGCAGATAGCCGTTGTCCAGCGGCCCGTCGGCGATGGCGTCCAAGAACCCCTGCGGATCCACGCCCAGCCCCTTGGCGAGGGCGAGCGCCTCGGCGGCGCCGTGGGTGACGTTGAGCACCCAGCTGTTGATCACCAGCTTCAGCCGGGTGGCCGCGGCCTCCTCCCCGTGCTCTCCGACCCAGACCGTACGGCTGCCGATCGCGTCGAAAACCGGCCGGACGACGGCGCGGACCGGCACCGGTCCCGAGGCGAGCACCAGCAGTTGTCCGCTCTCCGCGGGCTGTTTGGTGCCCAGCACCGGGGAGTCGATGAGGACGAGCTCCTTCTCGCGGGCGAAGGCCGCGAGGGCGTCGAGCCCGTCCAGTCCCGCGGTGGTGGCCTGGGCCCATACGGTGCCGGGGCGCAGCGCGTCCTGAGCCTGACGCATGGTCTCCAGGGCCGCCTGACCGTCGTACAGGATGGTGAGCACCACATCGGCGCCGGCCACGGCCTCGGCGGGGGTGTCGGTGACCCGCGCCCCGTCGGCGGCGAGCGGCTCGGCCTTGGCGCGGGTGCGGTTCCATACGCGGGTGTCGAGTCCGGACCGGGCGAGGTTACGGGCCATACCGGAGCCCATGATGCCGGTGCCGAGCACGGCGACGGAGCGGGCCGGGAGATTTTTGCTCATCACGCCACGCCAGGACGTGGCGGGCGCCCGGGGGCCAAGGGAGAGCGGCGCGTCCGGCGGAGAGCGTCACGCGGACGGCGGAGGCCCGGGGGCGCGAAGTGGTGCGTTCGGGAAGGTCAGACGACCTGGTGGAGCCAGCGGACGGGGGCGCCCTCACCCGCGTAACGGAAGGGCTCGAGCTCGTCGTCCCACGGCTTGCCGAGCAGCTTGGCGATCTCCGCTTCCAGTTCGCTCTCACCGCGCGCGGAGCGGGCGAGTGCGGCGCGCAGCCGGTCCTCGGGAATGAGGATGTCGCCGTGCATTCCGGTGACGGCGTGGAAGATGCCGAGGTCAGGAGTGGAGCTGTAGCGCTCGCCCTCGGCGGTGGCACAGGGTTCGGCCGTCACCTCGAAGCGCAGCAGATGCCAGCCGCGCAGCGCGGACGCCAGCTTGGAGGCCGTACCGACCTCGCCCTGCCAGGAGAATTCCGCGCGCCAGGTGCCCGGCGCGGCGGGCTGCTTGATCCAGTCGAGCGTGACACGCACGCCGAGGACGCCCGCGACGGCCCACTCGACATGCGGGCACAGCGCGCGCGGAGCGGAGTGCACATACAGAACTCCACGTGTCGTCACCGGGGCCTCCTGTGCGGTTCGAGGTGCGCCTTCCCCAGCGGCCTCATATCCGTACCGGTCGTGCCCGGGACACCACGCGACATTCTGCCCTAGTGATCACCTCCGCACCAGTCCCGACATTACCTGCAGTGAAATTTATCGGGCAGAATTCTCCAAAAAAGGGACAGGATGTGACGCGGCGTAAGGTATCCGTACCGCACAGCGCCCTTCGACACTGGCCGGAAGTGCATCTGCCACAAGAAAAAAGTACCGCGCAAGCCAGTCGGAGGAGTGACGTACCGTCGGTCCCGGTTAGATATCACCCATCAGTCGGAGGGGGAACAGCCATGCGGGCCAGCGCGACACGCCGGAAGCGGTCGACCACCGCGCCCATGACCGGGCGTACGGCCGTGCGTCCGACCGGACGGACCGCGGCGCGCGCCGGTGTTGCGCTGCTCACCACGGCCGCCGTACTCAGCGCCTCCGGCTGTTTCGGCAGCTCGGACAGCCCGTCCCGGCATGGCCCCTCCCGCGGCGGGAAGTCCCCGCACGCCAAACCCAAGATCGTCTGGAACACCAGCCCCGATTCCCTCGCCTCGCTGGGCGACTCCATCACCCGTGGCTTCGACGCCTGCTCCGTGCTCTCCGACTGCCCCGAGGTGTCCTGGTCCACCGGCAGTGATGTGAACAGCCTGGCCCAGCGGCTGCGCTCCGGCACCCGCAGCTGGAACTTCGCCAAGACCGGGGCGGTGATGGACGATCTGCCCGACCAGGTCACGGCGGCCGTGGCACGCAAACCGCAGCTGGTGACCGTGATGATCGGCGCCAATGACGCCTGCCGGGCCTCGGTGTCCGACATGACCTCGCCCGAGGAGTTCCGCACCACCTTCACCTCGGCCCTCACCAAGCTGCGGCGCGAGCTGCCGAAGACCCAGGTGTATGTGGCGAGCGTGCCCAATCTGAAGCGGCTGTGGTCGGAGGGGCGGAAGAACGTCCTGGGCAAGCAGATCTGGAAGCTGGGGATCTGCCCCTCGATGCTCAAGGACTCCGATGCCCTGGACGCGGCCTCGATGGACCGCCGGCGACAGGTGTCGAAGCGGGTGAACGCGTACAACCAGGTACTGAAGGACGTCTGCGGCCGGGATCCGCTGTGCCGTTATGACCCGGCCGTGCACAACTACCGCTTCAGCGTACGTGAGTTGAGCAAATGGGACTGGTTCCACCCCAGCAAGGCCGGTCAGCAGCAGCTGGCCGCGATGGCCTACCGCCGCATCTCGGCACGCTAAGCGCTCCGCACCTGCTACTACCGCCGCCGGACGGACAGGGCCGGGGCGCCCCCTCCACGCCCCGGCCCCAGGACGCCCGCGGGCTCGGGGCCCGCGTCAGCGGACCGGCACCGGGGCCGAGAGCCGGCGGTCGGCCACGCTGTGGGCCGCCTCCGCCGTATAGGTGCCGGTGATCAGGCGCCAGCCGCCGCGGGCCTCGTCCCACACCTCCGCCGCGCGCCGCGGCAGCGGAACGGCCACCTCGGCCGTCTCCCCCGCCGCGGCGGTGACCGACGCAAAACCCGCGAGACGGCGCACCGGCCGCTCCTCGCGGCCGTCCTCCCCCTCCGGCACCGCGAGGTAGATCTGCACCACCTCGCGCCCCGCCCGCGCGCCCACGTTGCGGACCCGTACCGTCACCGTGCCGAGCACATCGTCCGCACCGCCCGGCACGACATCGATCGCCTCGTACGCCCACTCGGTGTACCCGAGCCCATGGCCGAACCAGTACGCGGGGGCGGGGCCGGTGGCGCCATGCCGCCCCCAGGCGCGGTAGCCGATGAACACACCCTCGGCGTACGTCAGTTGGCCATCGGTCGGCGCCACCTCGCGCACCGGTGTGTCCGCCAGCCGCCGGGGCCAGGTCGTCGGCAGCCGGCCGCCCGGCTCCTCCGCGCCGAGCAGCACATCGGCGAGCGCGGCCCCGGCCTCCTGGCCCGGGAACCAGCTCAGCAGCACCGCCTCGACCTCGTCCTGCCAGTCCATCTCCACCGGGGAGCCCGCGTTGACCACCACCACGGTGGGTGTACCGGTGGCCGCCACCCGCCGTACGAGCTCGTCCTGACGGCCCGGCAGCCGCAGATCCCGGCGGTCGAACCCCTCGCTCTCGACGCTCTCGGTGGTCGCCACCACGACCACGGCGGTGTCGGCGGCGGTGGCGGCGGCCACGGCCTCCGCCAGCAGCTCATCGGCGTCGCGCTCCGGGGGCCGGTGGATCAGGCTGAAGCACACCGCCCGCCAGGGCGAGTCCTCGGGCCGTACCACCGCGCAGGTCAGACCGACCTCCACCGGTACGCCCGCGGTGAGCTCGACCCGGCCGCGGCGGATCGGCGCGCCGAGGAACTCCTCGAAGGGGTCGTCCACCTCGGCCGGACGCTCCTCCCCCTCGAAGAGCACCTGCCCGTCCACCACCAGCCGGAGCCCGCCGAGCCCCCGGGTGCCGAAGGAGTGCGGACCGGACTCGCGCGGGGTGAAGGTGCCCACGGTCTCGACGGTGTGCAGCTCCTCGTACGTCACCCCGTCGGGGAAGTCGTCGAGCCACTGCACCTGTCCGCTGGGCAGCCGCGACTCCCCCAGCACCCGCCCCGTGGCGTCCCTGACCACCGCGCGCAGCTCGAACCCCGCACCGGCCGGGGCGAGTTCATCGGTGGGATCGGCTCCGACGGCGTAGGTCAGCGGGACATCGGCGGGCAGAGCCGCGCGCAGCCCGTCCAGCGGCGAGACGATGTGCTCGGGGAAGACCAGCGCCGAGCCGCCGCCGAGCACCCGGGCGTCGCGCGCCGCCGCGCCGATGAGCGCGAGCGACCGCACCCCGGCGGGGCCCGCCGTCTCCAGCGGCAGCACCGGCTTCCCGCCGTCCGCCGTCTCGTTGCGCAGCAGGACGAACGACCGGCGGGCGATCTCCCGGGCGAGCGCGTCCCCGTCGACCGGACCGGGCCGGTCGGCCGGGGCCACGGCCGGCGCCGCACCGTCCAGGGCGCCGACCCGGGCGGCCAGCGTCAGCACCCGGCGCACCGCGTCGTCGACGTCGGACTCCGGCACCCGCCCCTCGCGTACGGCGGCGGCCAGCGCCTCGCCGTAGATGGTCCGCGGACCGGGCATCGCCACATCGAGGCCGCCGGCCAGCGCCCGTACGGTGTCGCGGGCGGCCATCCAGTCGGACACGATGAAACCGTCGAAACCCCACTCACCGCGCAGCACACCGCGCTGCAACGCGCGGTGTTCGGTCATGGTGGCGCCGTTGACCCCGTTGTAGGCGGCCATCACGCCCCAGGGACGGGCGTTCTTCACGATGGCCTCGAAGGGCGCGAGATACAGCTCGCGCAGCGCCCGCGCGTCCACCCGGTTGTCGACGGTGAAGCGCTCGGTCTCCGCGTCGTTGGCCACGAAGTGCTTGACGGTGGTGGCCACTCCGCCGTCCTGGACACCCGCCACATAGCCGGTGCCCATCTCGCCGGTGAGATACGGGTCCTCGCTGTAGGTCTCGAAGTGGCGTCCGCCCAGCGGTGAGCGGTGCAGATTCACGGTGGGCGCGAGCAGGACATGAACCCCCTTGCGGCGCGCCTCCTGGGCCAGCAGCTGTCCCGCGCGCCGGGCCAGCGCCGGATCCCAGGTGGCGGCGAGCGCGGTGGGGCTGGGCAGGGCCACGGACGGGTCATCGGCGGTCCAGCGCACACCGCGGACACCGATCGGGCCGTCCGACATCACCACGGAGCGGAGCCCGATGTGCGGGACGGCGGGCAGGGACCACGTGTCCTGTCCGGAGAGCAGGCGCGCCTTGGTGTCGAGGTCGAGCCTGTCGAGGGCTTTCTCCACGGCTCTGCGGGTGTTGTCGTCGGCGGTGATGACGTCTGCCACGGCTCGGCCTCTCTCATCGCGTTCATGGACCGCACGCCATCCTGAACCCGATTCCCTGTAGTCCGGTAGGTTCCGTTATCATGTCGTTATGCGGTGTGGCATACGGTGAGGACATGGACAGGCTGACGGAGCGCGGCAGCGGAACCAGCCGCGGCGAGGAGCGGCGTGCGGAGATCGTCCGCGCCGCTCTCGAGGTGATCGCCGAGCGCGGCTACCGGGGGGCCGCGCTGGCCACGGTGGCCGAGCGGGTGGGGCTGACCCAGCAGGGTCTGCTGCACTACTTCCCCACCAAGGAATCCCTGCTCATCGCGGTCCTCGAGGAACGGGACCAGTGGGACACCGGCGCGGCGCGGCGCGACGGCGGCGCGTGGCCGCTGGAACTGCTCACCTCGCTGGTGGAGTACAACGCGATGCGGCCCGGCATCGTCCAGACGTTCTCCGCACTCCTCGGTGAGAGCGTCACCGAGGACCACCCGGCCCGTTCGTACTTCACCCGGCGCTACGACCGGGTGCGCGCCGATATGGCGGACACCCTGCGCGGGGAGTTCGGCGACCGGCTGCCGGGCGGGCAGACACCGGAGGAGGTGGCGCCGCTGCTGGTGGCGGTGATGGACGGGTTGCAGTTCCAGTGGCTGCACGACCCGGAGGCGGTGGACATGCCCGCGCTCTTCCGGACGTTCGTCTCGCTGCTGGCGGCGCGGGGGGCCGAGGGAGCGAGCTGAGATGGGGCGGCCCCGTGCGGGGCCGCCCCACTCCGCGCGTGGGTCAGCTCGCGGGGCTGACGAGCGTGATCTCTCGCTCGGTGTCCGCCGTGGTCCGTGGCATCGGCACGAAGTCACCGCGGGCGCCGAACTTCACCAACTGGGCGTCGGCGTAGGCCGGTCCGCGCAGATAGCGCCCGCCGCCGTTGCCGTCGATGACCCAGCGGTGCCGCTGCCCGTCGCAGATCGCCGATGCCGCGCCGATGGTGTGCCGCTGCGCGCCCTGCGTCACCGTGACGAGGATGTGGGCGCGCGGGCTGTCCGTCTCGTCGTACCCACACCGGTAGGTGCCGTACACCGTGACGGTGCCGCCTCGGGTGACATACCCGGTGCGGTCGACGGTCAGGCTGTCGACCCAAGGCACGGGCAGCGCGGTTCGGTCCAGCCGGGGGGCGAGGTCGGACTGCCCGGTGGGGAGTTCGGGGGTGGTGGTGCCGGACGACGTGGCGTAGGCGGCCGGTGCCGCGATGAGCAGGACGGCGACGGCGCCGACGATGCGATGACGGTTGCGCATGGGCGGATTCCCTCTGTGTGCGGGGAGCGGATTCCTGTACAGCTACCGGCCCCGCGGGCCGGGCCGGGGGAACCTCACCCGCCGGGCGGCGTGTCCGCCGCCGCCCAAAGGGTGGCCCCACGGCGGCGGGTTGACCCATGGCGCGGTGGCCGCCCGAATCAATCGATGAAGCGCACATCCGGGTGGCGGGGCGAGGGACCGTCGAACAACCGCTGGTGACGGCCGCGCAGATGCTGCTCGAAGAACGCCGTGAGATACGCCCGTCGGCTCGCGGTGAACCGCCGGGCGTCAACCCGGCCGATCATGTGGGTCGATAGCCCTTCCGGCAGGGTGACGTGTGCGGCCAGACCGGGCAGCAGTGTCTGGTAGTCGGTGAAGGAGTTGTGCTCGGCGGCCTCGGTCCACAGATCGCGTTTCCAGCCGGTGGAGTTGCGCCACATGGCCCGCCAGGACGGGGAGTGGCGGTGGGTGTGCGGACGGCGGTCGTCCGACGTTGTCAACCATGCGCCCATCTGGAGAAACGGCCGGTCCAAGCCGGTGCGGGCGACCGGCAGCAGTTGGTCGGGGTCGGCCCAGTCGTAGCCGAGCGGCCCGTCGAGATTCACCCCGGCCCGGATCCGGCGGTCGAGCCGCATCGCCTCGGCCGTCGCCATTCCACCGAGCGAATGCCCGAACATGCCGATGCGGGACGGATCGAGGGCGGTGGCGAGACCGCGCGGAAGGGTGCGGGGCCGTCCAAGGCTCCGGGGGGCCCGGCCGCGCGCGACCGCCTCCACCTGGTCCAGAACGAAGCGGATGTCGGCGACGCGGACATCGAGCGCGGCCTTGTTGCGCTGTGCGGTCGGCTCGATGGCGCCGAGGCCGGGCGCCGGCTCGACCACCCGGCCGCCGGGGAACTCCACGGCATGCGCCTCGTAGGTGGGGTCGACGGTGATCACGATGTAGCCGTGGCCGGCGAGTTCGGTGACGGCGGACGTGTCGAGGGTGCGTTCGTTGTACATCCCCGGGGAGTAGAGCACGACCGGCCTGCGGGTCCGGCCGGGCGCCACGTGGGCGCCGGTGCGGGCGTGGGTGGTGAACCCCGCCCAGTCGATGTCCCCCGGCTCCAGCTTGAGTATCTTCGCCGCGCCCGCCCCGAACGCGGCGGCGGCACGGGGCCGCATATACGGCGCGGCCGGTGCGCCACTTCCCTTGGCCGCCGGGTACCACACGCCGACCATCAGCTCACGGAACCGCTCCCCCGCCCCGGTCCAGCGCGGCTCGCGCCGTGCCCGGTCCACGAGGTGCAGTTCGGTGACGCCGACGGGGTGGGGCCCGGTGGGCCGAGCCAGTTCAAGCCGTACGGGCTCTTTCGCTCGCGCTCCGGTCCGCTCCCCCGTCGTCTTCCTCTCCTCGCTCTCGGTCCCGGAGGCGAGGGCGACGGAAGTGAGGGTGATGGTGGCGCCGGTGGCGGCGATTCCGCCGAGGAGTTGACGTCGTGACATTCGCATGCCCCGACCCTCTCGGAGGGCCGGGGCATGGGAACACTGCCGAAAGTCAGCCTTGCGACATGACCTTGTGCTGGTCCTACATCTGCTGGCCCTGCATCTGCTGGTCCTGCATTGCCTGGCCCTGCGTTGTCTGGCCCTGCTGGTTCGGGTCCTGCATCTGCTGGCCCTGCTGGTTCGGGTCCTGCCAGCGGTGGTCTTGCCGGTGCTGGTTGTGCCGGTGCTCGTCTTGCCGGTGCTCGTCTTGCCGGTGCTGGTCTTGCCGGTGCTCGTCTTGCCGGTGCTGGTCTCGCCGGTGCTCGTCTCGCCGGTGCTCGTCTTGGTGAGTCGGCGTGGTGCGGATGATCACGTTGGAGCACTTGGAGCCGATGTTTTCGTCCCCGCCACCGCCAAGGATCTCCAGATCGGGCCCGGTTGAGGTATTGCAGTGGTTCTCCTGGACCGTCCCGCCCAAGGCGGAGGCGAGCAGGGCGTCGTTCGATGGCCACGACTGCGCCTGGGCCACGCTGACTCCGCCGAAGGCCACAGCGCAGAACGTGGAAGCGCTCACGGCCATCGCTCGCATTACTCGTCTCATCGGGCCACCCTTCTAGTCTGTTCAACGAATGTCTGCGGGCAGCCTTGCGGGCGGCGGATTCGAGTGATGGAAGCGACACGGTCGCTTAGACCGTTCAGACGTGTGGGGACGGCGGTTGAAGCCATTCGGCGGGTTCTCCACGGCTTCCCGATCGACCTGATGATCACATCGCTGTCGCAGAAACCATCCATGAGGCCCTGTTGACGCCCTGTCACCGTCGTGCGAGAACCGGACGGTGACCGCTCTCCTCCCCCCGGTCGCCCTTCCGCACCCGATAGGAGAACAGATTCCTCATGAGACCAACTCGCGCCCGCCTGACCCTCTTTGGAGCCGCCTTGCTCGCCGCCGCGCCGCTGGTGTTCGCCGGGCCGGCGGTGGCCGAGCCACGTGGTGGGGGTGGTGGGCCGACGGTTGAGGAGCGGCGGCTCGAGCTGGAGGCGCCGCGGGAGATTCTGCGGCGCAGTGGATTCGACACGGTGGCTCCGGACTTCGCGCGATCGCTGGAGGGGGCGCGGTCCGTCGCGGAAGCGGAGACCGTGGTGGCGCGGGACGGGGCGCGGTTGTGGCGGCGGGCCGTGGAGCGGGTGCAGGGACGTGGGCCCGCGGGCGGGGACCTCAGCCGGGACGACGATCGGCCGCTGTACTGGGCGCGGTTGGGGATGACCCGGGCGCTGGGCGAGTGGCGGCCCGGATTCCCGCTGCCCGACGAACGTCGTGCCGCACTGCTCACCACGCTGGAGCGCAGCTCGCGCGGTGAGGACTCCATCGATCTGCCCGCGGGTCCACGGATCAGGCGGATCGTGGTCACCGGCTTCGATCCGTTCCAGCTGGACGCGGATCCTCGCCGGTCCAACCCCTCGGGAGCGGCGGCACTCGCGCTGGACGGGACCACGATCCGTACGGAGCGGGGCCCGGCCAGGATCGAGACCGCCGTGTTCCCCGTGCGCTGGGCGGACTTCGCGGACGGGACGGTCGAGCGGACCCTGCTGCCGTCGTTCCGGTCCGGACCGCGGCGGGCCGATGGGTTCATGACCGTGAGCCAGGGCCGGATCGGCCGGTTCGATGTGGAACGCACCAACGGCGCCTGGCGGGGCGGCTATCCCGACAACGCCACGGTGTCGGAGACCGGGACCGTGCCCATCCCCTCCGGAGTGCCGACCCCCGCACCGCAGCCGCAGTGGACGACCACCACGCTTCCGTACGGACGGATCGTGGCGGCGGACACCGGGCCGTTCCCGGTGTACGACCACACCGAGGTCACCGAGATCCCGGCGGGCGGCAGCGGTCCGGTGGTACGCCCGGACGGGCCGACACCCGGTTCGGCGGCCCGCGCGGGAGGTGGCGGGGACTATCTGTCCAACGAGATCGCCTACCGCGCCACGCTGCTGCGCGACGCGGTCGGGCTGAAGGCGCCCGGTGGCCATCTGCACACGCCCGTCCTCCAGTTCGGCCCCGGAAACACCGACCCGGCGACGGGCGAGGTGACCGATCCGGAGTTCATACGCAATCGCCTCACCATCACGGAACAGGTGCGCGATGTGCTGACTGTGGCAGCGGGCTGAGAAAAGGGGGCGGTGGCGGGTCGCCCGCCACCGCCCCCGGTGCTCCCGCCACTATCGCGTCATGCGTCGCTCAGCGCGTCGGCCGGATGGCCCGAGCCCGAGTTCCCGTCGTCCGGCCCGTCCTCGCCCGTCAGATCGCGTACCAGCAGGGTGGCGCCCGCGACCGCGCCCGGCATCAGGAACACGGCCACCAGGGGCAGCAGGAACAACAGGGCGAGCGGCACACCGAAACCGAAGGTGAGCAGACGGCGGCCGCGCAGCATCCGCCGCCGCTCCTTCAGCAGCACACCGCGGCGCAGCAGCGCGATCGACGTCAGCTCCTCGGTGAGAAAGAAGCCGGTCACGCAGAACGCGAGCGCGGGGATCACGGTCTGGCCGATCACCGGGACAAAGCCCAGCGCGAAGAACAGCACACTCCACAGCGTCACGCGGACGACCAGCGCGATCGCCTCGCGCAGCCCGATCCACAGCTCGCGCCACAGCGGCAGCCCGGACTCGGGGGCGGTGCCGTCCTCGGAGCGGTCGACCGCTTCGGACAGCGACTCGTAGAAGGGCTGGCCGACCAGCAGGGTCACCGCGGTGAAGGTGATGATCGCCAGGAACATGCAGGCGGCGGCGAAGAGGATCGTGAGGGTTCCGCGGAAGACACCGAGCCACGGCGAGGACCAGTCGTCGGCGAACGGGGTGGCCCAGGCGATGACGTCGTCGGTCCAGAAGAAGAGCGCGACGAGCGCCGCCGCGTATCCGACGAGGGTGATGAGGGCGGGCAGCATCCCTATCCCCCACCATCGCCCGTGCCGGGCCACCCAGCGCTGCCCCTTCATCAGGTAACCGAAACCGGTCGCAAGATCACGCATAGGCGAAGCCTACTGGGCCTGAGTGGCGCGAAAACGTCGCCCGGGTGGCTTGCCCGGGCCTACGGCGTCAGCCGCGCCACACTCCCCGTCTCCAGCGCCGCCCACACCGTGCCGTCCGCGGTCACCGCGATGCCGTGCGGTTCCGAGGAGGGTGTGGGCAGCGGGTGTTCGCGGATCTCACCGGTGGTGTCGATATGGCCGATACGTCCGGTGCCCCACTCGGTGAACCAGCAGCCTCCGGCCGGATCGGCGGCGATGGCATGCGGTTTGGCGGTGCGGTCCGGCAGCGGGAACTCCTGGATCCGCCCGTCCGGTGTGATCCGCCCGATCCGGCCCGCGAGGAGTTCCACGAACCACAGCGCGCCGTCGCCACCGAGGGTCATCCCCACCGGCCCGGCGCCCGGTGTGGGCAGCGGGTACACGGTGGTGTCACCGTCGAAGCCGAGACGGCCGATGGCGTTGCCCTGGTTGAGGGTGCACCACAGCGCCTCGTCCGGGCCCGCCACGACGGCCGACGGGAATCCGCCCGCCACCGGCAGCCGGAATTCGGTGACCTCGCCTTCGGTGGTGATCCGGGCGATGGCGTCGCGGTTCATCAGGGTGCACCACAGGGCGCCGTCGGGGCCCGCGGTGATGCCGTACGGACCGCTGTCCGGGGCGGGCAGCGGAAACGACGTGAGCGCGCCGTCCGGTCCGATACGGCCGATCCGGCCGTCGCGGGACCGGGTGAACCACAAAGCCCCGTCCGGGCCGGTGGTGATGACCATCGGCCCGCACTCCCCCGAGTCCAGTGGCCAGACGGTGGTTTCGTCCGCCACCTCCTCCGTGGCGCGCAACCTGGCGATCTCGCCGGAGTGCACCAGGGTGAGCCACAGCGCACCGTCCGGTCCCGCCGTGATGCCGTACGGCCCGGCCCCCGGGCGGCCGATGGCGAACTCCCGGATCGCCGGCTGGTCGCGGTCCGACATGGGGTACCTCCTGCGAGAAACGGGCCGTGAACGAATCCGAGCACACCTTCATGCAGGGGACCGGGGCGCGCAATGTCTTTTCGGAACCGTGCGCGGTGTCGCTCACGTCCGTGGAAACGTACGCACGGCACAGCGCCAACCGCGCGGAGTGCCACCGCACATGAGCACAGGACACCGCCCCGGGCGCCCCGGGGATCTGCCGCACCCCGAGGTGCTCTGGGCTGCCGGAACCGCACGGGTGATATGGACGCCCGGCCCGGTGGTGTGGACGCCCGGTCCGGAACACCGTAGTCACACGGCCGTCACACCCCCGGTCACCGCTCCCGCACCACGCTCACGGCCAGACCCGAGCAGTCGTGGCCACCGGACGGATCGGGCTGGTAGACCCAGTACAGGACGGCGAGTTGCACCAGGAGCAGCAGCGGTACGCAGCACACGGCCGCCGTGGACGTCCACCGCCGCCACCCCGCCACCGGAAGGCCCCCGTGTCCCCGCGCGGAGCGGTGCAGCGCGAACAGCAGGACCGCCGCGGCCACCGCGCACACGGGCGCGGCCCAGGCGGTCAGATACATCCGGGTGGACGGCCCCAGGTACCGGCAGTGCTGGAAGGTGTCGCCGCTGAAGGCGGCATGGGCGGCCAGCAACCCCGCCGAGGCCACCACGAGGAGCGGTACGAATGGGGCCAGGCGCCGCCACACGACGGGAGCGGGCGAAGGAGGCGGCGGGGTCGGTTCCGTGGGGGCGGCGGGGTCGCGGTCGTGCGTATGGCTGGACATCGGTACCCGTCTGGATCGGAGCGGACCCCGGCATCGTACGGCCCGCGTACACACGGCCGTTCCCCGGCCGGACGAGCCGGACGGGGAACGGTGAGCCGGTGCGATCGGCTCGGTTCCGCGCGGAGGAATCCGTCATACGCGGACGTGCTCAGACGTAGAGGTAGCCGCCGAGCACGGTGGCGGATCCGCCGGGGGTCGTGACAACGACGGTGGCGGGGCCTGCCGTACCCGCGGGGGTGACACCGGTCAGCGCCGCGCCGCCCGCGACGACCGTGACACCGGTCGCGGCCACCCCGTTGAAGGTGACCGAGGCACCGGTGAGGTTGGCGCCGATGATGGTGAACGGGGTACCGCCCGCCGCCGGTCCGCTGACCGGGTTGATGAGGAAGGCGAGCGGAGGCAGCGGCGCCAGATAGGTGTAGGCGGCCGGAGCGCTGGCACCCGACGGGTTGGTGGCGACGACCTGCACCGCGCCCGCCGCGTGGGCAGGGGCGGTGACGACGAGCACGGTCCCGAAGAGGGGCTGCGCGATGATGGGGGCCGCGACGCCGCCGAAGGTCACCGAGGTGACGGTGTCCAGATTCGATCCGATGAGCACGACGGGGTTGCCGCCGCCGATCGGCCCGGAGGACGGGATGACGAGGAGGATCGTCGGCACACCGACCGCGAGCGCGACGTCCTGGTTCGACACGGGTGAGGACATGAGGTGTCTCCTCATTGAGTTACAGGGAGGTGGACACCGCGGTCCCTCGGGGGCGCCCTCACCGTCAGCAGGGCGTCGACACTGCCCGACCGGTCCGCACGCTATGAGCGGAGAAATCCGCAGGCCGCGCTCCCCGGGAGGGATGGGCGGCCCACCGTTTGGTTGTTTTCAGTACCTCATTCGCGTGGTTGCGCTACAAGGGAGTTGACGCCAGTTCACTCGGATGGTGCAGCGCGTCGGCGTACGCCGGTAGCCCCGGGGAACACCCCGGGGCCACCGTGTGCGCCGATCCGCTCCGGGCCGCCGCCCGCCGTCGAAAGGTCAGTCCTCGAAGGCGACGATCATCTTGCCGATGTTTTCGCCGCGGAGCATGCCGAGGAATGCGTCCACCGCGTTCTCCACGCCCTTCACGACGGTCTCGCGGTAGTGCAGCTTGCTCTCGCGGATCCAGGTGCCGACCTCCTCGAAGAACTGCTCCTGGAGGTCCTGGTGGTCGTACACCAGCATGCCCTGCATCCGCAGCCGCTTGCCGATGATCAGCCCGAGGTTGCGCGGGGCGGCGGGCGGCTCGGTGGCGTTGTACTGGGCGATCATGCCGCAGACGGTGATCCGGCCGTGCAGGTTGAGGCGTTCGATGGCCGCCTCGAGGTGCTCACCGCCGACGTTGTCGAAGTAGACGTCGATCCCGTTGGGCGCGGCCTCCTTCAACTGCTCGGCGACCGGGTCCTTCTTGTAGTTGAACGCGGCGTCGAAGCCGTACTCGTCGACCAGCAGCCGCACCTTCTCGTCCGTGCCCGCGCTGCCGATCACCCGGGAGGCACCCTTGAGCTTGGCGATCTGGCCGACCTCGCTGCCGACCGCGCCGGCGGCGCCCGAGACGAAGACCGCGTCGCCCTCCTTGAAGGACGCCACCTCCAGCAGACCCGCGTACGCGGTGAGACCGGTCATGCCGAGCACACCGAGGTAGGCGGGGAGCGGGGCGACCTCCGGGTCGACCTTGACCGCGCTCTTGCCCTCCACCACCGCGTACTCGCGCCAGCCGCCGAAGTGCAGGACGTAGTCACCGGGCGCGATGCCGTCCACGTCGGAGACGAGGACCTTGCCGACCGCACCGCCGTCCATCGGCTGGTCCAGCTGGAACGGCGGCACATACGACTTCACATCGTTCATCCGGGCGCGCATGTACGGGTCCACCGACATGTAGAGGTTGCGGACCAGGAGCTGACCCGGGCCGGGCTCGGAGACGGGAGCCTCGCGCAGGGCGAAGTCCTCCTGCTTCGGCCAGCCCTCCGGGCGGGCGACGAGATGCCATTCGCGGCCGGTGGCGGGGATGACGGACATGAGGGGGAGCCTCCCTGGGGACGCGGCAATACTTCAGCAGATGAAACAATCATGCTCCTAGATATTTCATGTTGTCAAGCAAATGGGTACCCTGGTGCCATGGCATCCCGCATCGACCCACTGACCCTCGAGGTCGTCGAGCTCATCGGCACCGTCGTGGCCCGCTACCACGAGGAGTACGAGGAGGCGGCGGCCAAGCACGCGCTGACCGGCGCGCAGGCCCGTTTGCTGGGGCTGCTGTCCCGGGGGCCCACGCCGATGCGGCGGATAGCCCAGCAGCTGAAGTGCGAGCCGTCGAACGTCACGGGGATCGTGGACCGGCTGGAGTCCCGGGGGCTCGTCGAGCGCCGTCTCGACCCGGCCGACCGCCGGGTCAAGCTGGCCGCGGCCACCGAGGCGGGCAAGGAGACCGCCGAGCGGCTGCGCGGCTCGCTCGACTTCGCGCGCGAGCCGCTGGCCGGACTCTCGGCCGACGAGCGCACGGTCCTGCGGGACCTGTTGCGGCGGATGCTCGGCATCGAGACCTGAGGCCGCCCCCGGACCGGCCTGGCCCGGCCCGGCGGAGTGCCGCTAGGTGCACCACCACAGGAAGCGGTCACACGTCTCGGACGGCTTCGGCGTCGGGATCGGCCCGGACGTCTCCGGCGTGGTCGGGCGCGGCTTCGACGGCGGGGACGACGGGCGGGAGGGAGCGGGGCCACCGGTGGCCGGGGCGGAGGGGCCCGGATCGTCGGACGTCTGCCGGTCGGGGCCGGGCGACGTGGCGTCCTTCGCCCTCTGCTCGCCCTTGACCTTCTCCTGGTCGCCGTCCTCGGCGTCCTTGTCCGGCCGGCCGCTCCCGGTGGACGGGTCCGCGCTCGGCCCGCCGCTGTGCCGCGCCACGGGCTCGGCGGACTCCGTCACCCCGCCGCTGGGATCGGCCACCGGCTTCTCGCGGGTGGGCGCCGGGGCCGCCTCGCGGAAGTACCCCTCGGTGGCCAGCTCCGCCACGAACAGCGCGGCCAGGACCGGGCCCAGCACCGCCGCCGTGACCACCACCCGGCGGGCGCGCCCCGATCGGGCCCGGTGCACACGGCTGCCGCCGGCCGACCCACGGGACTTGGGCTTACGGCGGCTTGTGCCGGATGCGCGGCTCGTGTCGGGGGCGTGGCCGGTGTCGGACCTCTGCGACCTGTGCGACTTCTGCGCCCTGCGCCGTTCCGCACGGGACACCGTCGCGCCGGAGGAATCACCGGTCCCCGCCGCTCCCGCTTCCGCCGCCGGCGCTGTCGCCGCCGTGGGCAGCTCGAGCTCCTCAACGGGCTTCCCGCACCCGGGGCAGGAGAGGGCGCCGTTGAGGTGGCGTCGGCAGGGAGGGCAGTAATCCATGACGCCGGGCAGGTTATGTGAGCACTGAACAACGCGGGTAGCGGAACGTGTGAGGATCCTGTGCAGGGAGCCGCCGGAACCGCCGCGTCGGTCCCGGTCTGTCGTGGTTTTCGGTCCCGGTCTGCGACGAAAGCCCCTGGTCCTCCCGGGTTTCAGCCTACGAAGGCAGGTTGTGCCACTCCTCGGCACGCACCCGGGACGACCAGCGCCGAGCCCGTAAGCGGAACCGCGGAAGGGGCGACTCCGACCCGGGCGGAGATGACCTGCCTCGGCATCCACACACAGCCCGTCCGGGAAGCCCGCGCGATCCGGCGGTGAAACCTGGCCGCGGGAATCGTTGCGTCAGGATGGGGGCATGGCTTCCGCGTCCTCGTTCCCCGGGTCCGAACCGTTCCCCACCCCCTTCCCCTTCGTCCTCGTCCTGCTGCGGCGGATGGCCGACTTCCAGCCCGGACTGGTCGAGGACGCACTGCGGGAGCTGGGCTTCGGGCGCGCCGTGATGCGTGAGGCCAACCGCCGCTGGCAGGCGATGCAGCGGTCACCGCGGCGACGGCCGGCCGCCGCCCGCTACCGCTCGGTGCTCGGACCGCCCGAGACCACCGCCAAGCGCCGGATCGGCGATCTGACCTGCGATGCGCTGAGCTGGCCGGTACCCCTGTGGCCGGATCTGCGGTTCGAGGTGCTCACCGCGCCCGGCGGGGCGGTGTGGAACGAGTGGCTGGTGCGCGACCCGGGCGCGGCGGCGCCGACGCCGCGTACGGCCGCCGATCTGGTCCCGTGGTCCTGCACGGTGGACGAGGTGGCGCGCGCCTTCGCGCCCGCGCGGCCCATGGAGGGCTCGGCGCCCACCCGTTGGCGGCTCGCCTTCGACGCCCCCGGCCCGGAGAAAGGTGAACTCCGCCCGTATGTAGCGGAGTTCACCTGGGGTCTGCTCCAGCGCGTGGAGCCGGTGGAGCAGACGGAGAACGTCAGGCCAGCTTCGCCGACAGGGTGATCTCCGTACCGGTGAGCGCCTGGCTCACCGGGCAGTTCTTCTTGGCGTCCTCGGCGGCGGCGACGAACGCCGCCTCGTCCAGACCCTCGACCGTGCCCTCCACGGTGAGGTGGATCCCCGTGATCCCGGTGCCGGGCTGGAAGGTGACGTCAGCCTGCGTGGTCAGCTGCGTCGGCGGGGTCCCGGCCTGCGTCAGGCCGTGCGACAGCGCCATCGAGAAGCAGCTGGAGTGCGCGGCGGCGATCAGCTCCTCGGGGCTGGTCTTGCCGTTCGCCTGCTCGGCGCGGGACGGCCAGGACACCGGCTGCTCGCCGATCCCCGACGAGTCGAAGGTGACGGCTCCCTTGCCGTCGGCCAGATTGCCGTTCCAGACGGTGTGCGCGGTGCGCGTCGTAGCCATGCTCGCTCTTCCCTGCTTCCTTCGGGTGACGTCGTCAGGTGACGTACAACGGGACGGTCGGTCCGATCATCCGGCCGTGACCGCACCGCTACCGGTTGCGACCCGCCCGGAGTTCGGCACCGAGCCTACGTTCCAAGCGACAACGGCCGGGCGGCCGTGCTCGGTTCCCAGTCGGCTGATGGTCGCGGTGTCGAGGCGGAACAGCGCACCGGCCGCCGGTGGCAGGCCCAGCCGGCGGGCGGTGAGCACCCGCAGCACATGGCCGTGTGCCACCAGCACCACATCACCGCCGCTGTCGCCCGGTGCGGTGGCGCCCGCATCCAGTTCGGGCGCGACCCGGGCCAGCACCCGGTCGACCCGGGCGCCGATCTGCTCGGGGGACTCCCCGGGGTGCTCGGTGTCGCCCGGTGCCACCCCGTCGGTCCACAGATTCCAGTCGGGGCGGGTGCGGTGGATCTCGGCGGTGGTGATGCCCTCGTAGCCGCCGTAATCCCATTCGTGCAGCTCGGGCTCGGTCCGTGCGCCGTCAAGACCGGCGAGCCGCGCGGTGTGCGCGGCCCGCCCCAGTGGGCTCACCAGAACGAGCCCGATCTTCCGCTCGGCGAGCAGCGGGCGCAGCGCACGGGCCTGTTCCTCGCCGCGCGCCGTCAGGGGCTGCTCGGTCCAGCTGGTGTGCTTCCCCGACCGGCTCCACTCGGTTTCGCCGTGCCGGATCAGCACCAGTTCACCCATGGCCGTCGGATGCCTTCGCTTCGCCGGAACCCTCCTCGTTCTTCGTGGCGTTCTCGGCGGCGGCGATGTCGGCACGGACCTTGTCCATGTCGAGGGCGCGGGCCTGGCCGATGACATCCTCCAGCGCCTCTTCGGGAAGGGCGCCCGGCTGGGCGAAGACCGCGATGTTCTCGCGCACGATCATCAGCGTGGGGATCGACTGGATGTCGAAGGCGGCGGCCAGCTCGGGCTGTGCCTCGGTGTCGACCTTGGTGAAGGTCACGTCCTGGTGACGCTCCGCTGACCTCTCGTACACGGGGGCGAACATCCGGCACGGTCCGCACCACGAGGCCCAGAAGTCGATCAGTACGAAGTCGCTTCCCGAGACGATCTCGTCGAAGTTGTCCTTCGTGAGTTCAACGGTGCTCGTGCTCATGCCTGAGTTCCCGCTTCCGTACGTCGGCAGATGCCACGACGGTAACCCCTCTCCCCCATCCGGTATTCCTCGGGGCCGTCCTGCCGCAGGTCAGGGATGTGGTGCGGAGGGCTAACGCGTGCGGTAGCGGATACCGAGGGCGGCCGGGGTGAACCGGGTGACCGCGGTGGTGGCCAGCCCCTCGCGGGTGCCCCGGAACACCCAGAAGCCACCGGTCCCGCCGCGTCCGTAGCCGGGCGCCGTGGCGATCACGTCGTCGTGCCCGTCCCCGTCGACATCGAGCAGCGGGGGCTGCGGGGCGAAGGCGTCGAAGCCGTAGGGGGTGTGGCTGCCGGGCACACCGGAGGTGTCCAGGTCGATGGTCTGGGCCCGCTCCCGGCCGTTGCCCTTGCCCTCGTCCTCGTCCTCGGGGTCGCTGGTGGGCGGGGTGTAGCGGCCGTCCTTGCCGCCGAGCCCGGAGCCGGGCAGCAGGGTCAGCCGCCCGCCGCCATGCCCTTTCTCCGGGGCGGCCACCACCAGATCGGGGCGGCCGTCGTCTGTGACATCACCGACGGCCGGGGTGGCGCCGAAACCGTCGTCGCCCCGCGGTTCCCCGGGAACGCCGGGGGCGGACTGGTCCAGGAACCAGTCGGAACGCCCCCGGCCCAGACCGGACTTCGCACCGTGGACAACGGTGAGCCCGCCGGAACGCTCCGGTGTCCGGGCCGGGTTCCCGCCGCTGTCCCCGTCCGTTCCGGTGGGCCGGACGACCGGGCCCTCGCCGGGCGCGAGCAGATCGTCGATGCCGTCGTCGTCCACATCCCCGGCCGCGGGCTCACCCGGCCCGTCCGCGGTCTCCAGGGCGTGGATGAGGCGCGCCTCGGGCCGGCTGTCCCGGACGAGCCCCTTGGCGCCGCCCCGGTAGTGGACCACGGGTGTGAGGTCGGCGGGGGCGGTGGCGGTCGGGTCCCGCTCGGCGTCCTGCCGGTAGGTCAGCACCAGATCGCTGCGCCGGTCGCCGTCGAAGTCCCCGGCGGTGGCGCTGGACGGAGCCTGGTCGTGGTCTGTGGTGGGTTTGCCGTGCTGTGTGCCGTGGGCGCGCGGGAGGGGGGTGCTGCGGGCGGGCTTGCCGGTGCCGGCGTCGAACGGGCCGTACAGCACCCGTGCCGTACCGGTGCGGCGGGTGTTCCCGGCGGCGAGCAGATCCGGCGCCCCGTCCCCGTTGAAATCCCCGGTGGCCAGCGCGGTGAGCCCGTCGCCGCCCAGGGTCCGCGGACGTCCCAGCCCCTTGGGGCCGCCGCGCAGCACGACCGTCTGTCCGGTCCGTTCGGCGTCGGGGGTGCCGCCGTGCGCCCAGCGTGCGGTCACCAGGTCGGTGAAGCCGTCGCGGTCGAGGTCGACGCGGAGCAGCGGGCCCGCGTAGTCGTCCTCGGGTCCGTCGACGACCAGGCGTCGGTGCGGATCCAGACCGCGGGCGGATCCGTAGACCACCGCCAGTCTGCTGGGCAGTGGGCCCCGGGAGACGCTGGTGGGCCGGACGGTGGTGGCGAAGTCGTCGTAGCCGTCGCCGTTGAAGTCCCCGGGCGAGGCGACGCGGCCGTTCGCGGGCGAGCGCGAGGCGCGGGCGCCGCCGCCGTCACTGCATCCGGCGAGGAGGACGACGGCAACGGCGGTCGCGGTGGCGGTGGCGGCATGGACGAACGAACGCACAGCGGCACCTCATGGGCGGTCGACGGCTTCGGACGACTTTCGCGAACAACATCTTCCAGGGGCAAGGACTCCACGGCGGACGAACGGGTTGCCTGGGCCCGAATCGGCCCCCGAAATCGGCCCGGCAGGTTCGGTGCGACCCCACCGTTCCGGGCACGGGATGTCGGGTGCGGCAGGGTGGGTGATCCCTAGCGTGAGTGACCGGAAAGAGGAAGGAGGCCAGGAGTGCTGGAGCAGCTGAACCAGGCCATGGACCACATCGAGGACCGTCTCGACCAGGCCATTGACGCGGCCGAGTTGGCGCGGATCGCCGTCACGTCGGAATACCACTTCCGGCGGCTGTTCTCCGCGCTGGCGGGCATGCCGCTGTCCGTGTACATCCGCCGTCGGCGGCTGACGGTCGCGGGCGCCGAGGTGCTCGCCGGACAGCGCACCCTGCTCGACATCGCGACGCGCTACGGCTACGGCTCGGGCGAGGCGTTCGCCCGCGCGTTCCGCGCGATGCACGGCATCGGTCCGGGCGAGGCCAGGCGTGACGGCGCGGCTCTGCACTCCCAGCCACGGATGTCCTTCCGCCTCATCGTCGAAGGGAGCAGCAGCATGCGGTATCGGATCGTGGAGAAGAAGGAGTTTTGGGTGGTGGGCAGGAAGGCCCGCATCCCACTGGTCCACGAGGGGCTCAACCCGGCCATCGTCGACTTCGTACGGAGCATCGGCCCGGAGACCCTGGCCCGTCTGGAGGCGCTGAGCGACCAGGACCCGCGGGGGATCGTGGCCGTGACGGACAACGCCGACGAGAGCCGCGCCGAGGGGACCGAACTCGACTACTACCACGCGGTGGTGACGGGAGAGGGGACGGCGCGGGCCGGCAACGTCGAGGACCTGGACACGCTCGCCGTCCCGGCCGGGACGTGGGCGGTGTTCGAGGTCTCGGGCGAGTTCCCGCAGGTGATCCAGTACCTGTGGCGGGATGTGTTCACCCAGTGGTTCCCGTCCAACCCGTACCTGAGCAGGCCCGGCCCGGAGATCCTGCGGACCCGGCCGTCGGAGGACGGAAGCCACGGGGACGCGGAGCTGTGGATCCCCGTGGAGCCCGCCACCGCGGACTGACGGCACAGAGCCGTGCGGGGCGGCGTTCGGGAGAACGCCGCCCCGCACGGCCACCGCTCACCCTCACTGGTCGCGCCGGTGCACCACCTCACTGGTCGCGCCGGTGCACCACGGCCACGGTGAGCCCGGCCGCGGCCAGCGCCCAGACCGCGTAGACGATCCACGCGCCACCGGTCGTCCAGGGGTACGGGACCGAGGGCGAACCGAACTCCGCCAGCCGCAACCACGCGCTGAGGAGCAGGGCATGGTCGATGACGGCGCTCCAGTGCTTGCCGTCGCCGAAGACCAGCGGCAGCACGAAGAGTGTCGCCACACTGGCCACCAGGGAGGTCCCGGCCTGCCGGAACACGGCGCCGAGTGCCATGCCGACCAGCGCGGACACCGGCGCGAGCAGCGCGGACGCGCATGGTCGCCGCCGGGGACGGCCTGATCGCCCCGAGCGTCACCCGCCGCCTCATCAAGGAGTTCGCCGTCCGCCCCGCCCCGCGGGACCCGCGCCCCATCGAGGGCATCACCGATCGCGAACGCGAGGTCCTGACCCTCGTGACCCGACTGCTCGCCAAACTCGCGGCCCGCGACCGGGTCCAGCTGGTGATCCTGGCCTACGAGGCGGGCCTGGTGGCCCCGACGCGTTAGCCGTACGCGAACGTATCGGGGTGCCCCCTGACGCCGCAGCGCGCATCCCGGCAGGCACCGATCGGCGGAACGCTGTGAGCAGAACCAGCGATTTTCTGAAGCGGCCGAGCTACGCACCGCCGCGCTTCCCCCGGTACGCATACCTATTCCCCGTTAGATCGGATCGTCAGATATTTCGCCTTTTGGCTCCTCTGGAGGAATCACATGCGTATCAAGAAGGCAGCTCTCCTGGCTGCGGCGTCCGCCACGCTGGTGCTGGCCGGCGCGGGCAGTGCGGCCGCGTACGGCGCGCCCACCGGCGGCTACGGCCGCAGTGCCAGCAGCGACGGTGACCTCACCCTCATCTTCCAGAGCAACGAGTGCGAGACCACCACCGGCGACAACTGGTCGAACGGCTGGCTTGGTGACGGCGGTGACATCAACAACACCACCAACTGCATCAACTCCGTCGGCGGCTGACCGCCGACACAGTTCGGCGGCTTCGGTCGCCGAGGCGTGGCGCTCCCCTCAGCCTTCCGGGCTCGAGGGGAGCGTCGGCCGCGTCAGCCGGTGGTGCCAGCGTCGGCAGAGTTCGACGGTGATCGGTTCGAAGAGCTCGGGGGTCGAGATCTCGACGAGGAACCGGGTCAGCAGGTCCACCTGGCGCCTCGAAGTCCAGGTCTTCCAGGAACTCCACCGCTTGGGCCCAGTCGGTCAGCTCGTCCGGCCGGGCCCGGCCGGTGAGGAGCGACGAGGACGGGCACGCGGCGCGAACACCACCCCGCCCCAAGGGGGATACCGAACGCGCACCCGGCCTGTCAGATGCCGGAGTACGAGTGCTTCCCCGAGACGAAGATGTTGATGCCGTAGTAGTTGAAGAGGAAGCAGGCGAAGGCGATCAGCGCCAGGTAGGCCGCCTTGCGGCCCTTCCATCCCGCGGTGGAGCGGGCGTGCAGATACGCGGCGTACGCGACCCAGGTGATGAAGGTCCAAACCTCCTTGGGGTCCCAGCCCCAGTAGCGGCCCCAGGCCGCCTCGGCCCAGATCGCGCCCGCGACGATGGCGAAGGTCCACAGCGGGAAGATCGCCGCGTTGATCCGGTACGCGAACTTGTCCAGTGTGGCCGCGGACGGCAGCCGGCTCCAGAACCGGGCCAGCTTGGTCTCCTCGCTGTGCGGGAGTCCGGCTTCGTAGCGGTCCCGGCACAGGTAGAGCACCGCGGAGACCGCGCCGAGGTAGAGCGCCCCGCCCGAGACCATGGCGCAGGAGACGTGGATCCACAGCCAGTACGAGTGCAGCGCCGGGACGAGCTGGTCCGAGTCGGTGTACAGCACCGAGACGGCCAGGCCCAGGTCCAGCAGGATGGTGGTCACCATGAACAGGCCCAGCCAGCGGACCGGCTTCTTCAGGGCCAGCAGACCGAGGTAGACGCCCACCGTGATCGCGCCGAAGGTGGTGGAGAACTCGTACATGTTCGCCCAGGGGGCGCGCTGCACGGAGGCGCCGCGCGCGATCACGCCCATCGCGTGGAACGCCCAGGCCAGGGTGGTGAGTCCGATGGCGATCCGGCCGAGCACATCCCCGCGTTCGGAGTCTCCGGCCGCTCCGGGGCCGTCCTCGATACCGCGGTCCCCGGGACCGGTCCGTACGGTGATCCGGGGGCGTTCGAGCGTCGCCGCTCCGCCCCGGCCGCGCTCGGCGGAGACCGTAGCGGCCCCGCTGGCCGCCTCCTTGGCCGCCTCCCCGGCGGCCGGTTCGGCGTCGGTGAGCGCGCGGGACTGCACCGCCACCCGGCTGCGAGTGCCGAACGTCCACTCGCCGATGTGCGCCAGGAAGGCGAGCGTGTAGACGGCCATGGCCGAATAGATCAGGTAGTTGCTGAGTTGGGCCAGATTCTCGTTGACTGATGCGGCGACGGTCATCACGGACTCTCCTTCTCGCGACAGTCGGATAACTGCGGGGAAGACCGGGCGGTTGCGGCGGCTTCCGTGCGGTTGACGACTACGGGGATCCCGGTGCGGGACGGAGTGGCCAACGGGTGTCCGGCGCGGTGCGGCGGGACGGGCGTGGCGAGTGGCTGCGGAGATCGTGACGCCACGGGACGGGGCCGCGAGGGCCCGCCGTCCGCGGGCGGGGTGCGTAACGACACAGCGGTTGATACTCCAGCCGTAGTTCGTGATCTGCTGGTGGAGGTGCACGGTCGCTGTGGCGTCGCGGGTGCTGCACACACCGTCGCACTGCTCGGGTCGCGGCCGCTGGCTACAGCGTAGGACCTGCCGCGCGCGCGTCCGGAGCCAGCCCCCTCCCCGGCCGTTCGACGCCTCCAAGCATCCGGTATCCCGGATTCCGTTCAGTGTGCCGGGATATGCCGGGAATCCAATTCGCCAAGCACGCGACCCACTTGACGGACTCACGGGCGGGGGCTCGAGTTCAACATAGTTGAACATAACAATGGTTGACGCCGGTACCCGCGGGTCATTAGCATGCCAGGGCGACTTAGCTGCCGTGGACAGCTTGTGACCGAAGTCGACACGGTGGCGGTTACGGGGTGATGGGGCGCCCATCACGGGGGAACTTTCTGGGGGATTCTCTGGTGCTCAGTGCGTTCAAGCCTGCCGTTTACCCTCTGACTACGGCTCAGCAGCGGGTGTGGTCCGCCCAAAAGCTGGATCCCACGAGTCCGCTCTACAACATCAGCGCTTATGCCGAAATTCGAGGGCCGCTCGAGCGCACCGTGTTCGAGCAGGCATTGCGGCATGTGGTCGAGGAAGCCGAAACCCTCCGCGTGCGCTTCGGCGAGACCGGCGGGCAACCATGGCAGGAGCTCGGCCCCGCCCCCCACCAGCCGCTACGTTTCCCGGACCTGAGCGGGGAGGACGACCCCCGGCGCCGCGCCCGGGAGATGATGACGGCGGACCTGTACGAGCCGATCGATCTCGAGTCCGGCCCGCTGTTCTTCCATACGCTGTTCCAGGTGGGCGCGGACCATTTCCTTTGGTACATGCGCATGCACCACATCGCGCTCGACGGTTATGGCTACAACCTCGTCGTGCAGCGCGTCGCCGACTGCTACACGGCACTGGCCGCCTCCCAGGAGATACCGCCCACGCCGTTCGCGGGCTTAGGCGAATTAGTCCGGGCGGACGCCGACTACCTCTCTTCCGAGGACAGCGACCGCGACCGTGAATACTGGTGCGGCCGGTTCGCCGACGGCACCGGGGCACTGAACCTCCCCGACCGGTCACCGGGATTGTGGCCGGATTCGATGCGGCACTCGGCCCGGCTGGACGCCGACCTGTTCGCCGAAATCCAAAGGGCCGCCCGAGAAGCCCGAGTCACCTGGCAGGCCACACTGACCGCGGCTGTCGCCGCTTACCTCCGGCCATTCCGCGGCGAAGGCGACGTCATTCTGGGCTTCCCGGTGACAGCACGCCGTGCCGACGCCGCCCGGACCACCCCGGGAATGGTCTCCAACGTACTGCCGCTCCGTCTGGATGTCCGGGCCGACACTCCGTTCGACGAACTCCAGCGCCGGACCGCGGGCGAGATCCGCGAGCTCCTGCGACACCAGCGCTACCGCGGCGAAGACCTCCGCAAGGACCTCGGCCTGGGCAGCGGCACCCGGCGGATGTTCGGCCCCGCCGTCAACTTCCTCCCGCTCCAGCAGGACCTGCGTTTCGGGGCGTGCACCGCCGAGGTGCACAGCATGTCCAGCGGCCCCACCGACGACCTGGTGATCACCTTCGACGGAGGCACCGAGAACAGCGGACTGCGGGTCAGCTTCGACGGGAACCCGGCGGCGTTCGGCGAGGAGGACATCGCCGACCACCGCAGGCGCTTCGTCCCCTTCCTCCGCTCGCTCATCGCCGCTCCGAGCCGGGCGGTGGGGCGTACCGGAGTGCTCGACGCGGCGGACCGGAGCCGGGTGCTGGCCCGGTTCAACACCGCGCGCACGGAAGCCGGTGACGCCGGTGACGCCGGTTCAGCGGCTGGAACCCCAGGCGTCGCCTCAAGCCCTGTCGCGCGCGCCCTGCCCGCGCTGTTCGAGGCGCAGGTCGCCCGCACCCCTGACGCCGCCGCACTGACCTGGCAGGGCCAGACCCTGTCCTACCGCGAGCTGAACGCGCGGGCGAACCGGTTCGCCCATGAGCTGATCGCGCGCGGCGCGGGCCCCGAGCGCCTGGTCGCCCTGGTGCTGCCGCGCTCGGCCGAGCTGGTGGTGGCGGTTCTCGCGGTGCTGAAGTCCGGCGCGGCGTACCTCCCGATCGACCCGGACGCCCCGGCCGCGCGTATCGAGGCCGTCCTGAAGGACGCCGGCCCGGTGACCGTCGTGGACTCCTCGGCGGCACCCGGCGATAGGGCCGGCCGGCCGGACACCGACCCGGTGGACGCCGACCGCGCCGCCGCGCTCCGTCCCGACCACCCCGCGTACGTGATCTTCACCTCGGGTTCGACCGGGGAGCCGAAGGGCGTGGTGGTCTCCCACCGCAATGTCACACGCCTCTTCGCCGCCACCGCCGAGGAGTTCGGCTTCGGCGACCGCGATGTATGGACGATGTTCCACTCCTACGCCTTCGACTTCTCCGTGTGGGAGCTGTGGGGCGCGCTGCTGCACGGCGGCCGGCTGGTCGTGGTGCCCCCGTCGGTGGCCCGCGCCCCCGAGGAGTTCCGGGCCCTGCTCGCCGAGCAGCGGGTGACCGTGCTCAACCAGACGCCTTCGGCGTTCTACGAGCTGATGCGGGCCGACGCACGACAGCCGCGGACGCCGTCCGCACTGCGCCATGTGATCTTCGGTGGCGAAGCGCTGGCCCCCGGCCGGCTCGCGGAGTGGTACGCCGGGCACCCCGACGACCGGCCCCGGCTGGTGAACATGTACGGCATCACCGAGACCACCGTCCATGTCACACACCGCGCCCTGACCCGCGAGACCGCCGCCCAGGACCCCGGCAGCACCATCGGCTCGCCCCTGGCGGACCTGCGCGCCTATGTGCTGGACGCCGGGCTGCAACCGGTGCCGCCCGGTGTCGTCGGAGAGCTGTACGTGGCCGGTCCCGGGCTGGCCCGCGGCTATCTGGGCAAGCCGGGGCTGACCGCCGGCCGGTTCGTCGGCTGTCCGTTCGGCGCGCCCGGCGAGCGCATGTACCGCACCGGAGACCTGGCCCGCTGGACCTCCGATGGGCTGCTGCGCTACGAGGGCCGCGCCGACCACCAGGTCAAGATCCGTGGATTCCGTATCGAACTCGGCGAGATCGAGGCCGAACTGGTCCGGCATCCGCAGATCGCCGCGGCCACCGTGCAGCTGCGCGAGGACCAGCCCGGCGACCCGCGCCTGGTCGGCTACGCGGTGCCGCGCGAGCCCGGCCTCGACCCCGCCGAGGTGCGGGCGTACGTGGCGCGCTCGCTCCCCGGGTACATGGTCCCCGCGGCCGTCGTCGTGCTGGACGCCCTCCCCCTGACGCCCAACGGCAAGCTGGACCGTGCGGCGCTGCCCTCGCCGGTGTGGGACGGACAGGGCACCGGCCGCGCCCCGCGCACGCCGCGGGAGGAGACACTGTGCGCGCTCTTCGCCGAGGTGCTGGGGGTCGAGCGGGTCGGCACCGATGACAGCTTCTTCGACCTGGGCGGCCATTCGCTGCTGGCCACCCGGCTCACCGTACGGATCCGCGCCGAGCTGGGCGTCGAACTGCCGGTCGCCGCCCTGTTCGAGACCCCGACGGTCGCCGGCCTGGCCGGCCGGATCACCGGCACGGCCACGGCGCGCCCGGCCCTCGTCCCACAGCCGCGCCCCGATGCGCCGCCGCTGTCGTACGCCCAGCGCCGGCTGTGGCTGCTGCACCAGGTCGAGGGCATCGGCTCGACCTACAACATGCCACTGGCACTGCGGCTGACCGGCGAGCTGGACCGCACGGCGCTGCGGGCCGCGCTCGAGGACGTGGTGGCCCGGCACGAGTCGCTGCGCACGGTGTTCCCCGAGAGCGGGGGCGAAGCCCACCAGCGGGTGCTGGACGGCGTCGCCATGCCGCTGCCGGTCACCGGGACCGACGGCGCCGGGCTGGAACGGCTGCTGGCCGACGCCGCCACCGCGCCCTTCGACTTCACCCGTGATCTGCCGCTGCGCGCCTCCCTGTTCGCGCTCTCACCGGAGGACCACGTCCTGCTGCTGGTGCTCCACCACATCGCGGGCGACGGCTGGTCCCTGGCACCGCTCGCCCGCGACCTGAGCACGGCCTACGCCGCCCGCGCGGGCGGATCCGCCCCCGGCTGGGCGCCGCTGCCGGTGCAGTACGCCGATTACGCCCTGTGGCAGCGCCGGCTGCTCGGTGACGAGGCCGACCCGGAGAGCCTGGCGCACCGGCAACTGGCCTACTGGCGCTCCGCGCTGGCCGGACTGCCGGAAGAGATCGCCCTGCCCACCGATCACCCCCGCCCCGACCGCTCCGGCCATCGCGGCCAGGCGCTACCGGTTCGCTTCGACGCGGAGCTGCACCGGGCGCTCGACCGGCTGGCCGGTGAACGCCGGGCCACGCTCTTCATGGTCCTGCAAGCCGGTGTGGCCGCGCTGCTGACCCGGCTCGGCGCGGGCACCGACATCCCGCTGGGCACCGCCGTGGCCGGCCGCGGCGACCAGGCGCTGGACGACCTCGTCGGGTTCTTCGTCAACACGCTGGTGCTGCGCACCGACACCTCCGGCGACCCCGCCTTCGCCGAACTGGTCGACCGGGTGCGCGACACCGACCTGGAGGCGTACGCACACCAGGACTTCCCCTTCGAGCGGCTGGTCGAGGTGCTCAACCCGGACCGCTCGGTCCACCGTCAGCCGCTGTTCCAGGTGCTCGTGGTGGTGCAGAACACCCCGAAGTCCGGCTGGGACCTGCCCGGCCTGGAGATACGCACCGAGCCGAGGCACCCCGGCGGCGCCAAGTTCGACCTGTCGCTGGACCTGACCGAGACCCGCGACGCCGACGGCCGCCCTCAGGGGCTCGAGGGCTACCTCGAGTACAGCACCGACCTGTTCGAAGAAGAGACCGTCACCGCGCTCCTGGGGCGGCTGGAGCGCCTGCTGAGCGCCGCGGCCGCCGCCCCGGACCGGCACATCGGCGATATCGACCTGCTCACCGCCGAAGAGCACACCCGGCTCACCGCCGGAGGGGACGGGGACGACACCACCGGCCGAGCCGTGCCGCGGCTCACCATGCCGCGGCTCTTCGAGGCCCAGGTGGCTCGCACCCCCGACGCGCCCGCTCTGCTCTTCCCCGGCGTCGAACTCTCCTACGCCGAACTCAACGCCCGTGCCAACAGGCTGGCCCGGCTGCTCATCGACCGGGGCGTCGGCCCCGAGGACGTCGTCGCGCTGATGCTGCCCCGTTCCGCGGAGCTGGTGGTCGCCGTCCTGGCCGTCGGCAAGGCCGGGGCCGCCTATCTCCCGGTCGACCCGGAGTACCCGGCCGAACGCATCCGCTTCCTGCTCACCGACGCCGCGCCCGGCCTGGCGCTCACCACCGCCGAACTCGCCACCGCGCTCCCCGACGGCACTGCCCACCTCGCCATGGAGGACACGGCGCGGCTCGCCGGGGAGCGGGGCTTCGCCGCGGACGATGTGCGGGACGCCGAGCGCCGCTCGCCCCTGACGCCCACCCACCCCGCGTACGTCATCTACACCTCCGGCTCCACCGGTCTGCCCAAGGGCGTGGTCGGCACGCACACCGGTGTGGCCGCGCTGCTCACCGCCCAGCGCGAACGGCTCGACGTCGGTCCGGGTGACCGCGTGCTGCAATTCGCCTCGTTCAGCTTCGACGCGGCCTTCTGGGAACTGGTCATGGCGCTGCTGTCCGGCGCCACCCTGGTCCTTGCCCCCTCCGACGCGCTGCGCCCGGGCACCCCGCTGGCCGGGCTCGTCGCCGACCGGCAGGTCAGCCATCTGACGCTGCCGCCGACCGTGCTGGAGGTCATGGAACCCGGTGACCTGCCGTCCGTGCGCTCCCTGGTGGTGGCGGGCGAGGCGGCCACGGGCGAACTGGCCGCCCGCTGGTCCCCGGGCCGGCGCCTGGTCAACGCCTACGGCCCCACCGAGACCACGGTCTGCGCCACCATGAGCGAGCCGCTGACCGGCGGCGCCCGGCCGCCCATCGGGACGCCGATCACCCAGGCGCGGGCCTACGTCCTGGACGAGCGGCTGCGGCCGGTGCCGCCCGGTGTCCCGGGCGAGCTGTACGTGTCCGGCGCCGGGCTGGCCCGCGGCTACCTGGACCGGCCGGGCCTGACCGCCACCCGCTTCCTGGCCTGCCCCTTCGGCGCGCCCGGCGAGCGGATGTACCGCACCGGGGACCTCGCCAAGCGCCGGGCCGACGGCACCCTCGTCTATCTCGGCCGCACCGACGACCAGGTCAAGGTGCGCGGTTACCGGGTCGAGCTCGGTGAGGTCGCCTCGGCGCTCACCGACCAGCCGGAGGTGTCCCAGGCCGTCGTGGTGCCCCACCCCGACCGCCCCGGACAGCTCGTCGGCTATGTGGTGTCGGCCGCGGCGGACGCGGCCGACACCAGCGTGCAGCGGCAGGTCGACGACTGGCAGGACATCTTCCAGGCCCAGTACGGCACCGACCCCGACGGGCAGGCGCCCGCACCGGCGTTCGGCGAGGACTTCGCGGGCTGGAACAGCAGCGTGGACGGCAAGCCGATCCCGCTGGAGGAGATGCGCGCCTGGCGCGCCGCGACGGTGGAGCGCATCCTCGAACTGCGTCCCCGCCGGGTGCTGGAACTCGGCGTCGGCAGCGGCCTGATCCTCTCCCAGGTGGCCCCGCACTGCGAGACCTACTGGGGCACCGACTTCTCCCCGGCCGTCATCGACACCCTGCGCCGGCGGATCGACGACGAGCGGCCGGAGCTGCGCGACCGGGTGGAGCTGCGGGCCCAGCCCGCGCATGTGCTGGATGGGCTTCCCCGAGGGTCCTTCGACCTCGTCGTGCTCAACTCCGTGGTGCAGTACTTCCCCAACCTCGACTATCTGCGCACGGTGCTCGCCGGCGTCGACTCACTGCTGACGACAAGCGGCGCCGTCTACCTCGGTGACATCCGCAACCTGCGGCTGCTCCCCCATCTGCGCGCGGTCGCCGAACGCCACCGGCTGGGCGAGGACGCCGATCCCGCTCGGCTGCGGCAGGCGGTCGAGCAGAGCGTGCCGGCCGAGAAGGAACTGCTGCTGGACCCCGAATTCTTCGCTGGGTCGGCGGGCGGTGCGGACATCCGGCTCAAGCGCGGTCGCCACCACAACGAGCTGACCCGCTACCGCTACGAAGTCGTCCTGCACCGGCGGCCCGGCATGGCCCTGGACACGGTCCCCGTCCTGGCCTGGCACAGCGGTGACGACCTCGGCACACTCGCCGAGCGGCTGGCCGCGCACCCCGGGCCGGTCCGGGTGACCGGCATCCCCAACGCCCGTCTGGGCGCCCCGGCGGCCCCGGACCCCGAGGACCTCCACGCACTGGCCGAACGCCTCGGACAGCGGGTGCTGATCACCTGGTCGTCCGAGCCCGAGGACGACAGCCTGGATGCGGTGTTCACCAACACCCCCGCCACCACCCCGGTCACCGGGGTCTACCGGGCCCGCGGTGGCGCTGTGCGTCCGGCGAACGACCCGGGGCTCGGCCGGCGGGCCGGTGCCCTCGTCTCCGATCTGCGCGCCCGGCTCCGGGACCGGCTGCCCGGCTTCATGGTGCCCGCCGCCGTGGTGGTGCTGGAGGCGTTGCCGCTGACGCCGAACGGCAAGGTGGACCGCAAGGCGCTGCCCGCCCCCGAGGCGGGGGTGGACAGGGCGGGGCGTGGTCCGCGGACACCGCGTGAGGAGGTGCTGTGCGGACTGTTCGCCGAGGTGCTGGGGCTGGAACGGGTCGGTATCGACGACAGCTTCTTCGATCTGGGCGGCCACTCCCTGCTCGCCACCCGCCTGGTCAGCCGGATCAGGTCGGTGCTGGGCACCGAGCTCACCATGGGCTCGCTCTTCGAGGCCCCGACGGTGGCCCGGCTGGCGGCACGCTTCGTGGAGGCCGGAACCGCGCGGCCCGCCGTGGTGGCGCGTCCCCGGCCGGACCGGGTGCCGCTGTCGTTCGCGCAGCGGCGGCTGTGGTTCGTGAACCGGCTCCAGGGCTCGAGCGCGCTCTACAACATGCCGGTGGCCCTGCGCCTGTCGGGCGCCGTGGACCAGCAGGCACTACGAGCCGCACTGACCGACCTGGTCCAGCGCCACGAATCCCTGCGCACCGTCTTCCCCGAACTGGCGGGAGACGCCCACCAGCAGATCATCGACAACCCGGCGGTGCCACTGCCGGTCATCGACGTGGCGGACCAGGACAGGCTGACCGAGCTGCTGCGGGAGGAGGTGGCAAAGA
>NZ_JAERRF010000169.1 GCF_016741875.1 Streptomyces coffeae | reverse complement strand
CATCACTCCACGCTTCCCGGACACGAGCCACCGAGGCGCGGCGAGCTGGCTGTGCGCCGCCCGTCGCGCGACCGATCTGACCGTGCTGTGGCTCGCCCTCGCCTGCCCCCACACCCCCACCCACCTGATCGCCGCCCTCTGCCGGGCCATCACCGATCCGACCCCGGTCCCACGACGCAGTCTGCCCAGCCCCGAGGCCGGGGCACTGACCATCACCCACCCCGCCTGACCACCCACGGCCTCGCAGCCCCCGGACGCCTGCGCCCCCACGACGCCGCACTACTCCCCGGCCGGTGCCGCCCCGACAACCCCCGGGCGGCACCGGGACCGGGCCCGAATCGCCGCAGACAAGGAGTACATCGCGATGCAGCACAGCCAGCCCGAGACGCAACCGGGCACCCGCCCGGCCCGCAGCCTCAGTGCCGACAGGCCCCTTGAGGAACTGTTGGCCAGGCACCCGGTGCCGACCCCCTCCACCACCTCACCCCAGGGGCACTGCGGCCACCTTGCTGAAGGACGGGCCGGGGTCATGACGTCCATCGCCGAATCCGCCCACGTCGCCGCCGTATTCATTCGTCAGACAGCCGCTGCGAGCGCTTACGGCCCGTACCGGGGTGCCGACCTCGCCCGTACCGCCGTCCGCCTGGCCAGCACACTCGGCCTTGCCTTGGACCGAATCACGGTCACCCCCGACTGGCTGCGGTGCCGCACCACC
>NZ_JAERRF010000168.1 GCF_016741875.1 Streptomyces coffeae | reverse complement strand
ATGGCGGGACCTGGGCGAACGGCTCATGCAGCCCATCACCGATTCGGTCATCGTCGACCTCCTGGCCATGGTCGGCTGGGTGTGCTGGGCCGCCTTCGCCTGCTCCATCCTCAAGGAAGTCGCCTGGTACGCAGGCCATGTGCCGCAGCTGCTGCGCGACCGCACGGCCCACACAGCCCACCTGGAAACGCTGTCGGCGCAGCGGACGCTGGCCGCGCTGTGTATCGGCACACTCGTCCTGGCCCTGGTCAGCCTGTGGCGGCCCTACCCCGCGCATGCTCATCCCCATGCCACCTCAGGAGATCTTCGCGTCCCTGTAGCTTCCACGGCTCCTGTCCACCCGGCTGCATCGTCGGAGACAGAGCGCCCCTCGATGCGGGAAGCGAGGACCGCTGAGAGCCGGAGTGTGGAGTACACCGTGGCTGAAGGCGACACCCTGTGGGCCATCGCCGAGGTGCACCTGGGCGATGCGTTGAAATGGCCGCGCATCTACGCCCTGAACAAGAAGCGCATTCAGTCCGACGGCGGTCGGCTGAGCGACCCGGATCGGCTCACGCCGGGCTGGCAACTCGCCATCCCCGTCACCCCATCCGTGTCACCGTCACGGCCTCCGACTCCTCCAACGCCGCCTACCGCACCGGCGAAGCCTTCCTCTCCCTCCACATCAGCGGAAGACGCCCCTGCACCGGCAACCCGCGGCCTCAGCCCGCAGCGGGAGG
>NZ_JAERRF010000167.1 GCF_016741875.1 Streptomyces coffeae | reverse complement strand
TCTCACGCTGCGGGCTGAGGCCGCGGGTTGCCGGGGTGGGGACGTCTGCCGCTGATGTGGAGGGAGAGGAAGGCTTCGCCGGTGCGGTAGGCGGCGTTGGAGGAGTAGGAGGCCGTGGCGATGAGGCGGATGGGGTGACGGGGATGGTGAGTTGCCAGCCCGGCGTGAGCCGATCCGGGTCGCTCAGTCGGCCGCCGTCGGACTGAATGCGCGTCTTGTTCAGGGCGTAGATGCGTGGCCATTTCAGCGCATCGCCCAGGTGCGCCTCGGCGATGGTCCACAGGGTGTCGCCTTCAGCCACGGTGTACTCCACACTCCGGCTCTCAGCGGTCCTCGCTTCCCGCATCGAGGGGCGCTCGGTCTCCGACGATGCAGCCGGGTTGACAGGAGCCGTGGAAGCTACAGGGACGCGAAGATCTCCTGAGGTGGCATGGGGATGAGCATGCGCGGTGTAGGGCCGCCACAGACTGACCAGGGCCAGGACGAGTGTGCCGATACACAGCGCGGCCAGCGTCCGCTGCGCCGACAGCGTTTCCAGGTGGGCTGTGTGGGCCGTGCGGTCGCGCAGCAGCTGCGGCACATGGCCCGCGTACCAGGCGACTTCTTTGAGGATGGAGCAGGCGAAGGCAGCCCAGCACACCCAGCCGACCATGGCCAGGAGGTCGACGATGACCGAATCGGTGATGGGCTGCATGAGCCGTTCGCCTAGGTCCCGCCAA
>NZ_JAERRF010000166.1 GCF_016741875.1 Streptomyces coffeae | reverse complement strand
GGGGCCTCCTCGACCAGTTTCTGGTGGCGGCGCTGGAGGGAGCAGTCGCGGGTGGAGACGACCACGACATTGCCGTGGGTGTCGGCCAGGCACTGGGTCTCCACGTGGCGGGGCTTGTCGAGGTAACGCTCGACGAAGCATTCGCCGCGGCCGAAGGCGGCGACGGCCTCGCGGACGGCGGAGTCGTAGAGTTCGGGGACTTCTTCCAGGGTGCGGGCGACCTTCAGGCCGCGTCCGCCGCCGCCGAAGGCGGCTTTGATGGCGATGGGCAGGCCGTGTTCGCGGGCGAAGTCCAGGACCTCGTCGGCGCCGGAGACGGGGTCGGGGGTGCCCGCGACGAGGGGGGCGCCGGCGCGCTGGGCGATGTGGCGGGCGGCGACTTTGTCGCCGAGGTCGCGGATGGCCTGCGGGGGCGGGCCGATCCAGGTCAGCCCGGCGTCGAGGACGGCCTGGGCGAAGTCGGCGTTCTCGGAGAGGAATCCGTAGCCGGGGTGGATGGCGTCGGCGCCGGACTCGGCGGCGGCGGCCAGGACTTTGGCCTGGTCGAGATAGCTGGCCGCCGGAGTGTCACCGCCCAGCGCATAGGCTTCGTCGGCCGCGCGCACATGCACAGCGTCCCGGTCCGGATCGGCGTAGACGGCCACACTGGCGATCCCGGCATCCCGACAGGCACGGGCAACACGGACAGCGATCTCGCCACGATTGGCGATGAGCACCTT
>NZ_JAERRF010000165.1 GCF_016741875.1 Streptomyces coffeae | reverse complement strand
GCCTCGATCGGGTCACCGAGCTTGGTACCGGTGCCGTGCGCCTCGACCACGTCCACATCGGACGGAGCGAGCTGTGCACTGGCGAGGGCCTGCCGGATCACCCGCTGCTGCGACGGACCGTTCGGCGCCGTGAGGCCGTTGGACGCGCCGTCCTGGTTCACCGCCGAGCCGCGGATCACCGCCAGCACGGGGTGGCCGTTGCGCTGGGCGTCCGACAGCCGCTCCACGAACAGCATGCCGACGCCTTCACCCCAACCGGTGCCGTCAGCGGCGGCGGCGAACGCCTTGCAGCGTCCATCCACCGCCAGCCCACGCTGGCGGCTGAACTCGATGAACGAGCTCGGCGTCGACATCACCGTCACACCGCCGGCAAGTGCCAACTCACACTCGCCCTTGTGCAGCGCCTGCACTGCCAAGTGCAGGGCGACCAGGGACGATGAGCACGCTGTGTCCACCGTGACGGCGGGGCCTTCAAGACCGAACGTGTAGGAGAGGCGACCGGATGCCACGCTGGCCGCGTTACCGGTCGCCGCATAGCCGCCCACATCCTCGGCAGCCGCACCCAGCACCCACCCGTAGTCCTGCATGTTCGATCCCACGAACACGCCGACACGTTCACCGCGCAGTGACGCCGGGTCAACGCCAGCCCGCTCGAATGCCTCCCAGGAGGTCTCCAGCAGCAGCCGCTGCTGCGGGTCCATGGCCAGCGCCTCACGCGGAGAGATT
>NZ_JAERRF010000164.1 GCF_016741875.1 Streptomyces coffeae | reverse complement strand
CTCGACAGCCTGATCGCTAGTCTCTCCGAGGATGGGCGGGGGCTGCGTATTGTGGATCAAATTACAGGTGGCCGGTGGGGGTTCCGCCCCTCAAAGGCAGGCATAAAAGCCGCCTGGATGGTGATCTCTGCCCCCTAAAGGGGTGATTCCGCGTCTTTGAGATGTCGGCTTGTGTAGCGGTCCTACTGTCGGGTCTTGGGATTCTGGGGTTGCGTCCTAGCCCTGCGAGCGGACGCCGGGGCCTGATTAACATCCGTTCGGCGGCAGGAATCATTCCCATTTAGGCATCGACGAACAGGCATTCATTAGATCGAGTGATCCGATGCGTCGTTTAGTTGACGTCCCGTAGGGAACGTCAAGCACGCAATCATGTGTAGTCTCGACTGCCTTCGGAGGGTGGTGGAAGTGGCAGGTGAAGGTGCATAGGCGTGTGAGACTTGTCTGGGTGTGCATCCCGATCGTTGGAGCGCTAATGGGCGGCTGCTCGGAGAATCCGTCGGATGATGCCAAGCCCGTAATGAAGCGTTCAGCGTCGGGCTCATCACAGGATTCGGAAGTTCATCGTCATCCGGAGGCGTTGGGCGCCTACCGGGCTATGTGGATCGATCTCACCGCAGCGGCTGTGACATCAGACCCGAAGCATAGGCGCCTGGATGACCACGCGACCGGAGGGGCGTTGCAACTCCTGCGTTACATGATGAAGCAGGATCGGCAGGATGGGGTCATCACGAAGGGGCGG
>NZ_JAERRF010000163.1 GCF_016741875.1 Streptomyces coffeae | reverse complement strand
GATCTCGACAGCCTGATCGCTAGTCTCTCCGAGGACGGGCGGGGGCTGCGTATTGTGGATCAAATTACAGGTGGCCGGTGGGGGTTCCGCCCCTCAAAGGCAGGCATAAAAGCCGCCTGGATGGTGATCTCTGCCCCCTAAAAGGGTGATTCCGCTTCTTTGAGATGTCGGCTTGTGTAGCGGGCCTACTGTCGGGTCTTGGGATTCCGGGGTTGCGTCCCAGCCCTGCGAGCGGACGCCAGGGCATGATTAACATCCTTTCAGCGGCAGGAATCGTTCCCATTTAACCATCGACGAGCAGGAATTCATTAGATCGAGTGATCCGATGCGTCGTTTAGTTGACGTCCCGTAGGGAACATCAAGCACACAATTAGGTGTAGTCTCGGCTGCCTCGGAGGGTGGTGGAAGTGGCAGGTGAAGGTGCATAGGCGTGCGAGACTTGTCTGGGTGTGCATCCCGATCCTTGGAGCGCTAATGGGCGGCTGCTCGGAGAATCCGTCGGATGATGCCAAGCCCGTAATGAAGCCTTCAGTGTCCGGCTCATCACAGAATTCGGAAGTACATCGTCATCCGGAGGCGTTGGGCGCCTACCGGGCTATGTGGAACGATCTCACCGCAGCGGCTGTGACATCAGACCCAAAGCATAAGCGCCTGGATGACCACGCGACCGGAGGGGCCTTGCAACTGCTGCGTTACATGATGAAGCAGGATCGGCAGGATGGGGTCACCACGAAGGGGCGA
>NZ_JAERRF010000162.1 GCF_016741875.1 Streptomyces coffeae | reverse complement strand
TGTGGTCCTGGGCGAAGACCTGGGTGCTTTGCGTTCGGGGCTGACCGAGCTGGTCGGTGGTGAGCCTTCCTCCGTGTCCGGTGTGTTCAATGACGGCCGTACCGGCTGGATGTTTACGGGGCAGGGTAGTCAGCGGGTGGGGATGGGCTGTGAGTTGTATGGCCAGTTCCCTGTCTTCGCCCGGGCGTTGGATGAGGTCTGCGGTCATCTGGATGGGGTGCTTGAGGGTGTTGCGGGGTTTGGTGTGCCGGTGCGGGAGGTGTTGTTCGCGGGGGAGGGTTCCGAGGAGGCGGTGCTGTTGGACCGCACTGGCTATGCGCAGACGGGGTTGTTTGCGGTGCAGGTTGCGTTGGTGGAGTTGCTGCGTTCCTGGGGTGTGAGTCCGGATGTGGTGTTGGGGCATTCGGTTGGTGAGTTCGTTGCCGCGTATGTGGCGGGTGTGTTTGGTGTGGAGGATGCCGCCCGGTTGGTGGCGGGGCGTGCGCGGTTGATGCAGGCGTTGCCGGAGGGCGGCGCGATGGCAGCCATCGAGGCCGGCGAGGCCGAGGTTACGGAGATTCTGGGCGGTTTGCCGGATGGTTCGCGTGTGGGGATCGCGGCGGTCAACGGTCCGACGGCTGTGGTGGTCTCTGGTGACGAGGATGCCGTTGAGCAGGTGATGGCGGTTGCAGGCGAGCAGGGCTGTCGGGTGTCGCGGCTGCGGGTGAGTCATGCGTTCCATTCGGCGTTGATGGAGCCGATGCTGGCGGAGTTC
>NZ_JAERRF010000161.1 GCF_016741875.1 Streptomyces coffeae | reverse complement strand
GGATGGTGCTTGAGGTGGTGCAGAACTCCGTCGCAGTGGTGCTCGGCCATGCCAATCCCGGTTCGATCGACCCGAGCCGGGCGTTCAAGGATCTCGGTTTCGATTCACTGACCGCGGTGGATCTGCGTAACCGGCTCATTGCCGCCACTGCCTTGCGATTGCCCGCCACACTTATCTTCGACCACCCCACAATTATTGATCTTGCCGAGTACCTGCGTGGTGAGCTCAAGCAGGTGGTCGGCGAAGGTGAATTCCGTTTGATCGACTTGGAAAAGCTCGAAGCCGCTGTGTTCTCGATGGCGCAGGACGGTGAGCTGCACAGGCAGGTGCGGTCGCGGGTCAAGGCCATGATGGCGCGCCTCGACGAGGAGTTCGACGAAATCATCGACGACGAGAACAGTGACATCGACTCCGCTTCGTTCGACTCGATGTTCGAAATCATTGATCGAGAACTCGAAGGTTAAGGAAGCCCATGCGGGCATCCTCAGGCGCGACAAAGGGGCTGGGTGCAGGTGCCCACTGACGAGAAGACTCTCAACTACCTTAAGCGGCTCACTGCCGACCTTCGCCAGACGCGCAAGCGTCTGCGTGAGCTTGAGTCGAAGGACCACGAGCCGATTGCGATTGTGGGGATGGGGTGTCGTTATCCGGGTGGGGTGACCTCGCCCGAGGCTCTGTGGGGGTTGGTGGCGTCGGGTGGGGATGGTATTTCGTTCTTCCCGTCCGATCGTGGTTGGGATGTTGAGGGGTTGTTTGATCCGGATGGGG
>NZ_JAERRF010000160.1 GCF_016741875.1 Streptomyces coffeae | reverse complement strand
CGTAAAACCCGAGGAACCACAACAGGCCAAGCCGGTCCACTTGAATGTCCTCGGCCCAGTAACGCTCTACGTACAGGGTAATCCCGAACCCGTCGGAGGAGGACTGCGCGACGAAGTACGCGAATTCCTCGCCCTCCTCGCAGCCCACCCCACCGGACTGATCGCCGACGACATCGCCCGAAGCCTGCGCCTCAGCGACAATCCCGACCACGTCGCAAGAGATTTGAAAAACCTCCGCCGCGCTGTACGACGCGTGCTGCGCGCTGCCACCGGGTGGAGCCGGGCTGAATTCATCCAGATGCACGGAGAACTACACAAACTCCATCCCAGCATGGTCGAAACCGATCTCGCCGCCTTCACCCAAGCGCTTCACGAGGCAGCGACCACCACCCACACGCCCCAGCGACTGTCCGCACTGCGCCGCGCCGTCGAGCACTATCACGGCCCCTTCGCCCACGGCGGCGACTACCCCTGGAGCGACAGCGTCCGCGCATCCCTCGCGAGCAAAGCCGCCGACGCGGTCGCGGCCCTCGCTCACCACGCGGAACACACCGGCACCCGCCAGGACGCCGACGACGCACTCGCCCTGCTGGAAAAGGCCATCACCCTCAGCCCCACCCACGAACTGCTCTACCAGCACGCCATCCGCCTGCACCAAGCCGCCGGACGACACGACACAGCCCGCCACACCTTCACCCTCCTCGAACGCAACCTCAAAGAACTCGGCCTCGAACCAGACCCCGCCACCCGCGCACTGCTCACCACCCGCACCCGCTC
>NZ_JAERRF010000016.1 GCF_016741875.1 Streptomyces coffeae | reverse complement strand
CGTCCCCGTCAGCGCGGCCTCGGCGTACCCGGCCCCGGTGTCCCGCAGCAGTTCGTCCAGGCGCGCGAAGACCTCGGCGGCGCGCACCCCGGGCCAGTCCTCGGGCAGCAGTGCGGCGGGCAGACCCGGGTCGGCGTAGGGCAGCAGCCGCCAGGAGTCCAGGGCCAGCAGATGGTCGCGGTAGGCGGCCTCGGCGGCTTCGGCGTTCTCGGGTGACGGGCCGCGCTCGCTCCACCGGCGCAGCACCGGTTCGTGGTCGGTGAGGAACGCGCGGTGCAGGGCGGCCAGTTCGTCCAGGTCCCACCAGCGGCGCACGGCCTCCGCGGTGGGGGTGAACCCGGCGTGGGCGCCGCGGAAGAGATCCACGTACGGCGAGAGGCCCAGGCGTTCCAGGGTGTGCCGGGTCTCGTCGTAGAGCCGGTCCGGGGCGATCCAGACGCCCGGCGCGGCGGTGCCGAAGCCCAGCCGGGAGAGCCGGGAGCGCAGCAGATGCCGCTTGTGGCGCTCCTGTTCGGGGACGGAGAAGACGGCGAGCAGCCAGCCGCGCTCGGCGGTGTCCGCCTCGGGTCCGCCGTAGATGCGCCGGTCGCCGTCGTCCAGGAGCTGCCGGGCGTCGGCGGACAGGGAGTATCCGGCGGCCCCGGCGGCCGTACGGTCGGCGACCAGCAGTCCGCGCCGCTTGAGCCGGGAGACCGCCGAGCGCACCGACGGCGGATCGACGCCCACCGCGCCCATCAGCCGGATCAGCGCGGCGATCGGCACCGGCCCGGCGGGGTGGTCCTCGCTGCCGCGCCCGTAGGCGCCGTAGTAGCTGACGATCAGGGAGCGCGGGGTGTGCTGGCCGGTCACGCGCCTACTGTAGAGCGCCTTCGCGCAGCCGGTAGCGCTGGAGCTTGCCGGTGGCGGTCCGGGGGAGGGCGTCGAGGAAGACAACGACGCGCGGGCACTTGTAGGGGGTGAGTTCCGCGGTGGTGAACTCCTTGAGCGCGGTGACGGTTTCCTCGGTGCGCGGGACCTCCGGACGCAGCACCACATGGGCGACGACCACCATGCCCCGGGTGGCGTCCGGCCGTCCGGTGACCGCGGCCTCCACCACATCGGGGTGGCGCAGCAGGGCGTCCTCGACCTCCGGGCCCGCGATGTTGTACCCGGCAGAGATGATCATGTCGTCGGCGCGCGCGACATAGCGGAAGTAGCCGTCGGACTCGCGGACATAGGTGTCGCCGGTGAGGTTCCAGCCGTCGCGGACGTACTCCCGTTGCCGGTCGTCCGCCAGATAGCGGCAGCCGGTCGGTCCACGCACCGCGAGCAGCCCCGGTTCGCCGTCCGGCACCGGGCGCAGCGCGCTGTCCACCACCCGCGCCTCGAAGCCGGGGACCGGAACACCGGTGGTGCCGGGGCGTATCGCGTCGTCGGCGGCGGCGATGAAGATATGCAGCAGCTCGGTGGCGCCGATGCCGTTGATGATCCGCAGACCGGTGGTCCGGTGCCAGTCGTGCCAGGTGGCGGCGGGCAGATTCTCCCCGGCGGAGACACAGCGCCGCAGTGAGGAGATGTCGTACGCGCCCGGGGCGGTGTCGATCCTGCCCAGCATCGCGCGGTAGGCGGTGGGCGCGGTGAACAGCACCGAGATCTTGTGGCGCCCTATGTCGGCCAGCAGCCGTTCGGGGCCGCCCCAGTCGGCCAGCAGCGCCGACGCCCCGGCGCGCAGCGGGAAGACGACAAGACCGCCGAGGCCGAAGGTGAAGCCCAGGGGCGGGCTGCCCGCGAACACGTCGTCGGGGGTGGGCCGCAGCACCTGGGCCGAGAAGGTGTCGGCGATGGCCAGCACATCGCGGTGGAAGTGCATACAGCCCTTGGGACGTCCGGTGGTTCCGGAAGTGAAGGCGATCAGCGCGACATCGTCGGCGGAGGTGGCCACCGCCTCGTACTCCGCGGGTGCGTGAGCGGCCAGATGGATCAGGTCGTCGGGGTCGTCACCGCCGTAGCGGGTGGTCCGCAAGGCAGGGACCCCAGCCTTCGCCAGTTCCCCGGCGCACCGGACGTCGCACAGGGCGTGCCGTATCCGGGCGATCTCGCAGATGGTCGCCAGCTCACGGGAGCGCTGGGCGGCCAGTACGGTCACCGCGACCGCGCCCGCCTTCATCACCGCCAGCCAGCAGGCCGCGAGCCACGGGGTGGTGGGGCCGCGCAGCAGCACCCGGTTGCCGGGGGCCACCCCGAGGGTGGTGGTGAGGGTGTGCGCGATCCGGTCGACATGGCCGCGCAGCTCGCCGTAGGTCCACACCTCGCCGTGGCCGCCGCGCAGGGCGGGCCGGTCGGCGCCGTACCGCTCCAGGGTGCGGTCCAGCAGCTCGGTGCCGCAGTTGAGGCGATCGGGGACGCGCGGGCCGGGCAGGTCGAGCAGCAGCTCGGGCCACTGGCCGACGGGCGGGAGATGGTCACGGGCGAAGGTGTCGGTGTGTCCCGACGGACTGAGCTCCATCGTGGGGGCGCCCCCTCTGCCTGCCCGAAATGTCTGCCGCATGGCTGCCTGAAGTCGCTGAGTCAGCGTAACGTGATGGTGACGACAGTCAATATCTCGCGATAAGAGTTGTGGTGAGGGAGGGTGCCCCGTGTCGTCATTCGCACTGGATCCGGAGCGGCGTCAGTGGTGCGCACGGCTGCGCACACTGGCCCGCGATCGGCTGCGTCCCCTCGCGGAGGGCGGTACGCCCGGCCGTCTCAACCGTCCGCTGACCGCCGCGCTCGGCGAATTCGGCCTGCTGCGGCGGCTGTTCCCGGCCGGAGCGCCGGTCCGCGCGCTCGATCTGTGCCTGCTGCGCGAATCGCTCGCCATGGAGTGCACCGAGGCCGAGACCGCGCTCGCCCTCCAGGGGCTCGGGGCCTATCCGATCGTGCTGTCCGGGACCGAGAAGCAGTCCGCGCGCTGGATGCCCGGGGTGCGGGAGGGCCATGTGGTGGCGGCCTTCGCGCTGAGCGAGCCGCAGGCCGGATCCGACGCGGCGGCGCTGACCCTGCGGGCCGAGCGGGACGGCCCCGGCGGCTGGCGGCTGACCGGTGAGAAGTGCTGGATCTCCAACGCCCCCGAGGCCGACATCACCGTGGTGTTCGCCCGCACCACCGAGGACGCGGGTTCCCGCGGGGTCACCGCCTTCCTGGTGCCCGCCGACCGCCGGGGGCTCGGCGGTGAGCCGCTGGAGATGCTCAGCCCGCACCCCATCGGCCGGCTGGTCTTCGACGGAGTCCCGGTCACGGCGGAGGACGTACTCGGCGAACCCGACGCGGGCTTCGGCGTCGCCATGCGCACCCTCAACCTGATGCGGCCGAGCGTGGGCGCGTTCGCGGTCGGCATGGCCCAGGCGGCACTGGACGCGGCAGTGGCGCACGCCGAGCGGCGTACGGCCTTCGGCGGACCGCTGAAGGACCTCCAGTCCGTCGCCCATCAGCTCGCCGAGATGGCCACCCGCACCGAGGCCGCCCGGCTGCTGGTCTACGCGGCGGCGAGCGCCTACGACGACGACGCACCCGACATCGCCCGCCGCGCCGCCATGGCCAAGCTGCTGGCGACCGAGACCGCGCAGTACGTCGTGGACACCGCCGTGCAGATCCACGGCGCCCGGGCCCTGCAACGCGGCCATCTGCTCGAACACCTCTACCGGGAGGTCCGCGCCCCGCGCATCTACGAGGGCGCCAGCGAGGTCCAGCGCACCATCATCGCGAAGGAGTTGTACCGATGACGGAACTGACAGGTGCCGTATCGCGCCTCAACCCCGCCGAGCTGTCCCCGCCCACCGGCTTCAGCCACGCCGTCACGGCGCTGGGCGGACGGCTGGTGTTCCTGGCCGGGCAGACCGCGCTGGACGGCGCGGGGAAGATCGTCGGTGACACCCTTCCCGTCCAGTTCCGGCAGGCGCTGGCCAATCTGCTCACCGCGCTGGCGGCGGCGGGCGGCGCCCCCGCCGACCTCGCCCGGCTGACCGTGTACGCCACCGATGTCGCGGACTACCGCGCCCATGCCCCCGAACTCGGCCGCATCTGGCGGGAGATGGCGGGCCGCGACTATCCGGCGATGGCGGTCATCGGCGTCGTCCGGCTCTGGGACGAGGAGGCGAAGGTGGAGCTCGACGGGATCGCCGTCCTTCCCTGACCCGCTTGTTTCGTTATTCCGTAATCACGTAATCTCTGATCATGGCTTCCGACTCGTTGCAGCAGCGGATCGCCGCGCTCGAGGAGCGGGTGGCGCGGCTGGAGTCCGCGCGGGATGCCGTCGGTGACACGGAGTCAGCGTCGCGGGAGGACACCTTCTGGGCGCTCGAAGGGCTGCGCCGCCGGCTCGCCGGGCGCGGCCAGGTGCTGTTCACCGGTGCGCTCGATCTGCCCACCGGTGAGCACTACGAGTGGCAGCAGGGCGCGTTCGCGGACGGGCTGCTCGCTGCCGACTGGTCCGAGCACGCCGCGTCCTACGCCGCGCTGGGACACCCGGTGCGGCTCACCCTGCTGTGCGCGGTGCTGCGCGGTACGCGATCCGCGGCCGAACTCCAGGAGGTGGCGGGGCTGAACACGACCGGTCAGCTCTACCACCACCTGAAGCAGCTCACCGCGACCGGCTGGCTCCAGGCCGAGGGCCGTGGCCACTACCACGTGCCCGCGGGCCGGGTGGTGCCGCTGCTGGTGCTGGTGTCGGCCGTGGTGCCGCCAGGAAGCCGCCACGAAACGGAATGACGGGGGAGTACCTCATGAACCGAAGGACCTTTCTCATGACCGCGACCGCCACGGGCGCGTCGGCCGCTGGCGCGGCGCTGCTGCCCGGCAGCGCGTCGGCGTCCGGCGGACTGTCCGCCCGGGTGCGCCGCGCGCTGGACCAGGCGCTGGCATCCGGCGCCCCGGGCGCGGTGTGCGGGGTCATCCAGGACGGACAGACCTACGTGGCGGGCGCGGGCAGGCTGCGGGCCACGCGCGGACGCGCGGAAGTGCCGGACGGCAGCACGGTGTTCCAGCTCGGCTCGATCGGCAAGACGCTCACCGCCACCGCGCTCGCCCGCGCCGTCCACGCGGGCAGCACCCACCTCGACGCACCGCTGACGCTGCCCGCACGGTTCCCCGTTCCGCGCAAGGGCGGCCGCCGGATCACCCTGGCCGATCTGGCCACCCACAGCTCCGGTCTGCCCGCGCTGCCGCCGAACCTGTTCACCGGGGCCGATCCGAACGACCCCTACGCCCACTACACCCTGGACGACCTCGCCGAGGGGCTGGCGAAGACGGAGCTCGTGACCGTGCCGGGGAAGACCTACCGCTACTCCAACCTCGGCTTCGGACTGCTCGGCCAGGCACTGGCCTTCGACGGCGTGGACGCGATGCTGCGGCGCCGGGTGACCGATCCGCTGCGCCTGCGGGACACCAGGACGACCCTGACGGCCGACATGGCGGCCCGCAAGGCCGTCGGCCACCTCGAGGGGAAGCCCGTACCGGACTGGCACGACCGGGTGCTCAGCGGCGCGGGCACCTCCATGTACAGCACCGCCGACGACATGCTGCGCTATCTGGCCGCCCAACTCCGCCCGGAGCGCTCGCCGTTCCGCGCGGCGATCGAGCTGACCCAGCGCCCGCGGTTCACCGCGGACGACAGGCTGCGGCTCGGCCTCGGCTGGCATCTCAGCCCGTTGCCCAACGGCCGCACCATGACCTGGCACAACGGCGGCACCGGCGGCTTCAGCAGCTGTGCGGCGTTCAGCCGGGACAGCGGTACGGCGGTGGTGATGATGGTGAACACCGCCAGCGAGGAGACCGCGGACCAGGCCCGCCCGGTCGACGCCCTCACCATGAAGCTGCTGCGCGAACTCGACGCGGCCTGACCCGACTCCCAGAGGTCCGCCCGCACACGGGGACGGGCGGACGCCGCGCCCTTCCGGCCGCTTCTCGCGGTCCGGAAGGGGGCGCGGCGGCGTCCGCGGTTCAGATGTCGCGGAAGGTCTCGATCTGCGCGCCGATCGAGTTCAGCCGCTCGGCCAGGTCCTCATAACCGCGGTTGATCACATAGACATTGCGCAGGACCGAGGTGCCGGGCGCCGCCATCATCGCCAGCAGCACCACCACCGCGGGCCGCAGCGCGGGCGGGCACATCATCTCGGCCGCGCGCCAGCGGGTCGGGCCCTCGACCAGGACCCGGTGCGGGTCGAGGAGTTTGACATGGGTGCCCAGCCGGTTCAGCTCGGTCAGATAGATGGCGCGGTTGTCGTAGACCCAGTCGTGGATCAGCGTCGAGCCCTGCGCGGAGGCCGCGATGGCCGCGAAGAACGGCACGTTGTCGATGTTGACGCCGGGGAACGGCATGGGGTGGATCTTGTCGATGGGGGCCTGGAGCTTGGACGGCCGGACCGTCAGATCGAGCAGCCGGGTACGGCCGTTGTCCGCCGGGTACTCGGAGGAGCGCTCGTGGTCCAGGCCCATCTCCTCCAGGATGGCCAGCTCGATCTCCAGGAACTCCACCGGCACCCGGCGGATCGTCAGCTCGGACTCCGTCACCACGGCCGCGGCCAGCAGGCTCATCGCCTCCACCGGGTCCTCGGAGGGGGCGTAGTCCACGTCCCGGTCGATATCGGTGACACCGTGCACGGTGAGGGTGGTGGTGCCCACCCCTTCGACCTTGACCCCCAACTCCTCCAGGAAGAAGCACAGATCCTGGACCATGTAGTTGGAGGAGGCGTTGCGGATCACCGTGACCCCGTCGTGCCGGGCGGCGGCCAGCAGCGCGTTCTCGGTGACGGTGTCACCGCGTTCGGTCAGCACGATGGCGCGGGTGGGGAAGACCGAGCGGTCGACCCGCGCGTGGTACATCCCGTCGGTGGCGGTCACTTCGAGGCCGAACGGGCGCAGCGCCGTCATATGCGGCTGCACGGTACGGGTGCCGAGGTCGCAACCGCCCGCGTAGGGAATCCGGAAGCGGTCCATCCGGTGCAGCAGCGGCCCCAGGAACATGATGACGCTGCGTGTCCGGCGGGCGGCCTCGGTGTCCATGGCGTCGAGGTCCAGTTCGGCGGGCGGCACGATCTCCAGATCGGCCCCGTCGTTGATCCAGCGGGCGCGGACGCCGATGCTGCCGAGCACTTCGAGGATGCGGTAGACCTCCTCGATCCGGGCGACCCTGCGCAGCGTCGTACGGCCGGAGTTGAGGAGCGAGGCGCACAACAGCGCCACACAGGCGTTCTTGCTCGTCTTGACGTCGATGGCACCGGAGAGTTGGCGGCCGCCCACCACTCGCAGATGCATCGGACCGGCGTAGCCCAGGGAGACGATCTCGCTGTCCAGGGCCTCCCCGATCCTGGCGATCATCTCAAGACTGATGTTCTGATTCCCCCGCTCAATGCGGTTGACCGCGCTCTGGCTCGTGCCGAGCGCCTCTGCAAGTTGTGACTGGGTCCAGCCTCGGTGTTGTCGGGCGTCACGGATGAGCTTGCCGATACGTGAGAGATAGTCGTCAGTCATACCTCAGAGGCTATCTCAGATATGAGATGCGCAAGCGACTGGAGGGGTCGGTGAGTCGCGGTCTGTCCAGCCAAGAATTGTTCTACTAGTATGCGAACAAGGGGGTTGCCCATGGCTCGTTCCGCGCGCCGCGCGATGGTTGTCGCTTCGCCGTTCCTGCTGGCCTGGGCCGGTGTGCTGGGGATCTTCGCCGCACTCGCCGACCGGCTGCCGGATCGGCTCGCCACCCACTTCGGGAGCTCCGGTCACGCCGATGGATTCACCGGTCCGGGTGCCTTCCTCTCGGTGGTGACCGCCCTCTTCCTCGTCCCCGGAGCGGTCGTCGGATGGCTCGCCTTCCGGTCGCGTACGGCGCTCGGGGCGCGGCGGGCGCTGGTCGCTGTCGGTTACGGAACGCCCGCCCAGCTCGGCTGTGTCTTCGGGCTGCTGCTCCTCGCCAACGCCGACGCCGGAGCCGCGGGCTCCGAACCGGGGGAGCTCCCGCTGTGGCAGCTGGCGGTGTCCTTCGCCGTCGGGGCGGCCGTCGGCTGGGTCGGCTGGCTGCTCGCGGGCCTGGACCCGGCGTCCCCGTCCGGGGACACCGACCCGGGGCGCGGACCCCGCCTTCCGCTCGCCGAGGGGGAGTTGGCCAGCTGGACGCGGACCGTCGGATCGCCCGTGCTGATCGGCGTGGGCGGGGCCACCGCCGTGCTCGGCGGGGCGCTGGCCCTGGCCGCGGGCCCGCCGGCCGGACTGCCGCCGGCCGCCATCGGTGCCGTCACCGCCCTGCTGTCCGGCTGCCGGGTGACCGTCGACCGCCGGGGCCTCACCGTCACCGCCCGGTTCGTCGCGCGCCCCCGGCTGCGGGTGCCGCTGGAGCGGATCGAGCGGGCCACCAGCCGTGAGTTCCGCGCCATGGAGCTGGGCGGCTGGGGCTACCGGTCGGCGGCGGGGCGCAGCGGTCTGGTGCTGCGCTCGGGCGAGGCGCTGTGTCTGAGGCTGGCGGCCACCGGCAAGGAGTTCGTGGTGACGGTGGACGACGCGGCCACGGCCGCCGCGCTGCTCAACACCCTTGCCGAGCGCGGCCGGACGGCCGCTCCGGAAGGGTAGGGCCGAGATGCTGTTCCGCGTCGACCCCGGCTCCCCTGTCCCGCTGGGCGACCAGATCGCCGCCTCGGTGCGCGGGGCCATCGCCGACGGCACCGTACGCCCCGGCGAGCGGCTCCCCGCCGCCCGCGCGCTCGCCGACTCCCTCGGCGTCAATGTGCACACGGTGCTCCGGGGGTATCAGCGGCTCCGCGAGGAGGGATTGATCGAACTGCGCCGTGGCCGCGGGGCGGTGGTCACCGGTGACCAGTCGCCCGGCCGGGCCCGCCTTCTGGAGGGCGTCCAGGGCCTGGTGTCCGAGGCGCGGGCGCTGGGCCTGTCCGACGAGGAGGTCCTCTCACTGGTGAGGTCCCGCCTCGCGGGCGGCTGAACGCACCGGAGCGGCCTTGCGCGGAGCGTCGGCCGTTCGTGCGTGCCGCTCCCGCGTTCCGGCGTTCCCGCGCGGCGATCGCGTACCCCATGCCGTTCCTGGGCGGCGCCCGCCCGTCACGCGTACCGCTTGCCGTCCCCCGTCACCAGCGCCGCCAGTGACCGGGCCGGGCCGTCCACCGCCGCGCCGTGGAGGAGCTCGATGCGGTGGGTCAGCCGCGGCGCGATCAGGGGGACCGTGACGATGCCGGGTGCGCCCTCGGCGGCGGTGTGCGGCACCAGGGCCAGGCCGTGTCCCGCGGCGGCCAGCGCCAGCAGCCCCCGCACCTCGGTGCCCTGGTAGGTCAGCGTGGCGCGGAAGCCGCCGGTGCGGCCCAGGGCGCGCAGCCGCAACAGCGGCATCGCGGTGTCCGGTGCGTCCAGCCAGCGGCTGTCGGCGAGGTCGGCCAGCCGCAGTCCGAGCCGCCGGGCCAGCGGATGGCCCTGCGGCAGCGTGACGACGAGCGGGCTGTCGGCGACCGGGACCGCGGTGAGCGCTCCGGCGGCGGGCGGTGGAAGCGGATCGGAGGGGGCGGCCGGGCCGTCCACCAGACCGAGGTCCAGCGCTCCGCGCGCCACCGCGGCCGGGACCTCCTGGCGGCCCAGGATCCGCACGGTGGTCCGGACACCGGGGTGGATCTTTCGCAGCTGCTCCAGCGCCGCCGCGATCCGCGGGGTCAGGGCCAGCGGCGAGGCACCGAGCGTCAGCCGGGTGGCCCCGGACCCGGCCAGCCGCTCGACCTCCGCGCGGGCCGCGTCCAGCCGCAGCAGAAGCGGACCGGCGTGTTCCAGCAGCCGTGCCCCCGCGGTGGTGAGCGTCACCGGCTGCCGGGTGAGCAGCGGGGCACGCAGATCCGCCTCGAGCGTCGCGATGTGCCGGGACACCGCCGACGGGGTCGACCCCAGTTCGTGGGCGGCCTCGGAGAAGGAGCCGCAGCGGGCCACGGAGACGAACGTACGGAGCAGGTGCGGATCCATGGGGAGCAGTATCGCGGCGGCCACAGGCGCCCGGGCGCGGAACTCGAAGCCGCCCGGGCCGAGTTCGCGCGGCCCGGACCGCCGTCCCGAGCACCGCGAAGCGGAACGGTCCGCTCACCGCGGGAACCGGGCCGGTCCCGGTCCGGCCATTTCCGGCCGCTACCGGACGTCGCCGGACGCCGCCGGACGTGACGGACGCCGCACCGGTACCGCCCCGCCCGGTCCGCCCGCCACCGCGACCTGCGGTGCAGACGCCCGGCGATCACCCGTACCGGTGAACGTGCCACCTGGTACGACACCGCCCGGCGGCAGGGCTGAGCTGACCGCGCGGGGCTGATGTACTAGAGTTATCTCGACATCGAGATATCTGCTGAAGGTGCACCGCCTTCCCTCGCACCGGTAAGGGTTACCTAACTTAGCCCTACCTTAGCGGATGGGCGCGCGCAGACGACGGCAGCATTGCGGTGGTACGCGCGAATTCATGCATGAAGGAGACTGTCGTGTCGGCGAACAGCTTCGACGCCCGCAGCACCCTGCAGGTGGGCGACGAGTCGTACGAGATCTTCAGGCTGGACAAGGTGGAGGGGTCCGCCCGCCTGCCGTACAGCCTGAAGGTGCTGCTGGAGAACCTGCTCCGCACCGAGGACGGCGCGAACATCACCGCCGACCACATCCGCGCGCTGGGCGGCTGGGACTCTCAGGCCCAGCCCAGCCAGGAGATCCAGTTCACGCCGGCCCGCGTGATCATGCAGGACTTCACCGGTGTGCCCTGTGTCGTCGACCTCGCCACCATGCGTGAGGCCGTCAAGGAGCTCGGCGGCGACCCGGCGAAGATCAACCCGCTGGCCCCGGCCGAGCTGGTCATCGACCACTCCGTCATCGCCGACCGCTTCGGCACCCCGGACGCCTTCACCCAGAACGTGGAGCTGGAGTACGGGCGGAACAAGGAGCGCTACCAGTTCCTGCGCTGGGGCCAGACCGCCTTCGACGAGTTCAAGGTCGTCCCGCCCGGCACCGGCATCGTCCACCAGGTGAACATCGAGCACCTGGCCCGCACGGTCATGGTCCGCAACGGACAGGCGTACCCGGACACCCTCGTCGGCACCGACTCCCACACCACCATGGTCAACGGCCTCGGTGTGCTGGGCTGGGGCGTCGGCGGTATCGAGGCCGAGGCCGCCATGCTGGGCCAGCCGGTGTCGATGCTGATCCCGCGGGTCGTCGGCTTCAAGCTGACCGGTGAGCTGCCCACCGGCACCACCGCCACCGACCTGGTGCTCACCATCACCGAGATGCTGCGCAAGCACGGTGTGGTCGGCAAGTTCGTCGAGTTCTACGGCGAGGGCGTCTCGGCCATCCCGCTCGCCAACCGCGCCACCATCGGCAACATGTCGCCGGAGTTCGGCTCCACCGCGGCGATCTTCCCGATCGACGGCGAGACCATCAACTACCTCAAGCTCACCGGCCGCAGCGCCCAGCAGCTCGCGCTCGTCGAGGCGTACGCCAAGGAGCAGGGCCTGTGGCTGGACCCGGCCGCCGAGCCGGACTTCTCCGAGAAGCTGGAGCTGGACCTGTCGACGGTCGTTCCGTCGATCGCCGGTCCCAAGCGTCCGCAGGACCGGATCGTGCTGGCGCAGGCCGCCGAGCAGTTCGCCCAGGACGTGCGCAACTACGTCTCGGAGGACGAGGAGACGGGCAAGGAGTCCTTCCCGGCCTCCGACGCCCCGGCCATCGACCACAACGGCATGCCGACCAAGCCGACCCAGGTCACCGCCCCCGACGGGACCGTGTACGAGATCGACCACGGCGCCGTCACCGTCGCCGCGATCACCTCCTGCACCAACACCTCCAACCCGTACGTCATGGTCGCCGCCGCGCTGGTGGCCAAGAAGGCGGTCGAGAAGGGCCTGACCCGCAAGCCGTGGGTCAAGACCACCCTGGCCCCCGGGTCCAAGGTCGTCATGGACTACTACGACCGCGCCGGGCTCACCCCGTACCTCGACAAGCTGGGCTTCAACCTCGTCGGCTACGGCTGCACCACCTGCATCGGCAACTCCGGCCCGCTGCCGGAGGAGGTCTCCAAGGCCGTCAACGACGCGGACCTCGCCGTCACCTCGGTGCTCTCCGGCAACCGCAACTTCGAGGGCCGGATCAACCCGGACGTCAAGATGAACTACCTGGCGTCCCCGCCGCTGGTCGTCGCGTACGCCATCGCGGGCTCCATGAAGGTGGACATCACCAAGGACGCCATCGGCATCGACCAGGAGGGCAAGCCGGTCCACCTCGCCGACATCTGGCCCTCCGAGCGGGAGGTCGAGGAGGTCGTCGCCTCCGCCATCGGCCAGGAGATGTTCCACACCAGCTACTCCGACGTCTTCGCCGGTGACGCCCAGTGGCAGGCGCTGCCCGTGCCGACCGGCAACACCTTCGAGTGGGACCCGGAGTCCACCTACGTCCGCAAGCCCCCGTACTTCGAGGGCCTGACCATGGACCCGGCCCCGGTCGAGGATGTACGCGGCGCCCGGGTGCTGGCCAAGCTGGGCGACTCGGTCACCACCGACCACATCTCCCCGGCCGGTGCGATCAAGGCCGACACCCCGGCCGGCACGTACCTCACCGAGCACGGTGTCGAGCGGCGTGACTTCAACTCCTACGGCTCCCGCCGGGGCAACCACGAGGTCATGATCCGCGGCACCTTCGCCAACATCCGGCTGCGCAACCAGATCGCGCCGGGCACCGAGGGCGGCTTCACCCGCGACTTCACCCAGGACGGCGCGCCGGTCTCCTTCATCTACGACGCCTCGCAGAACTACCAGGCCGCCGGCATCCCGCTGGTCATCCTGGCGGGCAAGGAGTACGGCTCCGGCTCCTCCCGCGACTGGGCGGCCAAGGGCACCGCGCTGCTCGGCGTCAAGGCCGTCATCGCCGAGTCCTACGAGCGCATCCACCGCTCGAACCTCATCGGCATGGGCGTCCTGCCGCTCCAGTTCCCGGAGGGCGGCTCGGCGCTGTCGCTGGGCCTGACCGGCCAGGAGACCTTCGAGATCACCGGTGTCACCGCGCTCAACGACGGTGGCATCCCGGAGACGGTGAAGGTCAAGGCGGGCGAGGTGGAATTCGACGCCAAGGTGCGCATCGACACCCCCGGCGAGGCGGACTACTACCGCAACGGCGGCATCATGCAGTACGTGCTGCGCTCGCTGATCCGCAAGTAACTCTGACGGCAGCTGAGACGGGCCGCACCCCCGCGCGGGGGTGCGGCCCGTCTCGCGTACCCGGCGCGCCGGGATCAGAGAAACGTCCCCGAGGGGATGTACGGCGCCGGGGGCGGCATGCCGCGCAGACACACATAGCCGCCGGTGGACAGCTCAAGGCCGGCCTCGAGCCCCACGTCCACCGCCCACTGCTGCTCGGCCGTCAGCGCCGGGACCCGGGCGTCGGCGCCCTCCGGCAGACACAGCAGCGCCGCCGTCAGCAGCCGCTTCGCCAGCCGCCGCGAGGTCGCGGCCAGCAGTTCGACCTTGCCGTCCGCGCCGACGTAGCAGTAGCCGCTGCCCGCCAGGTCGTCCACCACCAGCAACCTCCGCTGGGCCAGCAGCAGTTCGTGGTCGATGCCATGGGCGCCGCCCCGGGTGCGGCGGTCCACCGAGTCCAGCAGGTCCCGGTGGCGGGCCACCCCCTCGTGCACCGCGCCGTCCGGCGGGGACAGCCGCTCCTTGGTCTCCGGTCCGACGGTGCCGCGCAGCCGCATCGCCGGATGCAGGGTGAACCCCGCCTGCCGGTAGCCGGCCGCCGCGCGCGGATCCTCGGATCCGCAGATGATGCCGCGCAGACACCCCCGTCCGTACATCAGCGTCGCGGCGAGCAACTCCCGGCCGACGCCCTGTCGCTGGGCCCGTGGCAGCACCGCGAGCATCGAGAGCCCCCAGGTGCCCTCGCGGCGTGTGGACAGCGCCGCGCCGAGCGGCATTCCGCCGTCGTCCACGGCGAGCCAACAGCCGCCCGGATCGCTGCGGGCGAGATGCCGGTTCCGGTCGTGCGTCTCGGCGATGTACTCCGGTGGCCAGCCGTCCAGGCCCGCGAGTGCGGCCGCGTCCCCGAACGCGGCCGAGACCACCTCCCATACCGCCTCGGCGTCCTCGTCGGTGTCGTGCAACTGGCGGAGGATCATGTCTCCATCCTGCCCAATCGGCGGGCGCGAGGGGCGTGATGACCGGGCGCGCCGAGGCACCGTGTCCGCTCACAGCGATTCTGCCGACAGCAGGGAACGCCGGGCCGGACCACGGTGAGCGGGCAGAGTCGCCGCCATGAGACTTCTGATGCTGGGCGGTACGGAGTTCGTGGGACGCGCGGTGACGGAGGAGGCGCGAGCCCGCGGCTGGGAGGTCACGGTGTTCCACCGCGGCCGGCATGACCCGCCGCCGGGGGTCACCGCGCTGCACGGCGACCGGACCGTGCCCGACGGACTGGCCGCGCTGGCGCCGGGCGCATGGGACATCGTGGTGGACACCTGGTCGGGCCCGCCGTCGGCGGTGCGGGACGCCGCGCGGCTGCTCGCCGGGCGCGCCGGACACTACGTCTACATCTCCAGCCGCTCGGTGTACGCCGATCCGGCCCCGGCCGGACTGGACGAGAACGGCCCGCTGGTGGACGCGTCCCCCGACGCGGACGACGGCGACTACGCGACCATCAAGCGGGGCGGGGAGCTGGCCGCGTGCGCGGCCTTCGGCGACCGTGCCCTGCTGGCCCGCGCGGGGCTGATCATCGGCCCGTACGAGAACATCGGACGGCTGCCGTGGTGGCTGAACCGGATCGCCCGCGGCGGCCCGGTGCTCGCCCCCGGACCGCGCGACCTGCCGCTTCAGTACATCGATGTGCGCGACCTCGCCCAGTGGGTGCTGGACGCCGCGGGCCGCGGACTCGGCGGCGCGTACAACCTCGTCGGCGCGCGGGGGCACACCACGATGGGGGAACTGCTGGAGACCTGTGTCCGGGTCACCGGCTCGGACGCCGAACTGCGCTGGACCGATCCGGAGACCGTGCTGGCCGCCGGGATCGAGCCATGGAGCGAACTGCCGATCTGGCTGCCGCCGGGGGAGCTGTACGACATGATGCACAGCGGCGCTGTGTCCAAGGTGCTCGCCGCCGGGCTGCGCTGCCGCCCCGTCGCCGACACCGTGGCGGACACCTGGAGTTGGCTGAGCGCGCTGGGCGGCGTGGCACCGCACCGGCCGGACCGCCCATCGGTAGGTATGGACGCGGAGCGGGAGGCGGAAGTGCTGCGGCGGGTGTGAGGTCACCGGGCCGCGGGACACCACGGCCGTCCGGCGCCGGGAGCGCGCCGGACGACCGTGCTACCGGGGTGGAATCGGCGATCAGGGACCTCAGCCGAGCAGTTCGACCTCGGCGAGGGTGGCTCTGCCGTCCGCCACCAGGCGGTAGTGGCCGTAACGACCGGGCGCGCGGACCGAGAACACCCGGGTCTGCCGGTCCCATGCGAAGGTCTGGCCGGAGCGCCGGTCCAGCTCCTTCCAGTGCGCACCGTCGGCCGACCCCTGGAGCACCCAGCCGGACGGCGCCTTGCGGCGGTCCGACGAGGTCAGGGTGTACTGCACCGCACGGCCCGGGTCCTTCACCGGCAGCCCCACCGAGGTGAACGCGGCGTCCGTGCCGGAGGTGTTGTCCAGCAGCGCGGTGCCGCCGCTCGGCACCGTCAGATCACGGCGCGGGGTGGGCACCTCGTCGTCCTGGGTCAGGGAGGAGGGCGCCGCGTTCTTCCCCGTGCCCCAGCGCGAGGGCTTCGGGCCCATGGTGAACTCCAGCGTGCCGCCCCGGGCGAGGATCCTGTGCGGCAGCGCGGTGGAGTGCCAGGGCTTGCCGTTCACCGTCAGGCCCTGGACGTACACGTTCTCCGCGCTGTTGCGGGGAGCGGTGATCACCAGGTCGCGGCCGTTCTCCAGATGAACGGTGGCCTTGGTGAACAGCGGGGAGCCGACCGCGTACTCCGAGCCGCCCATCACCAGCGGATAGAAACCCAGCGCGCTGAAGACGTACCAGGCCGACTGCTCGCCGTTGTCCTCGTCACCGTGGTAGCCCTGACCGATCTCGCTGCCGGTGTAGAGCCGGGAGAGCACCTCGCGCACCGTCCGCTGGGTCTTCCAGGGCTGTCCCGCCGCGTCGTACATATAGGCCGCGTGGTGGGCGACCTGGTTGCTGTGCCCGTACATGCCCATACGGACGTCCCGCGCCTCGGTCATCTCGTGGATGACGCCGCCGTAGGACCCGGCGAACTCGGGGGAGGCGGTCTCCGGGGTGGCGAAGTAGGTGTCCAGCTTCTTCGCGAGCCCGGAGCGGCCGCCGTAGAGGTTGGCCAGGCCCCGGCTGTCCTGGGGCGCGGTGAAGGCGTATCCCCAGCCGTTGGTCTCGGTGTAGTCGTAGCCCCACACCCGCGGGTCGTACGTCGCAGACGGCAGCCGCCACTTTCCGTCGGCGTCCCGGCCCTGGAAGAAGCCGGCCCCGGGGTCGAAGAGATGGACGTAGTTCCGGGCCCGGTTCAGGAAGTACTCCGACTCCTCCTTGTAGCGCGCCTTCTTGGTCTTCGCGTAGAGCGCCTTGCCCATCCTCGCGATCCCGAAGTCGTTGAGACAGCCCTCCAGCGCCCAGGACAGCCCCTCGTGGGTCTCGGTGCTGGTGTAGCCGAGGAAGACCGAGGTGGCCATCCCCTTGCGGCCGACGCCCGGTGAGGTCGGGACGGTGGTCGCGTTCTTCAGCGCGGCCTCGTACGCGGCCTCGGCGTCGAGGCCGACACCCTTGAGATAGGCGTCCGCGAAGGCCACGTCCGAACTGGTGCCGGTCATCAGATCGGCGTAGCCGGGTGAGGACCAGCGGGAAATCCAGCCGCCGTCCTTGTACTGCTGGACGAAGCCGTCGGCCAGCTCTGCCGCCCGGCCGGGGGTGAGCAGGGAGTAGGCGGGCCAGGTGGTGCGGTAGGTGTCCCAGAAGCCGTTGTTGACGTAGACCTTGCCGTCGACGATCTTCGCGCCGGTGCGGGTCGGGGTGTTCTCGCCGGTGGGCTCGGAGAAGGGGCTCGCGTACTGGTATCGCGGCTTCCGGGCGGTCCCGGTGTTCTCGAAGCCGGAGTTGGGATACAGATACAGCCGGTAGAGGCTGGAGTAGAGAGTGGTGAGCCGGTCGGGGTCGGCCCCCTCGACCTCGATCACCCCCAGCACCCGGTCCCAGGCCCGCTGTGCGTCCCGCTCGACCTTCGCGAACGAGGCCGACGCCGGGATCTCCCGCTCGAGGTTGGCCCTGGCCTGGTCGACACCGATGAGCGAGGTGGCCAGCCGCAGGGTGACGGTACGGTCCTTCCCCGGCGCGAAGCGGAAGTAGCCGGTGACGTCCTTGCCGCCGCCGCCCGGCAGCTTGCCGCTCGCGGTCACGGGCGCGTCGAAGACGCCGTAGACGAACATCCGGGTGGCACCGGTGGACAGTCCGCTCTTCACGTCGGAGTAGCCGGTGACCACACCGTGCTCGGCGTCGAGCGTCAGCCCGCCGTCGCCCGTGACGTTGTCGAAGAGGACGCTCGCCCGCTCGCCGGGATAGGTGAAGCGCATCATCGCCGCGTGGTCGGTGGGCGCGATCCTCGTCTTCAGCCCGTTCTCGAAGGTCACCCCGTAGGCATACGGCCGGGCGGTCTCGCGGTCGTGGCGGAACGGCAGGGCGCGGGTGGTCCGTGAGGCGTCCGGCACCCCGGACGCTATGGACGGCATCAGCTGGAAGGTCTGCCGGTCGCCCATCCAGGGGCTGGGCTCATGGGAGGCGCCGAACGCCTGGATGGTGGGGAGGTTGTCGGCGTTGTTGGCGCGGGCGTACTGGTACAGCCAGTCCGTGGAGCCCGCGTTCGTCATCGGTGTCCAGAAGGTGAAGCCGCCGGGCACCGCGGTGGCGGGGAAGGTGTTGCCGCGCGAGTAGGAGCCGCTGGAGTTGGTGCCGCGCGTGGTCACGGCGTAGTCCGAGAGATGGGCCCGAGGCTTCGCGGGCTTCTCGGGGGTCAGCGAGATGTCGTCCACCCAGCCCTGGAACCGCGCCGGGCCCTTGGGCGAGTCGTAGGCCACCAGGATCCGGTCGACCGTCCGGCCCGCGGCGACCGCGCCGATCCTCGACTCCTTGTGGTTCCACTGGTTGACGTAGAGCGTCTTGGCGGCCGCCTGGCCCTGGGGGCTCATCCGGGCGCCGTGCTGGTCCACCGCACCGGCCAGCTCGCTGAGATAGCTGCCGTCGGTGAAGGCGAGATCGACCGAGACATGGGTGGCCGGATAGCTCAGGTCGGTCTCCGGCATCGAGGGGAAGATCCGGTACGACAGCACGGTGTCCCGGGTGACGGCCGTGTCCACGTCGAAGACCTTGTTGTACGAGTACGCCCGGCCACCCGGCTTGTGGGTGCCCGCGTAGCGCAGGGCGTGGGTGCCGGTGAAGCCCGCGCGGGCCTTGGCGGTGGGGGACCCGGCCGGGCCGCGGTCCACCTGGCTGCGCATGTCGGAGGGGGCGGGCGGGGCGGTGCTGCCGTCCGCCAACTGCACCTCGGCGAGCTGGACGAGGTCGTCCCCGGCGTTACGGCTGATCTCCAGCCGGAAGTGCCGGTAGGCGGTGGAGTTGTCGAAGCCGAACTCGCGGGTCTGCTGCCGCGAGCCGAACGTCTCGTCCTTCCGGCTGTCCAGCGTGGTCCAGTCGGAGCCGTCGGCGGAGCCCTTGAGGGTCCAGTCCTCGGGATCCCGGCCGGGGGCGTCATTGGCGGAGGTGAGGGCGTAGCGGACGGCCTTGACGGGCTCGCTCAGCTCGAACTCCAGCCAGGCGGTCTTCTCGAACACCAGCCACTTGCTGGTGAGCTCGCCGTCGACCAGGTTCTCCTTGGCCTCACCGGCGGAGGCGTTCTCACCGCTGGCCCGGACCTCGGTCACCTTGTCGGTGACATTGCCGGGGATGCCGGAGGCGTAGCCGCCGTCGACCCCGGACGCCTTCTTCTTCCCGTCGGGGCCGGTCTCGACCGTATTGCGCCAGTCCGGCCGGGGATCGTCCGGCTCGAAGGACGAGGCGAACCTCCGGTCGGTGTGGTCCGGGGTGTCCGGGCCGTGCGGGGCGGCGGCCACGGTCCCCTGCGCCGTCACCGCCAGCAGAACGGCGGCCAGCAGGGCGGCCGTTCGTCCGGTTCTCCGTCGTCGCGGTGGTCGTCCCTGTCGCATGCGCCGCCTCCCCAAAGCGTCTGACAACGTTGTCAAGTTGCATCGCGCGGAGACAAGTAGGACGGCCGGGGGAGGGGGGTGTCAAGAACGCGTCGGGGACGGCGTGCGGTGGGGAGCGGAGCGGCCGCAGGGCTCACGCACCGCGGGCCGTACGCCCGTTGGGGGGTACGGCCCGCGGCCATCAGGGTGATGGTGGAGCGCGGTCAGTCGGCCGAGTCGGACTTGGTGCCGAGCGACAGCCGGCACTTCTTCGCCTTCTTGGAGCTGTCCGCCTGGAGGCCGATGACCTTGATGGTCTTCTCGGCGTTGCCCGCCACCGGGGCGTCGGACTTGGTGCCCGTGGTCACCACCTCACCGGCGCTGTCGACGAAGCCGACCAGCAGGCTGTAGTAGGCGGTGGTGGAGCTGGAGTTGCTGATCTTGATGTTGGCGTAGGGCTTGCCGTCCGAGCCCCAGCCGCAGGTGCCCATCTTGGCGTCCGAGGTGACCAGCCCGGATCCACCGGTGGGGCTGTCCGTGGGGTCGTCGTACGGGTCGTCGGTGGGGTCCTCGGTCGGCTCTTCGGTGGGCTCGACGGGGAGCTGGGCCATGCCCTTGCCTATCGCCGCGCCGCCCTTGGTGTCCCCGGCCGACGAGCCGCCACCGTCGGAGCCGCACCCCGCGGTCAAAGCGAGTGTCGCGGCCACGACAACGCTGGTGGTCAAGGGGAGCTGCTTCAGGGGCACAGGGACCGCCTCTCGAGTGATCGTGCGCACGGCGGTACGCCGTACGGGCTGTGGCCCCCTACGGTATGTCGGGCAGGTCTCAACTCGGGAAAGACTGTTACCCAATGAAGATTCAATCTTGCCCAGTTGATACCAAGTGGACTATACCTGTCGCCCCAGGGGGAGGGCCGCACTGCCGCCCACTTCGCGCGGGCCCCGGCGGGCCTCCGCAGTCCCCGGCGCACACCCAGCAATACTCCGCTTCACGCTTCAACTCACCCGCGGTGTCGGGCCCCTCGCCGGAGGCGAGATGTACGGGAGACCGTTACACCGCCTGAGTCCTGACGAAGGCGAGGACTTGAGCATGGGATCCACTCCAGATGTCGGCCGTCGTGATCTGGTCAAGCGGTCAGCGGCGCTCGGGCTGATCGCCGTGCCGTCCGTCAGCGTGCTGACTGCCTGCGCGAGCGGCGGTGACGACGATTCCAACAAGGTCGACAAGGGCAAGAAGACGGCGAAGAACCCGCTCGCCGTCAATGAGAGCGCCGGGCTCGACGTCGTCATCTTCGACGGCGGTTTCGGGCAGCAGTACGCCAAGGACGCCGAGAAGGAATACAGCAAGGCGTTTCCGAAGACCGCGGGCAAGGTCAAGCACTCCGCCACCCAGAAGATTCAGACGACCCTCCAGCCACGTTTCAACGGCGGCACCCCGCCGGACCTCATCGACAACTCCGGCGCCGAGCAGATGGACTTCGGCACCCTGGTCGGCAAGAAGCAGCTGACGGATCTCACCCCGCTGCTGGACGCGCCCTCCGTCGACGACCCCAAGAAGAAGGTGCGCGACACCCTGCGCCCCGGTGTCGTGGAGATGGGGCAGTTCGACGGCAAGCAGGTCTGGATCCTCTACTACGCCTACACCGTCTACGGCGTCTGGTATTCCAAGAGCAATCTGGAAAAGCTCGGCGTGGAATACCCGGAGACCTGGGACGACATGCTCGCGGTCTGCGCCAAGGCCAAGAAGAAGGGCATCGCCGGCTGGACCTACCCGGGCAAGTACCCCTACTACCTGCCCTTCAGCCTCTACCCCTTCATCGCCAAGATCGGTGGCGCCGATGTCCTGGACGCCATCGACAACCTGGAGGCGAACGCCTGGAAGCACCCGGCCGTCAAGGCCGCCTTCGAGGCGTACTACGAGCTCTACCGGAAGGGCTACATCCTCAAGGGCACCCCGGGCTTGACCCACATCGAGTCCCAGACCGCGTGGAACCAGGGCAAGGCGCTGTTCATCCCGAACGGCTCCTGGGTGGAGAACGAGGCGAAGAAGACCACGCCGAAGGACTTCCAGATGGCGGTGGGCGCGCCCTCCAGCCTGGACAGCGGCGACAAGATGCCGTTCGGCACCCTCTGGGCCTCCGGCGGTGAGCCCTTCATCGTGCCCAAGTCGGCGAAGAACCCCGAGGGCGGCATGGAATTGCTGCGCATCATGCTGGGTGAGAAGTCCACCAAGAACTTCGTCCAGCAGGTCTCCTCGCTCACCTCGCTCAACGGTGGCACCGAAGGGCTTTCCCTGCCGCCGGGCCTGGCGTCCGCGCAGGAGGTTCTGAAGAAGGCCGGGAAGAACGTCGTCAATCCGCGGCTCCAGGACTGGTACGTCGCGCTCCAGAAGCAGCAGATCGGCGTCGGCGCGCTGGGCGAGATGATGGCGGGCCGGATGACCCCGGCAGAGGCGATCAAGAAGATTCAGAAGTTCGCCGACGCGACCGCCAAGGACGACGCGGTCAAGAAGTACAAGCACGTCTGATGGGATTCGATGCGTCACCAGCGGTAGTGGCCGCGGGGGAAGACCGAGGTCGGTGAGATGCAGAAGGTCAGGACTCAGACCGGTGCGCCGGGCGTACGGAAGGAAACGCCCGGGCGCGCCAGGGGCCCCCATCCGAAGGTGGCTCAGTGGTTCCGGAAGTACGGCTTTGTCACCGGTTTTCTGGTGCTGCCGGTCTCGTTGTACGCGGTCTTCGTGATCTCGCCGTTCATCCAGGCCATCCTGTACTCCTTCACGGACTGGACCGGTCTGAGTTCCGACTTCAAGATGGTCGGGTTCGACAACTACGACTGGCTGCTCCACGACGACCTCTTCTGGACAGCGGTCGGACACAATGTCCTGCTGCTGCTGGTCGTACCGCTGGTGACACTCGGCCTCGGCCTCTTCTTCGCCTTCATGCTCAACGTCGGCGGCCGGGGCCGGAAGAACGCGGCCGTGTCCGGGGTGCGCGGATCGACGTTCTACAAGGTCGTCTACTTCTTTCCGCAGGTGCTGTCGATCGCGATCGTCGCCCTGCTGTTCCAGTTCACCTACAACCCGCGCAACGGGGCACTCAATGCCTTTCTGGGCGGAATCGGCCTGGACTCGCTCGAGCAGCAGTGGCTGGCCGATCCCCAGCTGGCCCTGTGGTGCCTGATGGTCGTGATGGTCTGGTGCAACGTCGGCTTCTACGTCGTCCTGTTCTCCGCCGGGATGAGCTCCATCCCCAAGGACTTCTATGAGGCGGCGCTGCTGGACGGCGCGAACCGGATCACGACCTTCTTCAGGATCACTCTGCCGCTGCTGTGGGACACGGTCCAGACCGGCTGGATCTACATGGGCATCCTCGCCCTCGACGCCTTCGCCGTGGTCCAGATCATGACCGTGGGACCGGGCGGACCCGCCGATTCCACCCAGGTGCTGGGCTACTACGTCTACACCAAGACCTTCCGCGACGGGCAGGCCGGCCGCGCCACCTCGATCGGGGTGGCGATGCTGATCGTCACCATGATCTTCGCGGTCATCGTGTCCAAGCTGGGCCGGCGTGAACGGCTGGAGTACTGATGCCCGGGCCATCCATCGCAGACCACGACCGCCGCCCGACCGCCGATCTGGGGGTATCGCAGTGACCTCACCAGCACAGCCCTCGGAGCTCCGCGGCGCCGCCAAGGACGACGCCGCCCCCCGTGAGCCCGCCGGGGACCAGCTGCCCCCGCGCTACACCCCCGAGGGGCGCGTCGGCAGCGAGGGCAAGGTCCTCAATGTCTTCTCCCACGGGATGCTGGTGCTCTGGGCGCTCCTGGTCACCATGCCGCTGCTGTGGGCGGTGATGAGCTCCCTGAAGACCGACAAGGAGATCTTCACCTCTCCCTGGGGGCTGCCCGGCAGTCTGCACTTCGACAACTGGTCGCGCGCCTGGAGCAAGTCCAACATCGGCGACTTCTTCGTCAACACCCTCGTGGTGGTGGGGTGCTCGCTGGTGGGCACCATGCTGCTGGGCGCCATGGCGGCGTATGTCCTGGCCCGCTTCGAGTTCCCGGGGAAGCGCGTCATCTACTTCATGTTCGTGGGTGGGATGAGCTTCCCGATCATCCTGGCGCTGGTGCCGCTGTTCTTCGTGATGAAGAACCTGGCCCTGCTGAACACCTTCCACGGGCTGATCCTGGTCTACATCGCCTATTCGCTGCCGTTCACCGTCTTCTTCCTGACCTCGTTCTTCAAAACCCTGCCGAGCTCGGTGGCGGAGGCGGCCCTGATCGACGGGGCCTCCCAGACCCGTACCTTCTTCCAGGTCATGCTGCCGATGGCGAAGCCGGGCCTGATCAGCGTCGGGATCTTCAACTTCCTCGGGCAGTGGAACCAGTACATGCTGCCGACGGTGCTGAACACCGAGGAGGACAAGCGGGTGCTCACCCAGGGGCTGGTGCAGCTCGCCGCCAGTCAGCAGTACAAGGGCGACTGGTCGGCGCTGTTCGCCGGGCTGGTGCTGGCGATGCTGCCGGTGCTCGGTGTCTACATCATCTTCCAGCGGCAGGTCCAGGCCGGTCTGACGGCGGGCGCGATCAAGTAGACCCGTCTCCGGCACCCGACCACGGGGCGTCCCCGCCGTTCGGCGGAGGCGCCCCGTACCCTTGCGGACAAGCGGCGCCCCGGTGTGGAACGTCGCACATCAGTGCACTGATCACATATCGGTGCGGCGCCGTGCCTGCCGTCAGGACCGTGAGCCGTCCGGAAGGTGTCAAGGACTTGACGTGGAACAACCGGGGCGGCTCATCTTAGAGTTCACATGTTGGAGACACTGTCGGGCCTCACTGCTGCGGCCCGGCCGGCGGAGCGGCCGTCGTGCCGCCCGTGAAGGCGGGAGTGGATGGCGTGGAGACTCCGGGATCGCAGTCGTCGCTGCACCGGGCCAACCTCGAGCGGGTGGTGCGGGCGGTGCGCATGGCGGGCTCGCTCACCCAGGCGGAGATCGCCCGGAGCACGGGGCTGTCCGCCGCCACCGTCTCCAATATCGTCCGTGAGCTCAAGGACGGGGGAACCGTCGAGGTCACGCCCACGTCGGCGGGCGGCCGCCGGGCCCGCAGCGTCTCCCTGAGCGGGGACGCGGGCATCGTCGTCGGCGTGGACTTCGGCCATACGCATCTGCGCGTCGCCATCGGCAACCTCGCCCACCAGGTGCTGGCCGAGGAGTCCGAGCCGCTGGATGTGGACGCGTCCGCCGCTCAGGGGCTGGACCGGGCCGAACAACTGGTCAGCAGGCTGGTCGCGGCCACCGGGCTGCGCCAGGACAAGGTGGTCGGCGTCGGGCTCGGCGTGCCCGCGCCCATCGACGTCGAGACCGGCACGCTGGGCTCCACGGCGATCCTTCCGGGCTGGGCGGGCACCAATCCGCGGGATGACCTCGCCCAGCGGCTCGGGGTGCCGGTGCACGTCGACAACGACGCCAACCTGGGCGCCCTCGGCGAGTTGGTGTGGGGCTCCGGGCGTGGGGTCGCCGACCTCGCGTACATCAAGGTCGCCGACGGTGTCGGCGCCGGTCTGGTGATCAGTGGCCAGATCTACCGCGGCCCCGGCGGTACGGCGGGCGAGATCGGGCACATCACCCTGGACGAGTCGGGCCCGGTCTGCCGCTGCGGCAACCGCGGCTGTCTGGAGACCTTCACCGCGGCCCGCTATGTGCTGCCGCTGCTCTACTCCAGCCATGGCATGGATCTGACCGTTGAACGCATGGTGCAGCTGGCCCGCGAGGGCGACCCCGGCTGCCGACGGGTGATCGCGGACGTCGGGCGCCATATCGGCAGCGGAGTGGCGAATCTGTGCAATCTGATCAACCCGAGTCGCGTGGTGCTCGGCGGTCAGCTCGCCGAGGCGGGTGAGCTGGTGCTCGCGCCGATCCGGGACTCCGTGTCCCGGTACGCCATCCCCAGCGCCGCACGGCAGCTCTCGGTGATGCCCGGGGCGCTCGGCGGCCGGGCCGAGGTGCTGGGCGCGCTGGCGCTGGTGCTGAGCGAGATGGGCGATTCGACGCTGCTGGACGGGGCTTCCGGCGCGGTTCCGGCCGGAGCGCCTGCCCTGACCTGAGCACCTTTGTCCGGTCACGCTGCGTCTATGCGGTGTCGTCCCGCTGCGTTCACTCAGATAACGAATGGCACCGTTGCCATCTCGTTAAGGATTTACTTCTTGACGCCATGCGGGCGGCCGAGTTGACTTCCAGCCACCTCGGCCGCTTGGACGCGGCCTCGTCAGGGAGGCACCCCCAATATGAACGCAACGATGCGCCGCGTCGCCATCGCCAGTGCTGTCGTGTCCATGGCGGTCTCTCTCGCCGCCTGCGGTTCGGCGAAGGAAGCCGACAACGACAAGTCGGACCAGAAGAAGAAGACCGGTCCGCTCACCATCGGCCTGCTCCTGCCGGAGGACCAGACCGCGAGATACGAGAACTTCGACCGGCCGCTGATCACCAAGAAGATCAAGGCGCTCTGCGCGGAGTGCAAGGTCGTCTACGTCAACGCCAAGTCCGACACCGCGCTCCAGCAGCAGCAGGTCGACTCGATGATCACCAAGAAGGTCGACGCGATCATCCTGGACGCGGTGGACTCCGAGGCCATCGCCAGCTCGGTCAAGAAGGCTGACGAGGCCGACATCCCGGTCGTCGCCTACGACCGGCTCGCCCAGGGTCCGATCTCCGGGTACACCTCCTTCGACAACGAGAAGGTCGGCAAGGTCCAGGGCGAGGCGCTGCTCAAGGCGCTGGGCAACAAGGCCAAGGACGGCAAGGTCGTCATGCTCAACGGCTGGGAGGCCGACCCCAACGCCGCCATGTTCAAGAAGGGCGCGCTCTCCGTCCTCAAGGGCAAGGTGGACATCGGCAAGCAGTACGACGTCGACCGCTGGCTCGCGGACAAGGCCAACGAGGCCATGAACGGCGCCATCTCCTCCCTCGGCAAGAACAACATCGTCGGTGTCTACTCGGCCAACGACACCATGGCCGGTGGCGCGATCACCGCGCTCAGGAGCGGCGGCGTGGACCCGCTGCCCCCGGTCACCGGACAGGACGCCGAACTCGCCGGTGTGCAGCGCATCCTGGCCGGTACCCAGTACATGAGCGTGTACAAGCCGTACGAGCCGGAGGCCACCGCCGCCGCCGAGATGGCCATCGCACTCGGCCGCGGTGAGAAGCCCAACGAGTCCAACACGGTGGACAGCCCGACCACCAAGGGCATCCCGGCCACCCTGATCACCCCGGTCTCGCTGACCAAGGACAACATCAAGGAGACCGTCATCAAGGACGGCCTCTACAAGGCAAGCCAGATCTGCACGGCCAAGTACAAGGCCGCCTGCGAAGAGGCCGGTCTCCTCAAGTAGCAGCCCCGGTGGGGCCGCCCGCGCCCTCGATGCGGCGGGCGGCCCCGCGACGGCCCCCTGACACCCCCCAGCCGAGGGGAGAGAGCGCTCTCCCCTCCGTCAAGCAGCAGGGCTCCCCCTGCCCGGAACGGAGATGGCCATCGTGCCGAACGAACCCGTGTTGGCGTTGCGCGGGATCTCCAAGCGATTCGGCGCTGTCCAAGCGCTGAGCGATATCCACCTGGAGGTCCATGCCGGTGAAGTTGTCGCCCTGGTGGGCGACAACGGCGCGGGCAAGTCCACCCTCGTCAAGACCATCGCCGGAGTCGGCCCAGCCGACGAGGGCGTCCTCGCCTGGCAGGGCAAGCCCGTCCAGATCAGCCGGCCGCACGACGCCCAGGACCTGGGCATCGCGACCGTCTACCAGGACCTCGCCCTCTGCGACAACATCGACGTCGTCGGCAACCTCTTCCTCGGCCGCGAGATCCTGCGCGGCGGAGTGCTGGACGAGGTCGAGATGGAGCGCCGCTCCCGTGAGCTGCTCCAGACCCTGTCGATCCGGATCCCCAGCGTTCGGATCCCGATCGCCTCGCTCTCCGGCGGCCAGCGGCAGACCGTCGCCATCGCCCGCTCGATGCTGGGCGAGCCCAAGCTGGTGATCCTGGACGAGCCGACCGCCGCCCTGGGCGTCGAGCAGACCGCCCAGGTCCTGGACCTGGTCGAGCGGCTGCGCGAACGCGGTCTCGCCGTGATCCTCATCAGCCACAACATGGCCGACGTCAAGGCCGTCGCGGACCGGGTCGCGGTGCTGCGCCTGGGCCGTAACAACGGCATCTTCGACGTCCGGTCCACCTCTCAGGAAGAGATCATTTCCGCCATCACCGGCGCCACGGACAACGCCGTGACCCGCCGCAAGGCGCGCACCGGGGAGGTCGCGAAGTGACCACCAACGTCCACAAGAGCAACGGCGGAAGCCACGCCAAGCGCGGCCCGGCCGACGCCAACCCGGTCGCGAAGGACGCGGTCACCGCGGTGGACCCGCGGCTGCTGGTGCGTCAGGAGGGCTTCAAGGGCTATCTGACCGAGTTTGTCCGCAAGATGCGCAGCGGTGATCTGGGCGCGGTCCCGGTCATCGTCGGCATCGCCATCATCTGGGCGGTCTTCCAGGCGAAGGACAGTGCCTTCCTCTCGCCCAAGAACCTCTCCGATCTCTCCATCCTGATCGGCGGCACCGGCATGATCTCGGTCGGGATCGTGTTCGTCCTGCTGCTGGGTGAGATCGATCTCTCCGTCGGCTCGATCAGCGGTCTGGCCGCGGCCACCCTGACGGTGCTCAATGTGAACCACGGGGTGCCCGAGGGGATAGCCGTGATCGCCGCCCTGGGCGCCGGTGCCGTCCTCGGTGCGATCCATGGTTTCTTTTTCGCCAAGATCGGCGTCCCGGCCTTTGTGGTCACCCTGGCCGGTCTGCTGGCCTGGAACGGACTGATGCTCCAGGTGCTGGGCACCACCGGCACCATCGGCATCGACGACGACAGCTTTGTCCGCACCCTCACCGATCACTACTTCAGCCAGCTGATCGCCGCGTACGGGGCGGCGACGGTCGCGGTGGCGGGCTTCTTCCTCGCCCAGTTCATCGACAGCAGGCGGCGCAAGGCGGCCGGTGTCCCCTCCCGGCCGCTAAGCGAGATCCTGGTGCGCACCGCGGTGCTCGCCGCGATCGTCTTCACCGCGGCGTGGCGGCTGAACGAGTACAAGGGACTGCCGCTCGGCCTGGTGATCTTCGTGCTGGTGCTGGTGCTGCTGGACTTCGTGGTCCGCCGCACCTCCTACGGACGCAAGGTGAACGCGCTCGGCGGCAGCGTCGAGGCGGCGCGCCGCGCGGGCATCAACGTCGAGGCCGTACGGATGTCGGTCTTCGCCCTCTCCGGGCTGATGGCCGCCTTCGGCGGGCTCATGATCGCCTCCCGGGTGGGCTCCGCCAGCCAGCAGGCCGGTACCGGCAACCTGCTGATGGAGGCCATCGCGGCCGCGGTCATCGGTGGCACCAGCCTCTTCGGCGGCCGGGGCTCGGTCTGGTCGGCGATGCTCGGCATGCTGGTCATCGGCTCGATTTCGTCCGGTATGAACCTTCTGGGGGTGGCCAACTCGGTGCAGTACATGATCACCGGTGGGGTGCTGCTGGCCGCCGTCGTGATCGACTCGGTGTCGCGCAGAACACAGCGCTCGGCCGGACGCGGCTGATCCGCCGCGCCCGCAGGACCTGGCCCGGCACCGCCCCGCGAGGCGGTGCCGGGCTCGTCCGTTCGCGTGACCGACATCGCATGGGCCGGGGTCTTCGGCACGGAGCGGAACACTAGACTCGTGCGGACGGCAAGGCTCGATGGAGACGCTCGAAGCAAGGAGGCACGGGTGCTGCTGACCGGCATCAGGGGACCGCGCGATCTGGACCGGCTCGCTCCGGAGGAGCTGAACCAGCTGGCCGCGGAGATCCGCACCTTTCTCGTCGACGCCGTCTCCAAGACCGGTGGCCACCTCGGCCCGAACCTCGGTGTGGTCGAGCTGACCATCGCCCTGCACCGGGTCTTCGACTCGCCCCGGGACAAGGTGCTGCTGGACACCGGCCACCAGTCCTACGTCCACAAGCTGCTCACCGGCCGCCAGGACTTCTCCAGGCTCAAGAGCAAGGGTGGGCTGTCCGGTTACCCCTCGCGCGCCGAGTCCGAGCACGACGTCATCGAGAACAGTCACGCCTCGACCGTCCTCGGCTGGGCCGAGGGCCTGGCCAAGGCCAATGAACTGCTCGGCAAGCAGGACCATGTGGTCGCCGTGATCGGTGACGGGGCGCTCACCGGCGGAATGGCCTGGGAGGCGCTGAACAACATCGCCGCCGCCAAGAACCGTCCGCTGGTCATCGTCGTCAACGACAACGAGCGCTCCTACGGCCCGACCATCGGCGGTCTTGCCAACCACCTCGCCACACTGCGCACCACCGACGGCTACGAGCGCTTCCTCGCCCGCGGCAAGGACCTGCTGGAGCGCACCCCGGTCGTCGGCAGGCCGCTGTACGAGACCCTGCACGGCGCCAAGAAGGGGCTGAAGGACTTCATCACCCCGCAGGGCATGTTCGAGGACCTGGGGCTGAAGTACGTCGGACCGATCGACGGCCATGACATCGAGGCGCTGGAGTCCGCGTTGCAGCGGGCCAAGCGGTTCGGCGGCCCGGTCATCGTGCACTGCCTCACCGAGAAGGGCCGCGGCTACCAGCCCGCCCTCCAGGACGAGGCGGACCGCTTCCACGCCGTCGGCAAGATCCACCCGGACACCGGGCTGCCGATCTCCGCGGGCGGCGCCGACTGGACCTCGGTCTTCGGTGAGGAGATGGTCAAGCTCGGTGAGGAGCGCGAGGACATCGTGGCCATCACCGCGGCCATGCTGCACCCGGTGGGGCTCACCGAGTTCGCCAAGCGGTTCCCGGAGCGGGTCTACGACGTCGGCATCGCCGAGCAGCACGCCGCCGTCTCGGCGGCTGGCCTGGCCACCGGCGGTGTGCACCCGGTCTTCGCGGTCTACGCCACCTTCCTCAACCGCGCCTTCGACCAGGTGCTGATGGATGTCGCCCTGCACAAGTGCGGGGTGACGTTCGTCCTCGACCGGGCCGGGATCACCGGGACCGACGGGGCCTCGCACAACGGCATGTGGGACATGTCGATCCTCCAGGTCGTCCCCGGGCTGCGGATCGCGGCCCCGCGCGACGCCGACCAGGTCCGCGCCCAGCTGCGCGAGGCGGTGGCGGTCGACGACGCGCCGACCGTGGTGCGCTACTCCAAGGGCGCGGTGGGCCCGGCGGTGGCCGCCGTCGGCCGGATCGGCGGGATGGACGTACTGCGCGAGCCCGCGCGGGCCGACCGCGAGCAGCCCGATGTGCTGCTGGTCTCGGTCGGTGCGCTCGCCCCGATGTGTCTGGAGGTCGCCGACCTTCTCGACAAACAGGGCATTTCCACCACTGTGGTGGACCCGCGCTGGGTCAAGCCGGTCGACGAGGAACTGCCCGCGCTCGCCGAGCGCCACCGCGTCGTGGTCACCGTCGAGGACAACAGCCGGGCCGGCGGTGTGGGTTCCGCCATCGCCCAGGCGCTGCGCGACTCCGGCGTCGATATGCCGGTGCGTGACTTCGGCATCCCGCCGCGCTTCCTGGACCACGCCTCCCGCAAGGAGGTCATGGCCGAGATCGGGCTGACCGCACCGGATATCGCCCGGCAGGTCACCGGTCTGGTCTCGCGGATCGGCAACCGCGACGACAACGAGGCCGCCGAGGCCGCCGGATCCACCGGAGCGGACCGGGACGCGCAGGTGACGCAGCCGACGTCCGCCGGTGAGCCGGTGCGCGACTAGGCCGGGCCCAGGCGCTCCGCGGGACGTGCCGCGAGGTGCGGTCGTTCGTCCGCGGCTGCGTCGTGGCCGACCGCGCCCACGCGGCGGAGCCGCACATCGACACAGCCCCGCGCCCCTTCGGGGCGCCGAACCGCACCGAGTCTCAGCGAGGCCGCCCAGGCCCTCGGACAGGGCCTGGGACCCGTCCGCCACTGCCTTTGCCCGCGACACCTCCCCGCCGGGCCGGTCGGAGCTTTCGTGCTCCGACCGGCCCAGCGCGTATCCCACGGGCCCGTCCCATCGGGTGAATCGGCGGGCGCCCGGAGTGTGCCCCACCCCGCTCCCCACCGGTTGGCTGAACCATGGGCCCGCACGGGGCACGGGCAGGCGTGGAGGTGGCACCGGTGAGCGAGCAGAAACCCGACCGCGGCTCCGGCGGCCGCGGTGCCGAGGCCAAGGCCAAGGCCCGGCCGGACTTTCTGCGGACCAAGTCCGTCGAGCAGTCCATCCAGGACACCGAGGAGCCCGAGCACGCGCTGACCCGGTCCCTCTCCGCCCTGGACCTCACCGTCTTCGGCGTCGGCGTCATCATCGGGACCGGCATCTTCGTCCTGACCGGAGCCGTCGCCAAGGAGCAGGCGGGCCCCGCGACCGCCCTCGCCTTCGTCGTCGCGGGCGTCGTCTGCGCGCTCGCGGCCCTGTGCTACGCGGAGTTCGCCTCGACCGTGCCGGTGGCCGGATCGGCGTACACCTTCTCGTACGCCTCGCTCGGCGAACTGCCCGCCTGGATCATCGGCTGGGACCTGGTGCTGGAGTTCGCGCTCGGCACCGCCGTGGTCGCGGTCGGCTGGGCCGGGTACATCCGCTCACTCATGGACAACGCCGGCTGGCACCTCCCGCTCGCCCTCTCCGGCCCCGACGCGGCCCACGGCTTCGCCTTCGACCTGCTCGCCTTTCTGCTGGTGCTCGTGCTCACCGCGATCCTGGTCCTGGGCATGAAACTGTCCGCCCGCGTCACCTCCGTGGTCGTGGCGATCAAGGTGACGGTGGTGCTGCTCGTCATCGTCGCGGGCTCCTTCTTCATCAAGGCGGAGAACTGGTCCCCCTTCGTCCCCGAGCCCGAGGGCACGGTGTCGGGCTCGGGCCTGACCGCGCCGCTGATCCAGCTGATGTTCGGCTACGAGCCGACGACCTACGGCGTCCAGGGCATCTTCGCCGCCGCCGCGGTGGTCTTCTTCGCCTTCATCGGCTTCGACATCGTGGCGACCGCGGCCGAGGAGACCCGCGTTCCGCAGCGGGACATGCCGCGCGGCATCCTCGGCTCGCTCTTCATCTGCACCGTGCTCTACGTCGCCGTGTCCGTGGTGGTCACCGGGATGCAGAAGTACACCCGGCTGTCGGTCGACGCCCCGCTCGCCGACGCGTTCAAGGAGACCGGGCACCCCTTCTACGCGGGCCTGATCAGCTTCGGCGCGGCCGTCGGCCTCACCACGGTGTGCATGATCCTGCTGCTCGGCCAGACCCGGGTGTTCTTCGCGATGAGCCGCGACGGGCTGCTGCCGAGGGTGTTCTCCAAGGTGCACCCGGAGTTCGCCACGCCCTACCGCTCCACGATCCTGCTGGGCGTGATCATCGCCATCGTCTCGGGCTTCACCAGCATCTCCGAACTGGCGTCGCTGGTGAACATCGGCACCCTCTTCGCCTTTGTCGTGGTCGCCCTCGGCGTGATCATCCTGCGCCGCACCCGCCCCGATCTGCACCGCGCCTTCCGCACCCCCTGGGTGCCGGTGCTGCCGGCCGTCTCGGTGGCGGCCTCGCTGTGGCTGATGCTCAATCTGCCCGCCGAGACCTGGCTGCGGTTCGGGGTGTGGATGGTCATCGGCTTCTTCGTCTACTTCTTCTACGGACGCGGCCACAGCCGGATGAACCCCCAGGCCCGCCGCTGACCCCTCACCTCCCGGGCCGGACCGCCCGCGGGCCGACGACCTCCGCGCCCAACTCCCGCACCCGGGCGCGCAGGCCCCGGTCGGCGGTCACCACCAGGCACCGGCGGCCCGGCTCCCGCTCCGCGACGACCTCCACGATCCGGTCGTCGCCGCTGCCCGGCGCGGTGTCCACCCGGACCCCCGCCACCGGCTCCACCCCGCGGGCCGCGCCCTCGACCACCAGGACGATGTCCAGCGGCGGGCGGGTCGCCCACGCGGGGCCGCCCGCGCCCTGGGCAAGCCCGTCGAGCGCGAGGGCGGCCAGCCGGTCGCGCAGCCGCTCGGCGGCGCCGCGGCGGTCGCGCCACCAGCCGTCGGGTACCGAACCGACCACATTGGCCGCGTCCACGACCACCAGACCGGCGGCCGGAGCGGGACCGGCGTCAGAACCGTTCATAGACCAGGCAAAATACTATGGACGGGGTAGGGGACACGGCCATGGGCCGGGGAAGGTTGGCGGCGGGCCATGGCGTTGCGGTTGCTCCGCGGCAAGGAAGGCAGGCTCACGGCCTACGCACCGGTGGCGGGAGGTGTCGCCCGCTGGACCGAGGACCGCCCGGGAGGGCCGTCGTGGACGGGCCCCTGGCCGATAGCGGCCCCCGAGGTCAGCGCGGTGACGGTCGCTCAGGGTGCCGATGGCTATGCGCATCTGGTGGGGCTGCGGCGCAAGCCCGGACCCAAGGGCGAGCCCCCACGGGTCGATGTTGTCCACGCCACCCAGTATCAGACGGGCCGTCCGCTGACCGCGTGGCACGCGCTCGGCACCCCGCACCCCAAGGACCGCGGCAAGGCGGCGCGCACCGGCGCCCCCGCCGTGGCCGTGGACTCCTCGGGCTCGGTGCACGTCTTCGTGCGCAACGCCGGGCGCGGAGTGAGCTGCCGCCGCCAGGACGCCAAGGGCAAATGGGGCGGCTGGACCGATCTGAAGGGCAAGGACGTGCTCGACGGGCTGTCGGCCGCCGCGACCGCCGACGGCCGGGTCGAGCTGCTCGCCCCGGCCGGTGCGGACGCGGCGCTGCGCTGGTACCAGCCGGAGCCCGGCGGCACCCTGCGGCGCGGCGAGGACATACCCGCGCGCGTCCAGGCGTGGTCCGCCTCCGCGGTGGAGAGCAGCCGGGACACGGTCACCCACTACTGGCGGGACGCGGACGGCGGCGGGCTGTTCTCCTGGCGCCCGGACACCGATGCCCTCGCCTCGCTGGGTGGCGAGGGAGGCGCGGGGCCGGTCGCCGTGCTCCGTGCGCCGGTGGACGGCCACGACTGCACCGTGCTGGCCCAGCGCGACACCGAGAGCGGCCGGGTGTCCGTCGCCGCCCATCCGACGGAGGACGAGGGGGCGGGCATGTGGTGGACGCCCTCGGGCGAACAGGGCGCCCACGACCCGGCGCTGGCCCTCGACGGGCTGGGCCGGGTGGTGCTGGCCGCCGTCTCCCTGGACGGCGCGCTGCTGGTGGCCCGTCAGAGGACCGATGAACGCGGACTGGCCCTCCGGGCCTGGACCCGCGTCGGCGGCCGCTGAGCGGGCCGCTGGAGGTCCGTCAGGCGCCCCGAACGCCGACGGGCGCCGGACGGAACGGACCGTCAGGGGTCCATCCGTCCGGCGCCCGTGGATCAGGGCCGGGGAAGCCGGGCCGCCAGGCCGCCGGGACTAGGCCGCCGGGACGCTGGCCACGCCCGGAGCCAGGAACCGCTTCCCGTTCACCCGCTCCGAGACGTCCTCACGGTCCAGGTACGGCGTGATGCCGCCCAGGTGGAAGGGCCAGCCCGCACCGGTGATCAGGCACAGGTCGATGTCCTGCGCCTCGGCGACGACGCCCTCCTCCAGCATCAGGCCGATCTCCTGCGCGACGGCGTCCAGCACCCGGGCGCGCACCTGCTCCTCGGTCAGCACGGTGTCGCCCTGCCGCATCAGCGCGAGCACCTCCGGGTCCAGCTCCGGCTTCCCGGAGTCATGGACGTAGAAGCCGCGCTTGCCCGCCTCGACCACGCGCTTGAGGTTCTCCGAGACCGTGAAGCGCTCCGGGAACGCGCCGTGCAGCGTCTCGGAGACATGCAGACCGATGGCGGGGCCGACCAGCTCCAGCAGCACCAGCGGGGACATCGGCAGCCCGAGCGGCTCGATGGCCCGCTCCGCCACGTCGACCGGGGTGCCCTCGTCGATGACGTTCTGGATCTCGCCCATGAAGCGGGTCAGGATCCGGTTGACGACGAACGCCGGGGCGTCCTTGGTCAGGACGGCGGTCTTCTTCAGCTTCTTGGCCACGGCGAAGGCGGTGGCCAGCGACGCGTCGTCGGTCTGCTCCCCGCGGACGATCTCCAGCAGCGGCAGTACGGCGACCGGGTTGAAGAAGTGGAAGCCCACGACCCGCTCGGGGTGCTTGAGCTGGGACGCCATTTCGGAGACCGACAGCGAGGAGGTGTTGGTGGCGAGGATGGCGTGCTCCGGCACGACCGCCTCGACCTCGGCGAACACCGTCTGCTTGACGCCCATCTCCTCGAAGACGGCCTCGATGACGAAGTCGGCGTCCCCGAACGCGGCGGCCTTGTCCAGGGAGCCGGTGACCAGAGCCTTGAGCCGGTTGCCCTTGTCCTGGTTGATCCGGCCCTTGAGCAGCAGCTTGTCGATCTCGCCGTGGACATAGCCCACGCCCTTGTCCACCCGCTCCTGGTCGATGTCGGTCAGCACGACCGGCACCTCCAGACGGCGGGCGAACAGCAGCGCCAGCTGCGAGGCCATCAGACCGGCGCCCACGACGCCCACCTTGGTGACCGGGCGGGCCAGCGACTTGTCCGGTGCGCCGGCCGGACGCTTGCCGCGCTTCTGCACCAGGTTGAAGGCGTAGATACCGCTGCGCAGCTCACCGCCCATGATCAGGTCGGCCAGCGCCTTGTCCTCGGCGTCGAATCCGCGGGCCAGATCGCCGTTGCGGGAGGCGTCGATGATGTCCAGCGCGCGGTACGCGGCCGGGGCCGCGCCGTGCACCTTGCTGTCGGCGATGGCGCGGCCGCGGACGACGGCCTCGTGCCAGGCGTCGCCGCGGTCGACCTCGGGCCGGGAGATCTCGATCTCCCCCTTGAGGACGGCCGCGGTCCAGATCAGCGACTGCTCCAGGAAGTCCGCGCCCTCGAAGATCGCGTCCGCGATGCCGAGTTCGTAGACCTGCTGCCCCTTGAGCTGCTTGTTCTGGTTGAGCGAGTTCTCGATGATCACCGAGACCGCGCGGTCGGCACCGATCAGGTTCGGCAGCAGCGCGCAGCCGCCCCAGCCGGGGACCAGGCCGAGGAAGACCTCGGGCAGCGAGAAGGCGGGCAGCGCGGCCGAGACCGTGCGGTAGGTGCAGTGCAGCCCGACCTCGACACCGCCGCCCATCGCCGCGCCGTTGTAGTACGCGAAGGTGGGCACGGCCAGCGAGGACAGCCGCTTGAAGACCGCGTGCCCGCCCTTGCCGATGGCGAGCGCGTCCTCGTGGCTCTTGAGCAGCTCCACGCCCTTGAGGTCGGCGCCGACGGCGAAGATGAACGGCTTGCCGGTGAGGCCCACACCGACGATCGAGCCGTCCGCGGCCTCCTTCTCGACCTGGTCGAGCGCCGTGTTGAGGTGGGCGAGCGAGGCCGGGCCGAAGGTGGTCGGCTTGGTGTGGTCCAGGCCGTTGTCCAGGGTGATGAGCGCGAAGCGGCCCGCGTTCCGGGGGAGGTCGAAGTGGCGGACGTGCGCCTGGGTCACGACCTCGTCCGGGAACAGCTCGGCGGCTCCCTTGAGAAGCTCTGCGGTGGTGGTCACTTGTTCCCCTCGAAGTGCGGGTTCTCCCAGATCACGGTGGCGCCCATGCCAAAGCCGACGCACATGGTGGTGATGCCGTAGCGGACCTCGGGCTGCTCCTCGAACTGGCGGGACAGCTGGGTCATCAGACGGACACCGGAGGAGGCGAGCGGGTGGCCGTAGGCGATGGCGCCGCCGTACTGGTTGACGCGCGGGTCGTCGTCGGCGATGCCGTAGTGGTCCAGGAAGGACAGCACCTGCACGGCGAACGCCTCGTTGATCTCGAACAGACCGATGTCGTCGATGGTCAGCCCCGCCTTGGCGAGAGCCTTCTTGGTCGACGGCACCGGGCCGTAGCCCATCACCTCGGGCTCGACACCCGCGAAGGCGTAGGAGACCAGCCGCATCCGCACCGGGAGCGCCAGCTCACGGGCGACGTCCTCGGCGGCCAGCAGCGAGGCGGTGGCGCCGTCGTTGAGACCGGCGGAGTTGCCCGCGGTGACCCGGCCGTGCGGACGGAACGGGGTCTTCAGCCCGGCCAGGTTCTCCAGTGTGGTGCCCGGGCGCATCGGCTCGTCGGAGGTGGCCAGGCCCCAGCCGGTCTCGCCGCCTTCGGGGCTGGTGCGGCGCACCGAGATCGGCACCAGGTCCTGCTGGATCTTGCCGTTGGCGTACGCCTTGGCGGCCTTCTCCTGGCTGCGCACCGCGTACTCGTCGGCGCGCTGCTTGGTCAGATGCGGCAGCCGGTCGTGGAGGTTCTCCGCGGTCATGCCCATGAACAGGGCCGACTCGTCGACCAGCTTCTCCGAGACGAAGCGGGGGTTGGGGTCGACCGCCTCGCCCATCGGGTGGCGGCCCATGTGCTCGACACCGCCCGCGATCACCGCGTCGTAGGCGCCGAAGGCGATGGAACCCGCGGTGGCGGTCACGGCGGTCATCGCACCGGCACACATCCGGTCGATGGAGTAGCCGGGGACGGACTGGGGCAGCCCGGCGAGGATGCCCGCGGTGCGGCCGAGGGTCAGGCCCTGGTCGCCGATCTGCGTCGTCGCGGCGACGGCCACCTCGTCGATGCGCTCCGGCGGCAGGTCCGGGTTGCGGCGCAGCAGCTCCCGGATGCACTTGACGACCATGTCGTCGGCGCGGGTCTCGTGGTAGATGCCCTTCGGGCCCGCCTTGCCGAATGGGGTGCGGACGCCGTCGACGAAGACGACGTCCCTAGCGGTACGAGGCACGTTGGCTCTCCTCCAGGTGCGGGATGGCACTGCTGCGGGCACGCCGGTGACGGCGTGTCTCCACACCCTCATGCTACTTATGAGTAACCACGGTGCCCAGTCCCCGCCGCCGGAGCGTCGAAGGTCACAGACCCGACCGGCCGCACACCCCCGCCGGTCCCCGTGCCCCACCTCAGGCCGGGGCCGCCTCCAGCGCCCCGGTGAGCACCTCGGCCACCTGGTCGATCTGCCAGGCGCGTGCGCCATGGCCGGCCAGAACGGTGGCAACGGCCTCCGTGGTGGACTCCGCCGGAGGCTCCCAGCACAGCCGCCGCACGGTGTCCGGGGCGATCAGGTTCTCCTGGGGCAGATTCAGCCGCTCGGCCAGCGCGGTCACCGCGGCGCGGGCCGCGGAGAGCCGCGCGGCCGCGGCCGGGTCCTTGTCGGCCCATGCCCGGGGCGGCGGAGGACCGGCCACCGGCTGGCCCGGCTGGGGGAGTTCCGTCTCCGGCAGGGCCCGCGCCCGGTCGACCGCGGCCTGCCACTGCTCGAGCTGGCGGCGGCTCATCCGGTGGCCGAAACCGTTCAGCGCCGACAGTGCCCGCACGCTGGTCGGCACCGCGAGCGCGGCCTCGACGATCGCCGCGTCCCCCAGCACCTTGCCCGGGGACACATCGCGGCGCTGGGCGATCTGGTCCCGCGCCGTCCACAGCTCGCGCACCACGGCCATCTGTCGACGCCGGCGGACCTTGTGCATCCCCGACGTACGCCGCCAGGGGTCCTTGCGCGGCGGGGCGGGCGGGGCCGCGGCGATCGCCGCGAACTCCTGGTGCGCCCAGTCCAGCTTCCCCTGGCGGGTCAACTCCTCCTCCAGCGCGTCGCGCAGGTCCACCAGCAGCTCCACATCGAGCGCGGCGTAGTGCAGCCAGGGCTCGGGCAGCGGGCGGGTGGACCAGTCGACGGCGGAGTGGCCCTTCTCCAGGGCGTAGCCGAGGATGTTCTCGACCATGGCGCCGAGCCCCACCCGGGCGAACCCGGCCAGCCGGCCCGCGAGTTCGGTGTCGAAGAGCCGGGCCGGGACCATGCCTATGTCACGCAGACACGGCAGATCCTGGGTCGCGGCATGCAGCACCCACTCGGCGTCGGCGATCGCGGCCCCCAGCCCCGAGAGGTCGGGGCAGCCGACGGGGTCGATCAGTGCGGTCCCCGCTCCGGCCCGGCGCAGCTGGACCAGATAGGCCCGCTGTCCGTAGCGGTAGCCGGAGGCACGCTCGGCGTCGACGGCCACCGGTCCGTGGCCCGCGGCGAAGGCCGCCACGATCTCGGCGAGGCCGTCCGCGTCCGCGGTGACGGGCGGGATGCCCTCGCGCGGCTCCAGCAAGGGGACCGGCGCCGGGGGGAGGTCGTCCGGAGGAGCGCCCCCGGTGGTTCGCAGTGTCGTCTCTGCTGCGGTCTCTTGGGCGTCGGTCACCTGTCAAGGGTAGCTGTGCACGCCGGGTACGCAGGGCGCCCGTCGACGGAACGTTCCGTCGACGGGCGCGGGAGCGGGTGGGGCGGCGCGGTGGCCGGGCGGGGGAGTGGCTCAGTGAATGATTCCGGTACGCAGTGCGACCGCGACCATTCCGGCCCGGTCGCCGGTGCCCAGCTTGCGGGCGATCCGGGCGAGGTGGCTCTTCACGGTCAGGGCGGACAGGCCCATCGAGACGCCGATGGCCTTGTTGGACTGGCCCTCCGCAACCAGCCGCAGCACCTCGACCTCGCGCCCCGACAGCTCCCGGTAGCCCCCGGGGTGGCCGGGCGCGCCCGGCGGGCGGCGGTGCATCCGGGCGGCGGCGCCGAGCGGGGCGGCGCCCGGACGGCCCGGGATGCCCAGGTTGGTGCGGGTGCCGGTGACGACATAGCCCTTGACCCCTCCGGCCAGGGCGTTGCGCACGGCGCCGATGTCGTCGGCGGCGGACAGGGCGAGGCCGTTCGGCCAGCCCGCGGCCCGGGTCTCGGACAGCAGTGTGAGGCCGGAGCCGTCGGGGAGGTGGACATCGGCGACGCAGATGTCCCGCGGGTTGCCGATACGGGGACGGGCCTCCGCGATGGACGACGCCTCGATGACGTCGCGCACCCCTAGGGCCCACAGATGACGGGTGACGGTGGAACGGACGCGGGGGTCGGCGACGACGACCATGGCCGTCGGCTTGTTCGGGCGGTAGGCGACCAGGCTGGACGGTTGCTCGAGGAGAACAGACACCAGGCCTCCTGGGGAAGTGGTGGGACGGGTCACCACGTCCTTCGGCACCGATACGGCCCGGCTTTAGAGAATGATCACGATTTGGTGAGTAACAATTCGGGCAATTAGGACGGCTTTTCGATCACGGGTGTTCTTTTTCGGAGGCTCGGCCCTGCCCGGCCACGGTGAGGTGCCCCGCCGAGCGCTGACGCCCGGCGAGTGAGCCGAAGGGACGTGCGGCGCCCCGGAGGTGAACCGGGCCCGGAACGTCAGCGCGGCTGCGGGCCGCGGCGCTGGGGCAGCGAGACGACGCCCGCCTCGGCCGCCCCCGCCGGGGGCAGCCCCGCGATCTGGCACAGCAGATCGCACCAGGCGGCCAGATGCGCCCCGGTGTCCGGCACGCCCGGCACCCCCGGCTCGCCCGCGTCCCCGCCCGCCCGCTCCTCCGGCCGACGCCCGGGGCGGGCCGGTTCGGGGGCCGGATGTTCCGAGGGGGTCCACGAGGCGCGGATCTCGATCCGGGTCGAGGGCTCCCGCTCGCTCATCGCGCCGAAGTAGTGCGAGCCGGCCCGGGTCACCGTGCCGCTGGGCTCGCCGTAGGTCAGCCCGCGCGCCTCCAGCGCGCCGGTCAGCCAGGACCAGCACACCTCGGGCAGCAGCGGATCGGCCGCGATCTCCGGCTCCAGATCCGCATGGACCAGCGTGACCAGGCGGAAGGTCCCCTGCCAGGCGTCGTGCCCGGCCGGGTCGTGCAGCAGGATCAGCCGCCCCTCGGCCAGCTCCTCGTCCTCGTCCGCGCCGTCCGCGGTGACCACGGCCTCCAGTGCGTACGAGAAGGGGGCGAGCCGACGCGGTGGTGGGGTCGGGTCGATCTCCACCTCGGGCCGCACCCGCACACCGCGCAGCCCGGCGACCGCACGCCGGAAGGCGGGCGGGGTGCCCTCCCCGCCCGCGTCCGTGCCGTCAGCGCCGTCAGCGCCGTCAGCACCGTCAGAGAGCTGTCCTTGAACCGCTGCCATGCCCGGAAGACTAGGCGCATCGAGGGCCGCAACCGGGGAGGAACACCCGGGTTGGCGGGTCACTCGTTCGGCCCGTGCGAAGATTTGGGACATGAGCGCCACAGAGCGGCCCTCGGGCCAGCAGCAGACCGGTCGCGACGCGGCCCGTGCCACCGCCGATTCGGCATTTCTGCGGGCCTGCCGGAGGGAGCCGGTACCGCACACGCCGGTGTGGTTCATGCGGCAGGCCGGGCGCTCGCTCCCGGAGTACCGCAAGGTCCGCGAGGGCACCGCGATGCTGGAGTCCTGTATGCGGCCCGACCTGGTCACCGAGATCACCCTCCAGCCGGTGCGCCGGCACCAGGTGGACGCGGCGATCTACTTCAGCGACATCGTCGTACCGCTCAAGGCCATCGGTCTCGATCTCGACATCAAGCCCGGCGTCGGCCCGGTCGTGGAGCAGCCCATCCGCACCCGCGCCGATCTGGAGCGGCTGCGTCCGCTCGAGCCCGACGATGTGAAGTACGTCACTGAGGCCGTCGGGATGCTCGTCGGCGAGCTCGGCGCCACCCCGCTCATCGGTTTCGCGGGCGCGCCCTTCACGCTCGCCAGCTATCTCGTGGAGGGCGGCCCCTCGCGCAACCACGAGCACACCAAGGCCCTGATGTACGGCGACCCCGAGCTGTGGGCCGATCTGCTGGACCGGCTCGCCGACATCACCGCCGCCTTCCTGAAGGTCCAGATCGAGGCGGGCGCCTCGGCGGTCCAGCTCTTCGACTCCTGGGTCGGCGCCCTGGCCCCGGCCGACTACCGCCGCAGTGTGATGCCCGCGTCCGTGAAGGTCTTCGACGCCGTCGCCGGATACGGCGTACCGCGCATCCACTTCGGTGTCGGCACCGGTGAGCTGCTCGGGCTGCTGGGCGAGGCCGGGGCGGATGTCGTCGGCGTCGACTGGCGGGTGCCGCTGGACGAGGCCGCCCGCCGGGTGGGCCCCGGCAAGGCGCTCCAGGGCAATCTCGACCCCGCGGTGCTCTTCGCCCCGCGCGAGGCGGTGGAGACCAAGGCGGCCGAGGTACTGGACGCGGCGCAGGGCCTGGAGGGGCATGTCTTCAACCTCGGCCACGGGGTGCTGCCCACCACCGACCCGGACGCCCTGACCCGGCTCGTGGAGTACGTCCACACCCGCACCGCGCGCTCGGTCTGACGGTCCGACGGCCGGAACCACGGCCGGGGTGCCGCGCGTCGTTGTGATCATGAATGACTTGGACGCCGCCGCCGTCGAGGAACTCGCGGACACCTGGGACGGGATCCGCGAGGACTACGACACCGTCGAGAACGACGACTACGACCGGGCGGCGCTGGACTGCGCCGCCCGGCTCGCGGCCGATCCGGGCGGTCCCTCGGCGTACGTCTGGACCCTGGGCCTGGTGATGATGGCGCCCTATGTCGGCTATCTGCCGGGCAAGGGGGTGGCCACCGCCGTGACGGACGCCCTCGCCGCCACCGACGGCGCCCTGCGGGACCGGCCCTGCGAGCACGCCTCGCATCCGTATCAGACGCACTACGACGACAACGACGAGGAACTCGCCGAGGAACTGCGGCTGATAGCCGACGAGACCGCGGACGAGGAGCCGTCGGCGCCCCGCGAGGAGTGGCGCTGTCCGCGCAACGTGGCCGGTTTCGCCCGTATCGCTCTGGACATCGTGGACGCCGGTTCGGCCGAGGACATCCCGCCACGGCTGCCGATGGAGGCCCGGAACGCGATCGAGACCCTGTCGGCGCTTCTGCACGGCTATCCCAAGCCGTGGACCGACATCAACGACGAGGTGGAGTCGGCGGGACGGGGTCTCCGCCTCGCCGACGATCCGCTGGACAAGGCCGGGCATGTCATGGTCGTCCGGGCGGTGACCTGGTACGCCGTCTCCGGGATGATCCGCGCCAAGTCGGTCCTCGACGACCTGGTCGAGGTACTGGAGGAGACACTGCCCGAGTTCGACCGCGCCGAGTGCGGACACGAGACGCATCCGAAGCTGCCCGACAGCGGGCCGGACGCCGCGGAACTGGGCATCGTCCTGAGCAGCCCCGGCGGGCGGCGGGTCTTCGAGTACCAGTGGGGGAACAAGGGGGCGCTGGAGGCCATGCTGTGCCCGGCCTTCATCGCCGGGCTCGCGGCGGAGTCCCTGAAGCTGCTGCGCGAGCGCCGCGAGGAGTTGTTCGGACGCCCCGACACCTCCCGGCTGGACGCCGAATACCTCCGCCCGGACGGACGGCTGGAGATCGACAAGCTCGTGGAGCGGATCGACAACAAGCCCTGGAACGAGCGGTACTCCCTGGACCTGGGGCTGTGGGCGGCCCGCCGGTACACCGAGGTCACCGACGAGCGCGAGCGGACCGTGCTGCTGCTGACCCTCGGTCAGACGATGCAGACCGCCTACCCGGACCCGCCGGTCTCGGTGCTCCGCGAGATCGTGCCGGTACTGCGGAGTGCCGTCGCCGCCCGGCCCGCGGAGGACTGTGCGCACCCGGCCCATCCGCCGCTGCGGCGGGGCGGGTGGCTCGGCGGACTGCCGCATCTGTACGCCCCCGGGGAGCATCCGGCGCCCGGGGACGCGCTGAGTCCCGACGCCTGGACCTGCCCGTGGCTCCTGGCCGGGTACGCGGAGGACCGGCTGAGCTCCCTGGAGGGGCTGCTGGACGGGGACGGCTAGGACTCCGCCGCCCGTACCGCCGCCACCGCCTTGCGCGCCGCCACCTGCACCGGGTCCCACACCGGTGAGAACGGCGGCGCGTAGCCCAGGTCCAGCGCGGCCACCTGGTCCACCGTCATCCCCGCGGTCAGCGCGACCGCCGCGATGTCCACGCGTTTGCCCGCGCCCTCCCGGCCCACGATCTGCGCGCCGAGCAGCCGCCCCGTACGGCGCTCGGCGAGCATCTTCACGGTCATCGGGCGGGTGCCGGGGTAGTAGCCGGCCCGGCTGGTCGACTCGGCCGTGACGGTCACGAACCGCAGCCCCACGGCCGCCGCCTCCGCCTCCAGCAGCCCGGTGCGGGCGATCTCCAGGTCGCAGACCTTGCTGACCGCCGTGCCCACCACACCGGGGAAGGTGGCGTAACCGCCGCCCACATTGGTGCCGATGACCTGGCCCTGCTTATTGGCGTGGGTGCCCAGGGGGATGTGCCGGGTGCGGCCGGAGACCTGGTGGAGCACCTCGACGCAGTCGCCGCCCGCCCAGATGTGCTCATGGCCGCGGACCCGCATCGCCAGATCGGTCAGCAGTCCGCCGGACTCGCCCAGCGGCAGCCCCGCCTCGCGGGCGAGCACCGTCTCGGGGACCACCCCGAGGCCCAGCACCACCAGTTCGGCCGGGTATTCGCTGACCTTCGTGGCCACACCCCGCACCCGGCCGTCTTCCCCGGTCATCACCTCGGTGACCTCCGCTCCGGTGACGGCGTCGATGCCCATTCCGGTCATCGCCTCGCGCACCAGCCGCCCCATGTCGGGGTCGAGCGTGGCCATCGGCTGCTCACCCCGCTCCAGGACGGTGACCCGGCAGCCGCGCCGGATCAGGGCCTCGGCCATCTCCACCCCGATGTAGCCCGCGCCGACCACGACCGCCCGCTCGACCCGGGTGCCCTCCAGGGTGTCCAGCAGGGCCCGGCCGTCGTCCAGGGTCTGCACCCCGTGCACCCCGGGCGCGTCGATCCCTGGCATGGAGGGGCGGCGCGGCCGGGCGCCGGTGGCGATCACCAGATCGTCGTAGCCGTACCAGCGTTCGCCGTCGCCGCGCGGATCGAGATCCCGGACCAGGACCCGCTGTCCGGCCGGATCGATCTCGATGGCCTCGGTGCGCAGCCGGACGTCGATACCGCGCCCCCGGTGGGTATCGGGCGTCCGGGCGACGAGGGCGCCGGGGCCGTCCACCTCGCCGCCGACCCAGTAGGGGATGCCGCAGGCCGAGTACGAGGTGAAGTGGCCGCGCTCGAAGGCGAGGATCTCCAGATCGCCCCGGCTGCTGAGTCTGCGTGCCTGGGACGCGGCGGACATCCCCGCCGCGTCGCCCCCGATGATCACCATCCGCCGCGCCGCCATGGCCCGTGCCCCTCCGCCGCCGTGTGTCCCTCTGCCGGGACCACGCTACGTGCGTGCCGGGCCCTCGCGGACGAGGCCGTAGAGCACGGCACTGGCGAGCATCAGCGCTCCGTCGATGGCGACGGCCTGCGTCCAGCTTCCGTAATGGTCGAAGAGGGTGCCGCTGAGGGCCGGGCTGATCACCGCGCCGATCTCTCCGACCAGGTTGAACAGGCCGAAGGCGGCGCCCCGTTCGGCGGCGTCGACCACATCGTTGAGCAGCGCGTGCGCCATCGGCTGGAGGGCGTTGAAGAACAAGGAGGTGATGAAGAGCAGGACCGACATCACCCACAAGGAGGGCTTGCTGTGGGTGTGCAGATACCCGGCGAAGACCAGCACCAGCGTTCCCTGGACCACGGTGAAGGCGATCAGCAGCGGCCGCCGCCCCCACCCCCGGGCCTTCACCCGGTCCGACAGCCAGCCTCCGGCGGGGAAGCCGAGGATGCCCGCGCCCGCGTTGAAGGTGGCCACCAGCGCGGCGTTCTGGAACGAGCTGTGGGCGGCGTCGGCCACGATCGACACCGACCAGAAGCTGAAGAACCACAGGTTCCACATCACCGCGATGAAGGCGAAGCTGAGCAGCAGCACCTCGCGGTTGCGGGAGACGGCGCCCATCCGCCCGCCGCGCCGGGCGAAGACCGCCCCGATGAGGAGGAACGCGAGCACACACTCCAGGGCCGCCACACCCCAGCTCGGCAGCCCCGCCCCGTCGGCGATCAGATAGACCGCCATGACGGCGACGCACAGCACCGCCGAGGTCCCCAGCAGCCGCAGGGCGGAGCCGGTGGCCTTGAGCGGGCCGCCGATCCGGCGCATATAGACCGCGGTGGCCCAGCCGAACGCGAGCGTCGCCCCGCCCAGGACCAGGAACGGCATCCGCCAGGCGTCCTCATGACCGAACACCTCCGCGCCCCAGTCGATCAGATGGGGTGCGGAGATGGTTGCCACCGTGAGCCCGATGGACAGTCCGGTGATGGCGACGCCCATGCCGAGTCCGGCCTTGGCGGGCGGGGTGCGCTGGGCGATCAGCGACCGGTCGTTGGAGTAGAAGACGCCCTCGCCGAGCCCGGTCAGCACCCGCAGCACCACGAACGCGATCAGCCCGGTGACCATCCCGCTGGCAAGCGTGGTCAGCCCCGCCCACACCAGCGAGATCGCCAGCATGGTGCGATGGCCGAACCGGTCCCCGAGATAGCCGCCGGGGAACTGCGTGAGCATGTAGCCCGCGAAGAACAGACTGCCGATCAGACCGCCGAGGGCGTGCGGATTCTCGGCGGAGCCCAGCATGCCGTGGTCGTTGTCGATCAGCCAGGTGACGACCGGGCCGGTGATGGTGCGGTCGGCGTAGGAGAACAGCCAGCCGCCGAGCAGCATCGCCCAGAGTGTGTGGTACGGCTGCCAGCGCCCGGCCCGGGGTGGCAGGGTCTCGGTCTCGGTGGTCGCGTCGGGCATGTCCCATGTCCCCCTTCGAGCCCGGGAGTCCGGGCGTGAAGTGTGGTGAGTGGTGGGTGGGGTGGCCCACAGAATCCGGCCCGGAACAGGGGGCGGCAAGGGCACTTTCCATCAGCCGGAAAGGTCCGCCGGCATCCCGTCGCCCCAGGCGGCGGCGAGGGTGCGGGAGATCCCCTGCGCGGCCACCCGCACCGCCGGAACCAGCGCCGGAGCCCGTCCTTCCGCGACCGGTACGACCACCGAGAGCGAGGCCACCACCTCGCCGCCCGGTCCGCGCACCGGGGCCGCCACCGACAGCCCGTCCACGGTGATCTGACGGTCGCTGACGGCCACCCCGGTGCGCCGCACCTCGGCGAGGGCGGCTCGCAGCCGGGCGGGGTCCTGGATGGTGAACTCGGTGAAGCGGCGCATCGGCCGGGCGCACACCCGCTCCAGCAGCCGCGCCGGACCGTAGGCGAGCAGCACCAGACCGACACCCGTGGCGTGCAGCGGCAGCCGCCCGCCGACGCGGGTGCGCACCCGCACCGCGGACCGTCCCGAGATCAGCTCCACGTACACCACGTCCAGCCCGTCGCGCACGGCGAGCTGGACGTTCTCATGGGTGGCCTCGTACAGGTCCTCCATGAACGGCAGCCCCGCCTCGCGCACCCCGACCCCGCGCGGTGAGAGCGTCGCCACCTCCCACAGCCGCAGTCCGATGTGGTACGCGCCGGTCGTGTCCCGCTCCAGGGCGCCCCACCGGGTCAACGAGGCGACCAGCCGGTGCGCGGTGGCCAGCGGCAGTCCGGCGCGGCGGGCCAGGGCGGTGAGCGAGAGCGAGCGGTGGGTCGCGTCGAACGCGTCCAGGACGGCCAGCACCCGGCCCGCGACCGAACGGCCTTCGGACGGGCCACCGCCCTCGAGGGCGTCGACGGCCGGGGGACTCGGCGCCGTCATGACAGCGGGAGGCCGACGTAGTTCTCGGCCAGCTCGGCGGAGGCGGTGGCGGACGTGGCGATCCGGTCCAGCTGCGCGACCTGGAGGCGGTCCTCGAAGGGGCTCTGGTCCGGGCGCGGGTGGAGCGTGTCCGTCATGAAGAACGAGAAGCGCTCGGCCTGCCACACCCGGCGCAGACAGGTCTCGGAGTAGCCGTCCAGCAGTTCGGTGGAGCCCGTGCGGTGGTGCTGGACGAGGGCGCGGGCCAGGGTGAGGACGTCGGAGACGGCCAGGTTGAGCCCCTTGGCGCCGGTGGGCGGCACGATATGCGCCGCGTCGCCCGCCAGGAAGAGGCTGCCGTGGCGCATCGGCTCCTGGACGAAGCTGCGCATCGGGGTGACCGACACGGCGGAGATCGGGCCGCGCTCCAGCGGCCGGGCCCCGTCCGCGCCCAGACGGACGCTCAGCTCGTCCCAGATCCGCTCATGGGACCACTCGGCGGGGTCCGTGCCGTTGTCCACCTGGAGGTAGAGCCGGGAGACGTGCGGCGAGCGCATGCTGTGCAGGGCGAAGCCGCGCTGGTGCCGTGCGTAGATCAACTCCTCGCAGGACGGCGGCACATCGGCCAGCACCCCCAGCCAGGAGTACGGATAGGTCCGCTCGAAGGTGCGCACCCGCTCGGCCGGGACCGCACGCCGGGCGATGCCGTGGAAGCCGTCGCAGCCCGCCACGACCTGGCAGACCAGGGTCCGTTCGCGGCCCTCGTGGCGGAAGCGGATCTCGGGTGCGGCGGAGTCCGGCTTCTCCACGGCCAGCGCCTCCGCACCGAAGAGCAGCGGCGGTCCGGCCTCGCCGTTCTCGCCGAGCTGGAGCGCGATCAGATCCTTGACCAGCTCGGTCTGGGCGTAGACGGCCACCGACCGGCCGCCGGTGGCGGTGGGGAAGTCGATGCGGTGCCGGCGGCCCTCGAAACGCAGCTCGATGCCGTGGTGGATCAGCCCCTCGCGGTCCAGCCGCGCGCCCGCGCCGCATGCGCGCAGCGCGTCCACCGTGCCCTGCTCCAGGATCCCGGCCCGCTGGCGCTGCTCGGCATAGGCCCGGTCCCGGCTCTCCAGCACCACACAGTCGATCCCCGCCCGGTGCAGCAGCCGGGCGAGCAGCAGACCGGAGGGGCCCGCGCCGATGATGCCGACGGTCGTGCGCATCGCTTACGTCCCTTCGTCCGGGCCGCGATGTGCTGCGAGACGGCTCCGGCTCTTGTTCGCCCAGTGAAACTTTGTTCATAATTGGCTTATGGTGAGTCTCAGCCCGGTACCCCCGCCTGTCAATGGCCCCGTCGGCCCGCTCGAGCGCGGCCTCGCCGTGCTGTGCGAGCTGACCGGGCTGGCCGCGCATGAGGGCCGTGCCACGGTCCGGCCCGGCGATCTCGTCCGCGGTACGGGGCTCGCCCGGTCCGTCGTCGACCGGGTGGTGGCCACCCTCGAGCAGCTGGGGTACGTCAGGCTCGACGGGCGCGACATCGGCCTCGCGGCCCGGCTGATGGAGCTGGGCAACGCCTATCTCGCGGCCTGCGGACTGCCCGACGCGCTGCGGCCGTTCGCCGAACGGCTCGCGGACCGGCTGGACGAATCGGTCTCGGTGGCCGTGCCCGACGGTGACGGAGTGCGCTTTGTCGTCCAGGCCACCCGCCGCCGCACCATGTCCCTCGCCTTCCGGATCGGCGAACTGCTCCCCGCCGAGCGCTGCGCCCCGGGCGCGCTCTTCGCCGCGGGCTGGGACGGACCGGCCTGGGCCGCCTGGCGCACCCGCCGCGCCGGTGATCCGCTGAACACCGCCTTCCCGGCCGTCCCGCCCCGCCGGTCGCCCGCCGCGGACGGCGACTTCGAGGCCCGCGCCGAGGCCGCCGCCCGCGACGGCTGGTCCATCGACGACCAGCTGATCGAACCGGGCCTGGTGGCGGTGTCGGTGCCGGTCCGGGACGCGGCGGGCCGTACCGTCTGCGCGGTCAACGTGGTCAGCCACACCAGCCGCCATGACGCCGCGTCGCTGCGCGCTGCCGTCCTGGACCCGCTGCGGGCCGAACTCCCCGCGATGGAGGCGGCGTTGGCCGCACCGCGAGGGAGGGGCGGGGTGGCGCGGTCCGGCCCGCTGGGCGCCCCGGGGGAGGATCCCGCGCGGGCGGTCAAACGGGAGCTGGGGGCCGGGTTCCTCCAGTCCCTCGCCCGGGGGCTCGCCGTCCTGCTGTCCCTGGGCGCGGCCGACGCCGCCACCGGCGGGCTCGCCCTCACCGCCGTCGCCGAGGCCACCGGGCTGCCGCGGGCCACCGCCCGCCGTTCGCTGCTGACCCTCGTCGAGCTGGGCTACGCCGCGGCCGACGACCAGGGCTTCCGGCCGCTGCCCAAGGTGTTGGAGCTCGGTTACGCGCCCCTGGCCGACCTCACCTTCACCGACCTCGCCGCGCCACATCTGCGCGAACTGGTCCGCACCGTCCAGGAGTCGGCGTCCCTGGCCGTGCTCGACGGCGGCGACATCCGGTACATCGCCCGGGTGCCCACCGTGCGCATCATGAGTGTCAACATCACCATCGGCACCCGCTTCCCCGCCTATGCCACCTCCATGGGGCGGGTACTGCTCGCGGGGCTTGACGAGCGGGCCCGCGCCGCGTATCTCGCGGGGGCGGCTCCCGAGCCGCTGACCCGGCACACCGTGACCGCCGTGCCCGAGCTGGCCCGTCTGCTGGAGCGGACGGCGGCCGACGGACACGCGCTCGTGGACGAGGAGTTGGAGGAGGGGCTGCGGTCGCTCGCCGTGCCCGTACGGGCCGCGGACGGGCGGGTGGCGGCCGCGCTCAACGTGGCGACCCACGCGGGCCGCGGCACCGTGGAGAGCACCCGCCGTGAACTCCTCCCGGCGCTGCGCGCCGCCGCCGCCCGGATCGAAGCCGACCTGGCCGTCGCCGCCGCCTACCGCCCGCTCGGGACGGGCCATCCGGAGCCACCCGCGCCCCGCGGCCCGGGACCGGGGTCTGAGACAGTGGGGGCATGAGCGCAGCGAGCACCCCTGGGGCGGGGCGTACCGGTCATGTGGTCGTCATCGGCGGTGGAATCTCCGGTCTGGCGGCGGCCCACCGGCTGCTGGAGGCCGGGGCGCGGGTGACCGTCCTGGAGGCGTCGGAGCGGCTCGGCGGCAAGCTGCGCGCGGGGGAGGTCGAGGGCGTCCCCGTGGACCTCGGCGCCGAGGCGATGCTCGCCCGGCGGCCGGAGGCGGTGGAGCTGGCGCGCGCGGTCGGCCTCGGTGAACGGCTCCAGCCCCCGGCGACCGCGAACGCCTCCCTGTGGACGCGAGGCGAGCTGCGCCCGCTGCCCAAGGGGCATCTGATGGGCGTGCCCGGTGATCTCGCTCCGCTGGCCGCCTCCGGGGTGGTCTCGGACGACGGGCTCGCGCGGATCGCCCGGGAGCAGACCCTGCCGGCCACGGAGGTCGGCGAGGACGTGGCGCTCGGCGAGTTCATCGCCGCGCGGCTCGGCCGGGAGGTCGTCGACCGGCTCGTCGAGCCGCTGCTCGGCGGGGTGTACGCGGGCGATGTCTACCGCACCTCGATGCGGGCCTCGGTGCCCACCCTCTTCGAACTGGCCCGCTCCGACCGCCCGCTGACCGAGGGCGTACGGGAGCTCGTCGAGCGGGCGGCGCGGCGCCAGGGCGGCCCGGTCTTCATGGGCATCGACGGCGGCATCGGACGGCTGCCGCTCGCGGTGGCCGACGCGGTGCGCGCGGCGGGAGGCGAGATCCGCACCCACACCCCCGTACGGGAGCTGCGGCGGACCGCCGACGGCTGGACCGTCGCCACCGACAGCGGCGCGCTCACCGCCGACGCGGTGGTGCTGGCCGCCCCCGCGCCCGCCGCCGCGCGGCTGCTCGCCGCCGACTCCCCGGCCGCCTCCGCCGAGCTGGCCACCGTCGACTACGCCTCCATGGCGCTGGTCACCATGGCCTTCCGCCGGGCGGACGTGGACGCGCTCGCCCGGGGCAGCGGCTTCCTGGTGCCACCCGTCGACGGCCACACGATCAAGGCGGCCACCTTCTCCAGCCGCAAATGGGGCTGGCTGTGGGACACGGACCCCGAGCTGTTCCTCTTGCGTACCTCGATCGGGCGGTTTGAGGACGACGACGACCTGAAGCGCGACGACGCCGATCTGGTAGGGCTGTCGCTCGCGGATCTCGGCGAGGCGGTCGGCCTGGCCGCCCGGCCCGTCGCGGCCCGGGTCGACCGCTGGGACGGCGGACTGCCCCAGTACCCCGTGGGCCATCTGGACCGGGTCGCCCGGATCCGCGCGGAGGTCGCCAAGCTGCCCGGGCTGGGTGTGTGCGGCGCGGTCTACGACGGCGTCGGCATCCCCGCCTGCATCGCGAGCGCCCGCCGGGCGGCCGATGAGCTGCTCGATCACATCGGGGCCACCCTGGGGCCGGGCGGCGGAGGCCGAGAGCGAGAATGGGGAGCATGACTGCTGTTCCTGAGAAGACTCCCCACGCCGGCAAGAAGGCCAAGGACCTCAACGAGGTCATCCGCTACACCCTGTGGTCGGTGTTCCGGCTGCGCGATGTACTGCCGGAGGACCGCACCGGCTACGCCGACGAGGTCGAGGAGCTCTTCGCCCAGCTCGCCGCCAAGGACGTCACCGTGCGCGGCACCTACGACGTCTCCGGGCTGCGGGCCGACGCGGACATCATGATCTGGTGGCACTCGGAGACCTCCGACGCCCTCCAGGAGGCGTACAACCTCTTCCGCCGCACCCGACTGGGGCGGGCGCTGGAGCCGGTGTGGTCGAACATGGCGCTGCACCGCCCGGCGGAGTTCAACAAGTCGCACATCCCCGCCTTCCTCGCGGACGAGCGGGCGCGTGACTACGTCAGCGTCTACCCCTTCGTGCGCTCCTACGAGTGGTATCTGCTGCCCGACGAGGAGCGCCGCGCGATGCTCGCCGACCACGGCAAGATGGCGCGCGGCTACCCGGACGTGCGCGCCAACACTGTCGCCTCCTTCTCGCTCGGCGACTACGAGTGGATCCTCGCCTTCGAGGCGGACGAGCTGCACCGGATCGTCGACCTCATGCGCCATCTGCGCGGTTCCGAGGCGCGCCGCCATGTGCGCGAGGAGGTGCCGTTCTTCACCGGACGGCGCAAGGAGGTCTCCGAGCTGGTCGCCGGGCTCGCCTGACGGCGACGCCGACACCGCGCCCGGCATCCGAGGGGTGCCGGGCGACCGGGGCGTCAGGGCCTCACGGGGTGCCGGGCAGCGCGGCGGGCCGCTTGCCGGAGTCGGGCAGCGGGGCCGCTTTCGGCCGCGGTTCCGGCTCCGCGCGGGCGGCGCAGTCGGCGCTCCGGCCGGGGGTCTTCCCGGTCAGCAGATAGGTGTCGACATGCCGGTTGACGCAGGTGTTGGGGCCGCCCCACAGCCCGTGCGTCCCCGCGTTCCGCTCGGTCACCAGGGAGGAGCCGGGCAGCCGCCGCCACAGCTCCTTCGCCCCCGCGTAGGGGGTGGCCGCGTCACGCTCGGCGGACAGCAGCAGGACCGGCGGCAGGGTGCCGCGGCCCGGTCCGGTGCCGAGGCCGGTGCCGATGCCGATGTCAACGGGGCGCTGGTGGCCCAGCGGCCAGTACGCGCACGGCAGGTTCATCGCGACGTTGTCCCAGGTCTCGAACGGCGCCCGGCGGGCCAGCGCGGTGTTGTCGCGGTCCCAGGTGGCCCAGGTGCGCGGCCAGGGGGCGTCATTGCACTCCACGGCCGTGTAGACGGCGTTGCCGTTCTCCTCGTCCGCCGCCGTGGCGGGGTCCGGCGAGGCCAGGTCGGCCAGCGGGGTGGGATCGCCGCGCAGATAGGCGGCCAGCGCCCGGGCACTGGGGTCCCAGTACGCGTCGTTGTAGCCGGTCCGCAGGAACGCGTGCTGGAGCTGGGCGGTGCCCACCGGGCCCGCGGGCTCCCGCGTCAGCCGCGCCCGCGCCTTCTCGTACGAGGCGAGCACGCGCTCCGCGGTGGTGCCGAGGTGGTAGACGCCGTCATGACGGGCCACCCAGGCGCGCCAGTCCCGCCAGCGGCGCTCGAAGGAGAGTGACTGCTCGAGGTTGTTGCGGTACCAGATCTGCCAGGGGTCGGGGTTGACCACGCTGTCGAAGACCATCCGGCGCACATGGCCGGGGAACAGCGTGGCGTACACCGCGCCGTAGTACGTGCCGTACGAGGCGCCCATGAACGTCAGTCGCCGCTCGCCGAGCGCGGCGCGCAGGACATCGAGGTCACGGGCGTTGTTGAGCGTGGTGTAGTGCGCGAGCGCGGATCCCGCGCGGCGGGCGCAGCCCCGGGCGTAGGCCCGGGCCCGCGCCACCATGCGCTTTTTGAAGCCCGCCGACGGACGCGGCGGGGAACTGGTGGGCGCCTTGACGAAGGCCGTGGGCGACTGGCACGACAGCGGTGCGGAGCGGCCGACCCCGCGGGGTGCGTAGCCGACGAAGTCGTACACCTTCGCCACCCGCCGGAAGTCCTCCTCGGACGCGTACGAGGGAAACGCCATTCCGGAGGCGCCGGGTCCGCCCGGGTTGTAGACCAGCGCCCCCTGGCGCCGGGCCTTGGGCCCGGTGGCGCGCACCCGGCTGACGGTGAGCGAGATCTTCGGGCCGTCGGGCCGGGCGTAGTCCAGCGGGACCGAGACCGTGCCGCAGGTGACCGGGGCGGTCAGCTGCTCGGCGCGGGGGCAGCGGCCGAAGTCGATCCCGCGGGCCGCGGCCCGCCGGGCGGCGAGCGCCACGCCCTGGGCCTCGGCCGCACGGCCGAGGGGAGCCGCGGCCAGCGCGGGGGAGGCGGGTGAGGTGGACCAGGCGGGCGCGGCGGCCAGGGGAGTGGCGGCGGCCACGGCGGTGGCGGTCCCGGCGGACGCGGCGGCCCGGGCCCGGACGACGGCGGTGCCGGTGGTGTGCGGTGCGCCGGGCGCGGCCAGCGGACGGCCGGTGGCCGGGGTGGCGAGAAGCGCGGTCATCCCGAGCGACAGGGACAGCGGTCCGAGGATGCCGTACAGCGCTGCTGCTCTCACAAGCCATCCCTTTCCGCGGTGCGCGATGATGCGTTACGCGATAAAAGGCATATTTCGTGGGGTTGTTGGCTGTGTAAAGCACCGCGCGGCGGTGTCGGGGTCATTGACCCCAATGCGCTTTCAGCGCCGCGCGCAGGGCGGGGTCGGGGAGCACGGCGGTGCCGTGGACCGCGACCGCGGTGAGCAGCTCACCGTCGTCACCTCCGGCGTCGGCCGCCCCACCGCCACCCCGGGCGGCGGCCCGCCGCGGGGGGATGTCGATCCGGCCCAGGAGCTGCTGCCCGGCCGGGGACGCCCACCGCGAGTAGGGATGCGCCTCGACCCGGGCGATCACCAGACAGCTCGCGGTGAGGACCAGCGGCAGTGCGAACCACGCGGCCACCGGCCCGTGCCCCGGTGCGGGCGGCACCAGCAGCAGCGCGCCCGCCGCCGACAGCAGGACCAGCACACACGCCGCCCCGACCTGCCGCACCGCGGACGCCACGTTCGACCGCTCGGCGGCGGAGACCGCGAGCCCCGCGCCCACCAGCCGGTCGGCCAGCGCCCGTACCGGTTCGGCGGCGGTGAGGGCGGTCCGGACGGCCGGTACGGGCGACTGGCCCTCCGGGCCGATCGCGGAGATCACCGAGCGCTCCAGGTCGTTCCGCCCCTCGGGGTCCACGACCGTGACCCACCCGGTGTGCGCGAGCAGCAGCCGTCGCTCGCGGTACATCGTCACCAGCGCGAGATCGCCGACCCGGTGCGGACCGCCCGCCAGAAAGGCCGTCTCGTACAGGCCCAACGCCGCCGAGCGCACGGCCGGGTCGGGATCCAGGGGGTGGGCGGCGGCGACCGCTGCCCGGCACAGCCGGGCGCAGCTGACGACCGCGACACCCCAGGCGACGAGCAGGAACGGGACCCACAACATGGCCGAGTTTCTACTGGACCGGGCCTGCGTGCGCCACAGTTTTCACGATGTGGAACGGCGCGTGCGGTTTCCGCTCCCCTTGCGGTGACCGCTCCGCGCGGCTCCGGACGGCTCAGCCGCCGCCGCAGCCTCCGCCGCCACCCCCGCAGCCGCCGCCTCCACCGCAGCTGGAGCCACCGCCACAGCTGGAACCTCCGCCCCCGCCGCACGATGAGCCGCTGCCGCAGGAGGAACCGCCACAGCCCGAACCGCCCCCGCCGCACCACGAGCCGTCGGAGGAAACCACGGAGAAGCTGACGTCCCCGCCGTAGCCCCCTGCGCCGACCGGCATCCTGCCCGCTTCCAGCAGCTGGTCCCGCAGCACCTGGTCCTCGGCCAGGGCGGTCGCGCCGCCCAGCGCGACGGCGACCGCCACGGCGGCCACGGCCTGGGTGGCGTACCCGTGGTGGTGGCCCGGTCCGGGGTCCCCCGGTCCGAACTGCCCCACGCGGTGGTCCGGCAGGGCGGCGGGCGTGGGAGCGGTCGCGGTGTCCGCGGTGTACGTCCGAAGCGCCCGCCTTCCGGCGCCGGTCACCCGGCGCCTGCTCGCGGTCGCGCAGGCCGCGCCGATCACGAAGCCGAGGAACAGCGCGGGGAGGACCTCGACGATGAACGGCAGCTCGTGCAAGCTGTCGCTGTCCTGCTTCGTCGTCCCCCAGCCGGCCGCGAACGCCCCCAGCCAGCAGGCCACGATCTGCGTGATGGCCCAGCGCCGCCAGAAGCGGATGGCCTCGGGCCGCACCATCAGCCCGCGGCGCGCCAGCCCGTCGCCGATCGCCTGCACCTCCAAACTGCGCATCAGCTTCCGGCGCAGCAGGGCCAGTCCGCCGTGCTCCGCGTCGGCGCAGTGCCTGAGCAGCGCGTTCTCGACGGGGTGATGCGCGACCGGCTGGCGTACCGAGACCACCCCGGGGCCACCGACCGCCAGCCGTCCGTCCTCGTGCATCGTGCTGATCACGGTGTCCGCCACCCGGCCCGGCCCGCCCGCCAGGAACGCCGCCTCCAGGACGTCGTGTGCCCGGGCGTACACCTGGCCGTCGGCCGCCCTGCGGGAGCGGACGGTGCCCACGATGAGGGCCACCGAGGACGCCGCGACCGCCACGTAGATCAGAACCGCTGCCGTATCCATGTCTCTCACCTTCCGCTCAGCGCGTGGCGCAGGGCGCGGGCGAACCGCACCGCGGGGTTCACCGGCAGCGGGGCGGGCCCCGACCGCTCCTTCCACCACTGGGTCAGCCGCCGTCGTGCCGCCGGGTCCCGGGGCAGGTCGTCGGCGAGCAGGTACTCGGCGAACGACAGGGCGTCGCGGCGGTAGCCGCCGGTCATCGGGCGGCGGTCCGCGTACGCCAGGAAGGCCGGGCGGAATCCGTCGCCCAGGATCTCCGGCAGCTCGGGCGCCACATGGGCGATCACCGAGACCCGCTTGGCCGTCAGCGCCGTGCTCTGGACGCGCAGCCGCCGCCGGTCGAAGCCCTCGGGGCCCGGAGTGCCCGCGACGAGGGCGGACAGCAGGGAGGTCTGGGCGAGCGCGAGCCGCTGCCGGGCGGCGTCGAGCGCGGCCTCGCCGGGGCCGTCCATCACCGGGGGAGCGTCCGGGGACGCCTCCGGGGTGCACGGGGTCGCCGTCCCCGCCGCCGTCACCGCGCGGATCGCGTCGAGTTCGCCCGCCAGCTCCTCGGCCGCCGGGAAATCCTCGTCGCGCTCCAGCAGCACGCCGGGCGGTACGGTCCGCGCGCACAGCTCGGCGAGGACGTCGAGCACGGGCTGGGTCACCGGATGGGCATGGCTGTCGTGCCAGACCCCGTCCCGTTCCACACCGCCCGCCACATGGACATAGGCGATGGCCTCGGTCGGCAGCTCGTCCAGAGCCCTGGCCGGGTCCTCGCCCCGGTTGACGTGGTTGGTGTGCAGATTGGCGACATCGATCAGCAGCCGCACCCCGGTCCGTTCCACCAACTCGGCCAGAAACTGCCCCTCCGTCATCTCCTCGCCGGGCCAGGAGATCAGCGCCGCGATGTTCTCCAGCGCGAGCGGCACCGGCAGGGCGTCCTGCGCGATCCGGACGTTCTCGCAGAGCACGTCGAGCGCGTCCCGGGTGCGGGGCACCGGCAGCAGATGGCCCGCCTCGATCACGGGTGACGCGGTCAGCGGGCCCCCGGCCCGTACGAACGCGATGTGCTCGGTGACCAGGGGCGCGCCCAGCGCCTCCACCCGCTCGCCGAGGGCCTTGAGCCGCTCGGGGTCGGGCGGTTCGGCGCCGCCCAGGCCCAGTGAGACGCCGTGCGGCACCACGGTGGTCCCGCGCTCGCGCAGCCGCTCCAGCGCGTCGGGCACATGGCCGGGGCAGACGTTCTCCGCGACCACCTCCACCCAGTCGATGCCGGGCAGTCCCGCGATGTCATCGGCGATTTCCGGTCGCCAGCCGATTCCGGTACCGAGGCGCACCATGGCTCCCCCTCCTCGTTCCGTCCCGCGTTCCGCGCGGTGTGTTCTCGCGTGCCGGGGTAATGACCCCACAGGGAGAGGACGAATCCCCGGGCCGTCCGGTTCAGAGGTTCATTTGAGCTTCTGCCGCTCACCCCGGCAGGTGCCGCGGGGGCCGGGGCGCGGACGGTCCGGGCGCCCCGGCGGCCCGTCCTCGGCCGCCGCGGCGGGGGTGCCCGGGTGGGGCGAATGATCACCGGCTGTCCCGAGTTGCCGAATATCGTCACTGTTACAAAATTTTGGACCCCTGTGGCGACAGGTGTTCGGAGGGGAAAATAGGATCGTGTGGTCATGGGGGGAAGGAAGATCACCTCTTTGTGCCGCGCCCGCGCGCGGAGTGAGCGTGGGGGAAAAGAAGTGCAGGGCAGCAGCGACAGCAACGCGGCGGGGAAGCATCGGAAGCACCGCCGTGCCGCTCCGCCGAAGATCCGCCGCGGACCGGCTTTCCCGGGCCGCCGCCGTCGTTTGGCCCCCTCGGGGCGCAGGCTCATGCTGCTGCGTCGCTGGGCGGCCGGGAGCGTCCGGCTGGACTATCCCCGGGCGGGCCGGCGGGGGGTGTGGCGCTGGCTGCCGTCATGGCGTCAGACGTCCCTGTTCTTCCTCTTCTGTCTGGGCATCATGACCGGGCTGCTGAGCTTTCTCTATATGCGGACCGAGATACCCGAGGACCTGAACGACTTCGCCACCCAGCAGGACAATGTCTACTACTGGGCCGATGGCAGCGAGATGGCCCGCACCGGACCGGTCAACCGCCAGGAGGTTCCCCTCGACAAGGTGCCGGAAAAGGTCCAGTGGGCCGTGCTGGCCGCCGAGAACGCCAGTTTCTACTCCGACAGCGGGGTCTCGCCCGCCGGGCTGATGCGTGCCGCGACCCGGATGGTGACCGGCGGGGAGACCCAGGGCGGCTCCACCATCACCCAGCAGTATGTGAAGAACGCCTATCTGAATCAGCGCCAGACCTTCTCCCGCAAGCTCACCGAGATGTTCATCGCGATCAAGCTGGACGACCGGATGAGCAAGGAGGAGATTCTCGAGCAGTATCTGAACACCAGCTGGTTCGGCCGTGGCACCTACGGTATTCAGCGGGCCTCCTACGCGTACTACGGCAAGGACGTCTCGCGGCTGAATCCGAGCGAGGGCGCGCTGCTCGCCTCACTGCTCAAGGGCGCCGGGTCGTTCGACCCCACGCTCGGCGAGAAGAACCGCCAGCGCGTGATGGACCGCTGGAAGTGGGTGCTCGACCGCATGGTCGAGATCGGAAAGCTCTCACCCGAAGAGCGCGCGAAGTACACCAAGTTCCCCGAGCCCAAGGCACCGCCCAAACCCGAGGGGCTGACCGGACAGGTCGGTTATCTGGTGGAGACCGCCCGCGCGTATGTCAGTTCCCACACCGATATCTCCGACGCCGACTTCGACCTCGGCGGGTACCAGATCCACACCACCTTCGAGAAGCCGAAGGTGGACACGCTGGCCAAGGCCGTGAAGAAGGCGCGCGCCTCGTTCGACCCCAAGGACCGGCGCGGCGATCGCCATGTGCGGATCGGCGCCGCCTCCGTGGCGCCGGACGGCAGGATCGCCGCGCTGTACGGCGGCCCGGGCTATCTGGAGCAGGGGTTCAACGATGCCAACGCCTCCAACGTGCCCGCCGGTACGGCCTTCACCCCGTTCGTCTACGCCGCCGCGCTGCGCGACGGGGTGCTGCTCGACCGCGAGGGCCCGCGTAAACCCGTCACCCCCACAAGCCTTTACGACGGCAACAACAAGGTGGCCGTGCGGACGCCCGAGGGGCCGTACTGGGACCGCAGCGGGAAGATCGTGCGGGCGGCCAACGACGCTGACAGGTCCTATGGGCAGGTCAGCCTGCGCCAGGCGATCGTGCAGTCGATCAACACCCCGATGATGCAGCTCGGTATGGACGTCGGCCTGGACCGGGTCCGTCAGGCGTCCATCGACGCGGGGATGCTGCCCAGCAGCTTCGGCGCCCGGGTGCCCGCGTTCTCGCTCGGCACCGCCACCCCCAGCTCCATCCGGATGGCCAGCGCCTACGGGACGTTCGCCGCCAAGGGCATACACACCCCGCCGTACTCGGTCAGCGGGCTCACCCGTAACGGGCAGAAGTTCCAGCTGCGGAGGGACCGTACGCAGCGGGCGTTCAGCGAGACCGTCGCGAACCAGGTGGACGACGCGCTGCACGGCGCCGTCCAGAGCGGGACGGGCTCGGCGCACGCGGCCGGCGCCGCGGGATCCGATGTGGCCGGGAAGCGCGGGATGGCGCAGGACGGCACCTCGGCCTGGTTCGTCGGCTACACCAAGAAGCTGTCCACGGCGGTGTCGCTGTCGCGGGTGGACCCCAAGACCCAGGAGCTGCTGCCGCTGGAGGACTTGGGCGGGCCGGGCGCGGTCCCCTCGGTGGACACCTATCCGCTGTCCATCTGGACGCGCTATATGACCGCTGCCGCCCGCGAATGAGACGCGATCACCCCCGGGGAGGATTCCCCGGGGGTGAGGGAGGAGCAGCAGCCGGACCGGCTATTTCTTGGTGAAGGTGCGCCAGTCCGGGGATTCCGCGGGATCCAGCATCCGCAGTTTCGCCAGCACTTCGGGGTCCTGTACATCGAGCCAGTCGGCGAGCTGCTTGAACGACACACAGCGCACGCCCTTACGAGGGCAGACATCGCGCATGACGTCTTCGACGGCCTGCATATAGATGCCGCCGTTCCAGGTCTCGAAGTGGTTCCCGATGAACAGCGGGGCGCGGCTGCCGTGATAGACGCGCTCGAAGCCGTTCAGATAGCCCTCGCGGGTCAGCCGCTCCCACTCCGCGTATTTTGCCGGATCGCCTTCGGTGCTGTCCCCGGACTGCTTGTCGAGGAAGTTGAAGTCCATCGACAGGACCTGCTTCTCGGTCTCCGGGTAGGGCACCAGCTGAAGCGGGAAGTTCCAGATGTCATTGAGCTTCGACGGCCACATCTGGAAGTCTCCCGGTGAACTGGCGTCATAGCGCCAGCCAAGCGATTTGATCAACGGGAGCAGATTCTTCTGTCCCTCCAGGCACGGCGCGCGCCCGCCCGTCAGTTCCACGTCGTAGTCGAAGGGCAGCGGTTTGACGTCGGTGAAACCGGTGTTGGTCTTCCAGTTCTTCACAAACGAATACGCCTGCTCGGTCTCGCTCTTCCACTCCTCGGTCGTCCAGTCCTCGCCGCCCTTGGTGCCGCAGAAATGGCCGTTGAAGTGGGAGCCGATCTCATTGCCCTCCTGCCAGGCGCCGCGCAGCTGTTCCAGCGTCTCCCGGATGTGCTCGTCGGTGGGGAAGGAGATGGCGGCCGATCCCTGCTTGTGCTGCGGCGGCCGATACAGATCGCTCTTCGACTTGGGCAGCAGATACATACCGCTCAGGAAGAACGTCATCGTGGCATTGCTCTCCCTGGCGACCTGGCGGAATCGCGCAAAGAGATGATCGTCGCCCTCCAGCGCACCGTCCCAGGAGAACACCACGAACTGCGGCGGTTTCTCGCCCGGTTTGAGCTTCCGCGGCTTCAGCTGTTTCGGCTGCCGGCCGGTGTAGGAAGTGGAGCCGTCACCAAGGACCTTGACCTTGCCGTCCCAGTCGGCGTACTTCTCCTTCTTCTTTTTCGCCTCCTTGGGCAAACGGTCCGACCTCGGGGAGGCGGCGGCCGCCGGGACGTCTCCGTCCGGGGCGTCCTCCGCGCCTCCGCGCGAGGTCAGGGCTATCAGCAGGGCCACGACGACGGCCACGGCCGTGAGCGCGCCGAGGGGCCCCACCACACCGTGGGCGCTCCGCGCGATGAAAACCTTCCACGCCTTCATGATCTTCAGCGCCTTCAACGGGTCCGCCCCCAGCACCAGTACAGATGTACATCCCCCTCCAGTATCACAGAAATATCACCTGCCCTTCACATCGGCACCCTCACCATCCGGTCAACAGCAGATGATTGACCAGAAGTGCCACCGTGGCCTGGACCATGAGCCAATGACGCCGGTCCCGTGCGGGCAGCAACGCGGCCCCCGGCAGCAGCCAGAGGAGGAACGGCAGCCAGATGCGCTCCGTCTCCGCCTTGCTCATACCGGACAGATCGGCGACGGTCAGCGCGAGCAGCGCGGCGAAGGTCAGCACCACCAGACTGTCCGGCCCGCCCGAACCGCCTCCGCGCAGCCGCCGTACCGCCCCCGGGGCGGCCACCACCACCCGGCGCGCCCCGGCCACACAGGCCGGACCGGCGGCGACCCCCGCGACGGCGAGATTGGCCCACACCCAGTAGGCGTACGGCCGGTCCGAGGCGACGCCCTGGTAGTAGCGGTCCACCAGCAGGTCGTACCCCTCCCACCACGCGAACCCGGACAGGGTGAACACCCCCGCCACCGCGGCCACTCCGGCCAGCGCCCAGGGCAGCGGCTTGGCCGTACGGGCGAGCACCAGCACGGCCAGGGCGGGCAGCGCCAGCAGGGTGAGCCCGTACGAGAGATACGCGGTGAACCCCAGCAGCAGCCCCGCGGCCAGCGCCACGGCCCCCGGGGCGCGGACCGTACGCCGCGCCGCCAGCGCCAGCAGCGCCAGACCCCACGCCGCCACGGCCGCGAAGTAGCCGTCCGCGGAGGCCCCCACCCACACCGCCGTCGGGGCCGGCACCAGGAACGGGGCGGCGGTGCGTGCCGCTCGTTCCTCGCCCAGCGCGCGCAGGGCGACCAGCACCGCGACCGCCGCCGAACTCCCCACCGTGACGCAGAACGTCCCCGCCCACGCCCCGCCGCCCAAGCCCAGCCGGTCCAGCCCGACGAAGGTGAGCACCGCGCCCGGCGGATGGCCCGCGATATGCGCCGGCCAGTGGTCGGGCTGGGTCAGCAGGATGTGATCGGTGAACCCGCGCAGCGTCGCGCCGATGTCATGGAACCGGTCCACCCCGCGCAGATACTCATGGCGCTGGGTCAGCCGCCCGGCCACGCCCCGGCCCCAGCCGTCGACCAGCGCCAGCGACCACGTCCACACCATGGCCGTCCCCCACACCGCCGCCAGCAGCCCGCGCCAGGGCAGCCGCAGCGCCAGCCGCGGCCCGTGGACGACGACGGCCGCGGCGACGGTCAGGGCGGCGGGTGTACCGGGCCCCACATGGGGCAGCCAGTCGGCGTACAGCGGCGCCCAGTCGACGTACAGGGAGTGGTCGGCGCGCTGGATCAGGGTGCCGACGACGGCGGCCACCGCGAAGAGGACGGCGCCCGCCACGGCGGTCAGCACATCCGGGCGGCGGCCGGTCCGCCCGGGGTCCGCGGTGGGACGGGGCTCGCCGGCGGTACGGAGGGGGAGTTTCACGGTGCGGAGGGGGAGCTTCACGGTGCGGAGAGGGAGTTTCACGACGTCACGCTAAGTCGCGGAACCGGGCGTCGGGCGGTCGCGGCGCGCCCTGTCATCGAACCGTCAGATCCTGGCGGCACGCCCCGAGCCGACCGCCCTGACGTCAGACTTTTGTCATCGGTTCAAGCCCCCGGAAAGCGCCCGAGCGGTCCTACGGTCGAGCCATGAGCAACCCTCCCCACCTCGGCCGCGGGCACCGCACCCCGTGGCGGAGCCCCCTGCGCGGCCCCTGGCTGACCTCCGTCTTCGGCCTGGTGCTGCTCGTCGGCATCCCCGTGCTCTTCGTGACCGGTCTGCTGTCGTACGCCGCCTACAACCCCGATCTGTCACCGGTCAACGACAAGACACCGGACAAGGGGCTGCTCGGCTTCTATCTCTTCTCCTGGCCGACGCACCCCTCCTGGCTCTACGGCGTCAACCAGGGGGTCCACGTCACGCTCGGTATCGTGCTCGTCCCCGTCCTGCTGGCGAAGCTCTGGTCGGTCATCCCCAAGCTCTTCGAGCGGCCTGCCGTGCGCTCCGTGGCACACGGGCTGGAGCGGCTCTCGCTGCTGGCGCTGGTGGGCGGCGGGCTCTTCGAGTTCGCCACCGGGGTGCTCAACGTCCAGCTGGACTACGTCTTCCCGGGCTCCTTCTACCCGCTGCACTTCTACGGCGCGTGGATCTTCATGGCCGCTGTTGTCGTCCATGTGGCCTTGCGCTTCCCCCGGATGGTTCGTGCGCTGAAGGGCCGTGATCTGCGGGCGGAGCTGCGTACGCCGGTCTCCCGCACCCGGCCCGAACCGCCCGACGACACCGGTCTGGTGAGCCCCGACCCGGCCCCGCCCACCATGTCGCGCCGAGGTGCGCTCGGGATGGTCGGCGCAGGGTCGGCCGCCCTGCTGGTGGTGACGGCGGGCCAGAGCATCGGCGGCCCGCTGCGCGAGACCGCGCTGCTCGCCCCGCACAACCGTGAACCCGGCCGCGGCCCCAATGGCTTCCAGATCAACAAGACCGCCGCGGGCGTCGGGATCCGCGCCCGCGACATGGGCTCCGACTGGCGGCTGGTGGTACGCGGCGGGGACCGTGAACTCGTCCTCACCCGGCAGCAGGTGCTGCGGCTGCCCCAGCACGGCGCACGGCTGCCCATCGCCTGCGTGGAGGGCTGGTCCACCCCTGACCAGCGGTGGGAGGGGGTACGGCTGGCCGACCTCGCCGCGCTCGTCGGCCACCGCGACCGACCGCCGGGCGTCCTGGTGGAGTCCGTACAGCGACACGGTTCCTTCCGCACCGTCGCCCTGCGCGACAACCAGGTCCGCGACCCGCGCTCACTGCTCGCCCTGAAGGTCAACGGCGCGGATCTGTCACCGGATCACGGCTATCCCGCGCGCATCATCGTCCCCGGCGCGCCCGGTGTGCAGAACACCAAATGGGTCGGGCGGCTGAGCTTCGGGGAGACGCTGTGAGGGGGCGTTACGGGGCGTCCCCGTGGCATCTGCTGTTGCTGCTGTGCTCCTTCGCGCTGACCGCCTACGCCGGTGTCCGGCTGCTGAGCGGCGACTGGTTCGGCATCGCCCTCTGGATCGTGGGCGCGGCCCTTCTGCACGACCTGGTGCTGCTGCCGCTGTACGCGCTCGCCGACCGGGCGGTCAGCGCGGTCCTGCCCGCCCCCGCCGTCTGGATCAACCACATCCGGGTACCCGCCTTCGTCTCCGGGCTGTTGCTGCTGGTCTGGTTCCCGCTGATCCTGGGTGAGCAGACACGGCGCTACGAACGTTCGACCGGGCTGTCGGCCGATATCTTCCCGCGGCGCTGGCTGCTGATCACCGCGGTGCTGTTCGCCGTGTCGGCCCTGTGGCTGGCCCTGCGGCGGTGGCGCGCACGCCCCGGCCGCGCGCCGGAGGTGAGCCCCTGACGGACTCCTCGCCCCTTGCGACGCAGCGCCCGCCCGCGCCTCCCCGCCGTCCGGCGGGGGCGCGGGCGCTGTGCCGACCGCAGCGGCGGACGCTCACCGCCCCGACGCGGTGGGCCCCTTGGGGGCCCGCCGAGTGGGTTGGGGTCCGCTTGCCTGCGGGGAGGCGCTGCGCCTGCGGTACGTGGCGGGGTGCGCTTCGGGCGTTCGCCGTCGATGGGCCCGCCCGTCAGCGTGCTGCGACGGGAGCGCACCCGCCACGTGCCCTGGGCGCGCCGCGCGGCCGGAGGCCGTGGCAGCGGTCCGAGCGCTTCGGCGGGGGCATTCGTATGCGGTTGGCCGCGCGCCGTGGGCTCCGCCTGCCGCGACGGGCGGGTCGTCCGGGTGTGGTGGTGAACGTGTGCCGTGGGCACCGGGCTTCGCAATGGGCGGTGAGGCTCGGGTCTGGTGGTGGCCGCGCGCCACGACGGCGGGTCGCCCGGATGGGGTGGCGAACGTGCGCCGGGGGCACCGCGCTGTGCAACGGGCGGCGGGGTCCGGGTCTGGTGGCGGCCGCGCGCCGCGACAGGTCGGCCACCCGGGCGAGTACGCGAACGCGGGCCGGAGGGGCGGCCGTAGGCCGGTCGGCGGTGCGGGTGGGAGGACACCGCACCGCCGACCGGGGTCGCGGGGCCGGACAGGGCTCAGCGTTCGGTGGCCCCGCGGGGTCCGGGCGTCGTGCGGCGCAGGGCCACGAAGTCGCGGTCGAGCGCCGACCAGCGCTCGATGGCGGTCCAGCCCGCCGCGCGGGCGTGGCGCAGCAGGGCCGGGGTGCCCACCCGGGCCCAGGGGAAGTCCGCGCCGACGCCACCGCGTCCGTTGTCCACCCGTACCCGCACCCGTTCGTCGATGTCCTCCGGCGCCACTTCCACCAGCAGCAGTCCGTCCGGGGCGAGCACCTGGCCGACCCGGGTGAGCAGGGCCCGCGGATCGCCGCCGATGCCGATGTTGCCGTCGATCAGCAGCGCCGTACCCCAGCGCCCCTCACCCGGCATCGGCTCGAACACCGAGCGGCACAGCGCCGGGCCGCCCGCCCCGACCGTGCGGGCGACCGCCGCGCGGCTCACATCGATGCCCAGGCACGGACGGCCGAGCACGGCCAGCGCGACCACCAGCCGTCCGGGGCCGCAGCCGATGTCGAGGACGGGGCCCCGGCACCGCTTCAGCACGGTGCGGTCGGCGGCGTCGGCGTCCGCGCACCAGCGCTCGACCTCCAGCGGCAGCAGCAACCCGTCGGCACGGCGCAGGAACAGCGGCCCGCGTCCGGCGCGCAGCGCTCGCGTATAGGGGTCGGCACGCCAGGAGGTGGGGTTTCCCCGGCCGTTGGAGCCGGTGAGCCGCTCGCGCAGCGAGGTGTCCGTCGCCGGCCCGTTCCGTATGGACCCGGCCGCGGTCATCGGGTGGCCGCCCGTGCCGACAGCCGGGCGAGGGTGCGGGCGAACCGGCCGCCCGGGGCGGCGGCCGCCACCTCCAGGGCGTCGCTCGCCGTGTCGACGTCGCGCAGCGTCGGCAGATCGCGCACCCGCAGCCCGGCATCGGTGAGCCGACGCCGCTGTACGGCACCGGTGGTGGCGGTGGACATCGGCACTCCGCGCAGCAGCCCGGGATCCGGTTCGGCCAGCCCCAGGGCCCAGAAGCCGCCGTCGGCGGCCGGGCCGAACCACGCGTCGCAGCCGGTCCAGCCGCCGGCGTCCAGGACCGGGGCGAGGAGGGCGGGGGTGATCTGGGGGGTGTCCATGCCGATCAGCAGGGTGGGCCCCCGGCAGCCCTCGAACGCGCCCGCCAGCCGCTCGTCGAGACCGCCGCCGCACTGCGGCACCACCTCGATGCCCGGCGGCAGCCAGCTCCCCGGACGGCCGTCGAGCGCCAGCACCCTGCGCCGCGCGGGCATATCGGCCACGGTCCGCAGGGTGTCGGCGAGCGCGGCCTCGGCGAGTGCGGCGGCCTCCGCCGGGGTGTACGGGGGAGTGAGCCGGGTCTTCACCCGGCCCGCCACCGGCTCCTTGGCGATGACGAGCAGGGTGATCCCCCCTCCCGCCTCGTTCCGCGCGGGGCTCACCGGGCGGTCCTCGCCGGGCCGTTCACCCTGGCGACGGGCGCCGACGACCGGTCGTGGAGCACCGCCCGCATGTCCCGCACCGCGTGCCAGGTGCCCCGCCAGGTGCCGGTGACCTTCGACCTCCCCGCGCGCGGCAGATACGGCACATCGCGCTCCTCGATCCGCCACCCCGCGTCGGACGCCCGCACCACCATTTGCAGCGGATAGCCGCTGCGCCGGTCGGTGAGGCCGAGGTCCAGCAGCGGTTCGCGCCGCGCGGCCCGCAGCGGGCCGAGGTCGTGCAGCGCGAGGCCGGTCCGGCGGCGCAGCATCCGGGCGAGGGCGAGGTTGCCGAGCCGGGCGTGCACCGGCCAGGCGCCCGGCCCTTGGGGACGGCGGCGTCCGAGCACCAGGTCCGCACCGCCCTCGGCGAGGGTGGTGACGAAGCCGGTCAGCAGCCCGGGGTCGAGCGTGGCGTCACAGTCGCAGAAGCAGACGAACTCCGCCTCGGCGGCGAGCAGTCCGGCGTGGCAGGCCGATCCGAAACCACGGCGGGGTTCGTACACGACGGTCGCGCCGTGAGCGCGGGCGACGGCGGCCGAGCCGTCGGTGGAGCCGTTGTCGACGACGATGGCGCGCCAGCCGTCGGGGATACGTGCCAGCACCCAGGGCAGGGCGGCGGCCTCGTCCAGGCACGGCAGGACAACATCGGCACGGGGGACGTCGGCTCGGGGAGGGATCGCAGGTCTCACGCGCTCCACACTACGAAGAACAAAGCGGCATTTCGGACTTCGCGTCCTTACAAAACGCGGACGTCGCCCCGCCCCCGCCCGCCCCGGGGTGGGCCCGGGTCCGGCCTGGTGCGAGGGTGTGGGCATGCAGCAGACCCCCAACCCCGGCCGGGTTCTCGTGGTGGACGACGACCCGACCGTCGCCGAGGTCGTCGCCGGATACCTGGACCGCGCCGGCTATGACGTCGACCGGGCCGCCGACGGCCCCGAGGCGCTCGCCCGCGCCGCCGCCCGCTGGCCCGACCTGGTCGTCCTCGATCTGATGCTGCCGGGCATGGACGGACTCCAGGTGTGCCGCACGCTCCGCGACAAGGGGCCGGTGCCGGTCATCATGCTCACCGCGCGCGGCGACGAGGACGACCGGATCCTCGGCCTGGAGATCGGCGCGGACGACTATGTGACCAAGCCGTTCAGCCCGCGCGAACTGGTGCTGCGTGTGGAGTCCGTACTCCGCCGCAGCCGCACCGGCCCGCGCGCGGTCCCCCTCGGCGGGGCGCCCGACGGCGCGGGTGGCGGTCCCGCGCGGCCGGACGGGGTGCTCCGGCACGCCGGGATCACCCTCGACCCCGCCGCCCGCCGGGCCACCCGGGACGGCCGTGAACTCGCCCTCACCCTGCGCGAGTTCGACCTGCTCGCCCACCTGCTGCGGAACCCCGGTGTGGCGTGCACCCGCGAGGAGCTGATGCGGGACGTCTGGGGCTGGGACTTCGGTGATCTGTCCACCGTCACCGTCCATGTGCGGCGGCTGCGGGGCAAGATCGAGGTCGATCCGGGCGCGCCGCGTCTCATCCAGACGGTCTGGGGCGTCGGCTACCGCTTCGACGCCCCGTCCGAGACCGCGCGGCACGAGGGCTGATCACCATGCATGACGTGCTGCTGATAGCCCTGTTCGCGTTCCTCGGCGCTGCGGCGGCCGGTCTGCTGGGCGCGCTGGCGCTGCGGCTGCTGCGCGGACGGTCCGTCGCCGTGTCCCTCGCCGTCGTCGCCGCCGTCACGGTGACGGCCATGCTCGCGGGCACCCTCGCCGTCGCGTGGGCCATGTTCCTGTCCCCGCACGACCTGACGGTCGTCACCACCGTCTGCGCCATGGCCGCCGTGGTGTCGATGGCCACCGCGCTGCTGCTGGGCCGCTGGGTCGTGGCGCGGAGCAACGCGCTGACGCAGGCCGCCCGCTCCTTCGGCGACGGCGGCGACTTCGCCGCCCCCGACGGCCAGGCCACCGCCGAACTCGCCGCCCTCAGCCGCGCACTGGCCGACACCAGCGAAAAACTGGCCGCTTCGCGGACACGTGAACGGGCCCTGGAGTCCTCGCGCCGTGAGCTCGTCGCCTGGATCTCCCACGATCTGCGCACCCCGCTGGCCGGGCTGCGGGCGATGTCCGAGGCACTGGAGGACGGGGTGGTCCCCGACCCGGAGCGCTATCTGCGCCAGATCCGCACCGAGGTGGAACGGCTCAACGGCATGGTCGGCGACCTCTTCGAACTCTCCCGCATCCACGCCGGTGCGCTGTCCCTCAGCCTCACCCGGATCTCCGTCCACGACCTGGTCGGCGACGCCCTCGCGGGCGCCGATCCACTGGCCCGGGAACTGGGCGTACGGCTGATCGGCGATCCCGTCGACGCCGTTCCCATCGAGGCCGACGGCAAGGAGATGACCCGCGTCCTGGGCAACCTCCTGATCAACGCCATCCGCCGCACCCCGGCCGACGGTACGGTCGCGGTCGCCGCCCGGCGGGAGGCGGAGCATGTCGTGCTGTCGGTCACGGACGGCTGCGGCGGCATCCCCGAGGAGGACCTCCCGCGCGTCTTCGACACCGGCTGGCGCGGCAGCCACGCCCGTACCCCACCGGCAGGCGCGGGCCTGGGCCTCGCCATCGTCCGCGGCATCGTCGAAGCCCATGAGGGCCATGCGGCGGTTCACAACGTCGACGGAGGCTGCCGCTTCGAGGTCCGTCTCCCGGCGGCGCGCGGGTAGCCGGGACGGCGTCCGGCCCGGGGGTGGTGGGCGACGGCCGGTCCGGGGGTGGTGGGCGACGGCCGGTCCGGGGTGGTGGGCGACGGCCGCGCCGCTCCCGTACGCCCCGCCGGGTCTCGACGCCGACGGGGGCGCACAGCGCATCGGTGTGGCACCGAGGCCGCGGGCACACGGCCCGTACGGCAGCGCCATCGCGCACCGGCCCCCGAGGGGCGGGCGACCGGGTCGCTTCCGCGTCCTGAGGGCGGCCGGCCCTCGCCGGCACGACGGGGCGGACTCCGCCACCGCGGGGCCCGGCCGTGGCCCGCACGGCGGCGAGCCGGGGTGCCGGGCGTCGGGAGCAGGGCGGCCCCTTTGACGACGGACCCCTACGGGACCGGGTCGGGCCGGAGCCCGGCCGCGCGCTGCGGGGCGCGGGCGAACTCGGTCATGCCCTCCGCGAACGGCACCGTCGCCCGCCACCCCAGCCGCTCCCGGATCCGCCGCGACGAGGCGGTGATGTGGCGGACGTCCCCCAGCCGGTAGTCGCCGGTGACCACCGGCGCGGGGCCGCCGTGGGCCTCCGCCAGGGCCGCGGCCATCTCGCCCACCGTGTGCGGCTCGTCGCTGCCCGTGTTATACGCGGTCAGCGCACCCACGGGCGCCGCGTCCGCCCCGTCCGCCGCCGCCTCCAGCGCGGCGACATTGGCTTCGGCCACATCGCGCACGTGGATGAAGTCCCGGCGCTGTCCGCCGTCCTCGAAGACGGTCGGCGCCTCCCCGCGCGCGAGCGCGGAGCGGAAGAAGGAGGCGACACCCGCGTAGGGGGTGTCGCGCGGCATCCCCGGCCCGTAGACGTTGTGGTAGCGCAGGGACACCGCGCGGCCGCCCACCGACCGTGCCCACGCCGCCGCCAGGTGTTCCTGGGCCAGCTTCGTCGTGGCGTACACGTTTCGCGGATCGGCCGGGGCGTCCTCGCCGACCAGACCCGCCGCCAATGGGGTGCCGCACTCCGGGCAGGGCGGTTCGAAGCGCCCCGCCCGGAGATCGGCCTCCGCGCGCGGTCCGGGGCGCACCCATCCGTGGCGGGGGCAGTCGTAGCGCCCCTCCCCGTACACCACCATCGACCCGGCGAGCACCAGCGTCCGCACCCCGCGCTCGGCCATCGCCGCCAGCAGGACGGCCGTACCCAGGTCATTGCAGCCGACGTAGTCCGGCGCGTCCGCGAAGTCCTTGCCGAGGCCGACCATCGCCGCCTGGTGGCAGACCGCGTCCACCCCGCGCAGCGCCGCGGCCACCGCCCCGCGGTCCCGTACGTCGGCGTGGATCCACCGGGCATCGGGCAGCGGCGGCGGTGCCGGGTGGGCGGCCGGGAGCAGGGCGTCGAGGACGACCGGCTCATGGCCGTGGGCGGTGAGAGCGGTGACGATGTGCGAGCCGATGAAGCCCGCGCCTCCGGTGACCAGTACGCGCATGGTGGCGACGCTAGGCCCGGGAGGACCGCGCGGCCCGCGTACGCGCCGTGCCGTCACCGGTCCGTAAGGACTCCCGCGGACCCGCGTCTCGCGTCCGGGCCCCGTCCGTGATGCGACCCCGCCACTCCTGCGGGATCCTGTGATGACCAGCGTTGAGAGGCAACGATGCCGATGCGCACCACAGGTCTGACATCCCGCACGCTGACCGCCCTCCGCGCCAAGAGGCCCTATCCGGCGGTCACCATCACCCTCCCGACCCACCGCCGCGAAACCCACAACGCACAGGATTCGGTGCGGCTGCGCAACCTCGTCGCCGAGGCCAAACGACGACTGGAGGCGGCTCCCGACGTCCCGCGCGGGGCCCGTTTCGACATCAGCGGGCAGCTCGACCGCGCGGTGGCCGACGCGGACCTCCGCTACGCCCTGGACTCGCTGGTGATCTTCGCGGCGAAGGGCGAGTACGAGGTCTGGTCACTGCCGAGAACGGCGCCCGAGCGCGTCGTGTTCAGCGACACCTTCCTCACCCGCAATCTGGTCGCGGCGCGCGAGCGGAGCCGCCCGTACTGGGTGCTGGCCGTCGCCTCGGACCGCACCGTGCTGTGGGGCGGCTCCAACGGCTCGCTCCAGCAGGTGCGCGCGGCCGGATTCCCGATGGAGCCCGAGCCGGGCGACAACGAGGACGTGGAGCGCGAGGAGCGGATCGGCAACGCGCCCGGCATCTACGACGACGAGCGCACCCGGCAGTATCTGCGGCAGGTCGACACCGGGCTGGACTCCCTGCTCGCGACCGATCCCCGCCCGCTCTATCTGGTCGGGCTCGCGCCCGCGCTGAGCCTGCTGGACGAGGTGGGCTCGGCGGCGAAGGCCGCCGTGAGCCGGGTGCCCAAGGGCGGACTGGCCGGTGGCCCCGCCAGGGCGCTGGCCGAGGCGCTGCGCCCGGCGCTGGGCGAGCAGGCGGCCCGCCACGCCGAGCGGGTCATCCAGCGCACCGAGCAGGCCCAGGGGCGGCGTGCCTTCGCCGCCGGCCTCGAGGAGATGTGGCAGGTGGTTCGGGAGGGCCGGATCGATCTGCTGGTCGTCGAGGAGAACTACCAGCAGCCGGTGCGGGTCACCGACGAGCATCTGGTGCCGGTCGACGCGGCCGAGATGAGCGCCGCCGAGCACGGCCCGGCGGTCCAGGAGGACATCGTGGACGAGATCATCGAGGCCGCGCTGGATACCGGCAGCGAGGTCGCCTTCGTCCCGGACGGGGCCCTGTCCGGATACGACCGCATCGCGGCGGTCCTCCGCTTCTGAGCGGTCAGCGGGTCCCCCGAAGTCTGCCTTCACGTCGATTTCCGGCCATCCAACGCCCCGCTATGCCCAGGTTCGCCATGGTATGGCCATCACTTCGTCTCGCATTTTCGGTCACACAACACACACAACAGGGACCCTCCAGCGTTGCCTTCCACTGTCAGCGTGGCGGCCACTCACGTCTTCCGGACGTCGCTCCGAACGCCACGAATGCCACGCACACCACCCGCACGCAACCGAGGAACTGAGAGCAGCATGACGGCCACCACCGCGCGAGCAGCGCAGCGTCCCCGCAGCCTCAATGACGTCAAGGGGTGGTTCCCCAGCCTTGACCAAGTGCTCTTCGACCGCTTCCTGACCCGCCAGGAGCGCCACGAGCAGCACGGGGACCTCCTGGAGATGGGCGCCTACATGGGCAAGAGCGCCATCTTCACCGCCGCCTATCTGGGCGATGACGAGTGCTTCACGGTCTGCGACCTCTTCGACGCCGACGCGCCGGACGAGCGGAACGCGGCGGAGGCCCGTAAGTCGTACGCCACCCTCACCCGCACCGCCTTCGAGCAGAACTACCTGGCCTTCCACGACGAGCTGCCCCGTGTCATCCAGGGGCCGACCTCCGTGGTGCCGCGCCATGTCGGCCCGGACAGCTGCCGCTTTGTGCACGTCGACGCCTCACATCTGTACGAGCATGTGGTGGGCGACATCGACACCGCGCACAGCGCGCTGGCCCCCGGCGGCCTGGTCGTCCTCGACGACTTCCGCTCCGAACACACCCCGGGCGTCGCCGCCGCGGCCTGGGAGGCGGTGTTCACCCGGGGGCTGCGGCCGGTGTGCCTCAGCACCCAGAAGCTCTACGGCACCTGGGGCGACCCCGGGCCGTTGCAGGACGAGTTGCTCGCGGACGAGGAGTGGCGGTCGACGATGCACACGAGCGTGCAGGAGATCGCGGGGCGGCGGGTGCTGCGGTTCTCGGGCAAGCCCCCGAACCCGGCCGCGCCGCGCTCCCGCTACGCCGATGTGCCCCGGGAGTCCTCCGTGGGCTCTTCCGGCTCCGTGCCGGCACCGGCCCGCCCCGCGCCCTCCCCGGTCCGCCGGCTCGCCGCCGATGTGCTGCCGCCGGTGGTCACCCGCGCGATCCGCCGCAGGCGCCGCACCACCTGAGCGCCGACGCCGGTCGCGTCGACCATCCGTCGCCGCGGCGGTCAGCGCCGCCGCAGCGCCGGGTGGTCCGCCACCACCGTGCAGGACCCCGGGGCGACCTCGGTGAAGCCCGCGTCCCGCACCACCGGCAGTCCGCTCGCCGTCAGCTCCGCCCACCGCTCGGGCGAGGGGGTACGCACCGCCAGCGGAAAGCCCGCCGCGCGCCAGGCCGCCCGCGCCGGGCCCGTCAGCTGCCACCAGGCGAGCTGTGCGCCGTGCCCGGCCTGGGCCATTGCCTTGCCCGCCGACATGTCGATATGCGGGTTCATCCACAACACCGGCCCGGCCGGGTCGGGCACGGCCGGTGGTTCCGGGTCGTCCAGTTCGGTGCCGGACACCTGGAGCTTGACCAGCTCCTTCGGCCAGCCGTCCAGCGGCACCGGCGGAAACACCCGTACCTCGGCCGCCGGAGGGGCGCCCCCGCCGTCCTCCCCGCCGTCGTGGGTGCGTCCACCGTGTCCCGTGAGCGTGATGCCCGGCAGCGTCCCGGCGCGCCGCCACTCCGCGCCGCGCGCCCGTCGTACGACCTTGCGGATCCGGGCGTCCTGCCAGGCCCGTACGGCCTCGGCCCACTCGCCGTCCGCCGCGGTCGCCCGCTCGTCCGACAGCAGCACCAGCACGGCGCGGGCCGCCGTCTCCAGGGCGTCGGTAAGGGCCGGGGGCGCGGCCTTCTCGATCCGGACCACCAGGGGCAGGACGAACTGCGGCGCGGCGTCCCGGTCGGTCTCCGCGGGACGGAACGGGCTGGTGCGCGGGCCGGCCTCGGAGCGGATCGCGGAGTGGGTTTCGGAGCTGGTCACGCGCCCCAGTCTGCCAGCAGGGCGCCGGTCCGGGGCCGGGCCGGATATTGCTGAAGAATCGGTAACCCCGGAATTATGTGGACATGCAGAGTGATCTCTTCTCCCCCGAGTACATGGCCCAGTTCGCCACCGCGCCGGGGATGACCCTTCAGAACGCAAAGTCGATCAAGTACGCGGTCAACGGCGAGTGTTACGCCCGCCAGGGCGCCATGGTCGCCTTCCGCGGCAACCTCGCCTTCGAGAAACACGGCCAGGGCGTCGGCACGTTCCTCAAGCGCGCGGTCACCGGTGAGGGCCTGGCCCTCATGGTCGTCCGCGGTCACGGCGAGGCGTGGTTCGCCCATGAGGCGGCCAACTGCTTTCTGGTGGACCTCGCCCCGGGCGACAGCATCACCATCAACGGACGCAACGTCCTGTGCTTCGACTCCTCCCTCGCCTACAAGATCGAGATGATGAAGGGCGCGGGGATGACGGGCGGCGGTCTGTTCAACACCGTCTTCAGCGGCAGCGGACGGCTCGGCCTGATATGCGAGGGCAACCCCATCGTCATCCCGGTCACCCCGACCGACCCCGTGTGCGTGGACACCGACGCCGTCGTCGGCTGGAGCACCGCCCTGCGCACCTCGCTGCACCGCTCGCAGAGCATCGGCTCGATGCTGCGCGGAGGTTCGGGCGAGGCCGTCCAACTCCGGCTGGACGGGGAGGGGTTCGTGATCGTGCGCCCGAGTGAGGCCAAGCCGGAGAAGAACGGCGGCAATTGACCCGTGACGGCGGCCGATCCGCCGGTTGCCTATGCTCAACCGCCATGAGACTGCGAGGAGTCGGCCGCCGCTACGGTCTGCGCGGGCCCTGGGTGCTGCGCGGCGTCGACCTCGAGCTGCCGCCGGGCTCGCTGACCCGGGTGGAGGGCACCAACGGCAGCGGGAAGTCCACCCTGCTGCGGCTGCTCGCCGGGATCGACGCACCGAGCACCGGCAGCATCACCGGCCGCCTGCGCACCGCGTACGTTCCCGAGCGGTTCCCGGCCGAACTCCCTTTCTCCGCCCGCGGCTATCTCACCCATCTCGGCCGGATCCACGGGCTGGGGCGGGCGGCGGCGGAGCGTGGGGCGGGGGAGTGGCTGGAACGGTTCGGCGCGGCCGAACACGCCGACACCCCGCTCGCCGAACTGTCCAAGGGCACCAGCCAGAAGGTGGCCGTCGCACAGGCGTTGCTCGGCGCCCCCGGGCTGCTGGTCCTCGACGAGGCGTGGACCGGCCTCGACCAGGCCGCGCGCACCGTACTGGACGCGGCCGTCGCCGAGCGGGTCGCCGACGGCGGCGCGGTGGTCTTCGTCGACCACGACACCCGGCGGCTGTCCGGTGCCGCCGACGCGGTGTTCCGCGTCGCCGACGCCCGGCTGACCCCATGCGACGCCGAACTGCGGCCCGCCGCACCGGCTTCGGCCGCCCCCAGCGCACCGTCGGCGCAGAGCGAGCGACGCCCGGGCGCCGCGGAGAACCGTCCGCCGGTGGCGGGGCCGCGCGAGCACGTACCGCACGCGCCGCGAACGGCCCCGACGGGCGATGCGGGCCCGCGGGTGGCGGTCGTCGCCGAGGGCCCGGCGGACGCCGACCTGCCGCCGGACCTGCCCGGCGCGCCGCACCGCGAGCCCGGTCCGCCAGGGTGTGCCGACGGACAGATGACGCGGCGAACCGCATCGCCCGGGAGCCCGGGCGAGGTGCCTGGCCGGGAGCCCACCAAACCGGTGGACATCGCCTCGGTGGGCGCCGCGCCGCACGGCGATGGGCACCCGCGGGCCGGGGAAGCCGCCGGCCGGGCACCGCTTGCCGGCGGCTCCGCGCGGCGCACCGTACGGCTGAGCGTCGGCGCGGCCCACTCCGACGCACTGCTGCGGGCCCTGCTCACCGCCCGGCCACCGTGGCACATCCGCTCCGTGGCGGAGGTGCCGCACACGCGGTCCGGGGCACCGACGACGAGGCCGGAGGTCTCATGACCGCACTGCTGCGCTACCAGGCCGCCCTGCTGGCCCGCTCACAGCGCTGGCTGCCGCCGGTGCTGCTCTACGCCGCGTTCATGGTCATCACGGTGCAGGCCGGGGATCCGATCCTCGACTCCTTCGGCTATGCCGCCGCCGCGCTGCTCCCCGTGGCGGCCTGGCTCGTGAGGGTGTGTGCCACCACCGAGCCCGCCGCGGCACGCAACTGCGCGGCCGCGGCGGCAGGACCTGGCCGGGTGCATCTGGCCTATGTGCTCACGGCGCTCGGCGCTGCGCTCGCGCTGGGCACCGTCGGGACCCTGTACGTCGCCCTCATCAGCGACCCGCGCACCGCGGATCACCAGATCGGGATCCCGGTGGTGAAGGCGACCGCCGCGGGGTTGCTCGCCGCGTTCGCCTGCGCGCTGCTCGGCACGGCGGTCGGCGCGCTGTGCAACCGGCCGCTGCTGCGCAGCCCCGGCTGGGCCATCTGCTCCACCGCGGTCACCGCGCTGCTGGTGCTGGTGGCCGGCGCCTCGCCCGCGAATGCCGCGGTGTCGGGGCTGGTTGCGGGGTCGCACAGCGGCGCCGTACCGCTGCCCCTGCTGCCGCTGGCCGTGACCGGCGCGGCCGCCGCCGGGGCGACCGCGCTGGCCTGCGTTCTCAGCTCGCGACGGACGTGAGGGACGTCAGCGGGCGGGGGCGGGACCCTCGGGACCCTAGTGCTGCCAGGGCCCCGTCACGGCGAAGGTGGTCCCCGGGGTGTAGCAGTTGACGTACATCGTCCGGCGGTCCGGGGCGAAGGTGACGCCCGCGAACTCACCCCACTCCGGCTCCTCCGGGGTGCCGATGTTCTGCCGTCCACGGGCCATCGGATAGACCTCGCCGCTCCGGGTCAGCCCGAAGACGTGCTGGGCGCCCGCGCCGTCCTCGCAGACCATCAGGCCGCCGCTGGGTGCCAGCGTGATGTTGTCCGGGGACTCGCCGGGCAGTTGGAGGTCGGTGTCCGGGCCGAAGACGATCACCAGGGTGAGCCGCCGCCGCTGCGGGTCGTAGCGCCAGATCTGGCCGTAGTGGTCGGCCGCCGAACCGTCCGCGCTCTTGGCGAAGCTGGAGACGAAGTAGACCGACGACCCGCCCCAGTAGCAGCCCTCCAGCTTCTGGGCGTGGGTGATGCCGCCGGAGCCGAAGTCCTGGAAGCGGATGGGGGTTTCCTTGGCGAGCGGATCGGGCACCGTCACCCACTCGATGTGGTCGAAGGTGGTGCCGGTCTCCTGGACCGTCGACAGGTCGCGTACCCCCGGCACCCGCATCGCCTGGAGCTCTCCGCCCGCGCGCAGCGAACCGGTGCCGCCGAGCGGCTTCTTCGGCCGGAACCGGTAGAACAGCCCGAACGGCTTCTCGAAGGCGTCCTCGGTCTCGTAGACGATGCCGTTGCGCGGATCGACCGCGATGGCCTCGTGCTGGAAGCGGCCCATGGCGGTGAGCGGCACGGCGCCGGTGCGGCGCGGGTCGTAGGGGTCGACCTCGAAGATGAAGCCGTGGTCCTTGGTGTAGCCGTGGGTCCCGGCCCGGTCCTCGGTCTCCTCGCAGGTCAGCCAGGTGTGCCAGGGGGTGGGCCCGCCCGCGCAGTTGACCGCGGTGCCCGCGATGGCGACGCGTTCGGACAGGACGTGGTTGCGGGAGTCGAGCTCCAGGGCGGTACAGCCGCCCAGACCCGCCGGGTCGTAGGTGAGGCCCTGGACGGTGGGGACGCGGATCGCCGCGTCCACGCGGTTCTCATGGTTGCGGACCAGGTGGGTGCGGCTGTGCTTGCCGCTGGAGCGGCCGGGGAAGGCGGCCATGCCGTCGCAGTGGCTGGGGACCTTGCCCTCTCCGGAGCGCAGTTCGTCGCCCTCCCGGGACAGCACCCGGTAGCGGAACCCCTCGGGGAGGTCGAGGAGGCCGTCGGGGTCGGGGACGAGCGGGCCGTAGCCACCGCCCGCGGTCCCGCCGGCGGAATCGGACCCGGCGGCCGCGGCCGTACCGGCGAAGAGCTCCGGGATGCTTCCGGTGAAGGCGATGGAGGCGCCCAGCGCACCGGTGCGTCCCAGGACCTGACGTCGTGTCGCTGACATGCGATAACTCCCTGCTGGCGGACAGGAAATATGACCGCACGTGTGTATCACGCGCCCCGCGCGCGCGGGAACCATCTGATCCGTGTCGGTTGCGCGCGCCGCCCCGATGCCACCCGTACCGGGGATCCCGGCGGCTCAGTGCCCGCTGTGCCCCTCGGCGAGACCCTTCGCGTCCCGGGCCAGCGCCGTGAGCCGGGATATCGCCCGGAAGTACTTCTTCCGGTAGCCGCCGCGCAGCATCTCCTCGCTGAACAGCTGGTCGAACGGGACACCGGACGCCAGCACCGGCACCTCGCGGTCGTAGAGCCGGTCCGCCAGCACCACCAGCCGCAGTGCGGTCGACTGGTCCGGCACCGGGCCGACCCCGGTCAGACACACGGCCTGGACGCCGTCGCACATCGCGCCGTAGCGGCTCGGGTGCACCCGGGACAGATGCTCCAGCAGGGAGGGGAAGTCGTCGAGCGAGGCACCGGGGGTGCGGTATGCCGCACGGGTGACCGTGTCGTCGGAGTGCGGGGCGGGGGCCTCGGGCAGTCCGCGGTGCCGGTAGTCCTCGCCGTCGATGCGCAGGGTGCGGAACCGGGCGGACAGCCCCTGTATCTCCCGCAGGAAGTCGGCGGCGGCGAACCGGCCCTCGCCCAGCTTGCCGGGGAGCGTGTTGGAGGTCGCGGCCAGCGCCACACCCGCCTCGACCAGCTTGCCGAGGAGCGTGGAGACCAGCACGGTGTCGCCGGGGTCGTCCAGCTCGAACTCGTCGATGCACAGCAGCCGGTGGCCGCTCAGGGTCTGCACGGTCTGCTGGAAGCCGAGCGCGCCGACGAGGTTCGTCAGCTCCACGAAGGTGCCGAACGCTTTGAGCTCGGGGGCGGCCGGGGTCGCGTGCCAGAGGGAGGCCAGCAGATGGGTCTTGCCGACGCCGTACCCGCCGTCCAGATACATCCCGCGCGGGCCGCTCGGGGTGGTGGGCCGGGACTCCCGCCGGAACCAGTGTCTGCGCCGGCCGTCCTTCGCGCTCGCCCCGCCGAGCCCCTCGGCGAACCCGCTGAGCGTCTTGACGGCCTCGGCCTGGCTGGGCTGATCGCGGTCCGGTATGTAGTTGTCGAAGCTGACCGTGGCGAAGCGGGGCGGCGGCACCATCTCGGAGACCAGGCGCTCGGCCGGAACGTGCGGAGCGCGGGCGGTGAGGGCGACCGGGGCTTCGGCGGCTATCGGGCCTGCCGAGCCGGAAGTGGTGGTTGGTGCAGACACGGAAGTCCAGGGTAGTCGCTTTTCATGGAGCCTCTGTCCGAGAGGGAGGCATGTCACACTGCGCCGTATGCGACGCCTGTTCCCGTTGTCCACCGAGCCCACCACCGGATCCGCCGCGCCCCGCGGCCCCGAGGACCGTGAATGGGGGCTGGACGAGCTGGCCGACGCCTATGCCTACCCGGACCGGCCGCCGGGCCCCACGGGCGCCTTTCTGCGGGCCAACATGGTCTCCTCGCTGGACGGCGCCGCCCATCACGACGGCCGTTCGCAGCCGCTGTCCTCCGCGGCCGATATGCGCATCTTCGGGGTGCTGCGCGGGCTCGCCGACGCCGTGGTCGTCGGCGCGGAGACCGTGCGCCGGGAGGGATACCGCCCGGCGCGGGCCCGGGAGGCGTTCGCCGAGCGGCGGGCGGCGCTCGGGCAGGCCCCCGCGCCCGCCATCGCCGTGGTCAGCGCGAGCCTGGACCTCGACTTCTCGATGCCGCTGTTCACCGAGCCGGTGGTGCCGACGCTGGTGGTCACCGGCGGCCGGGCGCCCGAGGAGCGGCTGGCCGCGGCCCGCGCGGCCGGAGCCGAGGTGGTGCTCGCCGGAGACCGGGAGTCGGGGCGGGTGGACGCCGCGGCGATCGTGGCCGCCCTCGCCGAGCGCGGCCACACCCGGCTGCTGTCGGAGGGCGGCCCCAGGCTGCTGGGGCTGTTCACGGCAGCCGGGGTACTCGACGAGCTGTGTCTGTCGGTGGCGCCCATGCTGGCCGGGGGGGATGCGGCGCGCATCGTCAACGGTCCCGCTCTGGTGGAACCGGAACGATTCGCTCTCGCGTCCGTCCTGGAGGAAGCCGGTTTCCTTTTCACCCGCTACCGTCGGATTTACCAATAATGTTGCAGTAAACGCGTAAACGGACTGGATTCCTGGATTCCGGCTATTGGATCCGTGAATGGAGAAGGGCGCCTGCCGTGTTCACGAGCATTTTGATGATCGAGAAGCCCCTGACCCCTGCCGACGTGGAGTTCGTCACCACCCTGCACGGCGACGATCCGGTCTCCTTCATCGTGCTGATGCAGCCCCGGGGCAGTAAGGACCGGCTGCTGCGGGCCATTGACGACATCGCGCTGGGCGAGCTGGAGCAGGCCGCCCAGGAGCGTGAGGAACCGGAGGGCAGCGAGGCGCTGGAGCCCGCCGAGCGCGCCCTCACCCACTCGGTGGCGGCCCTGGAGAAGGCCGGATGCCAGGCCAGAGGCCATGTCGTCCAGCGCCGCCCGCTGGACGTGCTGCGCGGCGTCGTCGAGGAGACCGGCGCCGACGAGGTGATCGTGCTCACCGCTCCGCACTTCGTGGAGGAGTTCTTCCACCGCGACTGGGCCTCCCGCGCCCGCCACACGGTGGGCGTCCCCGTGCTCAAGCTGTTCTCCCACGCCGTCGACGAGGGGCAGCCGACGGGAGGCTGAGCCGGGCGGTCTCGGCCATGGGCGGGGCCGGGCGGCGCGGGGTGCGAGAATCGGGCCGACAGCTCGAACTGCGAACCAGGGAGACCCGTACATGGCACCGGCCGGCACCGCCTCCGACGCGCTGGATCGACCGCACTTCATCGGCATCGGCGGCGCCGGGATGTCGGGCGTCGCCAAGGTGCTCGCCCAGCGCGGCGTACAGGTCGCGGGCAGTGACACCAAGGACTCCCCGACCGTCGCCGCGCTGCGCGAGGCGGGCGCCACCGTGCACCTCGGCCACGCCGCCGAGCACATCGCCCCCGACGCCACCAGCGTCGTGATCTCCAGCGCCATCCGCCCCGACAACCTGGAACTGGTCACCGCCATCGAGCGCGGCATCCCGGTGGTGCACCGCTCCGACGCGCTCGCCGCGCTGATGGACGGCGCCCGGCCGATCGCGGTGGCGGGCACCCACGGCAAGACCACCACGACCTCGATGCTCGCGGTCTCCCTCGGCAGCCTCGGTCTCGACCCGACCTACGTCATCGGCGGCGACCTGGACGCGCCCGGTTCCAGCGCCCGCCACGGCAGCGGCGAGATCTTCGTCGCCGAGGCCGACGAGAGCGACCGCAGCTTCCACAAGTACGCCCCCGAGGTCGCCATCGTCCTCAATGTGGAGCTCGACCACCACGCCAACTACGCCTCGATGGACGAGATCTACGAGTCCTTCGAGACCTTCGTGGGCCGGGTCCGGCCGGGCGGCGCGCTCGTCATCTCCGCCGACCACGACGGCGCCCGTGAACTGACCTCCCGGGTGAAGGGCCGCGAGGGGCTGCGGGTCCTGACCTACGGCGAGGACGAGAGCGCGGACGTCCGCGTGCTGGACATCGTTCCGCACGGTCTGACCAGCCAGGTCACCGTGCGGCTCGCCGAGGTCCTGGGCGGTGCGGAGATCACCTTCGCCGTCTCCGTCCCCGGCCGCCACTACGCGCTCAACGCGGTGGCCGCCCTCACCGCGGGCGCCGCCCTGGGCGTCCCCGCCGCCGACCTCGCCCCCGCGCTCGCCGTGTACACCGGCGTCAAGCGGCGGCTCCAGCTCAAGGGCACCGCGGCCGGAGTGCAGGTCATCGACTCCTACGCGCACCACCCCACCGAGATCGCCGCCGACTTGGAGGCGATCCGGGGCGGCGCCGGTGAGGGGCGGGTCCTGGTGGTCTTCCAGCCGCACCTGTTCAGCCGTACGCAGGAGCTGGGCACCGAGATGGGCGAGGCCCTGACACTCGCCGACGCGTCCGTCGTCATGGACATCTACCCCGCCCGCGAGGACCCGGTCCCGGGCATCACCAGCGCCCTGGTGATCGACGCCGCCGCGCGCCGGGGCGCCGATGTGACCGCCGAGCACGACCGGGCCGCGGTGCCCGGGCTGATCGCCGGAATGGCCAAGCCCGGTGACCTTGTTCTCACCATGGGCGCGGGCGATGTCACCGACCTCGGTCCGGAGATCCTCGCCCGTCTGGAGAGCTCGGAGAGCCCGGAGAGCCCGAGCCGCGAGAGCTGAGGAGGTCCGTCGATGGGGTACGAGATCGACAAGCCGGAGGAGCAGTGGCGCGCGGAGCTGAGCCCGGAGGAGTACCAGGTCCTGCGCGAGGCCGGTACCGAGCGCGCCTTCACCGGTGAGTACACCGACACCAAGACGACCGGCGTCTACTCCTGCCGGGCGTGCGATGCCGAGCTGTTCCGCTCCGACACCAAGTTCGAGAGCCACTGCGGCTGGCCGTCCTTCTACGACCCGGCGGACTCCTCCGCCGTCGAGCTGATCGAGGACCGCTCCCACGGCATGGTCCGCACCGAGGTGCGCTGTGCCCGGTGCGGTTCCCACCTGGGGCATGTCTTCGCGGGTGAGGGCTACCCGACCCCGACCGACCAGCGGTACTGCATCAACTCCATCTCGCTGCGGCTGACGCCCCGGGAGAGCTGACGCCGTGGGCCGGGTGGTCCCGGACGGTTGACAAGGGGGTGGCGCGATCGGTGCGGCCGGGCCGACGATGGCCCGATGCTGAGTACGCTCATCGCCTTCCTGGGCGCCTGCACACTGATCGCCGCCGCACCCGGCCCGAGTACCGTCCTGATCATCCGGCATTCGCTCGCAGGCAAGCGGGCGGGCCTGATGACGGTCCTCGGCAATGAGACGGGGATCTTCATCTGGGGCCTGGTCGCCGCCTTCGGGCTGACCGGGCTGCTCGCCGCCTCCGAAGTGGCGTACAACGTCATGCGGATCACCGGCGCGGTGGTGCTGGTGGGCTTCGGCGTCCAGACGCTCCGCTCGGCCCGGCGCGCCAAGCGGGAGGGCGGGGGAGAGGAGCCGGGAACGGAGGCCGAGGAGGCCGTGGATCCCGCGCCGCGGGCACCCGGCTCCGGCCGGCGCTCGTACCGCGCGGGCCTGGTGATGAACCTGGCCAACCCCAAGGCGGCCGTCTTCGCGCTCTCCTTCCTGCCGCAGTTCGTGCCGTCCGGCGCGCCGAAGCTGCCCACGATGGTGGTGCTGGCGGCGGTGTGGGCGGTCTACGAGATCGGCTACTACTCGCTGTACGTCTGGTGCGTGAGCCGGATGAAGGGCCTGCTGAGCCGGGCCGTGGTGCGCCGCCGGATGGAGCAGGTCTCCGGCGGGGTGCTGGTGGCCCTGGGCGTACGCATGGCGGTGGAGGGCTGAGCCCTCGGGCCGAACGGCTTCGGGTTCGGCCCGGGGCGTCAGCCCGTCCCGTGGCGCAGGACGGCGGCCGACTCGGGCGGCAGCCGCAGGACGCCCTCCGCGCCCGGGAGCTCGACCGGTCGCCAGGCGGCCACCACCTCGGTGACCGCACCGGGCCCGGTCCCGAGCGGGATCCCGGCCGGGCGGTCCTGTGGATTGACGAGAACGTAAAGCGGGCCGCGCCGGAAGCCGAACCAGCCGTCGTCCGCCGCGGTCGGCACCCCGCCGGACGGCTCGGACGCCGGCCAGCCCGGATCGGTGAGCGCCGGCTCCGCGCGGCGCAGCGCGATCAGCCGCCGGTGCCAGTCGAGGAGTTCCGTATGCGGCTCCCGCTCCGGCTCCGACCAGTCGAGGCAGGACCGCAGCCGGGTGGCCGGATCCTGTGGATCGGGAATATCCGTCTCGGCCCAGCCGTGGGCGGCGAACTCACGGCGGCGTCCCCGCCGTACCGCCTCGGCCAGCTCCGGGTCCTGATGGCCGGTGAAGTACTGCCACGGCGTACCGGCGCCCCACTCCTCGCCCATGAACAGCATCGGTGTGAAGGGCGAGCACAGCACGAGGGCCGCCGCGCAGGCCAGCAGACCGGGGGACAGGGTGGCGGAGAGCCGGTCGCCGATCGCGCGATTGCCGATCTGGTCATGGGTCTGGGCATAGCCGAGCAGCCGGTGGGCGGGGGTGGTGAGGGTGTTCAGCGGGCTGCCGTACGCCCGGCCCCGGAAGGCCGAGTGGGTGCCGTCGTGGAAGAAGCCACCGGTCAGCGTTTTGGCCAGGGCACCGGCGCCCGCGGCGGCGAAGTCGGCGTAGTAGCCCTGACGCTCACCGGTGAGCAGGGTGTGCAGAGCGTGATGGAAGTCGTCGTTCCACTGCGCGTGCAGACCGTGGCCGCCGGACTCGCGCGGTGCCGTGGTGCGCGGATCGTTCAGATCGGACTCACCGATGAGGAACAGGGGGCGGCCGGTCCGGGCGGTCAGCGCGTCCACGGCCGCGGACAGTTCGGCGAGGAAGTGGCGCGCCCGGGTGTCGTGCAGCGCGTGTACGGCGTCCAGCCGCAGCCCGTCGAGCCGGAAGTCGCGCAGCCAGGCGAGCGCGCTGCCGATGAAGTACGCGCGGACCTCGTCGGAGCCGGGGGCGTCGAGGTTGACCGCGGCGCCCCAGGGGGTGTGGTGGGTGTCGGTGAAGTACGGGCCGTAGGCGGGGAGATGGTTGCCGGAGGGCCCCAGGTGGTTGTGGACCACGTCGAGCACCACACCGAGGCCGTGGCCATGGGCCGTGTCGACGAAGCGGGCCAGGCCCTCCGGGCCGCCGTACGGCTCGTGCACGGCCCAGGGGGCCACACCGTCGTACCCCCAGCCGTGCGTCCCGGGGAACGGACAGACCGGCATCAGCTGCACATGGCTGATGCCCAACGCGGCCAGATGCGGCAGCCGTTCGGCCGCCGCGTCGAAGGTGCCCGCGCGGGTGAAGGTGCCGATGTGCAGTTCGTAGAGGACCGCGCCCGGCAGCGGCCGCCCGAACCACTCCCGCTGCCAGGGGAAGCGGGAGTGGTCCACCACGGCGCTGAGGCCCTCGGGGCCGTCAGGCTGGCGGCGGGACCGCGGATCGGGCAGCGGCGGGCCGTCGTCGAGCGCGAAGCCGTAGGCCGTCCCGTGCCCGGCCCTGGCCTCGGCCCGCCACCACCCCTCCCGGGCGGGATCGCGCTGCATGGGACGCGTCACGCCCTCCACATGGAGCCCGACCCGCCCGGCGTGCGGCGCCCATACCTCGAAAAGCACCGGTGTCTCCTCATCTCGTGGCCGCTGACCTCGCGGCCTCGCCCGGGGTTCCGACCATGCTGGAGGACGCGGTGCCGGGTGCGCAGCAGGACAACACCGGTCAACCGGCAGGACCGGCCAACCGGGTCAGCCCGTCCGGTCAATCGTCAGACGAGGTTGATGACCTCCTGGGTGACCGGGTAGCCCGCCTTGGCGAAGTGGGCGGCCATGGGGGCGTTGCCTTGGTCGGTCGCGGCGGCGATGGCGGTGGCGCCCCGTTCCACCAGGTCATGGGTGCACTCCACCAGCAGGTCGTACGCGTAGCCGTGGCCGCGCTGCTCGGCGACGACCCCGATATAGCCGACGCAGGGGCCGTTCGGATTGTGTGCGGGCACCTGGATGCCGGCGACCTCCCCGCCGGGGGTCCACGCCAGCCGCCACCACTCGCGCGGTGATGGACACCAGCTGAGGAAGTCCATCAGCTCACGGACCGCGGCCTCGACACCGCCTTCGGCGATGGCCTTCAGATCGTGTGCGTCGAGGGTGCCCGGCATGATCCGGCGCAGCACCTCGGCCACCACCGCGTCCTCGGGCTCCGGCCGGAACTCCAGCCGCCCCGGCCGCTCCGGCAGCCCGTGGCCGGGCGTCCACTCGTAGCGGAAGCGCTCCACCAGCGGGGTGAGCCCGCCCGCCACGGCGGCGTCGACACGGGCCTGTGCCGCCGCCCGCTCCTCGGGTCGGTCGCGCCAGCCGGGCGGGACCATCAGGGTGTACTCGGCGTGATGCGGTGCGGTGCGCAGCAGTTCGGCGGCGGCCTCGTCTTCGCCGTCGGCGAAGTCGAACCAGTCCAGTGCGACGGGCTCGGTGCCGCCCGGCGCCGCCCACCAGGCGGCGCGGGCCACGACGCGCTCGTCGCGCAGCGCCACCCAGCTCCACTCGGGGCGGTACTCCCCGCCCTGGCCGACGGTGGCGTAGGTACGGCCGAAGCGAGCCCGGCCGACGAGCGCGGGGTCGGGCAGGGTGTGGAACAGATCGGCGTCGCTCTCGGTGAGCGCGCGGATGACCAGGTCGGTCATGGAAATCCTTCCGGGAAAGCGATGCGCTCCCGGGTCGGATACCTGATCAGACGCGGATACGCCCTGCGGACGGGGGGCGGGAGCGCGGAACGGTCGTCATGGTGTCCATGGCTCTTGCCTCCTTCCTGATCAAGGGCGTGCCCGCACTCTAGAAGCGCCGAAGGACTCGTGTCCACAGGTTTTTTCGAGCGTCAGGGGCCGAGGAGACCCGCGTCGTGGGTCAACAGGGCGATCTGGACACGGTTGTTGAGGCCCAGCTTGGTCAGGATCCGTGACACATGGGTCTTGACGGTGGGAACGCTCAGGAACAGCGCGGCGGCGATCTCCGCGTTGGACTTGCCCTCGCCGACGGCGACCGCCACCTCCCGCTCCCGGTCGTTCAGCCGGGTCAGCTGCTCCCGTGCCCGGTCCCGGCGGGGTTCCGGTCCGGAACCCGCCACATGCTCGATCAGCTGCTGGGTCACGGCCGGGGACAGCACCGGATCGCCCTCCGCGACCCGCAGCACGGCCGCCACCAGCTCGGCGGGCGGGGTGTCCTTGAGGACGAAGCCCGCGGCTCCGGCGCGCAGGGCGCGCAGCACATGCTCATCCGCGTTGAAGGTGGTCAGGATGATGACCTCCGGGGGCTGTTCGCGCCGCCGCAGCGCCTCGGTCGCGGCCAGACCGTCCATGGTGGGCATCCGGATGTCCATCAGCACGACGTCCGGGGCGTACTGGTCCACCAGGGCGGCGACCTGCGAACCGTCGGACGCCTCGGCCACGATCTCGATGCCGCAGGCGCCGCCCAGCATCAGCCGCAGCCCGGCGCGCACCAGCGCGTCGTCGTCGACGAGCAACACCCGGACGGGGGCGGATCCTTGGCCCGACGCGGCGGGCGGTGTGGACGCGGGGGCCGGGGTGGGCGCGGGGGAGTCCGGCGCGGAAGCACTCATGCGGGCCACGGTAGCCATGCGTAGAGCCGGAAGTCGCCGCTGTCCGACGGGCCGCTCTCCAGCCGCCCACCGGTCAGCTCCGCGCGCTCGGCGAGCCCGATGAGGCCCTGGCCCGCGCCGGGGATCGCCGGGAGCGCGGAGACGGAGCCGGAAGCGTCGGCGGCGGGGGTGGCCACGGGAGACGGGATGGCCGTCGGGGCGTCGGATCCCCGCTCCCCGGCGAGCACGGGCTGCTCCCCGGCGGGCACGGGCTGCTCCCCGGCGGGCACGGGCTCACGCACCGCACGTGATCGCTGGACCTGTTGGGGGACGGTGCGGTGGAGCGAATTGCGGATTTCCACGGTCAGCCCTTCGCCCCTGCTCCCGGCCGTCACCACCGTCACCTCGGCGTACGGGGCGTGCTTACGGGCGTTGGTCAGCCCCTCCTGGACGATCCGGTACGCCGTGCGGCCGGTGGCGCCCGGCACCGCCTCCGCCGCCGCGGTGCCGCCGATCCCGTCCCGCAGGATGACCCGCATCCCGGCCTGCCGAGACTCCTCGACCAGCCGCGGCAGATCAGTGAGGGCGGGCTGTGGCCGGTCGGGGGGAGCCGGATCCGCGGGATCGCTGTCCGGGGATCGCAACACCCCGATCACCTCGCGCAGATCCTGGAGCGCCTGGTGGGCACTGCTGCGGATCACCCCCGCGGCGCGGGCGACTTCATCGGGGGAGGCGTCCGATCGGTACTCCAGCGCGCCCGCGTGCACGCTCAGCAGGGAGAGCCGGTGCGCGAGCACATCGTGCATCTCCCGGGCGATCCGCTCACGGGTGAGCCGCTGGATCCGCTCGGCGCGCAGCGCCGCCTCGGACTCCGCGCGCAGCGCGCGCTCGCGCAGCGATTCGAGCAACTGGCGGCGTGAGCGCACGAACATGCCCCAGCCGATGACCCCGCCGATCAGCACCGCGCCCAGCAGCACCGACTCGAGGTATGCCAGGTCCGGGTCGGGGCGCAGGGCGGGGGTGATCAGCAGCTGCGCCACGGCCGCCACTCCGACCAGCGCGACGGTGCGCAGGGGTCGGTGGACGGCGACGGTGAACAGCGCCACCAGCAGCGGCCCCGATACGTAGAACGAGACGGCGCCGACGGCCAGCAGGGTCAGCGCGAGCCCGACCGGCCACCGGCGCCGCTGCCAGAGCGCGAGGCAGGCCAGCGCCCCGGCCATCACATCGGCGAACAGCACGTTGTCCGACATCGACGGATCCTCGGCCACCGATGCGGAGGCGAAGAGCGAGAAGAAGGCCGCCAGCGTGATGATGCTGGGGTCGACGAACCAGTCGCGTACGGTGCGGCGCGGTGGACGCGTGGTCGATGAGCTGCCCATGCGGACGAATGTAACGACGGGCGGGGGCGGGGTCGTCGCTCCCGGCAAGGGAAGCGACCAAAGTCGGGCGGCGCGATACCTTCGGCCGATCCGCCGCCCCGCACCCGGTGCCTAGCCTCGAAGCATGAAGAAGGTACTGGAGGGGGCGGGGTCGATCCTCGTGTTCTGGGGCCTCGCCGGGCTGGTGCATGAGCTGGTGGGCTGGTTCCGGTTCTGGGGCTTGCTGGGTCATCTGCCCTTCGTCGACGGTCATGAGTGGATCGCGAGCGCGGTGATCCTGGTGCTCGGCGTGGTCCTGGTCATGATTGCCGAGGGGATGGCCGGGCGTCCCCAGGGCCCGAAGATAACCGCGGCGGCGGAGACCGGCGCATCGGTCAGTGCTGATGGAGACCGCGCCCGGCCAGAGTGAGGTAGGTCTCGCCGACCGCCTCGGAGAGGGTGGGGTGCGGGTGGATGTGCTGGGCGACATCGGCGGGTTCGGCGTCCCAGCCCACGATGAGCTGGCTCTCCGCGATCATCTCCGAGACATGCGGGCCCACGAGATGAACGCCGAGAATGCGTCCGGCCGGCGCGGATGCCGGCTCCGATGCCTGTACCGGTGCCGATCCCGCTGAGACCGCCGATCCGGATCCTGCCGCCCGCTCGGCGACGACCTTCACGATGCCTCCCTGCCCGTGCACCATGCCCTTGGCGATGGCGGTCAGCGGCATGGTGTTGACCACCACCGCGTCGTCGCCCGCCCGAGCCCGGGCCGCCGCCTCCGAGAGGCCGACGGAGGCGGTCTGCGGGCTGGAGTAGGTCACACGGGGCACGGCGTCGTAGTCCACGGGGCGGGGTGTGCCGCCCGCCAGGGTCTCGGCCACCACCAGCCCCTCCGCGAAGGAGGCATGCGCCAGTCCGAGGGAAGGGGGAGGAAGTAGATCGCCCACGACATGGATGCCCGGCACCGCGGTCTCCAGCCGCGACCAGTCGGCAGGGGCGAGGAAACCGCGCTCGTCGGTGGCGAGTCCGGCGGCGGCCAGTTCCAGTCCGTCGGTGACCGGGGCACGGCCGACGGCCACCAGCAGCCGTTCGACCTCCAGGGTCCGTACCTCGCCACGGGCCGTGCGGACGGTGGCGCGCACCCCGTCGTCGTACGGCTCGGCCTCCTCCAGCCGGGCCCCCGTCAGCACCTCGATACCGCGCCGCTTCAGCCCGCGGGTCAGATGGCGGCTGACATCGGCGTCCTCCAGCGGCAGCAGCCGGTCCGCCGCCTCGACCAGGGTGACCTGCGCCCCCATGGAGCGGTGCAGGGAGGCGTATTCGACCCCGATGGCGCCTCCGCCCAGCACCAGCACGGAGGCGGGGAGACCGGGGGCGAAGAGGGCGTCATCGCTGGTGACGACCCGTCGGCCGTCCGGTGCCGGACCCGGGAGGGTGCGGGGCCGGGAGCCGGTGGCCACCACGATGCCGCGGCGTGCGGTCCACTCGCTCACCCCCTGCCCGTCCCCGGTGCCGGGAGTTCCGTCCGGCCCGGTGGCGGTCACCGGGGTGACGCGGACCGTGCGCGGGCCGGTCAGGGCGGCGGAGCCGCGCACCACCCGGACACCCGCGTGGGCGAGAGTTCCCTCCACTCCACGGTGGTTGCGGGTCACGATGTCATCGCGGGTCGCGGTCAGGGCGGACCAGTCCACCGCGTCCAGGGACGCCTTGACGCCCCAGCGCTCCCGGGCCTCCGCGATGCCGTCGACCAGTTCGGCGGCGTGCAGCATGGCCTTGCTGGGGATGCAGCCGCGGTGCAGACAGGTGCCGCCGATCAGATCGCGTTCGGCGAGTACCACTTCCAGGCCCAGGGCGGCGGCGCGCAGTGCGGTGCTGTAGCCGCCGGTGCCGCCCCCGATGACGATGACGTCGGTTTCATCCATGGACGTAACCCTCCGCCCGGGGCGCGGTATGAGTCCAAGGCATAGCTTTTATGATTCCGATGGATTCTCTGCATGGCGGATCTGCGCGGCACAGGGGGAGCGGATGAGTCTGCGGCAGATGGAATATCTGGTCACGGTGGTCGAGGAGGACTCCTTCACCGCCGCCGCCGAACTGCTGGGGGTCAGCCAGCCGACGCTGTCGCACCAGGTCAAGGCTCTGGAGGCGGAGGTCGGTGGACCGCTGCTCGAGCGGCTCTCGCGCGGGGTGCGGCTGACGGCCATGGGGCGTGCCTATCTGCCGCACGCCGAACGGGCGGTGCGCAGTGCCCGGCAGGCGCGGCGCGCGGCACAGGCCGCCGCCGGGACCGAGGGTGGCGAACTGCACATCGCCACCCTGCACGCCCTGGCGGTCGGCGTCCTGCCCGAGGTGTTCGCCCACTGGCGGCGTGAACACCCGGGTGTGCGGCTGGTGGTGCGCGAGTACGCGACCGGTGATGAGCTGTGTGAGCGGATGGAGCGCGGGGTGGCCGACCTGGCCATCGGCCACCGCCCGAAGCAGTGGCCGGGCCCCGTGGTCCCCCTGGGCCGGGAGGAGATCGTTGTGGTTGTCCCCGACGGAGACCCGCTGGCCCGGCGGGAGTCCATACGGCTGGCGGAGCTGGCGGACCGCGACTGGGTGCGCTGTGCGCTGGAGCCGGTGGTCGAGGGGCGCCGCTTTCTGGATCTGGCCTGTGAGCGGGCGGGGTTCGTCCCGCGCGACGGGGTGCACACCGAGCACTCCTCCACGGCCGTGCGGATGGCGTCCACCGGTGCGGGCATCGTCATCACCCCCGCGCATGTCGCCGCCGGGCACGGCTGCGCGGTGGTGCCCCTCGATCCGCCCTGGCACCGCGAACTGGCCGCGTTCTCACGGGTGTCCCTGACGGGCGCGTCCGCCGCCTTTGTCGATGTCCTCGGCCGCACGGCACATCTGGGCCGCGTGGCGGCCGCCCAGGAGCAAGGCCGGGACACCGTGGCGTGAGACAGCCCGTCCGCGACCGCTGTTGGATGTCCGACCGGTTGGCCTTGGTCGGTGGTCGGCACGGTCGGCACGGTCGGGCATCGGGCGGCTGGTCGCCAGGCAGGGGGACCGGCGCCACCGGCCGGGCCTGCTGTGTCTGCGGCGGTGGCCGGAACGCGGCCCGATGGCCGCCGCGCGCCGCACCGCGCCCCGGCCTTGCTCCCGGCTGTGGCTGTGTCACGCGCGCACCAGGAGGGCCACCGGGAGACGGGTCAGGAGTTCGCCCAGTGGACAGGGCCCCTCGGCCGTGCGGCCGGTCAGCAGGTCCCGCCAGTGGCCGGGCGGCAGCGGCAGCCGGGTGGTGCCCCAGCCGCCCGCCGCCGACAGGCGCCGGGACAGCCGGGTGACCACCGTGACCGCCCCCCCGGCCTCGGCCCCACCAGTCCAGGCCCCACCGGTCCCGTCCCCAGCGGTCCAGGCCCCGTCACCCGTGGTCCCGCCGGGTGTCCGGGCGAAGGCGACGCAGTGGGCGGCGGCCGGGCCTTCGGCCCGCAGCGGCAGATAGCCGCTTCCCGCGCCGAACCACTCCGGGTGTTCACGCCGTAGCCGTAGCGCCGCCGCGGTCAGCAGCAGCTTCTCGGCGGACACCCCGTCCGCCTCCCGTCCCGCGTCCAGGGCGACCAGCGCCTCGGGGCGCAGCTCGGGCGGGCGGCGGTTGTCCGGGTCGACCAGGGCGCGGTAGAGGTGCTCGGTGCCCATGTAGAGATCGGGGACACCCGGCATGGTCAGCTGCACCAGCGCGGCGCCGAGCGCGATGACCCGGGCCGGGGCGTCGAGTTCGGCGGCGATCTCCGCCCACACCGGTGCGCCGGGGTCGCCCGGCCCCCCTGCCGACTCCACGTAGCCGGCCACCGCCTCCTCGTATGCCGTGTCCCGCTCCGTCCACGTGGTGCGCACTCCCGCTTCCCGGACGCCCTTGAGCACCGCCGGGACCAGTCGCGCGGCGTCCGCGTGGCCCAGACCGAGCGCGGTCTGCCACACCGTCCACACCGCATGGGCGTCGGGGACATCCGCCCCGTCCCGCTCGCCCGCCTCCGCCCGTGCCTCCGTCAGCCGGCCCGCCATCAGCCCGCCCCACCACTCCGGAGCCTCGGTCAGCGCCGCGATCCGCGCCCGGACATCGGCACTGCGCTTGGTGTCGTGCGTGGACAGCACCGTCCCCGTCGCGGGCCAGTCGCGCAAGCGCCGTGCGGCGAAGGCATGGAACTCCTCGGCCGGGACGGCCGGGCGCCCGGGATCGCCGCCCACCTCCGTCGCCGAGAGCAGTGGGGTGTAGCGGTAGAAGGCGGTGTCCTCGACCGACTTGGCGCGCAGCGCCGCCGCGGTCTGCGCGAAACGCACAGAGAAGTCCCGGTGGTGCGGTCCGTCGCCGAGCCTGCCGAGCGCCGCGTCCCGCACGGTGTCCACGGCCCGCGCCTCCTCCGCCACCGCGAAGGCCGTCCTGGCGCCCCGCGCCGCCTCCTCCAGCAGCGCGGCGTCCCTGTCCGGCGCGGGCGCCCCGACGGTCACGTACGGGCGGTAGACGGGCAGCCGCACCAGCAGCTCGCGGACGGCCGTGCGCAGCGCCCAGGGCGCGTGGTCGCGGAGCCGGGGCGAGGCGTCACAGATCCGGGAGGCGGTCCGCACCAGCCGCGCCACCTCGGCCGCCAGCTCGTGCCGCACCACCTCGTGGGCGGCGCGGCGCACGGTGGCGGCCCAGTCGCCGCCCTCGTCCGCCCCGGCCGCCGTGAGGTCCTGGTAGATCATGGCCAGCGCGGCCGCCCCGTCCGGGTCGAGGAAGAGCCCGTCGATGTGGTGCAGCGCGTCGTAGCCGGTGGTCCCGGCCACCGGCCAGTCCATGGGCAGCCGTTCGTCCCGGGCGAGGATCTTCTCGACGACGATCCAGCGGCCACCGCCCGCCCCGTCACCGCCCGCCGCGGCCCGCACCTCCCGGTCCAGCCGCCGCAGATAGCCACCCGGGTCGGCGAGCCCGTCCGGGTGGTCCACCCGGAGCCCTTCGATCACCCCGTCGCGCACCAGCCCCAGCAGCGTGGCGTGGGTCGCCGCGAACACCTCCGGGTCCTCCGCCCGCACCGCGATCAGATCCGAGATGGTGAAGAAGCGCCGGTAGTTCAGCTCGGTCCGGGCCAGCCGCCACCAGCCCAGCCGGTACCACTGGGCGTCCAGCAGCTCGGGCAGCGGCAGTCCCGCGGTGCCGGGCCGCAGCGGGACGGTGTGGTCGTGGTAGCGCAGCACGGCGTGGTCCCCCTCGCCCTCCACCGCCAGCCTCTTGAGCTCCTCGCCGAGCGGGCCGCCGAGCACCGGCAGCAGCAGCTTCCCGCCGTGCTCCGCCCAGTCGATGTCGAACCAGCGCGCGTACGGCGAGGCGGGCCCCTCCCGCAGCACCTCCCACAGCGGCCGGTTGAGCCGCTCGGGCACGGGCGCGGCCATATGGTTCGGCACGATGTCGACGATCAGCCCGAGGCCGTGGGCCCGCGCCGTACCGGCGAGCGACCGCAGGCCCCGCTCACCGCCCAGCTCGGCCCGGACCGCCGAGTGGTCCACCACGTCATAGCCGTGGGTGGAGCCCGGCTGGGCCTCCAGTACGGGGGACAGATGCAGATGGGAGAGGCCGAGCGAGGCCAGATACGGTACGGCTCGCCGCGCCGCCTCGAAGGGGAAACCGGGCTGGAGCTGTAACCGGTAGGTGCTGGTGGGTGCCTTCGGGTCAGCCGTCATAGGAACGTATGTACCCACCTCGCGGGCTCCATGAGATGCCCGCGCACCCATACGGGTGCCCCGCCCGCTCCTCAGCCCAGCCCCGGGCGCCTACGCGGGGCGCTGGAGCACCATCAGGCTGCGGTCCACCAGCGTCAGCCGGTCGCCCGCCGCCACCTTCGCGCCACTGCCCGGCTCGACCCCCTCCGGTTCGGCGGTGTCCACGATGACCTGCCACGACTTGCCGTGGCCGACCGGCACCGTGAACTCCAACGGCTCGTGGTGCGGGTTGAACAGCAGCAGGAAGGAGTCGTCGGTGATGCGCTCACCGCGCACCCCCGGCTCGGAGATCGCGTTCCCGTTGAGGAAGACCGTCAGCGACTTGGCGTGGGCCGCCTGCCAGTCCCGCTGCCGCATCTCCTCGCCCTCATGGGTGAACCAGGCGATGTCCGACAGCTCGTCGTGAGTGCCCTCGACCGGCCGTCCGTGGAAGAAGCGGCGGCGCCGGAAGACCGGATGGTCGCGGCGCAGCCACACCAGCGACCGGGTGAAGCGCAGCAGCTCCAGCGCCAGGCGGTCCTCCTCGCCGCCGTCCTTGCCGCGGTTCGGCCAGGTCACCCAGGACACCTCGTTGTCCTGGCAGTACGCGTTGTTGTTGCCGCCCTGGGTGCGGGCGAACTCATCGCCGTGGCTGAGCATCGGCACGCCCTGGGAGAGCATCAGTGTGGCGATGAAGTTGCGCATCTGGCGCGCGCGCAGCTCCCGTACCTCCGGGTCGTCGGTCTCGCCCTCGACCCCGCAGTTCCAGGAGCGGTTGTAGCTCTCGCCGTCCTGGTTGGACTCCTCGTTGGCCTCGTTGTGTTTCTTGTCGTAACTCACCAGGTCGCGCAGGGTGAAGCCGTCGTGGCAGGTGACGAAGTTGACCGAGGCCAGGGGGCGGCGGCCGTCGCCCTGGTAGAGGTCGGAGGAGCCGGTCAGCCGGGAGGCGAACTCCGCCAGGGTCCGCGGCTCTCCGCGCCACAGATCGCGCACGGTGTCCCGGAACTTGCCGTTCCATTCGGTCCACAGGGGCGGGAAGTTGCCCACCTGGTAGCCGCCCTCACCGACGTCCCAGGGCTCCGCGATCAGCTTCACCTGGCTGACCACCGGGTCCTGCTGCACCAGGTCGAAGAACGACGACAGCCGGTCCACCTCGTGGAACTGACGGGCCAGGGTGGCCGCCAGATCGAAGCGGAAGCCGTCGACGTGCATCTCGGTCACCCAGTAGCGCAGTGAGTCCATGATCAGCTGAAGGACGTGCGGACTGCGCATCAGCAGGGAGTTCCCGGTGCCGGTGGTGTCCATGTAGTACCGCCGGTCGTCGGTCAGCCGGTAGTACGAGGCGTTGTCCAGCCCCCGGAAGGAGAGCGTCGGGCCCAGGTGGTTGCCCTCGGCCGTGTGGTTGTAGACCACGTCGAGGATGACCTCGATGCCCGCCTGGTGCAGCGCCCGCACCGCCGACTTGAACTCCAGGACCTGCTGGCCGCGGTCGCCCCAGGAGGCGTAGGCGTTGTGCGGGGCGAAGAAGCCGATGGTGTTGTAGCCCCAGTAGTTGGCGAGCCCCTGGTCGACCAGCCGGTGGTCGTTGACGAACTGGTGCACGGGCATCAGTTCGAGCGTGGTGACACCCAGCTCCGTGAGATGCTCGATGATCGCCGGATGGGCCAGCGCCGCGTAGGTGCCCCGCAACTCGTCCGGAAGCCGCGGATGGCGCATGGTCAGCCCCTTGACATGGGCCTCGTAGATGACGGTGCGGTGGTAGTCGGTGCGCGGCGGCCGGTCGTCGGCCCAGTCGAAGTACGGGTTGACGACCACCGAGGCCATGGTGTGCGGGGCGGAGTCGAGGTCATTGCGCTTGTCCGGCCGGTAGAAGTGGTAGCCGTAGACCTCCTCGCCCCAGTCGATCCGCCCGCTGATCGCCTTGGCGTAGGGGTCCAGCAGCAGCTTGGCGGAATTGCAGCGGTGGCCGAGCTCCGGTTCGTACGGGCCGTGGGCCCGGAAGCCGTAGCGCTGCCCCGGCATGATCCCCGGCAGATAGGCATGGCGCACAAACGCGTCGGTCTCGCGCAGTTCGACCGCCGTCTCCGAGCCGTCGTCGTGCAGGAGGCACAGTTCGATCCGAACCGCTGCCTCGGAGTACACCGCGAAGTTGGTTCCGGCGCCGTCGTACGTGGCGCCCAGGGGGTAAGCCTGTCCCGGCCAGACCTGCATGTGTCGACTCTTCCACTTCTCCTCCGGGGGCCGCGAGCACCCGTGGCACCGGACGGAACCGGATCGGAGGGGAATCCTTTCCCAACTGACCGGGTCCGACGGCTCTTTCGGCGGAACTTTCTGAAATGGCAGGCAACCTACGGCCACGGTGGTTCGTCCTACCGGGTGACCTTCGTATACGCGATTTACCGCTATGCAGAGGGATATGTCGACTGGGGAGGGGTTGGGGGAGAACGTGCGCACGATGATCCACCGTCACCTGGGCAAGGTGGTGGCCGGTGCCGCCATGGCGGTCACCGCCGGCGCGGCGCTGATCGCGGTGACACTGCCGGACAGCGCGTCCGGCGACGAGGGACAGGGTGGGGGAGGGCCGCAGGGTTCCGCGGCCGAGCAGGGCCAGGCGTCGCCGCGGCCCGGAGTAGTGGAGTCCGCGCCTGAGCAGGGAAAGAAGGGCGCCGGACGGGATCCGCTCACCGACGACGAGATGAAGCGCGCCCAGTCGCTCGCGCTCGGCCGCGGCCTGCGCGCCGAGGGCGAGAACGTCAAGGGCAAGACGGGCCCCGAGCACCTCTCCACCGACCTCGCCGAACTGGGGCCGGACGAGGTCGGCGCGGCCGATCCGCCCCGCCGCGCCGAGGTCACGTACTACGACTACAAGGACGACACGTATCTGACCAAGACGGTCGACCTCGGTACGGGCAAGGTCGAGCACACCGACACCCAGCGGGGGGTCCAGCCGCCGCCCGTCCATGACGAGGTCGTGGAGGCCGCCCGGCTGCTGATCAACGACAAGCTGGGCGCGGGTCTGAAGAAGGACTTCAAGGACGCCACCGGCAAGACGCTGATCGGCCCCGGTCAGCTGACCGTGACCGGCTTCGTCTACCGCGGGGGCGAGGACAGCACCGGACCGGCCGCCGTTCAGGACTGCGGCAAGCACCGCTGTGTGCGGCTGTTCACCCGGGTCGTCAACGGCCCCTGGATCGACGTCCGCCCGCTGGTGATCGACCTGAGCGACCGCTCCGTCGCCCGGCTGGGCTGACCCGTCCGGACGCTCGTCCACGCCCCTCCACACGTTGAACCAACAGGAGTCCTCCATGCCTGAAAGAAGGCTCCGCCGCGCCCGCCTCAGGGTCGCGGCGGCTGTCGGCGCCACGACGCTGCTCGGTACCGTGGCGGTCGCCGCGGGCCCCGCCCAGGCCGCCCCGAAGGCCCCCGCCAAGGCCCCCGCGCCGGCCGCGAACTGTAGCTCCGCCTACCAGGTCGAGCAGAAGCTGGACGGCGGCACCACCTGGCGGATGTGCTGGCACTACGAGAGCAACGCCGGGCTGGTGCTCGACAACGTCTCGTACCAGCCCAAGGGCGAGTCCGCCCCCATCAAGGTGCTGAGCTCGGCCAAACTGGGCCAGATCCATGTGCCGTACGACGACGGCCAGAACGAGTACGACGACCTCACCGGCCAGGGCTTCGCCCAGGGCCTGATGCAGCTCGACCCGGCCGAATGCCCCGGCGGCACCATCAAGACCGTCCGGGTGCCGGACGCCTGGAGCCCCGACCGGGAGAAGGTGAAGGGGCTGTGCGCCACCACCCGCGCCCGCGGCCACGCCTACCGCATGGGCGACGCGAGCAACCCGAACAAGGTCTACCAGCGGCAGGGCAAGGACCTGCTGCTCTACACCGTCAACCAGGTCGGCTGGTACGAGTACATCACCGAGTGGCGGTTCTCCGGCGACGGCACCATGTCCATGCAGGTCGGCGCCACCGGCACGCTCTCCCCGATGGACTACGACGCCGGTGACGGCCGCGGCTGGCCGCTCGGCAAGGGCGCCAAGGACTACGCCACCAGCCATGCCCACAACGTCTTCTGGCGGCTGAACTTCGGCCTCGACGGCTCGCCCAAGAGCAAGATCGAGCAGTACGACTCCAAGACCACCGCCACCGGCCGGGGGATCCCCAAGACCAAGACCACCCGCACCCAGATCACCAAGGAGCTCGCCGGGGACGCCGCCGAGGCGCGCTGGTGGCGCGTGGTGAGCACCGCGGGCAAGAACAAGGACGGCCACCCGCGCAGCTACGAGATCGTGCCCGGTCACACCACCAAGTACCAGGGCCGCAGCTACACCAAGCACGACGTGTACTTCACCGACTACAACAAGTGCGAGCAGTTCGCCAGCAACAATCTGCGCAACTGCGGCCGGGGCGCGGGCAAGTCCGTCGACAAATGGGTCAACGGCCAGAGCCTCAAACACCCGGTCGTATGGGTCAACATCGGTTTCCACCACATCGCCCGTGACGAGGACCAGGAGCCGATGCCGGTGCACTGGCAGGGCTTCCAGCTCGCCCCGCGCGATGTCACCGCTATGAATCCGCTCACGCCGCCCGCACTCTCCGGTCACAACGGCCATACAGAAGAGGATCGTTGACCGATAGGTCGATCGAGAGTGCTGCACCGCCTCCGCCCGCGCAGTAGTCTGCGTTGATCGTTGGACGGGGGCGGAAGGCGGTGCACAGGTGAGCTCGGGCGGGCTGGAGCTGCCCCCTGGTGGCGGAGGTCCCGGGGGTGACGGCTCCACCGAAGCACCTCCCGGCGCGGTGTCCCTGGCGCGGCCGATGGAGATCGGGGCGGAACTGGACTGGGGCGCCGATGCCTGGGCCGAGGTGCGGACACGCGCGCGCCGGGCCGGGCGTGCCTACATCTGGCTGAACCTGGTGGAACAGCGGCTGCGCGCGGTCGTCGGAGCCGTTCTCCGGCCCATCTACGAACCGGTCCACGGCGACGACTGGGTCATCGCCGCGGCCGGACCCGCCGGACAGGAGTGGGTACAGCGCGCGGTGGCGGTCCGGGAGGTGAGCCGCCGCAAGGGCTATCTGCTCGATCCGGCCGACGACAATGTGCTCAGCTTTCTCACCCTCCCGCAGCTGCGGGAGCTGCTGGTCCAGCACTGGCCGTGCTTCGAGCCCTACCTCGACGACCGGCGCGAGGTGGAACTCGCCCTGGACGAGCTGGAGGTCGCGCGCAACGTCGTCTCCCGCAACCGCGCGCTGTCCGAGACCGTCCTCGCCCAGGCCGAGCGCGCCTCGGCCCGGCTGCTGGAGATACTCGGCAGCGGCACCGGCACCCCCGCGGCGGACCGGCTGCCCATCGACGCCGTCGAGGATCTCGTCGGCGACCGCTACGCCGATGTGGTCGGGGTCCACTCCGACCGGGTGCGGCTCCAGCGGCAGCTGCCCGTCGAGGACCTCTTCGAGGGTGCCCGCCGCCTCGACGCGGTCGGCATCGGACTCAACCTCCTGGTCCAGAACTACTCCGGCCGCCGCCTGGTGCGGCTGGCCGAATCCGGCTGCCGGGCACGGCTGCTCTTCCTCAACCCCGCGAGCAGCGCGGTACGCCGGCGTGAACGCGAACTCGGCCTGAAGAAGGGCGAGGTGAGCCGCTCGGTGGAGATGAACATCCTCCATATGCGGCGGGTCCGGGCCCGGCTGCGCGACCCGGGCGCCTTCGAGATCCATGTCTTCGACGAGACCCCCCGCTTCACCGCCTACCTGGTGAACGGCGACGGCACCGACGGCCTCGCGGTCATCCAGAGCTATCTGCGCAAGGCCCGCGGTATGGAGGCCCCGGTCCTGGTGCTGCGCGGCGGCGGCCGCGGCCGCGATGTGGTGCGCGCGGGCCAGGACGCCGGTGCCGCGGTCGACGGCGGGCTCTTCGGCACCTACCGGGAGGAGTTCGAGAGCGTCTGGGGAGACTCCCGCCCGGTCTCCTGAGCCGTCCTGCCGTCTCCGGTGTTGTCGTACCCCGTCCGTACGCTCCTGCCATGTCGAACGCGTATACGACCCGGTGGGCCAACGACGTCTGCCGCCACCTCACCGGGCGTTGTCAGTGGTGCATGCGAAGGTGGTGCACACCAGGGGAAACCCATGGGTAACTGGGTTGACCGGTGATAACCGGGGAAAAACGGGGGAGTTATGACAAAGGGAGGGCAGCCATGGGCTGGCACCGTGAGCTTCTGATCGGATTCGATCTGGAGACGACCGGCACCGATCCGCACATGGCGCGGATCGTGACCGCGGCCGTGATCGAGGTGAAGGGCGGGGAGCCGATCGCGCGGCGGGAGTGGCTGGCCGATCCGGGGGTTCCCATTCCGGAGGGTGCCGTGGCGGTGCACGGCATCACCGATGAGAGGGCGAAGGCCGAGGGGCGGCCGGCCGCGGACGTGGTCGACGAGGTGGCGGACGCGCTGGTGGCCCACTGGCGCCGGGGCGCCCCGGTGGTGGCGTACAACGCGGCGTTCGATCTCAGCCTGCTGGCCGCCGAGTTGGGGCGGTACGGGCTGCGGTCGTTGAGCGAGCGGCTGGACGGGGCGGAGACCGGCCCGGTCGTCGATCCGTACACGATAGACCGGGCCGTCGACCGCTACCGCAAGGGCAAGCGGACGCTGGCGGCGGTCTGCGGGGAGTACGGGGTGGTGCACGAGCGGGCCCATGAGGCCGGGGCGGACGCGCTCGCGGCGGTGCGGGTGGCCTGCGCGGTCGCCGAGCGCCACCGCGAGGTGGCCGGGCTCGAGCTGTGGGAACTGCACCGCAAGCAGGTGGGCTGGTACGCCCGCTGGGCCGCCGACTTCCAGTCCTGGCTGCGCCGCAAGGGCACCCCGGACGCGGTGGTGGACGGGAGCTGGCCGCTGCGCGAGGTGGGGGCGGCGGTGGCGTAGGACGCGGGGCGGGAGCGCCGTACGGCGGTCGGCCGGACGGGGGCTCCGCGCGCCGATGAGTTTCCCGGCTCCGGCCGGTCCGTACAGGTAGAGGCAGGTAGAGGCAGGTAGAGGGATGAACGGACCGGAACGAGGAGGACCGCCGTGACGCACCAGAGCCCGATCGTCGATCTCGGCCCCGCGGCCCAGCGGGTGTCCGCACTGCTCAGCGGAGTCTCGGACGATCAGCTGACGGCGCGCACCCCGTGCGCCGAGTATGCGGTGGGGGATCTGCTGGACCACATGATGGGGCTGGCGCTCGCCTTCCAGGACGCGGCGCGCAAGAAGCCGCCGAAGGACCCGGAGCGGTCCGCGCCCGGCCGGGGGTCCGCGGCGCGGCTGGAGCCGGGCTGGCGGGCGGAGCTGCCGCGGCGGCTGGACGGCATGGCGGCCGCCTGGCGGGACCCGGCGGCCTGGCAGGGGAACGCGGAGGCCGGGGGCGTCACCCTGCCCGCCGAGGTCATGGGGTTGGTGGCCCTGGACGAGCTGGTGATCCACGGCTGGGATCTGGCCCGCGCCACCGGCCAGCCCTTCGACTGCGACAGCGGCAGCGCCGAGGCCGTCATCGGGCTGCTGTCGCAGTCCGCGCTCGAGGACCGTCCGAAGGAGCTGTTCGGGCCGGTCGTCCCGGTGCCGGAGAGCGCCCCACCGCTGGACCGCGCGGTCGGCCTCAGCGGACGCGACCCCGCCTGGTCTGCCTGAGCGACGGCGGCGGCGCGGTCGTCAGAACGCGTACCAGCGCACCGCCGGGTCACCCTCCCGCAGGGAGGCCACCCGGCGGGCGAACTCGGCCCGCGCCGCCGGATTGCCCGGTGCGTGCTGGGCCACCCAGGCACAGCTGGCGGTCTCCCGGGCGCCCCGCAGCACCGCGCAGCCGGGCCACTCCCGCACATCCCAGCCGTAGGCCGCCGTGAAGTCGTCGTAGGCGGCCGGGTCGAGGCCGTAGCGGTCCCGGCTCAGGGCCATGACCACGAGGTCGTGCTCGCGCAGATCGTGGGAGAAGGTCTCCAGGTCGACGAGGACCGGGCCGTCGGGGCCGATGTGCACATTGCGCGGCAGGGCGTCCCCGTGGATCGGTCCGGGCGTCAGCCGCGGTACCAGCTCGGCGGCCGCCGCGGCGAAGTCGTCCCGGCGGGCGCGCAGATACGCCGCGTCCGCCGGGTCGATCGCATCCCCGGCCAGCCGCAGCCACCGTTCCACCCCGCCCAGCAGCTCCCGCCGCGGCAGCTCCAGCGACAGCTCCGCGGGCGGCTCCGGCAGGGCGTGCACCAGATGCAGCAGCACGGCCAGATCGCGCGGTCCGGCGGGCCGGACGGGCTCGGGAAGCTGCTGCCAGTAAGTCACCAGATGACCGGAGAACGGAAGCGGTTGCTCCGAGCCGTACCGCCGATCCGGCCGCACCGCGGGCAGCCCCTCCCGCGCCAGCCAGTCGGCCACCTTCAGCTCCCGGGCCGCCCGGTCCCACATCTCCAGATCCCGGCTGACCCGCACCACCAGGGACAGGCTGTCGATCGCGAAGACGGCGTTCTCCCCGAAAGCCAGCAGCCGCGCCTCGGCGTCCCCGGCCCGATAGGGCGGCAGCGCCGCGCCGAGCACCGCCCGCGCCCGCTCCTCCGTGAACGCCACGTCCGCCACGTCATGCTCCTCATGTCTCCCTGCCAGTCCAACTGTCAGTCTCGCATCCGGCACTGGAGCCTGAACGCGTCGTTGGGCACCCCCAGTCGTTGCTGCCTTGACAGCAGGTCAGCCGCCTCGAAAGGCTGACCGGGATGGACTTCCAAGAAACCCATGAAGGGTTAACCGAGGACAACGCACGCCGAGCCATGCTCACCGCATGCAACTCAGCCGGACTGCCTACTCGCCCGGACGCGAAGCTTTTGCGGCTTGGGGAGAACGCACTGTTCGCGCTCCCCGACGTCGGTGTTGTCGTCAGGGTTGCTCGTTCGACAGAGATGGCTGACAGGGTTGCCAAGGAACTGGCCGTGGCACGCTGGCTCGCCGGACACAGGTTTCCCTCCGTACACCCAACGGATGCCTCCCAGCCCGTCGAGGCCGACGGCCGACTGGTGACCTTCTGGGAATACGTGCCGGACAGCTCCACACCCGACTCCGTCACCGTCCTGGCCGCGCTTCTCCGCGACCTGCATGCTCTGCCGAATCCGGACTTTCCGCTGCCCGTCCTGGATCCATTCCCCATCATGCGGCGCCGGCTGGATGTGGTCTCCGGAATCAGGCGTGAAGACGTGCGCTTCCTCACCGAAGCATGTGACAACGCAGAAGGCGAGTTCCGCGATCTTGTTGCCTCCTCGCCGCAGCAATTGGTGCATGGTGATGCCCATCGTGGCAACGTCCTGCTGGACGGTGGCCGCGCCCTGCTCATCGACTACGAAGCAACGGCCAAGGGTCCGCTGGCTTGGGATCTGGTTCCAACCGCCATCGCTGTCGATCGATTTGGCCTTGCCCCGGCCGAGTATGCGGACTTCGTCCGCACCTATGGCATCGATGTGACCAAGTGGCACGGCTATCCGGTGTTGCGTATCACCCGGGAGTTGGGCATGACGACCTGGTTGATGCAGATGGCCCAGTCCGGTCCGGCGGCAGACGAATTCGCGCTGCGGATGGAATCTCTGCGAAAGGGCGACCATGAACGGCGCTGGCATGCCCTCTAGTGGTGCTCGTGGGGACCTCTTCGCTCCCTACGCTTCCCGGCCGCATCTCCGTGTCACGACCGTCTACTCAACCTCTTGGGTCTGCGACCCGGCTCAAGTGCCACCGGGCGAGCACGCTCCGACGGAGTCACTCGCCTTTGGCCGACTGGCGCCTTTCTATGAACTGGCCCGGGAACAACTGCCACGAGTGCTCCGCAAGGAATCTCTCGACTGTTCGTCTCTCACATGTCAACGTTGGCAAACGGGATCGCCCTCGGCCGCCACGCTCTGGCACTTTCTGCATCCCTCCGGTCAGGTTCTGGTTGCATTAACGATGGACGTTCCTTTAAGCCTTGTCGAGTCCGTTCCGCTGATGGAAGACCTGTATTACGCGAGCATTGAGTGCTCGGGGGTGCCGCTGGAACAGCTCGTGGGCGAGCGTGTCGGCTACTGCCCGGATGTGGCGGATGGGCAAGCATCCGGCTTCCTCCCGGAGCGACATCAGTTGGTCTTCAGAAGCGTGCCCTCACCCGAGGATGTCCCCGACGACGACACCATCCAGCGGGTGATCTACCGTTCCGACCTCCCGTACCGGCCGGAGCACAGCTCGATCGTGTATCCCGCTGAACTCAACAGGAGGCCGACCACCGTTGGCGCTCTCGGGCCGTACGCGAGCCTTATCTGTGGTCATCAGGACTACATCGAGAACTGTGTTCTGCTTTCCGCTGTGCAGGCTGTGGGGTCGGCGGCACGTCTGCGGGAGATCCGGGATGTGGCATACGCCTATGGGCACCGCTTCCGGACCCGGTCCGACGCGGAACGCGATATGCACCGCCGCCGGACCACGCTGGAACATATCTCTGACGGCCTGAGTCATTTGGAACTTGAGCTCAGTTACAGCGTCGAGGCCGGTGGTGACATCGGAACTCTTGTACCGGCATTACGGGTGGAAGGTTTTCACAACGCCCTCTACTCGGCGATGGGGCTCACCGAGCGCTCCGCCACCATCGGGCAGATGCTGAGTCGGCTGAGTAATGCCATTGCTGCCGAGCTGACATCGGTCGAGAGCGCCGAGCAGCGAGCCGGTGATCGGCGTCGAATTCGAACCGTGGTGGCGGTAACTTTCGTCACCACGGTCACCGGTACGCTCAGCCTGCTATTTGGCTTCTTCGGTGTCAACGCCCAGCAGGTGGATCAGAAGCGATCCATGTTCGATGATCGCTATATGCCGATTTACGCCATCATTGCCCTTATTCTGGCCTGCGCCGTGGCGATCTTCGGCGGAATGAGGCTACACGAGCACTGGAGTGAGCGTCGGGAGCGCAGGCGCCTCCGAGCCTGGGAGACCATTCACGGCCTTCTGGCCCGTGAATTCGGCACGGTCATGCTCGATCCAGCCCTCATCGTCGCTACGGCACCAGACCCAAGGATCCCCGGCACCAGGACGCGACCGCCAGACGGGGAACCGCAGCCTTCCGGGGCTCCCACGCAGTAGTCGAGGGTGCGATGGAGCTGATGGAGTGTGAGGTGCCGGGCAAGGCGCGCGCCGAGCGGGGTGGAGCTGAAGCACTGAGTGAACACGCATACGGCGAAGGGGCCTTGGCGGGTGGCCGGTTGTGTCATGCATCCACTGTGGCCCGCAGATTTGTCGGCAAGCCGCAGTGGTGCTGCGTACGCTGAGTCAGTGTACGCACACAGATGGTGGACGGTACTCGTGACCGAACGTGAGCATGGGTTCGACCAGGAGCGTGACGCGGGGCGGGGTTGCACAGGAGGTGGCCAGCGATGGCCGAGGACAGTGTCAGCACGGATGGCGGAGCTGAAGCGGCGGGTGGAGGACCTACGTCGCCCTGCGGCGGGGAACCGGCCCCCTCCGACAGTCTGCGGACCTTCGGTGCGGTCGTCCAGGCCCTGCGGGAACACGCGGGGCTGAGTAGGTCGGAGTTCGCGGACCTCGTGCGGTTCTCGAAGCACACGATCGCGTCGGTGGAACAGGGTCGGCGCATGCCGGACCTGTCTCTTGTGGAACGTGCGGAGGAGACGTTGGGCAACACCGGCGCCCTGCGGAAGGCGGCTCGGCACCTGTGCCGACAGCCGGGGCTGGCCAGTTGGTTCCGGCAGTGGGCGCGACTGGAGGTGATGGCGATCAGTCTGGATACGTACGAGTGCCGGGTGATGCCAGGTCTCTTGCAAACAGAGGCGTACGCGCGGAAGTTGTTCGTAGATCAGCTGCCGCCACTGGATGATGAGCAGATCGAAGCCCAGTGGGTGGCTCGGGCGGAACGGCAACGACTGCTGTGGGAGCGGCCGAACACAACCTACAGCTTCATCCTGGAGGAACATCTCTTCCTGCGCCGCACCGGAGGGGTCGAGGTCACACGGGGCCTCATCGACCACGTACTGGAGGTCACCGAACGGCGGAATGTGGAGGTCCAGGTCATGCCATTGGTAAGGGAGACGCACTCTGGTCTGCATGGTCCTATCCGGCTGCTGGAGACCCCGGAGAACCTGTGTTTCGCTTACAACGAGGGGCAGGAGAGCGGCCAGTTGATCTCCGACCGCAAGGTGCTCAGCACCCTCCAACGCCGGTATGCCAGGATGCGTTCGCAGGCTCTCACTCTCGAAGACTCCGTGAGCCTCTTGCAGCGGATGCGAGGATCGCTATGAGCACTGAAGAATTGGCCTGGTTCAAGAGCAGCTACAGCAGCGGCTCTGGTGACGACTGTGTTGAAGTGGCCGCTTGTCCCGATGCAGTCCGCATACGCGACTCAAAGTACAAGCGGGGCCCGCAGCTTGCCTTTACTTCCACCGAGTGGGCCAGATTCGTCGCCTACGCCACCAAGCGCTGACCATCACGGCTCGCCTCGGGCCTCGAAGTGCGGGTGTGCAGCGTGTATCTCCTGCGCGCGGTCCGCTCTGTAGAAGGCTCGGCGATGACGTGGGCATCCTGGGTCTCCCTAAAGGGCTGTCCCGCCGTGGCGCCCCGCCCTGCTTCTCCTTGACCACCGCGTCCCGAAGGAGCCCCTGCCCGTGACACCCATGACCGCGACGGCGCGGCCGGAACGGAGACCGGACGCCGGAGCGTCCGGGGGTGGCGCGCCGGGGGTCCGGCGCGTCACGGGCCATGGCGCCTGGTTCCTGGTGCTGCCCGCGCTGATCCCGATCCTGCTGCTGAGCGTCGGCCCGCTGCTCTACGGGATCGCGCTCGCGTTCACCGACGCGCAGTCGGGCCGTACCGAGCCCACCGAGTGGATCGGGCTGCTCAACTTCCAGGATCTGGCGCGCGACACGCTGTTCTGGGAGTCGTTCCGGATCGGGCTGGTCTGGGCCGTTGCCGTCTCGGTGCCGCAGTTCGTGCTGGCACTCGGGCTGGCGCTGCTGCTCAATCAGAACCTCCGCTTCCGCTGGCTGGCACGGGCGTTGGCGATCGTTCCCTGGGCGATGCCGGAGGTGGTGGTCGGCGTCATGTGGCGGCTGGTCTACCACCCGGAGGCGGGCATTCTCGGGGAGACGCTGGGCACCCAGCGGGACTGGCTGGGCAGTCTGGGCACCGCGCTGCCCGCGGTGGTCGTGGTCGGCATCTGGGCGCGGCTGCCGCAGGTGACGGTGGTGCTGCTGGCCGGTCTCTCCAACGTTCCGAAGGAACTGCACGAGGCCGCGGCGATGGATGGCGCGGGTGCCTGGCGGCGCTTTCGCACCGTCACCTGGCCGGCCATCCGGCCGGTCGCTCTCGCCATCGGCGCGCTCAGCTTCATCTGGAACATCAACTCCTTCGCGCTGGTCTATGTCCTGACCGGCGGCGGTCCTGGCGGACGCACCCGGCTGCCGATGCTCTTCGCGTACGAGGAGGCGTTCCGCTACGGGCAGTTCGGCTATGCGGCGGCGATGGGGTGTGTGCTGGTCGCGGTGGTCTCGGTGCTGCTCGCGGTCCAGCTCGTCGGGCGGTTGAGGGGAGACGGCCGATGAGCGCCGGCTCGCGTCCCCCTCGTGCCCTCGTCGTGCGGCGCCGTGCGGCCCGCACCGGGCAGTACCTCGCCCTGCTGGGCTATCTGGTCTTCCTCGGCTTCCCGCTGCTGTGGCTGGTGTCCACCGCGTTCAAACCGCCGCGCGAACTGGCGACCCTCCATCCGGGGTGGATTCCGGACCACCCCACCCTCGACAACTTCCGGCAGGCGTTCGACGAGCAGCCGCTGCTGCGGGCCGGGGCCAACAGCCTGCTCGCCGCGCTGGCCGCCGCCGTCATCGCCGTGGTGATCGCGACCCCGATGGCGTATGTCATGGCCCGCCACCACCGCTCCCCGCTGTCCCGGGCGGCCACCGGCTGGGTGGTGGTCAGCCAGGCGTTCCCCTTTGTGCTGGTGATCATCCCGCTGTTCCTGGTCCTCAAGAACCTCCGCCTGGTCGACTCCCTCGGCGGGCTGATCCTGGTGTACGTGGTGTGGTCCCTGCCGTTCGCGCTGTGGATGCTCGCGGGCTACGTCCGGGCCGTACCGCGCGAACTGGAGGAGGCCGCGGCGGTGGACGGCGCGGGGCGGCTGCGCGCGCTGGTCTCGGTCACCATGCCGCTGCTGGCTCCCGGGATCGTGGCCACCGCCCTCTTCGCCTTCATCAACGCCTGGAACGAGTTCTTCTTCGCCCTCGTCCTGCTCAAGTCCCCCGAGAAACAGACGATGCCGGTCATCCTCACCCACTTCATCGGCGCGGAGGGCGTGGCCGACCTCGGGCCGCTCGCCGCGGCCTCGTTGCTGGCGACCCTTCCCTCGCTCGTCCTCTTCGCCGTCATCCAGCGGCGGATCACCAGCGGCACCCTGGCCGGGGCGGTGAAGCACTGATGCGCCGCCGGGGATTTCTGGCCGGGGCACTGGCCGCGCCCGCCACCACCGCGCTGCTGCCCGGCTGCGCACCCGGGCGGCGCCGTGCCACGGGCGGGAAGGTCAGGCTCCGCTTCCAGTCGCTGGCCTGGCAGAAGGAGTCGGTGGACGCCACCAAGCGGCTGGTGAGGGAGTGGAACGCGGCTCATCCGGACATCGCGGTGGAGTATGTCCAGGGCAGCTGGGACAGCGTCCACGACCAGTTGCTCACCTCCTTCGAGGCCGGTGAGGCACCCGACATCATCCATGACGCGGCCGACGACCTCGCCGACTTCGCGTACGGGGGGTATCTCGCCGACCTCGACGGGCTGCTCACGCGGCGGTTGCGGGACGACATCCCGGAGCCCAGCTGGGCGACCGTCAGCTTCGGCGGCCGTCGCTACGGGGTGCCCTTCCTCCAGGAGCCGCGGGTGCTCATCGCCCACCGCGCGCTGCTGGAGAAGGCACGGGTCCGCGTTCCCACGGTCCAACGGCCCTGGAGCTGGGAGGAGTTCGAGGACGCGGCGAAGGAGCTGACCCGGGGCGGGACGCACGGAGTGGCCTGGCCGCTCAAGGAGCCTGTCTCCGCCACCCTCAACCTCTCGCTGTCCACCGGCGGCAGGGTCTTCCACCGGGGCGCGGACGGAAAGGTCACCATCCGTTTCGACGCCGCCGATCAGCGGGTGCCGCGTACCATCCGCGACCAGGTGGTCCGGGACCGCACGGCCTCCAGGACCACCCTCGGCATGGGTGGCTCGGACACCCTGCCGGGCTTCTTCGGCGGGAAGTACGCGATGGTCCCGCTCGGCTTCTCCTACCGCCAGCAGATCGTGCAGCAGGCTCCGAAGGGGTTCGACTGGACCGTTCTGCCGTCCCCGGCCGGACCCGGCGGCGACCGGCGGCAGGGGGTGAGCCCGCAGACGCTGTCCATCGCAGCGGACAGCCCGTACCGGGAAGAGGCCGCGCGCTTCATCGACTTCCTGCTACGCCCGCCCCATATGGTGCGGCTCGCGCTCGGCGACTGGATGCTGCCGACGGGAAGCCGCGCCCTGCGCGATCCGGCGCTGCACACCCGCGGACACGGCTGGGCCACCGGCACCGCGCTGGCCGAGGCGCTGCGCCCGGCGCCCGCCCTGTCGGTGCGCGGCTATCCGGAGTGGAAGGACAAGGTGGCCACTCCGGCGCTCCAGGAGTACTACAGCGGGGCGATCGGGATGGACAGCCTGAGGGAGCGGCTGGTCGGCGACGGGAATCTGGTGCTCGCCCGCTATCAGCGGTAGGCGGTGCCCACCCGTCCGTTCCGCCGGGCGTGGGAAATCCTTTTACGAGACGTATCGTCTTGCCTGGCGTGGACGGTATGACCGCATCTGGCTGTGCGGGGAGCCGGTGCGCGCGGGGCGGCGGGCAGAGCTCGGCCACGGCCAGGGGGACGGACAGATGGGGGCGCGGGGTGTCCGGCGGTGTTCGCCGAACGAATGCGAACATCGCCGAACACCCCACAGCAGCGCGGCGCCGGACTCGGGTCGGACGGCCAACAGCAGCCGACGCGCGTCCCGCCGCCTCCGGCACCACGGACGCGGCGCCGGAGGCGGTGGGCGGCGGCAACGAAACAGTCCGGCGAGCCGAAGGCCCGATGTCACAGGCATCGGCACCACCGCGGCCAGTCTGCTACTGCGGCCGGAAGGAGCGGATCTGGTACGTACCCGCCAGGTTCCCGCCTTCGCCAGCCGCGGTGGAACCGACGCGTTCCTGATATGACACGCCCTTGTAGTACTGCTTGCGGTGCCCGGTGCTGTTGGCCACGGACAGGACGTTCCGACCAGCCCGGATGAAGCCGCAACCAACCGTGTCCGGACGGCTTGCGCTTGCCCAGACGCAGCGTTCCCCGGTGTAGTCGGGGCCGCTGAAGATGCAGAAATACCCTGTATCGCAATTGGGAGCGACCGGCGCGGGTGCCGCGCCGGCCGGGAGCGCCAAGCCGATTGCCGCCAGGCCCGTGACGGAGACCATGGCCAGGGTGGTCAGAGAGCGACGCATACAGAGTTCCCTTCCAGCCGTCTTCCAAGTACCCACGTGTGTGCTTCCCTTCGGTGAGGAGCGGAGGGCGCGGAGCACAGCACGGTGCCTTCCGCCCTCTTGTTCCCCTGTCTTCGCCCTCACATCGTGGCGCGCGCGGTCGGCCGCAAGTTGGTGATGCGTGCGGGGTTATTTGTCGCTCGACGCGGCCCGCTGAGCATCCGGCAGAGTGCGCAGCGCGGCCTTCCGGAGCTCTCTGGGCGCCGTGCCGTACGCGGCTCGGAAGGCGCGGCTGAAGTCCGGGAGACGCAGAAACCCCCACCGGGCGGCGATGGCGGTGATCGAGCGCCGCCGCAGACGGAGGTCGGTGAGGTCAGCATGGCAGCGTTCCAGACGGCGTCGGCGTATCGAGGCCGCCACGGTTTCCCCCTGCTGCCGGAAGAGCGTGTGCAGGGAGCGTACGGAGATGTGATGGTGTGCCGCGATATCCGACGGACTCAGGTCCGGATCACCGAGGTTGTGGTCGATGAAGGCGTTGACGCGGGCCAGCATGGCCTGCTGGCGGGTCTCGGCCGGAAGCGCGTCGTAGACTCCGAGGTGCTGGGCCAAGCAGGCGCCCGACAGGTCGAGCGTCATCACCCCTAATCGGCTCAGATCACGCGGGTCGCAGTCAGGGCCGTAGGCGTCCAGTGTGGTCATGAACCGGGAGAGAATCGCTCCCATGCCGGTGCTCGTCGACAACGGCTGGGCGAGCAGGCAGTGGACCTTGTCCGATGGGAGCGGCAGTTCCTCGCGCGGCAACTGCACGATGACCACCTGGGTATGGAGGCCGTTGTCAGGCACCGCGCCCTCGAACGGGTACGAGAGGTCGAAGAGCACCATGTCACCTATCACCAACCCGGAATCCTGGCGCCGCTGGCTGATCCACAGAGGTGTGCCGGAGACGAAGGTCAGCTGGTATGTGCCCGGGTCGGCCCGCCGGATGTCCGCCCAGGTGCGTCTCAGATATGCGGGCGGGCTGTTGAACGCGGCCACCCGTACCGGGCCGAGGTCCAGCACCGAGGCCCACGCAGGGAAGTCCACGGAGTTCGCGCTACTGAGGGTGAGCGGTGCCAGCTCACGGGAGACCAGCTCGCCCCAGAAGGGCAACTGCTCCTCCGCAGGCAGATCCTCGTTCGACACTTTCGACCACATGACACACCCCCGGAATCGGTACCGACGACCATGTACGGAAAACCCCCCAGCACATCTGGCCCGGACCGTCATGGCACTAAGGACGCGCCGGAAGTGCCGCGAACACCTTCAGCGACGCGGGATCGTCCAGAGCCTGCATCATCCCGACGTCCGCCTTCATCGACATCAGCGCCACCTGCCTCTCATTCCATGCCCGGTCGGGGACTTCAACAAGCGGCGACAACCAGCCCTCACGTGCAGAACTTGAGGTTCAGCGACGGCCAGGACCGGGCGCCCGTCCGCGGTTTCGGGCTGTGGGAGCACCGCCAGCGCCTTGGGCAGCCTGTCCCCGTCGATGCAGCCCTGGTTGAGCGCGCCGTACATCGCGCCGGTGCTCGGACAGCAGCGTCAGGTCGACCCCGCCAATGTCGAGGTGCACCGCTGGGTGCCGCAGCTGAGCGTGTTGCGCCAGGCCGATGTCTTCATCACCCACGCGGGCGAGGGCGGCAGCCAGGAGGGGCTGGCCTGCGGGGTGCCGATGGTCGCCGTACCACAGGCCGTCGACCAGTTCGGCAACGCCGACATGCTCCAGGGACTCGGTGTCGCCCGCCATCTGCCCAAGGAGGAGGCGACACCGGAAGCGCTGCGCGAGGCGGTGCTCGCCCTCGCCGACGACCCCGGGGTGGCCGACCGGTGCGCGGACGTCCGGAAGCGGATGGCGGGGGAGGGAGGCGCCCGGCGGGCGGCCGATCTGATCGAGGCCCGGCTGTCCACCTGAACCTGCCATCGACCCCATGCACACAGAAGACCGATACCCCCGGGAAAAGGTTGCGTCCCTCCGCCCTTGTCTCTTTTCCTACCGGCTTCTTAGCTTCGAGTAAACGCTTGTCAAACACCAGGAAGCTGAAGAATGACCCGAGACATACCGCCGCTCGCCGAGGTCCGCAGGATCACTGAGAAGAAGCGGGACGCGTGGTGGACCGTCGTGCTGGTGGACCCGGTGGCCACACCGCTCGTGCGCTGGACCGCGAAACACACCCGCGCCACCCCCAACCAGCTCACCTGGGGCGCGTTCCTCGTGGGTCTCGGCTCCGCCGCCTGCTTCGCCCAGGGCGACTGGAGATGGCTGCTGCTCGGGGCGCTGCTATACCACGTGAGCTTCATCTTCGACTGCATGGATGGCAAGTTGGCCCGGCTGACCGGGACCGGCTCGGTCTTCGGCGCCTGGCTGGACTTCGTCTTCGACCGGATCCGGGTTCTGGTCTGCGCGGTGGCGCTGATGGGCGGCCAGTACGCACGTACCGGTGAGGTGCTCTACCTCTGGCTCGCGCTGGCCGTGGCCTCGCTGGACGCGCTGCGCTACATCGACTCGCTGGAGATCTTCAAGATCCGGCACGGGATGCGCAAGCAGATCAAGGCGCGGATGCGGGCGGCGCGCAAGGCCGAGAACGCGGCCGAACTCGCCTTCATGGAGGACCTGCTCCGGGAGAACCCCGAGGCCGACGTCGAGCAGGACCGGGTCACGGTGGCCGCCCTGGAGGCGGACGGGACGGCGGCCACCGAGCCGGTCGCACTGGAGAGCCGGACCGCCGAATCGGCCGTTCCGGACGCGGCGCCGGTGGACGCCCCGGTGTCGCGCCGCCCCGCCGTCGTCGATCTGCACCAGGAGTTCCGGCGCCGGTTCCCGTGGTGGACCCGGTGCCGGAACGTCCTGCTGCGCCACCGCATCCGCGCTCATCTCATCAGCGGTATCGAGTTCCAGATGGGTGTGTTCATCATCGGCCCCGCCCTCGACGCGGTGGTGGCGACGACCGTTGTCTCGGGTGTGCTGCTGCTCGTCTTCGAGCTGGCCATCATCTACAAACTGCTGCTGTCCACCCGGGACTTCGCCCGCACCCTGGACTCCTTCGACGCGGCGGCTCCGCCCGCCCCGGCGCCGGTGGCGGCGTCCGCCACCCCGGCCACTCCGGTCAGCTCCTGAGCCAGGGTGAGCCACTGCGGGGGTGTCACATAGCCGACCACCACCTCCCGCTCCAGCCCCGCCCGCCGGAAGGCGGCGGTCAGCCGCCGGGCGGGACAGACCCGGCGCAGTGACGCGTACAGCGATCCGCCGACGCCGGAGAAGCCCAGCTCCACCAGGCCCGTGTAGGCGGTGCGTTGTTCCGCGTCCGGCAGCAGCGGCCGTGGACGGCGGATCAGCCGCATGATCCCGCCGTCCACCGCGGGCACCGGCCGGAAGGCGGTCCGCGCCACCCGGCCGCACAGCCGCCACTCCACCTCGGGCCAGGTCCGTACGGTCAGCAGGCTCCAGCGGCCGAAGTCACCGGTGCGCTTGCGGGCGTACTCCAGCTGGGTCAGCAGGGTCGCCGAGGTCAGCCCGGGCGCGCGCAGCGCCCAGTCGACGATGTCCGAGGTACGGGCGTAGGGCACATTGCCCACCAGGGCGAAGGGTTCGCGCGGCGGATGCGCGGTCAGGAAGTCCCGGTGGACGATGCGCGCCGCCGGGTAGGGGGCGAGCCGCTCGCGCAGCCCCGCGATCAGATGGCGGTCGACCTCATAGCTGATCAGCTCGCGGCAGAGCGGCGCCAGCGCCTCGGTGAGCACGCCCTTGCCCGCGCCGACCTCCACCAGGAGATCGCCGGGGCCGGGGCGGGCGGCGCGGACCACCCGGGCCACGGCGCCCGGGTCGGCCAGGAAGTTCTGCGAGAGGGTACGCCGCGCCCGGTCGCGTGCGGTGCGACGGGGCGCGGGGGAACGGTGTCGGTTGCGGGCCACGGCCACGGTCCTTCCGTAAGCCGGACGGGCAGCGGTGGCGGCATGACGGCAGCGCCGAACGGGCCCTGCCGCCCGTCCGGAACGAGTGATTCCTGAACTGGCGGGGGCTCTGGCCGAGGGCATACGGAAGCGGCGGATCGGGCGCTCGGAACAACGAGCGCCACACCTGTGGAGACCATCAGCGGCGCGAGAGGGGCTGGTCGCTCATGACGAACGACGGGTCGCTCATGAACATCACTCGCTCATGACAGCCGTTCGCTCACGACAACAGGTCGCTCACGATCACACGTCGCTCAGGACAACGGGCGGATCACAGACTCGCGGAGAGGCTGGGCGCGTCCGGGCCGGCCAGGGCACCGGGGCCGCGCCGCGGACGGCGGGTGAACAGGGCATAGGGGCACACACACGCCACCCCGGCACAGCCGCGGGTGATGAGGCGGGTGGACACGCCGATGCCGGGACTGCCGCCCATCGGTGTCCTCCTCCCAGTGCGCCCGTGCGGGCCGTGTGCAACACCACGGAACTCCGCCGTGACCCTGGCACCGTACGGACCGGGCGGCGGACGGCGCAACGGGTTTTTCCCGAGCCCGTCCGCCGGGTTCACCGCGGGTCCGTCGGCCGGGTTCACCGCGGGTCCGTCAACCCTCCCCGCCCCGTGTTCCGCGGCATCAGGAACAAGCCAGCACACGAAACCGGCCGCGCGGCCGAAAGGCCACGCGACCGGTTGACGTCGCGGCGGGGAGTCGGGGGCGTCAGATCCTGGCGTGCCGCGGGCGGTCGCCCAGTTCGGGGCCGTAACCGGGCGCCACGGCCGCCGGGGCCGGGGCGGGCGGCTGCGTCAGAGCCGCTTCGTCATGGGTCATATCGGGCAGCCACCCCAGCCACTTGGGCAGATACCAGTTGCGCTCGCCGAGCAGTGTCATCGCGGCCGGGAGCAGCACCCCTCGGATCACCGTGGCGTCGATGAGCACCGCGGCCGCGAGCCCCACACCCATCTGCTTCATGCTCTGCATCGACAGCGTTCCGAAGATCGCGAAGACGGCGACCATGATCACGGCGGCGCTGGTGACCACACCAGCGGTGGTGACCACCCCGTGCACCACCGCGTCCTTGGTGGTACGTCCGGCCAGCCACCCCTCGCGGATCCGGGAGACCACGAAGACGTGGTAGTCCATGCTCAGCCCGAAGAGGATCACGAAGAGGAACAGCGGCAGCCAGGACACGATCGCGCCCACGCCCTCCGCGCCCACCAGGCCGGCGCCCCAGCCGTGCTGGAAGACCGCGGTGAGGATGCCGTACGCGGCGCCCACCGACAGCAGGTTGAGCACGATCGAGGTCACCGCGATGGTCAGCGACCGGAAGGACATCAGCATCAGCAGGAAGGCGAAGACCACGACGAAGGCGAAGACCGGGGTCACGGCCGAGCCCAGCTTGTCGTTGAAGTCCTTGGAGGAGGCGGTGGAGCCGCCGATCGGGGCCTCCACACCGTCCACCGCGCCGAGGGTCGCCGGGCGCACCTCGTCCCGCAGGACGGCCAGGCTCCGCTCGCTCTTCTTCTCGTCGGAGCCGCCGATCAGCGGCACCTGGAGGACGGCCAGGTTCTCCTTGGTGTGGAAGGTCACCTCGACCGGGCCCTTGGAGGCGCCCTTGGCCACCGCGTCGGCACGGAAGCGGCCGATGGCCTCGCGCACCGGAGCGGCGTTGATGTCCTCGGCCTTGACGACCACCTCGGCCGGGTCGGGACCGCCGGGGAACGCCTCGTCGATGTGCTGGTAGGCGGCGATGACCGGCAGCCGGTCGCCGAACTCCTGGTCCATGGTGAGGTTCGCGGTGTTCATGCTCACGGCGGGGACGGCGATGGCGATCAGGGCACCGCCCGCGAGCGCCAGGGACAGCTTGGGCCGGCGCAGCACCCGCTTCAGCACCGCGCGCCAGACGCGGCTCTCGCCGTTGCCCTTGCGCTTGGCGCGGGCCAGGAACGGCACCCGCCCCTTCTCCACCCGCTCACCGAGCAGTGAGAGCAGCGCGGGCAGCACCGTCACCGAGCCCACCATCGCCACCGCCACCACCATCAGGGTGGCCAGGCCCATCGCCTTGAACTCGGCGATACCGGTGAAGAGCATGCCCGCCATCGCCACGATGACCGTGACACCCGAGACCAGGATGGCCCGGCCGGAGGTGGCCGCGGCGATGCGCAGCGCGGTCTGGGCGTCCCGTCCGGCGGCGCGCTCCTCGCGTTCACGCCGCAGGTAGAACAGGCAGTAGTCGACGCCGACGGCCAGACCCACCAGCAGCATCACGGAGTTGGCGGTGTCGCTCATATGCACCCAGTGGCTCACCACGGCCACCAGACCGGTGGTGGCCACGACGCGGTCATCGCCAGCGCCACCGGCAGCAGGGCGGCCACCAGGGCGCCGAAGGCGATCAGCAGAATGCCGAGGGCCACCGGCAGGGCCGAGTACTCGGCCTGCTGGAAGTCGTCACCGAAGGCGTCGTCGAACGCCTTCTGGCCGCTCGCGTCGCCGAACTCCTCGATCCGCAGGTCCGGGTGGGCGTCCTTGGCCTTGTCCACCGCGTCCAGCACCGGCTGGATGTGGTCCGACGCCTTCTCCGCGTCACCGCGCATATCGAACTGCACCAGCGCAGAACGCCGGTCGGCGGAAATGGTCTTGGTCCGGTACGGGGACGTCACGGCGGTGGCCTCACCGGTGCCGCGGACCGCGTCGATCACCGCGTCGACCGCCGTGCGGAACTCGGGGTCGTTCGCCGTGATCCCGTTGCCCTTGGCCTGGATCAGGACGGTTTCACCGGCGGCTTCGTCAATGCCCGCCTCGTCGAGAATCGTCGAGACGCGCCCGGCTTCGCCGGGAACCTGCTCGCTGTCCGCCACATCGACCCGTCCGGCCATCGACCCGACGGCCAGGGCGAGGATGACGAGCAGCACCCAGCCCCCGACCGCGGTCCACCGGTGCCGGGCGCTCCAACTGCCTGCGCGGGCCGCTATGCCGCGCGGTCTCGCCAAGCGGTCCGTATCCGCCACGACGTCCCCCTTTTCCTGTGGCGGCGGCCCCGTGCCGCCACCGCGGAAAACGCTAGGCCGCGGGGGCGCGGCCCCCCATCCTGCTGTCCGGTGAACCCATGGGCAGCTCTCTCCACCCTGCGGAGGGGGGACAGCCCTACCCTTTCGATTCAAGCCCCTTACACCTAAAGGGATTTGGCTTGATCGCCATGATGGCGGGAGTTGTCTGCGTCACAACTTCCGGGAGATCTTGAATTGACCGTGTCAATCGGTCAGGGTTTCGAGTCAGCCCGGGGCGACCCCACTTCGCTTCCCGGTGCGCGCACTCAGTGCGCTTCCCCCCCACCACCGCACGAGGAGGATTCCCTCGTAATGGCAGCACACAAGCAGCGCAACGCGCGTCGCATAGGTCTCGCCGTGGCCGCCGCGGCCGCCGTCACCGCCGGTGCCTTCGTGGCCATCCCGGCCGGCGCCGCCACCGACACGCCCGCCGAGGGCAAGGTCTACGGCGCCGAGTCCAAGAACGCCGTGGACGGCAGCTACATCGTCATGCTCAAGGGCGGCAAGTCCATCAAGGCCGCCTCCGAGGGCAAGGACCTCGCCAAGGAGTACGGCGGCAAGCTGCGCCGCAGCTTCGACTCCGCCATCAACGGCTTCTCCGCCAACAACCTGAGCGAGACCGAGGCCAAGCGGCTCGCCGCCGACCCGTCGGTCGCCAAGGTGATCCAGAACCACCGGTTCACGATCAAGGGCACCCAGGAGAACCCGCCGTCCTGGGGTCTGGACCGGATCGACCAGGACGACACCCAGGGCGACAAGAAGTACACCTACCCGGACACCGCGGGTGAGGGTGTCACCGCGTACGTCATCGACACCGGTGTGCGCACCTCGCACAAGGACTTCGACGGCCGCGCCAAGTCCGGCTTCGACGCCATCGACAACGACGACGACGCCGACGACGGCAACGGCCACGGCACCCACGTGGCGGGCACCATCGCCGGTGCCGACCACGGTGTCGCCAAGAAGGCCAAGATCGTTGCCGTGCGCGTCCTGGACAACGAGGGCTCCGGCACCACCGAGCAGGTCGTCGCGGGCATCGACTGGGTGACCGAGCACCATGAGGGTCCGTCCGTGGCCAACATGAGCCTGGGCGGCGGAGTGGACGAGGCGCTCGACGCGGCCGTGAAGAAGGCCATCGACGCCGGTGTCACCTTCGCGGTGGCCGCGGGCAACGAGTCCAGCGACGCCGGTCAGAGCTCCCCGGCCCGGGTGAAGGAAGCGATCACCGTCGCCTCCAGCACCGACAAGGACGAGCAGTCGGACTTCTCCAACTTCGGCAAGGCGGTGGACATCTACGCCCCCGGCTCGGACATCACCTCCGACTGGAACGACGGCGACGACGCCACCAAGACCATCTCCGGCACCTCGATGGCCACCCCGCACGTCGCGGGCGCCGCCGCCGTCTACCTCAGCGGCCACCAGGACGCCAAGCCGGCGGATGTCGCCAAGGCCCTGACCGACGGTGCCACCGCCGACAAGATCACCAACCCGAGCGAGGGCACGCCGAACAAGCTGCTGAAGGTCGTCAAGTAACGCCCTTCGGCCCCTGCGGCACCCCGGCCGCCGCGCCCACCCAGGTGGGCGCGGCGGCTGCTTTCCGCAGCAGGTGCTCCGTCGTCCGGGAATGGCCCGGGCGATGCACAGGGGATTGGCCCTCAGAACGGGGCCAGTGGCGAACTACGCTCGGATCCATGACCACTACGGACGCTTCCGCCACCACAGTCGACTTCTACTTCGACCCCGTCTGCCCGTTCGCCTGGATCTCCTCACGCTGGATCCTGGAGGTCGAGCGCCACCGGAACATCGATCTGCGGTTCCGGGTCATGAGCCTGTCGGTGCTCAACGAGAACCGGGAGGACCTGCCCGAGCGCTACCGTGAGCTGATCTCCAAGGGCTGGGGCCCGGTCCGCGTCTGCGTCGCCGCCGCCCAGCACCACGGCGAGGAGGTGCTGCGCGACCTCTACACCGCGATGGGCACCCGCCTCCACAACGAGGGCAACAAGGACCGCGAGGCCGTCATCGCCGAGGCCCTCGCCGAGGTCGGCCTCCCCGCCGAACTCGCGGAGGCGGCCACCTCCACCGACTACGACGACGCCCTGCGCAAGAGCCACCACGAGGGCATGGACCCGGTCGGCGAGGACGTGGGCACCCCCACTCTCCACGTCGACGGCGTCGCCTTCTTCGGCCCGGTGCTCTCCTCCATCCCGCGCGGCGAGGACGCCGTCCGCATCTTCGACGGCGCCCGACTGCTCGCGGGCTACCCCGACTTCTTCGAACTGAAGCGCACCCGCACCGGGGGCCTGGACTTCAGTTGACCGCACACGGCTACGGCAGCACCTGCACGGTGTCGCCCACCGCGCGCTCACCGGCCGCGTCCGACGGAACGTTGACCAACGCGCCGTCCACCGCCATGGCGCTCGACCCGCCGCCGTCGAGGTTCAGCGCTTCCCGCGCGCCCAGGGACCGCATGAACCGCGCGGCCTCCAGGAGGGTGAACCCCGCGCTGACGCCCGGCTGCCGTCCGTCCACGGTGGCCAGCAGCAGCCGTCCCCGCCCGTCGATCCCGGCCATGGTGCGCGGCTGCCGGGCGTTGGACCAGGCGTAGCCGAAGGCGGGGTCCCGCGGATCGAGGGTGCCCTCAGTGGCGGCGTCCACCGCGATCCGACCACCCTCGACCAGGGTGGGCGCGGCGCTGACCACGCTGTCGTCACCGTCCCACCGCACCTGGTGGCCGGAGGTGTCGCGGACCGTCTCCGTCAGCGCGATCCGGGTCCCCGGGCGGCCTTCGGCGGTCAGCCAGTCGGCCGCCGCGCCGGTGCCCTGGAGCACCGACCCGCCGTCCGGGACCGTACCGCCGCGGGCACCGGCCGCCACCACTCGCCCGTCGGCGTCCAGCACCACCTGGGCGCCGGGCCCGGTGGGCAGGTCGGTCCGGAACCGCGGGGTGAACGCCACGAGGTCGTCGGCCCTGGTGCAGGTGACGTCCTGACGGGGCCGCTCGGTCGGCACGCCGCCCGGGCGGCCGCAGTTGCGCACCGCGCCGGGCACCCGGTTGACGCCCTCCACCGCATAGCGGGACGACCCCGCGCGCGCCGTGACCGTCGAGGTCAGATCGGCGATACGGGCCCGCCGTCCGCCGTCCGCCAGGACCAGCGCGGCCCGCGAGCCCACGGCCATCGAGTCCAACGCACCGTGGTGCACGGAGAGTCCGGCCGTGGTGCCCGGTACGCCATCGGCACCGGAGGTGACGAAGAAGCCGCCGTTGACCGCCACCAGGGAACGCAGCCGGGCGGCGAGCGAGGAGGTCCTCTCCCGGTCCGCGACACTGCTGCCGTGCGTGGCCTCCACCGTGCCGGTGAACGCGCCCGGGTCGATCACCGCGAGATGCACACTCTGCCGGTCGGCGGGCTGCTGGGCGTCATAGCCGGTCCAGTCGGCCACCGGGTCGAACCCGCTCTCGGCCACCTTCGCGCTCACGCTCCGGGCCTCGTCCTGACCGCCGTACGAACCCACCCGCACCCGCCATCCCAGCGTGCCGTGCGGGGTGTCGCTGTATCCGGGCCAGTCCACCCGCTCCACCCGCGGCACGAACCCCGCGGCGCGCAGCCGCCCCGCGGTGGAGTCCGCCCACGAACGGCCACCCACCGGCGCGGAACCCGCGGCCCGGACCGTGACCGTCCACGACGGCTTCGCGTCCGTCTCCCGAAGGACACCGGTCCGTATCTGCACACCCGGGGCGACCGTACGCGTGGTCCACGTCGCGTCCGGGACCGGAGGCGCGGCCTGCGCCGGGGCACTCACGGCCACCGTCGCCACAACGGCCACCAGCGCGACCCCCGGCGGAACGGTCTCTGCTCGCTGCGCATGGCATCTCCCGTGACCCTCGACTCCGTGTCTGGGCCCGCCAGTCCAGCGCCGCCCGGGGGCGCGGTCAAGACGCGCGGAGGGCGGTACCCCGAACGTACGGTGAACGGCGGGACGGGAGTGTGATTGAGGCGCCCGTAGCGCGGCATTCGGACTTCACGCCGTGACACAACCTCTAGATCACTGAGGGGAGGATGCCACGCGGCCATCTCCCAAGCCAGAACGCAGCCACGGACGGTACGGCCAGGCCCTCGGTCGAGCCGTCGTGCGGCAGAAATTCGGTGGGGACGATGTAGCCTTCGCCGGGAGCCAGCCGGATACGGAGACAGGCCATCGCCTGGCCGTCGGCGACGAAGCGTCGGAGGTCGTCCGAGTGCGGATGGCGCTGCTCGTAATCCCGGTGAACCGCACGGCACACGGTCTGAGCGTCCATGAACCCAAGAACGATGTACCGGCTCCCGGGGCCGAGGTTGACGGCGAACCGTCGCCTACCGGTGTGCTTGGTCGCGTAGGAGAGCTTGTCCCAGTTGTCGAAGTGGAGACCGATCCGGCGGCCGTCAGGGTAGTTGTCGGTGGTGGTCAGCATGTTCGGCTTGCCCAAGGCTTGACCGAGGTACACGGTCTCTGGACCTTCCGGAGGAGCGATGGCGGAGTCCGGTGGTCTCACGATCTCCACCAGGATGTTGTCCTCGGTCCGAGGAGTGGCCGCGAGCGCATGCTCGAGGCTCGTCGTGATCTGGCTCCAGTGCCCGGAAGGAACAACGGCACCGAGTTCGTAGTCGGGATCCTCACTCATCGTGCGAACCTCGGTGAATTCGCAGCGCTCACGCAACCTCGTGAAACTCTCGAATAAGATGTTCAGGGTCATCCGATCTCCTGGCCGGTCAGTGGCCCGCTGAGGTCGTCTCCGTATGTCACGTCAAGCTCGGCCATGAGCGCGTTGGTCAGCTCTCCCCGCTGGCTCCTGTCGATGACGACCCTGCCCAACGAGGCGACACCACGCACGCTCGACAGGTCGTTGCCACGCAGATCCAGGCCCCGGTACCGGCCTCGGCCGAATTCCGTCAGCCGGAGCGTGCATCTGTCGAATACCACGTCTCCGAGATCGCAGTCCATGAACGATGTCTCGGAGAGGACACATCGGGAGAAGGCCACCGGTCCGATGGCGCGGACCTGATCAAAGGCTGTGTAGTCGAGTCTGCAGTTCTCGAAGAGAACATCTTCGAGCGTGAGGCCGACGAATGAAGCGCCCATGATCTTGCAGTCCCGGAATGCGACTCGGGAAAGTTTGCTGTCGTTCCAGCGAGCGGAATTGAGCTCGCTGCCATCAATCTCGATGGAGTGCAGGCGCAGGGCTTCGAACCGGACGCGCGAGGCACGCAGCCTTGCGATGTGCCCTGTGGTGAGCCTGGTGTGGGCGAGGTCGAGTGCCCGGAGGTCGGCGTCGGCGTAGCGGAATTCCCGGACGATTCCCTGGTCGCTCTCAAGAGCGGCGGTTTCAGACAGGTTGCATACCGACTCCTTGAGGTCGGGAAGGGTCACACTGATACGGCCGAATGTGCGGCGGTGCACAAGCTGTCTCCATCTTCGAGGCTTCCCGGCAGGTCACTTCTTGTTCCAGTTGTCCCAGGTCGGGCGATTGTCAAACGTGGGTGTCGAGTTGGCCCAGGTGGGCCTGTTGTCGAAGTTTCCGGCGGAAGCGTAGTCGACGGTGTCGATGAGCACCTTGAAACCGTCGGCAGCGTCCCGTACGAGTTCAGCGGCTGTGCGTACGGACATGATTGGTCACTCCTTCGAAGAGGGCGATTTTTGAGGTGGTGCAGTAGCGCGTACGAGTGCCGTCCAGCCGACCATCGTGTTCGAAGTACCGGTTGGCAGGGTGGGCACCGCCGCAGAAGCCGTACACGGGGCAACTCGCCCGGCAGGCGTTCACGCCGCGCCAGAACTCTTCCAACCAGGGTGTGCGTCGATCGGCCTCGACAAGCAGGTGGTCCAGACCGTGACGGAGGACGTTGCCGGTGGTGAAGTCTCCGAACCGGTCGTCGGTGAATCCCGCCAGCTCGGGGGAGAGCAGCACGACACCGCCGTCGTGTGCGACCGTGGGAAGTGGGTCCCACAGCTTCGTGGTGGGGACGTGAGTGCCCGGCGGCCCCTGAAGGACAGCTCCCGCGAACTCCAGTACCCGAGAGGCCTCACGCAGCCGGATCGCCGGGTGTGCTTCCCAGGCCGCGGTCAGAGCCGCCCAGAATTCCACGACCCGTCCGTAGTCGCGTTCTACTGCTCTGGTGTTGACCCCCTCCTGTTCCTCGATATTGACCCCGAGAGTGTGGCAGCCCAGGTCCACGAAGAACTGGTAGAACTCGAGTGCCTGCGCGGGGTCTGGATCAGTGACGACCGCGATGGCGGAGAACGGGATGCCGTGAGCCCTCAGCCTGTCGACGCCGCGCATGATGATTCGGTGCGCGGGATGACCCGCACGGGTGACCCGTGAGGCGTTCATGTCTTTCGGTCCGTCGATACTGACGCCGACCGCGACCCTCCGTTTCAGCAGAAACTCACACCAGTCGTTGTCGATCAGCGCTGCGTTCGTCTGCACGGTGTGTCTGACATTTGCGAACGGTGCCATGAGGTCATCAAGATGCCTTCGGCCAGCGGACAGTGGCTCTCCTCCGTGCCAGACGACCTCGAATTCGGGGTTCTGCCCAGCCCATATGTTGACCGGTGTGGCCACCGCTTCGGCCACTTCCACCGACATGAGGTGCCTCGTCTTCCGGAACGGCAGATAGCAGTATCGGCAGTCGAGTGGTTGGCAGAGCGTTGTCGGTTGCATGATGACCGAACGGGGCACCTCTGCGATGCGGTTGATGGGGCGCGTCACGGCTTCGCCCCACGAACTTCGAACTCAGCCCACACCTTCTTGCCCCGGCCTGTGTGCTCCCAGCCATGATGGGAGGCAAAGTGGCCGACTAGAGCCAGCCCATGGCCCCCTTCATCGACGGTCAAAGCGGGCTGCCGCACCGGCAAATCGGGACTGCTGTCATGCACGACGAGCAGCAGGTACCCATCGTCGTAGTAGACGCTGAGGCTGATGGCTCCGCCCACGTGGACCACCGCGTTCGTGATCAGCTCGGAGGCCACGAGCTTGACGGCCTCGCTCATCTCGACGTCCAGTCGTATGCCCCATGCGCCAACATGCGCCAAAACACTGTCCCTGGCATGCGGGACGGCGGACGGATCGCTGGGTACGAGAATCCGAGTGCTGCGGCCCATCAGCGGCTGCCTTTCCACGAGCGGCGCCGTCTCCGGGATGGACGCGGTGACGGGCGGTCGATGTTGTTTCCGGTGGCTACTGCCTAGTGAAACGTCGACTACGCAGAGTCGCTACGCTGGGAAGGAAGCCAAGCGGTATACGCGGTTTACCGCTTCGTCCGGGGGAGGCCATGGCAGTGCCGAATCAGCCCAACTCACGCCTGGGCGAGGTCATCACCGCAACAGGTTGTACCTACGAGGCACTCGCTCAAGATGTGCGCCGCATCGCCGCGGAGAACGGCGAGACCATCCAGACCAACAAATCGGCTGTGTCCCACTGGGTGCATGGCACACGTCGACCTTCCGGGCGGACCGGGCGGTACCTCGCAGAAGCCCTCTCCCGCCGCTCCAAGCGCGTCGTCACGTTGGCAGAGATCGGTTTGCGTGATGCAGGCGACTCCCTCGATGCCGATGCCGATCCCGTTGTCACCGCGACCGACTTGGGCCGGGCTGATGTCGAGCGGCGCCAGTTCCTGGCCGTGGCGGCCTTCACCACCGCTGGTGTTGCCATGCCGCTCGGCTACGACCACGACGCTGTCTCCCGGATGCTCCGCGCCCGTACCTGCACAACCATGGTCGGGTTGGAGGACGTAGGAGTGGTGCGTGATATCACGGCCGCCTTCGCCGCAGCGGACGAACGTCTCGGCGGCGGCCACGGCCTGACCACCGTCACCGCCTATCTCGCCGATACCGCCGCTCCCATGCTTCGCGCGCGGTATCCGTCCGAAGCATTACGCCGAGCAGCCTTCGGCGCCGTCGCGGAACTGGCCTACCTTGCGGGCTGGAAACACCACGACCTGGGCCAGGAGGGTGCTGCACAGCGTTACTACCAGGTTGGCTATCAACTCGCTTGCGAAGCTGACCCCCACGGGCACGCGGCATGGATGATGCGAGCTCTGGCCCACCAGGCCCTCAGCCTCAAACAGCCCCACCACTGCGTCGACCTTGTGGAAGGTGCCCTCGGCCGCGGAGTCGGCCGCGTCGATGGCCGGACCGAAGCGCTGCTGCACATCACCCACGCACGCGCCTACGCTGCAGTCGGGGACAAGGCCGCAGCCGCCCGTGCCCTCCTCGCCGCTGAAGACGCCCTCCTCCGGGACGATGCACCACAGCCCAGTTTTTCTCTCGTCACCGGCCCCGCCGCCGGTACCGTAGCCAGCCACACCGCCCGCACTTTGACGGACCTGGGTGACCACCTCGGCACGGAACGGCAGCACCGTGCCGCACTGACCCGCTGGGACCCCGAAAAGTACCGGCGCGTCCATGCCCTGACCCATGCTGACCTGGGCGATAGCCTCGCCGCGCAAGCCCGTGCCGACGAAGCCGTGGCTGCCTGGACCCGAGCCATGGACCTCATCGACGGCATGGCCTCCGATCGCACCCGCAAGGCCGTCTCCTCCATCAGAGCCACGCTTGCGGTCTACCAGCGGCGGAAAGTCCCCGGTGCTGCCGAACTCGCGCGGCGCACTCGCGACGCCCTGTTCTAGCATGCCCAGCAACCCGGCCGACGAAGGGACCACCGTGGCGCAGCCTCACACCGACGATCAGCCTCGCGCCCTCAAACCCGCTTTCCAATCGATGACCTTGCTGGTCGCTGCCGTCATCGTCCATGACAGGAGCGCACATCGCGTCGCCCTTCTCCAGCGCAGTGAGAACGCCAAATTCGCTCAGGGCATGTGGGACCTCCCCGTCGGCAAGAGCGAACCGGGAGAGCCCATTACCGAAACCGCCGTCCGCGAGCTCTACGAGGAAACCGGCCTGGTGGTGAAGGCTGAATCCCTGAAGGTCGCCCACATCATTCACGGCGCTTGGGGCGTCGAAGCACCCAACGGGTTCCTCACCGTCGTCTTCGCTGCCCATGAGTGGTCGGGCAAGCTGGAAAATCGCGAGCCCGAGAAGCACGCCCAAGTCTGCTGGATCGATGCCTCGGCTCTTCCCGAGGCGTTCGTGGGCACCACCGGCAGTGCACTGCGCCGGTATCTCCAGGGTGGCCCGGAAATCTCTCTCGACGGCTGGAGCGGACCGGACACGACTTGCTCGCCGACCTCGATTCCCGGATGAATGACCGCGGTACCACGCCTTGGAGGGCGCGCCGGTCAGGCGCTCAGCAGGGCCGGGGCGGCGGCGCGGGACTCGTCGTAGCGGTGGAGCAGGAGGCGGGCCAGTTCGGGGGCGGGGCCGAGGACACCGGCGAGGAGGTCGGCGCCCGCCTCGCGGGCGCCGTGGGCGATGCGGTCCGGGAGGCGACCGGGGGCGATGACGTACGGGGCCACGGCCACGCGCCGGACGCCCTCGGCGCGCAGCGCGCGCACCGCGTCCTCGGTGCGGGGAAGGGAAGCGGAGGCGAACGCGGGTCGCACGGCACACCATCCGGTGTGCCGCCACTCCCGCGCGATTTCAGCGATCACCGCGATCGCCTCCGGGTCGGTGGAGCCCGCCGAGGCCAGGACGACCCCGGTCGAGTCTCGGTCGGCCGGGCGCAGACCGGCCTGGTGCAGCCTGCGTTCCAGCGCGTCGGTGAGCAGCGGGGACGGGCCCAGCACCGCGGTCTGCCGGACGGTCAGCCGGGGGTGTAGGGCGGTGGCCTCGCGCAGTACCGCGGGGATGTCGGACTTGGCGTGGAAGGCGCGGGTCAGCAGCAGGGGGAGCGCGGCGATGTCCGTCACGCCCTCGGCGGCGAGCCGGGCCAGGACCTGGCCCACCCGGGGCGCGTTGAAGTCCAGGAAGGCCGCCTCCACCCGCAGCCCCGGCCGCAGCGACCGTACCCGCGCGCAGAGCGCGTCGACGGTCGCCGCGTGCCGGGGGTCGCGGCTGCCGTGGGCGATGACCAGCAGGGCCGGGGACGTGGCGGACATCAGTGGGCGCTCGCCAGCAGACCGCGGCTGCGCAGCACGCGGCGTTCGATCGGGGCGAAGACCAGCAGCTCGATGGCGATGCCGACGACGAGGATCAGGGTGATGCCGAGCAGCACCCCGGCCATATCGGAGTTGTTGCGCTGGTTCTCCAGGTACTGGCCGAGTCCGAGCCCGAGTTCGGGTGACTTGGCGATGATCTCGGCGGCCATCAGCGAGCGCCAGGAGAACGCCCAGCCCTGCTTGAGGCCCGCGACATAGCCGGGCAGCGCGGCGGGCAGCAGGATGTGCCGGGCGCTGACCAGACCGCGGGCGCCCAGGGTGCGTCCGGCCCGCAGGAACAGCGGGGGCACCTGATCGATCCCGGCGACCAGGCCGTTGGCGATGGAGGGCACCGCGCCGAGCAGGATGACGGTGTACATCATCTGGTCGTTGAGGCCCAGCCAGATCACCGCGGGCGGCACCCAGGCCACCGAGGGCAGCGACTGCAACCCGGACAGGATCGGGCCCAGCGCGGCGCGGACGAACTTCACCCGGGCCACCACCAGCCCCAGCGGGGTGGCGATGGCCAGCGCGATGAGGAAGCCGAACAGTCCCCGCGAGACGCTGGTCCAGATGATGTCCAGCAGCTCGCCCTGGAGCCACAGCTGCCGCAGCGCGTCCCAGACCAGGCCCGGGTCGGGCAGCTTGTAGTCGTCGGTGACCTTGGCCACGACCAGCAGCTTCCAGATGACGACCACCAGGGCGACGGCCACGATCGGCGGCAGCACCTTCTGCACCAGCACCTCGGTCGGCGAGGTGCGCCGGATCTGCACGGTGTCCAGGGCGTCGAGACCGGCTTCCAGGCCCTCCATGTCCTGGGCGTCCTTCTTCCGGGACGCGGCGATGCCGGTCGCGGTCGTGCCGGTCGCGGTCGTGTCGGTGGCGTCGGTCGCGCCGGTGGTCTCAGGCCCGGCCATGGCGGCGGATCTCCCCACGCAGTTCTTCGGTGATCTCTATGGACAGGTCGGCGACGGCGGCGTCCTCGATCCGGCGCGGCTGCGGAATGTCCACCGCCCAGTCGCGGACGACCCGGCCGGGGCGCGAGGACAGCAGCACCACGCGCTGGGCCAGCCGGACGGCCTCACGGACGTTGTGGGTGACGAACAGGACGGACACTCCCGTCTCGCTCCAGATCCGGGTCAGTTCGTCGTGCAGCACATCGCGGGTGATGGCGTCGAGCGCGGCGAACGGCTCGTCCATCAGCAGCACCCGCGAGTCCTGCGCCAGCGCGCGGGCCATCGCCACGCGCTGCCGCATCCCGCCGGACAGCTCGTGCACCCGCTTGCCGTAGGAGCCGCCGAGCCGCACCAGCTCCAGCAGCCGTTCCGCCTCGGGCCTGCGGTCGGGCCGGGGCACCCCGCGCAGCCGCAGGGCGAGTTCGATGTTCTTGCCCGCGGTCAGCCACGGGAACAGGGCGTGCTCCTGGAACATCAAGGCCGGCCGGCCGCCGGGGACCTCGATGGTCCCGGCGGTCGGCTTGTCCAGATTCGCGATCAGGTTGAGCAGGGTCGACTTGCCGCAGCCCGAGGCCCCCAGGATGCAGACGAACTCCCCGGGCCGCACCGTGAGGTTGATGTCGTCGAGGACGGGCTGTACGGCGCCGGCCCGGCCGAACGCCTTGTGGACGTGGTCGATGCGTACTGCCGGGTCCGCGGCGATCGTCGCGGCGGCGCCCGCCGGATGGGCCTTCTCGGTGGTCAGTGCCGGGGACATCCGGTCACCTCCTGGTGGGTGCGTAACGGCGTACCGTGCGTACGGGGAGCGGGCGGGCTACTGGGTACCGAGTCCGGCGGCCGACACCGTCGGCTTGCCCTCGGCCTTGAGGACCTTGTTGAGCAGGGTGAGGTCGTAGATGCCCTTGAGGTCCGGCTTCTCCAGCAGACCCGCCTGGACCGCGTGGTCCGCCTCGGTGTTCAGCGTCCGGGCCAGCGGGTCATCGGTGACCTGGATGCTCTTCCACGCCGGGTCGATCACCTCCGGCGGCAGCGGCTTGCCGGTCTCCGCCTCGAGCGCGGCGTTGGCCGCCTTCTTGGCCTGACCGGGGTTGGCCTTGATCCAGTCGTTGGTCTTCACCGAGCCGCGCAGCACGGCCTCGACGACCTTCGGGTGCTCCTTGAGGAACGACTGCTTGACGATCAGGTTGGTGATCACGAACTTCTTGTCCGGCCACAGCGAGGACTCGTCGAGCAGCACCTTGCCGCCCTCGGCGACCAGCTTGGAGGCGGTCGGCTCAGGCACCCACGCACCGTCGATGGCACCGGACTTGTAGGCGTCGGGGGTCACCTTGTTGTCGGAGCGGACCACCGACACATCGCCCTTGCCGCTCTGGGCGTCGACCTTCCAGCCCTTCTTGGCGATCCAGTTGAGGAACGCCACGTCCTGGGTGTTGCCCAGCTGCGGGGTGGCGATCTTCTTGCCCTTGATGTCGTCCTCGGACTTGATCTTCTTCGGGTTGACGACCAGCTTGACGCCGCCCGAGACCGAACCCGAGATGATCTTGAGGTTCTCACCGTGCGACTTCACATAGCCGTTGATGGACGGCGAGGGGCCGATCCAGCCGATGTCGATGGAGCCCGCGTTGAGCGCCTCGATCTCCGAGGGCCCGGCGTTGAAGACAAACGGCTGCGCCTGGGTGCCGCCCAGCGCCTGCTGGATCTGACCGCCCTTGCGCAGCCCCACCAGGGCGGTGGCATGGGTGAGGTTGGCGAAGTAGCCGATCTTCACCTTGTCCAGCCCGTCGACCTTCTTGCCGCCCGCGGCGGGGAGGGCGGAGGCCCCCTGGTCGTCGTCCTTTTTCTGGGACCCGTAGCCGCAGGCGCCGAGCGCGCCCATCAGCAGCGGGAAGACGGCGGCTGCCGCGAGGAGCCGGATGCGGCGGCGCGGGAGTCCGGCTGGTCGGGAGGGGGCAAGGCGGTCGGCGTACGACACGGGAGGTGTTCCTCTCGCAGGGCCGGGCTGCGTCAGAGGACGCCCGGCAGTTCGCAAGGTCTTCGGATCCGGTGGAGCGGAGCAGGGGACAGCGGCATGGGGCCACGCATCAGCACGCACATCGCCCGACCCCTCCCTGGCCGCTGCCTCGGGCGCCGCTGCCGACGCGGCCGCCCTCCTTCGCGAAGGTCGAGAACGCTTCTCCGGCCATGATCAGAAATCCCACCCGTCGTCCTCGGACTCGTCCTTGACGGGCTCGGGGGAGGCGAACGACTCGCCGACCATGCCCGCGGTGAGCGTGGTGCCGTCGCTGGGGTCGATGAGGATGAAGGAGCCGGTGCGGCGCGAGTCGGCGTAGGAGTCGACCGGCAGCGGTTCGGCGGTGCGGATCTTCACCCGGCCGATGTCGTTGGCGACGAGCTGTCCCGGGTGCGGGTGCAGGGACAGGTCGGACAGCGTGAGCCGGGACGGGATGTCCTTGACGATCGCCTTGACCGTGCGGGTCCCGTGCTTGAGCAGCACCCGGTGGCCGACGGTCAGGGCCTGGTCGGCGACGTGGCACACGGTCGCCTCGATGTCCTGCGTGGTCGCCGGGGCGTCCTTGCTGGGCACGATCAGGTCGCCGCGCGAGATGTCGATGTCGTCCTCCAGCAGGAGGGTCACCGACTGCGTGGTCCAGGCGACGTCGACCGGCTCGCCCAGCAGCTCGATGCCGGAGATCCGCGACGCGCGGCCGGACGGCAGCACCGTCACCGCCTCACCGACGTGGAAGGAACCGGCGGCGATCTGGCCCGCGTAGCCCCGGTAGTCCGGGTGCTCGGCGGTCTGCGGCCGGATCACGAACTGCACGGGCAGGCGCGCGTGGCAGTGGCTCAGGTCGTGGCTGACCGGGACCGTCTCCAGGTGCTCCAGGACGGTCGGGCCGCCGTACCAGTCCATGGTGGCGGACGGCTCCACCACGTTGTCGCCGGCGAGCGCGGAGATCGGGATGGCGGTGACCTCGGGGACGCCCAGCTCGGTCGCGTACGCCGTGAACTCCTTGGCGATCGCGGCGAAGACGGGCTCCTTGTAGTCCACCAGGTCCATCTTGTTGACGGCCAGCACCACGTGCGGCACCCGGAGCAGCGCCGCGATCGCGGCGTGCCGGCGGGTCTGCTCGACGACGCCGTTGCGGGCATCGACGAGGATCACCGTCAGCTCGGCGGTGGAGGCGCCGGTGACCATGTTGCGGGTGTACTGCACATGGCCCGGGGTGTCGGCGAGGATGAACCGCCTGCGCGGGGTGGCGAAGTAGCGGTAGGCCACGTCGATGGTGATGCCCTGCTCGCGTTCGGCGCGCAGGCCGTCTGTCAGCAGCGCGAGGTCCGGGGCCTCCTGACCGCGGTTGCGGGAGGCGTGCTCCACGGCCTCCAACTGGTCGGCGAGGACCGACTTGGAGTCATGCAGCAGCCGGCCCACCAGAGTCGACTTGCCGTCGTCGACGGAGCCGGCCGTGGCGAACCGCAGCAGGGTGGTGGCCGAGAGCTCCTCGGTCGTGATCGTGCTCATGCTCAGAAGTACCCCTCGCGCTTGCGGTCTTCCATCGCGGCCTCGGAGAGCTTGTCGTCGGCACGCGTGGCGCCGCGCTCGGTCAGCCGAGACGCGGCGATCTCGGTGATGACCTGCTCCAGGGTCACCGCGTCGGAGTCGACGGCGCCGGTGCAGGACATGTCGCCGACGGTGCGGTAGCGCACCTGCCGCTTCTCGACGGTCTCGTCGTCCTTGGGCCCGCCCCACTCGCCGGCCGTCAGCCACATCCCGCCGCGCTTGAACACCTCGCGCTCGTGCGCGAAGTAGATCTCCGGGAGCGCGATGTCCTCGCGGGCGATGTACTGCCACACGTCCAGCTCGGTCCAGTTGGAGAGCGGGAAGACACGGACATGCTCGCCGGGTGCGTGCCGGCCGTTGTAGAGGTTCCACAGCTCGGGGCGCTGGCGGCGCGGGTCCCACTGCGAGAACTCGTCACGGAGGCTGAACACCCGCTCCTTCGCGCGGGCCTTCTCCTCGTCGCGCCGTCCGCCGCCGAAGACCGCGTCGAACTTCTCCGCCTGGATCTTCTCGGTCAGCGGCAGCGTCTGCAGCGGGTTGCGGGTGCCGTCCGGGCGCTCCTTGAGTACACCGCGGTCGATGTAGTCCTGCACCGACGCCACGTGCAGCCGCAGGCCGTGCTCGGCGACGGTGCGGTCCCGGTAGTCGATGACCTCGGGGAAGTTGTGCCCGGTGTCCACGTGGAGCAGCGAGAAGGGCACCGGCGCCGGGGCGAACGCCTTGAGCGCCAGATGCAGCATGACGATGGAGTCCTTGCCGCCGGAGAACAGGATCACCGGCCGCTCGAACTCGCCCGCCACCTCGCGGAAGATGTGCACCGCCTCGGACTCCAGCGCGTCCAGGTGCGACAGCGCGTAGAGGTCGCCGCCCTCGGCCGCACCGGCGCCGTTGATCGCAGCCACGGTCGTCATGCTGTGCCCCTTTCGCTCACTTCTCCGCCCGCGCGGCGCAGAGGCGCGGGTATCGCTGCCGTGTGCGGGCCGCTGGCCGCGCGGGCGTCGCTCACAGCAGTCCCCTCTCGCTGAGCAGCGACCGAAGCGCCGCCGCGGATTCCTGTACGCCCTGCTGGTGCGTCTCGATGCGCAAGTCCGGGTCGGCCGGGGCCTCGTACGGGTCGTCGACGCCGGTCAGCCCCGAGATCTCGCCTGCCGCCTGCTTGGCGTAGAGCCCCTTGACGTCCCGCTCCGAGCACACCTCGACCGGGGTGGCCACATGCACCTCCAGATACGGGGTGCCCTCCTTCTGGTGGCGACCGCGCACCGCCTCGCGGCTGTCCGCGTACGGGGCGATCACCGGGACCAGCACCTTCACTCCCTGGGAGGCCAGCAGTTCGGCGACGAAGCCGATCCGCTGGACGTTGGTGTGCCGGTCCTCGCGGGAGAAGCCGAGCCCCGCGGAGAGGAACTCACGGATCTCGTCGCCGTCGAGCACCTCCACCCGGTGGCCCTCACCGCGCAGCCGTTCGGCCAGGGCGTAGGCGATCGTGGTCTTCCCGGCGCTGGGCAGGCCGGTCAGCCATACGGTGGCTCCGGTGTGCAGGGGCGCGCTCATCTCGTTCTCCTGGTCGACAGCCATCAGCCGTGCAGCCCGCATTCGGTCTTGGTGCTCCCGGCCCAGCGGCCGGAACGTGCGTCCTCGCCCTCCAGCACCCGCCGGGTGCAGGGCGCGCAGCCGACCGACGGATAGCCGTCCATCAGCAGGGGGTTGGTGAGCACCCCGTGCTCGGCCACGTACGCGTCCACATCCGCCTGCGTCCAGCGGGCGATCGGCGAGACCTTGACCTTCTGCCGCTTGGCGTCCCAGCCGACGACCGGGGTGTTCGCCCGGGTCGGGGACTCGTCGCGGCGCAGCCCGGTGGCCCAGGCGTCGTACCCGCGCAGCCCCTCCTCGAGCGGCTTGACCTTGCGCAGCGCGCAGCACAGGTCGGGGTCGCGGTCGTGCAGCTTCGGGCCGTACGAGGCATCCTGCTCGGCCACCGTCTGGCGCGGGGTGAGCGTGATGACGTTGACGTCCATCACGGCGGCCACCGCGTCCCGGGTGCCGATGGTCTCGGGGAAGTGGTAGCCGGTGTCGAGGAAGACCACATCGACACCGGGGAAGGCGCGGGAGGCCAGATGGGCCACCACCGCGTCCTCCATCGAGGAGGTGACGCAGAACCGCGGACCGAAGGTGTCGGCCGCCCAGCGCAGGATGTCCGGCGCCGGGGCGTCCTCCAGTTCGCGGCCCGCCCGCTCCGCGAGCGTCTCGAGATCGTCTGTCTGCTCAATCCGGGTCATATCGACGTGCCCCCTTCTCCGGCCGGTTCGCGCCGCAGGCCCTTGGCCAGCAGCCCGAGGAACGACAGCCGGAACGCGCGATTGCAGGAGGCGCATTCCCACCCTGCGCCCTTCCCGTGGGAGGTCCCCTCCTCGGAGGGGCGCAGGTCCTCGTCCCCGCAGTACGGGCAGTAGAACGGCGCCGCACGCTCACTCATGACAGCGCCTCCTCACCGGCCCGCGCGGCCCAGGTGGCGAACCGCTCGCCGTCCTCGCGCTCCTCCTGGAAGCGGCGCAGCACCCGCTCGACGTAGTCGGGCAGTTCATCGGCGGTGACCTTCAGACCGCGCACCTTGCGGCCGAAGCCGGGCTCCAGGCCCAGCGCGCCGCCCAGGTGCACCTGGTAGCCCTCGACCTGGTTGCCGTTCTCGTCCATGACCAGCTGGCCCTTGAGACCGATGTCCGCGACCTGGATGCGGGCGCAGGCGTTGGGGCAGCCGTTGAGGTTGATGGTGATCGGCTGGTCGAATTCGGGCAGCCGCCGCTCGAGTTCGTCGATCAGCGTGGAGCCGCGGCCCTTGGTCTCGACGATGGCCAGCTTGCAGAACTCGATACCGGTGCAGGCCATGGTGCCGCGGCGGAACGGGGACGGCTTGACCTGGAGGTCCAGCGCCTCCAGCCCGGAGACCAGCGACTCCACCTGGTCCTCGGCCACATCGAGCACGATCATCTTCTGCTCGACGGTGGTGGTCAGCCGGCCGGAGCCATGGGCCTCGGCCAGATCGGCGATCTTGGTGAGGGTCGAGCCGTCGACCCGGCCCACGCGCGGGGCGAAGCCGATGTAGAAGCGGCCGTCGCGCTGGCGGTGGACACCGATGTGGTCACGCCACTGCTGGACGGGCTGCTCGGGTGCGGGCCCGTCGCTCAGCGGACGCTTCAGGTACTCGTCCTCCAGCACCTGGCGGAACCTCGAAGGGCCCCAGTCGGCGACCAGGAACTTCAGCCGGGCGCGGTTGCGCAGCCGCCGGTAGCCGTAGTCGCGGAAGATGGCGACGACCCCGGCCCAGACGTCCGGGACATCCTCCAGCGGGACCCAGGCGCCGAGCCGGACACCGATCTTGGGGTTGGTGGACAGACCGCCGCCGACCCAGAGGTCGAAGCCGGGGCCGTGCTCGGGGTGGCGCACACCGACGAACGCCACGTCGTTGATCTCGTGGACGATGTCGAGGACCGGGGAGCCGGAGACCGCGGACTTGAACTTGCGCGGCAGGTTGGAGAACTCCTTGCTGCCGATGTAGCGGCGGTGGATCTCCTCGATGGCGGGGGTGCCGTCGATGATCTCGTCCTCGGCGATCCCGGCGACCGGGGAGCCGATGATCACGCGCGGGGTGTCACCGCAGGCCTCGGTGGTGGACAGCCCCACGGCCTCCAGCCGCTTCCAGATCTCCGGAACGTCCTCGATCCGGATCCAGTGGTACTGGATGTTCTGCCGGTCGGTGATGTCCGCGGTGCCGCGGGCGAACTCCTGTGATATCTCGCCGATGACGCGCAGCTGCTCGGTGGTCAGCCGTCCGCCGTCCACCCGGACCCGCATCATGAAGTGCGTGTCGTCCAGCTCCTCGGGCTCCAGTACGGCGGTCTTGCCGCCGTCGATCCCGGGCTTGCGCTGGGTGTACAGACCCCACCAGCGCATCCGGCCGCGCAGATCGGCACCGTCGATCGAGTCGAAACCGCGGTGGGCGTAGATCGTCTCAATGCGTGTCCGCACATTGAGACCGTCGTCGTCCTTCTTGGTCTGCTCATTGCCGTTGAGCGGGGTGAAGTGCCCCGCGGCCCACTGGCCTTCGCCGCGGTGGCGTCCGGCCTTGCGGCGGGTTGATGCGCTAGCGCGTTCCGGGGTGGCGGCCATGGCGGTGGGTGTCCTTCTGAGCGGCTCTGGTGCGGCGGATGGTGCTCGCGCGCACCCTCTGACCTGCGATTGCGCGCAGGCGGGCACGGCGCTTCGGCGGTACCGGGTGCGGTGGTGCGACGGTGGAGGTCCCGCGGGTGCGCCCGCCCACGTCGTCGGGGGCGGTGGCTGGGGCGTCGGGGACTGTGGGGTGCTGCCCGGGGCTTTGAGGGGCCCTGAGAGATGCGGGTCAGCCCGCCGGACAGATCGCGCTGGACATGCGACCGAGGTCGACGTGGCGTCGACTCACCAAGGCAATTCCAGCTCGAGACATGGAGGAAGCGTGGCACGGTGGTCTCCGGGGAGTCCACCGCTATCCACTATCTGGACGAGAGTGTCTTGTATCGCGAGACGATGTGGGGTGGGTCACGCCTCCGTCTCGGTCTTGATGTCAAAGATCCGGAAACCGCGCCGCTGGTAGTTGTCCCGTGCGTGCGGCCCGTCCTTGGTGCAGGTGTGCAGCCACACCCGCTTGGTCGGCGGCTGTCCCGGCAGCCGCTCGCCCTGGTCCCAGGCGCGGCGGATGCCCCAGGTGAGCAGATGCCCGCCGATCCGGCGACCGCGGAAGGCGGGCAGCAGCCCGAAGTAGGTGATCTCGACCACGCCCTCGTCCTGGCGCTCCAGCTCGATGTACCCGGCCGGGGTGCCGCGCTCGTACGCCACCCAGGTCTCCACGCCGGGCCGGTCCAGGAACTCCTCCCAGCGCTCACGTGACCACTCCAGCCGATCGGTCCAGGAGACATCGGCGCCGACGGAGGTGTACAGAAAGCGGCTGAATTCCGGGCTCGGCACCTCCGCCCGGACGATCCGTACCCCCGCGTCGGCGGCGGGCTCCCGCGCCGGGCTGAGATCCGCGGGCGAGGTCTGTTCCAAGGACCACGTGGTCACTGTGATGCTCATGGCGGACAGACAACCACGGACCGGCCCGCCCCGGGGTGCCGGGGCCGCGGCTGGTCCGGGCCCGCGCGTCCGCCCGGTTGCAACGCGGCGCAACCTTTGCGCCGGTCCGTATCCGGAACGGACAGTGAGCACGGCGGGCGGAGGGCGGTGCCGAGTCGGCGCGGCATCCCCTCCGCCGACGCAACCGGCACGGGACACCGCTGCCGACGCACGGGAAGGTCGCCGTACGGGCAGGCGGGAACCCGCCCGATACGGTGAGAAGGTGCAGCCAGCAAAAGAACTGTCCAAGCCATCCGGTCGGCTCCACAAGGCCCGCGCCCTCTATCGCAACGTCTCCAAGCGCAGGATGGTCTGGCTGCTGCTCAAGGACACCGTCCACTCCTGCATGGAGCACCGGGTCACCGGGCTCGCCGCCGAGGCGGCCTTCTTCACCCTGCTGTCCCTGCCTCCGCTGCTGCTGGGTCTGATCGGTCTGCTCGGCTACTTCGACGCCTGGACCGACACCGGCACGGTGGCCACCATCCGGCAGAACATCCTCGACGCCTCCGGGACCGTCCTGTCCGACAAGGGCGTCAAGGAGATCGCCCGGCCCCTGCTGGACGACGTCATCGAGGGCGGCCGCCCCGACGTCATTTCGCTCGGCTTCGGTATCGCCCTGTGGTCCGGATCGCGCGCGGTGAATGTGTTCGTGGACACCATCACCATCATGTACGGGCTGGAGGGGCGCCGCGGGATCGTCAGGACCCGGCTGCTCGCCTTCCTGCTCTACCTGGTCGCGCTGGTCGTCGGGGCGGTGGCGCTGCCGCTGATGGTCGTCGGCCCGGAGGCGGTGGTGGACCTCTTCCCGGCCAGCAGCGATCTTGTGCGGGCGCTGTACTGGCCCGTGGTGATCCTGCTGTCCGTCGCCTTCCTCACCACGCTGTACCACGTGTCGGTGCCGGTGCGCTCGCCCTGGCGCGAGGACATCCCCGGTGCGCTGGTGGCCCTCACCATGTGGGTGCTCGGCAGTTTCCTGCTGCGTATCTACCTGGTCCACACCGTGGAGGGCCCGACGATCTACGGTTCGCTGGCCGCGCCGGTCGCCGTGCTGCTGTGGATCGGTGTGTCCGCCTTCGCGGTGCTGGTGGGGGCGGCGGTCAACGCCGCGATCGACCGGGTCTGGCCGTCGGTGGCCACCGCCGCCGGACGCGCCGAGCAGGCCGCCCGCGTCCGGGAGCAGGCGGTACGGTCGCGTGCGCGGGAACAGCGCACGGCGGACGACGGAGCGGCGGAGATCACCCCGCCGTCGGAGTTCCCCGAGCGCTGGGCCCAGTTCCTGCCGCACGCCGACATCCGGGCCCGGCTGCACGCCAGGCGGGAGTCGGGGGAGCGGACCGCCGGGAAGGGCGCCGAGCGCGGCGCCGCGAAGCCCGCGGAGCAGATTACCGAGCAGACCGCCGAGCAGACCGCCGAGCAGACCGCCGAGCAGACCGCCGAGAACGGCGCCGAGCGGACGAGGCGCGCGGAGAAGTCCGAGCGCGCGCCCCGGCAGGGCACCCGGCGGCCGGAGGCCGACACCGCGGCGGACGGTTCCGCGGAGACCACGGCGGACGGCGGCCGCCGCGCCGGAACGCCCCCGCGGTAGGGCCCGACGGACCCTGGCCCCACCGTCGACAGACGAGACGATCCGTCTTGCCAGTCCGACCTGCCCCGTGTATGTTCATGGCGTCTAGCGAGACGAGCCGTCTCGTATTGAGGTCGAGAACTCCAGGAGCCGCATCTCCATGACCGCCACCCCCGCCGCAGGCCGCGTCTGGTTCATCACCGGTGCGAGCCGGGGACTGGGCCGGGCCTTCACCGAAGCCGCCCTCGCGGCGGGCGACCGCGTTGTCGCCGTCGCCCGCACCCTCACCACCCTCGAGCCGCTGGCCGCCGAGCACGGCGACCGGCTGCTCGCCCTCCCGCTGGACGTCACCGACCGCGCGGCCGTCCACACCACCGTCGACACGGCCGTCCGTCACTTCGGCCGCCTCGACATCGTCGTGAACAACGCCGGGTTCCTCGCCATGGGAATGGTCGAGGAGTTCGGCGAGGCCGAGGCCCGCGCCCAGATGGACACCAACTTCTTCGGTGCCCTGTGGGTGAGCCAGGCCGTCCTGCCCACCCTGCGTGCCCAGGGCAGCGGCCATATCGTCCAGATCTCCAGCATCGGCGCGCTGGGCGGCTACCCCCTCACCGGGCTCTACAGCGCCAGCAAGTTCGCCCTGGAGGGGATGAGCGAGGCGCTGGCGGCGGAGGCCGCCGCCTTCGGCGTCAAGGTCACCCTCGTCGAGCCCGGCGGCTACTGGACCGATCTCTACACCACCGGTCTGGTCGCCACCGAGCCGATGGATCTCTACGCGCCCCTGCGCGCCGAGTTGGAGAAGCAGTTCGCCGAGTCGTCCATCGACAGCCTGCCGCATCTTGCCGCCGAGGCCGTGATGAAGCTCGTGGACAGCGACGACCCGCCGCTGCGGCTGCTGCTCGGCAGCGCCGTCTACGACATGGCCTTCGACATCTCGCGGAAGCGCATGGACACCTGGGCGGCCTGGGAGGAGACCAGCCGCGCCGCCGAACGGGGCGTCGAGGCTCCCGAAGGCTACGGAGCCCCCGCCGCGGACGGAGGGTGACCCTCCGAGGGCACCCGGAAAAATCCGTGGTGCCGACCCGGCCGCCGGACTACAGTGAGCCCGACCCGATCCGGCGGCCGCCGGCCGGCCCGTGATCCGACGAGGAGAGAAGGAGGTGTGACCCGATGGCTGTCTTTGCGATGGGCGCTGCCCGCAACCAGGAGTTCATCACGTCCACCTCCGTGGCCTCCGGCTGATCCCACGTCATATCCCCGTGCCGCAACGGCACGCGCCGGGGCCACCCTTGTGAAGGGTCACCCCTTGTCATCCTCTTTCGCTTCGTCGTCTTCTTCGTTCACCACCTCTGACCCGCTCGCCCCGTACGGCTGGGACGAGGGCTGGGAGGCCGCCTTCGCCCCGTACGCCGAGCAGGGGCTGCTGCCCGCACGGGTGCTCCGGGTGGACCGCGGCCAGTGCGATGTCATCACCCCCGCCGGTACGGTCCGGGCCGACACCGAACTGGTCACGCCCCATGACCCGATGCGGATCGTGTGCACCGGTGACTGGGCCGCCGTCGACCCCGACGGCGATCCGCGCTATGTGCGGACGCTGCTGCCGCGCCGTACCGCCCTGGTGCGCTCCACCTCCTCCAAGCGGTCCGACGGACAGGTGCTGGCCGCCAACGTCGACCACGCGGTCATCGCCGTCTCCCTCGCCGCCGAGTTCGACCTGGGCCGCCTCGAGCGGTTCGTGGCCCTGTCCTGGGAGAGCGGTGCCCAGCCGGTGGTCGTCCTCACCAAGGCCGACCTGGTGCCCGACCCCGCCGCCCTGGCCCATCTCGTCGACGACGCCGCGACGGCCGCGCCCGGGGTCCAGGTGCTGCCCGTCAGCTCCGCGACGGGGGAGGGGGTGGACGTCCTGTCCGCCGTTCTCGCCTCCGGTACCGCCGTGCTGCTCGGCCAGTCGGGCGCGGGCAAGTCCACCCTGGCCAACGCGCTGGTCGGGGAGTCCGTCCAGGACGTCCAGGAGATCCGGGACAGTGACGGCAAGGGCCGCCACACCACGACCACCCGCGATCTGCTGCCCCTGCCCTGGGGCGGTGCGCTCATCGACACCCCGGGGCTGCGCGGGGTGGGGCTGTGGGACGCCGGAAGCGGTGTCGCCCAGGCGTTCGCCGAGATCGAGGCGCTCGCCGAGGAGTGCCGCTTCCACGACTGTGCCCACCGCACGGAGCCCGGGTGCGCGGTACTCGCCGCCATCGACGACGGCTCGCTGCCGCACCGGCGGCTGGAGAGCTACCGCAAGCTGCTGCGGGAGAACGAACGCCTCGCGGCCCGGACCGACGCCCGGCTGCGGGCCGAGATCCGGCGGGACTGGAAGCAGAAGCACGCACTCGGCCGCCACATGATGGAACGCAAGCGCGGACCGCTGCGCAAGCCCTAACGGGACCTTCGGCGTTGCCCCGTGCCCATCGCGGCACGGGGCAGTCCCCCCGCCGTACCGCGGAACGGCCCGGGATGCCGATTCGGGTGGATCCACGTGGTAACTCGAGACCAGGATGGTCCTGAGGTGCCACAGGTCGATCACACCGCCGGATTCGGCAGAGAGCGGGTTGCGATGAACGACGCCATGGACGAGTACGACGTCGTGGTCCTGGGCGCGGGCCCGGTCGGTGAGAACCTGGCCGACCGCGCCCGCGCCGCGGGGCTCTCCACGGCCATCGTGGAGAGCGAGCTGGTCGGCGGCGAATGCTCGTACTGGGCCTGTATCCCCAGCAAGGCGCTGCTGCGCCCGGTCATCGCCCGCGCCGAGGCGCGCCGCGCCTCCGGGCTGCGCCAGGCGGTGGGCGGCCCGCTGGACAACGCCGCCGTATTCACCCACCGTGACTCCTTCGTCTCGGACTGGAAGGACGACGGTCAGGTCGGCTGGCTGGACTCGGTCGGTATCGATCTGATCCGCGGCAAGGGGCGGCTGACCGCACCGCGCCAGGTCACCGTCACCGGCCCGGACGGACAACAGCGCGTGCTCACCGCCCGGCACGCGGTGGGCATCTGCACCGGCAGCCGGGCCGCCCTGCCGGATCTGCCCGGACTCGCCGAGGCCCGCCCCTGGACCAGCCGCGAGGCGACCAGCTCGGCCACGGTGCCGCGGCGGCTGGCGGTGGTGGGCGGCGGGGTGGTCGCCGTCGAGATGGCCACGGCGTGGAACGCCTTCGGCTCCGAGGTGACCATGCTGATCCGCGGCTCGGGGCTGCTGGAGCGGATGGAACCGTTCGCGGGCGAGCTGGTCGCCGAGGCGCTGACCGAGACCGGAGTGAAGATCCGCACCGATACGTCGGTGACGGACGTACGGCGGGACGGCACGGACGGAACCGTCACTCTCACCCTCGAGGGCGGGGAGACCGTCGAGGCGGACGAGGTCCTCTTCGCCACCGGCCGGGCACCGCGCACCGAGGATGTGGGCCTGGAGACGATCGGACTGCGGCCGGGCAGCTGGCTGGACGTGGACGACACCCTGCGGGTGCGCGATGTGCCCGGTGGCTGGCTGTACGCCGTGGGCGATGTCAACCGCCGCGCGCTCCTCACCCATCAGGGCAAGTACCAGGCCAGGATCGCGGGCGCGGCGATCGGCGCGCGGGCGCAGGGCGTTCCGCTGCTGGAGACCGACCGCTGGGGCGCGCACGCGGCGACCGCGGACACCGCCGCCGTACCGCAGGTGGTCTTCACCGACCCGGAGGTCGCCGCGGTCGGGCTGACCGCGGCCCAGGCCGAGGCCCAGGGGCGCAGCGTCCGGGTGGTCGACTACGACATCGGCCAGGTCTCGGGCGCGGCGCTCTACGCGGACGGCTACCGGGGCCGGGCGCGGATGATCGTCGACCTGGACCGGGGTCATCTGATCGGGGTCACCTTCGTGGGACCCGGGGTGGGGGAACTGCTGCACTCGGCCACGGTGGCGGTGGCGGGCGAGGTGCCGGTGGAACGGCTGTGGCACGCCACTCCGTCCTTCCCGACGATCAGCGAGATCTGGCTCCGGCTGCTGGAGGCGTATCGCGGCTGAGCGCTCCGCGGGAAGTGCCGCGAGGTGCCGTCGTGTGTCTGCGGCTGCGTCGTGGCCGGTCGCGCCCACGCGGCGGAGCCGCATATCGACACAGCCCCGCACCCCTTCGGGGCGCAACCGAACCACACCGGATGTCAGCGAGGCCGATGGGCGGCTGGCGGCTGGCGGGTGACGGAGTGCGGCGGTGCGGCGGGGGCTCGGGGCTCCCGCCGCACCGGGGTGCGCGCGCCGGGGCGCCCTTGCTCACTGCCATACGCCCCCGGTCCGTTCCTGATGGGGCCCATGAGGCCCATGGCGCTCAGTGCAGGACAACCGCCGCCAGCCAGCCGCCCGCGACCAGCAGACAGGCGAACAGCTCCACCAGCACACTGATGCCGATCGCCCGCATCACCGTCCGCGTGGACAGCCAGGCGTCCCCGTGCCCGCCCAGCCGGTGCCGCTCCGCGCCGTAGATCCCGGCCACGAAGCCGACGGGCGCGCCGATGACCGGGATGACGAAGAAGCCGACGATGCCCGCGATCCCGGCCAGCAGAAACGTCCGGCGGGTGATGCCCGCCCCGCGCATCCGGCGGGCGGGCAACAGCCATTTCACGGCCTGATCGAGCAGCAGCAGCGCGGTCGCCCCGACCAGCAGGGCCCAGGCCGGGCCGGTCTTCTCGGTCAGCGACCACCACAGCACCGCGGCCCACACGATGACCGGGCCCGGCAGACCGGGTACGACCACGCCGACCAGGCCCAGCAGCATGACCAGGCCGCACAGGACCAGCTGCCATGTCGCCATATCCCCAGGCTGCCGGAAGCGGCGGCCGGACGGCCATCGACCGCGGCGTGGTGTTGCGGTGAAGCCTCCCTGTGGACAATGTGGGGATGAGCCAGCAGGGGGACAAACCCGGTCACGAGGACGACTGGTGGCGCGAGTTGTACGACCCGTGCCGGGCCGACGCAGGGCCCGCCGCGGCGACGGACACCGTGGACGACCGGTTCGACTCGGCCGCCCGCACGCTCGGCTGCCGCCCCGGCGGCACCGGGCAGCGGCCCGCCGCGGGGGCTCCGTGGCGGCCGCGGGAGGAGCCGGGCGGTGCCGCACCGGGCCCGGACGCCGCGGAGGGAGATGGCCCGCAGGGGTGGCGATCTCCCGGCGGCGGTGAAGGGCCCGGCGCCGCACCGCCCTCTCCCGCCCCTACCGCGCCGTCTTCCCTCGCCCGTACCGGATCCGCCCGTACCGGACCGGCCTCCGGAACGGACTCCCCTGGAACGGACACCCCCGGAACGCGTCCTTCGGCCGTATCACCCCCGATCCCCTCGCCCGCCAAGCCCTCCGCCCCGCCCCCATCCCCGTCCCCGTCCGGCGCGCCCCCCGCCGACCCCGCCCGGCCCTGGCGGACCGCCGCGGCCGGATTCGTCGGGAGCGGACCGCCCACCTACGAGGCCGAGCCGACCACTCTGCCCGTCGCCGACCCCGAGGAACTCGGCGATCTTGTGCCCGACACCGTGCTGGACGGCGCCCGCTACGGCACCTTCACCCTCCGGGCCGTCTCGCTGCGCGGCGACTCCGCCCGCTACCGCGGGGATCCCCGGCGGGACGCGCTGCTGACGGCACGGTTCGGGACCGGTGACGGCGCCCTGGTCCTGGCGGTCGTGGCCGGTGGCGTACGGGCGGCCCCCAGGGCGCAGCAGGCCGCGCGCGAGATGTGCGACTGGATCGGCGCGGCGGTCGGCCGCAGCCGCGTCCGGCTGGCCGACGATCTGCACACCGCCGACCGCGGCGCCCTCAAGTCCGGGCTGCACCGGCTGACCGCCCGCGGCTACGGCAGACTGCGCGCCCGTGCCACCGTGCTCGGCCTGGACCCGGCCGAGTACACCGTCTCGGTGCGCTGTCTGCTGCTGCCCGCCCATCCGGCCTGCCGCACCCGAGTGTTCTTCGGCGCGGGCGGGGGCGGGCTGTTCCGGCTGCGCGAGGGCGGCTGGCAGGACCTGGAACCGACGCCGGGGGAGGGGGACACCGTGGGCGGGCCGGTCCCCGGCTACGCCGACCGGCGTCCGCCCGTGGGCGCGCCGCCCCCGGACGCGGACGGCCCGCCCGCATCCGCAGCGGACCCGGCCTCCGCACCTGACACCCCGCCGGACGCCCCGGTCGGCGGACCGTTCCTCTTCCGTACGTCCGTCGCCCGTCCGGGCGACACCCTGCTGCTCTGTGGTGAGGGCCTCGCCGACCCGCTGCGCGGCGAGGCCGCGCTCGCCGACCACTTGGCCGAACGCTGGGCAACGGCCGAGCCGCCGGGGCTCGCCGCGTACCTCGCCGACGCCCAGACCCGGGTGAAGGGCTACGCCGACGACCGTACGGCGGTGGCCGTCTGGGAGGCGTGAGCGCGCCGTCCATGGGTTGATGTACAGGGGTCGACGAACCCCGGCAACCCAGGGCGGAAGGGACGAGGCGCGCGATGGGCAAGCAGACGGTGGCGGAGCAATGCGTGGACATCCTGGTGCGCGCCGGGGTGCGGCGGCTGTACGGGGTGGTCGGCGACAGCCTCAACCCCGTGGTGGACGCGGTCCGCCGCAACGCCGCCATCGAGTGGATCCAGGTCCGGCACGAGGAGACCGCCGCCTTCGCCGCGGGCGCCGAGGCCCAGCTGACCGGCACCCTCGCCGCCTGCGCGGGCTCCTGTGGCCCCGGCAATCTCCACCTCATCAACGGGCTCTACGACGCCCATCGCTCGATGGCCCCGGTCCTGGCCCTCGCCTCGCACATCCCCAGCAGCGAGATCGGCACCGGCTACTTCCAGGAGACCCACCCCGACCAGCTGTTCCGCGAGTGCAGCCACTACTGCGAACTGATCTCCAGCCCCCAGCAGATGCCGCGGGTCCTCCAGACCGCCGTCCAGCACGCGATCGGCCGCGGCGGGGTCAGCGTGGTCACCCTGCCCGGTGACATCGCCGCCCGACCGGCCCCCGAGCGCGCCGAGGAACACGCGCTGGTGACCTCCCGGCCCACCGTGCGCCCGGGAGACGCGGAGATCGACGAACTGGCGCGCATGGTGGACGCGGCGGACCGGATCACGCTCTTCTGCGGCAGCGGCACCGCCGGGGCACACGACGAGGTGATGGAGTTCGCCGAGCGGGTGAAGGCACCGGTGGGCCATGCCCTGCGCGGCAAGGAGTGGATCCAGTACAACAACCCCTTCGACGTGGGGATGAGCGGACTGCTCGGCTACGGCGCGGCGTACGAGGCCACCCATGAGTGCGATCTGCTGATGCTGCTGGGCACCGACTTCCCCTACGGCGCCTTCCTCCCGGACGATGTGACCACCGTGCAGGTCGACGTACGCCCCGAACACCTGGGCCGCCGCTCCAAACTGGACCTCGCGGTGTGGGGCGACGTCCGCGAGACCCTGCGCTGTCTGACGCCGAAGGTGCGCCCCAAGACCGACCGCCGCTTCCTGGACCGGATGCTGAAGAAGCACGCGGAGGCGCTGGAGGGCGTGGTCCGGGCGTACACCCGCAAGGTCGAGAAGCATGTCCCGATCCACCCCGAGTACGTGGCCTCGATCCTGGACGAGGAGGCCGCGGACGACGCCGTCTTCACCGTGGACACCGGGATGTGCAACGTCTGGGCGGCCCGCTATCTGACCCCCAACGGCCGCCGCCGGGTGATCGGTTCGTTCACCCACGGCTCGATGGCCAACGCGCTGCCGCAGGCCATCGGCGCCCAGTTCCTGGACAGCCGCCGCCAGGTGGTGTCGATGTCCGGCGACGGCGGATTCACCATGCTGATGGGCGACTTCCTCACCCTGGTCCAGTACGACCTGCCGGTGAAGGTGATCCTGTTCAACAACTCCTCGCTCGGCATGGTCGAGCTGGAGATGCTGGTGTCGGGGCTGCCCGCGTACGGCACCACCAACCACAACCCGGACTTCGCGGCCCTCGCCGACGCGGCCGGGGTCTACGGCGTCCGGGTGGAGAAGCCCAAACATCTGCGGTCGGTGCTGCGGGACGCGCTGCGCCGCAAGGGGCCCGCGCTCGTGGACATCGTCACCGACCCCAACGCACTGTCCATCCCGCCCAAGATCAAGGCGGAGATGGTGACCGGATTCGCGCTGTCGGCCAGCAAGATGGTGCTGGACGGGGGCGTCGGCAGGATGGTGCAGATGGCCCGCTCCAATCTGCGCAACCTGCCGCGCCCCTGATCCGGCCCCGCCCCGCTCAGCCGCGCACGGGTGTCAGCCGCAGGGTGAGGATCTGGTGCGGCCGCAGGGCCAGGCGCAGCCCGGCCGCGCCGGTCGCCGCCGGCCGCAGCGGACGCTCCAGCAGATCGGTCACCTCCGCCCGGGTCACCGGGAAACCGGTCACCAGCGTGCCCACCGCCCGGCCGCCGTGCGATGCGTACAGCCGCACCACCACATCGCCGCTGCGGTCCTCGGAAAGCTTGACCGACTCCACGGTGATCGCCGGATTGTCCACCGACACCAGCGGGGCCAGGGCCGGTGGACCAGAAGGCAGCGCGCGTAGTGGCAGGTTCAGCGCAAGCCCCTCGGCCACCGCGTCCCCCACATCAGCGCCCGGCAGCAGGGCGTAGCGGAAGTGGTGGGTGCCGAGGTCGGTCTCCGGGTCCGGGCTGTGCGGGGCGCGCAGCAGGGTCAGCCGTACGGTCGTGCCCAGCACCTCCCGCTCGTCACCGTCGCCCTCGGGCACCGGGTGCGCGGTGCGGGTCACATCGTGGCCGTAGGTGGAGTCGTTGAGCAGCGCGGCCCCGTACCCGGGCTCGGCCACCCGCAGCCAGCGGTGGGCGCAGATCTCGAACCGGGCCGCGTCCCAGCCGGTGTTGGTGTGGGTGGCGCGGTCTACATGGCCGAACTGGATCTCCGCGGTGGACACCCGGGCGTGCACATCCAGCGGGAACGCCGCCTTGAGGACCTTCTCCGACTCCTGCCAGTCCACCTCGGTGGCGATGTCGAGACGGCGGCTGCCCGCGGCCAGGGTGAGGTCCTGGACCACCCGTGAGGAGCCGAAGGAGCGCACCACCCGCACCGTGGCGCGCAGCGGTCCGGACTCGGTCAGCTCGACATGCTCCGCGTCGGTGAGATCGGTGCGGGTGCGGCGGTAGTGCCGGTCGATGTCCCAGGCGTCCCACTGGTTGGGGTGGTCGGGGTGGAGCTGGAGCAGATTGCCGCGGGCGCCGGGCGCCAGCACCTCGCGGCCCGCGTCCAGGTCCAGCACCGAGGTCAGCAGCCCGTCGGCGTCGATGGTCACCCGCAGCCGGTCGTTGTCGAGCACGATGCTGTGGCCGTCGCTCAGCGCGGTCACCCCCGGTTCGCCCCGGGTGGCGGCGGCCGGAAGCGCCGCGGCGCCCAGCCCGGCCACCCGCACCGGCACCGCCGTCCGCCCGCCACCCAGCGCCTGGGAGGGGGTCTCCGGCGGGAGGGCGGCGGCGGTCTCCGCGTCCACCACGGCCACCTCCTCGCGTTCGTACGGCGAGGCGTTGAGCACCGCGGGACCGCCACCGTCCAGCGCCGCCACCGCCGCCGCGACAATCCCCTCCAGCTCCGCGAACACCCGCTCATAGGTCTCCCGCGCCTCGCGGTGCACCCAGGCGATCGACGAGCCGGGCAGGATGTCATGGAACTGGTGCAGCAGCACTGTCTTCCAGATCCGGTCCAGATCGTCGTACGGGTAGGCGTAGCCGGGCGCGTGCAGCGCGGCCGCGGTGGCCCACAACTCCGCCTCCCGCAGCAGGTGTTCACTCCGCCGGTTGCCCTGCTTGGTCTTGGCCTGGGTGGTGTACGTGGCCCGGTGCAGCTCGAGGTACAGCTCGCCCGACCACACCGGGGCCTTGGCGCCGTACTCCCGCTCGGCCTCGGTGAAGAACACCGACGGCTTGTGGATCTCCACCCGGGGTGACCCCTCCAGCGAGCTCAGCCGCCGCGCCTTCTCCAGCATCTCGCGGGTGGGGCCGCCCCCGCCGTCGCCCCAGCCGAAGGGCACCAGCGAGCGGGTGGCGAGGCCCTTGTCGGCGAAGTTGCGCTCCGCGTGGGCCAGTTCGCTCGCGTGGAACTGCGCGTTGTAGGTGTCCACCGGAGGGAAGTGGGTGAAGACCCGGGTGCCGTCGATGCCCTCCCACCAGAAGGTGTGGTGCGGCATCTTGTTGGTCTGGTTCCACGACAGCTTCTGGGTGAGGAACCACCGCACCCCCGCCAGCTTCGCCAGCTGCGGGAAGGCGGCCGTGTAGCCGAAGGAGTCCGGCAGCCAGATCTCCTCGGTGTCCACCCCGAGCTCCTCCAGGAAGAACCGCTTGCCGTGCATGATCTGCCGGGCCAGCGCCTCCCCGCCGGGCATATTGGCGTCCGACTCCACCCACATCGAGCCGACCGGCGCCCAGTTGCCGTCCGACACGGCCTTCTTGATGCGCTCCCAGATGTGCGGCTGGTGCTCCTTGACCCATGCGTACTGCTGCGCCTGGGAGCAGGCGAAGACCAGCTCGGGGTAGTCGCCCGCGAGCGCGGTGACATTGGCGAAGGTGCGGGACGCCTTGCGCACGGTCTCGCGCAGCGGCCACAGCCACGCCGAGTCGATATGGGCGTGCCCGGCCGCCGAGACCCGGTGGGCGCTGGCGTGTGCGGGACGGCTGAGCGCGTCGGCCAGCTCGGCGCGGGCGGCGGCCGCGGTGCCCGGTACGTCGTGCAGATCGAGCGCGTCGAGCGCGTTCTCCAGGGCGCGCAGGATCTCGTGGCGGCGCGGCCGGTCCGTGGGCAGTTCGCGCATCAGCTCCGACAGCACCTCGAGGTCCAGCACCAGATGCCAGACGTGCTCGTCGAGCACGGCCAGATCCGCGGAGGCGAACCGGTACAGCGGGCGGTCCCCGGCGGTCAGGACGTCGCCCAGCTTCGTCGGCACAAAGCCGCCGCGCAGCACGGCCGGGTTGGCGGCCGCCTCCAGCAGCAGCCGCACCGGTTCACCGCCCTCCGCCGGGGCCGCGACCGGGATGTGGCGGTTGCGCGGATGGATGCCCTTCAGCGGCACCCCGTGGGCGTCGTACACCAGCCCCTCGGCCTGGAACCCGGGCCCGTCACCGGTGAAGCCGGGGTCGATCACGGCCTCGACCCGGCGCCCGGCCCACTCCGCCGGGACCGCGCCCTCCAGCCGGAACCACCAGGTCGACCAGGGGCTGCCCCAGTCGGTGCCGGTCTCGAACCGCTCGTACGCGGCCTCCAGCGCCTCACCGACCGGTACCGGTTCACCGGGCGCCCGCCAGGCGAACAGCGCCAGTGGCACCCGCTCCGGGTACTGGGCGGGCCGGATGAACTGGTTCAGCGCCCGGTCCAGGCGCCCTTCCACCAACAGTCGGTCGTCGTGCATCACGGCTCCTCGGGCTCGGCGCTGAGCGGATCACTCCTGACAGTTCCCTCGGTGTGTGGGCGGCAACACGCGGGCATGCATTCCCGTGACCGTGTTCGACGGCATTCAACGCTGGACGCCTCTCAGGGCGGCCGGGGCGGGGGAGGATGAAGCGTCAGTGTGTACGGCCGGGCAGGCTGCCGGTCGGCCGGCCGGATCCGGGGACGAAGGCTGCGGAGGCTGTCCAGGTGGAGCGTCGTGGCCCGGTCCTCGAGCGACGATTGGCGCGGGACGAGCTGGACGCGGTGGCGGAGGTCCGGGCGGAGCTGCGGCAGTTGCTGCGGCACTGGGGCGGACCGGGCCGGGCGGATCTTGCCGAGCTGCTCATCAGCGAGCTGGTGACCAACGCGCTGGTGCATACCGGCCGCGGGGCCCAGGTCACGGCCGCCCTGGAGGACGGGGCCGCCGCGCGGGTCGCGGGCCGATTACGGGTGGAGGTGCGGGACTTCGACTCCCGCCATCCGAGGCTGCGGGCCCGCCCGCCGGAGGACGCCACCTCCGGGCGCGGGCTGCTGCTGGTGCACTCGCTCGCGGACGCCTGGGGCGTACGGACGCACGGGGTGGGCAAGGCCCTGTGGTTCGAGCTGGAGGCCGACGGCGTCGTGGAGTGACGCACGGCGGCGGGCGGACGACGGCGGAGAAGTGCCCCGCCGACGCCGTCGCCCGTCCGCTTCGCCGCTCAGCGCTCAGTGCTCAGCCGAAGGCGCGCTCGATCTGCGCCAGCTTCTCCTCCAGGGAGTCCAGCCGGGGAATGGTGAGGGTGTCGTCCTCGGCGGTGAGGTCGACGGTGCGGGGACGGTCGGCTTCGGCGTCCTTGTCCTTCTCCTTGTCCAAGGCCCCGTCCTGGTCACCGAAGCCGAAGCTGAAATCCCGGTCGCGGTTCCAGTCCCCGCTGTCGGTGTCAGCGGCGGTCGCAGTCGCGGTCGCGGTCGCGGACTGGAGGGCGGGCCGGGTGGAGGACGAGGACAGCCGCGTCTGCTCGGCGGTTCCCGCCGGCTCCAGCACCTTCTCCCCTATGGCAGGCTCCGAACTCAGGCTCGCGGGCCGGTCGGTGGCGACGGAGACGTCCACCTGACGGCCGCCGCGGCGGCCCCACGCCCGGTGCTGCCGGTTGATCGCGCGGATCCGGGCCCGGTCCAGCTTCTCCTGCTCGCGCTCGCGCTTGCGGTTGTTCTCCTTCTCGCGGCGGTCCTCACGGACCTCCTCGACCGCCTCGTCCAGCGTGCGCACACCCTCCAGCAGCATCAGCGACCAGGCGGCGAAGGTCTCACGGGGGGCGCGCAGCCAGCGGACGATGCGGATCTGCGGCAACGGCCGCGGCACCAGGCCCTGTTCACGCAGTGCCGAGCGGCGGGTCTGCTTGAGCGCGCGGTCGAAGAGGACCGCGGCCGACAGCGACATGCCCGCGAAGAACTGCGGGGCGCCCGCGTGGCCCATACCGCGCGGCGCGTGCACCCAGTTGAACCAGGCCGCGGCGCCCGCGAACATCCACACCAGCAGACGTGAGCCGAGCGCCGCGTCACCGTGGCTGGCCTCGCGCACCGCGAGCACCGAGCAGAACATGGCGGCGCCGTCGAGACCGAACGGGACCAGGTACTCCCAGCCGTTCGTGAGCGCCAGGTTCTCCCGGCCGAAGCCGACCAGACCCTGGAACGAGAGCGCGGCGGCCACCCCGGCGCAGCAGAACAGCAGCACATACGAGGCCATCCCGTAGATGGCCTCCTTGCGCCGACGGCGCTCCTCGCTGCGCTCCCACGAATCCGCGGGCGCGCCGTCCGCCTTCTTCTCGTTGCGGCCGCGGGCGAGAACCACCACCGCCCCCACGACACCGAGCAGTGCCACGAGGACGGGCAGGGCCCAGCCCAGCGATATCTCGGTCAGTCTCATCCGGTGCCCCTTGCCTCGCTTCCGTGAAGTCCTGGCCGCAGTGCGGCCTACACGCGCGACATCCTGGCGGAATCCGGCCCGGCCTCGAGCGGTTTCCGGACAAGAGGCCGCCAAGTGGGCGGGGCGGCACGCGGATAGGTGCGTTACGGTTCGAACGCTCGCTCTGTGCAAGCGGCTTGATTCTATTCACGGAACGCGATCACGGGTAATCCGTACCTCAGTTCGCGCCTCGGCGGGCGATGCGCTCCGCGTCGGCGGTGCGCGGACAGGTCAGACACGGCTCGTCTGGCCGCAGGGTGTAGAAGAGACAGCAACTGGCCCGGTTCCGGGTGACGACCGGTCCGCCCTCGGCCCCGGCGAGCGGACGGAACGCGGCCCCGGCCGGATAGAGGTCACCGGGCCCCGGTAGCAGCGCGGTCAACTCGGCCACCGCGCGCGGCTCTTCGCCCAGCAGCCCGCCGACGTGCCACAGTCCCTCGGTGATCTCGTCCGCCGCCATCCGCCACAGGGCGCGGGTGCCGCGGCGCATCCGTGGCCGGAAACCGTCGAGCACCGGGCCGAGGTGTTCGGCCACGGCCGTCCGGAGCTCGGCGCGCAGCGCCTCCTCGTCCATGACCGGCCGGGCGCCGGGCAGTGCGGCCGCCCTGTCGTCCGGCAGACACGCGAACCCGGCCGTACGCACCGCGATCCGGCCCCGAGTCCGGTGGTACGACACCTGGTGGACCGTCAGCCGCGGTACGCGGCGGTGCAGAAACCACGGCACGGTGAACAGCAGACAGATGTGCCAGGCGTAGCGGTGCAGCCCGAACCCGGCGATCACATCCGGCCGGGCCCGCTGTCCGTAGTCGCGCTCCACCTGGGCCTCGTCCCAGGCGAGAAAGGCGTCGAGCGCGGGTCCGCCCGCGGCGAGGTCCGCCGCGTGCACCCAGCCGCCGCCGGTGGGCGGCACCGCGCCGGTGCTCACCGTGACCGCGCAGGAGGGCAGCACCTCCGCCAGCCGCTCGTACGCGCCGAGCAAGGCGCGTGTGCCGACGGGGCCGGTGCCGACGGGGCCGGTGCCGACGGGTTCGGTATGGAACGGGCGGAGCGCGGGCACGGACATGCGGGACCACCGATTCGTGGACGCGGTGCGAGGTTAGCCTAACCTTACTTGATCTGATCCGGGCTTTGACCTCACGCGGCAGCCGCATATCGTTTCGATGGCATGTCAGGAGGAGCCGAGTGGAGCAGGCCAAAGCGGAGGCGGCAAGGGAGCCGCAGCCCCCGTCCGGTGTGCCCGCGGCACGCCGGTCCCTCCGGCGTCACTCCGTCCGCGGGCAGATCCTGGACGCCCTGCGGGACGCGCTGGTCGGCGGTGAGCTGACCCCGGGTGAGGTCTACTCCGCCCCGGCCCTCGCCGAGCGCTTCGGTGTCTCGCCCACCCCGGTGCGGGAGGCCATGCAGCAGCTCGCGGGCGAGGGCGCCGTCGAGGTGGTCCCCAACCGCGGCTTCCGGGTCGCCCGGCGCAGCGCGCGTGAGCTGGCCGAGCTGGCCGAGGTCCGTGCCCTGCTGGAGGTCCCCGTGATGCTCGGCCTGGCCCAGGCCGTCACGCCCGAGCGCTGGGCCCTGCTGCGGCCCTTCGCCGAGGCGACCGCGGCCGCCGCCGCCAAGGGCGACCGGGCCGCTTATCTGGAGTCGGACCGCACCTTCCACCAGAGCGTGCTGAGCCTGTCCGGAAACCAGCAGCTGGTGATCGTCGCCGACGAACTCCACCGCCGCGCCCAGTGGCCCCTGGCCTGCGGCCGCCCGGTCCGCACCGCCGACCTGGTGGCGGACGCCGCCGAACACATGGCCCTCCTGGACGCCCTCGCCGCCCGCGACCTGGACGTCGTCGAATCCCTGGTCCGCGAACACTTCACCACCGGCGCGTAACCGGCCTGCGGCCGGGGTGAGGGGGCGGGGCCGCGCTTCGGCCCCACGCCCGGCCCCCGGCGCCCGGCCCCCGGCGCCCGGCCCCCGGCGCCCGGCCCCCGGCGCCCGGCCCCCGGCGCCCGGCCCCCGGCGCCCGGCCCCCGGCGCCCGGCCCTCGGCCGGGCCAGCCCCTGCGGACGCCAACCCGCGGCCAGCGCGCCGGGCCGCGGCTCGCTGCGCGGGGTGCCGGGGTTCGGGTGAGACTCCGTCGGGCGGTGGGGTTCGCTCACCGGTGGGCGGTCGTCACGCCTGGCCGCGGTGAGTCCCGGGGTACCGCCTCCGGGTGCGGGGGCCGGGTCGCGGGGGTTCGGGCGGGACCCGGCTGGGGCGGTGTGGGTCCGTTCAGCGGTGGGAGGTCACCACGTCGGGTCCGCGGTGGGCGCGTGGGCGCCACTGCGGGGTGGCGGGTTCCGGGGCCGGCGCTCGGCTGCCGCGGACGCGGCGCGGCAGCCGGGGCGTGATGTGGGGTGCCGGGCGGCCCCCCACGGATCGCCCGGCACCCGGGCCGCCGACCCCGTGGTGTCAGGGACGGTGGCCGTCGAGGGGTGGTTCGGTGTGGCCTAACTGCTCGGCCAGCCACACCGGGACACCGCCGAGCAGCCGCACCAGGCGGCCCGCTTCCGTGCGCATCCGTCCGGCCTCCTCCGGGTCCGGCTCCACGTCGGCCAGGGCCGCCAGGGCCGGGGCGATGCCGACCAGGTAGCCCAGCTCCTCGCGGATGCGGAGCGATTCGGCGAAGCCGTGCCGGGCCTCGGGGAGATTGCCCTCCTCCTCCGCCATGGCGGCCAGGTGGCGCCAGGTGGACGAGGTCAGCAGCTCGTCACCCTGGGCGGTCGCGCCCGCGTGAGCGCGCTGGAACGCGGCTTGGGCGCCGGTCGGGTTGTGGGCGAGGTGCTGGGAGATCAGCCCGCGGCGGAGGTCCAGCAGCGGGCGGGTCGGGGAGCCGGGCGCCAGCAGCGCCGCCGCGCGGCCGAGCGCGGTGCGCGCCTCGTCGGCCCGGTCGCGGACGCTCAGCAGGGTGGAGGCGTACGCGAGATAGCCCCGCTCGCACGCGGTGGCGCCGCGCTCGGCGTCGGTGAGCGCCAGGGCCTCCGCGGCGCGCAGCGCGTCCTCGGCCGCGTCCCACCCCGCGGAGGTGTACATGCACCGTTCGGTCAGGATGACGCTGCGCTTGAGCGCGGCCGAGGCGTCGTCCTCGGCGTAGGGCGTGAGCAGTTCGGCGGCGTCCTTCCAGAGGCCGCGCGAACGCAGCCGCCAGACCGCCGTGTCGAGCGGGGCGTCCCCCCGCCCGGCCGGAGCGTGGGAACGTGCCTCGGAATCGGAGTTTGACGATCCAGGTGGTGACATGGCGGTGTCCGCCACATTGCCCTCCCCAAGCGCGCCATCGAGCCGGAAGCCGTGATGCGAATCTCAGCATGAATGCGCTGGCGCGGCCAAGGGGTTGGTGTGAACGAATTCACAAACCCCTGACCAGGGCGGTGGCTCCTAGGCGCATCGATGGGGCGCGGGGGTGCGCATGGGGCTCGTGGGAGCTTGTCGGCTCACTCCGGAACCCAGGCGTCAGCTCATGCGCAGCGCGAGGAAGAAGTCCAGTTTGTCCTCGAGCCGGGACAGCTCGCGCCCGGTCAGCTGCTCTATCCGGCCGACCCGGTAGCGCAGGGTGTTGACGTGGAGGTGCAGCCGCGCCGCACACCGCGTCCACGACCCGTCGCATTCGAGGAACGCCTCGAGGGTGGGGATCAGTTCGGCGCGATGACGGCGGTCGTACTCGCGCAGCGGGTCGAGCAGCCGCGCGGTGAACGCGCGGCGGACGTCGTCCGGGACGAAGGGGAGCAGCAGGACGTGCGAGGCCAGCTCCTGGTGACCGGCGGCGCAGACCCGGCCGGAGCGGGCGGCCGCGACCCGGCGGGCGTGCCGGGCCTCCTCCAGGGCGCCGCGCAGCCCGTCGGCGGAGGGGACGGCGGCGCTCACCCCGAGGGTCAGCCGGCCGTCGCCGTCCAGACCGCGGGAGAGCGGCTCGCGGATGGCGGCGAGCAGTGTGTCCGCGTGCAGCCCGGCGTCCAGGACGGGGCCGGACGCGGAGGTACCGTCGGCGTCCGCCGCCTCCGTCGCCTCCGTCGCCTCCGCCGCCTCCGATGGTGACACGTCCGGATGGGCCGGAAGCGGTACGAGCGCCACCGCCTCCTCACCGGTGTGCGCCACCGCGATCCGGTCCGAGGGCTCCGGCCCGGTCGCCCGCGGATCGACCAGGATCTCCTCCAGCAGCGCCTGGGCGACCGGCCCGCCGGGGATACCGCGGCCCGCGGCGCCGCCGGGGGCGGCCTCCTGCCCGTGCTGCCCGTTCTCCCCGTTCGGCCCGGTGAACCCCCACTCCACCCGGGCCACCACCACCTGCCAGTGCGGCGCCGAGCCGAGTCCGGGGAGCAGAACGGGGGCGGCCACCCGCAGCCGGGCCGCGATCTCGGCGGGCGGGGCGCCCGTCTGGACCAGCTCCAGCACCTCCTGGGCCAGCCGCCGCCGCACCGTCCGGGCCGCGTCGCGCCGGTCGCGTTCGACCGCGATCAGCTGGGTGACCCCGTGCAGCAGATCGAGCCGCTCGCCCGGCCAGTCACCCGCGTCCGCGGCGACCGCCAGCAGCCAGTCGGACAGCACGGTGTCGCGTATGTCCGTGGACTCACCGCTGCGGATGGGGAAGAGGGAGTACAGGGCGCCGTTGGCGGCGGTGACCCGGTGCGGGCCGCGCCGCCCGGTGCGCCGTGCCGCGAGGAGTTCGCCCGCCAGCTCGGCCCGGATCTCCGGCGGCAGCTCGGGGGAGGGGCCGGGGGCGCTCGGGCCGGCGATCCGGCGGCCGGTGGAGGACAGCACCCAGGCGGGCAGATCGAGATCGGAGCCCAGCAGATCCAGGACCACTTCGGGGCCGCCGCCCGCGGGGCCGGAGGTCATCAGCCGCCGATGCCGCTCCACCACCGCCGCGAGGTCCCCGGCCCGCTCACCGGAGACCTGGCGCACCACATGCTCGGTGATCGACGCGAACGAGACGTCCTCGACCACCGAGAACAGCGGCAACCGGTGCTGTGCGCAGGCGATCACCAGATCCTCGGGCACCGCGCCGAGCTCCGCCTCGCCCGCGGCCAGACCGGCCACCCCGGCGGCGGTCAGGATCCGTACGAACCGCTCGGAGTCGCCCGGCGCACGCCGCCAGGCCAGACCGGTGAGCACCAGTTCGCCGCCGGACAGATAGCGGCTGGGGTCCCGCAGATCGGTGGTCATCACGCCGCGGACGGTGCGGTCCAGCTCGTCCTCGCCGCCGAGCAGGCGCAGGCCCAGCGCGTCGGTCTCCAGCAGTGCGCGCAGCCGCATGGTGGTGCCAGCCGATCCTGTTGTTGTCACCGGTCGAATACCGCGAGGATTCCGCTCCCCGCTCTTCGTTCGAATCTACAAGACCAGCCCGCTGGCCAGCCAACTGCTTCATGCCTTCGGTGACTGCACCAGGTGGCCCACAGCTCGGTCTACTGGCGGTAAGCCGCGTGCAGAGTTCTTGGGGGAAGCCGGGTTGCCGTCCTCCCGCCCCCGCTCGCCGAACCGAGAAGAGTGACCGATGGACTTTCTGCGCCCCGCCGGCTGGCAGGAGGCGCTCGCCGCAAAGGCGGAGCACCCCACGGCCGTGCCCATCGCGGGCGGCACCGATGTGATGGTCGAGATCAACTTCGACCACCGCCGTCCCGACTTCCTGCTGGATCTGAACCGTATCGGCGAACTGGCCGAGTGGGAGGTGGGCGAGCGTACGGTCCGGCTGGGCGCCGGGGTCCCCTACACCCGGATCATCGAGGAGCTGCGGACCGAGCTGCCCGCTCTCGCGCTCGCCTCGCACACCGTCGGCTCCCCGCAGATCCGCAACCGCGGCACGGTCGGCGGCAACCTCGGGGCCGCCTCGCCCGCCGGGGACGCCCACCCGGCGCTGCTGGCGGCCGGTGCCGAGGTCGAGGTGGAGTCGGTGCGCGGCACCCGGCTGATCCCGGTCGAGGAGTTCTACACCGGGGTCAAGCGCAACGCCCTGGAGCCCGATGAGCTGATCCGGGCGGTGCACATCGAGAAGGCCGACGGACCGCAGCAGTTCTCCAAGGTCGGTACGCGCAACGCCATGGTCATCGCGGTGTGCGCGTTCTCCGTGGCGCTGCATCCGCGCACCCGCACCGTCCGTACCGGTATCGGCTCGGCCGCGCCCACGCCGATCAGGGCGCGGGAGGCGGAGGAATTCCTGAACGCCGCGCTGGCCGACGGCGGTTTCTGGGACAGCGGCGCCGTCATCACCCCGTCGATCGCCCGGCAGTTCGCCGAGCTGTGCTCCGGTGCCTGCAATCCGATCGACGACGTCCGCGGCAGCGCGGCCTACCGCCGCCACGCCGTGTCGGTGATGGCCCGCCGCACGCTGGGCTGGACCTGGCAGGCGTACCGCGAGGGGAACGGGAGGACCGTACAGTGCGCGTGAAATTCACGGTCAACGGGCGGCCGCAGCAGGCCGACGACGTCTGGGAGGGCGAGTCCCTGCTGTACGTGCTGCGTGAGCGGATGGGGCTCCCGGGCTCCAAGAACGCCTGTGAGCAGGGCGAATGCGGCTCCTGTACGGTCCGTCTGGACGGTGTCCCGGTCTGTGCGTGCCTGGTCGCGGCCGGTCAGGCCGAGGGGCGCGAGGTGGTCACCGTCGAGGGCCTGGCGGAGTTCGCCGAGCGGCGCGACGCCACCGCCTCCGGCGACGCTACGGAGCGGACCACCGGCACCGGTCTCGACGAGGCCCGGCGCTGGCAGCCCGGCCCCGGTGGCACCACCCCGCTGGCACCCGTGCAGCAGGCGTTCATCGACGCCGGGGCCGTCCAGTGCGGCTTCTGCACCCCCGGACTCCTCGTCGCCGCCGACGAGTTGCTGGAGCGCCATCCCGACCCGTCCGACGCCGATATCCGCGAGGCCCTGTCCGGCAATCTGTGCCGCTGCACCGGCTACGAGAAGATCCTCGACGCGGTCCGCCTGGCGGCCGCCCGCACCGGGGAGGAGGGCTGACCATGGGAGCCGGTCCCACCCCCGGAAGGATCACCCAGACCAGCAGCGCGACCAGGGGCGCCATCGGTGAGTCCACCCTGCGCCCCGACGGCACCCTGAAGGTCACCGGGGAGTTCGCGTACTCCTCGGACCTGTGGCACGAGGACATGCTGTGGGGCTTCACCCTGCGCAGCCCGTACGCCCACGCCGAGATCCGCTCCATCGACACCGCCGAGGCGCTGGCCGTGCCCGGGGTCCACGCCGTGATGACGCATGACGACCTCCCGGCCGCCACCCACTACGGGCTGGAGATCCGCGATCAGCCCGTGCTCGCCAAGGACCGCGTCCGCTACCACGGGGAGGCCGTGGCCATCGTGGCCGCCGACCACCCCGAGACGGCCCGCCGCGCCGCCGCCAAGATCAAGGTGGGGTACGCGGAGCTGCCGCCGGTCGTGGACGAGGCCACCGCCATCGCCCCCGATGCCCCGGTGCTCCACCCGGACCGCCACGACCGCTCCGATCACTATGCCGCCCACGTACCGCACCCCAACATCGTGCACCGGCAGCCCGTCCGGCGCGGCGATGTCACCGCCGCCCGCGCCCGTGCCGATGTGGTGGTGCGCCGCGACTACGAGGTCGGGATGCAGGACCAGGCGTTCCTGGGGCCGGAGTCGGGGCTCGCGGTACCGGCCGAGGACGGCGGCGTCGACCTGTACATCGCCACCCAGTGGCTGCATGTCGACCGCGACCAGCTGGCGCCGGTCCTGGGGCTGCCCGCCGACAAGGTGCGGCTGACGCTGTCCGGCGTGGGCGGGGCGTTCGGCGCGCGTGAGGATCTGTCCATGCAGGCGCACGCCTGTCTGCTGGCGCTGCGCACCGGCCGCCCCGTGAAGATCGTCTACAACCGCTACGAGTCGTTCTTCGGCCATGTCCACCGGCACCCCGCCACACTCACCTATGAACACGGCGCCACCCGCGACGGACAGTTGCTCTACGTGCAGTGCCGCATCGTCCTGGACGGCGGGGCGTATGCCTCCTCCTCCCCGGCGGTGGTCGGCAATGCCGCCTCCCTGGCGATCGGCCCCTACGTCGTCCCGAACGTCGACGTCGAGGCCATCGCCCTCTACAGCAACAACCCGCCCTGCGGTGCCATGCGCGGCTTCGGCGCCGTCCAGGCGTGCTTCGCCTACGAGGCGCAGATGGACGCCGTGGCACAGGAACTCGGCCTGGACCCGGTGGAGTTCCGGCAGCGCAACGCCATGTCCCAGGGCGCGGAGATGCCCACCGGACAGATCGTGGACTCCCCGGCGCCGGTGGCCGAACTGCTGCGCCGCGTCAAGGCGATGCCGATGCCGCCCGAGCGTCAGTGGCTGGCCGCCGACGCGTCCACCGATGTCCGGGAGCTGCCCGGCGGGCTGTCCAACACCACCCACGGCGAAGGGGTGGTGCGCGGGGTCGGCTATGCGGTCGGCATCAAGAACGTCGGCTTCTCCGAGGGGTTCGACGACTACTCCACCGCCCGGATCCGGCTGGAGGTGATCAACGGCGAACCGGTGGCCCTGGTGCACACCGCGATGGCCGAGGTCGGCCAGGGCGGTGTCACCGTGCACGCCCAGATCGCCCGTACCGAACTGGGCGTCAGCCAGGTCACCATCCATCCCGCCGACACCCGGGTGGGCTCGGCCGGTTCCACCTCCGCCTCCCGCCAGACGTATATGACCGGCGGCGCCATCAAGCACACCTGCGAGGCGGTGCGGGAGGAGGTGCTGCGGCGCGGCCGGGAGCGGCTCGGCTCCCACCACCCCGCGTGGGCCACCGCCGAACTGCTGCTGGAGGGCGGCAAGGTGGTCACCGACGGCGGTGAGGTGATCGGCGATCTCGCCGAGATCGTCGGCGATGAACCGATCGACCTGGAGCTGGAGTTCCGGCACCGCCCCACCGAGCCGTTCGACCTGGAGACCGGCCAGGGCTTCGGCCATGTCCAGTACTCCTTCTGTGCCCATCGCGCGGTGGTCGAGGTCGACACCGAACTGGGCCTGGTCAAGGTGATCGAGCTGGCCGCCGCCCAGGACGTCGGCAAAGCGCTCAATCCGCTCTCCGTCGTGGGCCAGATCCAGGGCGGCTCCACCCAGGGCCTCGGCCTCGCCGTCATGGAGGAGATCGTGGTCTCCGACGGCGCCCGGGTCCGTAACCCCTCCTTCACCGACTATCTGATCCCCACCATCCTCGACACCCCGACCATCCCCGTGGATGTCCTCGAACTGGCCGACGACAACGCCCCGTACGGGCTGCGCGGGGTCGGCGAGGCGCCCACCCTCTCCTCCACCCCGGCCGTCGTGGCCGCCATCCGCGCGGCGACCGGCCTCCCCCTGAAGCGGGTACCGGTCCGGCCGGAGCATCTGACCGGTACCTGAACCCCCCATCACCACCGACCGGGCCGTCCCCCGGGTCGTGGATGCCGATGCACCATCCCAACCCCCTATGACACTTGGGAGTGGCACCGCATGACCCAGCACGCCATCAAGCCACCGACCACCCCGGAGGGAACGGCCCGCCGGTCCGGTCTCGACCGGTACTTCCACATATCCGACCGCGGATCCACTCTCGCCAGGGAGATCCGCGGCGGCGTCACCACCTTCATGGCGATGGCGTACATCCTGCTGCTCAATCCGCTGCTGCTGTCCGGTGAGGACGTCCAGCACGACCACCTCGCCCAGAGCGCGCTGATCACCGCCACCGCGTTCGCCGCCGCCGTCTCCACCCTCCTCATGGGCTTCATCGGCAAGGTGCCGCTTGCGCTCGCCGCCGGGCTCAGCGTCTCCGCCGTCCTCACCGGCCAGGTCGTGCCCCATATGAGCTGGCCGCAGGCGATGGGGATGTGTGTGCTGTACGGGACGGTGATCGTGCTGCTGGTGGTCACCGGACTCCGCGAAGTGATCATGAACGCGATCCCGCTCGCCCTCAAACACGGGATCACCATCGGCATCGGCATGTTCATCGCCCTGATCGGGCTGGTCAACGCCGGTTTTGTGGGCAAGGGCGGGCCGCTGACGCTCGGCGTGGAGGGAAAGCTCGCGGGCTGGCCCGTACTGATCTTCTGCGTCACCCTGCTGCTGATCTTCATGCTCCAGGCCCGTGAGGTGCCGGGCGCGATCCTCATCGGCATCGTGGCCGGCACCGTTCTCGCCGTTGTCGTCAACGCGGTGGCCGGGCTCAGTCCCAAGACCTGGGGCGGGCGCGCCCCCGAACTGCCCGCCCACGCCGTCTCCACCCCGGACTTCAGCCTCTTCGGACAGGTCGAGTTCGGCGGCTGGGGCAAGATCGGCGGCATGACGGTCGGCATGATCGTCTTCACCCTGGTGCTGGCCGGGTTCTTCGACGCCATGGCGACGATCATCGGCGTCGGCACCGAGGCGAAGCTGGCCGACGAACGGGGCCGGATGCCGGGGCTGAGCAGGGCGCTGTTCGTGGACGGCGCGGGCGGCGCCATCGGCGGGGTGGCCGGGGCCAGCGGCCAGACCGTGTTCATCGAGTCCGCCACGGGCGTCGGCGAAGGGGCCAGAACCGGGCTGTCCAGCGTGGTCACCGGGCTGCTCTTCGCCTGCGGGCTGTTCTTCACCCCGCTCGCCCAGATCGTGCCCGGCCAGGTCGCGGCCGCCGCCCTGGTGGTCATCGGCGCGATGATGATGCAGAACGCCCGCCATGTGGACTGGGCCGACCGCTCGGTGGCCGTCCCGGTCTTCCTGACCGTCGCCCTGATGCCCTTCACGTACTCCATCACCGCCGGGGTCGGCGCGGGCGTGATCGCCTACACCGCGATCAAGGCCGCGCAGGGCAGATATCGGGAGCCCGGCGTGTTCATGTGGATATTGACGGCCGTGTTTGTCATCTACTTCGCTCTGCATCCGATCGAGACCTGGCTCGGGGTCCGATAGCGGCCGTACAAGGAGCTGATCACCATGCTGGACATCGCTGCCGAACTGCATCGCTGGTGCGAGGAGGGGCGTGACTTCGCCGTCGCCACCGTGGTGGCCGTCAGCGGCAGCGCACCCCGGCAGCCGGGCGCGGCCCTCGCCGTCGACGCCGACGGCACGGCCATCGGCAGCGTGTCCGGCGGCTGTGTGGAGGGCGCGGTCTACGAGCTGTGCCAGGAGGCGCTGAGCACCGGCGAACCGGTCAGGACCCGCTTCGGCTACTCCGACGAGGACGCCTTCGCGGTGGGTCTGACCTGCGGTGGGGTCATCGACGTCCTGGTCACACCGGTTCCGGCGGCGGACACCGTGCGGCGCCCGGTCCTCGCCGCCGCGGTCCGCTCGGCCGCGGCGGGAGGTGAGGCCGCGGCCGGAGGCGAGGCGGTGGCGCTCGCGCGGATCGTGGACGGCCCGGACGGACTGCTGGGCCGCGCCCTGCTGGTCCGCCCGGACGGGACGTACGAGGGCACCCTCGGCGGACCCGAGGGCGCCTCCGCGGCCGACCGGGCGGCGCTGGACCGCACCGCGGCGGGGGAGGCGCGCGCCCTGCTGGACGCCGGCCGGACCGCGAGCGTGGTCATCGGCGCCGAGGGCAGCCGCTGCGGCAGCCCGGTCACCCTGCTCGTCGAGTCCAGCGTGGCCCCGGCCCGCATGATCGTCTTCGGGGCGATCGACTTCGCGAGCGCCCTGGTGCGGATCGGGAAGTTCCTCGGCTACCACGTGACGGTCTGCGACGCCCGTCCGGTCTTCGCGGCGGCCCACCGCTTCCCGGAGGCCGACGAGGTGGTCGTCGACTGGCCGCACCGCTATCTCGAGACGGCCGAGGTGGACGCCCGGACCGTGCTCTGCGTTCTCACCCACGACGCGAAGTTCGACGTCCCGCTGCTGGAGCGGGCGCTGCGGATGCCCGTCGGCTACGTCGGCGCGATGGGCTCCCGCCGCACCCACCTCGACCGGCTGCGACGGCTGCGCGAGGTGGGCCTGAACGAAGTGGAGCTGGCCCGGCTGCGCTCCCCGATCGGGCTCGACCTCGGCGCCCACACCCCCGAGGAGACGGCCCTGTCCATCGCCGGCGAGATCGTCGCCGCCCGCCGGGGCGGCAGCGGAGTGCCGCTGACCGGGGCGCACACCCCCATCCACCACGACACCGAACGGGCCCCCGCGGACCGGATCGGGTCGGTCGCCTGACGTTCATCCGATCTAAGGCCACTCCTGGGCGGGAAAGCGGTACCGCCACCTGGCGTACAGCCGCGTTGCCGGGTCCGATTTTCTGAGTGAGAGTCAGATTTGACCCGCCCGCAGCCCTCTGGAGTGCGCCTGTGCGTAGCAAGCGGAAAAACCTCGCCGCCCCGATGGCCGTTCTGGCCGCAACCGCCCTTCCCCTGATGACCAGTTCGACCGTGCACGCGGCCGCGCCCCAGGGCGTCGGCGACGCCCTGCGCGGCAGCCGTTTCTACGCCCCGCCACCCGAACGGGACCCCTACAGCCAGGTGACCCGGCTCGCCTGGCGGGGCGAGAGCCGTGAGGCCAGGGGGCTTCTCTCCATGGTGCGAACTCCCCACGCCCTCTGGTACGGGGACGAGAGCCCCGAGGAGGTGGAGCGGATGGTCCGGACGACCACCCGCAGCGCCGAGGCCCATGGCACGGTGCCGGTCCTGACGCTGTACGACGTCCCGGGCCGGGACTGCGGCAGCTACTCCTCCGGTGGCGCGCGGAGCACCGCCGAGTACCAGGCGTGGATCGACGCCGTCGCCCAGGGCATCGGACAGCGCAAGGCGCTGGTCGTCCTGGAACCCGACTCCCTGGCACTGCTGCCGTCCGACTGCGAGCAGAACGCGACCGGCGAAGACGGGGACAACGCGGCCGACGACGAGCCGGAGGAGGCGGAGGCGAGCACCCTGCCCGCCGAGGCCGATCCGGCCGCCCCCGCGGACGATCAGGCCACGGACGCGGGCACGGACGCGGGCACGGACGCGGGCACGGACGCGGGCGCCGGTGCGAGCGCAAGTGCCGGTACCGGGGGCACGGATACGGGCGAGGGCGAGCTGCCCCCGCTGCCCGACCCGGGTACGGAGTCCACCCCCGCCACCGGAGCCCAGCCCAGCACGTCACCCGCGGCCGAGAAGCCTGCCGCCGAGAAGCCCGCGGCGGAGAAGCCCGCGTCCGAGAAGCCCGCCGCCGAGAAGCCCGCGGCCCAGACCCCGGCAGCCGAGAAGCCCGCCGCTCAGACGCCGTCGTCCCCGAAGCCCTCCGCGACCCAGTCCCCCGCGGCCGAGTCCCCGGCGGCGCAGGCCCCCGCGTCCCAGACCCCGGCTCCCGAGCCCTCCGCCTCGAACGAAGCCTCCGCTTCGGAGTCGCCCGGCATCCTGCCCAGCCCCGAACCCTCCGCCTCCGGAACGGCCGCCGCCGATCCCGCCCTCCCCGACACCGGCAACCCGGAGGTCGTCGGTGATCTCGAGAACCCGGACGACCTCGAGGGCCTCGACCAGCTCATCGACGAGGAGGACCCGCAGACCGCCGCCCGCTATTCCGAGATCAACTACGCGGTCGACGTCCTCACCGCGCTCGGCGAGACCGCGGTCTATCTGGACGCGGGCCACGCCGGCTGGCATTCCGTCAGCAGCATCGTGCCCCGCCTCCTCAAGGCCGGGATCGACCGTGCCACCGGCTTCGCGCTCAATGTCTCGCACTACCAGACCGACGCGGCCAACGCCTGGTACGGACGGCTGATCTCCTCCTGTCTGGCCTACGCCGACGAGGGCGGGGACCCCGCGGACTGCGCCGACCGCAACTGGTCCCACCGGCGTGCCCGGACCTGGGTCCAGGAGCATGCCCCCGACGATCCGGCGCAGCTGAAGCACTTCGTCACCGACACCAGCCGCAACGGCCAGGGCCCGTGGACCCCGGAGGGCAGTGACCACAGCGATCCCGAGCCGTGGTGCAACCCGCCCGACCGGGGTCTGGGCGTGCGCCCGACCACCGAGACCGGCGATCCGCTCCAGGACGCGGCGCTGTGGGTGAAGACGCCGGGTGAGTCCGACGGACGGTGTCTGCGCGGCACGGGCGGGCCCGAGGACCCGGAGCGGGGCACGGTCGACCCCGAGGCGGGGCAGTGGTTCCCCGACCAGGCCCTGGAGCTCGTACGGTTCGCCCGGCCGTCGCTCTGATCCGTCCTGATACGTCCCCCGGTACGTCCGTCAGACGGGGTTCTTCCGGATGAGGGCGTCGACCAGGCCGGAGGCGGTGTTCGGAAAGTCCATCGGGACGATGCCGAGCCCCGTCCAGCCCTGGGTTCCGGCGCCCTCCAGGAAGCTCCCGACCTTGGGGTTGAGCCGGTCCGCATTGGAGCGGGGCGGCAGCAGCGCGGCGGTGCTGACGTAGTTCATGAACAGCTTGCCGGGCTGCTCGACCGCCTTGCGGAACTGCGCCTCGATCTTCGGGTACTTCCCGAACGGCTCCGCCATGTAGTCGTCCTGGATGTCGAAGAGCTGGGCGTCGCCGTACCGGATGCCCGGCATCGCGCCGGAGTCGCCGAGCAGCACCACCCTGCCCCGGGCCTCGCCCAGGGTGGGGAGGGTGCTGTCCAGGCGGAACAGCGAACGCCAGCCCTTGTCGAGGTAGCTGTCGAAGATCCGGCGGAACTCCTCGGCGTTCTCCTCCGAGTACTCCTGTTTGACCCGCATCAGCACGGTCTCCGTCGGATGAGCGGAGAGGAAGGAGCGGCAGGCGCCCAGCACATCGTCGAAGTTGAGGTGCTGGTAGTAGGGGCCGTGATGGATCGGGAAGGCGTTCTCATAAGCCCGGCAGCGGATGTCCAGGAAGCGGATGCCGCTGGTCAGCTGGTCGCCGATGGCGGTGTTCTGGCACTCGGTCCACGGACCGCCGTGGCGGGCGCCGGAGTCATGGGTGCCGGGCAGGGTCAGCCGCTGGACGGGGGTGGAGTCGGCCACGGCGGAGAGCCAGTCCTGAGGGGCGAGCCGCCGGGGTGGCGCCGCGGTGGCCGTCGCCGTACCGCCCGCGGTGGATATCAGCCCCGCGGCGGAGATCGCGGCCGTGCCCTTGAGGAACCCTCGCCGGTCCATACGCATACTCCCGTCGTTTGTTACTCGCCCGTTCGTCGGTGCCGCTGGGCATCGAAGCACAAGTCGCCCCGAAAAGCCGTACGTTGGGCCGGAGCGTCAGAAGTGGCGGGGGATGGAGGACAGCGGCTGTCCGCAAGGGCTCGTACCGTGCGGGGTATGACACACCCCGTGCTCGGCCCCCGCGCGCTCAACCGGGCGCTGCTGGAGCGACAGCTGCTGCTGAACCCGTCGGCGTCCCTGACCGCCCTCGAGACGATCGAGTGGCTGGTCGGTATGCAGTCCCAGGCGCCGGGTGCGCCGTACCTCGGGCTGTGGACCCGGCTCGACGGCTTCTCCTTCACCGAGTTGGAAAAGCTGATGACGGAGCGGCAGGTGGTGCGGATGGTGCTGATGCGCGGCACCGTGCACCTGGTGAGCGCCGAGGACGCGCTGCGGCTGCGTCCGCTGGTGCAGCCGATGCTGGACCGGTCGTTCCGGCAGACGCCCTTCGCGCGCGGGGTGCGCGGTGTGGAGCGGGAGGAGCTGGTGGCGGTGGCGCGGGAGCACGTGCGTCGGGACGCGCTGGGGCCCGCGGAGCTGCGGCGGGAGCTGGGCGCGCGCTGGCCGGAGGCGGACCCGGGCGCGCTGGTGAACGCGCTGCGGCTGTGGGCGCCGCTGGTCCAGGTGCCGCCGCGCGGTCTGTGGAGCCGTGGCGGCGGGCCCCGCTACACCAGCGTGGAGGACTGGCTCGGCCGGCCGATGGAGACCGGCTCCCCGGCCGCCGCCCTGGAGGCGGTGGTGCTGCGCTATCTCGCCGCCTTCGGACCCGCGACCGTCGCCGACGTCCAGAAGTGGTGCGGGCTGACCGGGCTGCGTGAGGTGCTGGAACGGCTGCGTCCGGGCCTGCGCATCTTCAGGGACGAGGGCGGGCGCGAGCTGTACGACATACCGGACGCGCCGCTTCCGGACCCCGGGACGCCGGTTGCGGCGCGGCTGGTGGCCGACTTCGACAATCTGCTGCTCTCGCACGCCGACCGGGCCCGGGTGATGGACGACGCCTACCGGATGCGGGTGATGGGCGTCAACGCCGTGGTGCGCGGCACGATCCTGGTGGACGGCTTCGTCGGCGGTATCTGGGGCGTCGACCGCACCGGCAAGGGCGACAGCGCCACGGCGACGCTGACGGTCTCACCGTTCGTCCCGCTGACTGCCGACGATCGGGAGGCCCTGGAGGGCCGAGCGGCACGGCTGCTCGACGCGACCGATCCCACGGCCGCCACCCGCGCGGTGCGGATCGAGCGCCCGGCGCCCTGAACCCCCTCCGCTGTCGAACCCCGCCGTCAGGCCCGCCGGGCCAGCTCCTCGACCCGGCTGTGCAGTTCGGTCACATAGTCCTCGGACTCCGGCTTCATCAGCACACTGCGCAGGATCCGCGCGCCCTCGGCGTCGGCGGTCAGCTTGGGGTGGCGGCCGGTGAACGCGCGGGCGTCGGCCCGGAGCGTGGAAAGGAAGACGGGGTGCTCGCCGGTCATGCCCTCCTGGAGGATCCGGGCCGAGGCGCGGTCGATCGCGGAGAGCGCGGCCGGTTCGGTCACCGGGAAGTAGCTGACGATGTCCAGCTCCGGCGGCTGGTACAGATCGAGCAGCTCGGAGCCCTCGATCAGCTCCGACCAGGTGAGCGCGGCCCGGCGGCCGGCCGCCAGCACCTGGCCAAGACCCTCCGGGGTGGGCGGCAGCAGCTGGAAGGTGAGCCACAGTGCGGCCGCCGAGGCCCCGGCGCGTGAGCACTCCAGGCTGATCTCTCCGAGGTGCAGCTCCTCGGAGGTGAAGTAGGTGTAGGGGGAGTCATGGAGGTAGAAGCGGCCGACCTCCGGATCCGCGAACAGCACCGCCCCGCAGCCGTAGGGCTGGAGCCCGTGCTTGTGCGGGTCGACGACGATCGAGTCGCACCGCGCGATGGCCCGCCAGGGCGCCTCGGCCAGCCCGGCCGGGCCCTCGGCTCCGGCCAGCAGGGTGAAGAAGCCCCCGTAGGCGGCGTCCACATGGATCCGTACGCCGTAGCGTTCGCGCAGCGCCAGGGCACGGTCGATGGGGTCGATCGCGCCGAGGCCGGTGGTGCCCGCGGTGAGCACGACGGTGCCCACCCGGCCCGTGGCCAGCAACTCCTCCAGCGCGTCGAGGTCGATCCGGCCTCGGCCGTCGGTGGGCACGGCATGCCCCTCGACACCCAGCACACCGCACATCCGGCCGTGGGTGTAGTGCGCCTCGGCGCTGTAGGCGACGCCCCGGTCGGGGTGGAGTTCACGGGCGACGAAGAGCGCCTCGAGGTTGGCGACGGTGCCGCTGGTGGTGAGGTGGCCGAGATGGGTGTCGTAGCCGAACATCGTGGCCAGCTGCTCCACCACCTCCCGCTCCATCCGCGCGGTGGCCGGTCCGCCGTCCAGTGCGTGGTTGTTGGGGTTGATCTGCATGGCGGTGAGATAGCCGACCATGGCGGCGGGGTGCGGGGGCTTGAGCATCTGCCCCGCGTAGCGGGGGTGGAAGAACGGGTAGTTCTCCTTCAGCCGCTCGGTGAAGGTGCCGAACACCTCGGCGAACCGCTCGTCGTCGATCTCCAGCGACGGATGGGAGCGGAACGGGCCGTACGCTTCCGCCCACGCGCGGTTCGCCTCCACGGCTTGGCCGAGCCAGTGTCCCAGGTCCATGCGGTGTCCGGCCTTCCCTCGCGCTCGTGGGGATGTTTGGGGTCAAACGTATGTCCTCGTGGATCCCGTGGCAACCGTCCGGTCGCCGGGGGCGACGAGCCGGACGGCTCAGAGCCAGCCCCGCCGCTTGAAGACGCGATAAAGGCCGGTGCAGACGATGGCCATCAGGACGATCGCGAAGGGGTAGCCGAACGCCCAGTGCAGCTCGGGCATCTGCGTGAAGTTCATCCCGTAGATGGTGCCCACCAAGGTCGGGGCGAAGAGGATGGCCGCCCACGCGGAGATCTTCTTGACCTCCTCGTTCTGCTCGAAACCGGCCTCCGCGAGCGCCCGCATCTCGGCGTTCTGCTGCTGGGTCACCAGCGTGGCGTTGACCGCCAGGATGTCGGTGAGCGCCGAGCGGAAGCCGTCCACCCGCTCGCTGGTGTGGGTGACGTGGTCGGCGACGTCCCGCAGATAGCGCTGGAGCTCCTCGTCGGTGCCGTACTTGTCGAACCCGGCCATCAGCCCCCGCAACATCCCCACCAGGGGGCGGGTCGCACGCTGGAACTCGACCATCTCACGGGAGAGTTCGTAGATCCGGCGGGACGCCTGCGGGTCGCCCCGGAACACCTCGGTCTCGATCTCGTCGATGTCGTTCTGCACCCCCGCGACGACCGGGGCGTAGCCGTCCACAACCGCGTCCAGGATCGCGTACAGCACCGCCTCCGGGCCCAGCGCCAGCAGCTCGGGTGTCGATTCCATCCGGGTGCGCACCGCGGACAGATCGGGGGCGGCGCCGTGCCGGACGGTGATCACGAAGTCCGGTCCCACGAAGATGTGCAGCTCGCCGAAGTCGACCTCCTCCGGCGCGTCCAGATAGCGGGCGGCGCGCAGCACCACGAACAGCGTCTCGCCGTAGCGCTCCAGCTTGGGCCGCTGATGCGCCTCCATCGCGTCCTCGATGGACAGCTTGTGCAGATCGAACTCCTCGGCCAGCGACAGCAGCTCCGCCTCCGACGGCCGGTACAGCCCGATCCACGCCATCGCGCCCGGCTCCTCGCGCAGCCGGCGGTAGGTGGCGGCCAGGGTCCCGGGGGTGCCCACCCGGCGGCCCCCGCGGTAGACCGCGGCGTCCACCACGCTGCGATCGTCGGCGGGCGCGCCGTCGGACGCCACCGGCAGGGGTTCGCCGCGCGGCGGGCCCGGCCGCCCGGGGGAGGGCCGCGGAGCGGAGTTCGCCTCACGGGCGGCGGTGGGGCGCAGCCAGGGGTACCGCCTCGAGGACCGCGGGGTGCGGGAGGAGCGCTCGGACATGGCAGGTCCTTTACGGGTAGCGGGCGCGGAAGCGGAGTGTGGGGCACACCGCCGGGCACCGCCACCGGACCGGGCTGGGAATCGCGCTCGCCTGGCGCTCAGAACAGCCGGGCCGGGGTGGCGCCTCGCGGCGTACGACTGGGAGGTTCACCGTGCATCGCGGACCTCACCTCCTCGCCGTGGCGCGCGGGCGCAGAGCACTGACCACGAGCAGGATATCCCTCCCCGCGCCCACCCGCGCGGTGCGCCCGCGCGACTCCGCGCGCGGCCGCACTACCTGGGACGCCCCTGAGCCCGGCCGCGCCTGCGCGGGCTCGGCCCCGCTGGGACCGTGGCGCCGCGGCCCGTGCTTGCGGGCGCTTCGGGTGTGGGGCGGGGCCTGTGGCCGCGCGGGCCCAGGGCGCCCCCTGAGCCCGGCCGCGTCCGCCTGCGGGGGCCTGGCTTCTGCCGGGGCCGTCGCGTCGCGGCCTGCGGTGTGCGGGCGGCACGCGCCATCGGCCGCGCAGTCCGCCCCACCGCCCCCGCCGTCGGTCGGTGGCATGCCAGGAGTCGCGGGTGCCAGGAACCGGGCGCGGTGCGGCGGCCGGTTCCTTGGGCGCGCCGCGTGCGCAGACGGCATCCGCCACACCTCGTGCGGCCGCAGGCCGCCCGGCAGGCTTCTACGGGAGGAGGCCCGCTCGGCGGGCCTCTACTACCGCGTGGAGGCGGGTGTGTGCCCCCAGCTTCCGCATGGACGAGCGCAGATAGCTCTTCACGGTCTCCGGGCGCAGCCCCAGCCGGTCCGCCGCGGAGGAGTTGGTGGCGCCGGCGGCCACGCACGCCAGTACGTCCACCTCGCGCGGCGACAGCTCCACCGGCTTGCGGCCGGGCGGCACCCGGGTGCCGCCCGACGAGGCCCGGGCCAGCCGTCCGCATGCGCTGAGGAGTTCCCGCCGCAGTTGCGGATCGGCCACCCGGTGCGCCAGCGCCCGCAGATCGACATGGGCCTCGCGTACCTCCTCCCACAGCGCGGGATCCGCCTCCGCGGCCGACGGCTGCTGCTGCGCCACGTCCATCAGCCGCTCCGCCTCGTCCCGCACCGCGAGCGACTGTTCCAGTTCGCGCGCCGCCGCCACCGCCGCGCTCAGCGCCCGGTCGCCGAGCACCAGCGGCTGGCGCAGCGCGCCGTAGAGCACCCCGCGCACCCGGCCGCGGACCACCACCGGCACCGCCAGCATCGAGCGCAGCCCCTCGGCGCCCACCGACGCGTCGTACTCATGGCTGATCGCCCGCGAGGCGGGGTAGTCGGCCACCGAGAGCGGCCGGGACATGGTGAGCACCTTGCCGCCCAGGCCGTTCCCGGAAGCGATGGCAAGCCCGCGCAGGGAGTTGGTGGTGGTGCCGGTCAGTTCGGAGATGCGGAACTGCCGTGAGCCCGCGCACAGCCCGCCGAACGCCACGGGCAGTCCACCGCTCCGGCGCATCCGCAGCAGTGTTGTCCGTACGTCGACGGTCCGGTCCGAATCCGCCACGGCCACCTCCCCGAAATACCGCCACCCCCGTCCGGGGGTGGTGAGACTCAGATCACCCGTCGCACGATGCTAGCGAGCGGTACGGCATTCAGGAGGACATGTGACAGCAAACAGTCCGTCTCACGGCTTCCGCGTGGCACGGGACTTCCTGCTCGAGCACCGGGAGGACTACCCGGCGGCGTACGAGGGGTTCGACTGGCCGCGCCCGGAACGCTTCAACTGGGCGCTGGACTGGTTCGACCGCATCGCCGAGGGCAACGACCGCACCGCTCTGCACATCGTCGAGGAAGACCGCACCGAGACCCGAGTGAGCTTCGAGGAGATGCGCCGGCGCTCGGACCGGGCGGCGGGCTGGCTGCGCGACCTCGGTGTCGAAGCGGGCGACCGCATCGTGGTGATGCTCGGCAATCAGCGCGAGCTGTGGGAGACCGCGCTCGCCGCGATGAAACTGCGCGCCGTGGTCATCCCCGCCACCCCACTGCTCGGCCCGGTCGACCTGGTCGACCGCGTGGAGCGCGGCCGGGCGAAGCACGTCATCGTCCGGGCCGAGGACACCGGCAAGTTCGACGGGGTGACGGGCGACTACACCCGGATCTCGGTCGGTGGTCTGCGGGAGGGCTGGCTCGCCTACGAGGACGCCGGGACGGCCGGGCTGACGGCGGAGGACGAGCCGGACGAGCCGTTCGTGCCCGACGGGCCGACCCTCGCCGACGACCCCCTGATGCTGTACTTCACCTCCGGCACCACCGCCCGCCCCAAACTCGTCCAGCACACCCATATCTCGTATCCCATCGGCCATCTGGCGACGATGTACTGGATCGGGCTGCGGCCGGGCGATGTCCACCTCAACATCTCCTCCCCGGGCTGGGCCAAGCACGCCTGGTCCAATCTCTTCGCGCCGTGGAACGCCGAGGCGACCGTCTTCGTCCACAACTACACCCGGTTCGACGCCGCCCGGCTGATGGCCGAGATGGACCGCTGCGCCGTCACCACCTTCTGCGCCCCGCCCACCGTCTGGCGGATGCTCATCCAGGCCGATCTGACCCAGCTGCGGCGCCCCCCGCGCGAGGCCGTGGCCGCGGGCGAACCGCTCAACCCCGAGGTCATCGAGCATGTCCGGCGCGCCTGGGGCGTCACCATCCGGGACGGCTTCGGCCAGACCGAGACCGCCGTCCAGGTGGCCAACACCCCCGGCCAGCCGCTGAAGACCGGTTCGATGGGACGGCCCACCCCCGGCTTCTCCGTCGTCCTCCTCGACCCGGTCACCGGGCAGCCCGCCGACGAGGGCGAGATCTGCCTGGACCTCACCGGACCCGGTGGCCGTCCGGTCGGCCTGATGACGGGGTACGAGGGCGACGAGGAGCGCACCGCCGAGGCCACCGCGGATGGCTACTACCGCACCGGCGACATCGGCTCGCGCGACGCCGACGGCTACATCACCTACATCGGCCGGGCCGACGATGTGTTCAAGGCGTCCGACTACAAGATCTCACCGTTCGAGCTGGAGAGCGCGCTGCTGGAGCACGAGGCGGTGGCCGAGGCCGCGGTGGTGCCCGCCCCCGATCCGGTGCGGCTGGCGGTGCCGAAGGCGTACATCGTGCTGGCCGACGGCTGGGAGCCCGGCCCCGACACCGCCAAGGCGCTGTTCGCCCACTCCCGGGCGGTGCTGGCCCCCTACAAGCGGGTCCGCCGCCTGGAGTTCGCCGAGCTGCCCAAGACCGTCTCCGGAAAGATCCGCCGCATCGAACTGCGGGAAGCCACCGCGCGTGGCGACGGCATCGAATTCCATGAGGAGGCTTGAGCCCTCATGACCGCCTCCCCCCACGCATCCCCGTACGAGGAGACACCATGACCGCCCTGTCGTACGCCAGCGGCGTAAGCGAGCTTCCGCTGCTGGGCGACACCATCGGTGCCGATCTGGCCCGTACCGTCGAGCGGTTCGGCGACCGTGACGCGCTGATCGACATCCCCTCCGGCCGCCGCTGGACCTACGCCCAGTTCGGCCGGGCGGTCGAGGAGGTCGCGCTCGGGCTGATGGCCAAGGGCGTCGGCAAGGGTGACCGGGTCGGCATCTGGGCCATCAACTGCCCCGAATGGGTTTTGGTGCAGTACGCCACCGCCCGTATCGGCGCCATCATGGTCAATATCAACCCCGCCTACCGCGTCCACGAACTGCGGTATGTGCTGCGGCAGGCCGGGATCTCCGTGCTGGTCTCCTCCATCGAGCACAAGACCAGCCACTACCGCCGCATGGTCGAGCAGGTGCGCTCCGACTGCCCCGCCCTGCGCGATGTGGTCTACATCGGCGACCGCACCTGGGACGGTCTGGTGCGCGCGGGCTCCGAGGTGCCGCCTTCGAGGCTGGCCGAGCGGGAGGCCCTGCTCTCCTGTGACGACCCGGTCAATATCCAGTACACCTCCGGCACCACCGGCTTCCCCAAGGGCGCCACGCTCTCCCACCACAACATCCTCAACAACGGCTACTTCGTGGGGGAGATGGTCGGTTACACCCACCAGGACCGGATCTGTCTGCCGGTGCCCTTCTACCACTGCTTCGGCATGGTCATGGGCAACCTGGCGGCCACCAGCCACGGCGCCTGCATCGTCCTCCCCGCCCCGGCCTTCGACCCCGCGGCCACCCTCGCGGCCGTCGAGCGGGAGCGCTGCACCTCGCTGTACGGCGTGCCCACGATGTTCATCGCCGAGCTGGGCCTGCCGGACTTCGCCACGTTCGATCTCTCCTCACTGCGCACCGGGATCATGGCGGGGTCGACCTGTCCGGTGGAGGTGATGCGGCGGGTGGTGTCGGAGATGCATATGGCCGAGGTGTCCATCTGCTACGGCATGACCGAGACCTCACCGGTGTCCACCCAGACCCGGCGCGACGACGACCTGGAGCGCCGCACCGGCACCGTCGGCCGGGTGATGCCGCATGTCGAGGTGAAGGTGGTCGACCCGGCCACCGGGGTGACCGTCCCCCGCGGCACCCGCGGTGAACTGTGCACCCGTGGCTATTCGGTGATGCTCGGCTACTGGCAGGAGCCCGGGCTGACCGCCGAGGCCATCGACAGCGCCCGCTGGATGCACACCGGCGACCTCGCGGTGATGGGCGAGGACGGCTATGTCGAGATCGTCGGCCGGATCAAGGACATGATCATCCGCGGAGGGGAGAACGTCTATCCACGGGAGATCGAGGAGTTTCTGCACACCCATCCCAAGATCGCCGATGTGCAGGTGGTGGGCGTGCCCGACGAGAAGTACGGCGAGGAGATCATGGCCTGCGTCATCCTGGCGGACGGCGCGAAGCCCCTCACCCGTGATGAACTCGCCCGCTTCTGCCGGGGACGCCTCGCGCACTACAAGGTGCCGCGCTATCTGCGGCTGATGGACGCCTTCCCGATGACGGTCAGCGGCAAGGTCCGGAAGGTGGAGCTGCGGGAGAGCGGCGCCCGTGAGGTGGCGCCGCTCCCGGAGTCCCGTACCGACCCCGACCTGGCCGACCGCGGTGGCGCCGAGCAGGCGCGGTCGGCGCCGCTCTGACGGCGGCGTTCCCCCGCGGTCGGCCGTGGCTCACTGCCCCGCGTTCGGCAGACAGCCCTTCACCCCGGACTGCGCGCCCTGGTTGAAGGCCGACACCCGCTGGGCCGCGTCGCCGTGGTCGGAGGTGTTGGTCCAGGGCGTCTGGTCCGCGAGGACGGTCAGGGCGTCGGACAGTTCTTCGGTGTCGCCCTCCTCGAAGGTGAGGGTGTTGTCGCGGGCGGCACCGAAGAGCACCGCCCCGGCCAGACAGTCGGCCTGGAGCTCACGTGCCAGGTCGACCAGGCCCGCGTCCAGCCGGTTCTGGACGGCATGGCCCCACTCGTGGGCGATGACCAGGTACACCCAGGCATCGCCCCGCTGGTGGCCGCCGCGCATCAGATCCATGTCCCACGCTATGAAGTCCCCGGCGGGGCAGTAGACGGCGTTGTCGTCGGGCAGCGGTTCGGAACCGCAGGCGGGCGCGTCCGACGCGGCGCCGTCGTACGCCCCCTGCACCCGCGGGGCGTTGTAGGTGCCCGTGAAGAACTCGGACCAGTGGCTGGACCAGTAGGTGGTGGTGACGGACACCGCCGCGTCGATGTCCCCTTCCACGGTCTCCGAGCCGCCCCCGCCGCCGCTCGCAGAGCTCTCGCCCACCGGCCCCGGGGAGGTGGCGGGCGGGGTACCGGCCGGGGTGGTGGCCGGAGTGCCGCCGGACGTACCACCCGGAGTACCGGCCGGGGTGGTCGTGGTGGGCGCGGGGGAGCTGCCGGAGGGACGCGGCGGCGGGCTGTCGCCGCCCCCGCAGCCGGTGGCCGTCAGCAGGGTCAGGGTGGTGAGCAGGGCGGCGGATAATCTGAGGTACCACGGAGCAGCCATCGTTCGCCTCCGGCCGGTCGTGCGGATGGGTCGGGTGAGCCAGTGAACGGTGGAGGGTGGTGTCTCAACGGAAGCGTTCGCCGGTCAGTTGCGCAAGTCCAGGTGATGGACGAAGTCACGGGTCTCCTCCGCCAGTACGCGCGGGCGCTCGAGCAGCATCGCGTGGGTCGCGTCGACCGTGCGCACCCTGAGGGAGGGCCGCTCGGCGGCGAGCGCCGTGAGCTCCCGGTCCAGCCCCTTGACGTAGGCCGCCATCAGCTCGTCGTACCAGGCCAGTTGGTCACCTTGGTCCGCGAGCCGTCCGGCGCGCACCACCAGCAGCGGACGGGTCGTCCGGCGGTAGAGGGCCACCATGTCCAGCTCGTCCATCGCGTCGAGCATCTCCACGGCGCGCTCGCGCTCGGGCCGCAGCGCCAGCCGCCCGTCGCCGGTCTCGGCCAGGGAGCGCCGGAGCCCCTCCTCCAGCAGCTCGGGCGCGAACCCCAGCTGGTCCGCCATGGCCCGGTGATAGCCGCGGACGGCCTCCAGACCCTCGGGCGGGAGGACCCGGCCCGCGCCCGCCCGGCTGACCTCATGGGCGCGCGCCAGCCGTTCGCGCACCGTCTCCGGATCCAGGCCGACGTACTGCTCGGGCCGCCCCTGGCCGAAGCCGTCGAGGTTGACCGCGCCGGGGGTGTGCGGGTGGGCGTCGGCGTAGAGCGCGGCCACCATGCCGCCGAGGGAATGGCCCACGGGCACCGCGTCCGGGATGCCGCAGGCGTCCAGTACGGCGTCGACATCGCCGAGCACGGCCGGGATCGTCCACGGCCCGGACCCCGCGGAGGAGTGGCCGTGGGCGCGCAGATCCATGGCGACGACACGGTGGTCGGCGGTCAGCTCGGCCGCGACGCCCTGCCAGTCGGCGAGCGTACGGCCTGCGCCGTGGAGCAGCAGCAGCGCGGGGCCGGTGCCGCCGTGGTCACGGACGGCCAGCTCGGCATCGCCGTGCCGCACGGTGCGGTCGGACGGGACGGAACCGGCGGGCGGGGCGGAAGAAGGCATGACGAGGCGCTCCCTCAAGGGTCGCGGACAAGGGTGGGAAGCCGATCCGACATGGGATCGGGGCACCACGCTAGGGCGTGCGGAACGCCCGAAGATCATCCGGGAAGAGGAGGTGAAACCGCCCTCCGCGAGCCCATAATGAACAAGGGGCACGGCGGAGTTCAGCGCTCCGGCGGCCCCGTCCGGATCAGCACGTCCGCCGGGTCGTTCACCGGCTGCGGAGTGCCGGTCAGATCCATGATGAACAGCGGGATGCGCAGGGCGTCGCCGCGTGCTCGCGCGTCCCGGGCGTAACCGGCCAGCGAGAAGAAGACGCTCAGGGCCGATCGCTGGAGTCCGTGCAGCCACAGGCATTCGACGTCCCGCAGCTCCGCGGGGCGGGTGGCCGGATCGACCCGGGCGACCAGGCCCTCGCCGTACAGATCCACCCCGGCCTCCGGGTCCTCCGGGTGCCGCGGATCCGTGAAGCCCAGCCACTTCAGATACTCGGCGGCGGCGGTGACCGCGTCCCGGGCGGTGCGGATGGTCACCGGCCGGAAGGCCGGGCGCGGCACCGCGGGACCGGACGCCGGGGCCGCGACGGGCGACGGGGGAGTGACCGGGACCCGGACCAGACGTCCGCAGCCGCATCCGAACTCCGGCTGCGGCCAGTGGCCCCGGCGGCCGCACGACGGACAGTCGACCACCACCCAGATGTTCTGCCAGGTGCGGTGCTCGATCTCCTCGGGCGCGCCGTCGCGCAGCACCGGGAGGGTGAGCGGGGCGCCGCAGGAGCAGGGGAAGGTCGGCGGGGTGAAGGACTGCTCGCGACGGCACGCGGGGCAGCGCACCGGCACGCTGTCGGTCATCTCGGGGCTCCGGGAGGTCCATGGGACGGGCGGGGGCCTATCAGGCCCTGATGTCCCATGCTCCACGAAGCGGGCGCCCGGCGGGCGGAGTTGGGGGTTTTGTGCCCGGTGACAGGGCAGGCGTGGGGGAGCCCGGCCGGGTGCTGTTCCGGTTCCCGGGCGGCGGTACCGGCGGGCGCGACTGGGACAGTCGCCGGTCACCGCCGCCCGGGGGCTTGGGGTGTGCGGGGCGTCAGCGGCCGGTGGCCACCGCCCCGGAGAGCCGTTCGACACCGCGCAGCAGGGCGGAGTGGTCGAGGCCGCCGTCGCCCTGGGCGCGCAGCGCCGCGACGAGCTGGGCCACCACGGCGCCCACCGGCAGCGCGGCGCCGACATCGCGAGCCGCGGCGGTGACGATGCCCATGTCCTTGTGGTGCAGATCGATCCGGAAGCCGGGGGCGAAGTCGCGGCGGAGGAAGTTGTCCTTCTTGCGCTGGAGGACGGTGGATCCGGCGAGCCCGCCCGCGAGGACGTCGAGCGCGGCCCCGAGGTCCACCCCGGACTTCTCCAGGAACACCACGGCCTCGGCGCACGCCTGGATGTTGGCCGCCACGATCAGCTGGTTGGCGGCCTTCACGGTCTGACCGGCGCCGTGCGGTCCGCACCGGACCACGGTCTTCCCGAGGGCGGCGAAGATCGGCCGGGCCCGCTCGAAGTCCTCCGGCTCCCCGCCGACCATGATGGACAGCACGGCCTCCACCGCCCCGGCCTCGCCGCCGGAGACCGGTGCGTCCAGCACGCGGATGCCCTTGCCGTCCTCGGCGGCGGCCCGCGCCACGGCCTGGGAGGTCTGCGGGGTGATGGAGGACATGTCGATCAGCAGACTGCCGGGGCGGGCATGCGCCAGTACGCCGTCCTCGCCCAGCACGACCGCCTCGACCTGCGGCGAGGCGGGCACCATGGTGATCACGACATCGGCGTTCCGGACGGCGTCGGCGACGGAGACGGCGGGGGTGCCACCGGCCGCGGCCAGCCGGTCCAGCTTCCGCTGTTCCAGGGTGAATCCGGTGACGTCGTAGCCCGCCTTGATCAGGTTCTCGGACATGGGGGAGCCCATGATGCCGAGTCCGATCCAGGCGATGGCGGGAAGGGTTTCGCTCACGGTCCGGCCTTTCTCGTGTCGTTCCGTCATGGGTCGGTTCAGTGCCGGTCGGCCGGGTCCCCGGCCAGCCAGCCGAAGGACTCGGCGCTCGGCCCGTCCGGCTTGTACTCCAGCCCGATCCAGCCGTCGTAACCGGCAGCGCGCAGCTGGTCCAGGAGCGCGGGGATGTCGAGTGCGCCGGTGCCGGGCGCGCCACGGCCGGGGACATCCGCGATCTGCACATGGCCGGTGCGGTCCGCGTAGGTCTCGATGACCCGCGGCAGGTCCTCGCCGTTCCTTGCCAGGTGGTACAGGTCCATCAGGAAGGCGGCGTTGTCCAGGCCGGTGGCCTTGTTGACCCGCTCCGCCACCTCGACCGCGGCGGCCGCGCTCACCAGCGGGTAGTGCGGGGACTCCGCGGCGCCCAGCGCTTCGATCAGCAGGGTCGCGCCCACCCGGTCGGCGGCGCGGGCGGCCAGTGTCAGGTTCTCCAGCGCCAGGGCGTCCTGGGCCTCGGGGTCCACGCCCTCGATCCGGTTGCCGTACAGCGCGTTGAGCGCGGTGCAGCCGACGGACCGGGCGAAGTCGGCGGCGACCTCGACATTGGCGCGGAAGCGGTCGGACTCCTCGCCGGGTAGGGACAGCGCCCCGCGGTCGGGGCCGGGCAGCTCACCCGCGTAGAAGTTGAGCCCTACCAGCCGGGTCCCGGCGCTCTCCAGCGCGGCGCGGAGCGCGTCGAGTTCGGCCCGGCCGGGGGTGGGGTCCCGGGGCCAGGGCCACCACAGCTCGACCGCGGTGAAGCCCGCGGCGGCCGCGGCCGCCGGGCGCCGAAGGAGGGGGAGCTCGGTGAAGAGGATCGAGAGATTGACGTCGACGTGCTCGAAGCGCCGGTCCGTACGGTCCATGGGCCCTCGGCTCCTTCCGTTCAGAGATATCAGGGATTTCATATAGCGGAAGTTGCTTTCTGGATTACGGAAGCATGCGGCGGTGTTCGCGGAGCTGTCAAGAGGGGCTGCCCGAGGCGCCCCCGGGCGCAGTAGGTTGGCGGCGTGAGATTGAGGGTTGAGTTCACCACCGAGCCGTTCGACCTCGACGAGGTGCCGCCGCATGCCGTGGTGGCCCGGGAGACCGTGCAGTCCGCCGCGCTGGACGCCGTGGACGTCGGCCCGTTCGGCAACACTGCCGAGGGCCGGGCGGACGCCGTGCTCGCCGCCGTGGACCAGTTGCTGCGCAAGTCCCTGGAGGCGGGCGCCACCCGGGTCTCGCTCCAGGTCAATGTGATCGGCGAGGCCGACGGGGGCCGGGAGGGCGAGGCGTGAGCGCGCCGGAGGACCACCCCTTCGTCTCGGCGGTCAAACCCCTCGTCGACGCCATGGGCGGCGAGATGATCGCCCCGGAGCGGGCGCGCGGCGACGATGTGGTGCTCTCCTGGGAGGGCCGTGCGGTGGTGGCCGTCCGGCTGCCGCATCTGTCCGACTCGCTCGACCACATCCTGGCCGATCTGCAACGCCGCCACGGTGTCCCGCTCGCCGACCTGGACCGCAGGACCAAGCAGTCGGTGGTCCGCCTCCTGGAGCAGCGCGGCGCCTTCTCGGTGCGCCACGGGGTGGAGACGGTGGCGAGCGCGCTGGGGGTCAGCCGCTTCACCGTCTACAACTACCTCAACCGCGAGAAGGGCGGCGAGGCCACAAAGCCCCCGGTCAACGAGTGATGACGAGGACGACGGCCTCACATCGGGGCCGTGTCTCTCACACTTTCTCACAGAGGTGTGGCGGGGTTTCCCGGGAGCCGATCGAAGGCGCGGTGATGAGGTCCTCGGGGTCGGCGAATGCGCGATTGGCCAGGGTGGTCCGGCGGAGGATGGACCAGATTCCTTCGACCGGGTTGTAGGGCCCCAACCCGGGAGAGGTGGGTAAAGCCGGGTAAAGCCTCGGGGCACCCCCCAAATGGGTGACGACAACGTCGAAGCGCCTCCCAAGAATTGTTATGAGGAGGTAAACGCGATGAGTGCCTTGTGACTGCAAGTGGCTCGGCGGTGTACCTCGTCCACGGAAGCGTAGGCAGCGCGTGACACAGCGCCATCGGCGCAAGCCGGCCTCAGTACGCTTCGGTGCCTCAGATCCCACAACCCTCTTCAGGTAAGAGGTGTGATGCCCTATGCGCGCGCAAGTGATCGTCAAGTTCTGGGGGGACGGCGGCGAAGAGCTCGGCGGCAACACCATTCAAGGCCCGGTCGCAGACGCCTCATTTGACTGGACATCGTTGTTGGGCGTTCTGTTCTCAGCCGCCAAAGACTTCCTGAGCGGAGGATGGCCGGCTGTCGAGTCAGATCTGAAGAAGCTCTACGACCAGGTCACCGGCGATGTCGGCGACAGTAAGACACTGCCGCTTCACGTCAGGCAGGGCGGCAATATAGACGGGATCACGGTGCCTGTAAGCCGGGCCTTGATCTACTTCCATGCCTGGACCGGAGATGACATCAAGCCCTCCTTCGGCCGAGTTCTCCCTCGCGAGAGTACCATCCTGGATTTGGGCGAAAGTCGATTCACCCGCGGAGACTTCAACTACGAGTATCGGTTCGAGATCCCCTTCGCAACGATCGACGCAGACAAGTATTTGGTCAGTTTCGGCACAGGCGACAGCGGCACATTCCAGGATGCAGCCATCGGATACACGGTGGAGACGGTTGTCGACCCGCCGAGTACGCCTGTTATGTCAATCAATGACAAGTGGACACAACTGGGCGGCGCGGCAGGGTTGCTGGGTAACGCCAGTGGTCCCGAGCAGCAAACGCCCGCACCATATAACTTTGGGCGATGGCGGCCGTTCGAGCATGCGCTTGTTTATTGGACTCAAGGGCGGGGTGCCCATGAAGTCCACGGGGCTATCCGCGACAAATACGCTCAGGTGCGATGGGAACAAGGAGTCCTTGGATTCCCGATCACCGACGAGCTGACGACGCCTGACAATACAGGCAGGTTCAACCACTTCGAACGCGGCTCCATCTACTGGACACCCGCCTTGGGCGCGCATGAAGTGCACGGAATGAACCGCTCTGTGTGGGCCTCTCTCGCGTGGGAGCGTGGCTGGCTCGGCTACCCGACAACGGACGAGATTCAACTGCCCGACGGCAGCCGGGCAAACAACTTTGAGCACGGATCGATCCGGTGGACGCCACAGACAGGCTCGATCCCTTCGCGTTTGCGGCTTCCGCTGCCCACGTGGGCCGTCATCTAGTTGTCCGCCAAGGCTGGCGGCGCCGCGCCCCCATAAAGGGAGAGCGGGTTGGCCCGAAGCTGCCTCAACCGCGAGAAGGGCGCACCACCCGCTTGATCCCCACCAGGGTCCGGTAGCGGGGGCGCGCCGCGAAGGCCGCCAGGGGCCAGACGGCGGGCCGCCCCACCTCGGCGCACAGATGCAGGACCGCGTCCGGGCCCGCGAGGACGCCCACATGCGCGCCGAAGGCGTCGTCGGTGGCATTGAAGAGCAGCAGGTCGAGCGGGCGCGCGGCGGTCACGCGCACCGTGGACTCCGTGTCGGCCCACAGCTCGCTCGACCGCAGCTCCGGGGGCCGCAGCCCGAAGTGGCGCAGCACCGCGTAGGCGAACAGCTGGCAGTTGGCGCCCTCGGCGAGGCCCGGCCGCTCCGTCACCTCCGGCGAGCCGGGATGGCGCGCGCCCGTGTACGGCACCGACCACAGCTCCGCGGGCACCGTGGTGAGCAGCGGCGCGGCCGCCGGTGCGCCGCCCTCCGGTCCGTTCATCGCCGCTGTCTCCCCCTCGGTCGCGCCGGTGGCTCGTGCGGTCGATGATGCCACCGAAAGTTTTCAACAAAGTGTTGACGTTCGAGGCCGGGGGCTCCTAGCTTGCCGATGTGACTACCAGCGCACCGCCGGGCCTGGCCCGGTTCAACTCCGCGGCCGAGAGCGATGCCGCCGGGCTGCTGCACGAGGTGTGCACCGGCCGGGCCTGGGCCCGGGCAGTAGCCGCCGGGCGGCCGTACGCCACCGTCGAGGCGCTGCTCGCCGCCTCCGACGCGGCCATGGCCCGGCTGACCGCCGACGATCTCGCCGAGGCGATGGCCGGACATCCGCCCATCGGCAGACCCACCCCGGGCGACGCCACCTCGGCCCGCGAGCAGAGCGGGGTTCGCGACGAGCTCCGCGCCGAGCTGCTCGCACTCAACCTGGCCTACCAGGAGCGCCACGGCCATGTCTTTCTGATCTGCGCCACCGGACGCACCGGCGAGGAGATGTTGGCCGCTCTGAGCGAGCGGATCGGGAATGACGCGGACACCGAGCGCGAGATCGTCCGTGCCGAGCTGGGAAAGATCAATCGCATCCGGCTCATCCGCCTCCTGGAGGCCGCAGCGGAAGGAGAACGGTGATGGCAACCGCCACCTCCGTGTCCACCCACATCCTGGACACCAGCGTCGGCCGCCCGGCCGCGGGTGTGGACGTGGAGCTGTCCGTCCGGGCCGCGAGCGGCACGGACTGGACCCCGCACGCCACCTCCGCCACCGACGCCGACGGCCGCTGCAGGGATCTGCCCGCCCTCCCCGAGGGCACCACCGAGGTACGGCTGCGCTTCGCCACCGGGCCGTATCTGCCGCACGCCTTCTTCCCCGAAGTGGCGGTCGTCTTCGCCGTCGAGCCGGGTGAGCACTACCACGTACCACTGCTGCTCACCCCGTTCGGCTACTCCGTATACCGAGGGAGCTAGCACTGATGCCCGAGCTCGGCCAGAACCAGTACGGCAAAGCCGAATGCCGCGTCGTCCGCGTGGTGCGCGACGGCGCCGTCCATCACATCAAGGACCTGAACGTCTCGGTGGCGCTCTCCGGAGACATGGACGAGGTCCACCTCTCCGGCAGCAACGCCCATGTGCTGCCCACCGACACCACCAAGAACACCGTGTACGCCTTCGCCAAGGAACACGGCATCGCCTCGGCCGAGCAGTTCGGCATCCACCTGGCCCGCCACTTCGTCAGCAGCCAGGAGCCGATCCGCACCGCCCGAATCCGGATCGAGGAGTACGCCTGGGACCGGATCGAGACCTCCGGCGAGGCCCGGCACTCCTTCGTCCGCTCCGGCCGGGAGACCCGCACCGCCCAGATCTCCTACGACGGGACGCGCTGGGAAGTGCTCTCCGGGCTGACGGATCTCACCGTCCTGAACTCCACCGACTCCGAGTTCTGGGGCTACGTCAAGGACAAGTACACCACCCTGCCCGAGGCCCGCGACCGTATCCTCGCCACCGAGGTGCACGCCCGCTGGCGCTCCGGCTGGAGCGATGACACCCTGCCCATGCCGGACTGGGAGCGGGCCTACGCCGAGACGCGCGGCCATCTGCTGACCGCCTTCGCCGAGACCTACTCGCTCTCGCTCCAGCAGACGCTGTACCAGATGGGCGCCCGGGTCATCGAGCAGCGGCCGGACATCGACGAGATCAGGCTCTCCCTCCCCAACAAGCACCACTTCCTGGTGGACCTGGAGCCCTTCGGCCTCAAGAACGACAACGAGGTGTACTTCGCCGCCGACCGGCCCTACGGCCTGATCGAGGCCACCGTGCTGCGCGACGGTGCCACGCCCCGGATCCCCACCGACTGAAGGGCGCCGCGGATGAACCGCATCGTCATCGAGAACTGCGCCGTCGCGACCGTGGACGCCGACGACACCGAGTACGCCTCCGGGCATCTGGTCGTCGCGGGCAACCGCATCGAGTCGGTGGGCGCCGGACCCGCGCCCCGGGAGCCGGCGGGAGTCGTCCGCCGGATCGACGGCACCGGCCATCTGGCCACCCCGGGCCTGGTCAACACCCATCACCACTTCTACCAGTGGCTCACCCGCGGTCTCGCCCAGGACTGCAACCTCTTCGACTGGCTGGTCGCGCTCTATCCGACGTGGGCGCGGATCGACGAGGAGATGGTCCACGCGGCGGCCCGCGGCTCGCTCGCGATGATGGCGCGCGGCGGGGTCACCACCGCCATGGACCACCACTACGTGTTTCCGCGCGGCACCGGCGATCTGCTCGGGGCCGAGATCCGCGCGGCGCGTGAGCTGGGGGTGCGGTTCACCGCCGCGCGCGGCTCCATGGACCGCGGGGCCTCCGACGGCGGGCTGCCGCCGGACTTCGCCGTGGAGACCACCGAGGGCGCGCTGACCGCCACCGAGGAGGCGATCGACACCCACCACGACGGCTCCTTCGACTCGATGCTCCAGATCGCGGTCGCGCCCTGCTCACCCTTCTCCGTCTCCACCGCACTGCTCCGCGAGGGCGCGGTCCTGGCCCGCCGCAAGGGCGTACGGCTGCACACCCACGGCTCGGAGACGGTGGAGGAGGAGAAGTTCTGCCACGAGCTGTTCGGCATGGGGCCCACCGACTACTTCGAGTCCACGGGCTGGCTGGGCGAGGACGTGTGGATGGCCCACTGCGTCCATATGAACGACGCCGACATCGCCGCCTTCGCCCGGACCGGCACCGGGGTGGCCCACTGCCCCTCGTCCAACGCCCGGCTCGCAGCGGGGATCGCACGGGTGCCGGACCTGCTCGCGGCGCGGGTGCCGGTCGGTCTCGGCGTGGACGGCACCGCCTCCAACGAGTCCGGTGAACTCCACACCGAGCTGCGCAACGCCCTGCTGGTCAACCGGCTCGGCAGCCACCGCGAGAAGGCGCTGACCGTACGCCAGGCGCTGCGTCTCGGCACCTACGGTGGCGCCCAGGTGCTGGGGCGGCAGGACCAGATCGGATCCCTGGAGCCGGGCAAACTGGCCGACCTGGTGCTGTGGAAGCTGGACGGCATCGGCCACTCGACCATCGCCGACCCGGTCGCCGCCCTCGTCCTCGGCGCGGCGGCCCCGGTCACCCTGTCGCTGGTGAATGGCGAACCGGTAGTGGAGGGCGGGCGGTTGCTCACCGCCGACGAGGACGAGATCGCGCGCACCGCGCGCGACGAGGCGCACCGGCTGGCCCGTATCGCGGCCGGCGGGTGACCCTGGGCTCCGGCCGGGAGGGACGGCTCCCGGCCGGACGCGGGCCCGGCGTTCGCGCCGGGGCCGTGGCGGCGACCGCACCCGGCGACCGTGGGGCTCCGGCCCGCGGTCTCCGGGTGCGGTTCCTTGTGTGCCCCGGGTTCCTTCTGCCGAATGGGCTTCTTCTGCCGAAGCTCCGATGATTCATCGGAGGGGTTGACCTGGGGAGGCAGGCTTCGGGCGGGCGATGGCCCAAATCCAGGCGATACACGGCCCGTTGACATCCCACCTTTCCGGCTCTAGGTTCCGGTACGCGGCTGGCCAGCCCTCCTGTCCGACCTCCGCACGAGCACAGGAGCCGCCATGCGTATGCCCGGACGTCCCCACCGATTCCTCCGATCCTTCCGATCCCGACCGCCCAGACCGAGGCACGGGCTGTGTGTGCTGCTCGGTCTTGCGCTCGCGACGATCCTCACCGGCCCCGGCCTCCCCCCGGCCGCCGCCGCGCCCGCTCCCCGGACGGCGTCCCCGGCCGCCGGTCCCGGGACCGACTACGCCACCGACGACCCCTTCACCGCCGACCGCACCACCTGGTGGCGGCAGGACCGCTTCGGGATGTTCATCCACTTCGGCGCCTACTCCCAGCTGGAGGGCGAGTACACCCGGTCCGACGGCACGGTCTGCCGCGACGCCGAGTGGATCAAACGGAGTTGTGCCATCCCGACGCGCCGGTACGAGGACGTCGCCCAGGGCTTCGACCCGTCGGCCTTCGACGCCAAGGCGATCGTCAAGGCCGCCCAGGACGCCGGACAGCGCTACATCGTCATCACCTCCAAGCACCACGACGGCTATGCGATGTGGCCGACCCGGCAGAACGGATGGAATCTGCGCGACCACTCCTCCTTCGACCGGCGCCGGGACATCCTGGCCGAGTTGAAGTCCGCGGCCGACGACGCCGGGATCAAACTGGGCTTCTACTACTCGATCTGGGACTGGCACGACCCCGACTTCGCCGACCCCGCCACCTTCCCGAAGTACGAGAAGCGGATGTACGCGCAGCTCAAGGAGCTGATCGACGGCTATCATCCGGATCTGCTGTGGTTCGACGGCGAATGGGACACCGACAACCCCGTCAACCGCTGGTCGTCGCGGGACGGTGAGCGTCTCGAGGCGTATCTGCGCGGGCTCGACCCCGGCCTCGTCATCAACAACCGGGTCGGCAAGCGGCGTGTGGTGGACGGCGACTACGGCACCCCCGAGCAGGAGATCCCCGACGCCCCGGTGGACGGCCAGCTCTGGGAGAGCTGTATGACCCTCAACGATCACTGGGGGTACGCCCGGTACGACCAGAACTGGAAGTCCCCGGCCACCCTCACCCGCAATCTGCTGGACATCGCAGGACGCGGCGGCAACTACCTGCTCAACGTCGGCCCCGACCGGCTCGGCCGGGTGCCCCAGCCCTCCGTCGACCGGCTGCGCGCCATCGGCTCCTGGCTGCGGACGGCCGGTCAGGGCCGGGCGGTGTACGGGGCGGGTGCCGCCGGGCTGGTCGCCGAACCCTCCTGGGGAGCGGTCAGCCGACGGGGCAACACCCTCTACGCGTCCGTCCGTTCCTGGCCCGCCGCCGGGCAGTCCCTCCACCTCGGCGCGACGACACCGTTCCGGGTGACCGGCGCCCGGGTGCTGGGCAGCGATCAGCGGATCACGGTCACGGAGGCCGGGGACGGCTTCGACCTCACCCCGTCCGGTGCCGCGCCGGACCCCACCGCCTCGGTGATCGCGCTGACGGTGAAGCCCCCGGCGTCCGCCCCGCCGGGCGACGGCACGGGGCTGAAGGCGGAGATCTTCGCCAATGACACCTTCACCGGGCCGCCCGCCGTCACCCGGACCGACCCAACCGTCAACCACGCCTGGAGGTACGCCGGTTCACCGGATCCGGCGGTGCCGGCGGATCACTTCGGGGTCCGCTGGACGGGCTCTCTGAAGCCCCGCCACAGTGAGACCTACACCCTCACCACCGTCTCCGACGACACGGTCCGGGTGTGGATCGACGGACGGCTGGTCATCGACTCCGCCACCCCGCACGAGCCGCGTGTCGACAAGGCGACCGTCGCGCTGCGCGCCGGACACCGCCACACTCTTCGGATCGACTACACCGAGCGGACCGGTGAGGCTCATATGAAGCTGCTGTGGTCCAGTCCGAGTCAGACCCAGCGGATCGTGCCGCGTTCTCAGCTGTCCCCTTCGTGACACTTGTCGTGAGCGCACCGCGGGGCCCCGGACCGCCGACCGGTCCGAGGCCCCGTCGCGTGCCGTTCGTATGCTTCAGTCCAGCAACTCGTAGGCGGGCAGGGTGAGGAACTCCGCGTAGTCCTCGTCGAGCGCGACCTTCAGCAGCAGATCGTGCGCCTGGTTCCACTTTCCGGCTCCGTAGCCCTCCGGGCCGGTCTCCTCGCGGATCGCCGCGAGTTCCTCGGCGGCCACCCGGCGCACCAGGTCGGCTGTGGCTTTCTCGCCGTTCTCGAACATCACACCGGCGTTGATCCACTGCCAGATCTGGGAGCGGGAGATCTCGGCGGTGGCGGCGTCCTCCATCAGGTTGAAGATGGCGACGGCGCCCAGTCCGCGCAGCCATGCCTCGATGTAGCGGATCCCGACCTGGACGGCGTTGCGCAGCCCGTCGTGGGTGGGCTTGGCGGCCACCGAGGAGATGTCGATCAGCTCGGCCGCGGTGACGGTCACCTCCTCGCGCAGCCGGTCCTTCTGGTGCGGCCGGTCGCCGAGGACCGCGTCGAAGCAGGCGCGGGCGACCGGGACGAGATCGGGGTGGGCGACCCAGGAGCCGTCGAAACCGTCGCCCGCCTCACGGTCCTTGTCGGCCCGGACCTTCTCCAGGGCGACCGCGTTGACCTCCGGATCGCGGCGGCTGGGGATGAACGCGGCCATCCCGCCGATCGCGTGGGCGCCGCGCTTGTGGCAGGTGCGCACCAGGAGTTCGGTGTAGGCGCGCATGAACGGAGTAGTCATGGTGACCGCGTTGCGGTCGGGGAGGACAAACGCGGGGCCGCCGTCGCGGAAGTTCTTGACGATGGAGAAGAGGTAGTCCCAGCGGCCCGCGTTGAGCCCGGAGGCATGCTCGCGCAGCTCGTAGAGGATCTCCTCCATCTCGTAGGCGGCGGTGATTGTCTCGATCAGGACGGTGGCGCGGATGGTCCCTTGCGGAATGCCCACGTAGTCCTGCGCGAAGACGAAGATGTCGTTCCAGAGGCGGGCCTCCCGATGCGATTCCGTCTTCGGGAGGTAGAAGTACGGGCCCTTGCCGCGCTCCAGCAGCCGCTGTGCGTTGTGGAAGAAGTAGAGCCCGAAGTCGACCAGCGCACCGGGCACCGCGCGGCCGTCGGAGTCCCGCAGATGGCGCTCGTCGAGATGCCAGCCGCGCGGCCGGGTGACCACGGTGGCCAGCTCCTCGTCCGGTCGCAGGGCATAGCTCTTGCCCTCGGGGGAGGTGAAGTCGATCCTGCGCTCATAGGCGTCGATCAGATTGAGCTGACCGCCGATCACATTCGCCCAGGTGGGAGCGGAGGCGTCCTCGAAGTCGGCGAGCCAGACCCGGGCCCCGGAGTTGAGGGCGTTGATGGTCATCTTGCGGTCGGTGGGGCCGGTGATCTCCACCCGGCGGTCCTGGAGGGCGGGCGGCGCCGGGGCGACCCGCCAGTCCGGGTCCTCGCGGACGGCGGCGGTCTCGGGGAGGAAGTCCAGGCTGCTGGTGCGGGCGAGTTCGGCACGGCGCTCCGCGCGGCGGGCGAGCAGGGCGTCGCGGCGCGCGGTGAAGCGGTCGTGCAGCGCGGCGAGGAAGGCCAGGGCCGCGTCGGTCAGCACCTCGCCCTGGCGGTCCAGAGGTGCGGTGCCGACAACGGCCAGCGGGGACGGCGCTGGTGCTGGCATGGGCGGACACTCCTTAGGAGGCGATGCGTGGCACGGGGTGCCGGGGGATGAGGAGAAGGGCGGTGCGACGCGTACGGGCAGCGTGGCGTCCCACAGACCTTCTGGCCTGTGGATACTAATTTCCTTATGGTGGAACTTCAATCTTTTGTTGAAGGGTGAGCTCCCCATCACCCCATCGGGTTCCCCATGACCCTCGGTGCCACCCCGGCTCACTCCAGCAGCGTCAAGTCCTCGGTGGTGTCGATGTCATCCGGACGAGCGATGTCCGAGCAGTCCACGAGCGTGAGCGCCCCTTGGTGCGCCCGCAGATAGCCGCGCGCCCCGCGGTCGCCCCGCGCGTCCGCGGCCACATCGGCCCACCGGTCCGCCCCGAACAGCACCGGATGGCCCCGCACTCCCTCGTACTCCGCGGCCGCCAGGCTGTCCGGCGAGCGGTACGCGGCCAGCAGCCGGGCCACCGCCTCGGCGCCGACCCCGGGTTGGTCCACCAGCGTGACCAGCGCCGCCGCCGCCCCGGTCCCCGCGAGCGAGGCCAGCCCGGCCCGCAGCGAGGAGCCCATCCCGCCCTCCCAGTCCGGGTTGTCGACCAGGACACAGCCCGGCAGTTCGGCCCGCGCCCGTACCTCCTCGGCGGCGGCGCCCAGCACGATGTGCACCGGGGCGCACCCGCCCTCCCGCAGCGCGCGCGCCGCGTGCTCCACCAGCGGCCGCCCCCGGTGCCTCAACAGGGCCTTCGGCCGTCCGCCCAGCCGCCGTCCGCCGCCCGCCGCCAGCAGCACTCCGGCGACCTGCGCATTGTTACGTGAGGTGCGATCCATGGGCCCTGCTTACCGCACCGAACGCCGCTGCGGACGATCCATCCCAGCCGGTCTGATTTTCGCTCTCCGTATGGCGCGGCGTGCGCACCGTGGCGTTAACTGAGCCGCGGCCCCTTGTGCCCGGTCTTGTGTCCGGGCTTGAGTCCGGACACGGCACCTGGCGGCCGTATGGGAGAGAGGGAGAGGGGGCAGGCTCGTGCACCAGTGTGCGAGGGGGCGAAGGGCAGTGTTGTCCGAGGATGGCGCGAGGCTCTGGGGCGCACCCGATGCCTCGTCAGTGGAGGACGCCACGGTCATGGAAGCCAGCCGAGTGTCCGGCACCGACGACGACCCGAGAGCGGCCGAGCTGCGCCTCGCCGTCGCCCGGCTCAGGCGTGACCTGGCGGCCCATCCGGCCGAATTACCCGACCGCGCGATCGCGGACGACGAACTGGCCGCGCTGGACGCCATGGCCCGCACCGGGGCTCCCGAGCTGCCCCGGCTGCGCCGCTCCCTGCTGCTCATCGCGGGCGCCCTCGGCTCGGTCAGCGCGCTCGGCCCCGCGCTGACCGGTGTACGGGTCGCGATCGACCTCTTCGGCAGCGTGCCGCAAGGCCGCGGGAGGGAGTGACCCCAGGGCCCGCCGTGTCCGCGGGGCCCGGTCCGTTCGTCCGGGGCGGACCGGGCCCCGCCGCCGGCGCCGTGGGCCGCCGGGCCCCAGGCCCTGTCCGGTGGATCTTATCGGGCCCGCGACGCCTGGCACCGCGCCTCGCTGCGTTGTCGGAGTCGCCCAAGTACGCCCAGTACGAGGGCGCTCCTCCGCCTTGCGATGCACGGCACCAGACGCCGCGGGCTGATCCTCAAAGATCCGCTGGACAGGGC
>NZ_JAERRF010000159.1 GCF_016741875.1 Streptomyces coffeae | reverse complement strand
CACCCCGCCGACTCAACAACAACAAATGCTCCACCCCACGCCCCGCCAACCAACGCGCCACATGCCCACCCAACACACCCGTACCACCCGTAATCAACACCGTCCCCGACGGCTCCCAACCCCCGCCCGCAGCCGCAGGCACCGGCGCAGGTGCAGGAACCAACCGCCGCCCGTACACCCCACCACCACGCACCGCAACCTGATCCTCATCCCCCACCCCACCACCAAGAACCCCCACCAACCGCCGCACCACACCACCACTCAACTCCACCGGCACATCCACCACACCACCCCAAAGCTCCGGATACTCCAACGCCGCCACCCGCCCCAAACCCCACAAACCACCCTGACCCACACTCCCCACCAACTCCCCCACACCCACCGACACCGCACCACACGTCACCACCCACAACCGCCCACCAACCCCCACCTCATCCAACGCCTGCACCAACACAGCCGTATCCACCACACCCACCGGAACACTCGACCAACGCCACCCCTCACACACCCCCAACAACGACACCACCCCAGCAAACCGCACACCACCCTCAACCACCCCCCGCAACTGCTCAACCAACCCCGCACGATCCACCCGCCCCGACACCACCAACCGCACCACACCCGAACCCAACCCCTCCACCAACGACTCCACCCACTCACCATCAACACCCTCACCCGGCACCACCACCAACCACACACCCGGCAACACCACCCCCGACACCCCACCCAACAACTCCCAACGCTCCCTAAACCGCAACCCATCCCCCACCACACGAGAC
>NZ_JAERRF010000158.1 GCF_016741875.1 Streptomyces coffeae | reverse complement strand
CGGGGTACCGAACAGATACAGGATCAGATCGTCGTCGAGCGTGATGCGCCCGAAGTCCATCGCCACGGTGGTCGTGGTCTTGTCCTGCACATGGCTCAGGTCGTCGATCCCCGCCGACGCCGACGTCATCACGGCTTCGGTGCGCAGCGGGTTGATCTCCGAGACCGCGCCGACAAACGTGGTCTTGCCCACGCCGAAGCCGCCCGCCACCACGATCTTCGCCGAGGTGGTCGCGCGGGCGGGCGGAGCGCCGCTAGAGCTTGCGAAGTCCACTGAGCACCCTTTCGAGCAGTGTCACATCCGGGGTACCGCCCGCTTCCGAACCGCCACCGGGCTGGTGGATCGCCACCATGCCGGCCTCCGCCAGGTCGGCCACCAGGATCCGCGCCACACCGAGCGGTATGTTCAGCAGCGCCGAGACCTCCGCGACCGACTTGACCTCCTGGCACAGATGGCAGATGCGCTGGTGCTCTGGGAGCAGCCCCGCCAGATGCGCTGGGTCGGCCGTGGTGCTGACCAGCGCCTCGATGGCGAGCTGGTACCGCGGCCGGGTCCGGCCTCCGGTCATGGCGTAGGGGCGCACCAATGGCTGGTCGCCTTCACCCCCGTACGGCGAATGGTGGTGGCCGCCGTACGGGCCGGGCGAGGCAGGGGGCGGGGTCATTGAGTCCTCCGGTCGGACAACAAGGTGACGGTTCGTGCCGTCGGTCGGTGCCGGTGGGGGGCCGCCCGGGCGGGCCGGGCGGGGCGGGCGGCGGATGGTCGGTGGGTCAGTTCAACAGG
>NZ_JAERRF010000157.1 GCF_016741875.1 Streptomyces coffeae | reverse complement strand
GCGGGGTGTCGCGGCAGAACCATGCCGTCCAGGCCGCAGGCCCACCGTGCGCCGGGCTGGCGGTGAACTCCCAAGTCATCAGGGGCTGCTCGGGGCGCCTCGGGTCGGCGCCGTCGGCGAGGTGGCGCGCCTGGCGCAGGCCGCCGGGGTCGCTGTAGTCGGTGTGGTCGGGCGTGTGCTCGGTATGCCAACCGGCGGCTTGCAGGACGTGTGCGGCGGTGGTCGTAGCGTCGGGGTCCGGGCCCGCGAGGTAGCGGGGCACGATCAGATACGGCTGCCTGATTCGGGGGTGGTGTGTCACGGTCGGCTCCGTGTGTTCGGGGGTTGGCTGGGTGGGTGGTTGGGGTGCCGCCCCGGCCCGGGGTGTGCGGGGCGGCACCCTGCCTGCGGGGCGCTCAGGCGCCGTTGATCAGGTGGCGGACCTGTGGCGGGGGGTGTACCCGGTGCGCCGCAGGGGCTGCGGGGATGCCAGGGCCGTGGTGAAGGCGGTGATCAGGTGAGCCGGGGTGGCGTTGTGGAATTCGGCCCACCACGGCGCCTCGTCTCCATCGCTGGTCCGTACCTCGACCTGCCACGCCTCCTCGTGGGCCTGGTCCAAGGCGGGGCCCGGGCGTGGCGGGGTGTGGGTGACTTCGGCGAGCAGGTCCGGTGCCAGGGCGCGGTCCCCGAATTCGGTGATGCTGTGCTGCCATCCGGCCTCGGTCAGGGGGTGCCAGACGGTGTCCGGGTGGCCGGTGTTGTGGAGGTAGGGCGGGTGGTCACTGCGGCTGTCGACGTCGGCGGCGAGTGCGGTGGTGAGGGCGG
>NZ_JAERRF010000156.1 GCF_016741875.1 Streptomyces coffeae | reverse complement strand
GCTTCGACCTCGCCACCGACCTGCCGCTGCGCGCCTCCCTGTTCGTACGCAACGCCTCCGAGAGCGTGCTGCTGCTGGTCATGCACCACATCGCCGCCGACGGCTGGTCCATGGCCCCCCTCGCCCGCGACCTGGGCACCGCCTACGCCGCCCGCACGGCAGGCCGCGCCCCCGCCTGGGAGCCCCTGCCCGTCCAGTACGCCGACTACGCCCTGTGGCAACGCGAACTCCTCGGCGACGAGGCGGAGGAGAGCAGCGTCGCCGGTGAACAGCTCGCCTACTGGCGCCGTGCCCTGGCCGGGCTCCCCGAAGAGCTGACGCTGCCGGCCGACCGGCCACGGCCACCGATGGCCAGTCATCGCGGCGGGCGGGTCGAGATCCACTGGGACGCGGAACTGCACCGCGGTCTGGTGGAGTTGGCGCGGCAGGCACGGACCAGTGTGTTCATGGTGGTCCACGCCGCGCTCGCGGCCATGCTCAGCGCCCTGGGCGCGGGCGAGGACGTGCCCATCGGCACACCCATCGCCGGCCGCACCGACGAACAACTGGACGACCTCGTCGGCTTCTTCGCCAACACCCTGGTCCTGCGCACCGACACCTCGGGCGACCCCACCTTCCGCGAACTGCTCACCCGCGTCCGCACCACCGACCTGGCCGCCTACGCCCACCAGGACATCCCCTTCGAACGCCTGGTGGAACTCGTCAACCCCGCCCGCTCCCTGGCCAGGCACCCCCTCTTCCAGGTCATGCTGGCCTTCCAGAACACCCCCGACGTCATCCTCGACCTCCCCGGACTCACCTTCGA
>NZ_JAERRF010000155.1 GCF_016741875.1 Streptomyces coffeae | reverse complement strand
ACGGGGTGTCGCGGCAGAACCATGCCGTCCAGGCCGCAGGCCCACCGTGCACCGGGCTGGCGGTGAACTCCCAAGTCATCAGGGGCTGCTCGGGGCGCCTCAGGTCGGCACCGTCGGCGAGGTGGCGCGCCTGGCGCAGGCCGCCGGGGTCGCTGTAGTCGGTGTGGTCGGGCGTGTGCTCGGTATGCCATCCAGTGGCTTGCAAAACGTGTGCGGCGGTGGTCGTAGCGTCGGGGTCCGGGCCCGCGAGGTAGCGGGGCACGATCAGATACGGCTGCCTGCTTCGGGGGTGGTGTGTCACGGTCGGCTCCGTGTGTTCCGGGGTTGGCTGGGTGGGTGGTTGGGGTGCCGCCCCGGCCCGGGGTGTGCGGGGCGGCACCCTGCCTGCGAGGCGCTCAGGCGCCGTTGATCAGGTGGCGGACCTGGGGCGGGAGGGTGTACCCGGTGCGCCGCAGGGGCTGCGGGGATGCCAGGGCCGTGGTGAAGGCGGCGATCAGGTGGGCCGGGGTGGAGTTGTGGAATTCGGCCCACCACGACGCCTCGTCTCCATCGCTGGTCCGTACCTCGACCTGCCACGCCTCCTCGCGGGCCTGGTCCACGGCGGGGCCCGGGCGTGGCGGGGTGTGGGTGACTTCGGCGAGCAGGTCCGGTGCCAGGGCGCGGGCCCCGAATTCGGTGATGCTGTGCTGCCATCCGGCCTCGGTCAGCGGGTGCCAGATGGTGGCCGGGTGGCCGGGGTTGTGGAGGTAGGGCGGGCGGTCACTGCCTCTGTCGACGTCGGCGGCGAGGGCGGTGGTGAGGGCGC
>NZ_JAERRF010000154.1 GCF_016741875.1 Streptomyces coffeae | reverse complement strand
ACGGGCAGTGCGACAGCCTCGCCTGACCGCATAGCGGTGTCCAGCAGCGCAAGGGCATCCTCAGTGGACAGGGGCGGGAAACCCTCCCTTCGCAGGCGCGCCACATCGGCGTCGCTGAGCCGGCCGCCCATACCCTCTGCGTGCTCCCACAGACCCCACGCCAGCGACACCGCCGGGAGGCCCTGTGCCCGCCGGGACACCGCAAGCGCGTCCAGCACGGAATTGCCTGCCGCATAGGCGGCCTGCCCCAGCGAACCCACGATTCCCGCGATCGAGGAGAACAGAACAAAGGCGTCCAGCTCACGGTCGCGGGTCAGCTCATGCAGATGCACCGCCGACTCCGCCTTCGCCGCCAACACCCCACCCAACCGGTCAGACGTCAGATCCGCGATCAGGCCGTCATCGAGCACACCTGCTGCATGTACAACACCCCGAAGCGGGGTATCTGCCGGGATCGCGTCCAGCACACCCGCCAAAGCCTCACGATCACTCACATCACACGCGGTGACTGTGACCCGCGCACCAAGCCCCGTCAGTTCCTCGCGTAGTTCCTCCGCCCCCGGTGCCTCAAGACCACGCCGGGACAGCAGCAGCAGATCCCGCACACCATGCTCAGCGGCCAGGTGCCTGGCTACCACCGCACCCAGACCACCCGTACCACCGGTCACCAGGACCGTGCCCGACTCCGGCCACAGCGCAGGGATGCGTAGGACGACCTTGCCGATGTGTTTGGCCTGGCCGAGGAACCGAAACGCCTCCGGTGCCCGGGCGACATTCCATGCCGTGACCGGAACCGGCCGCAACACCCCCCGTTCAAACAACTCCACCAACACCGT
>NZ_JAERRF010000153.1 GCF_016741875.1 Streptomyces coffeae | reverse complement strand
CGCCGCGGTCGTCGTGGCCTGGTCGCGGTGTGCGCAGCAGGTGGTGCACCGGTTATCCCAGGTCGATGGAGTTGGCCTTGGCGAGGACCTTGGTGGTGATGATGCCGATCACCGTGATGGTGAGGATGGCCAGGAGTGCGGTGACGATGATGGTTTCGGTGGTGTAGCCCGCGTCCCGGCGGGCGTGGCGGCGTACGAGGCCGGCGTGGTGGCGCAGAGCGGCAGCGAGGGCCTGCAGGTGCGGGTGGAGCATCGAGATCGTTCTCCGTAATGCGTTTCGACATTGCCCGTGGGGGCGTGGTGGTCAGGTGACGGCGAGGACGTGTGCGAGGGCTGGATAGCCGATGAGGAGCAGGAAGGCGGCGAAGAGGAGGACCACCGGCAGGGACATCTGTTCCGTGGCTGCTTGGGCTGCTCCGTCGGCTTCGGACAGGCGGCGGCGTCGCATGGCACGGGCCTTCGCGGTCAGGGAGGCGCGGACTTTGGCGCCCTCGGTGCCAGCCAGGTTGAGCGTGGCAGCGAGTTCCGTCAGGTCGCTGACCCCCAGGTGCTGTCCGAGGTCGCCCAGGTGGTGCCAGGGGCTGGTGCGGGTGACCTGCGCGAGGTGCAGGGCGTGGCGGAGTTTGGATGCGGCCCACCCCCGGGGGGCTTGGACGGCGTCGGCCAGAGCCTGGTGTACGCCGGCTCCGCCCGCCAGGGAGATCACGGTCAGGTCCAGGACCAGGGTGAGTGTGTGCCGCATCTGGCGTCGGCGTTCAGAAGCCGTCTTACGGACGGTGATGTCCGGGAGGAAGAACAACGTCACCGCGAGGGTCAGGGAGCTCGCCAGTGGCATCCACCAGCCGAT
>NZ_JAERRF010000152.1 GCF_016741875.1 Streptomyces coffeae | reverse complement strand
GACAGGGAGAAGGACGTCGAGATCCTCGTACTCCGGCACCAACTGCTCGTCCTGCAACGCCGGGTCAGCAAGCCGACCTTCACCGACACAGACCGCGCCATCCTCGCCGGCCTGCTCCACCACCTCCCCAAAGACAGACCGCGGCACCTTCTGCTCCTGGTCCGCCCCGACACGGTCCTGCGCCGGCATCGCAGCCTGCTCAAGCAGCGCCATGCCGCAACCTGCGTACCCCGACGACGCGGAGGCCCACGCACGATCCGATCGATCCGCGCCCTGGTCCTGCGCCTGGCCAAGGAAAACGCCTCGTGGGGGTATCGCCGGATCCACGGCGAACTCGCAGCACCGGGTATCAAGATCGCCGCCTCCACCGTCTGGGAAATCCTCCGCCAGCACGGCATCCCACCCGCACCCGAACGGCAGAGCACCACCTGGGCGGACTTCCTCCGCAGCCAGGCCAAAGCTCTACTCGCTTGCGATCTCTTCGAAGTCCGCACGCTGACCGGAGCGCGCCTGTACGTCTTCGCCGTCATCGAGCACACCACCAGGCGCATCCGGATCCTCGGCGCCACCGCACACCCCACCGCGCAGTGGATCGTCCAGCTCGGACGCAACCTCCTCATGGACCTCGAAGACGCGGACAGCAAGGCGAAGTTCCTCATCCGCGACCGCGACTCGAAGTTCACAGCCGCCTTCGACGCCCTGATGACCGATACCGGCGTGAAGGTTGTCACCACCGGCATTCGAGTACCGCGGATGAACTCGCTCATGGAGCGCTGGATACAGACCTGCCGCAGGGAGCTGCTGGACCGGACCTTGATCTGGAACCAGCGACACCTTCTCCACGCCCTGCGCGAGTA
>NZ_JAERRF010000151.1 GCF_016741875.1 Streptomyces coffeae | reverse complement strand
AAACTCCGCCAGCATCGGCTCCATCAACGCCGAGTGGAAGGCATGACTCACCCGCAGCCGCGACACCCGACAGCCCCGCTCGCCTGCAACCGCCATCACCTGCTCAACGGCATCCTCGTCACCAGAGACCACCACAGCCGTCGGACCGTTGACCGCCGCGATCCCCACCCGCGAACCATCCGGCAAACCGCCCAGAATCTCCGTAACCTCGGCCTCGCCGGCCTCGATGGCTGCCATCGCGCCACCCTCCGGCAGCGCCTGCATCAACCGCGCACGCCCCGCCACCAACCGCGCAGCATCCTCCACACCAAACACACCCGCCACATACGCAGCAACGAACTCACCAACCGAATGCCCCAACACCACATCCGGACTCACACCCCAGGAACGCAGCAACTCCACCAACGCAACCTGCACCGCAAACAACCCCGTCTGCGCATACCCCGTACGGTCCAGCAGCCCAGCCTCGCCGGAGCCCTCCGCCGCGAACAGCACGTCCCGCACCGGCACACCAAACCCCACAACACCCTCAAGAGCCCCATCCAGATGGCCGCAGACCTCATCCAACGCCCGGGCGAAGACAGGGAACTGGTCATACAAGTCATGGCCCATACCGATCCGCTGGCTGCCCTGCCCGGTGAACATCCAGCCGGTACGGCCCTCGGCCACCATCCCGGATATCACTCCATGGCCACCGGCCAAACCGGCCAGCAACGTCTCACGGTCTCCGCCCAGGACCACCGCACGGTGCTCCAGCACAGCCCGCCCCGTCGCCAACGACACACCCACATCCACCGGCGAGCACTCAGGCCTCCCCTCAAGGAAAGCCACCAGCCGCTCAGCCTGCGCCTCAAGCGCCCCC
>NZ_JAERRF010000150.1 GCF_016741875.1 Streptomyces coffeae | reverse complement strand
TCGCCGCGCGGGACGGTGCTGGTGACCGGTGGTCTTGGTGCCCTGGGTGGCCATGTGGCGCGCTGGCTGGCGGCACGCGGGGCCGAGCATGTGGTGCTGGTGAGCCGTCGCGGCCAAGCCGCCGCGGGCGCCGCGGAGTTGGAGGCCGAGCTCGTCGAACTCGGCGCCCGCGTCACGTTCGTCGCTTGTGACATGGCTGACCGTGACTCAGTCGCGGCGCTGCTGGAGAGCATCCCCTCACTCACCGCGGTCGTCCACACGGCAGGCATCGAGCGCTCGGCCGTACTCGCCGACCTCGATGCGGACAACCTTGCCGATGTGCTGTCGGCCAAGGTCGACGGTGCGAGGAATCTCCACGAGCTGCTGGGCGAAACGCCGTTGGACGCGTTCGTGCTCTACTCTTCGATCGCCGGTGTGTGGGGCAGTAGTGGGCAGGGGGCATACGCGGCTGCCAACGCCTACCTGGACGCCCTGGCCGAGCACCGCAGGGCCACAGGTCTGCCCGCCACCGCCGTCGCGTGGGGCCCGTGGGGCGGCGGTGGCATGGTCGCAACCGCTGAGCAGACCGAGCAGCTGCACCGCTGGGGCTTGTCGACGATGGCTCCGGCTGTCGCGATCGTGGGTCTGGCCACGGCCCTGGAACGCGGTGACGGGAACCTCGTCGTCGCCGATGTCGACTGGGAACGCTTCGCGGGCACCTTCATGGCACAGCGGCCCAGCCCGCTGCTGGGCGAGCTGCCCGAGGTCCGCGTCGCGTTCGAGGCCACCCCTGCGGAAGGCGGCACGTCGGCTCTCGCGCAGCGACTGGCCGGCTTGGATGAGGCCGAGCAGGAGCGGCAGCTCACCGAGCTGGTCCGGTATGAAGCGGCCACCGTGCTCGGTCAC
>NZ_JAERRF010000015.1 GCF_016741875.1 Streptomyces coffeae | reverse complement strand
GGTTCCCGGGTTGCGAACAGTCGCACCGGTGAACAGATTCCACTTTATTAATTGAAGAGTGTGCTTGTTCGCTAGAACCCGATAGGGTTTCGGTGGTCATTGCGTTAGGGAAACGCCCGGTTACATTCCGAACCCGGAAGCTAAGCCTTTCAGCGCCGATGGTACTGCAGGGGGGACCCTGTGGGAGAGTAGGACGCCGCCGAACAATCTTTCAGGACCCTTGGTCCCAGCGTTCAACGCTGGGACCAAGGGTCCTTTTGTTTTTGCTGTTTCCGCATCGGCTGGACCGGTGCGGGAGAATGACTGAAGTACCTCAAGACAGGAGTCACGCCGATGTCCACCAACTCTCCCGACGACCGGTCGGAGCGCGAGCCGCGGCGCCGGGACGGCGGCGACCGGCGGGACTCCCGCGATTCCGGACCCCGCCGTGACCGCGACCGTGGTGGCTTCCGCCGCGATGACCGTCGTGACGACCGTCGTGATGACCGCGGTGGTTTCCGCCGTGATGACCGTCGCGATGACCGGCCGCGCGGGCCGCGTCGTGATGACGACCGTGGCGGCCGACCCGGTGGCGGGGGCTTCGGACCCCGCGATGACCGTGGCGGTCGGCCCAGCGGTGGCTATGAGCGTCGTGACGACCGGCGCGATGACCGGCGCGATGACCGGCGGGATGACCGTCTGCGCGGTCCGCGCCGTGACGACCGCGACGGAGGATTCCGCCAGGGTGGTTTCCGGCGTGACCGTGATGACCGTCCCGGCTTCCGTCGTGATGACGATCGTGGTGGCTTCCGTCGCGATGACCGCCGTGACGACCGTGGTGGATTCCGCCGTGATGACCGTCGTGACGACCGTGGCGGTTTCCGCCGTGACGATCGGCGTGACGACCGAGGTGGGTTCGGCCGTGATGACCGTCCCGGCTTCCGTCGTGATGACGATCGTGGTGGCTTCCGTCGCGATGACCGCCGTGACGACCGTGGTGGATTCCGCCGTGACGATCGTCGTGATGACCGCCGTGACGGTCGTGGTGGGTTCCGTCGCGATGACCGCCGGGACGATCGCCGTGATGACCGTCGTGATGACCGTGGTGGGTTCGGCCGCGACGACCGGCGCGATGACCGTGGTGGTTTCCGCCGTGACGATCGTCGTGATGACCGCCGTGATGACCGTGGTGGGTTCCGTCGCGATGACCGTCGTGATGATCGGCGCGACGACCGCGGTGGTTTCCGCCGTGACGACCGCCGTGACGACCGCCGTGATGACCGCCCGCGTGGTCCGCGCCGTGATGACCGCGATGGCGGGTTCCGTCGTGATGGCCGGGACGATCGCGGGCCGCGTCGTCCGTACGGCCAGGGCCGTGGGCGCGATGACCGGTCCGGCGGTGGCTTCAAGGGGCGCCGTGACGACCGTTCCGGTGGCTACGGGCGCCGTGACGACCGGGGCCGGGAGCGTGGTGATCGCGAGCCCATCAAGCGGCTGCCGATCCCGGAGGACGTGACCGGCGACGAGATCGACAAGGCAGTGCGGCAGGAGCTGATGAGCCTGCCGAAGACACTGGCGGAGGACGTGGCGAAGAACCTCGTCATGGTCGCCAAGCTGCTCGACACCGAGCCCGAGCAGGCGTACCAGTACGCCCGCGTCGCGCTGCGGCTCGCCTCCCGGGTGGCCGCCGTGCGTGAGGCCGCGGGCTTCGCCTCGTACGCCGTGGGGAAGTACGCCGAGGCCCTTGCCGAGTTCCGGGCCGCCCGGCGGATGACCGGCAACTCGGAGCTGTGGCCGGTGATGGCGGACTGCGAGCGTGGCATGGGCCGTCCCGAGCGGGCGCTCGCCATGGCCGGTGAGCCCGAGGTGCAGAAGCTGGACCGGGCCGGTCAGGTCGAGATGCGGCTGGTGGCCGCCGGTGCCCGGCGCGACATGGGTCAGGCCGACGCCGCCGTGGTGACCTTGCAGAGCCCGGAGCTGGCCTCGCACTCCGTCCAGCCCTGGACCGCGCGGCTGCGCTACGCGTACGCCGACGCGCTGCTGACCGTGGGGCGTGAGGACGAGGCCCGTGAGTGGTTCGCCAAGGCGCTCGAGGCCGACCAGGGTGGGACCACGGACGCGTCGGACCGGCTCGCGGAGCTGGATGGTGTGGAGTTCGTGGACGCCCTCGACCCCGACGAGGCGGTTCAGGACGAGCCTGAGGTCCAGGCCCCCGAGGCCGTCGAGGACGACGAGACCGAGGGCGACGAGGCTGCTGAGCCCACAGCGGAAGCCGCGGAAGCCACCGAAGCCGCGGAAGCCCCCGAAGCCACCGAAGCTGCCGAGGACACCGACGAACCGCAGGACGGCGACGACCGCTGACAGACCGTGAAGAGGGCGGCACCCGTGTCACACGGGTGCCGCCCTCTTCCACGTCAGGTTCAGCCCAGCGTCAGGCTGCGCAGCACAAGACCCGTGGCCGGCTTCGGCCCGAAGGAGGTCGACTTGTGCGGCATGGCGACGCCCTGGCGGGCCAGGTCGTGGACGACGTCCTCGTCCACCGGATGCATCAGCACCGCCGTGCCGCCCAGCCGTTCCGCCTGCTCGACCGCGGCCTCCGCGTCGTGGATGTAGCCGATGTGCTCGGGCGCGTCCGGGACGTTCCAGAGGTGCTCCAGGAGCACGGAGTGGAGGACCGTCGCGTCCAGGGTGCGCCATGCCTCCGGGCGTCCCTCGGGGACCGTACGGGCGAGCAGTTCGGCATCGGGGCGGTCCAGGAGGTGGAAGCGTCCGTCCCCGGTGAGCAGGAAGGCGTTTCCGCCGGGCTCCGCGGTCGTGGCCTCGGCCAGCGCGTCGAGGGCACGCGGCAGTGGGCCCTCGATCTCCTGGATCCGGAAGGCGTGGCCCGCCGCGGCCAGTGCCTTGGCGGGCGGCAGCCGTCTCAGCAGCCGGTGGATGGCTCGGACCCGGAGCGGGTAGCGGGTGGTGTCCACGAGCAGGACGAGGCCGTAGTCCCACGGGCCGGGTTCCGGCCGCTCCTCGCGCAGCCGCAGATAGGTGGCCCAGCGGTGGTGGCCGTCGGCGATGAGCGCCTGGTGGCGGCGGAGGTCGGTGGCGATCTCGACGAGATCGCCCGGGTCGGTCAGCCGCCACAGATGGTGGTCGATCCCGTCCTCGGTGGTCGTGGACAGCAACGGCTCGCGCTGTACGGTGCGTTCGATGACATGCGCGGCACCGCTCCCCCCGCCGTTGCCGCGGTAGGCGAGCAGCAGGGGTTCCAGATTGGCCGCGGTGGCGCGCATCAGATCGGCGCGGTCCTCGACGACATGGGGCATGACCTCCTCGTGCGGGAGGACGATGCCCTCTTCGCGGGGGCTCAGCCGCAGGGCACCGATCAGACCGCGCTGGAGGGTCTGGCCGTCGCGCTGTTCATAGATGTAGAGCGCCGGTTCGGGGTCGGCGGCGAGGATGCCGTCGGCCTGCCAGCGGCGCAGTGTCTCGGCGGCCTGCCGGTGGCGGTCGGCGGGGGTGCCGGCCTGCGGCAGGATCAATCGGACGATGTTGTAGGGGTCCGCGGTCTCGAGTGCGCGCAGACCGTCGGGCCGAACTACCACGTCATAGGGCGGGGAGGTGACAGCGGCGATACTGCTGACCCGTTCCGCCGCGTAGCGCAGCCCACGGAACGGAGTGAGCTGGAGACCTTGCCCGCCAGGCCCTGAAATGCTCATTTGAGAATGCTATGCCCCGGACGGGGATGGGCGATGATCGGGGGCGTAGCGCACAGATCTGCGAGGAGTGTGTCCATCCATGAACCAGACCGCCGTCCGGACCCGGCCCGAGGGCAGTGAGCGGCCGCTGAACGCGGTGTACGACACCGCCCTGCTGGACCTCGACGGGGTGGTGTACGCGGGCGGTGAGGCGATCGACCACGCCGTGGACGCGCTGGGCGCCGTACGGGACGACGGGATGCGGCTCGCGTATGTGACCAACAACGCACTGCGCACCCCGGAGGCGGTGGCCGAGCATCTGACCCGTCTCGGGGTGCCCGCCGGGCCCGAGGACGTGATCACCTCGGCGCAGGCGGTGGCCCGGCTGATCGCCGAGCAGCTGCCGTCGGGCGCGCGGGTGCTGGTGATCGGTGGGGAGGGGCTGCGGGTGGCGCTCCGCGAGCGCGGTCTGACGCCGGTGGAGTCGGCGGACGACGATCCGGCGGCGGTGGTGCAGGGGTACGGCGGACCGGATATGCCCTGGTCCCGGCTGATGGAGGCGGGGTACGCGGTGGGGCGCGGGGTGCCGTGGTTCGCGTCCAACACGGATCTGACGATTCCGAGCGGCCGGGGTATCGCCCCGGGCAATGGCGCGGCGGTCCAGGTCGTACGGATCGTCACGGGCAGGTCCCCGCAGGTGGCGGGGAAGCCGCTGCCACCGATGCACCGGGAGACGATTCTACGGACCGGTGCCCGGCGGCCGTTGGTGGTCGGGGACCGGCTGGACACCGATATCGAGGGCGCGTACGCGGGTGAGGTGGACTCGCTGCTGGTGCTGACCGGGGTGACGGACGCGGCGCAGCTGCTGGCGGCCCCGCCGAAGCACCGGCCGACGTATGTGGACCGCGACTTGAGGGGGCTGCTCAGCGCCCAGCCCGAGGTGGAGCCCACCGGGGCCGCGGACGGCGTGGCGGACGGTTTCCGGTGCGGAGGCTGGACGGCTCGGGTACACGACGGCGCGCTGCTGCTGGAGGGGGACGGGGACGAGCCGATGGACGGGCTGCGGGCGTTGTGCGCGGCGGCCTGGACCGCGGCGGGTGACGGTGTGAGCACGACGGATGCGGGGAAGGCTCTGGCGCGGCTGGGGTGGTGAGCGCCTGGACGACCGGGGCCGGTGAGTGATCTCGCGGACCCCGTCGACCTCCCGGTTTTCCGGATCCCGCCGGGGTACGGCCGTTGAGGCTTAGGGTAACCTAACCTAGTCCTGATCGGCCGTGCTGTGAGGTGGAGTTCCGCGTGACCCTGGTCAGTCCGGTGAAAGCCGGGACCGAGACAGCGACCACGCCACCCGGGCGCCGCACCGCGCGTCGGGCGGCCGGGCTGGTCGCCTCGGTCGCCGTGCTGCTGGTGGTCGTCGCGGCCAGTATCGCCATCGGCGCCAAGCCGATCCCCCTGGACGAGGTCTGGCACGGGCTGTTCCACTACAGCGGCGAGAACAGCGATGTGGTGATCCGGGACCTACGGGTTCCGCGCACCATCCTCGGCCTGCTCGTCGGTATCGGTCTCGGGCTCTCCGGCGCGGTCATCCAGGCGCTCACCCGGAATCCGCTGGCCGATCCCGGGCTGCTGGGCCTGAGCACGGGCGCGGCCGCCGCCGTCGTCTCGGCGATCAGCTTTCTCGGCGTCACCTCGCTGACCGGGTATGTGTGGTTCGCGTTCCTCGGCACCGCCGCGGCCTCCGTCCTGGTGTACGCGCTCGGGGGCAGCCGCGGGGCCACCCCGGTGCGGCTCGCGCTCGCGGGTACGGCCGTGTATGCCGCGCTCTACGGATACGTCAACGCCGTTCAGCTGCTGGACGGGGTGGCGCTGGACAAGATGCGCTTCTGGATGGTGGGTTCGCTCGCCTCCGCGAACATGACGATCGTTCAGCAGGTCTCGCCTTTCCTGCTGGTCGGATCGGTGCTCGCGCTGGCCCTGGCCCGCCCGTTGAACGCCATGGCGCTCGGCGACGACACCGCCCGCGCGCTCGGCACCCATCTGGGCCGTACCCGGGCGCTGTCGATGCTGGCCGTCACCCTGCTGTGCGGGGCCGCGACCGCCGCCTGCGGGCCGATCGCGTTCGTCGGGCTGATGGTGCCGCACCTGGTGCGCGCGCTCACCGGCCCCGATCTGCGCTGGATCCTGCCGTACGCCGCGGTGCTCTCACCGGTGCTGGTGCTGGGCGCCGACGTGATCGGCCGGATCGCCGCCCGGCCCGCCGAACTCCAGGTCGGAGTGGTCACCACCTTCATCGGCGGGCCCGTCTTCATCTACCTCGTACGCCGCCGGAGGATGGCCCAACTGTGAACGCGAGCAAGCGCCTGACGCCCAGGACGCGCGGGGTGACGCTGCGCACCCGCGGGTTCTCGATGCGCCTGGACCTGCGCGGGGCGGTCGTCGGTCTGCTGCTGATCGCCGTATCGCTGGTGATGAGCGTCGTCCTCATCGGCACCGGCGACTTCCCCATCGCCCCCGCCGATGTGATCCGCACCCTGACCGGCCATGGCACCGCCGCCCAGGACTTCATCATCAATGAGCTGCGGATGCCGCGGGTGCTGGTGGGGTTGCTGGTCGGCGGGGCCCTCGGGCTGTCCGGCGCACTCTTCCAGAGCATCTCCCGCAATCCGCTGGGCAGTCCGGACGTGATCGGCTTCGGACAGGGCTCGGCCGCCGGTGCGCTCGCGGTCATCGTGCTGTTCCAGGGCAGCCCCGGCGCGGTCGCGGCCGGGGCCGTGATCGGCGGTCTGGTGACCGGGGCCGGGGTCTACGCGCTGTCGTGGCGGCGGGGCGTCCACGGCTACCGGCTGGTGCTCGTCGGTATCGGCGCCTCCTCGATGCTCAGCGCCGTCAACGGCTATCTGCTGACCAAGGCCGATCTCCCGGACGCCACCCGCGCGGTGGTGTGGCTGACCGGTTCGCTCAACGGGCGGGACTGGGAGCAGGTCTGGCCGCTGGCAGTCGTCTGCGCGGTACTGCTGCCCGTGGTGCTGGGCCACGCCCGGGATCTGCGGATGCTGGAGATGGGCGACGACAGCGCCTACGCCCTCGGGGTGCGGGTGGAGCGGACCCGGCTGGTGCTGATGCTCGCGGCCATCGTGCTCACCTCGTCCGCCACGGCCGCGGCCGGGCCCGTCGCCTTCGTGGCGCTCACCGCCCCGCAGCTGGCCCGCAGGCTCACCCGTTCCTCGGGGCCGAATCTGCTGCCCTCGGCCTGGATGGGCGCCGGGCTGCTGATCACCGCCGACTGGTCGGCGCAGCGGCTCTTCGGGGCCGATCAGCTGCCGGTGGGTGTGCTCACCGGGATGCTGGGCGGCGGCTATCTGGTGTGGCTGCTGGTGACCGAGCGCAAGGCGGGGCGGATATGAGGAATCACAACGGCGCGGACGGAGACACGGAACACACCATGGGCAAGGACACCCGGCAGGACAAGGACACCCGGCAGACCGTGGCTTCCAGCACCAGCACCAGCACCGGTACGCGTACGCAGGGCGCCACCGACGGGCCGCAGCGGCTCATGGCCGAGGGGCTCACCCTCGCCTACGACCGCCGTACGGTCGCCGAGAACCTCTCCGTCACCATCCCGGACCACTCCTTCACGGTGATCGTCGGGCCCAACGCCTGTGGTAAGTCCACCCTGTTGCGCGCCCTGTCCCGGATGCTCAAGCCCGCCGCCGGATCGGTGCTGCTGGACGGGGCGGCGATCGGCTCGCTGCCCGCCAAGAAGGTCGCCCGCACCCTCGGGCTGCTGCCCCAGTCCTCGATAGCCCCGGACGGGATCACCGTCGCCGACCTGGTCGCCCGCGGCCGCTATCCGCACCAGGGGCTGCTGCGCCAGTGGTCGGAGACGGACGAGCGGATCGTCCAGGAGTCGATGGACGCCACCGGTGTGGGCGAGCTGGGCGACCGCTATGTCGACGAGCTCTCCGGCGGCCAGCGCCAGCGGGTGTGGATCGCCATGGCCATCGCCCAGCAGACCCCGCTGCTGCTCCTCGACGAGCCCACGACCTATCTGGACATCCAGCACCAGATCGATGTGCTGGATCTGTGCGCCCAACTCCACGAGGAGCAGGGCCGTACCCTCGTCGCGGTCCTCCACGACCTCAACCACGCCGCCCGCTACGCCACCCATCTGATCGCGATGCGCGACGGGGTGGTCGTCGCCGAGGGGGCGCCGGGTGAGGTGGTCACCGCTGAGCTGGTGGAGCGGGTCTTCGGACTGCGCTGCCAGGTGATCGATGACCCGGAGAGCGGCACCCCGCTGGTCATCCCGGCCGCCCGCCGGGCCCGTACGTCCGCTGCGTCGGCCCCCTCGGACGCGGCCGGATCCCCGGGCCGCGCGGAGGACCGGCCCCGTGCGCTGTCGACCGCTACAGCAGTTTCCGCAGCCGGACCAGATCGAGCAGCCCCGCCTCGAGCTTGATCCGGCCGCTGCCCCACGCCCGGGCGAAGTGCAGTTCTCCGTCGACCAGCGCCACCAGGTCGTCACCGCTCATCGCGAGCCGGATCTGCGCACGCTCGGGCGGCGGGCCGGACACCGTCGTCACATCCTCGATCCGGCTGTCCACCAGCCGACCGACGAAGGTGGTGTCGAGGTCGGTGATCCAGCAGCTCACCGAGCGGTCGAGCGCGGCGGCGCCGCGGAGGTCCCCGTTCGCGCCCGCGAGATTCTCCGCCAGTTTGTCGAGTGCGCCACGGCACTGTTCCAAGGTCGCCATCGCGATGACCGTACCCCAGGTCGCGCACGTCGGAGAACGTCCGGTTCGCGGTAGCGTCGGGGCCATGAGTGAGCCGATGCCGGGCGTACGGCCCGGAGCAGAGTCCGGCGCCGGGCCCGCTGTGCCGGACCTCACAGCGGGCCGGGCGCCGCGGCCCGCGGCCGAACCGTCCCCGGAGACCCCAGAACCCCTGGCGGCGACCCCGGAGCGTGCGGAAGGCACGGTTCCGCAGTCCCCGGACACCGCCCCTGCCCCGTCCGCCGAGGCTCCCGGGCCCGCGGAACCGGCTCCGCTCGGCGTCCCCCGTACCCCCACCGGCGTCGCCGAGGTCGACGCACGGCTCGAGCGGCTGGCCGATGCCGACCACCTCGGGACGGGCGAGCATCTGGAGGTGTACGAGGATGTGCACCAGGGCCTGCGCGACACGCTGACGGCACTCGACCGGCGGCCCGGACCTCCGGCTCCCGCCCCGCAGGGCCCCGTATGACCACCTCCGGAACCGACCTCAGGAGCTGAATCACCCGTGGCAGTGACCCGCCCACGACGCGTACGACTCGACGCGGAGCTGGTGCGTCGCGAGCTGGCCCGTTCCCGTGAGCACGCCAGTCAGCTGATCGCCGCGGGCCGTGTCACCGTCGGCGGGATGACCGCGACCAAGGCCGCCACCCAGGTGGAGACCAGTGCCGCCGTCGTCGTGATCAAGGACGACAGCGATCCGGAGTACGTCTCGCGCGGTGGCCACAAGCTGGCGGGGGCGTTCTACGCCTTCAGCGAGGAGTACCGGAACGGTCCCGGCGCCGGGCAGGTCACCGACGTCCGGCCGCTGCCCGGGGCGGCGCTCGCGGTCGCCGGGCGGCGGGCGCTGGACGCGGGGGCGTCCACCGGGGGCTTCACCGATGTCCTGCTGCGCGCGGGCGCCTCCGGTGTGGTCGCCGTGGACGTCGGATACGGACAGCTCGCGTGGTCCCTCCAGAACGATGAACGCGTGACCGTTTTGGACCGTACGAACGTACGCGAGCTGACGCTCGAACAGATCGGAGGGGAGCCTGTGGACCTGGTCGTCGGCGATCTCTCCTTCATTCCGCTGGGGCTGGTGCTGCCCGCCCTGGTGCGCTGTGCCGCGCCCGGCGCTGATCTGGTGCTGATGGTCAAACCGCAGTTCGAGGTCGGCAAGGAACGGCTCGGCAGCGGCGGTGTCGTCCGCAGCGCCGAGTTGCGCGCCGAGGCGGTGCGCACGGTGGCGGAACAGGCGGCGGGTCTGGGTCTTGGAGTGCTGGGTGTGACGGCCAGCCCGTTGCCCGGGCCGTCGGGCAATGTCGAGTACTTTTTGTGGATGCGCGCCGGGGCGCCGGCACTGGACCCGGCCGATGTTGACCGTGCAGTGGCGGAGGGGCCCAGTTGACCACTTCAGAAGCAGCGTCGGAATCAGCGGATCAAGCCGATCGGGCGGAGCCGACGGCCAGGCGCACCATCTTCCTGCTCGCGCACACCGGCCGCCCCGCGGCCATCCGCAGCGCGGAGCTGGTGGTGCAGGGGCTGCTGCGCAGCGGTATCGGAGTGCGGGTGCTCGCCGCCGAGGCCGAGGACCTGCCGCTGCCGCCCTCGGTCGAACGGGTGGAGGCGGGCCGGGACGTCCTGGACGGCTGTGAGCTGCTGGTGGTGCTCGGTGGGGACGGGACGCTGCTGCGCGGGGCGGAGTTCTCGCGGATCTCCGGGGTGCCGATGCTCGGGGTCAACCTGGGCCGGGTCGGCTTCCTCGCCGAGGCCGAGCGCGATGACCTGGACAAGGTCGTGGACCGGGTGGTGACCCGGCAGTACGAGGTCGAGGAGCGGATGACGATCGATGTGCTCGTCCGCAACGACGGCCACATCGTGCACACCGACTGGGCGCTGAACGAGGCGTCGGTGGAGAAGGCGGCCCGTGAGCGGCTGCTCGAGGTCGTCACCGAGGTCGACGGCCGTCCGGTGTCCCGCTTCGGCGGTGACGGTGTGGTCTGCGCGACCCCGACCGGTTCGACGGCGTACGCCTTCTCGGCGGGCGGCCCGGTGGTCTGGCCGGAGGTGGAGGCGCTGCTGATGGTGCCGATCAGCGCCCATGCCCTGTTCGCCAAGCCGCTGGTGACCACGCCGGACTCGGTGCTCGCGGTGGAGGTGCAGCCGCAGACGCCGCACGGGGTGCTGTGGTGCGACGGGCGCCGCACGGTGGAACTGCCCGCCGGGGCGCGGGTGGAGGTGCGGCGGGGTGCCGTACCGGTGCGGCTGGCGCGGCTGCACCACGCGTCGTTCACCGACCGTCTGGTGGCCAAGTTCGCCCTCCCGGTGGCGGGCTGGCGCGGCGCCCCCCACTAGGCCCTGTCCGGTGGGTCTTATCGGGCCCGCGACGCCTGGCACCGCGCCCCCAGCTAACGCTGGGAGGTGCCCCCGGCCGCGTTGTCGGAGTCGCCCGAGTACGCCCAGTACGAGGGCGATCCTCCGCCTTGCGATCCTCCCCCAGCTACCGCTGGGAGGTGCCCCCTCACCAGACGCCGCGGGCTGCTCCTCAAAGACCCACCGGACAGGGCCTAAGCGCTCCGCGGGAAGTGCCGCGAGGTGCCGTCATGCGTCTGCGGCTGTGTCGTGGCCGGTCGCCCACGCGGCGGAGCCGCACATCGACACAGCCGCGGCGGAGCCGCACATCGACACAGCCCCGCGCCCCTTCGGGGCGCACCCGAACCGCACCGGACTTCGGCGAGGCCCGCTCAGGCCCTGTCCGGCTCGTACCAGGGGTGCGCGAAAGCGGCATGCCGGGCTCCGTCCGCCCGGTCATCTGTGCGGGCGGAACCCGGAAGGTGAGCCCCGTCGTCGCGTCCGACCCGCCAAACCTCGTATGGTCTTGCACGTGCTGGAGGAGATGCGGATACGTGCGCTGGGCGTCATCGACGACGCGGTCGTCGAGCTGTCACCCGGCTTCACCGCGGTGACCGGTGAGACCGGCGCGGGCAAGACCATGGTGGTCACCAGTCTGGGGCTGCTGCTGGGCGGCCGCGCGGACGCCGCCCTGGTACGGATCGGCGCCAAGGCGGCGGTCGTCGAGGGGCGGATCACGGTCGACGCGCGCTCGGCGGCGGCGGTGCGGGCCGAGGAGGCGGGCGCCGAACTGGACGACGGCGCGCTGCTGATCAGCCGTACCCTCTCCGCCGAAGGCCGCTCCCGCGCCCATGTGGGCGGCCGGTCGGTCCCCGTGGGGCTGCTGGGCGAGCTGGCCGACGACCTGGTGGCCGTCCACGGCCAGACCGATCAGCAGGGCCTGCTGCGGCCCGCCCGGCAGCGCGAGGCGCTGGACCGGTACGCGGGCGAGGCGGTCGCCGGACCGCTGGAGAAGTACGCGGGCGCCTACCGCAGACTGCGTGCCGTCACCGCCGAGCTGGACGAGCTGACCACCCGCGCTCGTGAGCGCGCCCAGGAAGCCGATCTGCTCCGCTTCGGTCTCGAGGAGGTGGCCGCCGCCGAGCCCCGCCCGGGGGAGGACTCCGAACTGGCCACCGAGGCCGAGCGGCTCGGCCATGCCGAGGCCCTGGCCTCCGCCGCCGCTGTCGCCCACGCCGCCCTGGCCGGGAACCCGGAGGACCCCGAGGGGGTGGACGCCGCCACCCTGGTCGGGGGCGCCCACCGCGCCTTGGAGGCCGTACGCTCCCACGACCCGGCGCTGGCCGGACTGGCCGACCGGATCGGCGAGGTCGGCATCCTGCTGTCCGACGTCGCCCAGGAGCTGGCGGGCTACGCCGACAACCTCGACGCCGATCCGCTGCGGCTGGCCGCCGTCGAAGAGCGCCGCGCGGCGCTGGGCCAGCTGACCCGGAAGTACGGCGAGAGCATCGCGGACGTGCTGGCCTGGGCGGAGCAGGGCGCGGCCCGGCTGGCCGAACTGGACGGCGACGACGACCGCATCGGCGAGCTGACCGCCGAGCACGACGCGCTGCGCACCGAACTCGGCGAGCTGGCGCAGACGCTCACCGACGCCCGGACCGAGGCCGCCGCCCGCTTCGCCGAGGCGGTCACGGCCGAACTGGCCGAACTGGCCATGCCGCACGCCCGCGTGACCTTCGCCATCCGCCAGTCCGACGCCGCGGACGAGACGGCGGGCATCGAGGTGGGCGGCCGGGCCGTGCTCTACGGTCCGCACGGCGCCGACGAGGTCGAGCTGCTGCTCGCCCCCCACCCCGGCGCCCCGCCCCGTCCGATCGCCAAGGGTGCCTCGGGCGGTGAGCTGTCCCGGGTGATGCTCGCGGTCGAGGTGGTGTTCGCCGGTTCCGATCCGGTGCCGACGTATCTCTTCGACGAGGTGGACGCGGGCGTCGGTGGCAAGGCCGCGGTCGAGGTGGGCCGCCGGCTGGCCCGGCTGGCCCGTTCCGCACAGGTCGTGGTGGTCACCCATCTGCCCCAGGTCGCGGCCTTCGCCGACCGGCACCTGGTGGTGGAGAAGACCAACGACGGGTCGGTGACCCGCAGCGGGGTCAAGGCCATGGCGGGCGAGGACCGCGTACGGGAGCTGTCGCGGATGCTGGCGGGCCAGGAGGATTCGGAACTGGCGCGGGCGCACGCCGAAGAGCTGCTGGAGACCGCGCGCGGCGGACGCTGAGCGCTCCGCGGGCTTCGGGGCGGGACCGGACCGCACCGGGCTTCCCGGGGTCACCCGTACGGGTGATGCTGCGGACGTACGGCCGAGCCAGAGCCGGGCGTTGCGCAGAGGCATTGCCGCGTGGGCACCGCGAGTGCTGGCATTCTTGGGCCCAGCGCACTCGTACCGCCCGCACCGCCGCGCCCGATCCTCGACCCTATACCGCCTCAGGAGCTCCGCCCGCGTGAGCAGTACCGTGAGCACCACCCCGGTCCCGCCGCACGGGCAGCCGTCGCTGCACGCCGTCCAGGTGCTGGGGAAGGGCGGTTCGGGCAGTGGGGTGCATGTGCGGTCGCTGTCGGCCGGGCTGGTGGCGCGCGGGCTGCGGGTGACCGTGTGCGGGCCCTGGAGCGCCGAAATCGGGTACGGCTTCACCGAGGCGGGCGCGGGGTTCGCCGCCCTCGACGCGCTGACCGACGCCGGAAGCGTCGCCTCGCTGCGTTCGGCCTCGCTCGGCGCCGGGCTGGTGCATGCCCATGGGCTGCGCTCCGGACTGCTGGCCGCGATGGCCCTGCGCGGCCGGCGCGTTCCGCTGATCGTCACCTGGCACACCGCGGTGGACACCGACGGGGCGCGGGCGCCGGTGGTCCGGCTGATGGAGCGCAAGGTGGCGCGCACCGCCTCGATCGTGCTGGGCGCCTCCTCGGATCTGGTGGACCGGGCCCGCGCCCGGGGTGCCCGCGACGCGCGGCTGGCACCGGTCGCGGTCCCGGCGCCGCGCGCCGCGGGCGGCAGGGACGGGGCGGGCGACGGTGACGAGCAGAAGGCGCGGGCCGAACTGGGCGCCGTGGAGCGGCCGTTGCTGGTCACCGTGGGCCGTCTGGAGACGACGGGCCTCGGCCCGCTGCTGGACGCGGCCCGGCGGTGGCGTGCGCTGGACCCGCAGCCGGTGCTGGTGGTCGCGGGGGAGGGGCCGGACCGTGCGCCGCTCCAGCGCAGGATCGAGGCGGAGGGGCTGCCGGTGCGGCTGCTCGGCCGCCGTGACGATGTGCCGGAGCTGCTCGCGGCGGCCGATGTCGCGGTGCTCTCCAGCCGCTGGGAAGCCCGTTCGCTGCTCGCCCAGGAGGCACTGCACGCGGGGGTGCCGCTGGTCGCCACGGCCGTGGGCGGAGTGCCCGAACTGGTCGGGGACGCGGCCGAACTGGTGCCGTACGGCGATCCGGAGGCGCTGGCCGACGCCGTCACCGGGCTGCTCGCCGATCCGGCGCGGCGGGTGGCGCTGGCCGCCGCCGGGCGGGCGCGGACGGCCGGTTGGCCCACCGAGGACGACACGGTCGGCCATGTCCTCAGCGTCTACGACGAGTTGGTTCAGACCTTTTGGTGTCACGGGGGTTGACGCCCCCCGGCGGCGATGGGCAGGGTGCTGCGCAGTGACGGTCGGAGAGCGCTCTCAACCGCGCCGCGCGTCACCGCTGTACGTCACCCCCCGCGCATGTCCCGGCAACCCCCACTACGCCGAGGAGCACTACACCGTGATCAGTCGCCGAAAGCTGCTGGGTTCCCTCGCCGCGACCGCGGCCGCCGCCGGTTCCGGTCTCGCCCTCACCGGCGGCCGGGCCGAGGGCGCCCAGCGGGCCGCCACCCTGCCGCTCACCGTCGTCAACCGCACCGGTCAGTTCGCCAACGCGTCGATATGGCTCTACATCGTCGGCAACGAGGGCGGACGCCAGGTGCGGGTGACCCCCGACGGCCAACTCGCCCCCATCGCACTGTCCGACAACGGCCCCGACGGCTGGACCGACTACGCCATCCCGCTGGCCGGGAGCGGTGACACCAAGCTGACCCTGCCCCGGATGTCCGGCCGGATCTATGTCGCGCTGGGCTCCCGGCTGAAGTTCAAGGCGGTCGCCGACGGCGCGGGCAAGCCCGCGTTGCAGTACCCGGCCGGATGGGTCTCCGGGGACCCCAACTACCAAGTCCTGCACGACTGCGCGGAGTTCACTTTCAACGCCGACGGCATGTTCTGCAACACCACCATGGTGGACATGTTCAGCGTGCCGCTGGCGATCCACCTCACCGGCGCCAAGGACCAGACCACCGGCACCCTCAAGGACGGCGCCCGCGACAAGGTGTTCTCCGATCTCGCCGGCACCGACGCCTTCGAGTCGCTGGTGCTCGGCGACCGGCTGCGGGTGATCGCCCCGGGCCACGGTCTGGGCGCCGGACTGTTCCCCGAGGACTACTTCGCGTCCTACATCGACCAGGTCTGGGACACCTACGGGTCGAAGGACCTCAAGGTCACCACCAACGCGGGCACCTTCACCGGCCGGGTCAGCGGCGGACGGCTCTCCTTCACCGGCCCCGCGTCCGTCTCGTTCGCCAAACCCTCCACCAAGGACGTGCTGTTCTGCGACGGCGCGCTGGCCGCGCCCAACGACGGCACGACGGGCCCGGTCGCGGCCATCCTCGGCGCGGGCTTCAACCGCACCACCCTGCACAGCTCGGCCAACCAGCCGGTCACCGACCCGGCCGCCTTCTACACCGAGCGGATCACCCACCACTACGCCAAGGCCATGCACGCGGCGACCACCGACGGCAAGGCGTACGGCTTCGCCTTCGACGACGTCGCCGACTTCGCGTCCTACATCCAGGACACCGCACCGACGGCGATGACCCTCACCCTGACCCCGTTCTGAGCCCGCTGAGTAGGCCGCCGCTCAGCGGACATGGCGGCGGGCCTGGAGGGCCACCCCCAGGGCGAGCACCGTCCGGGGGTCCTCCAGGTCGCTGCCGAGCAGCCGCGAGATCCGGGCCAGCCGGTCGTACAGCGTCTGCCGGTTGAGATGCAGCGCGCGGGCCGTTTCCGCCTTGCGGCCCGCATGCCGCAGATACACCTCCAGCGTCGGCACCAGCGGCGGGCGGGCGGTGCGGTCATGGGCGAGCAGCGGGCCGATCACCCGGTCGACAAAGGCGGCCAGATCCCCGTGCTCACGCAGTCGCCACAGCAACAGATCGACATCCAGGCTGCGGACGTCGTACCAGTCCCGGTCCGGCAGGCCCCGGGCCGCGTTGGCCGCCTCGGCGGCGTGCCGCAGCTCGGTCCCGGCCGTCTCCCAGCCGACCGCGAGACCGGCGACCACCACCGGCGGCCGCGAACCCGCCCGGTCCGGCCAGGCCCGTTCCACCGCGGTCCGCAAACCCGCCGCGATCCGCTCGGCGACCGCACCGCGCTCCGCCGCGTCCCGCAGCCCGGCCAGCAGCGGCACCCGGCCCTCCGGAAGCCGCACCCCCAGCAGCACCGGCACCCCGGCCGCCGCCAACTCCTCCTGGAGAGCATGGGCCAGCGCCGCCCAGCTCTCCCCGCCGGCCAGCGGACGTACATCCTCCGCCAGCCGCGCCACCACCGGCAGCAGCGGGCCGTCTCCCGGCCGGAAGCCCAGCACCCGCGCCTGGGCGGGTGCCTCCGAGGGCTCGATCCGGCCCTCCGCGAGATCGGTGAGGAAGTCGCCCCGGCCCCGGGCCGCCAACTCCTCCTCCTGGCGGGCCCGCAGCAGCACCACCGCCAGCAGATCCGCCGTCCGCTCGGCCGCGATCCGGTGCACCGGCCCCAGCGGTCCGGCCACCGGCAGCACGGTCAGCCGGGCCCGTACCGCCCCCGGGCCGTGTCCGCCGCCCGGGATATCCGCGATCACACTGCCCGCCGGGGGCTCCGGCTGCTCGGCCGCCCGGCGCGCCCGCAGCCCCTCCCACACCTGGAGCGGATCGGCGAGCCCCGGCCGGGCCGCCTCCTCGCCCGGCCCCGCCGCGTACAGCAGATGCCCGTCGGGGGTCTCCAGGAAGACCGGGTTGGCCGCGAACCGGGCGAAGTGGCGCAGGATCTCCGGTACCCCGCCGCCGCGCAGCAGCACCTCGGTCGCCTGGCGGTGCACCACATCGGCCTGGCGCAGCAGGGCGTAGTGCTCATTGACGATCTCGGTGTGGATCTCCTCGGTGACCGCCACGAACGGCACTTCGCGATGGAGTTGCACCAGCGGCAGCCCACAGGAGCGCGCGGTGTCCACCACCGGCCCCGGCAGTGCACGGAACCGCGCCCCCAGCTCCACCACCAGCGCGGCGATCCCCCGCTCGGCCAGTCTGCGGACGAAGGCGCGCTGCTCGGCCGGGCGCGGTCCGACACCGAGACCGGTGGTCAGCAGCAGCTCTCCGCCGCGCAGCAGCGCCGCGATATTGGGCGCCTCGCCAGCGTGCACCCAGCGCACCGGCCGGTCCAGCAGGTCTTCCCCGGACACGACCTCCGGGAGCCCGCGGCGCAGCGCCGGAAGGTCGAGCGCCCGCGCCACGGTGATCGTCCCCTGGGGACCCTGCGGTTCCATGGTCAGGACGTTACCCGGCGCGGGCGGCGCGGGCCGGTGGGCGGCGGTCAGCCGCCGTACGCGCCGGAGGCGGTCAGCCGCAGCGCGGTGTCGATCAGCGGCACATGGCTGAACGCCTGCGGGAAGTTGCCCACCTGCCGCTGGAGGCGCGGGTCCCACTCCTCCGCCAGCAGCCCCAGGTCGTTGCGGAGCGCGAGCAGCTTCTCGAAGAGCTTGCGGGCCTCGTCCACCCGGCCGATCATCGCCAGGTCGTCGGCGAGCCAGAACGAGCAGGCCAGGAAGGCCCCTTCATCGCCCTCGAGACCGTCCACGCCCGCGTCCTCACCGGCCGTCGGATAGCGCAGCACAAAGCCGTCGGAGGTGGACAGCTCGCGCTGGATGGCCTCGATGGTGCCGATGACCCGCTTGTCGTCCGGCGGCAGGAAGCCCATCTGCGGAATGAGCAGCAGGGAGGCGTCCAGCTCCTTGGAGCCGTAGGACTGGGTGAAGGTGTTGCGCTCGGCGTCGTAACCCTTCTCGCACACATCGCGGTGGATCTCGTCGCGCAGCTCCCGCCAGCGCTCCAACGGGCCGTCCACATCGCCCGATTCGATCAGCTTGACGGTGCGGTCCACCGCGACCCAGGCCATCACCTTGGAGTGCACGAAGTGGCGGCGTGGACCGCGCACCTCCCAGATGCCCTCGTCCGGCTCGTCCCAGTGCTCCTCGAGGTAGCGGATCAGCTTCAGCTGGAGAATGCTCGCGTAGTCGTTGCGCGCCAGGCCGGTCATATGGGCCAGGTGCAGCGCCTCGGTGACCTCGCCGTAGACATCCAGCTGGAGCTGGCCCGCCGCGCCGTTGCCGACCCGGACCGGCTGGGAGCCCTCATAGCCGGGCAGCCAGGTCAGCTCGGCCTCCGACAACTCCCGCTCGCCGGCGATCCCATACATGATCTGGAGGTTCTCCGGGTCGCCCGCCACCGCGCGCAGCAGCCACTCGCGCCAGGCGCGGGCCTCCTCGCGGTAGCCGGTGCGCAGCAGCGAGGACAGGGTGATCGCCGCGTCCCGCAGCCAGGTGAAGCGGTAGTCCCAGTTGCGGACACCGCCGATGTCCTCGGGGAGGGAGGTGGTGGGCGCCGCCACGATGCCGCCGGTGGGGGCGTAGGTCAGCGCCTTGAGGGTGATCAGCGAACGGACCACCGCGTCCCGGTAGGGGCCGTGGTACGTGCAGTGCTCGACCCACTCGCGCCAGAACGCCTCGGTGGCCTCCAGAGCGGCCTCCGGCTCGGGCAGCGCGGGCTGCTCCTTGTGCGAGGGCTGCCAGCTGATGGTGAAGGCGATCCGGTCGCCGGGGGCGACGGTGAAGTCGGCGTAGGTGGTCAGGTCCTTGCCGTAGGTGTCCACATCGGTGTCGAGCCACACCGAGTCCGGACCGGCCACCGCGACCGTGCGCGAGTCCACCTTGTGCACCCAGGGCACGACCCAGCCGTAGGAGAAGCGCATTCGCAGCGCCGAGCGCATCGGCACCCGGCCGCTCACGCCCTCGACGATCCGGATCAGCTGCGGGGCGCCGTCCCGCGGCGGCATGAAGTCGATCACACGGACCGTGCCGCGCGGGGTGTCCCACTCCGACTCCAGGACCAGCGAGTCCCCCCGGTAGCGGCGGCGATCGGCGGCCGGCGGCTCACTGTCCGAGGCGTGGGCCGGACCCAGCCGCCAGAACCCGTGTTCCTCGGTCCCCAGCAGACCGGCGAACACGGCATGGGAGTCGAACCGCGGCAGGCACAGCCAGTCCACCGTCCCGTCTCTACAGACGAGGGCGGCGGTCTGCATATCCCCAATGAGTGCGTAGTCCTCGATACGCCCGGCCACGTGCTTCCCCATTCGAACGGCCGTACTGCCCCGTGAGGCGTTCTTACGGTCTCGGAAATTCTCGACGAGCTCTTGTTCCGGGGGCGTGCTGGTGGTGCCGTGCCGGGGTGGCTCGCATGCGTGCGTCCGAGCAGGATACGACGGACAACGATGATCCGTTTGTGTTCGTCCATATCGTGGCTCGCATCTCACGGCCGATCGGGTGGCCGGCTCCCCGGAGCGGTCCCCGGCCAGGTCACGGAAGGTGTCCGCGCGGTTGCGCGGACACGGCCTCCAGCGGCCGCCCCGGGGCACTGATACCCTGGTAGCCCGTGGAGCGGCGGGCGCAAAACCCCCGAACCTCAGCGACGGCACCCCCCGATTTCCGGGGCAGCTGCCGGACCGCACCCTCACCACGCGACCACGGGAGCCCCCTCTTGGCCATTGCCGCTAAGCCCATGACGACCAAGCACCTCTTCGTCACCGGGGGTGTCGCTTCCTCACTCGGCAAGGGCCTGACCGCCTCCAGCCTGGGTGCCCTGCTGAAGGCGCGCGGTCTGCGCGTCACCATGCAGAAGCTCGATCCGTATCTGAACGTCGACCCGGGCACGATGAACCCCTTCCAGCACGGTGAGGTGTTCGTCACCAACGACGGCGCCGAGACCGACCTGGACATCGGCCACTACGAGCGCTTCCTCGACGTCGATCTCGACGGCTCGGCCAACGTGACCACCGGCCAGGTGTACTCGACCGTGATCGCCAAGGAGCGGCGCGGTGAGTACCTCGGTGACACCGTGCAGGTGATTCCGCACATCACCAATGAGATCAAGCATCGCATCCGCCGGATGGCCACCGACGACGTCGACGTGGTCATCACCGAGGTCGGCGGCACCGTCGGCGACATCGAGTCGCTGCCGTTCCTGGAGGCCGTCCGCCAGGTCCGCCACGAGGTCGGCCGGGACAACGTCTTTGTGGTGCACATCTCCCTGCTGCCCTACATCGGCCCCTCCGGTGAGCTGAAGACCAAGCCCACCCAGCACTCGGTCGCCGCCCTGCGCAACATCGGTATCCAGCCGGACGCGATCGTGCTGCGCGCCGACCGCGACGTCCCCACCTCCATCAAGCGCAAGATCTCGCTGATGTGTGACGTGGACGACGCCGCCGTGGTCGCCGCCATCGACGCCAAGTCGATCTACGACATCCCCAAGGTGCTGCACTCCGAGGGTCTGGACGCCTATGTCGTCCGCAAGCTGGACCTGCCCTTCCGGGACGTGGACTGGACCCAGTGGGACAACCTGCTGGAGCGCGTCCACCAGCCCGACCACGAGGTCACCGTCGCGCTCGTCGGCAAGTACATCGACCTGCCCGACGCCTATCTGTCGGTCACCGAGGCGCTGCGCGCGGGCGGTTTCGCCAACAGCGCCCGCGTCAAGATCAAGTGGGTCACCTCCGACGACTGCAAGACCGCGGCCGGTGCCCGGCAGCAGCTCCAGGACGTCGACGCGGTCTGTGTCCCCGGCGGCTTCGGCGACCGCGGTGTGATCGGCAAGCTCGGCGCGATCACCTACGCCCGGGAGAACAAGATCCCGCTGCTGGGTCTGTGCCTGGGACTCCAGTGCATCGTCATCGAGGCCGCGCGGAACCTGGCGGGCATCGAGGGCGCCAACTCCACCGAGTTCGAGCCCGCCACCACCGATCCGGTCATCTCCACCATGGCCGAGCAGCTCGACATCGTCGCGGGCGAGGGTGACATGGGCGGCACCATGCGGCTGGGCATGTACCCGGCCAAGCTGGCCGAGGGTTCGATCGTCCGCGAGGTCTACGACGACCAGCCGTACGTCGAGGAGCGCCACCGCCACCGCTACGAGGTCAACAACTCCTACCGCGGCGAGCTGGAGAAGAAGGCCGGAATCGTGTTCTCCGGCACCTCCCCGGACAACAAGCTGGTCGAGTACGTGGAGTACCCGCGCGAGGTGCACCCCTACCTCGTCGGCACCCAGGCCCACCCCGAGCTGCGCTCCCGCCCCACCCGCCCGCACCCCCTCTTCGCGGGTCTGGTGAAGGCCGCCGTCGAGCGGCAGACCGCTGCTCAGGGGCAGGGCGCGGGCGCCTGACCGATACGGTGGAACCCCGGGTGCGGGCCGCTCGTGCGGCCCGCACCCCGGCCATCGCACCGAGAGGACGCGGAGAACACCCATGGGCATCCAGGACACCCCCGAGGAGTGGCAGATCACTGCCACCGCCACGCCGTTCACCGGCAACAAGACGAGCGTGCGCACCGACGAGGTCGTGATGCCCGACGGCAGCCGGGCCAAGCGCGACTACCAGGTCCACCCCGGCTCGGTCGCCATCCTCGCCCTCGACGAGGACGGGCGGGTCATCGTGGTGCGGCAGTACCGCCACCCGGTGCGCCAGCGGCTGTGGGAGATCCCGGCCGGGCTCCTCGACATCCCCGGTGAGAACCCGCTGCACGCCGCCCAGCGCGAGCTGTACGAGGAGGCGCACGTCAAGGCCGAGAACTGGCGTGTGCTCACCGATGTCTACACCTCGCCCGGCGGCACCGACGAGGCGGTGCGGATCTTCCTCGCCCGGGAGATCTCCACGGCCGAGGGCGAGCGCTTCGAGGTCTCCGAGGAGGAGGCCGACATGGAGCTGGACCGCGTTCCGCTGGACGACCTGGTCCGTGGTGTCCTCGCGGGCGAACTGCACAACACCTGCCTGACGGTCGGCGTCCTGGCCGCGCGGGCCGCGCTGGACGGGGACGGCCTGGACGCGCTGCGCCCGGCGGACGCCCCCTGGCCGGCCCGCCCCTTCGAAGCCTGACCACGGCCTGACCGAGGCGCCGTTGCGACCCCTCCCACCCTCCCGACGATCAGTGGATCCGATGGAGTGATTTTCAGCCCGGTCTGCCGGTCGGGAGTGCCGGGTTCCTGACGCGGAGTGAACTACCCTCATAAGCGCCGAAGGGGTACGCGCAAGCGAAGCGCGCGACAGCACGCGCTCTCGCGCGCCCCAGAGGTTACGAGGGGTCGAGCACGGTCGACCGTCGACAGCGGCGCAGGCGCCCCGGGGCGAACCGAGCCGCACCAACCCCGGCCGCGACCGCGGCGGGCTCGTGATGCGCAGGTGGACGGGAGTGGGCCCGTGGCGGAGCAGGCGGTCGACACCGAAGGAGAGCCACCGGCCTCCCACCAACCCCCCGTACCCGCACCAGCGCCGTCCCCGCGCAGCGCGGGCACGGACGCGGAGGTTCCGTCCCGCTCCCCGGGGCCCGTTCCCGGCCCGGGTCCGGCCCGCTCCGCGGCTTCGGACACCGGCACCGGCCCGGGGGCGGCGCGTTCCGGCCCCGGCTCCCGTACGAGCGCCGACGCCGCGGATCCAGCCCGCCGCCCGGCCCCGGGCACCGGCCCCGCCACGGGCCGCGCGGACCCGGCCCGTTCCCCGGCCCCGGACACCGGGGCGGGGCCCGCGGCCATGGCGGGCGCGGGCTCATCCGCCGCCCCCCGCTCCGCGGACGCGGCCCCGGTGTCCGGCCGCAGCGCGCCCGTTGGGCCGCCCGGGCCGCGAGGTGGAGCGGGCGACGGTGGGGTGTGGGGTGGGGCCACCCGGGCCGTGTTGTTCGCCGCGGCGGCCACCGTGGGCAAGGGGTTCGCGGGGCGGCGGCGGGAGTTGCTGTCGTTGCGGGCCGACATCGACCGCCCCGGTCTCGACACCCTCGCGGGCCGCAAGGCCGCCCGAAGCCGGGTGCTGCTGATCGCCGGACGCCCCGGCTGGGGCCGTACCGCGCTGGCCGAGGAGCTGGCCCGGCGGCTCGCCGACGACTATCCCGACGGTGTGCTGACCGCGCGGCTGACGACCTCCGGCGGGCAGCCGGTGCCCACCCTCCGCACCGCACGCGATCTGCTCGGCCGGCTCGGGGTGACCGCCCCGCCCGGGGCCGACGAGGACGATCTCAGCGAGGCGCTGCGCGAGAAGCTGACCGGCAAACGCCTTCTGCTGCTGCTCGACGATGTGGCCGGTGTCGAGCAGGTGGACGCGCTGCTGCCGGACGAGCCCGGCTGTCTGGTCGTCGCCGTCTCGCGCGGTCCGCTGACCGGGGTGCCGGACGTCCGGCCCTGCACGGTCGGCGGGCTCGACGTGAGCGCGGCCGTCGGACTGCTGGCGCAGTACGCCGGACCCACCCGGATCACCTGCGACCCGGTGGCCGCGCAGACGCTGGTGGGCGAGTGCGCGGGTCAGCCCGCCGCGCTCGTGCTGGCCGGTGGCTGGCTGGCCGTACAGCCCGAGGCGTCCGTGGCCGATCTGGTGGCGCGGCTGCGGGAGCTGCCGCCCTCCTCGGCGGACGCCGACCCCGGCGTACGACCGCTGGCCCGCACCTTCCGGCTGGTGTACGACTCGCTGCCGCCCGCCGTCGCCCGGATGCTGCGGCTGCTGGTGCTCGCGCCCGCCGGGTCGCCCGATGCCCATGTCGCGTCCGCGCTGGCCGGGTGCTCGGTCCAGGACGGCGAGGCGGCGCTCGAGGGGTTCGCCGGGTGCGGGCTGCTGCGTCCGGTCGCGTACGGCCGGTACCAGGTGCCGGGCTGTCTGGAGCCGCTGCTGCGGGAGCTGCTGGAGTCCGTGGAGCGCCCGGCGGAGGTGGAGCTGGCCCGCGCCCGGATGCTGGAGCGCACCGTGCGGCAGCTGCACGCATGCCGGCTGGCCGCCGAACCGGTGGGCTCTCCGGCTCGCAGAGAGCTGGCGGAGATGCCCCGCCCGCTGCGGTTTTCGTCGTCGTCGGCCGCGGCCGGCTGGCTGGAGGCACGGCTGCCGGTGCTGCTGGAGGCGGCCCGGCTGGCCGTCGAGGCCGGGGAACTGGACACGCTGGCCCGGCGGCTGGTGGCCGGGCTCACCCATGCGCTCAGCGCCCACCGCGGCGCGGAGGGCGCCGCGCCGGAGCTGTACGGGCTGCACCAGCTGGTGCTGGATGTGGCGGAGCGCCGCGACCTGCCGGTGGAACGGGCGGCGGCCCTGCTCAACCTGGGCGACCTGGACGCCCGGGCGGACCGCGTCGACCAGGCGCTGACCCGCTACAAGGGCGCGCTGGAGGCCGCCCGCGAGGCGGGTGACGCGTATACGACCGGGCGGGCCCTGGAGTCCATCGGCGGTATCCATCAGGAGCTGGGGGACTGGCACCGGGCCGCCGACTGGTACGGACGGGCCCTGGAGCTCAGGCTCAGCCGCCGGGACGTGGCAGGCGGCGCCCGGGTGTACGCACGGCTGGGCACCGTCCACGGTTACGCGGGCCGCTGGGCCGAGGCACTGCGCGACTGGCGCGCCGCGGCGGCGGCCTGCCGCCGGGCGGACGACCTGGCCGGGTGCGCACGGGCGCTGAGCGGTACCGCCCGCGCCCAGGAGCAGATCGGCCGGACGCGGGACGCGCTGCGCAGCTGGGGCGAGGCGGTGACGGTCGCCCGGGGCTGCGGGGACGCCCGGCTGCACGGCGAGCTGGCACTGCGTGCCGCCGAGGCCGTCGACCGGCTGGGCGGTGACCCCGCGGTGGCCCGTGTACTGAGGCAGGAGGCCGAGCGTGCCGAGGCGCCCGAGAAGGGGCTCTCACCTGAGGAGTCGCCCCCCACGGCACCCCCGGAGGCACCCCGGGCCATGGAAGAAGACGAGATCGACCTACGAAATCAGTAGTGGTCTCGCGAAAGATTGATGCATTGCAAGGCTAGACAGCGCGACGTCCTTCATTAAACTGGCTGTACCGCGAATGATGCGGTCGTCACCGGCATGCGGACACAGCGTCCGGTTTACATGTCCATGGCTGGTTATGTTCCGGCTGTGACGTTATATTCCGTTCCCCCCCCCCATTCAAGGACCGTGATCGACGTGAAGGTCGGTATCCCCCGCGAGGTCAAGAACAACGAGTTCCGTGTGGCCATCACCCCCGCCGGTGTGCACGAGCTGGTCCGCAACGGCCACGAGGTCTTCGTGGAGCAGAGTGCGGGCCTGGGCTCCTCCATCACGGACGCGGAATACACCGCGGCCGGTGCGCGCATCCTCGACACCGCCGACGAGGTCTGGGCCACGGCCGACCTGCTGCTGAAGGTCAAGGAGCCCATCGCGGAGGAGTACCACCGCCTGCGCAAGGACCAGACCCTCTTCACCTACCTCCACCTCGCCGCCTCCCGCGCGTGCACCGACGCGCTGCTGGAGTCCGGTACCACCGCCATCGCCTACGAGACGGTCGAGACCGCGAACCGCGCGCTGCCGCTGCTCGCGCCGATGTCCGAGGTCGCGGGCCGGATCGCGCCGCAGGTCGGCGCGTACCACCTGATGCGTTCGGCCGGTGGCCGCGGTGTGCTGCCGGGCGGTGTGCCGGGTGTGGCCGCGGGCCGCGCGGTGGTCATCGGTGGCGGTGTCTCCGGCTGGAACGCCGCGCAGATCGCCATCGGCATGGGCTTCCACGTCACCCTGCTCGACCGGGACGTCAACAAGCTCCGCGAGGCCGACAAGATCTTCGGCACCAAGGTGCAGACCATCGCCTCCAACGCCTTCGAGCTGGAGAAGGCCGTCCTGGAGGCCGACCTCGTCATCGGCGCGGTGCTCATCCCGGGCGCCAAGGCTCCGAAGCTGGTCACCAACGAGCTGGTCTCCCGCATGAAGCCGGGAAGTGTCCTTGTCGACATCGCGATCGACCAGGGCGGCTGCTTCGAGGACTCCCGTCCCACCACCCACGCCGAGCCGACCTTCGAGGTCCACAACTCGGTCTTCTACTGCGTGGCCAACATGCCGGGTGCGGTGCCGAACACCTCCACCTACGCGCTCACCAACGCCACGCTGCCGTACATCGTGGAGCTGGCCAACCGCGGCTGGCGCGAGGCGCTGCGCCGGGACGCCGCCCTGGCCAAGGGCCTCAACACCCACGAGGGCCAGGTCGTTTACGGTCCGGTCGCCGAGGCGCACGGGCTGCCCCACGTCGAACTGAGCACCCTGATCGGCTGACAAGCCGGCTGACGGTCAACTCCGACCGTCAACACCAAGTCAATACCGGGCATCCGGCCGGGTCTTGCCGAAGGGCGGGACCCGGCCGCAGGTGTGTCCGACGGCGTGCTGCGCGCGTGCGGGGTGAGCCTGGTCAACTCGCCCCCAAATGCAACTCTTCAGACGCTTTGTGCGGTGGTGAAATCGCTCCATCGCCGTTCATACGCCCTTGACATCGGGGTGTTCGATTGCCGACACATCATGCCGTGTCCGGTGGATTGTGTTGCTGCGGACCGCCGACACGCCATAGAGTCGCCAACCGTCGGCATGGTGTCACGCTGACCTATCTAGAAATTTCCTGGTCACCAAGGAGGTAGGACGACTTGTGAATGAGTCGACATTTTCTCCCGGGGGTGGTCAACCAGGATCGGCTGCGCGGGGCCAGGGTCCCTCGGGGCTCGAGGCTGTCGGCTCCGTCGCTGTCCGCACCTTCGCAACCCACCAGAGCATGACGACAGCCCACCAGAGCCAGAGCATGGACGGCCATCACGTGAACGCCATGGCCGGCGACCAGGGGGGCACGGATCCCGCCCGCTTCGCCGACTACGACGACCTCCCCGACGGGCACTTCTACGACCCGGACGCGGAGTACGAGCCCGACCCCGAGTACGCGGCCACACTTGCGCCCGACGCGGCCCGTCAGCGCCGCGAGCGCATCGGCCCCACCGGGCGGCCGCTGCCGTACTTCCCGATTCCCGGCCCGCTGACCGACCACGGCCCCGCGAAGATCATCGCGATGTGCAACCAGAAGGGCGGCGTCGGCAAGACCACTTCCACCATCAACCTGGGCGCGGCGCTTGCCGAATACGGCCGCCGGGTCCTGCTGGTCGACTTCGACCCGCAGGGCGCCCTCTCGGTCGGCCTCGGGGTCAACCCGATGGAGCTCGACCTCACGGTCTACAACCTGCTCATGGAGCGGGGTATGTCGGCCGACGAGGTACTGCTCAAGACGGCCGTGCCCAATATGGACCTGCTGCCCAGCAATATCGACTTGTCGGCTGCCGAAGTGCAGCTGGTCAGCGAGGTCGCCCGGGAGTCCACCCTCCAGCGCGCGCTCAAGCCGCTGATGGCGGACTACGACTACATCGTCATCGACTGCCAGCCCTCGCTCGGTCTGCTCACCGTCAACGCGCTCACCGCGGCGCACAAGGTGATCGTGCCGCTGGAGTGCGAGTTCTTCGCGCTGCGCGGGGTGGCCCTGCTCACCGAGACGATCGAGAAGGTCCAGGAGCGGCTCAACCCCGACCTGGAGCTGGACGGCATCCTCGCCACGATGTACGACTCGCGCACCGTGCACAGCCGTGAGGTCCTCGCCCGCGTGGTCGAGGCGTTCGACGATCACGTCTACCACACGGTCATCGGCCGTACGGTCCGCTTCCCGGAGACCACCGTCGCGGGTGAGCCCATCACCACGTACGCGTCCAACTCCGTCGGTGCCGCCGCCTATCGCCAGCTCGCCAGGGAGGTGCTCGCCCGGTGTCACGCCGAGTGAGTCTGCCGGGAGCCGACGAACTGTTCCGCACCACGGGAGGGATGGGGCTCCAGTCCTCCTCTCCCGCGTCCGGCCGCCGCCAGGCGAACGGCGAGGCCGCCCGGGTCCCGGCGCCCGCCGCCGAGCCCGACACGGCCGCCGAACCGCACGAGGACGGTACGGCCGAGGGCGGCCGTCGCGCGGAGGGCGAGCAGTCCGGCGCCGCCGAGCACACGGGCCGTGAGACGGCCGCCGCCACGCAGGACGCCGCCGAGCGGCGCCCCGCGGCGGCGGGCCACCCCAAGGCGCGCCAGGCGGCCGGAGCGGCGGGCGCGGCCGAACCGGCCCGCCGCCGCACCCGCGCGGCGAACCGGCGGCCCAGCGGGCGTGAGCGGCACGACGAGAAGATCACGGTCTATGTCTCCGCCGAGGAGCTGATGGACCTCGAGCACGCGCGCCTGGTGCTCCGCGGCGAACACGGACTCGCGGTCGACCGCGGCCGGATCGTCCGCGAGGCGGTCGCGGTCGTCCTCGCCGACCTCGAGTCGCGCGGCGACGCGAGCATCCTGGTGCGCCGCCTGCGCGGCCGGTGACCGGGCCGGGCGATAGCCTGCCCGGTCGTACGGGCTGCCCCGCCCGGCCCTGAGCACCCTGGACCGCGATGCCGACGAACGACGCCCCCACCCCGCCGCCCCGCCGCCGCACCCTGGGCCGCGGTCCCGGCGCGGCCCCGACGGCTCGCCCCGACCCGCCTCCCGCGCCCCCGACGGCCCCCACCCCTACCGCCGGGTCGGCGGCGGAGCATGCGGGTGGCGTTGAGCCGCGTACGGGGTCGGCCGATGCGGCGAATCACACCGAGGCGGGCATCGCCGAGGCCGCCGTGCCTCCGGCGGAGCCCGCCCCTGCCGCCCATACGGCGACACCTCCGGCCGAGCCTCATACGGAGCCGCCGTCTGCCGGAGGCCCCGCGGCAAGGCCCGCGCGGAAGGCGGAAACGGAGGCGCGCCCGTCCGAGCCGCCCACCGGGCCGCCGGTTGGCACACGTGCTTCCGACGCGGGGACCTCCGAAGCCACCACGGCCCAGGCCCGGCCGGGCACGGCGTCCCCGGCCGGTGAGGCGGCGGTGTCCCAGGCCCGGCCGGGCACGGCGTCCCCGGCCGGTGAGGCGGCGGTGTCCCAGGCCGGTCCGCATCCGGCGCCGTTCGACGGTCTGCCCGCGGCGGAGGCTGTCCCGGGTGCCCGGTTCGTGGAGCTGCCCGAGTCCGACCCGGCCGCCGAGGCCGCTTCGGCGGGGGCGCGTGAGGCGGATGCGGGAGGCGGCGCGCCTCACGTCGAGTCGGATACCGCGTTGTCCGCCGAGCTGCTTGGCGTGGACGCCGATGCCGCCGACGCCGACGTGGCTCCGGGCGGGCCGAGCGCGGCGCCTCGGGCCGGAGGGGCGTCGGTGCCTCCGGCGGAGCCGTACGCTGCGCCGCCTGCCGAGCCGCGTGGCTCCGACGCGGAAGCCACCGCGGCGCAGGCTCGGCCGGGCACGGCTTCCCCGGCCGGTGGGCGCGCGGCGGGGGCAGCCGCGGATGCCCGGTTCGTGGGGCGGCCGGAGCCGGATCCGGCGCATGCGCGGGCTGAGGAGGGGGCCGACGGGCCCGTACGGCCCCCCGCGGGCGCGGGGGACGCCCGGAGCGGGGGCGCGGCCGACCAGGCCGTCAGCGGGGCGTCAGTGGACTCGGCCGATCACTCCGACAACGGCGCTACGGGGCGCGGTGCGCCCCACGACGGTGCTTCCCATGGCGACCGCGATGCGTCCGGAGAGGGCGTCTCCCACAGCGACGCGTCCGGCGACGGAGCTTCCGGTAGCGGCGGTTCCGAGCCCGCCGCCCCCGGCGCCGCCCGGAGCGATACGCCCGGCGGCGAGGGTTGGGACTCCGACGACGGCACCCGCTTCATCCTGCGGCTCGACAACTTCGAGGGCCCCTTCGACCTCCTCCTTCAGCTGATCTCCAAGCACAAGCTGGACGTCACCGAGGTCGCCCTGTCCAAGGTCACCGATGACTTCATGGCGCACATCCGGGCCATGGGGCCGGACTGGGACCTCGATCAGACCACCGAGTTCCTGGTGGTCGCCGCGACACTGCTCGATCTCAAGGCGGCTCGGCTGCTGCCCGCCGCCGAGGTGGAGGACGAGGCCGACCTCGCGCTGCTCGAGGCGCGGGACCTGCTGTTCGCGCGGTTGCTCCAGTACCGCGCGTACAAGCAGATCGCGGACATCTTCAACGACCGGCTGGTCAGTGAGGCCGCCCGGCACCCCCGTACGGTCGGCCTGGAGCCGCATCACGCGGAGCTGCTGCCCGACGTTGTCATCAGCATCGGCGCCGAGGGCTTCGCCAAGCTGGCCGTGAAGGCGATGCAGCCCAAGCCCAAGCCGCAGGTGTACGTCGAGCACATCCACGCCCCGCTGGTCAGCGTGCGCGAGCAGGCCGAGGTGGTGGTGGCGCGGCTGCGTGAGCTGGGGGAGGCCAGTTTCCGGACGCTCACCGAGGACGCCCCCGACGTCCTCACCGTCGTCGCCCGCTTCCTGGCGCTGCTGGAGCTCTACCGCGAGCGCGCGGTCCTGCTCGACCAGCCGGAGGCCCTCGGCTCGCTCATGGTGCGCTGGACGGGTGCCGACGGTGAGCGGCCGCTCGTCACCGATGAGTTCGACCAGGAGGCCGGACCCCGGCAGGAACCGCCGGAGAAGCGGCCCGAGGAGAAGGAGAAGCAGGAGGTACGGAGTTGAGCGAGCAGTGGACCCCCGCCACGGCCTCGGACGTCGCGGCCCTCGACCTCAAGCCCGCCCTGGAGGCGGTCCTCATGGTCGTCGACGAGCCCGCCACCGAGGAACACCTCGCCAAGGTCCTGGAGCGCCCGCGCCGCGCGGTCGCGGACGCGCTGCGCGAGCTGGCCGACGAGTACGCGACCCAGGGCCGCGGCTTCGAGCTGCGGCTGGTCGCGGGCGGCTGGCGCTACTACACCCGCCCCGCGTACGCCGCCGCCGTCGAGGGCTTCGTCCTGGACGGCCAGCAGGCCCGGCTCACCCAGGCCGCTTTGGAAACCCTCGCGGTGGTCGCGTACCGTCAGCCGGTCAGCCGTTCCCGGGTCTCGGCCGTCCGCGGCGTCAACTGCGATGGCGTGATGCGGACCCTCCTCCAGAGGGGTCTGGTCGAGGAGGCGGGCACGGAACCCGAAACAGGTGCGATCCTGTACAGGACGACGAACTACTTCCTGGAGCGGATGGGTCTGCGGGGTCTGGACGAGCTTCCGGAGCTCGCGCCGTTCCTCCCCGAGGCGGACGCGGTCGAGGGCGAGTCCCAGGAGGGTGTGCCGTCGCTCGACCCGGACGCCGTCGACGCCGATGACGCGGACGACGGAGTAGGCCACTCCCAGACACTCTCAGACGGAACGTGATGCGAAGCAGCGGCAGGAACAGCAGGGGCAGCGGTAGCGGCAGCGGCAGCGGCGGCGGCGGCAGGAACTACCGCGGCGCGGGCAACCAGCGCGACGACAGGCAGAAGCGCGCGGGCCGCCCCCGTCCCGAGGAGCGCCGCTACGACGTAGGCGGAGCCTCCCAGGACGGCGGTCCCAAGGCCGGTCCGAAAGGCGGACCCAAGGGCGGACCCAAGGGCGGCCCCAAGGCGGGTGCCAAGGGTGGCCCCAAGGGCGGCGCCGGCGCCGGTCGCGGCCGTAAGCCCAGTGGCCCGGCCCGCCCGCGCGAGTACGACGCCCAGATAGAGGAGCGCAACCGCGCCCGCCACAACAAGCCCCAGGTCAAGCTGCCGAAGACGTTCGGCGAGCAGGAGGGCGAGCGCCTCCAGAAGGTCCTGGCCCGCGCCGGTATGGGTTCGCGCCGCGCCTGCGAGGAGCTCATCGACCAGGCCCGCGTCGAGGTCAACGGCAAGATCGTCACCGAGCAGGGGCTGCGCGTCGACCCGGAGAAGGATGAGATCAAGGTCGACGGGCTGACCGTGGCCACCCAGTCGTACCTGTTCTTCGCGCTGAACAAGCCCGCCGGTGTCGTCTCCACCATGGAGGACCCCGACGGCCGTCAGTGTCTCGGCGACTACGTCACCAACCGCGAGACCCGGCTCTTCCACGTCGGCCGCCTCGACACCGAGACCGAGGGCATCATCCTGCTCACCAACCACGGTGAGCTGGCCCACCGCCTCACCCACCCCCGCTACGGCGTCACCAAGACCTACCTCGCCGCGATCCAGGGCCCGCTCCCGCGCGACCTGGGCAAGCAGCTGAAGAACGGCATCCAGCTCGAGGACGGCTACGCCCGCGCGGACCACTTCAAGGTCGTGCAGAACACCGGCAAGAACTACCTCGTCGAGGTGAGCCTGCACGAGGGCCGCAAGCACATCGTGCGCCGGATGCTCGCCGAGGCCGGGTTCCCGGTCGACCGGCTGGTGCGCACCGGCTTCGGGCCGATCGCGCTGGGCGACCAGAAGTCCGGCTGGCTGCGGCGGCTGACCAACACCGAGGTCGGCATGCTGATGCGCGAGGTCGACCTCTGACTCGGACCCCGAGGTGACCCGCCCCCGCCGTGTCCCGCGTCCCGCGTCTCGCAGGGCGGGCGCGGCGGGAGCCCGTCCGGCCCGCTCGTTAGGCTGATCGTGAGCGCGCCGGGACCCGCGTCCACGGTGGCGCGGCAGTAGGTGACCACATGCGCGCAGGGGAGCACAGACATGGCGGTACGAGCGGTCCGCGGGGCCGTCCAGCTGGAGCGGGACGAGTCCGGCCATATGCGGCAGCAGGTCTCGGAGCTGCTGACCGCCATCCTGGAGCGCAACGGGCTGGTGCCGGACGACCTCATCAGCGTGTGGTTCACCGCCACCCCCGATCTGCACAGCGACTTCCCCGCGGTCGCCGCACGCAAGCTCGGCATCACCGATGTGCCGCTGATCTGCGCCCAGGAGCTGGACATCGAGGGCGCCATGCCGCGGGTCGTCCGCATCCTGGCGCATGTCGAGACGGACCTGCCCAAGTCCGACGTCGCCCATGTCTACCTCGGCGCCGCGGCCTCCCTCCGCAAGGACATCGCCCAGTGAGAACCGCACTCGTCATCGGCACCGGCCTGATCGGCACCTCCGCCGCGCTGGCCCTGGCCGGACGCGGGGTCCACGTCCATCTCGCCGACCACGACGCGGACCAGGCCCGTACCGCCGCGGCCCTCGGCGCCGGTACGCAGGAGGAGCCCGACGGGCCGGTGGACCTGGCGATCGTTGCCGTACCGCCCGCGTATGTGGCGCGGACGGTCGCCGATGTGCTGCGCCGGGGTACCGCCCGCGCCGCGCTGGACGTGGCCAGCGTCAAGGGCGGCCCGCGCCGCGAGCTGGAAGCCCTGGGCTGCGATCTGACCCGCTACATCGGCACCCATCCGATGTCCGGCCGTGAGCGCTCCGGGCCGCTGGCCGCCACCGCCGACCTCTTCGAGGGGCGGCCGTGGGTGCTCACCCCCGGCCAGGACACCGACACGGAGGTGCTCAACCTCGCCCTCGAGCTGGTGGCGCTGTGCCGCGCGGTGCCCGTGGTGATGGACGCGGACGCCCACGACCGCGCGGTGGCCCTGGTCTCGCACACCCCGCATCTGCTGTCCAGCATGGTCGCCGCGCGGCTGAAGGACGCCGACGAGACCGCGGTACGGCTGTGCGGGCAGGGGATCCGCGATGTGACCCGGATCGCCGCCTCCGACCCGGCGATGTGGATCGACATCCTGTCCGCCAACCCCGGCCCGGTCGCCGATGTGCTCGCGGCGGTGGCCGCGGACCTCGACGAGACGGTACGGGCGCTGCGCGGCCTCCAGTCCGCCGACGAGTCCAAGCGCGGCGACGGCGCCTCCGGGATCGAGGACGTGCTGCGCCGCGGCAACGCCGGGCGTGAGCGGGTGCCGGGCAAGCACGGCGCCGCCTCGGCCGTCTACGAGACGGTGTCGGTGCTCATCGGCGACCAGCCGGGCGAGCTGGCCCGGATCTTCGCCGACGCGGGCCGGGCGGGCGTCAACATCGAGGACGTCCGGATCGAGCACGCCACCGGGCAGCAGGCGGGTCTGATCCAGCTGATGGTCGAGCCCGCGGCGGCCCCCGGGCTGACCGCGGCGCTCCGCGAGCGGGGCTGGTCGATCCGGCAGTGACCACGGACGGGACGGTCCGGCGGTGCGGGCATGACCACGCTGTCCGGAGCGGTCGTGTGAACCAGTAACCTTGTCCGAGGCTCCATCCGCCCCCTCCGACCCAGCCCCGTGCACACGAAAGGTGTCAGTCACCGTGGAAACCGCCGCCCGGACCGCCCCGGCAGCAGTGATTGTCGCGATCGACGGCCCCGCTGGCACGGGCAAGTCCAGCACCTCCAAGTCCGTCGCCGCCAAGCTGGGCCTCGGCTACCTGGACACCGGCGCCCAGTACCGGGCGATCACCTGGTGGATGGTGAACAACGGCATCGACATCGAGGACGCCGTCGCCGTGGCCGACGCCGCCGCGAAGCCGGTCATCGTCTCCGGCACCGACCCGGCCGCCCCGACCATCACCGTCGACGGCACCGATGTCGCCGGGCCGATCCGCACCCAGGAGGTCACCTCCCGGGTGAGCGCGGTCAGCGCGGTCCCCGAGGTGCGGGCCCGGATCACCGAGCTCCAGCGCACCATCGCCGCCGAGGCCCCGCGCGGCATCGTCGTCGAGGGCCGGGACATCGGCACCACGGTGCTGCCCGACGCCGACGTCAAGATCTTCCTGACCGCGTCCGCCGAGGCCCGGGCCGCCCGCCGCAACGGTGAGCTCAAGGGCAAGGAGGCGGCGGACCTGGCCGCCACCCAGGCGGCGCTCGCCAAGCGGGACGCCCTGGACTCCGGCCGGAAGACCTCGCCGCTGGCCAAGGCGGACGACGCGATCGAGGTGGACACCACCGAGCTCACCCTCGACCAGGTCATCGAGTGTGTGGTCACCCTCGTCGAGGAGAAGCGGACGGGCGTGTGACCGGACCCGCCGACACACTGCCGAGCGCGGCCGGAGCCGCGGTGGGACGCCGGATCGGCATCGGCCTGATGTACGGGCTGTGGCGGCCGCGGGTGCTCGGCGCCTGGCGGGTGCCGCCCACCGGGCCGCTGATCCTCGCGGTGAACCACACCCACAACATCGACGGCCCGATGCTGATGGGCACCGCGCCCCGGCCGGTGCACTTCCTGGTCAAAAAGGAAGCGTTCATCGGTCCGCTGGACCCGTTCCTGCGCCGGATCGGGCAGCTGAAGGTGGACCGTACGACCGCCGACCGGACGGCGATCATCGCCGCCCTCGGCGTGCTGGAGCGCGGCGGAGTGCTGGGGATCTTCCCCGAGGGCACCCGCGGCGAGGGCGACTTCGCCTCGCTGCGCGCGGGGCTCGCGTACTTCGCCGTCCGCTCGGGGGCGCCGATCGTGCCGGTGGCCGTGCTCGGCTCCGGTGACCAGCGCAACGGCGACGGACAGGTCAGGACGGTGCCGCGGCTGCGCAGCCGGATCGACGTGGTCTTCGGTGACCCGTTCGAGGCGGGCGACGGCAGCGGCCGACGGACCCGGGCGGCCCTGGACGAGGCGACCACGCGCATCCAGCAGCGACTGGGCGCGCACCTGGGGAACGCCAGGCGGCTCACCGGCCGCCACGACGAGACATGAGATCCGCGAGCCCGCACAAAGGGCCGCGGCCTTAAGGGACGACGAGGAACGTAACTTCATGGACGACCAGATCCACAGTGGTGGCGACGAGCACGGAGAGCTCGGCGACGCCGAGTACGCGGAGTTCATGGAGCTCGCCGCGCAGGAGGGTTTCGACCTCGAGCAGGTCGAGGGCGACCTCGCCGCGGCCGGACACGGCCCGCTGCCCGTCCTGGCCGTCGTCGGCCGTCCCAATGTCGGTAAGTCGACCCTGGTGAACCGTGTCATCGGCCGCCGCGAGGCCGTGGTCGAGGACCGCCCCGGCGTCACCCGGGACCGGGTGACCTACGAGGCCGAGTGGTCCGGCCGCCGCTTCAAGGTCGTCGACACCGGCGGCTGGGAGCAGGATGTGCTCGGTATCGACGCGTCCGTGGCCGCGCAGGCCGAGTTCGCCATCGAGGCCGCCGACGCGGTGGTCTTCGTGGTGGACGCCACGGTGGGCGCCACCGACACCGACGAGGCCGTGGTCAAGCTGCTGCGCCGGGCGGGCAAGCCCGTGGTGCTGTGCGCCAACAAGGTCGACGGGCCCAGCGGTGAGGCGGACGCCGCCATGCTGTGGTCGCTCGGCCTCGGCGAGCCCCACCCGGTCTCGGCGCTGCACGGCCGCGGCACCGGCGACATGCTGGACGCGGTGCTCGAGGCGCTGCCGGAGGCCCCGGCCCAGACCTTCGGCGCGACGGTCGGCGGACCGCGCCGGATCGCCCTCATCGGCCGCCCCAACGTCGGCAAGTCCTCGCTGCTGAACAAGGTCGCGGGCGAGGAGCGGGTGGTCGTCAACGAGATGGCGGGCACCACCCGCGACCCGGTCGACGAGCTGATCGAACTCGGCGGCGTGACCTGGAAGTTCGTGGACACCGCCGGTATCCGCCGACGCGTCCACCTCCAGGAGGGCGCCGACTACTACGCCTCGCTGCGCACCGCCGCCGCCGTGGAGAAGGCCGAGGTCGCGGTCATCCTGATCGACACCAGCGAGTCCATCAGCGTCCAGGACCAGCGGATCATCTCGATGGCGGTCGAGGCCGGACGCGCGATGGTGCTCGCCTTCAACAAGTGGGACACCCTCGACGAGGAGCGCCGCTACTACCTCGAGCGCGAGATCGAGACCGAGCTCGGACAGATCCAGTGGGCGCCGCGGGTCAATGTCTCCGCGCGCACCGGCCGGCATATGGAAAAGCTCGTCCCGGCGATCGAGACGGCGCTGGCCGGCTGGGAGACCCGGGTTCCCACCGGGCGGCTGAACGCGTTCCTCGGCGAGATCGTGGCCTCGCACCCGCACCCGATCCGCGGCGGCAAGCAGCCCCGCATCCTCTTCGGAACGCAGGCCGGGACCCGGCCGCCGCGGTTCGTTCTGTTCGCCTCGGGCTTCCTGGAGGCGGGCTACCGCCGCTTCATCGAGCGGCGGCTGCGCGAGGAGTTCGGCTTCGAGGGGACCCCGATCCAGATCTCGGTGCGGGTGCGGGAGAAGCGCGGCCGCAAGAAGTAACGGCACGCGCCCCCGTTTTGGGCTCGGTTCTCCCCCAGCTACCGCTGGAAGGTGCCCCCGCCGGGGCGCTTCAGCCCCTTCGGCGTCAGTAGTCGTGCCCCCGCCCGTCGCGCTGACCCGGCGGCAGGGCGGGGAGATAACCGCGGTAGTACGGACCGCCGGTGTCCCACGATGCGCTGTGGCTGCCCACCCGGCCATGGCCCCCGCTGGTCAGACCGCGGGGCTGGCCGGTGTGGCCGATGGCGCTGAACGCGACGAACCCCAGATCCTCCTCGTCCGAACGGTCGCCGGGCAGCGCCCGGAACAGCCTCCGGTACTCGGCGTACAGCGCGTCGTAGATCGGCGTGGCCGACTGCCGCCAGGGGTCGGCCGATTCCTCCAACGCGGGGCGCATTGCCGGAATGTAGCCGTATGAGGGGGAACGATAGGGGAGGTCGTATGCGTGCACGTATGTGCCAACGACCCGGCCGCCCGTCGGATGCGGCATCGGTGGCGAATGGGCTGCCCGCGGCAGGTAGGCGGGGCCGGGAACGGCGGAGGCCATGGGCGTCAGGTGCCCGCGAGCGGCATCGAGGCGCCGACCAGCGCGCCGCTCGCCGCGGCCCGGTCCAGCGCCGCGCGCAGCTGGTCCTCACGCGGCTGGGTGCCGATGGTGCCCGCCGGTGCGGCGTACAGCATCACCTGCTGGGAGCGGCCGACGGCATGCCGCCAGCCCTCGCTGAGCGGCATCGGGTGGTGCGCCTGCCACCAGGCCACCGGGGCGCCGCCGCTCGCCGAGGGCATCAGGACCGCGTGCAGCTGCCCCATGGCGATCAGTACCGACCAGCCGTGGTTGGGGCCGGGCGGCCGGTTCAGATCGACGACCGGCAGAAAGCCCTGCTCGGTGAGGAGGGACAGGAAGTCGTCGCGCCGGCCTGATCCGGGCCGGGTGATCGGCGCCGTCGGCTCGACCACCAGCGCGGGCCGCGCCTCCCCGCCCACCAGCACCACCCCGCTGGTGACCCCGAGCACGGCCTGCGGCGACGACGCGGCCCGCTCCGGCGACTGCGCGGGAGCCTGGACGGCCTGGGTCCGGGCCTGCGGCTGCGGCGCCTCCGGATAGCCGGACGGGGTCGCATAGCCGGAGGGCGCGGCGGCGGAGTGCGCCGCCGCCGGGAGCGGATCGGCGGCGTCCTCCCCGGTGATGGACCGCACCGCGCCGCGCAACTGCTCCTCGGAGACCGGCACCACCTGGGACGGGACGCAGGTGGCATGCGCGAAGGCGAGCACGGCCGTCTCCTGCCCGACGAAGAGGACGGTGCTGGTGGCCTCCTGGTCGGTGTTGCCCGGGGTGCGGCAGGACGTGCAGTCGTAGGCGCCCGGGGCATTGTCACCGGCGAGCAGCCGGTCGGCTTCTTCGTCGCCGATCTCGGCGCGTACGTCATCGCTGACGTCGAGCATGCGCGGCACGGGTGGCTCCTCGGTATCGGTCCTGTGCCGGGCATCTCCCGGCTCATATGGAGAACAACGGGCCATCCACGGCGGGGGTCACGCGGCCCGGCCACCCCTGGACTCCGATGCGTCAGAAGCCCTCGACGTTCCCTCGGTTCGCTACCGATTTCACATCTGTTCTGGAACAAAGCGGTGATGCGGCCCAACCCTGCCAACCGGGGCGAGGTCTTACCACGTGGTAGGCGGACGAGTCTCTCGTCCGCGGGGAACCAGCCCAATACGGGGACGACGGGGACGGATGCACATCTCATTCCTGATTCACAACGCGTACGGGATCGGTGGGACGATCCGGACCACGTACAACCTCGCCCGCACCCTGGGCGAGCAGCACGACGTGGAGATCGTCTCGGTGTTCCGGCACCGTGATCGGCCGATCTTCGATCCCGGGCCGCATGTGCGGCTCAGCCATCTGGTGGACATCCGCAAGGGAAGCCCCACCTACGACGGAGCGGACCCTGACCACGCCCGCCCCGCGAAGGTCTTCCCCACCGGCGAGGGCCGCTACAAGCAGTACAGCGCGCTCACCGACCGCCGGATCGCCGAACACCTCAGGGGGCTTGAGGCCGATGTCGTTGTCGGCACCCGCCCCGGCCTCAATATGCACATCGCGCGTGAGGCGCGGCGCGGCCCGATGCGCGTCGGCCAGGAGCATCTGACGCTCAGCACCCACTCCCGGGGGCTGAAGCGGGCGCTGCGCGGTGTCTATCCGCGGCTGGACGCCGTCACCACCGTCACCGAGGCCGACGCCAGGACCTACCGCGGCCAGATGCGGCTGCCGGGCGTGCGGATCGAGGCGGTGCCCAACAGCGTGCCCGAGCCCGGACTCGAGCCCGCCGACGGCACCGGCAAGTGGGTCGTCGCGGCCGGGCGGCTGGCCCCGGTCAAACGGTACGACCTGCTGATACGGGCGTTCGCCAAGGTCAGCGCGGCCCGCCCGGACTGGCGGCTGCGGATCTACGGCGGCGGCGCCCAGCACGACAAGCTGCGCGCGCTGATCGACCAACTCGGCCTGTACAACCACGTCTTCCTCATGGGTCCGGCCCATCCGCTGGACCCCGAGTGGGCCAAGGGCTCCATCGCGGCCGTCACCTCCAGCCTGGAGTCGTTCGGCATGACCATCGTGGAGGCGATGCGCTGCGGGCTCCCGGTGGTCTCCACCGACTGCCCGCACGGCCCGGCCGAGATCATCGACAACGGGGTGGACGGCCGTCTGGTGCCGACCGGTGACGCCGACGCGGTGGCCGGAGCCCTGCTGGAGCTGATCAACAACGATGAACTGCGGCAGCAGATGGGGCAGGCGGCGCTGAAGGACTCGGCCCGTTTCGACCCCTCGCGGGTGGCCGGGCGCTACGACTCCCTTTTCGCCGACCTCGTCGCGCGCAGCGGACTGCGCGGCACCCTCCACCGCGCCCGCGGCACCCTGCTCAGCGGTGCGCTGGTGACGAAGGACTCGCTGCGGAAGGTGCGGGTGGCATGAGTGCTCTGAGCGGAGGTGTGTCCATGACGTCAGCGGGGGCAGCGGAGCGGACCCAGGAGGACAGCATGAGCGAGGCCGGAGAGGCCGCCCCCACCCGCGCCGACTGCGTGGCGGATTCCGCCGGTGGGCTCACCTTCCACATCACCGACTGGGTCCGGCCGCAGCCCGGCAGCTACGACGACTGGAACGGTGCGCTGGTCCTGATTCTCCGGGGCGCGGAGGGCCGCGACGGCGGCGAGGTGCGGCTGCCGCTCGGCCCGACCGGGGACGGCCGTCTCCAGGCCGCGCTGCCGAGCACCGTCGCGCTGCCCGAGGGCCGCTGGGACGTCCATATGGCGTACGGGGACGCCGAACCGCGGCGGCTGGTACCGGGGCTGAACGATCTGCGTTCCCTGGTGGACCGCAGACCCGGGCCGAGTACCTCACCGCTGTCCGTGCGCATCCCGTACGCCACCAAGCACGGCAATCTCTCCCTGCGCAGCTGGCGGCGGGCGCCGCACGCCGAGGCCGGGGAAATCCTGCTGGAGGACGGCGCGATGGCCGTCCGAGGGCGGCTCCACCGCGTCCAGCACCCCGCGGAGTGGCTGGCCGGCGCGGTCCTCGAGGCACGCTGCCGCCGGGACACCGCCCGGGTGCGCACCGTGCCGGTCACCGCGGACGGCGCGGACTTCTTCTGCACCCTGCCCTTCGCCGAGCTGACCGAGGACTGGGGCGGCGGCGCGGACCTCTGGGATCTGCGGCTGCGCCCGGCGGACGCGGAGGAGCCGCCCGCGCGGCTGGCTCGCATCCTGGACGATGTGCCGGACAAGAAGGAGATCTTCACCTATCCGTCCATGGAGCTGACCGCCCCGCACGGCCAGGCGCGGGTGCGTCCGTACTACACCCGGGACAACGACCTGGCGATCCGGGTCGAGGCGCCCGTCTGATCCGTGCGGGGCGGTCGGGTGCTCCAACGCTACGGTCCCTTGAGGACAGGATCTGTCCTCAAGGGATGGCAGACTCCTCTTCATGTTGGATACCTCGGCACGCCTGCTCCGCCTGCTCTCGCTTTTGCAGGCCCACCGTGAATGGTCCGGCGCTGACCTTGCCGACCGGCTCGGGGTGACCCCGCGCACCGTACGCCGCGATATCGACCGGCTGCGCGAACTCGGCTACCCCGTGCACTCCGCACCGGGTACGGCGGGCGGCTACCAGCTGGGCGCCGGCGCCCAGTTGCCCCCGCTGCTGCTCGACGACGACGAGGCGGTGGCGGTCGCGGTCGGGCTGCGCCAGGCCGCGGGCGGCGGAGTCGAGGGCATCGAGGAGACCTCGGTACGAGCCCTGGCCAAACTGGAGCAGGTGCTGCCGGACCGGCTGCGCCGTCGGGTGGGCGCCCTGAACGCCTTCACCGTGCCGATGATCGGCGGGATCCCCGGGCCCGGGGTGGACCCGGCGGTGCTGACCGAACTGGCCAACGCCTGCCGGGACTGCTGCCGGCTGCGCTTCGAGTACCGCGACCACGGGGGCACCGTCAGCCGCCGCACCGCCGAACCTCATCGGCTGGTCTGCACCCAGCGCCGCTGGTATCTGGTCGCCTGGGACGTGGACCGTGAGGACTGGCGCACCTACCGCGTCGACCGGATCACCCCGACCCCGCCGCACGGTCCGCGGGTCGCCCCGCGCCGCCCGCCCGCCGACGACCTCGCCGCCTATGTCTCCAAGGGGATCTCCACCGCCGCGTACGCCGAGAAGGCCACGGTGCTGCTGCGGGTCTCCGCCGAGCGGGCGGCCGAGCACGTCTCGCCGTCGGCCGGGGTGCTGGAGGCGGTCGACGAGCACAGCTGTCTGCTGCACACCGGCGCCCACCGCCTCGACGTGATGGTGATCCACATCATGCTGATGGGCTTCGACTTCGAGGTGCGCGAGCCCGCCGAACTCACCGACCACGTCCGCCGGATCAGGGACCGGCTGGACCGCGCCCTGAACTGAACCGCACGCCCGGTCACTCGCCGCGCCACCTGGTCTGCTGGTCCTCCTCCAGTGCGACCCGTGCCACCTCCGGATGATGCAGATCGAAGGCGGGGGACTCGGTGCGGATCTTCGGCAGCGCAGTGAAGTTGTGCCGGGGCGGGGGACAGGAGGTGGCCCACTCCAGCGAGCGGCCGTGCCCCCAGGGGTCGTCCACCTCGACCCTCTGGCCGTACGAGGCCGTCCACCAGACGTTGTAGAGGAACGGCAGCGTGGAGAGTCCGAGCAGGAACGCCCCGATCGTGGAGACCGTGTTGAGCGTCGTGAAGCCGTCCGCCGCCAGATAGTCGGCGTAGCGCCGTGGCATCCCCTCCACGCCCAGCCAGTGCTGCACCAGGAAGGTGGTGTGGAAGCCGACGAACAGCGTCCAGAAGTGGATCCTGGCCAGCCGCTCGTTCAGCAGCTTCCCGGTGAACTTCGGCCACCAGAAGTAGAAGCCCGCGAACGTCGCGAAGACGACCGTTCCGAACACCACGTAGTGGAAGTGGCCGACCACGAAGTAGGTGTCGGTGACCTGGAAGTCGAGCGGGGGCGACGCCAGGATGACTCCGGTCAGCCCGCCGAACAGAAAGCTCACCAAGAAGCCGACGGCCCACAGCATCGGTGCCTCGAAGGACAGCGAACCGTTCAGCATCGTGCCGATCCAGTTGAAGAACTTCACCCCGGTCGGCACCGCGATCAGGAACGACAACAGTGAGAAGAACGGCAGCAGCACCGCGCCGGTGGCGAACATATGGTGCGCCCAGACCACCATCGACAGCCCGGTGATGGCCATCGTCGCGCCGATCAGCGTGAGGTAGCCGAAGATCGGCTTGCGGGAGAAGACCGGGATGATCTCGGTGATGATGCCGAAGAACGGCAGCGCGATGATGTAGACCTCGGGATGGCCGAAGAACCAGAACAGATGCTGCCACAGCAGTGCTCCGCCGAACCGGGGGTCGAAGACCACCGCCCCGAACCGCCGGTCCGCCTCCAGCGCCAGCAGTGCCGCCGCCAGCACCGGGAACGCCATGAGGATCATGATCGAGGTGAAGAGCGTGTTCCAGGTGAAGATGGGCATCCGGAACATCGTCATCCCCGGGGCGCGCATCACGATGATGGTGGTCAGGAAGTTGACCGCACCCAGGATGGTGCCGAAGCCCGCCAGCGCAAGCCCCATGATCCACATATCGGCGCCCACGCCGGGGGAGCGCACCACGCTGTTGAGCGGGGCGTAGCCGGTCCAGCCGAAGTCGGCACCGCCGCCGGGCACCATCAGACCGCACACCACGATCAGCCCGCCGAACAGGAACAGCCAGTACGAGAGCATATTGAGCCGGGGAAAGGCCACATCCGGCGAACCGATCTGCAACGGCATGATCTCGTTGGCGAACCCGGCGAAGGTCGGGGTGGCGAACAGCAGCAGCATGATGGTGCCATGCAGGGTGAACGCCTGGTTGAACTCCTCCTGGGAGATGAGCTGGATCCCCGGCCGGGCCAGCTCGGCCCGCATCACCAGCGCCAGTGCTCCTCCGATGAGGAAGAAGCCGAAGGAGGTGATCAGGTAGAGATGGCCGATCTTCTTGTGGTCGGTGGTGGTCAGCCAGTCCACGAGCAACCGGCCCTGTCGCGGCCGCCACACCCCGCCGGTCGTGGCGCGCGTGGTGTGCGTCGTCATCGAAGGCTCCCTCCGCGTCCGGAGACCGGATGCGAAACGGTTTTCCGCCATGATCACCCGATGGGTGCCCCGATCCGCGGAGGGCTGTCCAGCGTCACTCCCTCGGGGGCAACAGCGGACCGAGTGGCCCAAGGTCCAGATTGAGATCCGACGGCGCGATCCCGTAGCGCTCGCACAGCCCGCTCATCCGGTCCTCCAGCAGCATCAGCGTCAGACCGATCCGCTCCTCCTGGTCCTCCGTCAGATCGCCCTGATCCACCCGGCGCAGCGCCTGCCGCTCCATGAGCTGCCGCAGCAGCTCCACGACGGTCAGCACCAGCTTCATCAGATCGCGTTCGACGGTGTCCTGGTCCAGCTCCACCTTCCGGCTCACGGTTCCTCCCAGGGGGACGGCACGTTCTCGTTCACCGAGCTGATGAGCGCGCGGAGGTCGATCCGGACGAGATCGACGTCGGCGATCCGCAGGGTGAGGTCACCGGTGATCACCACACCGCCGGCGAGCAGCCGGTCCAGCAGATCCACCAGGGCGATCTGCCGATGGGCCAGGGGGCTTGTGGTCATCCGCCGGACCGTTCCCGCCTGGTCTCCGCCCGCCCGGTGTCGTCGCCGGACGGGGCGACGAAGGAGTACGGCACCCACGGCCCGGTCAGCTCCAGACGCACCCCCGCCGACCGCCGGTCCAGCTCCTCCACCCGCCCGGCGAACGCGGAGCTCTCCGCACGCGGCACCAGATACGCGGCGTTGAGCACATTGCGGTCCGCCGTACCGGAGAGCCGGGCGTCCTGCGGCGGATGCAGCCGGGCCTGCTCGGCATGGGCGCACAGGGCGTCGTGCACCTGCCGCGCACCGTCCTCGCTCCGCCCCCAGCGCTCCTGTGACGCCCGGCGCTCGGCCCGGCGTCTGCGCAGATAGTCGCGGCCGGAGCCGGCGGCCGTGGGCGCGGTGGTCGGCTCGGCGGGCGGGGGCGGCGCGGCGTACACCTTGACGCCCCATTCGACCCGGCCGTCCAGCCGGTCCAGCGCCTCGGTGAACCGTTCCCGTCCGGTCTCCAGCATGCGCCGCAGACCCTCCTCACCGCGGCAGACGGTGGCCAGCCGGACCGGCACCACACCGGTGCCCGCACCGGCGGCGTCCACCACGCGCGCATGGGCGCGGGCGATCCGCTCCAGCCACTCCAGCCTCTCCAGCCGTTCCTTCAGCGGCCCTTCGCCGAACTGCTCGGCCGGGACCGGGCCCGCCACCACCGCGAGACCGAGATGGACGACGGCGCGCACCGGTTCGCCCGCCACCCCCCGTACGCCCGCCAGGGCCGCGGCCGGCGCGCCGGTGTCACGCACGACCGCGTACGCGTACTGGAGTCCGTCGGCCCGAGGTGTTTCCCCCCGAGGTGCTTGTGTCATCAGCCCTCTTCCCGCCCTTCCAGCTCGTCCCGGCCGCGGGCGCGTGACGAGAGCGAGGGATCGTGCTCCCACCAGTCGATGCCCATCTCCCTGGCCTTGTCGACGGAGGCCACGATCAGCCGCAGTTTGATCGTGAGCAGTTCGATGTCGAGCAGATTGATACGGATGTCGCCCGCGATGACCACGCCCTTGTCGAGCACCCGCTCCAGGATGTCGGCCAGGTTGGCCCCGCTCTCGCCCCGGGCGGCCAGACCGCCCGGCGCGGGCGCGCGGGATGCCACGGGGGAGCCGTAGGCGGTGGTCATGGGGTCCCGTGCGCCCATCGGCGCGCCTCCTCCATCCGGTCGAGCAGTACGTCCTCCTGCCGCTCGAACTCCTCCTCGTCGATCAGCCCCTCCGTCAACTGGCTCTCCAGGGCGATCAGCGCGCCCTGGATGCTCGCGGGGTCGTAGTACTCCCGCTCCGCCTGGGCGAGGAGCTGCCGGAGCACCCAGCCGATCAGCAGCATCAGGAATCGACGAAGCTGTACGGCGGCAGCGGCCCGTTGACCCGCAGCGTCAGCCAGGGATGGGCCTTCTCCAGCTCGGCCGCCGCCTCCAGGAGGGGTTCGGCGGCGTCCTCGGCCAGCAGCACCGACAGGCTCAGGAACCAGCTGCCGCGCTCCGGACCGGGGCGCACCGCCTCGGCGGTGGGGGCGAGGGCCTCCTCCACGATCTGCGCGTCACGTACCTCGCGCGCCTGGACCGCGGCGGCCACCAGTTCGCCGAAGCGCATCCGCTCCTCGTGGGTGCCGCCGCCGGAGGCCCGGTTGGCCTCGGCCATCAACCGCAGCTCGGGCTCCTCGGAGAGCACCTGGTGCAGTACGGCGTTCTCCTCGTGCATCGCCTTGACGTTGTACTCCACCCGGTCCGCGAGCCGGGACAGCTGGTCGTGGTAGCGGTCGGCGTGCTCGGACAGGACCGTGCGCACGTCGTCGTCGCTCGTCGACACCGAGCCGAAGCGCATCGGCAGCACCGGATGGGCGTCGCCCACCTCGGCCAGCACATGATGATGGGCCAGCAGATCGCGCCGCCGGGGCTTGAGTTCGGCCGGGCAGTCGCTGACGATCGCGGACAGCTCGCCCTCGGTGAGCGCGCGGACCGGCAGCGGGGGGTCGCCGATACCGCGCAGCCGGTCGCCGAGATCGGAGACCTCGCCCCGCGCGATGCCGTAGACGTAGGTGTTCACTCGCCCTCCTCCGCCTTCTTCGACGCCGCCTTGCGAGGGGCCGTACGGCGGCCGCGCCCGCGGGCGGGCTCCTCCTCGCGCTCATCGCCACGGAGCGCCTCGGCCACGCTGCCGGCGGCCTTGCTGACCGTCTCCCCGGCGCCGGACAGCGCCCCCTTGGTCTTGCTGCGCGCGGCGCCCTCGGTGGCGCCGTCGAGGATCTCGGGGATCCCGGGGGACTTGTTGGGACCGGCCTCCAGGTCGAGCCGGTTGCATGCCTCGGCAAAGCGGAGATAGGTGTCGACGCTGGCCACCACGACCCGGACGTCGATCTTGAGTATCTCGATGCCGACGAGGGAGACGCGGATGAAGGCGTCGATCACTAATCCCCGGTCGAGGATGAGCTCCAGGACGTCGTACAGGCCGCTGGTGCCGCCCCCGCCCCTGGACTGCTGCGCCGGGACAACGGTTGTCATGTCGGATGTGCTCCTCTCAGCTCCGGTTGGTCGTCAGCTCCGTCGGGTCGCGTCCGGGCAGGCCGGTGGACCTCCGTACGGTCAGCCGCGGTCACTTCGGGTCACTTCGCCCGCGTTCGTAACGGCGGATACGGCGGTAGCCGGTGAGCACGCCGTCCGGATCGAGAGTCAGCTCGTACAGAGCCATCAGGCTCATCGTCTCCGGTACCCGGGCCAGCTCCACCACCTCGGCCTCCAGCGCCCATCCGTCCTCGGTCCGCTCCAACCGCGGCACCGCCTCGGGATACAGGCCCGTCAGCTCGGCGAGCTGTTCACGGGCAGAGCGCAGGAGCGCCACCGGGGTGATATGGCCGGTCGCCTTCTTGTCGCGGGTCGCATCGGGTGAGTCGGTCGAGTCAGTCATGTTCGCTCCGGTGGCGGCGGGTACCGCGTCCGCCCCCGGGTAAACCCGACGGTTCACGATCGGCGATTTGTGGTGGAATTGTGTGCTCCGGCTGCTTCCGGGCGATCTTCCCGGCGATGCTTTTCCGTCGGCCGCGCAATTCGTTCGACAGGATGATCCGCGGGCCTGTGCCTATACCAGACCAGCGCCTTTGGCACGGGAAATCAATGAAAAAGAGACCGGCCATCCCGGAGGTGTCAACATGAGCCCCGGAAGAGTGACAAAGTCACTAACAAACCCGGGCGTGTTTTCTGTGACACAAGTGTGACGAATGCTGGACTCGGGGCAGATGGAGCGGTGCTCGCCGTGATCCAGATCTCGCTTTCCCACTCGTTCGGCGCCGCCTACGGTGGCTGTCATGGGACCTGTACCGAACCGTCCGGACGAACCCGACGACGACCTCGACAGCTATGTGGGGCTCGACGCGAGAACCGCTGAGGAGCGGGCGCGGGAGCGCGGCTGGAGCACCGTGCGGGCGGTGCCGCCGGGCGCGATCATCACCATGGAATACCTCTTCGGGCGGATCAACTTCGAGGTGGCCGACGACGTCGTACGGCGCTGCTGGCGCGGCTGAGCCGCGCGCCACGCCGCCACACGCAGGGGGCACAACAACGGCCCCGGACGCTCTCACCGGAGCGTCCGGGGCCGTTTGCGCGGTCCTGGTGCGGTGGCCTTACGGGGCGCTGGTGCGTACCGTCCCGTGGCCGGGCGGGCGTCAGCCGCCGGTGGCCGTCGTACGCCCGCGGCCCGCGCCGGAGCCGTAGGGCCCGGTGGCGGTGCGGGGCACCCGGTCGGCGTGCGGCGGGCGGCGGCTGCCGCCCGGGCTGACCGGGGTCCGCTCGGAGCGCACGGAGTGCTGGTGCTGGCGGACCGGATGGTGCTGGCGGGGCTCGGCGATCCGGGCGGTGGGGCCGCCGGGGCGCCCGGCCACGCCCACCGGCTCACGCGGCGGCAGTTCGTCGTCGCGGGCGATCCGCGGGGTGGCCAGAGTCGATCCGGCCACCGGCCGGATCGAGGGGACGGGAACCGGTACCGGCGCCCGGCCGCTGTGCTGGCGCAGCCGGTGCCACAGGCCGAGCAGCAGCACCTCGGCGCGGTACATCACCGGCTCCAGCCAGGGCAGGGCCAGCAGCACCAGAACGCCGGCGGCCCAGCCGAGCACCACATCGCTCAGCCAGTGGGTGCCGAGATAGACGGTGGTCATGCCGACGCCGAAGGCGAAGCCCGTGGCGATCAGCGAGGCGACCCTGCGGGCCACCGGAGTGGTCGCCAGATACGCCAGAACACCCCAGGTGACCACGGCGTTCGCGGTGTGACCCGAAGGAAATATATCGCCGCCCGCCCACATCTCATTGGAGCCGACGGTGGTCGCGTAGTGCGGGCCGAGCCGTCCGAAGCCCAGCTTCACGGAGCCCACGGTGATGTTCAGCAGCAGCAGCGAGGAGCCGAGCACCAGCAGCGGACGCAGGGTGCGCTGCCGGTGGCAGCACCATCCCAGCCAGCATGCGACCGCCACGGCGGTGGGGCCGCGCTGGCCCATGACGACGAAATAGTCCAGGAAGGTATGGAACTCCGGCCACTGCTTGTAGGGCCGGAACAGCATGACCTGCCAGTCCAGCTTCACCAGCCACGAGGTGGTGAGCACGCCGATGACGGTGGCCGCGTAGACCGCCAGAGTGGACCCGAGCAGCCAGCGGCGGGTGCGGGTCATGCGCGGTCGCGCGAGATCGGTCGGGCGCTCCTCCGCCTCGGGGAGCTTGTCTTCGGTACGCACCTAATCGACGTTACATTGCGTGACAGGCGGGTTCGGTCGATCAGGTCGCTTTGTGATGACGATGTGATGTGGACTTCGTCTCGTCGGGTGCTTTTGGCCGCGCCTTTCCCGCGTAATCCACGAGCCCCCGGAGCTTTTGTGCGCACGGCCTTCCTATCGGCGGTCAACCGGTCCTTTATGGATTTCTTACAGCGGCGTTTATCGGTGATTAGCCGTGCCGTTCCCGCCCGTTTCCCGGGCCGACGCCGGTCCGTACGGGGGCCGCCCGCCGGGCCGGCGCCGCTCGGCCGGATGGCCGGATCACGGCGGTCCCGAACCATGCAGCCAGAACGCCCCGTAGAGCGCGGAGGCCAGCCCCACCGAGCCCAGGACCAGCGCCGTGCGCACCGGACGCTGCCGGGCCAACGCCAGCGCGAGCGGCAGCAGCAGCGGGAAGGCGGGTATCAACAGCCGTGGTTTCGAGCCGAAGTAGCCCTTCGCGCTCAGCGCGAGCACCAGCACCGACCCGCAGTACGCCAGCAGTGGCAGCGGCTGGCGCTGCCGCACACCGCGTGCGTACAGCCACAGCAGCGCCGCGACACCGGCCAGCAGCGCGAGCCCGGCAGGGAAGGACGGGCCCAACAGCATCCCGCCGATGAAGCCCGCGAAGGCCAGGCCGCCGTCGAAGCCGTTCCCCCAGCCGTTCTGCACATCGAAATAGCCGGTGACGCTGCCGGTCTCGAAGCCGACCCATGCCACATAGCCCAGCCAGCCCAGCGGTGCCAGCACTACCCCGGCGAGCAGCCGGGGATGGGTGCGCCAGGCCCGCCGCCACCTGCCCTCGGGCAGCAGCTCGACGGCCGCCGCCACCCACAGCGCGGCGACCACCGCCGCCCCCACCGGCCGGGTGAGCCCCGCGAGCGCCGCAAGCACGCCCGCCCACAGCCACTGGCGGGTCAGCGCCGCATACACCCCCCAGGCGGCCAGCGCCGTGAAGAGCGACTCGGAGTACGCCATCGACTGCACGATCCCGACCGGCAGCACTCCCCAGAGCGCCGCCAGCACGGTGCCCACCCGTCGTCCGTACAGCAGATCGCCGACCGCGAAGATCCCCCACGCGGCGAACAGCGAGGTGACCCAGCTCACCGCCAGCCCGGCGTCGGCCGCGTCCAGCGGAGATATGGCCGAGATCACCCGCTCCAGCGTGGGCAGCAGCGGGAAGAATGCCAGGTTCGAGTGGATCGAGCCGTCTGCCAGACGCAGTGTGTAGCCGTACCCCTCCTCGGCGATACGGGAGTACCAGAGGGAGTCCCAGCGGGCCGCGAGAAGCTGGTGGGGACTCTTGTCCGCCACTGCTCCCCAGATGGCCAGAACCACCAGCCCGACCAGGCGCGTCCCCGCATACGCGAGCAGCGCGGGGGTGGCTCGGCGCAGCGCGGCGCGCACGGTGCGGCCGGGCCGGCCGTCGTCGCTGCGCGGCACGGTGGCGGCATGGGCGAGATCAGTCACGGCGACGATTATCAAGCACGATCCGGATCGCCCGCGGCGCCTGTGGACAACCGTGAGTACGACACCCTGGCGCCACCTCCATGACGCCAGGGAGACGCGGGCGAGCCAAGGGACAAAAGGGGAACGACGGAACGTACGCCTCCGTAACCGCCTCATGTGCCAGGTGCAACATGACCTGCGGCACACGGTCGGCGCGCCGACTCGCGTACCCTGACCTCTCACTCGCGCCTTCGCCACCGGGTCACCGGACGCGTCTCTACGACGTGACGTTTCCGCCCTCCCGGGCGGATCGCGAGCGCAAGACCAGGGAGGTGCGTACATGTCCGGGACGACCACGGGCCGCGATCAGCGGACGGCGGGCGTTCCCCGGCAATGGCGCGGCACCGAAGCGGGCGACGGCGCGAACCGCTGGGTTGTCCTGCTGGTGCTCTGCGTCAGCCTGCTGCTCGTAGCCGTCGACGCCACCGTGCTCCACGTGGCCGTCCCCGCCGTCACCGAGGACCTTCGCCCCGGCTCGATCGAGCTGCTGTGGATCGTGGACGCCTATCCGCTGGTGTGCGCGTCCCTGCTGATCCTCTTCGGCACCCTCGGTGACCGCGTCGGCAGACGCCGGGTGCTGCTGCTCGGCTACGGGCTCTTCGGCGCCGCCTCGGCCCTCGCGGCCTTCGCCGCCACCCCCCAGATCCTCATCGGGGCCCGTGCCCTGCTGGGCATCGGCGGCGCGATGATCATGCCCGCCACGCTGTCGATCCTGCGCCAGGTCTTCCCCGACCGCCGGGAGCGCGCCCTCGCCATCGGGATATGGAGCGCGGTGGCCGCCGTCGGCGCGGCCGTCGGCCCGCTGCTCGGCGGATTCCTGGTCGAGCACTTCTGGTGGGGCTCGGTCTTCCTGATCAACATCCCGCTGATGGCGGTGGCCCTTCCGGTGGGCCGCTGGCTGCTGCCGGAGTCCATCGGCGAAGGCGACGGGCCGTGGGACGTGCTGGGCGCGGTCATGGCGGCCAGTGGACTGTTCTGCGTGGTCTTCGGAGTGAAGCGGGTGGGCAGCGGCTTCGGTCTGCTGGAGCCGGTCACCGCCCTCCCGGTGCTGTGCGGCGTCCTGTTGCTGGTGCTGTTCGTCCGCCGTCAGCGGCGCCGGGCGCATCCGCTGGTCGATCTCAACCTCTTCGCCCGGGCGGCCTTTTCGATCTCGGTCGGCTGTATCGTCCTGGCCCTGCTCGCGCTCGTCGGCCTGGAGCTCATAGCGGCGCAGTACCTCCAGCTGGTGCTGGGACTCACCCCGCTCGAGACCGGGCTGCGGCTGCTGCCGCTCACCTTCGCCGCCATGGCCGCCGGACTCGCGGGGTCCCGGATGCTCCAGGGGCTCGGCCCGCGCACCATGGTGGCGTTCGGCTTCGGGCTCACCGCCGCCGCGGTGCTCTCCCTCACCGTCATGGGCCAGTCCGACCGGCCCGCGGTGCTCATCGGCGCCTTCATCGTCCTCGGCTTCGGCCTGGAGACCACGCTCTTCGGCGCCTACGAGTCCATGCTCAACGAGGCGTCCGCGAAGTCGGCCGGTGGCGCGGCCGCCATCGGCGAGACCTCCTACCAACTCGGCGCCGGAATCGGCATAGCGCTGCTGGGCAGCGTGATGAACGCCGCCTACAAGCCCGGTGTCTCCTCGGTCACCGGGGTGCCGCAGCAGGCCGGCAACGACGCCGGACAGTCGCTGGGCGCGGCGTACGAGGTCTCCCACGAGCTCGGCGGGGCGGCCGGGAAGGCGCTGCGCGCCGCCGCCCGCGCCTCGTTCGTCCACGGACTGCATGTGACGCTCGTGGTCAGCGCGGGTCTGCTGCTGATCGGCGCACTGGCCGCGCTGCGGCTGCCGAAGACCATGGAGTGCGCCCCCGCCGACGAGGAGGAGTCCGCGCCGGGCGCCGCGGACGGTCCGGGCGCCACGGCCCGTGTGGACGCCGCGGAGGTCCCGGACACCTCGGAGCTCCCGGCCCGCCGCGACCGCGCGGCCGTCGTGGGCGCCGAGTCCTCCGGCTGACCTGGCGCGGAGCCACCGAACGGGCCCGAGTGGGTCTGGACGGCGGACGGGACCCGGCCGTAGCGTCGGAGCCGACACGGATGATCAGCGGTCCAGGGGCGGAGGGCGCGCCCGGCCACCGGTGGGCATCCGCCGCATCCGCCGTATCCCGCCGTATCCCACCGGAGGCCGCTACCCATGTCCGCTGGCACCCTGCCGCCGTTCGACCCGAGCGATCCGCTGGGCATCGACGACCTTCTCGGGCCCGAGGACCTGGCGGTCCGTGACACCGTCCGGCAGTGGGCCGCCAACCGCGTCCTGCCGCATATCGCCGACTGGTACGAGCGCGGTGAGCTGCCCGGTATCCGCGAACTGGCCCGGGAGCTGGGCTCGATCGGGGCGCTCGGGATGTCGCTGACGGGTTACGGCTGCGCGGGCGCGAGCGCTGTCCAGTACGGACTGGCCTGTCTGGAGCTGGAGGCCGCCGACTCCGGGATCCGTTCCCTGGTCTCGGTGCAGGGCTCGCTGGCGATGTACGCGATCCACCGCTTCGGCTCCGAGGAGCAGAAGCAGCGGTGGCTGCCGGGGATGGCCTCCGGGGAGACCATCGGCTGCTTCGGACTCACCGAGCCCGACATCGGCTCCGACCCGGCCGCCATGCGCACCCACGCCAAACGGGACGGTTCCGACTGGGTGCTGACGGGCCGCAAGATGTGGATCACCAATGGTTCGGTGGCCGGGGTCGCGGTGGTCTGGGCCCGCACCGACGAGGGCATCCGCGGATTCGCCGTGCCCACCGACACCCCGGGCTTCTCGGCTCCCGAGATCAAGCACAAGTGGTCGCTGCGTGCCTCGGTCACCAGCGAACTGGTGATGGACGAGGTACGGCTGCCCGCCGACGCGGTGCTCCCCGAGGTCACCGGGCTGCGCGGACCGCTGAGCTGTCTCAGCCACGCCCGCTACGGCATCGTCTGGGGTGCGATGGGCGCGGCCCGCGCGTCGTTCGAGGCGGCGCTCGACTACTCCCGGACCCGTGAGCAGTTCGGCCGTCCGATCGGAGGCTTCCAGCTCACCCAGGCCAAGCTGGCCGATATGGCGGTGGAACTGCACAAGGGTGTGCTGCTGGCCCACCATCTGGGGCGGCGGATGGACGCCGGGCGGCTCCGCCCCGAGCAGGTCAGCTTCGGCAAGCTGAACAATGTGCGGGAGGCGATCGACATCTGCCGCACGGCCCGGACCATCCTGGGCGCCAACGGGATCTCGCTGGAGTACCCGGTGATGCGGCATGCCACGAATCTGGAGTCGGTGCTCACCTACGAGGGCACCGTCGAGATGCACCAACTGGTGCTCGGCAAGGCGCTCACCGGTCTCGATGCCTTCCGCTGAGGCGGCCGGGGCACCTCAGCCCCGGGCGAGTGAGCCGAAGGGGCGCGACCCTGTCGTAAGGGAGAGCGCGCGGAGGCCCTGAGGCTGCAATCGATATGCGGCTCCGCCGCGCGGAGGGCCGAGCACGGTCGACCGTCGTCAGGGGCTTTGGCGCCCCGGAGGCGAACCGAGCCCCCTGAAAAGGGGGCTCAGCTCTGGTTGAAGAAGCCGCCGATCGAGCGCTGGGCCTCACCGCTGACGATCTGGTAGTCGGCCGGGGTGAGGAGGAAGACGCGGTTGGCGACGCGCTCGATGGAACCGCGCAGCCCGAACGTCAGCCCCGCCGCGAAGTCGACCACGCGCTTGGCGTCGGCGGGCTCCATCGTCGTCAGATTGACGATGACCGGGACGCCTTCCCGGAACAGCTCACCGATGCCCCGGGCGTCCCGGAAGCCGTCCGGGGTGACCGTGGCGATGCGCGTGCCCTGGTCCTGCGCGGCCTGGTCGGCCACCCGCACCCGCGGGTCGGTCACCCAGGAGTCGCCGGGCTCGGGCCCCTCGGCGTAGTCGTCGTCGTAGTAGCGCTCGTCATCGCTGTCGTCGACGAGGCCAAGCCAGGCACTCGCCTTGCGCACCGATCCCATGGACGCCTCCTTTCGCTAACGGTGTGTACTGTCCGCCCCTCCATGGTCGTCCATGATGCGGATGGTGTGCCACGTGGATTGCGGCCGCACAGGGGATTCGTGACGTTACTGGCACACAACGCCTGGCGCCATATCAGAGTTCCACCTGCTTAGGGGGGCTGACGGAGCGCTGGGTAGACTCCGCCGGGCCGGACGGGTGACGTCGGGGACGTACGGGTGAACGGGGATCTTTGTGTTTGGCATTATCCGGCCTTGCCGCCACCGCCTGTCGGAAAACTTGCGGACCGAGTGGATGGCGCATCTGTGCGGGTTGTGCCTCGCGTTGAGGGGTGACCACGGGCAGTTCGCCCGGATTGCCACCAATTACGACGGTCTGGTGATCTCCGTACTGGTTGAGGCCCAGGCCGGACGCTCCGACAGCTGGCGGCGTACCGCCGGGCCGTGCCCGCTGCGCGGGATGCGCACCGCCTCCGTCGCGCAGGGCGAGGGCGCCCGGCTCGCCGCCACCGTCTCCCTGGTGCTGGCCTCGGCGAAGGTGCGTGACCATGTGGAGGACGGCGACGGGGCGTTGGCCCGGCGGCCGGTCGCCGCGGCCGCCCGCCGGGTCGCCGCCCGGTGGGACCGGGCCGGGGCGCGCAGTGGTGCCGACATCGGCTTCGACACCGCCGTACTGCTCGACGCGGTCGGTCGGCAGGCCGGGGTCGAGAGCGCGGCCGGGATCGGCACCTCACTGCTGACCATCACCGAGCCCACCGAGACCGCGACCGCCGCGGCTTTCGGCCACACCGCGATCCTGGCCGGGCGGCCGGAGAACCAGGCCCCGCTGGAGGAGGCCGGACGGCTCTTCGGACGGCTGGCCCATCTGCTGGACGCGGTGGAGGACCTGGTCGAGGACGCCGAGACCGGCGCCTGGAACCCGATCGCCGCCACCGGCGCGGATCTCGCCGAGGTGCGCAGGCTCTGCGACGACGCGGTGCATGGCGTGCGGCTCGCCCTCCGGGACACCAAGTTCGCGAGCAAGGGCTCGGGAAAGCTGGCGCATGTGCTGCTGGCGCACGAACTGCCGCGCGCGGTGGACCGCGCCTTCGGCACCACCGGCTGCGCCCACACCACCGATGCCACGCACAGCGGGTCCGGCGCGCCGGAGTTCGAGATGCTCGGCCCCGAGGGATCCCAGGGCGCACCACCCCCGCAGTCGCCGTGGATCAACCCGCCCGGCGGCCCCGGCGGCGCGCCGCCCGAGCCGCCGAACCGGGGTCGCCGCCGCGGGCTGATAGCCGGGTGCGCGGTGTGGTCCGGGCTCTTCTGCACCTGTCAGGTGTGCTGCAAGGACCCGTACCACGACCCGTGGACCGGGGAGCCGCGCGAGGGTCTGTGCCACAAGTGCGATGACTGCTCGGACTGCTGCGATTGCTGTGACTGCTGCAACTGCTGCAACTGCTGTGATGGCTGCGATTGCTGTGACGGTTGCGACTGCGGTTGCGACTGCGGCTGTTGACGACCGACTGAGCGCGACCGGCCTGACGCGCTCACCGTGCTCGAGCACGTCGCACCGGCAACCGAGCGGATCGGTCAGGCCGATTCATCGACCGCGACAAGCTCCACTACGTGGACTTCGAGAGCGGCCGCTTCCGGGTGCGCGGACCGGATGCGCGACGAACCGCGTTGCCGCGCCGAGGGATTGGGCCGGGAGCGCGACGCGCTCACCGTGCTCGCCGCCGAGTTCATGGCCGCCGCGCGGGCGTTGTGGCACTCCTGGGCACCCGACGACACTCCGGGCACGTCGTTCACAGCGGTGAACTCGTTCGCATCGAGGGGGGCAGGGGTTCAAATCCCCTCAGGTCCGCCCAGGCTCCGGACGTGCTCGTCAGCGGAGGCCAAGCCGGAGCCGAGCCCCTGGTCCGCCTTGTGGGGGATGGTGTTCAACCGACACCGCCGCTCGTACCAGATCACCGTGCGCTGACTTGATCCCCTCGACGTCCACGGCTGCTCGAAGGCTCGTCCGCGTCAGACGCAGGTCCCGGGCGCCCCGGCCCCACCCATTACGCTGCAGTGTCCACGACAACGAACAGGGAACGACGGGGGCGGAGCCAAAGCAATGTACGCAGGGATGGAGGAGTCCGAGCCGACACGGCGGCCGCGGAAGTTGAGCCGACGAGCGCGGTATGGGCTGGTGGCGGGTGTGCTCGCGCTCAGCGCGGCGGCGGTCCTGATGCCGGTCCTTGTCCTCGCCGACGATGACTCCGAGTGCCGCACGGTCCCCGCCGAAACCGCAGCTCTCGCTGACGACCCGGAGGCGGCCACCCGCGCCCTGGACCCGGGGCAGGGGCTGGCCGGGATCGGAGAGGTGCGGACCCTGCTGGGCACGCAGGGCACGCCGCTGTGTGCGGGGAAGGACGGCTCGGAGGCGGCCGGCAGGGTGCTGCTGGCGGCCACCACGGGCGCGCGGCAGACGCACACACTGCCCATGGCACGCGTCGTTCACGCGACGGTCATCGCGCTGGGCAGGGAGGCCGACGGTCGCATGACGGCGGGGCTGGAACCGTACGTCGCTCGTGTGCTGGCCGCGTACATCGGTGACTTCACGCAGCACCCGATCTCCGACGTCGAGGGGCCCGCCTTCGTCGCGAGCAAGGTCGACGAGCACCTGGTCGCCGACTATCCGTATCCGGGCGAGGCGCACGCCGTCATCACCCGCTACGCGAGCGGCCGGAGGGCGCTTGTGCGGAATCTCGCCGGGAACCCGGAGTCGTTCGCCGTGCTCTACGACGCTGACCGCGCCCATCTGGCGTACTACCTGGAGCGGCTGGACGACGAGGCGGCCAACCCCACAACGACGCACGGTATCGAGGGCACCGAGACCGACCTGTACCGGATCGGTGAGCTCACCGGGCTGCTGATGCGGGCCCGCGCTTTTCACGCCGAGTCGGGCACCATCGACCTCGACACGTTCGACCGCGCGGTGCTCCGGCACAGCAGGGGCACCTACCGCGCCGCCGCCCATCAGGTCACCAGCTACCCACCCGCGGGCACCATCGCCACACGTGCGGCCGTCAAGGCGGACGCGAAGGACTTCATGGACGGGCACGCACAGATTCTCGCGCCGTACGACGCCTGGGCCCGCGAGCGGGGGATCGATCCCGTGCATGCCCGCCAGGCGCGATCGGCGATCCAGAAGGGTTACAACCGGGAACTGCGCGACGTGGCGTGGTAGCGAGCCCGTCACAGACGACAGCACTGCCCCTCCCACCAGAGGCGGAAGGGGCAGTGCCGGGGCCGACGGCCGTGGCGAACGCGACGTCGTTCCTTCTCTCCTAACGGAGAGCTACCGGGTCACGCCTGTCGATGCGGGAGCTTGAGCGCAAGCACGGCGTGACGTGGCGGACGGTGCGGAAGGCGTTGGATTCGGCCTGGCCGGAGCCGCGCAAGAAGCTGCCGCCGCGGGCGACCGGGCTGGATCCGTACAAGCAGGTGATCGACGAGATCCTGCGGGCGGACCTGGATGGGCCGCGCAAGCAGCGGCACACGGTCACGCGGATCTTCCACCGGTTGGTTGAGGAACCGGCGCCGATGTCTCCTACGGGATGGTCCGCTACTACGTCGCGGCACGGAAGCCCGAGATCCTGGTCGAGTCGGGCAAGGCCCCCGCTGGAGGCGTTCGTCCCGCAGACCCACCAGCCAGGCTGCCGATCTTGACGTGAGCGACGAGGGGGCTGAGGGACATCGGAACGAAGACCGGTGCTAAAAGACAGCTGTATGTGGGTTCAGCGAGTGATCGAACTGACCGGGTGGGAGCCACTCGGGATCTCCGTCGACTGGGCGGCGATCGAGGGAGAGCTGGGGGTTCCGCTGCCGGCGGACTACAAGGAGCTCTACGAGGTGTTCGGCGGCGGCGTCTTCAGTGCTTCCGTCTACTTTCTGGGGCGCGACGAGGGCGTCTCGTTCGACTTCCTGACACAGTGGCGGGTCTGGCTGTCGGTCGACCAGGACAGCAGGCTCGGAGACGTCTCCGCCGTCGATCCCTATGCGATCTACGCGCCGGGCGGCAAGGGGCTGGTGCCCTGGGGCTCCACCGAATGGGCCGACGGGTACTTCTGGCTGATCGATGCCGAGCGGCCGGGCGATTACCCCGTCCTTGCGCGGTCCGATGACGGCGGCGCATGGGACCAGTACGACATGTCCACCTCTGAGTTCCTCTACCGCGTCCTTGCCGATGCCGATTTTCAACCTTTCGGGATCGCGCAGTACGACCTCGGCACGACGTTCAAGCCCGGCTCCGGCGACCCCTTCGACGGCCAGCCGCTCTGACGAGAGGCTGGCCGTCACGCGATTTTCTCCTGATGTGTGCCGCCTCCTTTACTCCGAAGGAGGCGGCGGCCCTCGTAGCGCAGGCCGCTTACGGACTGTCCCGCGGGTCACGAGCGAAGCCAGAGGCGAATAGCGGCGACGGTCACGGTGCCATGAAAGATGTACGCCCTCTTGTCGAATCGGGTGGCTACGGCGCGAAAGCCCTGGAGTGGTCAGCTCCGGAGGTCCTTCGGGGGTTGACGTGATGGTTGGTGGCGTGGCCCGAGGTGCTCAGATGTGCAGACCGCTGACGGGATGCGATCACTACGGTCTCAGCGGGGCAGCCTCAGCTCGCCCGCACGCAGCCCGGCCTGGAAGCGGGAGTCGGCCTCGAGCTTGGCCATCAGTTCGGCTACGCGCCGCCGGTAGGTGCGTAGCGAGACGCCGAGCCGGTTGGCCGCGGTTGCGTCGGTGAGTCCCGAAGCGAGGGCTTGGAGGATCACGCGGCCGTCGGCATCGAGGTGCGGGACGTTGCTGCGCAGGTAGGTGTCGAGATCGACGGCGGTGTCCCAGATCGCCCGGAACAGCGAGTGGACGCCGTCGACCAGGATCTGCGACGTCGTCACGGTGTACTCACGGCCGGTGGGGGTGTGTTGGTCGGCGAGGATCATCACCCGCCGGTCGATGAGGATGGTCTCGTGCGGCAGCTGCGAGCCGCTGATCCGTACGAGTGCCCCCTTGCTCTGCACCAGCCGCAGGTGCGCGCGGGCCTCCTCGTCGACGAGCGCGACCGGGCTCAGCAGCTTGCGAGAGGTGAAGTCAGAGGAATTCGTAGCACGCATCCGGTTCCTGATCGCGGCCATGGCCTCCGGCTGCGACCAGGTCTTGAGGTCCCGGGCGGCACACAGGAATTCGGTCTGCGCGGACTCGAAGAGATGACCGGCACGCGCGATCAACTCTGCGTCCCCTTGCACTGAAAACACCTGTTCGTTCCGCATCCCTCCAGTCTGGCAGCAAGCTGCCACGAGCTCGCTGGGCGTCGTGGCGACGGACACCATGAGCGTCATGATGATCAAGACTTTCTCCCTCGGCGCAGACCTGACCATCAACCGGCTCGGCTTCGGCGCAATGCGCCTGGCGATGGGCACCTTCGACGGCCCGCCGCGAGCCCCGCAGAGCGGCATCGCGGTGCTCCGGCGGGCTATGGAGCTGGGCGTGAACCACATCGACACGGCTGGCTTCTACGGCAGGGGAGCGGTTCGGGCCAACGAGCTGATCCGTACGGCATTGGCTCCCTACTGTGACGACCTGGTGATCGCGACGAAGGTCGGGCCGCTGCCCGGACCAAACGGTGTGCCGAGCGAGCAGGCGACACCTGATCAGCTGCGCGGCCTGGTCGAGGCGGATCTGCGCTCCCTCGCGCTGGCCCGGCTGGATCTGGTCTATCTGCGGGTCGGCGGGATGACCGGACCGGGCGGCGAGTCGATCGCCGAACGGTTCGCGGTGCTCGCCGAGCTCCGCGCGGAGGGGCTGATCCGGCACCTGGGCGTCAGTAACGTCGACGCCGCCCAGTTCGCCGAGGCCCGGGCGATCGCGCCCGTCGCGGCGGTGCAGAACCGGCACACCGGTGACACGGAGTTGCTAGCGGAATGCGAGGAAGCGGGCACCGCGTACGTGCCGTACTTCCCGCTCGGCGGTGGCGGCGGCCCGCTCGACGCCGAACGGCTCGGCAAGGTCGCAGCACGCCTGGGCGCGACCACCGCGCAGGTCGCGATCGCCTCGCTGCTGGCGACCTCGCCGTCGGTGCTGGCTATTCCGGGCACCGGTTCTCTCGATCATCTGGAGGAGAACCTCGCGGCGAACGATCTCAGTCTCAGTGACGAGGACCTGTCCGACCTGCGAGGCCAACGGGGCGGCTGCTGATCCACTTCTCCTGATCGGCTTGCCTGCCATGCCTGTTGCGGCCGCCCGCCCGATATCCCCGACCGCCACCGAGCGACACCGGTTGAAGAAGGCGGCCTGGGGCCACAAGACCGAGCACCGGCTGCGGGCGCCCGCGCCGTGGAGCCATCACGGTGGGGGCGCGGCATGCCGATCCGCTCGCGGTGGCCGCCCAAGTGGCGGGCGCTGTCGGAGAAGAAAGGGCTCTCCATCCGGCGGACCGTCATCGAGGCGACCGGGCGGCAGTCGTTCATCGGCACCCCGGAGGCGGTCGCCGCCGAGATGGCCGCTTTTGTACGGGGCGAGGCCGCCGACGGCTTCATCCTCGTATCGCATCCGACCCCGGCGGACTCGACGACTCCGTGGACCGGGTGGTCCCGCCGCTCCAGGAGCGCGGGGTGTTCCGCACCGCGTATACCGGCCGCACCCTCCGCGACTACCTGGGGTTTCGCCATCCGGCAAGGGAGAGCTGAGAGGTTCCGCGACGGGTTCCGCACCGGAGCGGACAGGTATCGGACGGACCGATGGAAACCGATGGAACCTGAGCGTCCGTAGCTGCGTCCTCATGGATACCCAGGGGATGGGCGCACCGCCCCGGCGGCCGGAAGTCGCCGGGGCCATGTGCCGGGCACACGCTGACTGTTCCGGATTGTCCTCTTGCGCGCTGAGGGTAATGGCCCGAATACTTCGGGAAGCGCTTGTCAGGAACACGTCGGAATCCGAGTTCGATGTGATCGTTGACTGCGCCTCACGGGCCTGCCCACCCAAGCGGACCCCCGATTCCCTCGGAGGAAGAGTTGAGGATCAAGCGCACTGCCCCCCACGGCACCCAGGCGAGACGCACGGCCCTGATCGCCGCCACCTCCGCGCTGGTGGCCGGAACGGCGCTCGCCGCCCCCGCCGCCTACGCGGGAAGCGACCGGGCCACCACCTTCAGCGCGTCAGAGGCCAAGGCGGCGAGCAACGCCGTTCTCGAGGCCGATGTCGCGGGCACCGCCTGGTATGTCGACAAGGCGACCAATGCCCTTGTGGTCACCGCCGACAGCACCGTCTCCTCGAGCGAGATCGCCAAGATCAAGGACGGCGCCGGTGCAAGCGCCGACGCGATCAAGGTCAAGCGCACCCCCGGCACGTTCAACAAGCTGATCTCCGGCGGCGACGCCATCTACGCGAGCGGCTGGCGCTGCTCCCTCGGCTTCAACGTCCGCAACAGCAGCGGAGCCAACTACTTCGTCACCGCGGGCCACTGCACCGACGGCGCGGGCACCTGGTGGTCCAACTCCAGCCACACCACCACCATCGGCCCCACGGCCGGCTCCAGCTTCCCGGTCAATGACTACGGTCTGGTCCGGTACAGCGGTTCGGTCAGCCCATCCGGCACCGTCGGCGGCCAGGACATCACCCGGGCCGCCAACCCCACCGTGGGCCAGACGGTCACCCGCCGCGGCAGCACCACCGGCACCCACAGCGGCCGGGTCACCGCGCTGAACGCCACCGTCAACTACGGGGGCGGCGACATCGTCTACGGCATGATCCAGACCACCGTCTGCGCCGAGCCCGGCGACAGCGGCGGCCCCCTCTACTCCGGGTCCACCGCCCTCGGCCTCACCTCCGGCGGCAGCGGCAACTGCTCCACCGGCGGGACCACGTTCTTCCAGCCGGTCGTCGAAGCGCTGAACGCCTACCGGGTCAACGTCTACTGATCTCCCGACCCCCGGGGTGACGGCCCTCACCGGTCCGTTCACCCACACCGGTCCGTTCACCCTCGCCGTCATCGGCATGCCATCGGCCCGCCCCCACCGGCCGTCGGCATACGGCGAAGGAGCCCCCGCCCGGAGTGCCGGGCCGGGGGCTCCCCCCGGTCGTCGAGCCGGACTATCGTGGACATCAATACCCCAGATGGGGCATTGATCGTGATACGGACGGCAGGTGGCCGTGATGATCGATGCGCTGGTGACAGTGATCGTGGTAGTGGCCTGCCTGGGCGCGATCTGCGCCCTGGCGGCGGCCCGTGTGGTCAAGCAGTACGAGCGGGGGGTGGTCTTCCGGCTCGGGAGGCTGCGGTCGGACATCCGGGGGCCGGGGTTCACCATGATCGCCCCCGCCTTCGACCGGCTCCACAAGGTGAACATGCAGATCGTGACGATGCCCGTGCCCGCGCAGGAGGGCATCACACGCGACAATGTGACGGTCCGGGTCGATGCGGTCGTCTACTTCAAGGTCGTGGACCCGGCCGAGGCGATCATCGCGGTGGAGGACTACCGCTTCGCCGTCTCCCAGATGGCCCAGACCTCGCTGCGCTCGATCATCGGCAAGAGCGATCTGGACGATCTGCTCTCCAACCGGGAGAAGCTCAACCAGGGCCTTGAGCTCATGATCGACAGCCCGGCGGTGGGCTGGGGCGTCCATATCGACCGTGTCGAGATCAAGGACGTCTCGCTGCCGGAGACCATGAAGCGGTCGATGGCCCGCCAGGCGGAGGCCGACCGGGAGCGCCGCGCCCGGGTCATCAACGCGGACGCGGAGCTGCAAGCGTCCAAGAAGCTGGCCGAGGCGGCCGCTCAGATGGCCGACACCCCGTCCGCGCTCCAGCTGCGGCTGCTCCAGACGGTGATGGCGGTGGCCGCGGAGAAGAACTCCACACTGGTGCTGCCCATCCCGGTGGAGCTGCTGCGCTTCCTGGAGAAGGGGCCGCAGCCCCTGGAGGCGGGCCGGACGGAAGAGAAGCGGGAGGGCGCCGCCGAGCGGGAGGCCATCCCGGCCGCCGCTTCCGCCGCCTCCGGCAGGGAGGGCCGGTCGGCGCGGCCGGTACCCACCCTCACCGAACGCGAGCCGGAGCCGCGGCGGACCGTGGAGCGCTGAACGGAGCGCTGACGGAGCGCTGACCCACGGCCGCGATCCCCGGCCCGCGCCCGGCCCGTTCCCGGCTCATGACCCGCGGACGGTGATCGGAACCCATAGGGTCCTGCCCGCGCACCTTCGTCGGTGCGCGGGCTTCGTCGTGCCCGTACACGGGACCGTTTCGTGAATTTCACAGATGTGACGTGAACACGCCCTTGTGCGGCCCCGGAACCCCTGGGAATACTCGGCGGCGAATTGGCATGGACGCGCCCTGATAGGGCAGACGCCCCCCTGCCACCACGCCCTCCGGGTCCGGCACCCCACTGCCGAACGGGCCCAACCCCCCACTGGAGGTTCTGAGTTGAAGCACCGCCGCATACCCAAGCGTCGTGTCGCCATCGCCGGAGCCGGCATAGCGGCTCTGGTCGCCGCGGGACTCACCTTTCAGAGCGCCAACGCCGCCCCCACTGACCAGCCGGACCCCCTGTCGGTGAAGGCCGCGGGCACGCTCGCGCACAGCCTCGTCTCCTCGCTGGGCGCCGACTCCGCGGGCAGCTACTACGACACCGAGGCCAAGAAACTCGTGGTCAACGTGGTGAACGACGCTGCCGCGGACAAGGTCCGCGCGGCCGGGGCCGAGGCCAAGGTGGTCACGTACACCCTGGCCCAGCTGAACTCGGCGCGGACGACGCTCAAGGACAAGGCCGCCATTCCCGGTACCGCGTGGTCGGTGGACCCCAGAAGCAACAAGGTCGTCGTCACCGCGGACCGCAGCGTCAAGGGCGGGGCGCTGGCCAAGTTGACCGAGGTCACCGACGGTCTCGGTGGCAAGGTCGAGGTCAAGCGCTCGAAGGGCACGTTCTCGACCTTCATCGCCGGCGGTGACGCCATCTGGGGCGACGGCGGACGCTGCTCGCTCGGCTTCAACGTGGTCAAGGACGGCAAGCCGTACTTCCTGACCGCCGGGCACTGCACCGAGGCGATCAAGAGCTGGTCGGACTCGCAGGGCGGCGAGGAGATCGGGGCCAACGAGGGAAGTTCCTTCCCCGGCAATGACTACGGCCTGGTCAAGTACACCAAGGAGATCGAGCACCCGAGCGCGGTGGACCTCTACAACGGCAGCACCCAGGCCATCGCCAAGGCGGGCGACGCCACGGTCGGGCAGAAGGTGCAGCGCAGCGGCAGCACCACCCAGGTGCACGACGGCGAGGTCACCGGCCTCAACGCGACCGTCAACTACCAGGAGGGCACGGTCGAGGGGCTCATCCAGACCAACGTCTGCGCCGAGCCGGGCGACAGCGGCGGTGCGCTCTTCGCGGGTGACACCGCGCTGGGGCTGACCTCGGGCGGCAGCGGTAACTGCTCCGGCGGCGGCGAGACCTTCTTCCAGCCGGTTCCGGAGGCGCTGGACGCGTACGGCGCCTCGATCGGCTGATCCCGCCCCCAGCTCCCCTGGTCCGCACCCAAGGCAGAGGCCCCCCGGACACCCGTGGACGGTGTCCGGGGGGCCTCCCCTTGCCCTGCGTTCGGTGGTGCGTGGTGCGGTGGTGCGTGGTGCGGTGGTGGTGCATCGTGCGGTGCTGCGCTGCTCGGTCGTTCGCCGTCAGAACCCGAAGACCTGGGTGGTGACGGCGTTCTTCTCGCAGTTGTTCCCGAAGGTGTGCTCGTACGAGACCCGGCGGCCGTCCCAGATCCCCTCGGCGGTGACGGTCACCGGCCGCCATTCCTTGGTGCAGACCCGGCCGGGCTCCGCCGCCAGCGTCAGCGAGTTGAACGCACCGTCGACGGCGCGCAGTTCGCGGCATGCCTTGGCGGGCGCCGGGTGGGTACCGGAGGGGGTGGGCTGACAGCTGAGCGTCACCGCCCGCTGTACGTCGGCCGTGGCCGCGTCCGCGCCGTAGCCGACGGTGAGGACCAACGCAGAGGCCGGGTACAGGCTGTCGGGCTGTGCGGGCGCGGCGTTCGCCGTGCCGCTCGCACCGATCCCCAGCGCGGCGCTCAGAGCCACGGCGGCCCCCAGACCGATCGCCCCTGTGGTCTTCCGCATTTCGAACACTCCCTTGCTCGTGGTTTCAGATACCGGACGGAGTTCTACGCCGTGCGCACCAGGAACGCATGTCGATCGAACACTTCCGGTCGCTATACGTAGTCATTCGGTGGCTTATTGTCGCGTGCGGGAGGTGTCGCTCCGCGGAACGCCGCGTAGCGAGCGGATGCGCGGCAGGTGGGGCGAACCGGTGGGAGTGCGCCCGGCGCGGAGGTGTCCGGAGTGTCCGCTGGTTCAGGAAACAGCATGTTCAGAGCACTCGTATGTGATCAGGGTCGTCCATATGGGACAGCGGGTGATGATCCGTCCGTCATCTGCCCCGGGCATGGGGTCCGAAGGGCGCGTGGACGAGATCCTGCCAGCGCAAGGCGACCGGCGGGCGGGTGCTCAAAGAGCCCTCGAAGCCCGGAGCGGTGGTGTACAGCGCGCGGTCAGCTGTCCAAGTCGCGGCTCAGGGGGCCGCTCTGCCGCCCCCAGCCGTAGGCCCGGCCGGCCCGCAGTCGCACCACCAGCCGCCGGTCGGCCACCATCGCGGCGCGGAACTCCTCCCAGTCCGGATGCTCACCCTGGACGGCGCGGTAGACCTCGACCAGCTCGTCGGCGGTGGCGTCATGGGGGTCGGTGGTCACCGGGGTCAGTTCGGCGTCGCCCTCGGCCACCAGATAGGAGAAGCGGTCCTCGCTGGTGACATAGAAGCTGGCGCGCGGATCGCGGCGCAGATTGCGGGTCTTGGCGCGGTCGTCGGTGACCGAGATGCGGATCAGCCGGGCGGCCGGGTCGTAGGTGAAGGCGACATTCGACAGCTGGGGCCGTCCGTCGCGCTTGAGGGTGACCAGTGCACCGGTGCGCTGCTCCCGCAACAGCCCGAGCAGGGCGTCCTGGGAGGGTGTGGCGGAGTCCCCGGGGTGCTCGGTCATAAGGGTCGAGCGTAGGTGGCGAACGACCGGTCTTTGCGGTGCGACACGCGGAATGTCAGGGCGTTTTGCGTGCTTATGGTGTATATGGAAGGACGGCCCAACTGACTCGCACGCTTGTTCGAGAATGGGGTTATGGTGGGGCGTGGGACGAACAGGGTCGGTCAGGGGGTGTGAGCAGCGGGAGGTGCGGATGCCAGGCTTCACGCATCTGCACACCGCGTCCGGATTCTCCATGCGGTACGGGGCCGCGCATCCGGAGCGGCTGGCGGAGCGCGCCGCCGAGCGCGGCATGGACGCGATCGCGCTGACCGATCGCGACAGCCTCGCCGGAGCGGTGCGGTTCGCCCGCGCGAGTGAGGCCGCGGGAGTGCGACCGCTCTTCGGGGTGGATCTGGCCGTCCGGGCGGAACCCCCGGAGCCGGGGCGTACGGTCCGGCGGCGCACTCCGGTGCGCGGTGGGGCGTTCATCGATGAATCCGCGCCACGCGTGGTCTTCCTCGCCCGGGACGGCGCGGCCGGATGGGCCGCGCTGTGCGGGCTGGTCTCCGCAGCCCACGCCGAGCTCGACCACCCCGGCTCCGCCCGTACCCATGGCGGCGGACCGCCCCTGCTGCACTGGCAGGACCTGGTCGGCGGCGGTGGCGGAGCGCTCTCCGCGCTGACCGTGCTGCTCGGCCCCGACTCCGATATCGGCCGGGCCCTGGCCGCCGGACGCCCCGACCGGGCCGCCCGGCTGATCGCCCCCTGGCGTGAACTCCTCGGTGACGCCCTGCGCCTGGAGGCCGTGTGGCACGGCCGCACCGGCACCGGCCCCGGCTCGCTGCGGCTGGCCGCCCGTACCGTCGGCTTCGCCGCCGACCAGGGCGTACGGGCCGTGCTCAGCAACGCCGTGCGCTATGCCGACCCGGGGGAGGGCCCGGTCGCCGATGTCCTGGACGCCGCCCGCCGGCTGGTCCCGATCGATACAAGCCACCCCGGCTCGCTCGACAGCGGTGAGCGCTGGCTCAAGGGCCCGCAGGACATGGCGGGGATCGCCGAACGGATCGCGGAGGCGGCGGGGATGCGGCGGGACGCCGCGTACCGGCTGCTGGAGGAGACCCGGCGCACCGCCGCCGAGTGCCTGGTCGACCCCGAGGGCCACATCGGCCTCGGCAGTGTCCACTTCCCCGAACCGCGGCTGGTCGGCGCCGGACGGCGCAGCGCCGAGCGGGTGCTGCGGTCGCGCTGCGCCGCCGCCATGGTGCTGCGGGGCTACGACCGCGACCGGGTGCGCTGGGAGCGGCTGGAGGACGAGCTGCGCACCATCGAACGGCTCGGCTTCGCCTCGTACTTCCTCACCGTCGCCCAGGTCGTCGACGACACCCGCGCGCTCGGGGTCCGGGTGGCCGCCCGCGGCTCCGGCGCGGGCTCGTTCGTCAACCATCTGCTCGGTATCGCCCACGCCGATCCGGTGGCCAACGGGCTGCTGATGGAGCGGTTCCTGTCGGTGCGGCGGGCCGCGCTGCCCGATATCGACATCGATGTGGAGTCCGCGCGCCGCCTCGAGGTCTACCGCGCCATCTTCGACCGCTTCGGGGCGGAGCGGGTCGCGACCGTCGCGATGCCCGAGACCTACCGGGTGCGCCATGCCGTACGGGACGTGGGCGCGGCGCTCGGCATGGACCCGGACGAGGTGGACCGGCTCGCCAAGTCCTTCCCGCACATCCGCGCCCGCGACGCCCGCGCGGCCCTGGCCGAACTGCCCGAACTGCGAGCGCTACGAGAGGCGACCGCCGAGCAGGAACGTTTCGGCAAGTTCTGGGAGCTGGTCGAGGCGCTGGACGCGCTGCCGCGTGGTCTCGCCATGCACCCCTGCGGGGTGCTGCTCTCGGACGCTGGGCTGCCGGCCCGTACGCCCATCGTGCCGACCAGTGGCGAGGGTTTCCCGATGTCCCAGTTCGACAAGGACGACGTCGAGGAGCTGGGGCTGCTCAAACTCGATGTGCTCGGGGTGCGGATGCAGTCCGCGATGGCGTATGCGGTGGCCGAGATCGAACGGGTCACCGGGCGCACGCTGGACCTCGACGACCCGGCGCAGGTCCGCCCCGGCGACCCGGCCACCTACGATCTGATCCGCTCCACCGAGACGCTCGGCTGCTTCCAGATCGAGTCCCCGGGACAGCGTGATCTCCTCGGACGGCTCCAGCCCACCTCCTTCCACGACCTCGTGGTCGACATCTCACTCTTCCGGCCCGGCCCGGTCGCCGCCGACATGGTGCGCCCCTTCATCGACGCCCGGCACGGCCGCAAGCCGCCGCGCTATCCGCATCCGGACCTGGAGGAGGCGCTGCGCGAGACCTATGGCGTGGTGGTCTTCCATGAACAGATCATCAAGATCCTTTCGATCATGACCGGTTGTGAACGGGACCTCGCCGACGAGGCGCGGCGTGCGCTGTCCGACCCCGAACGGCAGGGGCGGGTACGCGCCTGGTTCCGGGCGGAGGCGTCGAAGCGCGGCTACCCGGCGGAGGTGCTGGCGCACACCTGGGAGATCGTCGAGGCGTTCGGCTCGTACGGCTTCTGCAAGGCGCACGCCGTCGCCTTCGCGGTGCCGACCTACCAGTCCGCCTGGCTCAAGGCGCACCACCCGGCCGCCTTCTACGCCGGGCTGCTCACCCACGACCCCGGGATGTACCCCAAGCGGCTGCTGCTGGCGGACGCGCGGCGGCGCGGGGTGCCGATCCTTCCGCTGGATGTGAACCGCTCGGGGGCCGCCTATCGAATCGAACTGATGTCCGGTGGCGGCGCGTCGGGTGATGGCTCGTCGGATGACGGCCCGGGTATCGGGGTCCGGCTGGCCCTCTCCGACGTCCACGGCATCAGCGAGGCGGAGACCGGGCGGATCGCGGCCGGACAGCCGTACTCCTCGCTCCAGGACCTGTGGCTGCGCGCCCACCCCGGACGTCCGGTGGCCGAACGGCTGGCCCAGGTCGGCGCGTTGGACGCGTTCGGTACGAGCCGCCGCGACCTGCTGTTGCAGATCGCCGAACTGCACCGGCAGCAGCGGGGCGCCGCCCGGCACAGCGGCGCGGGCCAGCTCCCGCTGACCGAGGCCGCCCCCGCCGCCCCCGCCGGACTCCCCGACCTCGACGCGGACGAACGCCTCGGCGCCGAACTGGGCATCCTCGGTATGGACGTCTCCCGCCATCTCATGAGCGACCACCGGGACTTCCTGGAGGAGCTGGGCGCGATGTCCGCCAAGCGGCTGCGGGACGCCCGGCACGGCGAGACCGTGCTCGTCGCCGGGGCCAAGGCCGCCACCCAGACCCCGCCGATCCGCTCCGGCCGCCGGGTCATCTTCACCACCCTCGACGACGGCACCGGCCTGGTCGACTGCGCGTTCTTCGACGACAGCCACGCCGCGTGCGCGCACACCGTCTTCCACTCGTGGCTGCTGCTGGTACGCGGGGTGGTCCAGCGGCGCGGCCCGCGCAGCCTCAGCGTTGTCGGCTCGGCCGTCTGGAACCTCGCCGAACTGGCCCGGCTCCGCCGCGAAGGCGGCCTGGAGGCGGTCGCCGCCGAACTCTCGGCGGGCCCGGACGATACGCGCGAACCGGCCGGGGCCGACTCCGGCCGTCGCATCCAGATGTCCACCGGCTACGCCATGCACCCGTGGGCCGACCTCGAGCCCGCGGGCGACCAGTCCGCCACCGGCCGCAAACTGTGGCACGCCAGCCCGGGGAGCGCGGGATGACCCCCGACCGGGCCCATGAGCCCCGTACCGACGCCACCCGCGGCCCCCGCCCGGTGCCCCCGCCCGCACCCGCCGCACCTGCGGCGGGGCCCGCCGCACCCCCGCCGGGGGGCGGGCCGTCGGGCGGCGCCCCGCCCTCGGCGGGCGGATCCGCCGGGTCCGGGCCGTCCGCGCCCGCGGATTCCCAGGCCGGTGCCGGGTCGTCGTGTGCCCCGCTGGCGGGGGCGGTCGAATCCCTCGGCGGGAAGCCGCATGTGCTGTATGTGCGGTTCCAGCGGGGAACGGGGAGCGGGGCGCTGGGGGAGGACGTCTACCAGGGGCTGCTGGCGTTGCTCGGGGAGCTGACGCCCGTCGTCGAGGCACTGCCGCCCGATGCCGCGTTCGCCGATGTCCGCGGCGCGCTGCGGTACTTCGGGCGGGACGCCGCCGGTCTTGCCGGGATCGTACGGGTCCGGGCGCTGGCCCGGTACGGCGTCGACTGCACCGTCGGGGTCGCCGCCAACCCCATGCTGGCCCGGATGGCCGCCCAGGACGCCTCGCCGGACACCCCCGGCGCCGTTCGTACCGTGCCCGACGAACCCGGCGCCGTCGCGGCGTTCCTCGCCCGCAAGCCGCCCACCGCCCTGCCCGGCGTGGGGCCGGCCACCGCGCGCACCCTGTGTGCGTACGGGCTCGACAGCGCCGCGCGGATCGCCGACGCGCCGCTGGGCACCCTTCAGCGGATCCTCGGCGCGGCGACCGCGCGCACGGTGCACGCCTGGGCCCGCGGTATCGACCCGGCGCCCGTCACCCCGAACGCCCCCACCCGCGCCATGGGCGCCGAACACCGCTTCCGCCACGACGAGTTGGACCCCGTCCGGCGGCGCCGGGCGCTGCTCACGCTCGCCGACGGGCTCGGCGTCCGACTGCGGACGAGCGGGCAGACCGCGGCCGTGCTCGTGCTCACCGTCCGGTACGCCGACCGCTCCACGACCACCCGCTCCCGCACCCTGGCCGAGCCGACCGCCCACACCCCGCTGCTGACCGCCGCCGCGTACGCGCTGCACGACGCGCTCGGGCTGCAACGGGCCCGGGTGCGGTCCGTAGCGCTGCGGCTGGAGGGGCTGAGGGACGCCGAACTCGCCGCGCACCAGCTGACGTTCGACCCCGCGGACGAGAAGTCCCGTCGGCTGGAGGCGGCGGCCGACCGGGCGCGTGCCCGCTTCGGTCCGTCCGCGGCACGGCCCGCCGGATTCCTGGACGTCGCGTGAAAAGTGCGTAGACGTTCCTTCACCGGCCAATGGCTGGATGCCTTTGCTACTCACGCGTAATTTCTTCTCAGCGCACCACCACGTGTGATCCGGATCGCAGGGCGCGCCGTCAGTGCAACCCTCTCTCCCCCACAGCGAGGAGTTCATGTGATGCTGCCCTGGAGGCATATCCCTGGCTTCAGCAGGTCCCAAAAGCCGCACAGGTCCCAGAAGTCCCCGAAGGCCCGCAGGTCAGCCCGCACGTCCCGCGGATTGCTGCCCGCCCTGGCGCTGACGGTCGCGATGACGGCCGTACCCACCGCGGCCGAGGCGGCGAGCGCGGACGCCTCGGTCAGCAGCGGCTGGAACAACTACTCCTGCAAGCCGTCGGCCCAACATCCCCGCCCCGTGGTGCTGGTGCACGGCACCCTGGGCAACTCCATCGACAACTGGCTGGGCTTCGCCCCGAACCTGGTCAAGCGCGGGTACTGCGTCTTCTCCCTCGACTACGGGCAGTTGCCGCTCGTGCCCTTCTTCCACGGCCTCAACCGGATCGACAAGTCCGCCGAGCAGCTGTCCGCCTATGTCGACCGGGTACTCGCCGCCACCGGTGCCCAGAAGGTCGACATGGTCGGCCATTCGCAGGGCGGCATGATGCCCCGCTACTACCTCAAGTTCCTCGGCGGGGCGCCGAAGGTGAACGCCCTGGTCGGCCTCGCCCCGACCAACCACGGCACCACCCTGTCCGGACTGACCAAGCTGCTCGACTACTTCCCGGGGGCCGGTGACCTGATCGCCAAGGCCGCGCCGGGGCTGATGGACCAGGTCGCCGGCTCGGACTTCATCAAGCGCCTCAACGAGGGCGGCGACACCGTCCCCGGGGTGCACTACACGGTCATCGCGACCAAGTACGACGAGGTCGCCACGCCGTACAGCACGGCGTTCCTGTCCGGCCCCGACGTCAAGAACGTGGTGCTCCAGGACCTGTGCCGGACCGACATATCCGAGCACCTCGCGATCGGGCTGACCGACGGCCTCGCCTTCCACGAAGCCGTCAACGCCCTCGATCCAGAACACGCCACTCCGACGACCTGTGAGTCGGACGACTGACCCTTGACAGAAAGCGGTTGGCGGCTCACGCGGCTAGCGGGTACGTCTCCCGAGGGCGTCCACAAAGTTGGTCAGCAGTCGTGCGAACGCCGCCCGGTCCGCCTCCGGCCACTCCTCCATCGCCTCCGCGAACACGGAGCGCCGGAAGCGGCGGACCTCCTCGGTCAGTGCGCGCCCTGCCTCGGTTCTGACGAGCAGGGTGCGCCGCCCGTCGGCCTGGTCCGCCTCCCGCCGTACCAACCCGGCGTCGACCGCCCCGGCGACGAGCTTGCTCGCCCGGGGCTGGTCGACGGCCAGGGCGGCGGCGATGTCCGAGACGGTCGCGGGGGTCCCGCTCTGCTCCGCCGCCTCGATGGCGTCGAGAACATCGAAAGCCGCGTCCCCGCCCCCGCCCTTACTGCCCTTGCCGTCGGCGAGGCGCGCCAGGGACCGTCTGCTCTGACTCCGCCGGATGGCGACCATCGCCCGCTCGATGGCGTCGAGGTGCCGTGCGCCGTTGTTGTCCATCGCTCCCCGATGCATAATCACTAACAACTAGTTGCTATTTTACATGCATCATGACGGGGGAAGGCGGAGTCATGGACAGACCGATCGGATACTGGCTCAAGCACCTGGACGCGCTGATCAGTGCGGACTTCGAGCGCACCCTCGCGGGGAGTGGGCTGACCCGGCGCCACTGGCAGGTGCTGAACTCGCTCACGGCGGGCCCGTGCCGGGCCGATGAGCTCTCTGTCGCCCTGCTCCCCTTCTGGGGCGAGGGCGCGATCACCCTCGACGAGGTCCTGGCCTCGCTCCGCGAGCGGGGTTGGGTCGAGGCGGAGGGTGTGCGGTGTGTGCTCACCCCCCTCGGCGCCGAGGGGCAGGCCGAGGTGGCGGGGCGGGTCGGCGACACCCGGCGGCGGCTGATGGACGGGGTGACGGCCGAGCAGTACGCCGAGACCGTACGGGTGCTGAGCCGTATGGCCGCGAACCTCGAATCCGCTTCCCCCGCCGCATAGCCGCCGTTGCCGGTCGCCGCGGTGCGGGCGTGTCCCGCCTGTTCGGCTTATTCGGCGATCAGCTCGACCGCGATGTTGCCCCTGGTCGCCTTCGAGTACGGGCACACCTGGTGGGCCTGCTCGACCAGACCGCGGCCCTTCTCGCCCTCCAGCTCCGCGGGCAGCTCCACGCGCAGCGTCACCTTGAGGCCGAAGCCGCCGTCGGCCTCGTCCTTGCCGATACCGACCTCGGCGGTCACCGAGATGTCCTTGGTGTCGATCTCGGCCTGGCGGCCGACGAGACCGAGCGCGCTGGCGAAGCAGGCGGCGTAGCCCGCGGCGAACAGCTGCTCGGGGTTGGTGCCCTTGCCGCTGCCGCCGAGCACGGGCGGCATGGCCAGCGCCAAGTCGATCTGGCCGTCGGAGCTCACGGCGCGGCCGTCGCGTCCATTGGCCGTGGCGACCGCGGTGTAGAGCGCATCCATGGAGACCATCCCTTTCGAGTCCGGTGCGGGGTGGGCGCTCGGTGCGCCCGCCTCCGTCCGAGAGGAAGTACAGCACACGATTAAGTTGTGCACAACTAAAGGGTACGCTGGAGGCATGTCACACCAGCCCCGCCCCGATCTCCTCCGGCTCGATCTCCAGCTCTGCTTCACCCTGCACGCCGCCTCGCGCGCCTTCGGCGGCGTCTACCGCCGGATACTGCGCGAGACGGAGCTGACTTATCCCCAGTACCTGGCGATGCTGGTGCTGTGGGAGCACGGGGAGATGCCGGTCAAGAAGCTGGGGGAGTATCTGCGGCTGGACTCCGGCACCCTCTCGCCGCTGCTCAAGCGCATGCAGACGGCCGGTCTCGTCCAGCGCGAGCGCAGCGCCCAGGACGAGCGCTCGGTGACGGTGCGGCTGACGGCGGAGGGGGAGGCGCTACGGGAGAAGGCGCAGGACATCCCGCTGAAGATCGGCGAGGCCAGCGGACTCGACATCGACGAGGTGGTGGATCTGCGGACGCGGCTCCAGCGGCTGACGGCCGCGCTCGACGCGGCGCTGGCCGCCGAGGAGGCGGAGGGGGACGAGGGCGCCTGAGCGCCGGCCGGGCGCGTACGGGCGTCGGGTACGGACTCGGGTACGACATGGCGGAGCCGGCTCCGAGGGGTGTGGTCGGCAACCCCTCGGAGCCGGCTCCGGTCCGCCCGCCTTGCGGGGACGGACCTGGAGGAGTCGGCTCCGAGGGGGCGGTCTATTAACCCCCGGAGCCGGCTCCGGTCTGTGACCCGGCCTGCGGCCCGCGTCAGCCGCGGCCGCGCCGCGCCGCCCTGCGGCGGCCGTTCACGGTGAACAGCACCGCCGCCCCGGCCGCGAGGACCGCGGCACCGCCGATGGCGAGGGTCGTGGTGTTGTCGTCCCCACCGGTCTGGGCGAGGTGGTCACCGCTGTTGTTGATGGCGGTGGGCGCCTTGGCGTTCTTCGCCTCGACGTTGCTGCCGGTCTCGGGCCTCTTGGTGTGCTCGGCGGCCTTCCGGCCGTGCTGGGTGTGCTTGGCGTCCGCCGCCTTCGGCTTGTGGTCGCCGTGTCCATGGTGATCGACGGTCGACTTCTCGGCGCCCTCGGCGATCTGTGCGTCGCTCGGCGCGGACGCCTTCGGGGCCGGCGCGGCCGGGGCCGACGACTCCTTCGGGGCGCCGGCGGCCCCGGCCGCACCGCCGAAGGTCACGTCCGAGCAGGTGTAGAACGCCTCCGGGCTGTCCGAGCGCTGCCAGATGCTGTAGATCAGATGGCGGCCGGACTTCTTCGGCACCGTGCCCGTGAAGACGTAACTCCCGTTCTTCAGCGTCGGGTCGGTGACCTTCGCGAACGGCTTCGCCTCGAGGTCGGACCAGGTCAGCCGCTTGGTGGGGTTGTAGCCGTCCTTGGTGATGTACAGCTCGAAGCTGCCCTTGTGCGGGGCGGTGGCCCGGTAGGTGAAGGTGTGGGTCCCGGCCTTCATCGCCGTGGCGGGCCACTCGGCGCGCGGCAGATCCAGGCCCTTGTACTTCTCGCGGCCCGCGCTGCACAGCTTTCCGTCCGGGATGATCTGTTTGCTCTTCCCGGCGGCGTCGGCGATGTTGACCTCGTTCCAGTCGTACAGCGGCTGGGTGCCCATGGCCGCCACCGCCGCCTTGCAGGCCGCCGATCTCGGGTTCTCCGGTCCCTCGGCGTAACAGGCCGACACCCGGCTGACCGGGTCCTGCATCGAACCGTGGGCGGTGGCCGGGGCCGCGCTCAGCGTGGTGAGGGCGAGCGGCACCACACCGAGCGCGGCGATCCGTGCGGCCTGGCGACGAGCGGTCATGGTGGGGAACTCCTTTTGCCGATGGGGGTGTCGGGGGGCGACGTGCAGCACGCTAACCACGCCCACCAGGCCGTTCGCCGCACTTATGGCGGCGTTAAGGAGCAGCTCAGGCTGAGCTGAGAATGACGCCCGATGAGAACGGAGTGTGACCGTCCGCTGTCTGCCCCGAGTGGTCGGCCCGCCCGGCTGATCCCGAGCGCGCGAGCCTGCGCATGCCGAGAATGATGGAGTGATTGCGGAGAGCCGGGTCCGTGGGATGGTGACGACATGACCGGAACGAACTCCCGTACGAACGACGCCGCTGGTCCCGGACGGACGCCGGCTCCGTCCTCCTCCACGCCGGTGTCGCGCAGGTCCGCCGTGGAACTGGTCGAGGCCGTCCTCGAGCCGGGCACCTGGCGGTCATGGGACGAACCGGTCGAGATCATCACCGAGGACCCCGTCTACCGTGCCGACCTGGAACGAGCGCGTGAGCGCACCGGGCTCGACGAGTCGGTGATCACGGGGGAGGGGCGGCTCGACGGGCGCCGGGTGGCCTTCGTGGCGTGCGAGTTCCGCTTCCTCGCCGGGTCGATCGGCGTCGCCGCCGGAGAACGCCTGGTCCGGGCGGTGGAGCGGGCCACCGCGGAGCGGCTTCCGCTGCTCGCCGCCCCCGCCTCCGGCGGGACCCGGATGCAGGAGGGCACGGTCGCGTTCCTGCAAATGGTGAAGGTGGCGGCGGCGATAACCGACCACAAAGCCGCGGGCCTGCCCTACCTCGTCCATCTGCGCCACCCCACGACGGGCGGCGTCCTCGCGTCCTGGGGCTCCCTGGGCCATGTCACCGCCGCCGAGCCGGGCGCCCTCATCGGCTTCATGGGGCCGCGCGTGCACGAGGCGCTCTACGGCGAGGAATTCCCGCCCGGCGTCCAGGTCGCCGAGCATCTGATGCACCACGGCCTGATCGACGCCGTGCTCCCCGCCAGCCGCCTGGCGGGGGTGGCGGCGCAGGTTCTGCGCGTCCTGTGCGGAGACCCCGCCCCCGAGGGCGCCGGGCGGGCGGCGGGCTCCGCGTCGGCGGGCGGGACGGGCGCCGCGCCCGGGGCGGGGCCTGTTGGTGCTCGGCCCGTGCCCAAGGGTTCCGGGCCCGAAGGATCCCGGTCCGCCGGGCCGGAGGCGACGCCCGGGTCCGGGCCGCAGTCAACGGCCGGGGCGCCCGAGGGCCCTGCCCTCGGGTCCGGCGCGGTGCCCTCCGCCGAGGAGTCGATACGGGCCTCCCGGCGGCCCGACCGCCCCGGGGTGCGGGATCTGCTGCGTATCGCCGCCGAGGACGTGACTCCACTCAGCGGCACCGGCGCCGGTGAGCACGATCCCGGGCTGCTGCTCGCCCTCGCGCGCGTCGGCGGCACGCCCTGTGTGGTGCTCGGGCACAACCGCCGCAGCGCGCGCGAGGGCGAGACCGGCGACGGGCCGGGGGAGGGGCAGCCGCTCGGCCCCGCGGGGCTGCGGACCGCCCGGCGCGGTATGCGGATCGCCGCCGAGCTGGGGCTTCCGCTGCTCACCGTCATCGACACCGCGGGCGCGGCGCTCAACCGCGCCGCCGAGGAGGGCGGGCTCGCCGGGGAGATCGCCCGCTGCCTCGCCGATATGGTGACCCTGCCCGCGCCCACCCTGTGTCTGCTGCTCGGCCAGGGCGCGGGGGGCGCCGCGCTCGCGCTGCTGCCCGCCGACCGGGTCGTGGCGGCGCGCCACGCCTGGCTGTCACCGTTGCCGCCCGAGGGCGCCTCCGCGATCCTCCACCGGACCACCGAGCGGGCGTACGAGGTCGCCGGACGCCAGGGCGTACGCTCCGCCGATCTGTTCGCCCAGGGCATCGTCGACCGGATCGTGGACGAGTCCGACGCCGAAGAGGGGCGCCCGGAGATCTTCCTCGACCGGCTCGGCCGTATCCTCGGTGCCGAACTCGCCGCCCTCCGGGCGCGGGACCAGGACGAGCGACTGGCCGCGCGCCGGGCCCGGCACCGCCGTATCGGGGTATCGGGTTGACGGCGAATCAGGACCAAACAGGCAGACCGACCCGGTGAATTGGCAGTCTTAGGCATGCCTAACCTAATCTCGGGCCGTGAACGAGCATGATCCCGAGGCGGCACCACGGCCGTCCTTCTCCCCTGCCCGGCGGCCCGGCCGGCTCCATCTCCTCGCCGTCAACCCCACCGACTCCGTCACCGAGGGATTCCTCCCGGCGGCGGCGAGACTGGGGCTCGCGGTCACCCTGCTCACCGACCAGCCCGAGGCGCATGAACGGGCCTACGCGCGCCTCCGGGCGGCCGGTACCGCACCCCTGCCCGAACTCGCCCTCGAGCACTGCGACATACGGGACTTCCGCGAGGTCATCAGCCATATCGCCGCCACCGGACAGCGGCCCCGGGCGATCTTCACCAACAGCGACCACCTCCAGGCCCAAGCCGCCCTCGCCGCCGACTACTTCGGCCTCCCCGGCAAGGACTGGCGCGCCACGCTGCGCACCAAGAACAAGGCCGAACTGCGCCGCGCCCTCGCCGCGGCCGACGCCGACACCGTCTGGTCCACCGAACTCGGCACCGGACAGGACCCGTCCGCCCTCACCGGGCTCGACGCGCCCTACCCCTGTGTCCTCAAACCGCGCGAGGGCGTGGCCAGCGAAGACGTCGTACTCGTCGCGGACGCGGCGGAACTGGTCGCGCAGTGCCGCGCCATACGCGAACGGCGGCCCGGCGCGGCGCTGGTGGTCGAGGAGTACCTCGACGGTGAACTCCGCACCCTCGAAACCCTCGGCGACGGCCGCACCCTGCATGTCCTCGGCGCGTTCCGGACCGAACTCTCCCCGCCCCCGCACTTCATCGAGGAACGGCTGCGGCTGCTGCCCGCCCCGCCGCCCGAGCCGCATACCGGCCAGGTGCTGGACCAACTGCGGGCGCTGGGTGTCGGCTTCGGTATCTGCCACACCGAATACGTCGTGCAGGGCGACCGGGCCCGGCTGATCGAGGTCAACTACCGGGCCATCGGCGACCAGTGCGACCTGATGCTCGCCGAACTCCTCGGCATCCCGCTCTTCGAGCATGTGCTGCGCACCCACCTCGGCGAGCCGCTGCCGGACGACCTCGGCGCGCGGACCGACGGCAGGGCCCGGATGGAATACATCCTGGCGGACCGCGCCGGACGGCTGGTCTCCGCCCCGGCGGCGGGCCTGAGCGAGCGCGACGGTGTACGGCTGGACTACCGTCCCCTGCGTGACATCGGCGAGGAACACCCGCTCTACCGCACCAACCGCGACTTCCTCGGCGTCCTGCGCGCGACCGGCACCGACCAGACGCTGATCGACGCCGCCGTGGCGGAGTTCCTGGCGGCCCACCGATGGGAGATCACGTCATGAGCGAGCCCGGGGCGGCCGACGGATGTGGGTCCCGCACCGGCGGGGCCGAAGAGGAGCTTCTCGGAAGGGTGCTCGACACCCTGCTCCGCGAGGACGCGTACGGACTGCGCAGCCGCGCCCGCACCGTACGCCGCGCGGACGGGCGCGACTGGCTGCGGATCACGCTGGAGGGCGGCGAGTGCGTGCTGCTGCCGGTGGAGGAGGACGGCTTCCAGTGCGAGATCCGGGCGCGCCGCCCGGTACGGCTGGAGTACGCCTCCCCGCCGGACGCGGCGGGCGGCGACGGCATGTTGCGCGCGGTCGCGCGGCTGTCCGCCGTGGCGTCGGATCCCGCGCGACGGGGGGCTCTGCGACCGGGGGCCGCGCTGTCCGGCGGCGGCGCGGTGGCCGCTGTGCGGCCGTACCCCGGCGACGCCCCCGCCGCCAGGATCATCGCCGGGTTCGATGCCGTCCTCGGGGTGCTGCGGCGGGTCGTCGCGGCCGAGGACCGGGCGGGCTACGACGCCTTCGTCGGCGAGTGCCAACAGGCCCTGGCCACCGCGCGGTTGCACGACCGCGTCCGCCCGGCCGTCGTCGAGCGGCTGGCCGCCCGTTACGGCCCCGGTTGGGCCGGGATGTCCGGGTCGCTTGCCTACGACACTCTCGCCGCCTTCCGCGATCACCCCGTCTATCCGACCGGCCGCGTCCGCTCCGGCTTCGGCGAGGTCGCCTTACGCGCCCATGCGCCCGAGTTCCACCCGACGTTCCCGCTGCGCTGGGTCGCGCTGCCCCATGAGGCGGTCACCGGGGATCCCTCCCGGCTGCCCGGGTGGTGGCCCACGCCCGCTGAACTCGGGCTGGGGCGCGGCGCGGACCGTACGCATCTGGCCGTCCCCGTCCACCCGCTCACCGTCGGCCGCCCGCTGGCCGACGCGCTCCAAGACACCGGGCTCGACGGCTCCGCGCGGCTCGCCGAGCGCACCCACCTCGACGTCGTCCCCACCCTTTCCATGCGGACCGTAGCCGTCGCGCAGGACCCCCTCGTCCACCTCAAGCTGCCGCTCACCACGTCCACCCTGGGGCTGCGCAACCGGCGGACCGTCAAACCGGGCACGCTGATCGACGGCGAAGTGGCCCAGCGGCTGGTGGAGGCGGTGATCGCACGGGAGCCGCGGTTCACCGACACCGTGCTGCTCGCCGACGAGACCACCCATCTGCACGCCGGGCACGAGCTGTTGGCCGCCCTGGTACGCCGCTATCCGCCCGGTCTGGAGCACGCCCGGATCGTGCCGCTGGCCGGGCTGCTCGCCCGGACACCGGACGGCGGTCTGGTCGTGGACGCGCTCGCCGACCGCTACTACGGCGGCGATCTGCACGCTCTCCTCGACACCTACTACCGGCTGCTGTTCGACTTCCACACCACCCTCTTCGCCCACGGCATCGCGCTGGAGTCCCATCAGCAGAACACCTCCCTGGTGCTGGAGGACGGCACGACGGGCCCCCGCCTACGACTGCTGATCAAGGACCATGACGGTCCGCGGGTCCACGCGATACGTCTCGCGGCGATGATCGGCGGGGGCGCCGCCGCCGATCTGTGCGGGTTCGACGACCGCAGGATCCTGACCGCGGGGGACGGGCCGGTGACCGATGTGTTCACCACCATCACCGTCCATCTGTGCGCCGCGGCCCTCGTCTTCGAGCTGGCCGCGCTCGGCCGGGCGCCGCTCGACACCCTGCTGCGGCAGCTGCGCCACCGGCTCACCGAGGCCGTCGACCGGATGGCCGGGACCCGGCCGGGTGCGACGGCCGATCTGCTGCGGGCCCGGCTGCTGGACGCGCCCCGGCTGCCGGTCAAGGCGATGGTCACGGCGGGCACACTGCTGCCCAAGGAACGCACCGGCGCCGCCGACATCAACAAGCACTACGTCACCGGGCCCAACTACCTGCTGCGGGGGAGCGGCAGATGACGACCACCGAGCCGCCGGCTGGTCTACCCACCAGGTCCGTATCCCGCCCCGCCGCTACCACGCCTCCCGCCACCCCCCTCCGCACCCGCTGGAGCCGCCCGATGCCCTCACCCTCCTCCCCGTCCACCGTCGCCACCGCTGTGACCACCGCCGTGGCCTCCGCCGACGAGGTGGCCGCCCACACGCTCCTCAACTGCCTGCTCCGCGAGGTGTCCGGTCCGGAGCACCAGACCGTCGTCACCGATGGCCGGCTGCGGCTGCGGCTGCCGCGCTGTGGGGTGCTGCTGCGCGTCGGACTGCGCCGTACGTCGCTCATCGGGGCACACCGGTTCACCGGACCGGTCAGCGAACGGCGCGACGGCACCTGGACCGAGGTCACCTGGCGCGACCTCGCCGAGCTCATCCACCGGGAACTGCATCTGCGTACCGGGGTGCGCAACGACGAGTTCCTGGACCAGGTCGCCTCCAGCCACGCGGGGATGACGGCGGCCCTGGAGGAGCGGGAGAAGGCCACCGCCCCGGCCCCGGCGGACGATGCGTATCTGGCCTCCGAGCAGTCGCTGTTCTTCGGCCACCGCTTCCACCCCACCCCCAAGGCCCGCACCGGCAGCGCCGATTCCTGGTCGCTGTTCGCCCCCGAGGCCGGGGCCCGCTTCCCTCTGCACCACCTCGCCGTGCGCGAGGAGTTCGTCCGCGAGGAGTCCGCGTCCCCCGGGGCGCTCGCCGCCCTCGACCGGCAGCGGCCGGTGCCCGACGGCTACCGGCTGCTGCCCGCCCACCCCTGGCAGTACGCCATGCTGCGCGACCACCGGGCGCTGCGGGCGGCGCTGGGCCGCGGTGATGTGCTCGACCTCGGCCCCGGCGGGCAGGACTTCGCGCCGACCGCGTCGGTGCGGACCCTCTACGACGGCAGGGACTTCCTCAAGTTCAGCCTGAACGTGCGGATCACCAACTGCCTGCGCAAGAACGCCGACTACGAACTGTCCGGCGCCGTCGCGCTGACCCGGCTGCTGGAGCCGGTCGCGGCCGACCTCGCCGTCCGCTTCCCCGGCAGCGAGCTGCTGCGCGAACCCGGCTACCGCACCCTCGACCTCGGCCACCGCGAACTCGCCGAGGGCTTCGGCGTGATCGTCCGCGAGGGGCTGACCGCCCGGCTGCGGCCGGGGCTGACCGGGCTGCTGGCGGCGGCCGTCGCCGATGAGTACCCGACCGGCGGCGCCCAGGTCTCCCGGCTGCTCGCCGGGGCCGGGCCCGATCATGCGCTGGCCTGGTGGGAGGCGTATCTCGGACTGCTCGTCCCGCCCGTGCTGGCCGCCTACTTCGACCACGGCGTGGTCCTGGAGCCCCACCTCCAGAACGTGGTCATCGGCGTCGACGCCTCCGGCACCCCGCGACAGGTGCTCTTCCGCGACCTGGAGGGCACCAAGCTGCTGCCCGACCACCACGCGGCGGCTCTCGCCGCGCTGCCCGTCGCCGTCGCCCGCCCCATGACGTACGAGCGCGAGCGCGGCTGGGACCGGGTGGTGTACTGCCTGCTGGTCAACCATGTCGCCGAGATGGTCGCCGCCCTCGCCGACCGGCATCCGCGGCTGGAACCCGCCCTGTGGTCGGCGGTCCGGCAGGTGCTGTGCGAACGCTCCGCCGCCCATGACGATCCGCCCCCGCTGCGCGCCCTCGTCGCGGGCGTGCCGCTGCCCGCCAAGGCCAACCTCCTCACCCGCTGGGCCCGGAAGGCCGACCGCGAGGCGGGCTACGTCCGCATCGCCAGTCCGCTCGCCTCCGCCCTGCTGTCCGAGGCGGCCCACGTCATCTCTCCCGGGAGCAGCCGATGATCACCCCATCCGTCACCGACCGCGCCACCGCCCTCAGCGGCGACGACCTGCCCGCCTACGTCTACGACCTGACCGCGCTCGCCGCCCATGCGCGGGCCGTACGCGAGGCCCTGCCGCCCGCCGTCGAGCTGTACTACGCGGCCAAGGCCAACCCCGCGCCGCGCGTTCTGGCGGCCCTGGCCCCGTACGTCACCGGCTACGAAGTCGCCTCCGGCGGTGAACTGGAACATGTCCGCGACGCCGTGCCCGGACGGCCGCTGGCCTTCGGCGGGCCGGGCAAGACCGAAACCGAACTGCGGCGCGCGCTGAAGCTGGGTGTGGAGCGTTTCCACGTCGAGAGCGAGCACGAACTGCGGCTGCTGGGCGAGATCGCCGGGGCCGGGGGTCTCACGGCCGAGGTGCTGCTCCGCGTCAACCTTCCGCTGGGTGAGGGGGAGTTGGGTGGCGCGGCGCTCGCCATGGGCGGGCGTCCCAGCCCGTTCGGTCTCGACCCGGACCAGGTCGAGCGCTGTCTCGGCCACTTCACGGCGGACGGCGGCCCGCTGCGGCTGCGCGGGATCCACGCCCATCTCGCCAGCGGACTCGACGCCCAGGCTCAGGTGAGTGTGGCCGGACGGATCGCCGCCTGGGCACAGGAGCTGTCCGACCGGCACGCCCTGGGGCTCACCGAGGTGAACGTCGGCGGCGGCATGGGCGTCGACTACACCCGCCCCGAGGAGCGCTTCGACTGGGCCGCGTACGGGGCGGGCCTGTCCGAAGTGTCCCGCCGCCACCCCGGACTCACCCTGCGGATCGAACCGGGCCGATCACTGACGGTCTACTGCGGCTGGTACGTCACCGAGGTGCTGGACCTCAAGCACAGCGGCGGCGAGGCGTTCGCGGTGCTGCGCGGCGGCACCCACCACCTGCGCACCCCGGCCACAAAACAGCACGACCAGCCCTTCCGGGTGCTGCCCGCCGACCACTGGGACCGCCCGTGGCCGCGCCCCGCCGTGACGGGGGAGAAGATTACGGTGGTCGGCCAACTGTGCACCCCGAAGGACGTCCTGGCCCGGCGGGTGCCGGTGGACGCCCTACGGGTGGGCGACCGGATCGCCTTCGCCCTCGCCGGTGCCTACGCCTGGAACATCTCGCACCATGACTTCCTGATGCACCCGCATCCGGGCTTCCACTACCTGGGTGGTTGAGCGGTCAGGCCCTCGTCATCCGGGGAGGCGGTGCGTTGCGACGCCGGATATGAAGGCCGACCAGGCGTCCCTGGAGAAGACGAGGGCCGGGCCGTCGGGCCGTTTCGAGTCGCGGACGGGGACGACTCCGGGGAGGTTGTCGGCGACCTCGACGCAAGCGCCGCCCCCGTTGCTGCTGTAGCTGCTCTTATGCCACGAAGCGGTTCTCAGATCTGGGGCGGTTCCCATGAGGTCCAGTCCTCCATCACGGCTCGGATCATCGCCTCGGAGTCCCGGGGCGAGAGGGCCATGGCCCTGAGCAGATCGTAGTTCTTTCGGCGCACTGCGACCTGCTCCTGGTCCTCGATGATCGTCCCGAAACGGCTGCCTTCTTCGTAGGCCAGTGTCAGCGCGTCCGGCAGCGTGAAGAGAATCAGCGAACTGCCCGCCTCCACGTGCTGTCCCGCGCGGAAGGGCAGAACCTGAATGGTTACGTATGGCTGTGTCCCGTGCTCAAGGAGGGACGCCATCTGGCGGCGCATCACCTCAGGTCCACCCGCCGCGCGGCGCAATGCCGCCTCGTCCACGATGAACCAGCAGTGCGGCGGTCGAGACTCATTCAGCCGCGTCTGTCGGTCGATGCGGACGTTCGTCCACTCCTCGATTTCGGCGTCCGGGGCGAACCGATTGCCAATGCGCAGCGACTCCTTCGCGAGTTCGGGGGTCTGGAGCAGACCGGGAATCGTCGCGCAGGCGTACTCCTCAACGGCCACGGCACGCCGCTCAACCTCCACCATCCGGCGCAGCTTTGACGGATACGGCTCGTTCTTCGCCAGCGCGTAGATCCGGGCGAACATCCCGTCCGTTCCGAAGCACGCGTCCAGCTTCGCCGGAAGGTCGTCGTACGGCAGCGACTCCGCCGCCTCGATCCGCGCCAGATGCGACTTGCTGTAGTTCAGCACCTCGGACAGCCGTCGTAACGACATGTCCGCCTTCTCGCGGTGACGCCGGATCTCCGCGCCGAAGAGGTCACGGGCCGAACGGTCCGGAAAGAGTTCGCGTGGCTGGAACGTCATCGGTCCATCCCCTCTCGTCCCGCGATCTTGGCTGGGACGGGTCGCCTCTTTTCAGCCTACGTGCCAGAACGCAACGCTGTGTGCACTCAACGTAATTGATCAGGGAGGCAGCTCGACGTGTTCCAGGGCAAGGATGCGGAACCGGTCCGTCCACGCATGACGATGCGCGTCTACCGCGTATCCCCGGACGGCGCAACCGTCACGCAGGAGCTGGGCCGAGTGATTGTCATGGCTGAGGACAAGCTCGCGCCGTTGCAGTCCAGTCAGTTCCCGCCGTGCCGGTGCCCTCGCCACCGCGACGGTGCGGACCGGTGGTCCCGGTGACCGGCGCGGTCAGCCCCGGCGTGACCTGCCCGGACAGCCGGTACCAGCTACGTTGTAAAGCGCCTGCACACCCGAGGGAGGCCCCGGTTATGGCCGCGACCCACGACCGTCCGCAGATGCTGCCGGAGGAGTTCGAGGAGTACGCGCGGCTCGCGGCCCGCGTGGCGGAGGGGGTGCGGTGGGAGTTCATCAACGGAAAGATCGGGGTAACGCCGGTGCCGGATGGTGACCACGGCCGGATCATTCAGTGGCTGGCGCGGATCTGCATCCAGGCCAATCCCGACCTGTGGTTGCACGACCAGGGGCTGAAGGTGGAGACGCACCGCAATGGCCACGCCCGCCCGGACGGGACCCTCGCCCACAGCGACGCGTTTGTCGGCCAGGGTGAGTGGGTCGATGCCGAAGCCGTGCTCATGGTCGTGGAGGTCACCTCCTACGCCTGGGACACAGACCGCCGCGACCGCGTGGAGAAGCCCCGCGCCTACGCCGAGACCGGCATCCCGGTCTATCTGCTGATCGACCGGGAGGCTGGCGAGGTGACAGTCTTCAGCGAGCCCGACGGCGTCCGGTACGAGAGCACCAAGACCGTGCCGTTCGGCAAGACGGTCACGCTGCCCGCCCCGGTCGGGGTCACCCTCGACACCGAACCGCTCAAGGGCTGGGTGCGCTGAGGCCCGGGGCCTCGCTCAGCCGGTTGAGCAGTACGGCGCCTGACACTGGCCGAGACCCCTCCGGCGTAAGGGTGGTCCGGTGCCCGAAGCGGGGGGCTGACAAGAACTTTACGTAGCCTTGGTTTACTTTGTGTTGGTGATGATCAGTGCGGTGTCGAGGACACGACGGGCTGTGGCGCGGGGGCCATGGCTCGCTCTGGTGCTCGTCGCATTGATGCATGTCGTGGGCTGCTCCCACGGCTCACTGGCCGGCGCCTCCTGGCGGACCGACACCACCCTCACGGCCGCGGGCATGGCTTCGCCCACCGGGCCGCACGAGGCCACGAGGCAGGTCATGGCGTGGTCGGATTCATGCGACAGTCGGCATCACGAGCCCCAGCAGTGCACCGGTGTTGACGAGCCGGCGCTGGGGCAGGCCGACGGGGCCAAGGGGCCGCTTTCCCAGCCCCTGTTGCCGGCCGTCGGTGCCGTACCGCGTGTGCCGCCGGTGCGGGGGCCGCCGGTGCCGGAAGCGGCGCACTCCAGCGGTGGAGAGCGGGCGGCGTTACAGGTCTGGCGGAACTGACAGGGCCCGTCGCACCGTGCGCCACGATCAGGCGTGCGGCGCGGCGGGACGAGCTGTGTTCTGCCACCCCCGACCTGAACACCGCTGTTCCGGCTGGCTGCCGTGCAACGGCGGTGGGAGAGCCGTCACGATGAACCACCATCACCTGTCATCCGTTCTTGAAGCTGTTCCTTCCTCTCCTGCCCAGCTGCTGGCCGCCTCCGCGCGGTCGGCCGCCACACCGGCCGCTCTGGTCGGTGATACGCCCGTGCTGTGGGTGGGCGAGCCGTTCACCACGGCCGGGCGCGGGTTCTGGGCCAAGCTGGAGGGCCACAACCCCGGCGGTATCAAGGACCGCACCGCCCTGTACATGGTGGCCGCCGCCCGCGAGCGCGGGGCGCTGCTGCCCGGCGCCCGGATCGTGGAGTCCACCTCCGGCACCCTGGGCCTGGGCCTGGCCCTGGCCGGGATCACCTTCGGCCATCCCGTCTCGCTGGTCACCGACCCCGGGATGGAAGCACAGGTCACCGGGCTGCTGCGCGCCTATGGCGCCGAGGTCCACACCGTCACCACCCCGCACCCGGAAGGGGGTTGGCAGCAGGCCCGCCGGGAGAAGGTGGCCGAGCTGCTGACCGCACACCCGGACGCGTGGTGTCCGGATCAGTACCACAACCCCGACAACGTGGCCGCCTACCGGTCTCTCGCCCACGAACTGGTCGCCCAGCTCGGCCGGATCGACACCTTGGTCGTCTCGGTCGGCACCGGCGGCCACTCCGCGGGCATCGGCCGCGTCCTGCGCACGTTCTTCCCCGCGCTGCGGGTGGTGGGCGTGGACACCTGCGCCTCGACCATCTTCGGGCAGCCCGCCGGGGTCCGGCTGATGCGCGGCCTGGGCTCATCCATCTACCCGCAGAACATCGCGTACGAGATGTTCGACGAGGTGCACTGGGTGGCAGCCCCCGAGGCCGTGTGGGCCGCCCGCGCCCTGGCCCGCACCCGGTATGCCACCGGCGGCTGGAGCGTGGGCGCGGTCGCCCTGGTCGCCCGCTTCATCACCCGTACATCCCCGGCCGAGGACCGCATCGCAGCCGTCTTCCCCGACGGCCCGCACCGCTACGTCTCCACCGTCTTCGACGACGACTACTGCCGCACCCACCGGCTGCTCGGCCACGAACCGGCCGACGAGCCGGACGAGATCACCCACGCCGGTCAGGCGGTGGTCACCCGCTGGACCCGCTGCCGCACCGTCACCAACCCGCGCCCCGCCACCGGCACGGACACCGGCGCGGGAAACCCGAGTGTGGCGGGGGCGGGCCGATGAGCAAGCTCCTGTCCCAGACGCGTTCCTTCAGCCCTGCCGCACGGCTGCTGATGGTGAACCAGTTCGCCATCAACCTGGCCTTCTACATGCTCATGCCCTACCTCGCCGCCCACCTCTCGGGGGACCTGGGCCTGGCGGCATGGACGGTCGGCCTGGTGCTCGGCGTGCGCAACCTCTCCCAGCAGGGCATGTTCCTCATCGGCGGCACCATCGCCGACCGCCTCGGCTACAAAGCCCCGATTCTGGCGGGCTGCCTGCTGCGCACCGGTGGGTTCGCCCTGCTGGGCTGGGTCGACAGCCTCCCCGCACTGATCGCCGCGTCGGCCGCGACCGGGTTCGCCGGTGCCCTGTTCAACCCCGCGGTACGCGCCTACCTCGCCGCCGAGGCCGGCGAGCGACGGGTGGACGCGTTCGCCACGTTCAACGTCTACTACCAGGCCGGGATGCTGCTCGGCCCGGTGGTCGGGCTGGCGCTGCTGGCCGCCGACTTCCGTGTTGTGTGTACGGTGGCCGCCGCGGTCTTCGCCGCCCTGAGTGTGCTCCAGGCCCGCGCGCTGCCCGCCCGTCACGGCACCGGCCCGCATCCGACAGCGGCCGGGGGTACGGGCGGACTCTCGGTGTGGGGGCAGTGGCGGCAGGTCATCTCCAACCGGCCGTTCCTGCTGTTCTCCGCGGCGATGACCGGTTCCTACGTGCTGACTTTCCAGGTCTACCTGGCGCTGCCGCTGGCCGCCGATGCCGCTCTCGGCGCAGACGGCACAAAGGCGACGAGCGGCTTGTTCGTGGTCTCGGCCGCGGTGGCGGTGGCCGGGCAGCTGCGGCTGACCGGCTGGGCCAAGCGGCGCTTCGCCCCGCACCAGGCACTGGCGGTCGGCCTGGCCGCGATGGGCGCGGCGTTCGTGCCCCTGGCCGTGGTGCCCGCCGGGTCCGCGGCCGGGGTGCTGGCGGCCCTTGCCGTATCGGTCGCGCTCCTCGCCGCCGCCGGGGCAGTGGTCTACCCCTTCGAGATGGACACCGTGGTCGCCCTGTCCGGGAACAACCTGGTCGCCACTCACTACGGCCTCTACAACACCGTCTCCGGCCTCGGCATCACGCTGGGCAACCTCGCTCTGGGTGCGCTATGGGATGCCGCCCACACCGACAGTCCCTGGCTGGTGTGGACCGTGCTGGTGGCCACTGGCGCCGGATGCGCGACGGCACTCACCGCCCTCGCCCGCGCCGGACATCTGCACACACCCCCCGTCCAGCCCGCTACGGCCTGACCGCCTGCCGTCTGCGGGTTCCTGGCCCAGGGGCCGGAACCCGCAGACGGATCGGGGGTTCCCTCCCGCTCAGCCGGAGACCGCGCGCAGGGCGCCGGACCGGCGTCCGGCCAAGCGGTCGAGCGCGGCGGACGCCGCCGCGTCGGCGGGGAGGTGGACCATCAGGAGCTGCTCGTCGTCGGCGGGCAGCTCCAGCGTCTCGAAGGCCAGGCGCAGTTCGCCCTCCTCGGGGTGGACCAGCCGCAGCACACCGTTTGGCCGCGGCAGGCCGGGCAGGGTCCGTACCCGCTCGGTGAAGGCGGCCCCGGCGGTGATGGTCAACTGGTCGGCGAGCGTGGCGATATGCCGGTCCGCGCGGAAGGGACCATTTTTGAGGGCGGCGACGTGGTCGTCGGCGACCCGGTCCCAGTCGGGGAAGGCGGTGCGCGCCCGGCTGTCCGCGAAGACGAAGTGGGTGAGGTTGGGCGGGCCGCCGTCGCAGGGGTCCAGCAGACCGATGGGCCGGGCCAGCCGGTCGTAACCGTCCGTCCAGGCGAGGGCCTCGCTCAGCCGGTTGAGCAGTACGGCGGGGGCGGGTTCCAGCCGGTCGAGGAGCGCCCGCACGGTGGGCCGCACCGTACGGCCGGGCGGTGTGCCGCCCGTGCAACTGAAGCCGCCCTCGCCCCCCTTGGTGAGCCGGTGCAGATGGATGCGCTCACTCGGCGTCAGCCGCAGCGCGTCGGCCAGGGCGGAGAGCACGGGCGCGGACGGGTGCCGGTCCCGCCCCTGCTCCAGCCGGGTCACATACTCGATGCTGACCCCCGCGAGCGTGGCCAGTTCGGCCCGGCGCAGCCCCGGTGTCCGCCGGCGCGGCCCCGTGGGCAGCCCCACATCGGCCGGTGTGACGGCCTCACGGCGCGTGCGGAGGAACAGCCCGAGCTCGTTGTCGCTCATACCGCCGAACGTAACAGCCGGGGCTTGTCCGGTGGGTGGCCCTGTCACTACCAGTCTCAGCGCGGCCTTCCTGGTGCCCGCCGCTCCCGGCAGGTTGGAGCCGTCCACCTGCCTCACATGCAAGGAGCGCGACCATGCCCAGCGAATCCCTCAATCTCGCAGTGATCACCGGCAGTGTCCGGGAGGGCCGGTTCGGCCCGGTGGTGGCGAAGTGGTTCGCCGAACGGGCCGAGGAGGACGGCCGGTTCGCGGTCCACCTCGTCGACCTGGCCGATATTCCCCTCCCCCTGACCCTCCCCGCCACACCGCCCGCCTTCGACCCCGAACCGCCGCGCCCGGCCGGGATGGAGGAGCTCACCCGCCGTATCGCGGAGGCCGACGCGGTGGTCATGGTGATACCGGAGTACAACAACAGCTTCCCCGCTTCCGTGAAGGTCGCCATCGACTGGCACTACGCCGAGTGGGTGGCCAAACCGGTGGGCTTCGTCGGCTACAGCGGCGGGAGCAGTGGTGGCCTCCTCGCGGCGGAGCAGCTGCGCCATGTCTTCGCCGAGGTGCGGGCGCACACGATCCGCCACCATGTGACGTTCCCGCGCTACTACGAGCTGTTCGGCCCCGACGGCGCGCTGCTGGACCCGGAGGGTCCGAACGGCGCGGCAAAGGCCATGCTCGACGAGTTGCACTGGTGGGCCGAGGTCCTCCACGACGCCCGCCGCGACCGGCCGTACACCGCCGCGGAGTAGCCACCGCGGGGTGGTCGGCGGCACGCCCGGGAAATGCGGATGCGTGGGCCGGGGACGGCTGCGAGGCTGCCCCGATGGACCGACAACGGATCTCCCGGCTCGCGCACGCCGACCACCCCATCGCCGCACCGCTCGCCGACACGACGGTCGAACGGCTGCTGGAGCGGGCCGTACCCGAAGGGGCACGGGTGCTGGACCTCGGCTGCGGACGAGCCACCTGGCTTCAGCGGATCCTCGCCCTGCGGCCGGATGCGGTGGCCGAGGGCGTGGACACCGACGGGGCGGCGCTCGCCCTGGGGCGCGAGGAGAGCCGGGACCGCGGGGTCGGGGACCGGCTGGTGCTGCACGAGGGCGACGCCACCGCGTTCACCGCGCCGCACCGCTTCGAGGTGGTCCTCAGCGTCGGCGCCGCCCATGCCTTCGGCGGTCTGCTGCCCACCCTTGCCGCGGCCCGGCGCCATCTCGCCCCCGGCGGGCGGGTGTTGATCGGCGACGGCTTCTGGGAGCGCGAGCCCGACACCCCGACCCTCGGCGCGCTCGACGCCGTACCGGAGGACTACGCCGACCTGGCGACCACCGTGGACCGCGTTGTCGCCGACGGCTGGACACCGGTCCACGGCCACATCAGCACGCTCCAGGAGTGGGACGACTACGAGTGGAGCTGGACCGGCGCACTGGAGCGGTGGGCACTGGACCACCTCGAGGACCCCGGCGCCGTACCGGCCCACCGGGCCGCCGTCGAGCACCGCGACGCCTGGCTGAAGGGCTACCGGGGCACCCTCGGCTTCCTCACCCTTCTGCTGCGGCCGTCCCTGCTGCCGCCGTCAACGCCCCGGTGATCCCGGGCTGTCAGTGGCGGCTGGCACCATCGCTCGTATGGGAGCCGAGGACACCACCACCGCCTACTGGGACGCCGCCGCGGCGGACTTCGACCACGAGCCGGACCACGGACTGCGCGATCCGGACGTAAGGGCCGCGTGGGCTGCGCGACTGCGCGACTGGCTTCCCGAACGACCGCCCAGCCGGCCGCTCGACGTCCTCGACCTCGGCTGCGGTACGGGCTCTCTCGCACTGCTGCTGGCCGAGGACGGCCACCGGGTGACCGGCGTCGACCGGTCGGCGCCCATGGCCGAGCGCGCCCGCGCCAAGCTGGCCGGGACCGGCGCCACCGTGCTCGTCGGCGACGCGGCGGCGCCGCCGGTGGGGGAGGGGGCCTTCGACGTCCTGCTGGTGCGCCATCTGCTGTGGCTGCTGCCCCGGCCCGAGGCGGTGCTCCGGCACTGGGCGCGGCTGCTGCGGCCCGGTGGACGGCTGGTGCTGGTCGAAGGCCGCTGGGGGGAGTCCGAGCCGGTCGGTCTCGAGTCGGCCGAACTGACCCGGATGGTTGCGCCGTTGGCGGTCCGCACCCAGCTGGAGCAGCTCGGCCCGGACGCGGCGCTGTGGGGCCGGGAGGTGCGGGACGAGCGCTATGTCCTCGTCGCCGACCTCGCCCGCCCCGCCAGCCCCGCCCGTCACACCGAGATCGTCGATGTCCATCTGATCCTGCGCCGTGGCGGGGAGGTGCTGCTCGGCCGCCGCTCCGGCACCGGCTATGCCGACGGGCTGCTGCATGCCCCGTCCGGCCATGTCGAGGACGGCGAGGACGTACGGGCCGCGCTGATCCGCGAGGCGGAGGAGGAGACCGGGATCGTCCTCGCCCCCGACGAGGTCCGGGTCGCGCTGGTCATGCAGCACAAGTCCCCCGCGGGCGCGCCCCGCACCGGCTGGTTCTTCGAGGCGGACGCCGAGGCGGGGCCGGGGGCGGCGGGCCATGAGCCGGTCAACCGCGAACCGGACAAGTGCTCGGAGCTCGGCTGGTTCCCGCTGGGCGCGCTGCCGGACGACATGGTGGCGTACTGCCGCGCGGGCCTGGAGGCGTACCGGGCGGGCGAGCGGTTCGTTCTGCACTGGCACGAGCCGGGCGACACCATCGGGTTCGATCCCGCGGGTCCCGACCGGCTCATGCCCCTGCCGATGTCATCCCCCGTTACGCCGCCAGCTCCCGGACATAGCGCCACTCCGTGACCGCGGGCTCGTAGCCGAACCACTTGTTGATCGCCAACATCGGCTGGTTGTCGCCGTCGTTCCCGGTGAAGGCCTCGCGACAGCCAGCCGCTCGCGCGCGGTGCAGCGCGTCGTTCTTGGCCAGCTTCGCCAGCCCCCGGCCTCGGAAGGCGCGGAGCGTACCGGTCATCCCCGACCAGTAGCTGCCACGGCCGTCCGTATGCGCCACGCTGTACGCGGCGACGGTCCCGTCCACCACGGCCACCGTGGTCAGCTCGCGGTCCAGGGAGGGGTGTTCCCAGGTCAGGGTGATCCACTGGTCGTACGGCAGTCGCCCGGCGGGCACGTCGTCCGGTTCGTCCTCGGTGCACTCGACGTCCGCCTCGTACAGCGGACGCGGATCATTGAGGAAGTCCGCCGCCGTCCGCAGTTCCACCCCGTCCGGCAGCCCGTGCGGGTCCAGCGGCGGCAGGGCGGCCGTGGTGAGGTCCAGCCGCTGGACCCGGGAGGAACGCCCGCGCCGGTAGCCGCGGCGCTCGGCGAACGTCACCGCGTGCGGGGCCTCCACCGTCCAGGCGAAGATCTTGGCGGCCCCGAGCCCGGCGAGCCACTCCTCCGCCGCGGTCACCAGCGCCGAACCCACGCCCCGGCCCAGCGTGTCCGTCCGCACCGAGGTGTTGGCGAAGGCCAGCCCCGGTTCCTCGCTCTCGTGGAAGACACCGATCTCGGACGAGCCCACCACCTGGCCGTCGACCTCGGCGACCAGCAGCCGGTACTGCCGTTCGGCGGGCGCACCGGCCACTTCCCAGGTCACGGTCTCCGCCGTGGTCACCAGATAGGGGAAGGCGGAGCGGCGCGCCGCGGCCACGGCCTCCGCGTCGGCGGGACGGAAATCGCGCACGATCATGGTCATGGTGTCGCAGGCTACGGTGTCCCCGCCCGGCGTGCCGCACGATTTCCGGACACCGGTACGACGTCACACCACGACATCACACAATGGTGAGGACACACCCGCCGGACCATCCCCCCGCCCACACGCCGAGGAGCCCCGAGTGGCCTTGCAGATCACCGTCGACCCGGACGCGGCGACCGCCCCCTTCGAGCAGATCCGCGCCCAGATCGCCGAACAGGCCCGCTCCGGCGCGCTGCCCGTGGGCTACAAACTGCCCACCGTGCGTGGCTTCGCCGAGGAGCTGGGGCTTGCGGCGAACACGGTCGCCAAGGCGTACCGGGCGCTGGAGTCCGACGGGGTGATCGAGACCCGGGGCCGTCACGGCTCCTTCGTGGCGGCGGCGGGCGACGCGGCCCGGCGCCAGGCGGCCGAGGCCGCCTCGGCCTACGTCCAGCGGGCGCAACGCCTCGGCCTGGACCGCGCGGACGCGCTCGCCGCCGTCGAGGACGCGCTGCGGGCCGCGTACGACGCGTCCTGAACCCCCGGCGTCCCGAACCCCCGGGCCCGAACCCCCGGGCCCCCGGGCCCGACCCCGGCCTCGACATGACCACTTCCCCGCCCCGACAAGGAGCCCCACCCCATGGCCAGCCGGAAAGCCCTCGTCCGCCGCCCCAGCCCGCGCCTCGCCGACGGACTGGTCACCCATATCGACCGCAAGCCCGTCGACCCGGAGCTCGCCCTGCGGCAGTGGGAGGACTACGTCGCCTGCTTGCGCGCGCACGGCTGGGAGACGGTGGAGGTGCCCCCGCTCGACGACTGCCCGGACGGGGTGTTCATCGAGGACACCATGGTCGTCCACAAGAACGTCGCGCTGATCGCCCGCCCCGGCGCCGGGTCCCGCAGGCCGGAGACGGCCGCCGCCGAGGAGACCGTGACCGCCCTCGGCTGTTCCCTGAACCGGGTCCGCGAGCCCGGAACGCTGGACGGTGGCGACATCCTCAAGATCGGCGACACGCTGTATGTGGGGCGCGGCGGACGCACCAACGGCGAGGGCGTACGGCAGTTGCGCGCCGTCTTCGAGCCCCTGGGGGCCCGGGTGGTGGCCGTACCGGTCAGCCGGGTGCTCCATCTGAAGTCGGCGGTCACCGCCCTCCCCGACGGGACCGTCATCGGCTATCCGCCGCTGGTCGACGACCCCGCCGCGTTCCCCCGCTTCCTGCCCGTCCCCGAGGAGTCCGGCGCCCATGTGGTGCTGCTCGGCGGCGGGCGGCTGCTGATGGCGAAGAGCGCGCCGCGCAGCGCCGAGCTCTTCGCCGACCTCGGCTATGAGCCGGTGCCGGTGGACATCAGCGAGTTCGAGAAGATGGAGGGCTGTGTGACCTGCCTGTCCGTACGGCTGCGGGAGCTGTACGGGTAAGGCCGGGACCGACGGCTCACAGATACAGCCCCGCGTCCGCGTCGCCCGGCTGGACGGGCACTGACGCGGGCCGGGTGCCGCGGCGCAGCGCGAACAGCTCGGCCAGGGTGGCGCCGTCCCGCCCGACGGTGTCCTCCCGGCCGTCGGCCTCGCCGCCGAGCCAGCTGAGCGCCTCCGCGCGGGTCAGCTTTCCGACCTCGATCCGGGCCAGACAGCGGCCGGGGCGGACCACGGCCGGGTGCAGCCGCTCCAGATCCTCGTTGGTGGTCACCCCGACCAGCACATTGCGCCCCTGGCCGAGCAGACCGTCCGTCAGGTTCAGCAGCCGGGACAGCGCCTGGCCCGCGGTGTGCTTGGCCTCGCCGCGGATCAGCTCGTCGCAGTCCTCCAGCAGCAGAAGCCGCCAGCGGCCCTTGGCCGAGCCGTCGTCCTCGCCGATCGCGATGTCCATCAGATAGCCGACGTCGGTGAACAGCCGCTCCGGGTCCAGTACGCAGTCCACCTGGCACCAGTCCCGCCAGGAGCGGGCCAGGGTGCGCAGCGCCGAGGTCTTGCCGGTGCCGGGCGGGCCGTGCAGCAGCAGAAGTCGTCCGGCGATGTCATCGGGGGTGATCTTCATCAGCCCGTCCATCGCCTCGGCGACCGGAGCGGTGTAGTTGCCGCGGATCTCCTCCCAGGTCCCGGCGGCGATCTGACGGGTGGTGCGGTGCGGACCACGCCGCGGGGAGACGTACCAGAAGCCCATCGACACGTTCTCCGGCTGGGGTTCCGGTTCGTCCTCCGCGCCGTCGACCGCCTGGCGCAGCACCTTCTCGGCGAGCGCGTCCTCGACGGCGGTCACGGTCACGTCCGCGCCCCGGTTCCACCGGGACACCAGCAGTGTCCAGCCGTCGCCCTCGGCGAGCGTCGCGCTGCGGTCGTCGTCACGGGCCGCGCGCAGCACGGTGGCCGAGGGCGGCAGCAGGCTCACCCCGGACTTGACGCGGTCCACGGAGTGGCTGCGGGCGTACGGCTGCTCACCGGTGGCGAAGCGCCCGAGGAAGAGCGCGTCGACAACATCCGACGGCGAGTCGCTGTCATCGACGTTCAGCCGGATCGGGAGGGACTGTTCGGCGGGTGTCGCGGGCAGGGCCTGCCTCCTGGATACGCGGGTCGGTGCGTCGGTCAGCGCACCCGCCCCATGATCCAGCACGAGGGGCGTCCACGCACCGGGGTTTGTGGCCGTTTGGCGAGCGGTTCCGAAGAAGCCCACCGGAATGGGGGCGTTCACGGATACTTTCACCCTTTGTGGGGCGTCAAGTAGGAAACGGGCCGGGTTGACGGGCGCGAGGCGGTGGCGGACCGGCACGCTGCTCGCCGTCGGCATGTCGTCAGTGATGGTCTGCATTGGCGACTTTGCCCCCCCCCGAAGCGCCGGATGCCGGGCGTCAATGTCGTGTGCGCCCCGGTGTGCGCCTGGGGGCGCCCGGGGTCAACGACCCCGGTGAACCGCAAGATTTTGCCAACTGCGCGCATGGATGGGTCCGTTCGACGGGATGACATAGCCATGTCATGTCGTCGGTGCGGACGGCGGCGTGACTGACGGTTTCGAACGCGTTTGCCCCCTTCCGGGGTGATCGCGCCTCACATCGGCACAGCAGCGACCCTGCTAGGGAGATCGAATGAAACTGTCCAGACTCACGGCTGCCGTCGGAGCGCTCGCCGTAGGCGCCGTCCTCGCCCTCACCGGGGCCGGCACCGCTCACGCCACCGAGAACAGCGCGGGTCCCGCCTATGTGGCGCTGGGTGACTCCTACTCATCCGGCGTCGGCGCGGGCAGCTACGACAGCTCCAGCGGCGGCTGCAAGCGCAGCACCAAGGCGTACCCCGCGCTCTGGGCCGCCTCCCACTCCCCCTCCAGCTTCAACTTCACCGCATGCTCGGGCGCCAAGACCGCCGACGTCCTCAACAGCCAGCTCGGGCCGCTCAACTCCGGCACCGGACTCGTCAGCGTCAGCATCGGGGGCAATGACGCCGGGTTCGCCGACGTCATGACCACCTGTGTGCTCCCCGGCGAGAGCGCATGCCTCAACAAGATCGCCAGCGCTCGCGCCTTCGCCCAGAGCACCCTGCCCGGCAGGCTCGACCAGGTCTACAACGCGATCAGTGCCAAGTCCCCCTCCGCCCACGTCGTTGTCCTCGGCTACCCGCGCTTCTACAAGCTGAACGGCTCCTGCCTCCTGGGTCTGTCCGAGAACGAGCGCGCCGCCATCAACGGGGCGGCCGACCTGCTCAACTCCATCACCGCCAAGCGCGCCGCCGACCACGGCTTCACCTTCGCCGATGTCACCAGCCGCTTCACCGGCCATGAGATCTGCTCCGGCAGTGCCTGGCTGAACAGCGTCACCTGGCCCATCGACGACTCGTACCACCCCAACGCCGCCGGACAGTCCGGCGGGTACCTCCCCGCGTTCTCCGCGGCCGCCTGATCTCAACCGCCCTCGGACGAGGGCGATGAGGAAGCCGAAGAGGAGGCTCCGTCCGTCGGAGCCTCCTCGCACAACACGGTGAACGACACCTTCTTGGAGACGACCGCCTTCGGGCTCCTGGCCTCCACGGCGATCCAGTCCTTGCGGGCTCCGGGCGCCGCCTCCGTATGGCGCACCGTCCGGGACGAGGGCGACCCCGCCGCGCCGCCGGTGAACTCCAGCTTCTTCCAGCCCGGATCGGACACCTCGCCGCTTCCGGTGAACCAGCGGTACTCCACGGTCGTGGGCGCGCGGTTCACCGTGACGGTCGCGGTGAAGGACGGCGCCTCGTCCTGCGGTGGCGGGCATGCTCCTTGGTAGCCGCCGCGCGCCGCCGTCACGACGATGGTGATGGTGAGGGACGGCCGCTTCGAGGACGAGGTGCCGTCCGCCGGGCGGGAGTCCGAATCGCCGCCACCCGCGGTGGTGTCGGACGTGGGGTGGTCCGCGCCCCCTGCGGTGGGGGTGGCGGTGTGCGAACCGGCCCCACCGCGCGGGGCGTTGCCGTCCTCATCGTCGTCGAGCAGTGCCCAGGTCACTCCGCCCACTGCCAGCGCGGCCAGCAGCGCCCCCGCCGCCAGCGCGGCCACCGCGCGGCGGGGCCGATGGCCCGACGGCTGCCCGTCGTCGGGCGGGGGAGGGGCCGGAGGGGCAGGGGTGGGGTCGAATGGCGCGGTGCCCGGTCCGTCCGAGGCGACATCCGCCGACGGTACGGGCGCGGGTACGGGGGCGGGCACCGGGGCCGACGACGCCCGTGGCGCACCGCCCGCCGCCACCAGCCGCAGCATCCGCTCGGCCTCGGCCGCCGTAAGCCGCAGCCGTGGATCCTTGTGCAGCAGCCCCTCCAGAACGGGGGCGAGCGGTCCGGCCCGGCGCGGCTCCGGGAGCGACGCGTCCACCACCGCGCGCAGGGTGCTCAGCGGGGTGTCCTGGCGGAACGGCGAGACGCCCTCGACCGCCGCGTACAGCAGCACGCCCAGGGACCACAGATCGGTGGCGGGACCCGGCGGCTCACCGAGGGCGCGCTCCGGCGCGAGGTACTCCGCCGAGCCCACCAGTTCCCCGGTCAGCGTCAGCGCCGAATCGCCCTCCACCACCGCGATACCGAAGTCGGTGAGCACCACCCGGCCGTCGTTGGCGATCAGTACGTTGCCGGGTTTGACGTCCCGGTGCAGCACCCCGACCCCATGGGCCGCCCGCAGTGCGGTCAGCACCTCGGCGCCGATGAACGCCGCCCGCGCGGGCGGCAGATGGCCCTCCGCGTCCAGGACGTCCGACAGGGACAGACCGCGCACCAGCTCCATCACGATCCAGGGGCGGCCGCCCTCCAGCGCCACGTCGTACACCGTGACCACATTGCGGTGCGAGACCCGCGCGGCGGCCCGGCCCTCACGCTCCAGCCGGGCGTAGAGCCGCCCGATGTCACGGTCGCCGAGCCCGGCCGGGGCATGGACCTCCTTGATGGCGACCTCGCGGCCCAGCGCCTCGTCGTACGCCCGCCACACGATGCCCATCCCGCCGCGGCCCAACGCGTCCAGAAGGCGGTAACGCCCCCCGGCCACCCGCTCGCCCCGCCGCCCCGCAGCGTCGTCCAGGGCTCGGTTCGCCTCCGGGGCGCCAAAGCCCCTGCCGACGGTCGACCGTGCTCGACCCCCCGTTCCTCGGGGCCTCCGCGCGCTCTCCCTTTCGTCAGGGTCGCGCCCCTTCGGCTCACTCGCCTCGTCACTCATGCCGAGCCCTCCCCCCAAGCCAGCAACTCGGGGTGAATGTACCTCAACCGAGCGTAGTTGCGGCCCCCCTGAGCACCAATCCGCATCCGAGCGCCAGCACCACGGCGGCGGTGCCCACCGGGGAGGCGCGGTGGAGCGCCCCCAGCAGCCGGTGCGCGCGGCCCGTGGCCGCCGCGCGGCGGGCGCTCAGCCGCTCCGCGGCCCGGTGCCCGAGCCGCACCACCGCGAACCCGGCGAGCGTGAGCGTCAGTGCCAGACCGAGCCCGTACGCCAGCACCAGCAGGAAGCCGAACCACGCCTGCCCCAGCGCCGCCGCGCCCACCAGCACGATGACGGCGGAGGGGCTGGGGACCAGACCCCCGGCGAAACCGAGCAGCACGGTGCCGCGGAGGGTGGGCCGCAGCTCATGGGTGTGGGTGTGCCCGTCCCCGTGGTCGTGGGTGTGGGTATGCCCGTGCCCGTGGTCGTGGCTGTGGCTGTGCTCGTGGTCATGTGTATGGCCGTGCTCATGGCCGTGATGGTGGTGCTCATGGCTCAGTTGCCGTCGGCGGCGCAGCGCCTTGCGCAGCAGCCGGGCCCCGGCCGCCGAGACCAGCAGTCCGCTCGCGATGCCCAGCCACGAGATCACCGAGGGCGCCGCCGCCGACCCCGCCGTGACCATCAGTCCCAGCGCGAACACCCCCATCGTGTGGGTGACCGTCACCGACGCGCCCAGCACCACCACATCGCGCAGCGCGCTGCGCCCGCCCGCCGCGGCGGCCGCCGCCATCATCGTCTTGCCGTGCCCGGGGGCCATCGCGTGCATCGCGCCGAGCAGCACGGCGGTGGCGAACGCGGTGAGCGCGAAGCCGAAGGTGATGTCATGGCGCGCCACCATCGAGGTCAGCGCCTCGGTCCAGCGGTCGACACCGCGCGGCAGCATCCCCGAGGCCACCCCCTTCGCCTCCTCCTCGTCGTCGGGCGAGGCGGCGAGCGCCGGGCCGCCGGGGCGTGCCCGCAGGGTGACCGAGCGCTGGTCGGGCGGTGAGGAGAGCTGGTCCCCGGGGTAGCCGGTCAGCCGCCGGGAGGCGGAGTCCTCCGGCACACCGGCGCCGGAGAGCGTCATCCGGTCGCCCTGGGCGGTCATCTCCCGCCAGCCGGGGCCGGTTCCGATGTCCTTCGGACGGTACGAGACGGCCGTCCGCTCCCCGCGCGCCAGTGCGGCCGTCAGCCGGCATTCGACACGCAGGGTCGGCAGCCCCGCCTGGCCCCGTCGGGTGTGACCGGTGCTGTGGGCGGCGCGCACCGGCACCGCGCGCCCGTCGATGGTCAGTTGCGCCCCGCGTGCGGCGCTTGCGCACCGGCGCGCCGCCCATGCGTTCACCTCGCGTGCCGCGAGGGAACCGTCGCCATCGCGGTCGATCTCCGGCCTCGCCTGTGAGGAGGGGATCTCGGCCAGGTCCTCGACATGGTCCACCCGCAGCTGTCCGGGGGCGACGACCAGCCCGTCGTAGCGGTTGACCGTGAAGTTGCCGAGCGGATGCGCGGAGGCGCTGCCCGCGGGCAGCACGACCAGCGCCGCGGCGCCCGTCAGCACGCCCGCGGCGGCCATCAGGCGGCGCACGCGGAACCGGAACCGGAAGCTCATCGGGCACCGCCCAACTGCTTCAGCGCCGCCTTCGCCGTACGGGAGGCGGTGGGGGAGAAGCCGGGGTTGAGGTCGAGCGCGGCGCGGAGGTGGCGGCGGGCGGCGGCCTTCTCGCCCAGCGACTTCTCGATCATGCCCCGGTGGTAGAGGAACGCCGCGTTGCGATAGCCCGGTTCGGCGGCGCGCTCGGCGTAGCCCAGGGCCTTCGTGTCCTCGCCGGTGCGGTGCAGGGCCCAGGCGAGGGCGTCGGCGGTGTGCACCGTCCGCCGCCGGTCCCATTCGGCGCGGGCCGCCTTCAACGCCTCCTTGGCGTCGCCGTGATCGGCGGCGACCAGCGCGCTGTCGAGGTCGGTCGCCACGCCGTTGGCCTTCGCCAGGGTGATCCAGGTGTCCACCACGGCGTACTGGCGGCGCCCCTGCGTACGGTCGCCGCGCGCCTCGTACGCCTCGCCGAGGGCCGCCAGCTCCGCGGGCAGCGGATAGCGCTGGACGACCTTCTTCAGATCGCGGATCCCGGCGTCGAGCCGCCCGTCGGCCGCCGCGGTGCGGCCCCGCCCCTCCAGCGCGGGCAGATAGCCGGGGACGGCCCGCAGCGCGGTGTCGTAGGCGTCGCGGGCGGTGGTGTACCGGCCCTGGCCCCAGGCGAGTTGACCGAGCGCGGTGGAGACGTAGGCGATGTCGCTGGGCGAGGTCGCGGAGTCCTTGGCGCGCAGCAGCACCGTCCGTGCCTTCGCCGGTTCACCGCGCAGCTCCAGGACATAGGCGAGCCGGGTGAAGACGGGGATGCCGGGGCGGGTGGCGTCGGCGTGCTCCGCGGCCTTGTACGCGTCCTGGTAGCGGCCGAGTTCGACGAGGGCGTCCACGCGGACCGCCATCGCGGCCTGGCTGTAGGCGTTCACCTTCAGTGCCTTGTCGGCGTCGCGCAGTGCGCCCTTGAAGTCATGGCGGGCGGCGGCGAGCGAGGCGCGCCCGGCGAGCGCGGTGTCGTTGTCGCGCGGCTGGGCGGTCAGGGACCGGGCGAACGCCTTCTGCGCCTGCGGATAGCGGGTGGGGTCGCCGGTGCCGCGGGCTTGCTCCACATATGCGGAGCCGAGTTGGGCCCAGCCCACCGCGTCCTTCGGCTCGGCGCGCAGATGCCGCTGCAACGCGCTGATCCGGCCGGCGAGGCCGTCCGCGGTGATCTGCTCGAGCCGGGCCGCGGCGGGCCGTGCGTCGCGGGCCGCGGCGGGCCCGTCATCGGATCCGCCCGGCCCGTCGATCACGACCGAGGCGGCGGTCAGACCCACCGCGAGCGCGCACACGACCGCGGCGGTGCGGGGCGTGTGGGGGAGGAGGGGCCGAAGAGCCATGGTGACTGTTGCCTTTCGCCGGAACGTACGCCGGGAACGGGGGAGGGAGGGTGGGCGCGGCCGCCGCGCGGGAGGTGCGGGGCCGCGCCCGTGGGATGGTCCGGTCTCGCGTGGACCGGTCAGTGCCTGCGGACCCGGGCCGGGCGGCGGTGCGAGCGCCACCAGGCGTATCCGAGGGCCAGCAGCAGTACGGCCCCGCCACCGCCCGCCGCGGACCCGGCCAGCAGCATGGTGTCGTCCGAGGACGAGCCGACGCCGTCACCGCCGTTGAGCAGCGACTCCCCGGCGCTCTTCTTGGTCGCGGTGGCGTCCGAACCGGAGTTGGGCACTGCCAGATACGGGAACGATCCGCCGAACTTCTGGTCGTTCTCGTCCACCGCGTCGCCCAGGTCGTTCTTCTTGCCGACGAGTTCGCCCTCCACGGCCTGGAGCGAGATGTCCAGCACATCGTCGGTCAGCCGCCGGCCGTTGGGGAATCCGGCGTTGTCACCGTCGAGCACACCAAGGCGCTTGGGACTGGCGGTCGGCTTGATGGAGGTGTTGAGCCGGAGCATCTCCGCGGGGCGCACATTCGGCGGCTGGTTCAGCTTGGGCACTCCGGTGAGGAAGACCTGCACCAGGTCGTCACGGGGCGTCGGTGGCGCCTTGATCTTGTAGATCTGCTCCACCAGCCGGGCCAGCTCCGGGTCCTGGACGGACTTCAGGAACTGCGCGTCGTCCCAGGGGGACGAGGCATTGAACTTGTCCTTGTCCTTGCGTGGGATGACCACCTCGTTGACCAGCGGGCTGCCCAGCCGGGAGACCTGTGCCCAGTCCCCGTTCGCCGTCTTGCGGTGGGTGGTGGACCACATGCCGATCACCGGCTGCTGCTCGGACTCGGTCAGCATCTTGGTGGGCAGCTGGAGGGCGAGGCTCTGGACGTTGTAGCCCTTCAGGCTGTCCTGCCCCACCTCGGACATGTCGCCGCCGTACAGCAGGTCGAAGACGCGCAGATCGAGGAAGAACGGGTCGTCGGCCTGGCCCGCGAAGGTCGAGCCGCCGCCGGGCAGCTGATAGACCGCCTGGTCGCGCAGGTCCTGGTACTTGGGCATGGACGCCTTGCCGACGTTGGACGGGGCGACCAGCTGGTTCTTGGCGATCTTCTTGCGGGAGACGGCGTGCTGGTCCTTCAGTTGGATCAGCTCGATGTCATAGGTCTGGAAGAAGTTGAGGTCCGGGTCCTCGAGGGAGGTCACCGGGCCGGTGTTATAGAGGAAGGTGTCCCCGTTGCGCAGGTGGTCCTTGAAGGTCCACCGGAAGAGCAGATCGCCCTGGCCGTCCCCGTTGTTGTCCACATGCAGGTCGTAGCGGGCGTCATGGGCGAACTTGTAGAAGTTCGGTCCGCCCGCCGGATCCTCGAACGGCAGCATGTTGACCACCATGGTGGTCGTATCGGGCTTGTCGGGGCTGACGAACCCGTACACGTCCGTGGTGTCGTACTGCGGCTGACCGGAGATCAGCGGCGCTTCCCGGTGGCTGGACGCCTGGGCCGTCTCCGGTCGGAGCGCGGCCACACCGGCGGCCGCGAGCCCGCCCGCGGCCAGTGCGCAGCTGACCAGCGCGGCCAAGCTCCTGGTGAATGCGGTCATCCTGTCGGTCCTTCGCACGCTTGTCGGGGCATTCCTTCAAGCAGCAGTTCGGTGCCGACGGGCGGATGGCTTGGTCCGTCCGACAATTTGTCCGCGTGTGACAGTTAGCGTCAACACCCTTGACGCGGTGGTGAATCCGGAACATGGGATGCGCGGGTGACGGCTCGGGGAGGTAGGGTTACTCTGCCCGGGGCGGGTGCCCTCGTACGGGTGGGGAGTGTCATGGAGCAGATAACGGTACGGAGCAGGCCACGAGTGCCTGCGATCAACTGCGGGAGCGGTGCGTCCAGCGCGCGCCTCGAACGCCATCTCGCGGTGATGGGCGGCCCTGCCGTCCCGCAGCGGGAGGCCGAGGGTGCGACGGTGCTGATGCAGGAGCTGACCGCGCGCGACCATGTGCGCGCGAAGAACAGCCGCAGTGCGCGGGTCTCGCTGTTCGCGCCGCTGCGCCGGTTGCGCCGCTCGCTCTTCGGCAGTCACGGCTGACCCGCCCGGTCCGCCGGTTCCGAGGTTTGTCGTCGGCATCCCGGGCAGGCACGGGGACACCCCGGCCCGCTCCAGCCGGTGTGGCGGTGCTGTGAGGCACCGCACACCCGGGCCGTTCCGGGACGCCGACGAAGGATGAGGCTCCGGTTCACCGTCCGCCACGTGTGTAGCGGCGGACGGTGAGCGGCATGAACACCGCCACCAACAGCAGCGACCAGCCGATCGACGCCGCCACCGGGTGGGCGAGCGGCCAGGCCGCGTCCGGGTCCGCCGCCGCGTTCCCGAACAGATCACGGCAGGCGGCCACCACCGCGCTGATCGGGTTCCAGTCGGCGACGAAGCGCAGCCAGCCGGGCATTCCGTCGGTCGGCACATAGGTGTTGGACACCATCGGCAGCGAGAAGGTGAGGCTGGAGAGCTGGCCCGCGGCCTCCTCGGTGCCCACCACCATCCCCAGGTACTGCCCGATCCAGGCGGTGGCCAGGCGGAACAGCAGCAGAAGTCCGAACGCCCCGAGCGCGGCGCCCACTCCACCCTGCACCCGCCACCCCACGGCGAGCCCCAGCAGCGCCAGCGGTACCAGCCCCACGGCGGCGATCAGCACCTCCGAGGCGGCCTGGCCCAGCGGTACGGCGGCGCGGCTCATCGGCAGGGTGCGGAAGCGGTCCATGACCCCGCGCTGCATGTCCTGCGCGGTGCCGATCATCCCGGTGAGGATGCCGCCCGTCGCGACCGAGACGAACAGTCCCGGCACCAGATACTCGCGGTAGTCGCCCGAACCCGGCACCTGGATCGCGCTGCCGAAGACATAGCCGAAGAGCACCAGCATCATCAGCGGTGCGACCAGGGTGATGGTGAACAGCGCCGGGGCGTGCCGCAGCCGGGTCAGCTGACGGTCCAGCATGGCCGCGGTGTCCCGCGCGGCCCAGCGAAGCGTGGTGTCGCTCATACGGAAGCCTCCTCGGGGATGGCGGTCGTGGAGTCGGTGGTGCGGTGGGTGAGCCGGAGGAAGACCTCGTCCAGGGTGGGGCGCCGTACCGAGGCGTCCACCAGCGGCACCCCGGCCGCGTCCAGCTCCCGGACCACCCGGGGCAGGGTGAGCGCGGGGTCGCCCGACGCCGCGCCGACGGTGCGGTGTTCGGTGTCGAGCTCCGGCGTCGTACCGGTGAGGTTGCCGAGGACCAGGCCCGCGCCGGGGACGGCCTCCGCGTCCGCGACCACGACCTCGATCCGCTGGCCGACCGTGGTCTTGAGCTCCTCGGGCGTGCCGGTGGCAAGGGTCCCGCCCTGGTCGATCACCACGATGTCGTCGGCCAGCCGGTCGGCCTCCTCCAGATACTGGGTGGTCAGCAGCACGGTGGTGCCCGCTCCCGCCAGTGCCCGGACGCTGTCCCAGATCGCGCCCCGGCTGCGCGGGTCCAGACCGGTCGTCGGCTCGTCGAGGAAGAGGACGGCCGGTTCGGTGAGCAGACAGGCGGCGAGGTCCAGCCGGCGGCGCATCCCGCCGGAGTAGGTGCGGGAGGGGCGGTCGGCCGCCTCCGTCAGCTCGAAGCGCTCCAGCAGCGCGTCCGCGCGCTTCCCGGCGGCGGCCCCGCGCAGCCGCTGGAGCCGGGCGAACAGCCGCAGATTCTCCCGGCCCGTCAGATCCCCGTCCACCGAGGCGTACTGGCCGGTGACGGCGATCCGCCGACGCACCGCGCCGGGGTCCCGTACGACGTCGTGGCCCGCGACATACGCGGTGCCGGAGTCCGGGGTGCTCAGGGTGGTCAGGATGCGTACCGCGGTGGTCTTGCCCGCGCCATTGGGGCCGAGCAGACCGCAGACGGTGCCGGGCGGGACGGCCAGATCGAGCCCGCGCAGGGCGTGCACCTCGCCATAGCGTTTGCACAGCCCTTCACTAAGTACAGCGTACGTAGTTTCCATACCGCTCACTGTAGCTCACTACGTACGATGTACGTAACTAGGATGGTGGGCGAGGTGATGATCAATGGCAGCCAGTGGCCGCGCGGGCGGACCGGATGTGATCTGGGCGCTCCCCGAGCGCACCGGCCGCGGCCCGCGCCCCGCGTACACCCGTGACGACATCGCCGAGGCCGCGGTGCGGATCGCGGACGAGGCGGGGATGGACGCGGTGTCGATGCGCCGGGTGGCGGCGGCCGTCGGCTGCGGCACGATGTCCCTCTACAACTATGTGCCGCGGAAGGAGGACCTGGTCGATCTGATGGTGGACCGGGTCTCCGGCGAGTACGAGCTGCCCGAGAAGCCGTCGGGGGACTGGCAGGCCGACATCCTCGCCCTGGCCCGCCAGGGCCGCACCCTGATGCACCGTCACCCCTGGCTGCCCGCAGCGGTCCTGCCCACCGCCGCCCTGGGCCCCAACGGGCTGCGGTACATGGAGTTCTGCCTGGCCGCGCTGGAGGGCTCGGGCCTCGACGACGGCCTCAAGATCGAGCTGATCGGGATGGTCAACGGGGCGGTGATCTCCTACGTCTCCTCCGAGCTGGCCACCGCCCGGCAGCGGAAGGACTCGGCGCATACGGCCGAGCAGCGGCAGGCGGCCCAGACCGCCTATCTCGCACGGATCCTCGCCGGCGGCGACTACCCCCACCTCTCCCGCACCTTCACCGCCGCCCCCGCCGCCGGTGACCCGGACGAAACCTTCGACCGGCTCCTGGGCCGCGTGCTGGCCGGGTACGCCGCCGCGTGCTGATTCCCGGGGTCTTCACCCCGGGGCCCGCCCGGCCTACGCGGCCGGGGCCGCGGACGTAGCCCGGCCCGCGAGCCTGAGCGCGATGGCCCGGGGCGGGGCTTCATGCGGGAGCGGGACTCGGGGACGGGGGCGGCGGGCTGCCGCATGCCCGGGTGCGTGGCGCCGCGTTCTGCGCGTGGCCTCGGTCGCGGACCTGTGGTTTGTGGTCACATGCCGTGGCGAGGCGCGGCGGCGCGCGGCCCGGGGGCCGACGGTGTGACCGGGACGTCCTGCCGACGCCGGGCCCGAAACGGGCGTCACAACAGGGCGAACTGGCCCTCCGGGCCCTCCTCGTGGTGGTCCAGCACCGAGGCCGGGCGGCGGGCCGCGGCGGGCACCGGCAGCACGCCCGCCTCGCGCAGCTCCGCCGCGGCGATCAGCGGGCCGTTCATCAGCCGGGTGGCCAGAGCGCGGAGCTGCGGGCGGAGTTCGGCGAGCAGTGCCAGCACAGTGATCAGTTCCAGCAGTTCGGAGGTCCAGGCGGACGGCCAGGCCCCCGGCACGACCGCCTCCAGCGTGCCCGGCTCGCCCCGGGCCGTACGCCGCTCGAACCAGCTCTCCAGCACCCGCACCCCATGCGCGTGGAACTCCCACGCGCCCCGCGGCACCGGGGAGATCCGGCCCTCGCCCAGAAGCAGCGCGCCCGCCTCCGGGTCGTAGTCCAGGGAGTGCGGCAGACCGCGCGCCGGAAGCGCGGTGCGTACGTACGGGCGCTGGCCGCCGGGCATACGCGGGCGTTCACCACTGCGCGCCCCGCGCGTATGGAGCCACAGCGCACGGCGTCCCAGCTCCACGCCCTGGGCCCACACCTCTGGGTCGGCCGTCAGCGGAACGGCGCACGGCGTGGAGTGCGCGGCGGCGGCGGTCCAGGCGAGCAGATCCTCGGCGGAGACGGGCCGGCCCAGCCGGGCGCCGAGATGCGCCAGCAGTCCGGGCGCGACATTGGGCTCCCGGCCGCCGGGACGCCGGTAGAGCGGGCGGATCCGGCCTGGGCGGCCCGCCGCGGAGCAGCCGTCCGGCAGCGGCGCGGAGAAGGTGACCACCGGGTCGGGATCGGGCCCGGCCGCCGCTTCGACGACATGGATCTGCCGGTCGTCGGCAACCCGCCACAGCTCGGGGCGGGCGGCGTCGATCAGCCGGTGGTCGGGTATGAGCCACTGCTGGTCGAACGGCCCGTACGCGACCCGCACCGGCTCGGGGCACGGCCCGTCGGCCCGTACCAGCCGGGCGGTGGAGGTGCGCTGACCGGGCAGTTGGGCCACGGAGGTGTGCAGGGTCCGCGCCCGGGACGGCCGGAACAGCGCGCCGCGCTCCGCTTCGTCCTCGGTGGCCACCAGCCGCTCCCACCGCGCGGTGAGCGAGGCGGCGTCGGGTGCCATCACCCACGCCCGGCCGAGCCGCAGCGGCCCCACGGACCACGGCATGAGGTCCCCCAGCAGCGGTGCGTCCCGTTCTCCCACGCCCGGCATGGTATCCATGCCACCCCGCACCACCGCTGCCCGCGTGCGGCCACCACCGCCCGTTGTCGGCTACGGCGAGCGGTTGGCCGACGGCGGTCACTCGTGGCGCAGGGGTGCGCGTGGCCGCGCTTGTCCGTTGTGGGGTCCGTGTGCCGCGGAGGCGGGACGTAGCCCGCGGGCGTTGCGGGTCGCGGCGTGTGTCCGTCCGTTCGCCGCGCCGGCCGGCGGGACGCAGTCCTCCGGAGTCGGGGCGCGGGCGCGTGACGAACCACTCGGCCGACGGCAGTCACTCCGCCTCGAGGGTGACCGAGAACGAGAACCGGTCCCCCCGGTAGTGGATCCGCGCCACGTCCACCACCCGCCCGCCCTCGTCGTAGGTCACCCCGGTGTAGTGCAGGATCGGGCTGAGCAGGGGGACCTGGAGGAGGCGGGAGGTCTCCGGGTCCGCGAGGCGGGCCTCGACGGTGTCGGTGATCCGGCTGATGCGCACCCCGACCACGTCCCGCAGTACCTTCGTCATCGGCCAGCGCTCCAGATCGGCGAGGTCGATGCGGTCGGCGAGCTCGGGACGGACCAGGTTCTCGGCCCAGTTGGTCGGCTCGCCGCTCCGCCCGTCGCGGCGCAGCCGCCGGTATCCGGCCGCCTCGTCCAGGCCGGGGAAGTACTCGGCCAGTTCCGCGGGGACCGCCGCCGGACCGTGGTCCAGCACCGTGGTCCGCTCACCGGACTGCTGGGCCACGATCGCGTCCACCGAACCCAGCAGCCGTACCGGGGAACCGCGCCGTGCGCTCGGCTCGATGAAGGTGCCGCGGCGCCGGTGGCGGCTGATGAGCCCCTCCGTCTCCAGCTCCTTCAGCGCCTGCCGCATGGTGAGCACGCTGACGCCGTAGTGCTCGGCGAGCCGGTCCTCGGTCGGCAGCCGCAGCGGGTCGTGCGGCCCGCGGCCGAGTATGGAGGCGCGCAGCGACTGCGAGACCTGGTACCACAGGGGCAGCTTGCGGTTCAGGGCCACGGAGTCTGGGGCGAAGGTGGTCACGGGGTCGCGGTCACCGGTCACGGTCATGTTCCTGGGCGGGGGAGAGGGGCGGGGGGCCGCCGTCATGGGCGGAAGTGGCGCTCCAGACCCTGCCATACGTCGTCGTAGCCCGTCTGGAGGTGGTCCGCCGCCATCGCCTGCGAGGTGGCGGTGACCGGCCAGCGCGTCTCGAACATGAAGGCCAGCCCGTCGTCCACCTTGCGCGGCGCCAGCTCGGCCGCGCTGGCGCGCTCGAAGGTCTCGTGGTCCGGGCCGTGCGCCGACATCATGTTGTGCAGGGAGCCGCCGCCGGGCACAAAGCCCCCGGGACCTGCGGTCTTGGCGTCGTACGCGCCCTCGATCAGCCCCATGTACTCGCTCATCACATTGCGGTGGAAGTACGGCGGCCGGAAGGTGTCCTCTCCCACCAGCCAGCGCGGCGCGAAGACCACGAAGTCCACGCCCGCGAGGCCCGGGGTGTCCGACGGCGAGGTCAGCACGGTGAAGATGGACGGATCCGGGTGGTCGTAGCTGATGCTGCCCAGGACATTGAAGCGGCGCAGATCGTAGACGTACGGCACGTGGTTGCCGTGCCAGGCGACGACGTCCAGCGGGGAGTGGTCGTAGGTCGCGGCCCACAGATTGCCGCAGAACTTGTTGACCACCTGCACCGGCCGCTCGACGTCCTCGTACGCCGCCACCGGGGCCAGGAAGTCCCGCGGGTTGGCCAGCCCGTTGGCGCCGATCGGGCCGAGGTCGGGGAGGACGAACGGACGGCCGTAGTTCTCGCAGACATAGCCGCGCGCGCTCGGGTCGAGCAGCTCCACCCGGAACCGCACCCCGCGCGGGATCAGCGCCATATGCCCCGGCTCGGCGCGCAGCAGCCCGAACTCGGTGCGCAGCAGCAGCCCGCCGCGCTCGGGGACGATCAGCAGTTCGCCGTCGGCGTCGCTGAACACCCGGTCGGTCATGGACGCGTTGGCCGCGTAGAGGTGGATGGCGATGCCCGTGCGCTGCGTGGCGTCCCCGTTGCCGCCGAGGGTCCACAGCCCGGACAGGAAGTCGGTGCCCGCGGGCGGCTCCGGCAGCGGGTCCCAGCGCAGCCGGTTGGGGTCCGGCACGGTCTCGGTGAACGGGGCGCCGCGCAGCGCGCCGTTGTCGATCCGTACGAACGGCGGATGGGCCGCCGAGGGGCGGATGCGGTACAGCCAGGAGCGGCGGTTGTGGGCGCGCGGTTCGGTGAAGGCGGTGCCGCTCAGCTGCTCCGCGTAGAGCCCCAGCGGGGCGCGCTGGGGGGAGTTGCGCCCGATGGGCAGGGCCCCGGGCACGGCCTCACTGCTGTGCTCATTGCCGAATCCGGAGGAGTGGACCAGCCCTTCGGCGGTCTTCCGCGCCTGCTCGATCCCCGTGCTGTCGTCCATCGTGCGCTCCCGAAGCTCGACCTCGCCACCCAACGATTCCTATGTCAGACGATAGGAATCGAAGACGGGGTCCGTCAATGATCGGGCAGGATGGTGGCGTGCCCATACCGCCCCTACGCCGCAATCCGGTTCAGCGCCGCAGCGCCGAGCGCCTCGGCCGGATCCTCGATGCCTGCGCCGAACTGCTCGACGAGATCAGCTATGAGCAGCTGAGCACCCGCGCGGTGGCCGAGCGCGCCAATGTCCCCATTGGCTCGGTCTACCGCTTCTTCTCCAACAAGCGGGCCATGGCCGACGCCCTGGCCCACCGCAATCTCGACGAGTACGCCGAACGCATCACCCGGCGCCTGGCGGAGTCCGGACCCGACTCCGGCTGGCGCGAGGCGATGGATGTGGTCGTCGACGAGTACCTGGCGATGAAGCGCGGAGCACCCGGCTTCGCGCTCATCGAGTTCGGGATGCCGGTTCCGGCCACCGGGGTGGCGGACCAGCCCAACCACCTCGTGGCGGACCGGCTGCGGACGCTGCTCGCCGACCGGCTGCGCAGTGAGGGGGCCGAGGGGGTCGACGGTGAGGGCGAGGCCGGGGAGCGGCTGCGGATCGCCTTCCTGCTCGCGGTCGAGGCTGCCGACGCCCTGCTGCGGCTGGCGTTCCGGATGGACCCGGAGGGGGATCCGGCGATCGTGGCGGAGACCAAGGAGCTGCTGCGCGCCTATCTGGCACGCATCCTGGACTGAGCCACGGCCCCGTCGGAGGCGCGCCGTCCCGTGGAGGGAAGGAGTTCACTCCGGCGCCTCCCGGGCATGCGTACCAGTCGGTATGGTGAGGGATCCTGGCCGGGGGCACCGGTGTGCGGTGCCCCATTCGGAGGCGAACCGAGCCCCTCGATAAACGGGAGTGAGCCATGAGCCGTACCGCCCTGCGTATCTGCCCGCTCTGCGAGGCCACCTGCGGGCTGACCCTGACCATCGAGAACGGCAGGGTCACCCGGGCGCGCGGCGATGACGAGGATGTCTTCAGCCGCGGCTTCATCTGCCCCAAGGGCGCGGCCTTCGGGGAGCTGGACGCCGATCCCGACCGGCTGCGAAGGCCACTGGTCCGGCGCGGCGGACGGCTCCAGGAGGCGGACTGGGACGAGGCGTTCGCCGCTGTCGACGACGGGCTGTGGCCGGTTCTGCGTGAGCACGGAGGGCGTTCGGCGGGCGCGGTGCTCGGCAACCCCAACGTCCACACCGTGGCCGGGGGGCTCTACCCCTCGCTGCTGCTCGGCGCGCTCGGCACCCCCAACGTCTTCACCGCCAGCACCCTCGACCAGATGCCCAAGCACGTCTCCAGCGGACTGCTCTACGGGGACGCCAACGCACTGCCGGTGCCCGATCTGGACCGCACCGACCATCTGCTGGTGATCGGCGCCAACCCGATGGATTCCAACGGCAGTCTGTGTACCGCCCCCGACTTCCCGGGCCGCCTGCGGGCGCTGCGGCGGCGCGGCGGCAAGCTGATCGTGGTCGACCCCCGGCGTACCCGTACCGCCAGGATGGCCGATCAGCATGTGGCGATACGTCCCGGTACCGACGCCCTGCTGCTCTTCGCCATGGTGCGGGTGCTGTTCGACGAGGACCTGGTGGCGACGGGGGAGCTGGGCGCGCATCTCACCGGGGTGGCCGAGGTCCGGCGGCTGGCCGCGGACTTCCCGCCGGAGGCGGTGGCCGCCGCCTGTGACGTACCCGCCGAGGAGATCCGCACCCTCGCCCGGGAGCTGGCCGCGGCGCCCAAGGGTGTGGTGTACGGCCGGATGGGCTCCACCACCGTGGAGTTCGGCACCCTCACCAGCTGGCTGGTCGACGTCCTCAACGCGCTCACCGGGAACCTGGACCGCCCCGGCGGCATGATGTTCCCGCTCGCCGCCACCGCGCGCCGGGAGCGAACACCGCGCCCCGGCAAGGGGTTTGCGCTGGGCCGCTGGCACAGCCGGGTCAGCGGCCATCCCGAGGCCAAGGGCGAACTGCCGTCCGTCGCCCTCGCCGAGGAGATCGAGACCCCGGGGGAGGGGCGGATCCGGGCGCTGCTGACGATCGCCGCCAACCCCGTGCTGTCCGCCCCCGACGGCGACCGGCTGGAACGGGCGCTGGCCGGGCTGGACTTCATGGTCAGCGTCGATCCGTACCTCAACGAGACCGCGCGCCACGCCCATGTGGTGCTGCCGCCGCCCCCGCCCAGCCAGAGCCCGCACTTCGACTTCACCTTCAACTACCTGGCCGTGCGCAACCAGGTCCGCTACTCCCGCCCCGCGGTCCCCCTCGATCCGGACCGGATGAGCGAGAGCGACATCCTGGCCCGGCTGGTGCTGTGCGCGAGCGGACACGGCGGCGCCGACCCGGCGACGGTGGACGCCATGGCGATCGAGGCCGCGCTCGGCAAGGCGGTGGCCGACCCCGGGTCGCCGGTGCACGGACGCGAGACCGCCGAGCTGACCGCACAGCTCACCGGTGGCAGCGGCCCCGAACGGCGGCTGGACATGATGCTGCGGCTGGGCCCGTACGGCGACGGCTTCGGCGCCGACCCCGACGGGCTGACCCTTCGGGCACTGCTCGACCGGCCGCACGGTATCGACCTCGGCCCGCTGCGCCCGCGGCTGCCCGCCCTGCTGAGGACCCGCAGCGGCACGGTGGAGCTGTGCCCGGAGCCGATCGTGCGCGATGTGGACCGGCTGCGCCGCGCGCTGGCCGACCGGCCCACCGGGCTTGTCCTCATCGGCCGCCGCCATCTGCGCTCCAACAACAGCTGGATGCACAACGTCCCCACGCTGGTGGGCGGCAGCAACCGCTGCACCCTTCAGGTGCACCCCGAGGACGCCGCCCGGCTGGGCCTGGCCGACGGCGGCCTGGCCCGGGTCAAGGGCGACGGCGGGGAGCTCGAGGTGCCGGTGGAGGTGACGGACGCGGTGCGCACCGGAGTGGTGAGCCTGCCGCACGGCTGGGGTCACGGCCGTCCCGGCACCCGGATGTCGGTGGCCGGGGACCATGCCGGGGTCAACGCCAACCAGCTCATCGACGGCTCACGGCTGGATCCGCTGTCGGGCACCGCGGTGCTGAACGGCTGCCCGGTGCAGCTGGCCCCGCTCACCGAGCCCACTCCGGTGCTACCGGACTGACCAGGGGTTTTGCGCTTATTGCTCACACGTCAAGACCTTGTTAACGCAAAGTTGGGCCACCTAACGTCGCCTCGACCGCCACATCTGGGGGAGTTCACCGGCGAACGTGAGGTAGCCACCATGCTGACAGTCCTCGGATTCGTCATGATCGCGACATTCCTCGTGCTGATCATGATGAAGAAGATGTCCCCGATGGGTGCTCTGGTGCTCATCCCGGCGCTGTTCTGCGTCCTCGTCGGGAAGGGGGCGCATCTCGGGGACTACGTCATCGACGGCATCGGTGACCTTGCGCCCACGGCCGCGATGCTGATGTTCGCCATCATCTACTTCGGGGTGATGATCGACGTCGGACTCTTCGATCCGATCGTCCGGGTCATCCTGCGGTTCTGCAAGGCGGATCCGATGCGGGTGGTCGTCGGCACCGCCTTGCTGGCTGCGATCGTCTCGCTCGACGGCGACGGCTCCACCACCTTCATGATCACCGTGTCGGCGATGGTGCCGCTCTACCGACGGCTGAAGATGAGCCTGGTGGTGATGACCGGCGTTGCCGCGATGGCCAACGGCGTGATGAACACCCTGCCCTGGGGCGGCCCCACCGCCCGCGCCGCCGCCGCGCTCAAGGTCGACGCCAGCGACATCTTCGTCCCGATGATCCCCGCCCTCGCCGTCGGACTGCTCTTCGTCTTCGCCCTCGCCTACGCCTTCGGGCTGCGCGAGCGCAGGCGGCTGGGGCTGCTGACGCTCGACGAGACCACGGCGGAGGAGTCCGAGCAGGTGCTCGTGGGCGCGGGCGCCGGGAAGAAGAAGGGCGGCTCCGAGGCCGCCGCCCGCACTCCCGCCACGACCACCGGTGGCTCGGGTGACGGTACCGACGCCGAGGCGGCGGAGGCGGCCGACGAGGCCGCGGAGGGAGACGGGGGCGAATTCCAGGGGCTCGACCCGCACCGCCCCACCCTGCGGCCCAAGCTCTACTGGTTCAACGCCGCGCTCACCCTCGGCCTGCTGACCATGATGGTCATGGAGACGATGCCGATCCCGGTGCTCTTCCTGCTCGGCGCCGCCATCGCCCTCACCGTCAACTTCCCCCATATGAACGACCAGAAGGCCCGGGTCGCCGCCCACGCCGAGAACGTCGTCAACGTCTCGGGCATGGTCTTCGCCGCCGCCGTCTTCACCGGCGTCCTCACCGGCACCGGCATGGTCGACCACATGGCCCGCTGGCTCGTCGACGGCGTGCCCGACGCCATGGGCCCGCACATGGCCATCGTCACCGGTGTGCTGTCCATCCCGCTGACCTACTTCATGTCCAACGACGGCTTCTACTTCGGCATCCTGCCGATCCTCTCCGAGGCCGGAGCCGCCCACGGGGTCTCCACCCTGGAGATCGCCCGCGCCTCGCTCGTCGGACAGGCCCTGCACATGTCCAGCCCGTTGGTCCCCGCCGTCTACGTCCTCGTCGGCATGGCCAAGGTCGAGTTCGGCGACCACACCCGCTTCACCGTGAAGTGGGCGGCGCTCACCTCCCTGGTGATACTGGCCGCCGGGCTGGCCTTCGGCATCATCTGATCCGTGCACAGGATGCCTCAACGGCCCGGCAGGGGCTGGCTGCTGCGCCTGGTCATCGCCTTCTCCTTCGCGCAGGCGGCGGTGAGCATGGCTCGGCCCGCCGTCTCCTACCGGGCCCTGGCGCTGGGCGCCGACGCCCGCGCGGTGGGGGTGATCGCCGGGATCTACGCCCTGCTGCCGCTGTTCGCCGCCGTACCGCTGGGACGCCGCACCGACCACGGGCGGTGCGCCCCGCTGCTGCCCGCCGGTGTCGCGCTGATCGCCATCGGCTGCGTATGCAGCGCGACGGCCGGGTCGCTGCCGGGGATGGCCGCGTGGAGCGGGGTGATGGGCCTCGGCCATCTCGCGTTCGTGATCGGTGCCCAGTCCATCGTGGCCCGGCAGAGCGCCCCGGACGAACAGGACCGCAACTTCGGCCACTTCACCATCGGCGCCTCCCTCGGCCAGCTCATCGGGCCCGTCGCGGCCGGTCTGGTGGTCTCCGGCCACGACGGGGCTATGGCCCGCACCAGCGCCGTCGCGCTGGCGCTCTCCGCGGCCGTGGCGGCCTGTTCGGTCACCGCGCTGTGGCGTATCGAGCACCGGGGCCGGGACGCCCGGCCGGAGGCCGCGCCCGCGGGGGAGGCGCGACGGGTGCCGGTGCGCGCCATCCTCACCACCCGCGGGGTCGCCTCGGGCATCTTCATCAGCCTCGCCGTGCTCTCCGCGACCGACATCCTCACCGCCTATCTGCCGGTCGTCGGCGAACAACGCGGGATCTCACCCTCCGTGGTCGGCCTGCTGCTGAGCCTGCGCGCCGCGGCCACCATCGGCTGCCGACTGGCCATCACCCCGATGATCCGGCTGCTGGGGCGCACCGTCCTGATGGCCACCAGCTGTCTGGGCGCCGCGCTGCTGTGCGCGGGTATCGCCCTGCCACTGCCCGCCTGGGCGCTCGGTGTGCTGCTGGCCGGGCTCGGCTTCTGCCTCGGCGTCGGACAGCCGCTGTCGATGACCACCGTCGTCCAGGCCGCCCCCGACGGAGCCGGCAGCACCGCGCTGGCGCTGCGCCTGACGGGCAACCGCCTGGGCCAGGTCGCGGCACCCGCCTCCGCCGGTCTGCTGGCCGGACTCGCGGGCACGGCCGCCCCGTTCGTGATGCTGGGCGGACTGCTGCTGGTCTCGTCCGCGATCGCGGTACGGCCGCTGTGCGATGGCCGGTCCGGGGACGCCACCGGCCCGGCCGGTGGCGTCCCCGGACCGGAGGGGGAGGCCACCCGCCGGGACCGGGAATCCCCCAGCTCCTCCGGTCGGTAAGCCTTTCGGGCGCGCCTATCGGTTTCACCCCATCCCGCGCGCAGAGCGACCGTGCGCCACCGCCCCACGAGCGGAGGCGCCTGCCGAGTGCTCAGCGCAGGTCGAGCAACATCACGTCATGGAGGTCCGCGCCCTCCCACGGCCGTGCTTCGCCGATCTTGTGATACCCCCACGCGCGATACGCGGCACACGCCGCCTTGCTGTCCGGGTGGACATTGAGCAGCACCCGTTCGGCCTCGATGCCTGCGAGAAGCGTCTCGTGCAGTCGGCGTGCGGTGGTCTGCCCGCGCCACGGCCGGCGCACGGCAAGTTCCATGAGCCCGAAGGTGCGGTGTCCGTCTTCGCGCCGCACGTCGTCGGGCACGGGCTTGGTCAATTGGTCCCACCAGCCCGTATGGGGTCCGAGCGGATAGCCGTACGCCATGCCGACCGGCTCGCCGTTATCGGTACGGGCCAGGGCGGCGCGGAAAGTGGCCTTGCGGGTCTGGGAACGGAAGCGGCGGAAGGTGGCCGCGACATCGTCCGCGGTCTCGTTGTAGGGCGGTTCCGCGAACGCTTCGGCATAGATCAGCCTGAAGGCGTCCTCGGCCTGCACTGCGGCCGACCCGTCCATGCACTCTACGGTGATGGTTCCTTGCGTCATGTCGTGCCCCCTCGGACGGTCTCACGGATGCGCTCGCCGCACTCGCGGGCCGCGGCACTGTCGATCCTGTCAGCGGCCCGCTGGAACTCCCGGATCTTTCCGAGCAGCCGCGGAGAGGAGATGCCGCCGCAAGAGTCGAGAACGGCGCTCATCTCCGTGCACGCTTCGTCGACCTCCTGGGCAGCGAGTAGCGCGTCGGCGAGCTTGACGCGGTAGGACGCACTGTTGCGGGCGAGGTCGCCGCCGATGCCACGTACAGCGGCGCGCAGAAACGGCACCGCGCGTTTGGGCTGCTCCGCTCGGACGTACATGTCAGCAGTGGCGTAGTCGACCTCGAACGGCCCGACGAACTGGGCCCACTTCGGCACCTCGGCGTCCGTGTCGGCCCGCCCCTGATGACTGACGGCTCGACTCAGAGCGCGCCGCGCTCCGGACAGGTCGCCCGTGTGGGTGGCCACGTTGGCGTCTCGGAGCGAGATCACCAAGTGCACGGTGTGGCCTGCCCCCGCATGTGTGGCGAGCCGATAGGCGTTCTCGACCGCGCTCGCGGCTTCCCACGCCCGCTCCGCCTTGATCGCAAGGAGTACAAGCGTCTCCAGCACAGAGACCTGTAGCAGTGGGTTGTCGACGAGCTGCGCTGCCGCGAGGGCTTCCATACAGGCGGCACGACCCTGATGGATACGCCCGCCGTCGTAGCCGTACCAAGCTCGGTGACCGCGCAGCTCGGCGAGCATGGTCTGTAGTTCGCGGCCAACCCGGCTCGTGTACGAAGCCGATCCCAGGGCGCCCGTGAGCTCGTCCTCGATGCGGCGAGCCTGAGTCAGGGCGGGCACGCTGCCCGCAGTGTGGTCTGTCTGATAGAGGCCATCGAGCCTCGCGCGTAGTTCGGCGACCTCGGCGGCGCCGACCCGTTGCCCCGGCCGAGTGGGAACGAGGGCCGCCGCAGCGAGGACCCCGGCATCCGCGACGAACGTCCTCCGCTTCACCTCTCCAGCGTCGCCTATCGGCGCGGAAACCGTCACCCGATGCCGAGGGACCTCGAACCCCATCTCGGCGAGGGGAAGGCCGAACATTGCTTCCAACACGGTCTGCTGGCTCGGATGCGGCAAGGGTGGGGGTGTCTCACGCTCCCAGCGGCGTGCTTGCCTGACGCTGACCGACGCCGCGACGCTCAAGCGGGCAGCTTCTTGGGCGAAAGCTGTCACGAACGATTCTTGTGTGTATCCGGCCGCGCGTCGTAATTGCGCCAGTCTGCTCACGACCCTGTCCGCCATCCGTGCGACTGCGGTTTCCCTTTCACAGTAGTGACTTGGCCCCTCCACCGAAGGCGAAAACGTCCGCCCAAACGTCCGGTCTTTCGTTGCCCACCACGCTGCCTGAACCGGTGCACTGGTCCTGCACCACTGCAACACCGGTTCTGAGCTGCGGATAGGACAGGTCCAATGGGGATGACGATGCGTGTGTACGAGGTCGACAGGAAGACCGGCCAAGTCGTACGAGAGCGGGGCCGTGTAGCCGTTCTGTCCGGCAGCGGACGCGAGGCGCCGCTCATGACGAGTACCTATCCCCCGTGTCAGTGCCCTCGATGCCGCGTGAAGGGCAGCAGCAGGTGAGGCAGCGATTAGCGGTGCTGCTGTGGGTCTGTCTGTGCGTCGCAACGGTCGTTCCGCTTGCGATCGCCGGCTCCCCGGGCCCGTAGCCGTGTCACGGCCACGATCAGCGGCGTTGGACAGTCCCCGGGCCCAGCAGCGAGAGTGGCCGGCCCGGCCGCGCCCGTGGACCAACACTCCTGAAAGAGGCACAACGTGAAACGACTGATCGCACGACTGTGGCGCATCATCCGAGGCCCGATGCAATGGCGGGTCCTCTGGATCGCGCACGCGAAATTCATGGTCGGCGTGACCGGCGTCGTCCGAGACGACGGGGGGGGGGGGGCTGGTCCTGCTCCTGCGGCATCGCATGTGGCCGGAGGGCCGCCAATGGGGGCTGCCGACCGGATACGCCATCAAAGGCGAGGAATTCGGCGCAACCGTCGTCCGCGAGGTGCGCGAGGAAACCGGCCTTGAAGTGAAGGCCGGCCCACTCATCCACCTCAAGAGCGGTTACAAACTACGGATCGAAGTGGCCTACGAAGCGGCTTTGGTCGGCGGTGATCTCAAGATCGACTCGTTCGAGATCCTGGAGGCACGATGGTTCTCCCCAGACAACCTGCCGGACGGTATCCAAGAGTCACACCGAGCACTCATTCTGGGGCAAACGCCCGACGACTGACCGGCATCCCTCGCCTGCTGGCACCCAATGAGCTCCTGTCGGGCGACACCGACGCTGTCGTGCTCGCCGCCAAACTGGCCGAGCTACGCAGCACGCCGGACAGCCTCACCGGCCAGCACCCGCAGGTGACGTTCCGGCCGCTGCCCCAGGTTTTGAGCGCCTGGCGCGCGGCTGGGCTGGAGACCCGCCCGTTCTGTGAAGGACTCGCGCTGCTGCGCGCCCGGTACGCGACTATAGGGCTGAGCCGGACGCTGCCGCTCGATCGCGTCATGGTCGGTATCCGCTCCGAGCGGGAGGGGGCGTACGGCGGATTTCACCACCCGAACCAGGGCTACCGGCATCTGCAGATGCGCGCGCTGATCACTGTCTCCGGCCCGCTGGCGTCCGGGCTACCGGCGGACTCGGAGTTAGCGGCGCTCGATCTGCTGCGGGCATACGCGCATAACTGCCTCCACTACGGCTCGTTCCGTAGCTACCGGCTCAGGAGCGACGAGATCGTCCGGACGCAGTACGGCGTGAACTTCCGCCGCTACGACGGGCGCACCTACTCGGCGCCTGACCTCGTCGGCTCACCGACCACGCGCAACCTCGGCGTCGTCATGGAGGGCGCCTGTGATCGCGAGGCGCGCACCATCACCCGACTTACTGCCCGTCGCTTGGGCATCGCTCGCCCGGAGGGCATGGCCGCCTACGTGTTCCGCGACGTGACCGGCATCCTCACGACCGCCGACACTGCCGCTCTCTGCCGGCCCGTACCCCGCGCCTCCCCCGCCCCCACCGAGCCCGCAGCGAGCTTTCTGGAGTCGATGGGCAAGTATCAGGCGTCGGTCAACGCTCGCTACGGCCGGTTCCTCGCCGACGTCGGCCGCGAAGAGGCCGCAGACCTGCACACTGCCGTACTGCGGGCAATGCTGTCCGGCTCCCTCACCGGACTGTCGGCCTGGCTCGACCGCCGCCACGGCCCCCGCTCGTTTCCCGCGCTCTTTCTGCATCCCGGCTACCCGGCACGCTGCGCCGGACCGCCGACCAACCCGATGCCGTAACGCGACGGTGCGCTGACCGGACGCCACTGCCGCTGGATCTTTTTTGCGGGCGACCGGTGGCACCACCCGTCGGGCCCGGGCGCTCCCGGGAGGAGGGACTCTCCTCCCGGGCCGGTGCGGAGTCACCCGATTCCTCCGTGGATACTCCGCCCTTCAGGGCGGAGAGGAAACGGACTCCTGCGGAGCAGGGCAGGGAAAGGGGATTCGCCGCCAGGGCGGATCCCTGTCCACCATCCAACTTCCCGCAGATAGTCACAAGTTGTTGTGGTAGTTTGTGAGATGTGATCACTCACGTGAAGCGGGCTTTCAAGTACCGCTTCTACCCGACGGATGCGCAGACAGCGGAGCTGTCACGCACCTTCGGATGCGTGCGGAAGGTCTATAACATGGCGCTCCAGGCCCGTACCGAGGCATGGTCGGTCCGACAGGAGCGGGTCAACTACAACGCCACCTCCGCGATGCTGACCGCGTGGAAGAAGACCGAGGAACTGGCCTACCTCTCCGAGGTGTCCAGCGTTCCGCTTCAACAAACGCTCCGGCACTTGCAGGGCGCGTTCACCAACTTCTTCGCCAGGCGCGCCAAGTACCCGCGCTTCAAGTCGAAGCGGAAGTCCTGCGCCAGCGCCGAGTACACGTCTTCCGCATTCCGTTACCGGGACGGGAAGCTGACGCTGGCGAAGATGCTGGAGCCCCTGGACATCGTGTGGTCCCGGCCCCTGCCCGAGGGTGCGCGGCCGTCCACCGTGACCGTGTCGCGGGACGCGTCCGGCCGCTGGTTCGTATCCATGCTGTGTGACGACATCCCGGTCCCGATGCCCGCCACCACGGCAGCCGTCGGCATCGACGCCGGAATCACGTCGCTGGTGACGCTCTCCACCGGAGAGAAGATCACCAACCCCAAGCACGAACGCCGTGACCGGGCCCGGCTCGCCAAGGCCCAGCGGAACTTGTCCCGCAAGGCCAAGGGATCTGCGAACCGGGCCAAGGCCCGAATCAAGGTAGCCAAAGTCCATGCCCGGATCGCGGACCGACGCCGTGACTTCCTCCACCAGCTCACCACTCGACTCGTGCGCGAAAACCAAACGCTCGTGATCGAGGACCTGACCGTACGCAACATGGTCAAGAACCACACCCTGGCCCGCTCCATCTCCGACGCGGCGTGGACCGACATGCGGATGATGCTGGAGTACAAAGCCCAGTGGTACGGGCGGAACCTGGTCGTCATCGACCGCTGGTTCCCCTCCTCCAAGCTGTGCTCCGCCTGCGGTACCATCCGGAGCAAGATGCCCCTCACCGTCCGGACATGGACGTGTGACTGCGGAGCGACCCACGACCGGGACGTGAACGCGGCGAAGAACATTCTGGCCGCCGGGCTGGCGGTGACAGTCTGTGGAGCCGGTGTAAGACCTCAACGGAGCACTCCGGGCGGGCAGTCGGCGATGAAGCAGAAAACCTCACGGCGCGAGCCGTAAGAATCTCCCTCCTTCAGGAGGGCGAGAAGTCAACCGCTACCAGGACGAGGACGAGGCGCTGCGGATCGCCAACGGCACGGTCTACGGGCTGGCGGGCGCGGTCTGGGCGGCCGACGACGCCGCGGCGGTGGCCTTCGCCCGCCGGATGGACACCGGACAGGTGGACATCAACGGCGGCCGCTTCAACCCGCTCGCCCCCTTCGGCGGCTACAAACAGTCGGGTGTGGGGCGGGAACTGGGCTCCCACGGGCTGGCGGAGTACCTCCAGACCAAGTCGCTCCAGTTCTGACCCGGGACCCCGCGACCCCGGGACCTCCGCCACAGCGCTCACGCCGCCGTCCGTGATACGTACGAAGCCGCCGGAAAACGCACGAGCCGACGACCACCCCGAGGAGCCCGTCCATGACCCGAGCCGCCGTCCTCCCCGCCGTCGGCGCCCCGCTCCGGCTTGCCGAGATCGACCTCCCGGACCCCGGTCCGGGCCAGGTACGGGTGCGGCTGGCGGCGGCCGGGGTGTGCCACTCCGATCTGTCGCTGTCCAACGGCACCCTGCGCCAGCCCGTTCCGGCCGTCCTCGGCCATGAGGGCTCGGGCACCGTCAGCGCCGTGGGGGAGGGCGTCACCGCGGTCGCCCCCGGTGACCGGGTCGTCCTCAACTGGGCCCCGTCCTGCGGGGAGTGCCACCACTGCGGGCTCGGCGAGCCCTGGCTGTGCGCGGGCGCGGGCGCCGCCGCCACCGTGCCGTACGCCAAGCTCGCCGACGGCGGCGACGAGCTGTACCCGGGTCTTGGCACCGCCGCGTTCGCCGAGGAGACGGTGGTGCCCGCGCACGCCGTCCTCCCGCTGCCCGACGGGGTGCCGCTGGCCGACGCCGCGCTGCTCGGCTGTGCGGTGCTCACCGGCTACGGCGCGGTGCACCACAGCGCCGCGGTACGCCCCGGGGAGTCGGTGGCCGTGTTCGGCGTCGGCGGGGTGGGGCTCGCGGTGCTCCAGGCGGCGCGGATCGCGGGCGCGGGCACGGTCGTCGCGGTGGATGTCTCCCCGGAGAAGGAGGAGCTGGCCCGTGCTTCGGGCGCCACCGAGTTCCTGCTGTCCGGTGAGGACACCGCCAAGCGGATCCGTTCCCTCACCGGCGGCCACGGCGCGGATGTGGCCATCGAGTGCGTCGGCCGCGCGGAGACCATCCGCACCGCCTGGTCCGCCACCCGGCGCGGCGGCCGGACCACCGTCGTCGGGATCGGCGGCAAGGACCAGCAGGTGACCTTCTCCGCCCTGGAGCTGTTCTACTTCGGCCGGACGCTCTCGGGCTGTGTCTACGGCAACAGCGACCCGGCGCGCGATCTGCCGGTGCTCGCCGAGCATGTACGCGAGGGCCGCCTCGATCTGTCGGCGATGGTGACCGGCCGGATCGACCTCGACGGGATCCCGGCGGCGTTCGACGCGATGCTCGGCGGACGTGGCGGACGGGCCCTCGTGGTGTTCTGACGGGCGCCGTGCCGTGGCCGGGCGCCGTGCCGTGGCCGGCGCTCAGTGGTCCTCAGGCCGGAGCGCCGTCGACCATGTCCAGCCAGCGCTCGCGCTCGGCCCCGAACGGCCGGGTGCCTCGGGTGACGGCCTCCAGCAGCCACTGCCCGGCCGCCTCGGCCTCCGCGACGACCTCGGCCGGATAGCCGAAGCGCACCTGGTGTTCGGCGAACTCGTCCTGGTCCACCAGCCGTGTGTTCCCGTCCGTCCGCTTGCGCACCACGTCGAGGTCCAGGTCGACCATGGTGACCTCGTCCGGGGAGACCCACTCGGGAGGGCTGGTGATGTCGACGTACACCTCGGTCTCGCGCGGTGCGGCGTTGAAGGCCGCGGTCCACCAGGCCCCGCGCGGGAAGAGGACCACATGGGCGCAGGTGATGGGGACGTCGGGGCCGTGGCCCTTGCGCATCACCGAGCCGCCGGGCAGGCCAAGCCAGACGCCGTGTTCGTCCTCGCCCAGTCTGCGCATCCGCAGATTCCAGTGCAGAGTGCCGTCGTACTTGGTGTAGTTGACTTGGACCAGTGACTGCGACATGGGGCCGATCGTAGTCAGCCCATGCCCTTGCTCACCTGGCATTTTCTCCGTAGAGCCGGTCCAGCCCGGCCACCAGCGCCCGCAGCCCCGTCTCGAACGCGCCCTCGTCCACCCGCTCCTGGTGTCCGGCCAGCAGATGCGCCTGGCCCAGATGCGGATAGTCGGCCGGGTCGTAGGCGCCCGCGTCGTCGACGAAGCCGCGGGCGAAGGAGCCCAGCGCCGATCCGGCGACGAAATAGCGCATCAGGGCGCCGATCCGGGTGGCATGCGCGGGTGGCCAGCCCGCCTTCACCATGCCGCCGAAGACCGCGTCCGCCATCCGCAGCCCGGCCGGTCGGCGGCCGGGCCCCTGGGCGAGGAACGGCACGATGTTGGGGTGCGCGGTGAGCGCCGCGCGGTAGGAGCGGCCCCAGTCCAGCAGCGCCGTACGCCAGTCCTCGCCGCCGTCGAACATCGAGATGTCGACCTGGGTGATGACCGTGTCGGCGACCGCGTCCAGGATCTCGTCCTTGGTCGTGAAGTGGTTGTACAAGGACGGTCCGCTGACCCCGAGTTCGGCGGCCAGCCGCCGGGTGGAGACCGCCGCGAGTCCTTCGGAGTCCACCAGGGCGAGGGCGACGGCGACGATGCGCTCGCGGCTGAGGAGGGGCTTGCGGGGGCGGGCCATGGGCCCCATAGTAGAGGCTTCGCAGCTAAAACTAGCAGTGCTAATTAACGCTCCGTCGTCCATGCTCTCGGGAAGGGTGGCCCATGGATCTCGCGCTCACCGAGGAGCAGACCGCGATGCGTCGACTGGCCAGGGACTTCGTGGAACGCGAGGTCGCTCCGTACGCCGCCGAGTGGGACCGCGCCGAGGGGGTGGACCGGGCGATCGTGGGCAAACTGGGCGCGCTCGGCTTCCTGGGTCTCACCGTCCCCGAGAACTACGGCGGCAGCGGCGGTGACCACCTCGGCTATGTCCTGGTCACCGAGGAGTTGGGGCGCGGTGACTCCTCGGTGCGCGGCATCGTCTCCGTCTCGCTCGGCCTGGTCGCCAAGTCGGTGGCCGCGTGGGGGAGCGAGGAGCAGAAGCGCCATTGGCTGCCGCGGCTGTGCTCGGGCGAGGCGGTGGGCTGCTTCGGGCTCACCGAACCCGGCACCGGTTCGGACGCGGCCCGGCTGACCACCCGGGCGGTCCGGGACGGCGACGCTTACGTGATCAGTGGCACCAAGACCTTCATCACCAACGGCACCTGGGCCGATGTGGTGCTGCTCTTCGCCCGTACCGGATCCGAGCCCGGCCACCGGGGGATCAGCGCCTTCCTGGTACCCACCGACGCCCCGGGCCTCCTTCGCCGTGAGATCCACGGCAAGCTGGGACTGCGCGGCCAGGCCACCGCCGAACTGGTCCTGGAGGACGTCCGGGTGCCCGCCTCGGCGCGCATGGCCCCCGAGGGCAAGGGGTTCTCGGTCGCCATGTCCGCCCTGGCCAAGGGGCGGATGTCGGTCGCCGCCGGTTGCGTCGGCATCGCCCAGGCGGCGCTGGACGCGGCGGTGCGGTACGCGGGCGAGCGCGAGCAGTTCGGCCGGACCATCGCCCATCACCAACTGGTCCAGGAGCTGATCTCGGACATCGCGGTGGATGTCGACGCGGCACGGCTGCTGACCTGGCGGGTGGCGGACCATATCGACCGGGGACTGCCGTTCACCGCCGAGTCCTCGGTGGCCAAGCTCTACGCGAGCGAGGCGGCGGTGCGCTGCGCCGGCAACGCACTCCAGGTCTTCGGCGGTTACGGGTACACCGATGAGTACCCGGTGGGCAAACTGCTGCGGGACGCCCGGGTGATGACCCTCTACGAGGGCACCAGCCAGATCCAGAAGCTGCTGATCGGCCGTGCCCTCACCGGGGTCTCGGCCTTCTGAGCGGGGCTGCGCCGGACTCCGGTTCGCCGCCCTCTAAGCGCTTGCTCACTCTCCGTGTAGGGTGTCCGCCATGAACGCGGAGCCGAAGAAGGACGAGGGCAGGGCCGAGGTATGGGGGGACATCACCCCGGACGCGGCCCGGCGGCTGGTGACCGCCGCCGTGCACGCCTTCGCGGAGCGCGGCTACCACGCCACCACCACCCGCGACATCGCGGGCCGCGCCGGGATGAGCCCGGCCGCCCTCTATATCCACTACAAGACCAAGGAAGAGCTGCTCTACCAGATCAGCAAGGTCGGCCATCAGCGCGCCCTGGAGATCGTGGAGGATGCCCGGGACTCCGGCGGCACCCCCGCCGAGCGGCTCAGCCATGCCGTACGCGCCTTCGTCCGCTGGCACGCCGAGCACCATACGACGGCGCGGGTGGTCCAGTACGAGCTGGGCGCGCTGGGCGAGGAGCACCACGCCGAGGTCATCGCCATCCGCAAGGCGACGGACGGCGCGGTGCGCGCGATCCTCGAGGACGGCGTGCGGACGGGGGAGTTCGACGTACCGGACGTCCGCGGTGCCACGGTGGCGGTGCTGTCCCTGTGCATCGACGTCGCCCGCTGGTTCAACGCCCAGGGCCGCAGCACCCCGGACGAGGTCGGCGAGCTGTACGCCGGACTCGTCCTGCGGATGGTGGGAGCGCAAGGCCGCTAGCCCGGCGGGCCGGTCAGGGGTAGTAGCGGACGACGCTCTCCGCCACGCACACCGGTTTGGCTCCGCCCTCCCGCTCGAGGGTGACCACCAGCGTCAGCTGGACACCGTCGGTCACCTCGGTGAGTTCCGCGATCCGGGCGGTGGCCCGCAGCCGGGAGCCGACCGGGACGGGGGAGGGGAAACGGACCTTGTTCACGCCGTAGTTGATGCCCATCCGCACCCCCTCGACCCGCATCAGCTGCGGGGTGAACGCGGGCAGCAGCGACAGCGTGAGATAGCCGTGCGCGATCGTTGTGCCGAACGGCCCCTGGGCCGCCTTCTCGGCATCCACATGAATCCACTGGTGGTCGTCGGTCGCGTCGGCGAACAGGTCGATCCGCTTCTGGTCGATCTCCAGCCAGTCGCTGGGGCCGAGTTCCTCGCCGATCGCGGACCGCAGCTCATCGGTCGAGGTGAAGATCCTGGGCTCTGCCATGCTGATGCCTCCCGGGGCAGCTCACTAAGCGCTTGCTCAGCATGCTCGGGTGACCTTCGCCGTGTCAACGCACTCCAGCGCACTGCGGCGCGCTTCCCTCCACCGGCGGCCCGGTCGGCCCACCGGTGCCCGGACGGTATGGCGCGCCTGCGCCGGGGCCCGTGACCAGAGCGGGCCCCGGCGAGTGCGCCTCAGGGCGGTCCGGGGCGGCCGGGTGTCATACGGTCGCGTACCGGCTGCTCTCGCACCGGGCGCGCCGCGTGGCCGACAGCGCCTCGGTGGTCAGCAGCGGGACCGGCACCGCGATGCCGCAGTCCCCGCAGACCGGCCCGGCCGAGGGGTAGCGGTCGAGGTCCTCACGCCAGGCCAGGCGCTCCTGTCCGCAGACCGGGCAGGAGGAGCCGGGTCCCGACTGCATCGCCGATATCAGCCGGCGCAGCACATCGGGGAGCGGACCTTCGGGGTGGGTCGAGGGGCTCTCGCAGGGCATGATGTCGCATCCGCCCCAGGTGTGCAGATGCCAGTCGTCGACGGCGCTGGGCCGGCGGATGCCGATGTGTTTCTCCTCGCGGCGCCGGGCGGCGAAGTCCGCCTCGTACGCGAGCCAGAGGGTGCGGGCCTCCTCGAGTTCCTCGAGGGCCGTGATCAGGCGCAGTGGTTCGGGCTCCCGGTCCTCCGGGACGATCCCCGTCCTGGTGCACAGATGGTGCCAGGTCGCCCGGTGCCCGTACGGCGCGAACCGTTCGAGGCATTTGCGCAGCGAGGTGCGCCGGGCGGTGATGTGTCTGTGTGGATTGCGCACCTCTCGTGCGAGTGCTCTGAAACCGGCCACTTCTTACCACCTCCGCAATCGCGGACCCGACTCGTTGTGGAATGGACGTAACGGAGCGCGATCCGGATCCATCGGATTCCCCGGAAGTTGCCGAATAGGCCGATCCGTGCCCTCAATGACCGTGAATGCACGGTTAAGTTGACGGTCGCTCACCTTCCAGCCGGGCCGTACCGCCGGTAACCTCCGTCGCATCAGCAACCGGGAGGAGTGAGTATGCGACCCAAAACCGGCAGGCTCACCAGAACCGTGATAGCCGCGGCCGCCGTGCTCGGCCTCGGCGCCGCGCTTGCGGCACCACTGCCGCAACCGGCTCAGGCGGCCCCCGCAGCCCCCGCGGCGGCCACCGACTACTGCCAGGGCCAGTGCGCCGACATCCTCCCGCCCGGGGCCAACGGCAACGCGACCCTGGTGGAGATCCTCGGCAACAAGGTGTTCGGCACCCACCCCGAGCACAGCACCGATCAGCTCGGCCCGTACAACGATCTGGCCGGCGCCTATCCCACCCTCACCGACGACAAGCTGACCAGCTTCTTCAACGACTCCTCCTTCGGTGTCCCCGCCGACCAGGTGGCGTCCGTGACCAAGCCCCGTGACGACGTCACCATCACCCGGGACAAGAAGACCGGGGTCCCCCACATCCAGGGCACCACCCGCGAGGGCACCGAGTTCGGCGCCGGATACGCGGCCGCCCAGGACCGGCTGTGGCTGATGGACCTCTTCCGCCACGTCGGTCGCGGCGAACTCACCTCGTTCGCCGGTGGCGCCCCCGCCAACCAGGGTCTGGAACAGGACTTCTTCCGCCAGGCGCCCTACAAGGAGGAGGACTACCAGGCCCAGATCGACTTCATCCTGGCCCATGGCGGAGAGCGCGGAAAGCAGGCGCTGGCCGACGCCCAGTCGTATGTCGACGGCATCAACGCCTATGCCAAGAAGGCCAAGGACGGCCGCTACTTCCCCGGTGAGTACGTGCTCACCGGCCATATCGACGCGATCACCAACGCCGGTGAGATCCAGCCGTTCAAGCTCACCGATCTGATAGCCCTCGCCTCCGTCGTCGGCGCCCTCTTCGGCAACGGCGGCGGCGGTGAGGTGCAGGGCGCGCTCTCGCTGCTCGCCGCCCAGCAGAAGTACGGTCTCGCCGAGGGCACCAAGGTGTGGGAGTCCTTCCGGCAGCGCAACGACCCCGAGGCGGTGCAGACCCTCCACGACGGCAAGAGCTTCCCGTACGGCGGGAAACCGGCCGACGCCAAGGGCACGGCCATGCCCGACCGCGGCTCCGTCACCCCCGAACAGCTCGTCTACGACCGCGAGGGCGGCGCAACCACCAAGGACCGCGTCAAGGTGAAGGCACCGACGCGCTCCCTGGAGAAGCTGCGCGGCATCTATGACAACGGCGTACTGCCCCGCGATCTGTTCAGCCGCAAGAAGGGCATGTCCAACGCGCTCGTGGTCTCCGGGAAGTACACCGCCAGCGGCCACCCCGTGGCCGTCTTCGGCCCCCAGACCGGCTACTTCGCCCCGCAGCTGCTGATGCTCCAGGAGCTCCAGGGCCCCGGGATCAGCGCGCGCGGCGCCTCGTTCGCGGGCGTCGGGATGTATGTCCAGCTCGGCCGCGGCCAGGACTACGCGTGGAGCGCCACCACCTCCGGCCAGGACATCACCGACACCTACGCGGTCGAATTGTGCTCCCCGGACGGCGGCACCCCCACCAAGGACGCCACGTACTACCGCTACCACGGTGACTGCCTGCCGATGGAGAAGCTGGAGCGGCGCAACGCCTGGAAGCCCACCGTGGCGGACTCCACCGCCGCGGGCTCCTACCGGCTCCAGGTCTACCGCACCACATACGGCCTGGTGACCCATCGCGCCACCATCGGCGGCAAACCCGTCGCCTACACCTCGCTGCGCGCCACCTACCGGCACGAGGCCGACTCCATCATCGGCTTCCAGATGCTCAACGACCCCGGCCATGTGAAGGATCCGAAGTCCTTCCAGACCGCGGCCCAGAACATCAACTACACCTTCAACTGGTTCTATGCCGACTCCAAGCAGACCGCGTACTACAACAGCGGACTGAACCCCGCGCGCGCCGAGGACATCGACTCCTCGCTGCCGGTGACGGCCGAACCGGCCTATGAGTGGCGGGACTTCAAGCCGTCCGACAACACCGCCGCCTACACCCCGCCCGCCGAACATCCCCAGTCCATCGACCAGGACTACTACATCAGCTGGAACAACAAGCTGGCCAAGGACTACGCCGTGTCCGGGTTCGGCAACGGCTCGGTGCACCGCGGCAACCTGCTCGAGGACCGGGTCCGCGCGCTGGTCGAGAAGGGCGGCGTCACCCGCGCCGCGCTCACCCGCGCCATGGCCGAGGCCGCCGTCACCGATCTGCGCGGTGAGGACGTGCTGCCCGAACTGCTGAAGGTGGTGCGGTCCAAGCCCATCGACGATCCGAAGGCGGCCACGGCCGTAGAGCAGCTGGAGTCCTGGCGCAGCGCGGGCGCGCAGCGCAAGGAGACCAGTGCCGGGTCGCACACCTACGGCCACCCGGACGCCGTGCGGATCATGGACGCGTGGTGGCCGCTGCTGGTGGAGTCCGCGTTCAAACCCGGTCTGGGCAGCGAGCTCTACGACGCCCTGAAGGCCAATCTGCCCATCGACGAATCGCCGTCGGCGGGCCACGGCCCCACGGGTTCGCACGCCGGATCCTCCTTCCAGTACGGCTGGTGGTCCTATGTCGACAAGGACCTGCGGAAGCTGCTCGGCGAGGATGTGAAGGGCCCGCTGGCCGCGTCCTACTGCGGCGGCGGTGACCTCACGTCCTGCCGCGACGCCCTGCTGACCACGCTCAAGCAGGCCGCCGCCAAGCCCGCCACCGAGGTGTATCCCGGTGACGCCAGTTGCAAGGCGGGCGAACAGTGGTGCGCCGACGCGATCATCCACCGGGCGGTCGGCGGTATCGGCCACGACACCATCAGCTGGCAGAACCGCCCCACCTACCAGCAGGTCGTGGAGTTCCCCGCACACCGCTGAAACACCGCTGGAAGCACCGCTGAACCACCGGAACCGCTGATCCACCGCCCCCGGGCCGCACGGCCCGGGGGCGCTTTCAGCGTCCGGCGATCCGCCCGGCGGCGAGCACCACCCGCGCCAGCTCCTCATGGCAGATGTCGCTGTGCGCTCCCGCGGGCGGCCCGCCGTGGCGTACGACGGAGGACACGTCCACGCTCACACAGCCGTCCTCCGGGAACGGCCCCTTCAGCGCCTCGGCCAGATCCAGCCGGGCGCAGCCGGCCACGGCCTGGATCCCGCTGTGGCCCATCGCCCCCCAGCGGGCGTCGCCGCCCCCCAGCAGGGCGGCATCGTCCCGCGCCGCCTGCGACGCCAGCGGATACAGCACGCCCAGTGCGGAGTCATGCCGCGAGTGGCAGGACACCAGCGGGCCGCGCACCCGCCCCCGGTCGGCCCGCAGCGCACCGCCGCGGTCGGTGGCGTGTGGCAGCCGCTCGGCGAACGCGTAGTGCGAGAAGGCCCCCTGGAGCAGGGTCAGCGACGCCACCGAGGTGCTCCCCGGCAGCCCGCCCAGCGCATACGACACCAGGCGTCCGCCGAAGCTGTGGCCCACCAGATGGATCCGCGTCCCGGGCCGCGCGGCCGCCACCTCGCCGAGCACCGGGCCCAGACCGTGCCGCCCGACCGTGCCCGCCCGCCGCTTCATGGCGTAGTACGTGGTCTGCCGCAGCAGCTCCCGCGCCCCGTCCCACAGCCCGCCGAGCCCGCCTCCGAGCAGCCCGGAGCCGCGCTCCTCGGCCCCGGCCAGCGCGGTGGCGAACAGCTCGCAGTACGCGGGGCCCTCCTCGAGCATCGCGGGGACCTCGTCCCCGTCCACATCCGGTGCGTACACCGCCGCGCCGGACCCCTCGGGCACCCGGGCCAGACCGCGCACCAGCACCGTGAACTCGTCCAGCGCCGAGTCCTGTTCGGGCCGCTCGGCCAGCAACTGGGCCAGCCGCGCCACCATCTGCCCCCGCCCGGGGAAGACCGCCTCCAGCGCCGCGCGCGTCCCCTCGTCGAGCCCGGGCTCCGCCTCGGCCGCCGCCGTCGGCGGAAACGCGGGCACCGCCTCGTCGGTGAACCGCATCGACGGCCAGATCACCCCGGCATAGCCGAGCCGCACCGCTTCGGCCTCTCCCAGCAGACCGGGAAAGGGCGCGAAAAAGTGTTCGTAGAGCGCGGTGGCCGTCGCGCGGTCGTTGTTCCACCCATGGGCGAACACCACCAGATCGGTGATGCGCTGCTGCGCCACCTGTTCGGTCAGCCGGTCACGCTGCCGGGTGTCGACATCCCCCTCCGCGTCGAATCTCAGCTCCCAGTACGGCCGCACTGTCATCCCCGTCATGGCTGTTCCCCTCGGCTGGTCCGATCCGCGTGCAATCGTCCCAACCGCCCCGTCCGGGGGCCATACGACACGCCTACGGCGTGCGTCGATCAATCCGCCAGCCGTTCGCCTTACCCGGAATGCCGTCCTTCATCGAGGGAGGATTGAGTGCTCTGCCGGCTGTTGTGCTGGTCCCGCCAGGACGCGCTCTCGTAGAGAGCGGTTTTGGCTTCCGGCAACGACAGACCGGTTGCATTCCTGGCGACAAATCCGGGGAACAGCACCGCTGTTCTCAAGATCAGTTCGCCGGATCGCGCTGCACTATGCTGCAAGAACAGAACGGTCAGTGCGCGACGGAATGCTCTCACCGGAAGGCCGGAATGCCCCTCAGCGATCGGTGGCGGTTTCCCGCGGCACTGCTGGACACCACCATGGACCAGCTCCGCACACTGCTCGCGGTTCACGAGGCGGGCACCGCGCTGGGCGCCGCCCGGCTGCTGGGGCGGGAGCAGTCCAGTGTGCAGAAACAACTCGACACCCTGAACCGGAACTTCGGGACGCTGTGCGGGGAGCCGCTGGTGCTGAAGCGGGGACGGAGCCAGAACGTGCTCTTCACCCCGACCGGGGAGAGCCTGGTCGACCTCGCGCGCGGCACGCTGAAGGACTGGCAGGAGGAGGTGCACGACTGCCGTCGCCGGCTCGGCAGCCGTCTTGTCGTCGGCTCGACCCGCTACACCCTCGGATTCCTGCTGAACGCGGTGGAGTTGGTGACCGGGGACTTCGACCGCCGGGGGGTCGAGCTCAAGGTCGAGCACGTCCGCACCCGCGATCTGCTGGAGCGGCTGGACTCCAAGGAGCTGGATCTGGTCTGCGGCAGTGTGCTGACCCGCGCGGGCCACGACGGGCGGCTCGACGGCTTCGAGGTGATGGAGTGGCGGCGCAGCGGTCTGTCGCTGGTCACCAATCTTGGACCGGAGGAGCTGCCGGGGCCCTCGATGCCGGTGGGGCGGCTGCCGGAGCTGCCGCTCGCGGTCTCGGCCGACGGGCTGATACCCGGCTTTCTGCGCGGCTGGTTCGGCGGGCGTTACCGCCAGGAGCTGCATATCGCGGCGGAGATCGACACCGTGCAGTACGGGCTGGAGCTGCTGGCCTCGGGGGTGCTGCGCGGCTGTGTGCTGGTCACCCAGGGGATCGGGGACGCGGTCGCCGACGGACGGCTCCAGGCCGGTGCCGGGCTGCGGACGCTGGAGCTGGAGGACGACATCGGGCCGGAGCTGGAGGTGCTGGTCGGGGTGTTCGTCCGCGCCGGGGAGCGGGCCGCCCAGGACGAGGTCCATCCACTGAACGTCCTGTGGGGCGCGCTCGCCGGGGAGAACGCCCGGTGGCGCCGGGTGATGCGCAAGGACCGGCCGGAAAAGACCGGGCTGTAGGGGTGTAGAGGGTTTCCGCCCGGCTCGACCGGCCGTGGCGGGATCGTTCCATGACATCGGTTTGATGGCGGTGGCGCCTCTTCCGTTCAACATACCGACTGGTTAGTCTGTCGATGCGGCCGAGCCTGTCGAGCCTGTTGAGCTGATCCGAAGGGGCGTTGCGATCGTGGATACCGTGCGTGGAGCCCGTGTTGTTGTCACCGGAGCGGGCGGAGGCATCGGCGCCGCGCTGGCCCGCCGGTTCGCCGCCGAGGGCGCCCGGGTGGTGGTGAACGACCTCGACGCCGCCAAGGCCGCGTCCGTGGCCGGGGAGATCGGCGGGATCGCCGTCCCCGGCGACGCCTCCGGCGTGGTGCCCGAGGCGCGCGAGGCGCTCGGCGGAACCATCGACATCTTCTGTGCCAACGCCGGGGTGGGTCACTCCGGTGGTCCCGAGGCCGATGACCTGCTGTGGGAGCGGTCCTGGGACGTCAATGTGATGGCCCATGTCCGGGCGGCCCGGGCGCTGCTGCCCGAATGGCTGGAGCGGGGCAGCGGGCGGTTCGTGGCCACCGTGTCCGCGGCCGGGCTGCTCACCATGGTGGGCTCGGCGCCGTACAGCGTCACCAAGCACGCCGCGCTCTCCTTCGCCGAATGGCTTTCGGCCACCTACCGCCATCGCGGGATCTCCGTCCACGCCGTCTGCCCGCAGGGCGTGCGCACCGACATGCTGGACGCCACCGGTGACGCGGGTGATCTGGTGCTGGCACCCACCGCGATCGAGCCGGAGGAGGTCGCCGACGCCGTGCTGAAGGGCATTGCCGACGAGCGGTTCCTGGTCCTTCCGCACCCCGAAGTGGGCCGCTATTACGCTGCTCGGGCCACCGACACCGACCGGTGGCTCGACGGCATCAACCGGGTGCAGCGCACGCTCGAGGAGCAGCGTGCGGCCGGTCAGCCCGTCGGCTGAGCCGTTCCCGTACCGCCTCGTCCCGTTCTGCCCATTCCGTTATCTCCCTTTCCTTGCCTTTCTGTTCCGTCCCCACGGAATCTTTCGCTCCGTTACGTCCCCACCCCTCTCCGCACCACCACCCTCATTCACGACAGGGGCCGCTTCCCCATGACCACGTACCAAGACCAGCCCTGGCTGTCCCAGCTCACCCCGAAACAGCGCGAACCCTTCACCCCACGGCCGAGCGTGTTGCACGCCTTCCGCGACGCCGTGCGCACCGCCCCCGACCATCCGGCGCTCGTCTACTTCGACGGGCGGCTGAGCTACCGGGAGGCCGACGAACTCTCCGACGGTGTCGCGGGGCATCTCGCCGGACACGGCTTCCGCCCCGGCGACCGGCTCGCGATCATGCTCCAGAACACCCCGCAGTTCGTCCTGGCGCTGCTCGGAGCCTGGAAGGCGGGCGGTGCTGTGGTACCGGTCAACCCCATGTACAAAGGGGCCGAACTGCGGCATGTGCTGACGGACGCCGAGGTGACCGCCCTGGTCTGCTCCCGCCACGCCTGGGAGAGTTACGTCCGGGAGACCGCCGCCGCCTCCCCGGTGCGCATCGGGCTGACCGCCGACGCCCATGACCTCCAGTCGCGCGACGATGAGCGGGCGCTGCGCGACGGGCGGATACCCGTGCCCGAGGACACCCGGGACCTGCTCGCGGTCGCGCGCGAGGGCGCCCGCCCCCCGGCCGTGCCCGCCCCGGGCCGCGATGACACCGCGCTGATCAGCTACACCTCCGGGACCAGCGGCACCCCCAAGGGTGCGATCAACACCCATGGCAACATCGCCTACAACGCCGACCGGCAGCACCGCCTGCATGAGCTGCCCCCGGGCTCGACGATCTTCGCGATGGCACCGCTGTTCCACATCACCGGTATGGTCTGCCAGCTCTGCGCCTGTATCTCCGGTGCCGGAACCCTCGCGCTCGCCCACCGCTTCGAAACCGGTGTGGTCCTCGACGCCTTCGCCGAGCACCGCCCCCGCTACACCGTCGGCCCCTCCACCGCCTTCATGGCGCTGATGGCCCATCCCCAGGCCACTCGCGACCACTTCTCGTCCTTCCGGATCATCTCCTCCGGCGGCGCTCCGCTGCCGCCCGCGCTGGTCGAACGGTTCCAGTCCACCCTGGGTCCGTATCTGCACAACGGCTACGGGCTCACCGAGTGCACCGCGCCGTGCGCCAGTGTCCCGCCCGGCGTCCGGGCCCCGGTCGACCCGGTCTCCGGAACCCTCGCCGTCGGGGTCCCCGGTGCGGACACCGTCGTCCGTATCGTGGATGACGAGGGCAACGACCTGCCCTTCGGCGAACCCGGCGAGATCGTCGTGCGCGGCCCCATGGTGGTGCCCGGCTACTGGCGCCGCCCCGAGGCGACCGCGGCCGCCCTCCCCGACGGCGAACTGCGCACCGGCGACATCGGCTTCATGAACGCCGACGGCTGGCTCTTCGTCGTGGACCGCAAGAAGGACATGATCAGCGCATCCGGCTTCAAGGTGTGGCCGCGCGAGGTCGAGGACGTGCTCTACACTCACCCCGCCGTGCGCGAGGCTGCCGTCGTGGGCAAGCCCGACGCGTACCGGGGGGAGACCGTCAAGGCGTATGTGAGCCTGCGGCCGGGGGCCGCCGCCACACCGCAGGAGCTGTCCGCCTACTGTGCGGAACGGCTCGCGGCGTACAAGTACCCCCGTGAGGTGGACATCCTGCCCGAGCTGCCGAAGACGACGAGTGGCAAGATCCTCCGACGGGAACTGCGAGGATAAGAGAGATCGGGGTGGCGACGATGGCCAGGACGACGGACAGTGACGGACAGCCGGTGCCGCAGCGGCTGCTGGCCGCTGCCACCCGCCTCTTCGCGGAGCAGGGCTTCGACCGGACGTCCGTCCAGGAGATCGTCGAGGCGGCGGGCGTCACCAAGGGCGCGCTCTACCACTACTTCGGCTCCAAGGACGATCTGCTCCACGAGATCTACGGCCGGGTGCTGCGGCTCCAGCAGGAGCGGCTGGACGCCTTCGCGGACGCGGACGCCCCGGTGGAGCAGCGGCTGCGGGACGCGGCGGCCGACGTGGTGGTCACCACCATCGAGAACCTCGACGACGCCACCATCTTCTTCCGGTCCATGCACCACCTCAGCCCGGAGAAGCACAAGCAGGTGCGTGCCGAGCGCCGCCGCTACCACGAGCGGTTCCGCGCCCTGATCGAGGAGGGCCAGCAGTCCGGGGTGTTCAGCTCGGACACCCCGGCCGACCTGGTGGTGGACTACCACTTCGGCTCCGTCCACCATCTGGGCACCTGGTACCGCCCCGGCGGAGCCCTCAGCCCCCAGCAGGTCGCCGACCATCTGGCGGATCTGCTGCTGCGCGCGCTGCGGCCCTGAGCCGCCGTACGGCGGTGGGGGCGCCCGTTCGATGAACGGGCGCCCCACCCGTCTGTGCGCTACCGGTACTTCTTCAGCTCACGCCGGGCCAGCGACCGCTGGTGCACCTCGTCCGGGCCGTCCGCGAGCCGCAGCGTCCGCGCCGCCGCCCACAGCTCGGCCAGCGGGAAGTCCTGGCTGACCCCGCCCGCGCCGTGCAGCTGCACCGCCCGGTCCAGGATGTCCACCACCGTGCGCGGAGTGGCGATCTTGATGGCCTGGATCTCGGTGTGGGCCTCGCGGTTGCCGACCGTGTCCATCAGCCAGGCCGTCTTCAGCACCAGCAGCCGCAGCTGCTCCACCGCCACCCGCGCGTCCGCGATCCACTCGTGGACCTGGCCCTGCCGGGCCAGCGTGGTCCCGAAGGCGGTACGGGTCAGGGCCCGGCGGCACATCAGCTCGATACCGCGCTCGGCCATCCCGATCAGCCGCATGCAGTGGTGGATACGGCCGGGGCCGAGCCGGGCCTGGGCGATGGCGAACCCGCCGCCCTCCTCACCGATGAGGTGGGACGCCGGGACCCGGACGCGGTCGAAGACCACCTCGGCATGGCCGCCGTGGTAGTGGTCCTCATAGCCGTAGACCCGCATCGCGCGCCGGACCTCGACCCCTGGGGTGTCCCTCGGCACCAGCACCATCGACTGCTGGCGGCGCACATCGGCGCCCTCCGGATCGGTCTTGCCCATCACGATGAAGATCTTGCAGGCCGGGTTCATCGCCCCGGAGATGTACCACTTGCGGCCGCTGATGACGTAGTCGTCGCCGTCGCGCTCGATCCGGGTCTCGATGTTGGTCGCGTCCGACGAGGCGACCTCCGGCTCGGTCATCGCGAACGCCGACCGGATCTCGCCCGCGAGCAGTGGCTCCAGCCACTGCTCGCGCTGGCGCTCACTGCCGAACTGGGCCAGCACCTCCATATTGCCGGTGTCCGGGGCGGCGCAGTTCAGGGCGGTGGGCGCCAGTTGGGGGCTGTGACCGGTGATCTCCGCGAGCGGGGCGTACTGGAGATTGGTCAGCCCGGCCCCGTACTCCGTGTCGGGCAGGAAGAGATTCCACAGACCCTGCTTGCGAGCCTCGGCCTTCAGCTCCTCGACGACGGGCGGGGTGTCCCAGGGGGACGCGAGCGCGGCACGCTGCTCCTCGGCGACCGCCTCGGCCGGGTGGACATGCTCGGCCATGAAGGCGAGCAGCTTGGCCCGGAGCTCTTCGGTACGGGCGTCGAATGCGAAGTCCATGACGTCTCAGCTCTCCTGGAGGGTGGTCAGGCCGTGGTCGATGAAGCCCGGGACGATGTCGCCGATACGGTCGAAGCCCGCGCCGACGGTCTGTCCGAGGGTGAAGCGGTAGTGGATGCCCTCGAGGATGACCGCCAGCTTGAAGTAGGCGAAGGCGGTGTACCAGGCGACGCCGCTGACGTCCCGCCCCGAGCCCTCGGCGTACCGCCGCACCAGTTCGTCGGTGCCCGGGTGGCCCGGGGCGCCCGAGGTGCTGGAGATCACGGAGCCGGGGAGGGCCGGATGGCTGCTGTACATCACGATCAGACCGAGGTCGGTCAGCGGATCACCGAGGGTGGACATCTCCCAGTCGAGAATCGCCTTGATCCGGTCGTCGGCACCGACCAGGACGTTGTCCAGCCGGTAGTCGCCGTGCACCACGGTGGGCGCGGGGGATACGGGGAGCGCCTTGCCGAGCCGGGTGTGCAGCTCGTCGATCCCGGGCAGGTCGCGGCTGCGCGAGGCGGTCAGCTGCTTGCCCCAGCGGCGCAGCTGCCGCTCCAGGAAGCCCGCCGGCCGCCCGAAGTCCCCGAGCCCCACCTCGGCCGGGTCCACCGAGTGCAGCGCCACGAGCGTGTCCACCAGGGACAGCACCACGCCCCGGGTGCGCTCCGGGCCGATCGCGGTGAGCTGCTCGGCGGTGCGGTACGGGGTGCCGTCGACGAACTCCATGACGTAGAACGGCGATCCGATGACCGACGCGTCCTCGCACAGCAGCACCGGCTCCGGCACCGGAACACGGGTCGGGTGCAGCGCGCTGATCACCCGGTGCTCGCGCCCCATGTCGTGCGCGGTGGCCAGCACATGGCCCAGCGGCGGGCGGCGGACCACCCAGCGGGAGACGCCGTCGGAGACGGTGTAGGTGAGATTCGACCGGCCTCCTTCGATCAGCTCGGCACTCAGCGGCCCGTGCACCAGCCCCGCCCGCTCGCGGTCGAGATGGGCGCGGAGCCGCTCGAGGTCGAGCCCTGGGGGGTTGCCTGCGTTCATCGAATCTCTTCCTCCGGGGGAGAACGGGCGAACGGTTCCGACCATGATGCGGACCATGATGCCGACCAGTCGGTATGTAGTCCAGTGCGGTACGGCGATGGGCGCCGGTTTGCGCGGAGGCGGCGGGAGAAGGAGCGTCGAAGGGAAGCCACCGCGACGCGGTCGTGGCGTACGGCCCCGCACCCTACGGCACGGCTGAAACACCGCTGACGCACTGCGCACGAGCACCACAGGGCCACCTCAGGGAAACCGCAAGGAGCGCCACCATGAAGGCCATCACCTACCGCCGCTACGGCGGCCCCGAGGTCCTCGACTACGGCGAGGTCCCCGACCCCAAGGTCGGCCCCGACTCCGTGCTGATCCGGGTCCGGGCCGCCGCCGTGAACCCCGTCGACTGGAAGGCCCAGGCCGGATACCTGGACCCGGTCCTGGACGCCGTCTTCCCGGTCATTCCCGGCTGGGACGTCGCCGGAGTGGTGGAGCGGCCGGGCCCCGCGGTGACCGAGTTCCGGCCGGGTGACGAGGTGATCGGATACGTCCGGGAGGACTTCCTCTCCCGGGGCACCTTCGCCGAGTACGTGGCAGCGCCCCTGCGCACACTCGCCCGCAAACCCCGCAATCTGTCCTTCGCCCAGGCCGCGTGCATCCCGCTGGCCGGGCTGACGGCGTACCAGGCCCTGACCGGGGCGCTGCGGGTCACCGAGGGCGACACCGTCCTGGTGCACGCGGCCGCGGGCGGGGTCGGCTCGATGGCGGTCCAGCTCGCGCGGCACATGGGCGCGCGGGTCATCGGCACGGCGAGCGAGCGCAACCACGACTATCTGCGCGCGCTGGGCGCGGATCCCGTCGTCTACGGGGACGGGCTCGCCGACCGGGTGCGGGAGCTGGTGCCGCGCGGGGTGGACGCGGCGCTGGACCTGGTCGGCGGCCAGGCGCTCACCGCCTCCGCGGAACTCCTGGCCCGCGGCGGACGGCTCGCCTCGATCGCCGACCCGGAGGTGCTGGCCCTCGGCGGCCGCTATGTCTTCGTCCGCCCCGACCCCAACGATCTCCAGGACCTGACCGACCTCGCCGAACGTGGCGCCCTCGGCGTGGAACTCGCCGCCGTCCTCCCCCTCCCGAGAACGGCAGAGGCCCAGCGCCTCAGCGCCGAGGGCCACACCCGAGGCAAGATCGCCGTCACGATCGACTAGGTCCGGTCCTGTCGATCTTCGTGGATCAGCCCGCGGCGTCTGGTGCCGTGGATCGCAAGGCGGAGGGTCGTCCTCGTACTGGGCGTACTCGGAAGATCCCGACAACGCAGCGAGGCGCGGTGCCAGGCGTCGCGGGCCCGCGAAGATCGGCAGGACAGGGCCTGAGCGCTCCGCGGGAAGTGCCGCGAGGTGCAGTCATGCGTCTGCGGCTGCGTCGTGGGCTGGTCGCCCACGCGGCGGAGCCGCACATCGACACAGCCCCGCGCCCCTTCGGGGTGCACCCGAACCGCACCACGGGCCCGGCCGCCGGCGCACCGCCGACGGTCACATCGCCGGCGCGCCGCACGGGTTTGCCGGGCGGCAGGGCCGTGTAGCCGTCGCCGACGGCGGAGCGGGGCCCCGCGCTCGGGCGTTCGGGGTCGCCCCATCGTCCCCGCGCGGGGCGGACGCACCGCTCCGGCGGGCCCGGGCCCCGCTCGCCCCGTGTGCGGGATCCCGGTGTGCGGGGGCGTCCTGTGGGGTCGGGGCATGGGCCCCAGGGTGCGGGCCCGCGTACGCGCCCTGGGCGCCCGCCGTCGTACGCGCCCAGTCGTACGACAGCAGTGCTCAGTGGAGGGTCGCCGAGCCGAAGACGGCCATCGCCAGGACGCAGGCGACCGCGACCACGGCCGCCCGCGGGGACAGTGCGGGCGGCCGTGGTACGTACAGGGTCCGGATGCGGCGGTGTGCCAGGCCCAGGAAGGTCAGCCAGGCCAGGACGGTCAGGGCCAGGCCGAGCAGGGGGATCGGACCGATGCCGGAGGCCAGGGTCTGGCGTCCGGCGAGCGAGGCGGCCACCGCGCAGGCGAGCGTCGTACGCCGCCAGGCCAGCCGGGTGCGCTCCGGCTGGAGCCCCGGGTCCCGCGTTCCGTTCCCGACCGGTCCTTTCCCCTCCGGCACCGGCTCACACACCCCAGCCGAAGGCGACCACCAGCACCATGCCCAGCGCGACCACCCCGACGGCCAGCGCCAGCGCCACCGGAAAACGTGAGCTGGGCAGATCCTCGCCGCGACGCATGGCGCGTTCACAGCGGATCCAGTGGTTGATCGCCCGCAGGGCGCACAGCGCGCCGCCCGCGAGCAGGACCAGGGACAGCGCCAGCCGCAGCGGGCGGGTGGTGTCCGTCAGGAACTGGTCGACCGCGAAACCGCCGCCCACCAGCGCCATCGCCGTCCGCAGCCAGGCCAGAAAGGTGCGCTCGTTGGCGAGCGAGAAGCGGTAGTCGGGGGTATGGCCCTCCTCGCGGAGGCGTTCGGGGGCGAACCAGAGGCGTACCGCCGCGAGCCCGCTCCTCGGCGGGCGGGGGCCGGTCACCGGACGAGCCCCTCGCGGCGCAGCTCCAGCAGCCGCCGGTACGCCTCCACCCCGTCCGGGACCCACTCCCACTCCGGCAGCCGGCGGGTCAGCTCCTCCTCGGTGAGAAAGGCGTGCCAGGCGATCTCCTCCGCCTGCGGCGTGACGGGCCGCTCGCAGCGCACCTGGTAGACCCGGCTCCACCAGGTGTGCTCGGGCGTCTCGTAGAGGAAGGAGAACAGCGGTTCGGGCGCGGGCAGTTCGGTGACGCCCAGCTCCTCCCGCGCCTCGCGCAGCGCCGCGTCGTCATAGTTCTCGCCCGCGCCGACCACCCCGCCGACGAACATGTCGTAGTGCGACGGGAAGACGATCTTCTGCGGGGTGCGCCGGTGGACGAAGATCCGGCCCCGGGCGTCCCGCGCCAGTACGAAGACACAGCGGTGGCGCAGCCGGTTGGCCATGGCGTCGGCGCGCCGGGCCTGGCCCACCACGCGGTCCCGCTCGTCCACGATGTCCAGCAGCTCGTCGGCGGACAGCGGCCCGTCGGGGGGCAGCGGCTCTTGATCAGGCATGTCGCCATACAAGCAGATCGTGGGCGGTCAGCGCCCGTGGCCACCGCCCCAGCGGCCCGGCTCGCCCTGGCCGTTCCCATACCCGTTGCCCTGGCCGTTTCCGCCGCCGCCGTCGTCGTACCGGTGCTTGCCGTGGCCCTGGCCTTGGTGTTCGCCGTTGTGCTGCTCGGCGTAGGCGCGCGCCCAGCGGCGCAGCTGCTCCGCACCGTCCTGCCAGTCGCCGGAGTGGCCGGACCCGCGTCCCGGCAGGTCCTGCCGGGACGCGGCGGAGTGCCTCGGTCCGGAGGAGGAGCCGGGCTCGTGCGCCGATGCGTCGGACGGCGCCGCGTCGGCCCGGTCCGCCGCGGCCGGTGCGGGCCGCTCCGCACGCGAGCCGCGCAGCGGGGCGTCGCCGACCGCCGACTCACCGAGCGAGGAGGTGTGCGCGTCGGGCCGGTCGGGGGCGGACGAGGAGGTGTCCGGCGCGGCGGTGGGCGGCCGGGCGTCCTTGCCCATGAGCAGGAAGAGCGCGGTGGCGGCGCCGGTCGCCGACAGCAGGATGGCCCCGGCCGCGGCCTTGCGCCGGTTGTCCACCGGACGGCGGCGGGCGTGCCGGGGGCCGACCACCTCGCCCCGGAGTACCTGGGGCACATCGTCGGCGCCGGGCCCGGCCGCTTCGACGGGCTGCGGTCCGGGGGTGACAAGGGTCGGATTCACCACGCGACGTTCCGCCGGGTGCGGCGGCCCTGAGTGCTCAACGGGGCGGTCAGCCATAGGCGTTGATGATGCCGCGTTGGCCGAATACTGTCCAATCTCGGTGAACGATTGTCACGCTTTGTTGTACAAGACGGTGTCATCCGGGAGTTGGCGGGCCGGAAAGCGCTCCCAACGGCGGGTTGACGGCATACCGGCCGGTAGGGAGGATCGCAGCGACGACACCGCCGGCGGGCCGACCAGAACGGAACACCACCATGGCGTACGACGCGGATGTGATCGTGGTCGGTGCGGGGCTCGCGGGGCTCGCGGCCACCGCGGAACTGGCCGACGCGGGCCGGAAGGTGATCCTGCTCGACCAGGAGCCCGAACAGTCCCTCGGCGGCCAGGCCCACTGGTCCTTCGGCGGCCTCTTCCTCGTCGACTCGCCCGAGCAGCGGCGGCTGCGCATCCGCGACAGCCGGGAACTGGCCTGGCAGGACTGGCTGGGCACGGCCGGGTTCGACCGCGAGGAGGACCACTGGCCGCGCCGCTGGGCCGAGGCGTACGTGGACTTCGCGGCCGGAGAGAAGCGGTCCTGGCTGCACGCCCAGGGGTTGCGGCTGTTCCCGCTCGTCGGCTGGGCCGAGCGCGGCGGCTACGACGCCACGGGGCACGGCAACTCCGTACCCCGCTTCCACATCACCTGGGGCACCGGCCCGGGGGTGGTCGCCCCCTTCGAGCGGCGGGTGCGAGCCGCGGCCGCCCGCGGTCTGGTCGATCTGCGCTTCCGGCACCGGGTCACCGGACTCGCGCGCAGCGCGGGCGCCGTCGACACGGTCACCGGCGACATCCTGGAGCCCAGCGACACCGAGCGCGGCACCGCCAGCAGCCGGGAGGTCACCGGCGCCTTCGAGCTGCGCGCCCAAGCGGTGATCATCACCTCCGGCGGCATCGGCGGCAACCACGACCTGGTGCGGGAGAACTGGCCCGAGCGGCTGGGCAGTCCGCCCGAGCGCATGATCTCCGGCGTCCCGGCGCATGTGGACGGCAAGATGCTCGGCGTCACCGAGTCCGCGGGCGGCCGGATCATCAACCGCGACCGGATGTGGCACTACACCGAGGGCATCGAGAACTGGAACCCGATCTGGCCCCGGCACGGCATCAGGATCCTCTCCGGCCCCTCCCCGCTGTGGCTGGATGCCCGCGGCAAACGGCTCCCGGTGCCGCTCTTCCCCGGCTTCGACACCCTCGGCACGCTTGAGCACATCATGCGCACCGGCCATGACCACACCTGGTTCGTCCTCACCAGGAAGATCATCGAGAAGGAGTTCACCCTCTCCGGCTCCGAGCAGAACCCGGATCTGACGGGCAAGAGCGTCCGCGGGGTGTTCGGCCGCGCCGGGGGCGGGGCCCCGGGCCCGGTCCAGGCGTTCATGGACCATGGAGCCGACTTCGTGGTCGAACGCTCGCTGACCGCGCTGGTGCGCCGGATGAACGAGCTGACGAAGGAACCGCTGATCGACGAGGCGGAGCTACACCGCGAGATCACCGCCCGGGACCGTGAGATCGCCCACCCCTACACCAAGGACCTCCAGGTCACCGCGGTGCGCGGGGCCCGCCGCTATCTCGTCGACCGGGTCATCCGCACCGCGGCACCGCACCGGCTGCTCGACCCCGAGGCGGGCCCGCTGATCGCCGTACGGCTGAACATCCTGACCCGTAAGACGCTCGGCGGATTGGAGACGGATCTGTGCTCGCGGGTGCTGACCGAGGGCGGTGAGCCGCTGCCCGGTGTCTACGCGGCGGGTGAGGTGGCGGGCTTCGGCGGCGGGGGAGTGCACGGCTACCGCGCGCTGGAGGGCACCTTCCTCGGCGGCTGTCTGTTCTCCGGGCGCACCGCGGGCCGGGCGGCGGCCACGGCGGTGGGGTGACACCCGCCCGGGGGCGCAGGGGCCACGAGATCCGGCGGATGTGCGAAGTCTGACGGCAGTCCTGCGAAATCTGACGGAAGTCTGACGAATCCGCGCAGGAGATGGCGCCGGGCCGGGTCCGGTGCTCTCATCGAGGGCATGGACCCCAACACCGGCGACGCCGACGCCGACGCCGACCGCGCGGGCGACGCCGACCGCACCGGCGCCCCCGTCGGCCGCCGCCTCGTGCTCGGCATGGTCGGGCTGGGCGCGGGCGCGATGGCCGCCGCGCCCTGGCTCCAGGCGCGGCTGGAGACCGCCCTCGGGGCGGTGGCGGAGAACGACCCCACCGGCGTCACCGGTTACCTGCCCAACGGCGGCGGGTTCCGCTACTACTCCGTCACCTCCTCCGTACCGCACAAGGACGCGGGGAACTACCGGCTCACCGTCGGCGGGCTGGTGGACCGGCCCACCCGCTACCGGCTGGACGATCTGCGCGCACTGCCGCAAGCCCGGGTGGTCCGCGACGTCCAGTGCGTCACCGGCTGGCGGGTGCGGCAGACCCCGTTCGAAGGGGTGCGCCTTTCGGATCTGCTCGACGCGGCCGGGGTCCGGCGGCAGGCCACCGCGGTCCGCTTCACCTGCTTCGACGGCGCGTACTGCGAGAGCCTGACCCTCGACCAGGCGCGCCGGAAGGACGTCCTGGTGGCCCTGCGGATGCGGGACAAGCCGCTCGGCCACTCCCACGGCGGCCCGGTGCGGCTGTATGTGGCGCCGATGTACTTCTACAAGTCGGCGAAGTGGCTCTCCGGCATCACCCTCACCGACGAGGTGGTGCCCGGCTACTGGGAGCGCCGGGGCTATGACGTGGACGCCTGGGTCGGCCGGTCGAACGGACGCGACGATGCCCCCACCGTCTGACACCGCGGCGGAGACCGCCGCCGGGACCGCCGCCCGGCCGCGGCTGCTCCGCTTCACCCCGGCCGAGCGCTGGATCCACCGCACCACCGCCGTCCTGATGGGCCTGTGTGTGCTCAGCGCGGCCTGTCTGTACCTCCCCCAACTGGCCGAACTGGTGGGCCGCCGGGTGCTGGTCGTCACCGTCCACACCTGGTCCGGCATCCTTACCCCGGCCCCGGTGCTGCTCGGTCTGGCCTCCCGGGCCTTCCGTGCCGACCTGGGCCGCCTCAACCGGTTCGGACCGCATGACCGCCGCTGGCTGCGTGCCGCGCTCCGGCGCGACCGCAGGCCGCAGGAGCGTCCGGCGGGCAAGTTCAACGCCGGGCAGAAGCTGTGGGCGGCGTATCTGACCGGTGCGGTGCTGGTGATGACCGGCACCGGGGTGCTGATGTGGTTCACCGGTCTGGCCCCGCTGATGTGGCGCACCAGCGCCACCTTCGTCCATGACTGGCTGGCGCTCTTCCTCGGCCTTGTGCTGCTCGGGCACATCGGGAAGGCGCTCGCCGACCCCGAGGCCCGGCGCGGGATGCGCACCGGGCGGGTGGACCCGGAGTGGGCGGCCCGGGAACATCCGCTGTGGCGTCCCGAGAGTTCCGAGCGTCCCACGTCTCCCGAGTCCGTCGACGAGCCGCGCCCATGAGAAGCGCCCGACTCCCTTGTGGGAGCCGGGCGTTGGCGGTGCGGTCAGAGCGCGCAGACCGCCGCCTCCTTGTCCTCCGCCGCCGTGTCCGGTGCGGTGTCCCGCGGCCCGTCCTTCACGATGCTCACCTTGGCGGGCGCACACGGGCTGTCCGACCGCGCGGTGGGCACCGCCGGGGCCGCGGGCCGCCCGCGCCGGCCGCGCAGCACCCCGCCGTACCAGATCACCACCGGCGCCAGGCACAGCGCCAGGGCCAGCGAGGCCCAGGTCCGCATCGCCGCGTGCTCATGGCCCAGGAAGAACGAGGCGGTCAGCGAGGAGCCGAAGACCCCCGCCCACAGCAGATGGATCCGGAAGGTGGACAGCCGGTCCGGGCTGGAGGAGTCCCCCTTGGGCGTGACCACGAACGTGCTTCTGCGGCGCAGCACCGCGTCGCACAGCGACTTGGCGTAGATCGGGGCGGACAGCGCGGACAGCAGCATTCCGGCCAGTCCGCCGGAGCCCTCCGGCTCGTGCGGGGAGACGTTGTGGCGGCGGTTCCAGATGTACAGCCCGATCTGGAGCATCGCCGCGTCGCTGTAGAGCATCATCCAGATCTCGGCGGGGATGTGCACCCCGGAGGCGCCCAGCATCAGGAACAGGGCGCAGGACAGCGCGGAGAGCACCCAGTTGAGCGCGGTCATCGGGTAGTACGTGATCATCAGTGCGTAGTTGAGCAGCTTGCCCGGCGGAAGTGAGAACGAGCCCTTCCAGAACTGCTTGAGCACGGTCTCATAGGTACCCCGGCTCCACCGCAGTTGCTGGGTGAAGAAGTCGGTCCAGGTGCTCGGGCCCTCGCCGACCGCCAGCACGTCCGGGGTGTAGACCGAGCGCCACTTCTTCCGCGTCACGGGGTTGCGGTGGCAGTGGATGGCGAAGCCGGTGGCCATGTCCTCGGTGATCGAGTCGTACAGCCCGCCGATGCCGCGCAGCGCGCTGATCCGTACGGCGTTGTTGGTCCCCACGAACATCGGGCCGCCGTAGGCGTTCCCGGCCCGCTGGATCAGCGCGTGGAACAGGAACTGCTGGCTTTCCGCGGCCTTGGTGACCCCGTTGTCGTAGTTGCCGTAGACCTGCGGACCGACGACGAACGCGACATCGGGATCGCGGAAGTAACCGAGCATGCGCTCCAGGAAGTTGGGCAGCGGAACATGGTCGGTGTCCACGCACGCCATGAATTCATAATCGTCGCCGTGCGCGTCGAGCCAGGCGTTGTAATTCCCGTGCTTTGTCTTCGCCCGGAAACTCCCCTTCGGCTGATTCCATTTCTCGATTCCCTTGCGGGAGAAGTGGTGCACGCCCAGCCGTGCGCACAGCTCCTTGACTTCCGGGTCGTCCCCCTCGTCGAGCAGCCAGACGTCCACCGGTCCGGTGTGACGGATGCGCACCGCACCCTCGAGCGTCGCCCGGACCATCGCCAGCGGCTCCTTGCCGGGGACGAAGCTGGTCAGGAACGCCACCTTGGTGCCGGGCTCGGCGACCACCGGCACCGGGTCGCGGGCCACCAGCGTGGCATGGGCGTTGGAGATCACCGTGAACAGCCGGAAGCTCTCGATCAGCGCGATCGAGATCAGCATGACCGTATCCGCCGCGGTCTCCCACACCGTCACATACTCGCGCTCCACCCAGTGGTCCGGACGCAGCAGCCACAGCAGCAGCAGCGCCGAGCACACCGGCGCCGCGCACAGCAGCAGGGCCGCCCGGAACCGGTGCGGCTCCTGGGCCAGCAGACTGCGGGTGCGCACCCGGTAGGGGCGGTCGGCACGGGCTTCCGTCAGCGGACCCGCCAGCTCGCTGTAGCGCTTGTACTCGTACACCGCGGCGGGGCCGTGGTGCGCGGTGCCGGAAGCGGTGCGCGCGGCGGGGGGTGCGGGGTGCGCACGATGCGCGGCGGCGGGCGCACCGGCCTGATGACGCTTACGTCTGACGGGGATCTGTGCAGGCATCTGGGCACTCCCGCGGGGGCTCTGTGGAAGGGAACGCGCCGCGATGACCCGGACGCACCACATTCTTCATGTCATCGCGCGAGATGAGAAGGTAACAATCCCATGGAGCGGAACTGTGGACATCGTATTTTCGGCGTGCCCCGTTGACGGTGCGAAAGACATCCACTCCGACGGCCCATCAGCGCGCGTCTTACGTGATTTACATTTCGCTGTCTGGCAGGGTCGGCCGGGAATGGAGTCCGCGGAATACGGAGGATGGGGCGCGGCCGTCCGATGAGAGTTCTGCACATCATCTCCCGCCTCGGCGCGGGTGGCGCGGAGCAGCAACTGAGGCTGCTGCTGCGCCACTTGCCGGTGCGCTGTGACGTCGTCGCCCTCACCGGCCCCGGTGCCACCGCCCACGGCATCCGCGCGGACGGCACTCCCGTCACCCATCTGCCCACGGGCGGGGGTGAGCCCGGATGGAGTGCCCTGCCCTCGCTGGTGCGCACCATCCGCTCCGGCGGCTACGACGTGGTGCACACCCATCTGTACCGGGCCTGTGTGCTGGGCCGGACCGCCGCCCGGCTGGCGGGGGTCCGGGCGGTGATCGCCACCGAGCACGCCCTGGGGGAGCGGCAGATCGACGGCCGGCCGCTGACCGCCGCCGTCCGCACCCGCTATCTGGCAACCGAGCGGCTGGGCGCGGCGACCGTCGCGGTCTCGGCCGCCGTCGCCGACCGGCTGCGCGAGTGGGGTGTGCCCAACCAGCGCATCCATCTGGTGCCCAACGGGATCGACGCCCGCCACTTCCGCTTCGCGTCCGCCGCCCGCACCGCCGCCCGCGCCCGTCTCGGCATCCCCGAACGGGCCTTTGTGGTGGGCGGGGTGGGGCGGCTGGTCGCGGGCAAGCGCTTCGACACCGCGCTGCGGGCCGTCGCCGAGCTGCCCGGCGCCCGGCTGCTGCTGGTCGGCGAGGGCCCGGAGCGGGCCGCCCTGGAGGACCTGGCGGCCCGGCTCGGGGTGGCCGGACGGGTCCGGCTGCTGGGCGAGCGCGACGGGGCGGTGGCCCCGGCCGACGACCGGCCCGCGGGGTTGCCCGGGCTGCTGTCCGCCATGGATGTGCTGGTCTCGCCGTCCGCCGAGGAGGCGTTCGGCCTCGCCGCCCTGGAGGCGCTGGCCGCCGGGCTGCCGGTGCTGCACACCGTCTGTCCGGCGCTGGACGAACTCCCCGAGGGCGCGGCGCCCGGTGCCCGCCGGATCGGCCCCGGCGCGGCCGACCTGACCGAGGGCCTGCGGGAACTCGCCGCGGCGGGCCCGCGGCGGTTCCCGGTGCCGGACGTGGTCGACCGCTATGACATCGCCCGGTGCGCACGGCGGCTGATGGACCTCTACGACCGCACCACCACCTGCGGCCCGGACGGCTGTCTGCGGGTGCCGCCGATCAGCCTGCGGATGCCGCAGCGTGGAGAGCGCGGTGCTCCCGCGGGCTGACGCCCCGTTCGCGTTTGAAGGCGGCGCTGAGCGCGAAGGCGCTGCCGTAGCCGACCTGCCGGGCCACCGAGCCGAGGGTGGCGTCCGGCTCCCGCAGCAGATCGGCGGCGAGCGCCAGCCGCCACCCGGTCAGATACGCCATCGGCGGCTCGCCCACCAGCGTGGTGAAGCGGCGGGCGAGCGCGGCGCGGGAGATGCCCGTCCTGGCGGCGAGCCCGGCCACCGTCCACGGGTATGCCGGATGGTTCTGCAACAGCCGCAGCGCGGGGCCTACCACCGGATCGCCCAACGCCCGGTACCAGGCCGGGGTCTCGGCCTCAGGCCGGGAGAACCAGGCCCGCAGCACCGAGATCAGCAGCAGGTCGAGCAGCCGGTCCAGGACCGCCTCCTGCCCCGGCTCATCCTTGACGATCTCCTCCGCCAGCCAGGGCATCAGCGGGCAGTCCCACTGCTCCCCGGGCACCACCAGCAGCGGGGGCAGCGCGGCCGGCAGCCGCCCGCTGATCTCCCCCTCCAGCAGATAGCTGCCGATGAGCATGGTGGTCGAGCCGTCCGGGCTGTTGCCCCAGGTACGGACGCCGAGCGCCATCGTCTCGGCCAGGTCCTCGCCCTCGGCCGTACGGCACACCTCACCGGGCAGGATCCACGCCTGCGGTGCGGTGGCCGGATCGTCGGCGACCGTGTACGGGTCCGGGCCGCGCGCGATCGCCACGTCACCGGGGCGCAGCCGCAGCGCCGACCCGGTCTCCGGCACCACCCATGCCTCGCCGCGCGCCATGGTCATCACACACAGCGGGGCGCGGTCCTCGATCCGCACGGACCAGGGCGGCTCCATCACCGCCCGGAGCAGAAAGGCCCCCCGGGCCCGTGGTCCGTCGAGCAGACTCGCCAGTGCGTCCATGGCCGCAAGCGTAGACGTTGACGTATGGAGTTGAGCTTGAGAGCCATGGTCCGTCTCACGTGGCGGCAGTTGACTGTCCGTATGACACAGAGCAGCGACCTGCAGAGCGATGAGACGCAGAGCGATGAGACGCAGAGCACCGCGGCCGTCAGCGGGCCCGTGCTGGTACTCGGCGGCACCGGTAAGACCGGCCGCCGGGTGGCGCGGGCGCTGAGCCGCTCCGGAGTGCCGGTGCGGATCGGCTCCCGCTCCGGCGAGGTGCGCTTCGACTGGGAGGACCGCGCCACCTGGGCACCCGCGCTGCGCGGTGCGGCCGCCGCCTACCTCGCCTACTACCCGGACATCGGCGCCCCGGGGGCCGCCGCCGTCATCCGGGCCTTCGCCGAGGAGGCCGTCGCGGGCGGGGTACGGCGGCTGGTGCTGCTGTCGGCCCGCGGCGAGGACGCGGCGCTGCCCGCCGAGCGGGCGGTGGCGGTGCCCGGTGCCGAGTGGACCGTCATCCGGGCGAGTTGGTTCTTCCAGAACTTCGACGAGGGCGTACTGAGGGACGGGGTGCTCGGCGGAGAGATCGTCTTTCCGGCCGGGGACGTCAAGGAGCCGTTCGTGGACGCCGAGGACATCGCCGAGGTCGCGGCCGTGGCCCTGACCCGGGATGGCCATGCGGGCCGGGTCTACGAGGTCACCGGGGGCCGGCTGCTGACCTTCGCCGAGGCGGCGGCGGAGCTCACGGCCGCCACCGGCCGCGCGGTGCGCTATGTGCCCGTCTCCGCCGAGGAGTACGGGGCGGCGCTGGCGGAACACGGGCTGCCGGGGGAGCTGGTGGCGTTTCTGACCGAGCTGTTCGCCACCCTGCTGGACGGGCGCAACGCCCATCTGGCCGACGGGGTCCAGCAGGCCCTGGGCCGTGCGCCCCGGGACTTCACCGGCTTTGCCCGCGCGGCGGCGGCGCGGGGGGCCTGGGCCGTTTGAGGCCATCCCCGGCACCCCCGGCCGCGGTCGGCGGCGGCCTGGCAACTTCCTGAAGTGATCATTGCCGGGATGCGCGACGTGCGGATAGACAGGGGTCGGAACCGCTTCCCGGCCGACAAGGAAGGCGGTTCCCGTGGCGTTCCTCGCCCCTTGACGGAACGTCCGACGGCGGAGGTCCGGCAATCTCCCCCCAGCCGAGCCGGGCCTCCGTCCGTGCCCGGGGCAGGAGTGTCAGTCCGCCACCCGCAGCACCAGCTTGCCGCGGGTGCGGCCCTCCTCCAGCCGCCGGTGCGCGTCGGCGGCCCGCTCCAGCGGCAGGACGTCCTCGACCTCGACGGCCACCGCACCGGCGTCGATCAGCCCGGCGATCCGGGTGAGCGCGGAGCCGTCCGGCTCCACCAGGTACGGGAAGGCGCGGAAGCCGCGGGCTTCGGCGCGCTCGATCAGCTCGGGGGAGACCCCCGAGGGCACCGCCACGATCCGGCCGCCGGGGCGCAGCGTCTCCAGCGAACGGGTGCTGGTGCTGTCGACGCCGTCACCGATCAGGTCGACGACCACATCGACCTCGCGCACCGCCTCCTCGAACCGCGCGGCGGTGTAGTCGACCAGCTCATCGGCGCCCAGCCCGCGCAGCCAGTCGTGCTTGGCGGCGCGTGCGGTGCCGATCACATGGGCGCCCAGATGCTTGGCGAACTGGACCGCGAAGTGGCCGACACCGCCCGCCGCCGCGTGGATCAGCACCCGCTCACCGGACCGCACACCGGCGGTGTCGGTGAGGATCTGCCACGCGGTCAGCGCGGCCAGTGGCACCGCGGCGGCCTGCTCATGGCCCAGGCTCTTCGGCTTGCGGGCGAACTGCCGGGACGGGGCGGTGACGTACTCGGCATAGCCGCCGGCGGCCCGCGGGAACCACGGCATGCCGTACACCTCGTCCCCCGGCGACAGGGTGTGCACTCCGAAGCCGGTCTCCTCGACCACACCGGAGACGTCCCAGCCGAGGATGAACGGCGGATCGCCGAGGACCCCGGCCATACCGCCGCCGGCCCGGGTCTTGTGGTCCACCGGGTTCACCCCCGTGGCCACGACGCGCACCAGCACTTCGGTGGGCAGTGGTTCGGGCCGGGGCACCTCCACCCGATGCAGCACCTCCGGGCCGCCGAACTCGTCCTGGCTGATGGCACGCATGGAAGGTGATGCGGACACGGGTCCTCCTCGGGGATCAACGGACATCTCGGACGTCGTGAGCGACGTCGTGAACAGGGACCCGAAGCTACCCAGCGGACCGTAGTTACCTGCAAGGGCTACTGCTATCGTTTGGGAAGTATCCACGTCAGTGCTGCGTCAGGAGCGTTCCCATGGCCACCACCTGTGACTCGGGCCGTCATGATCTGCATGATGTCTACGCTGCCCAGTGCCCCTGCCGCGAGGTGCTCGACCTGCTCGCCAACAAGTGGTCCGCGCTGGCGATCGGCGCGATGGAGGACGGGCCGCAGCGGTTCGGAGTGCTCCAGCGGCGGTTGCAGGGGGTGAGCCCCAAGGTGCTCACCCAGACGCTGCGCCGGCTGGAGGACGGCGGCTTCGTGGACCGCACCGTCTATCCGGCCGTCCCGCCGCATGTCGAGTACGAGCTGACCGCGCTCGGGCGCAGTGTCTCCGAACCGCTGGGGCAACTGCGCGGCTGGGTCGAGGAGCACCTCGACGACATCGGTCCGGTCCGCCGCGCGGTCTGAGCTCCCGCGGGTGTCACGGCACCCGCTGCTCGGTCCAGATGCATTTGCCCGCCGCCGTGTAGCGGGTGCCCCAGCGATGGGAGAGGGCCGAGACCAGCTGGAGACCGCGCCCGCCCTCGTCGGTCGCCGAGGCATGGCGGATCCGCGGGGTGGTCAGACTGCCGTCGGACACTTCGCAGATCAGCCCCTCGCCACGCAGCAGCCGCAGCTCCACCGGACCTCTGCCGTGCCGGATCGCATTCGCCACCAGCTCACTGACCAGCAGCTCAGCGGTGCTGGTCAGCGGCGCAAGACCCCAGCGCCGCAGCTGCTCCCGGACATGGTCGCGCGCCTCGCTCGCGGCGACCGGCCCCGGTGGGAGCGGCCAGCCGGCGATGTCCTCCGGGGCGATGGCGTGGGTACGCGCGATCAGCAGCGCCGCGTCGTCCGCCGTGCCCTGCTCCGGCACCAGCGTGGCCAGTACCTCGTCGCACAGCCGCTCCAGCGACGCGCTGTCGCCGCGCACCCGGTCCCGCCGGACGTGCCGCGCCCCCGGGCCGGAGTCCGGGCCTGAGTCCGGGCCGGAGACGGCGGCGGTCAGGGTCCGCGCCAGATGCTCCATCCCCTGGTCCATGTCCCGCGCGGCCGACTCCACCAGACCGTCGGTGAACAGCACCAGCAGACTGCCCTCGGGCAGCGAGACCTCGGTGGTCTCGAACGGCGGCCGGGCCGCGCCCAGCGGTGGATCCGGGGCGTGGCCGGGGAACCGCACCGGCTCCCCGGGGCGGACCACGGCCGGTGGCGGATGCCCGGCCCGGGCATAGGCGCAGGTGGCGGTGACCGGGTCGTACACCGCGTACAGACAGGTGGCGTAGAAACTGTCCCCGAGGTCGCTCACCAGGTCGTTGAGCCGGGTGAGCAGCTCGGCGGGCGGAAACTCCAGATCCGCGAGCGTGTGCACGGCCGTGCGCAGCCGCCCCATGGTGGCCGCCTCGGACAGCCCGTGGCCCATCACATCGCCGATCACCAGCGCCACCCGGGCGCCGGACAGCGGAATCACGTCGTACCAGTCGCCACCGACCTCGACACCTTCGCTCGCGGGCAGATAACGGGCGGCGGTGGTGACCGCGTGGGCCGGTGGCAGGGTGCGCGGCAGCAGCCCGCGCTGGAGCTCCTTGGCCCGGGTGTGCTCCCTGTCGTACAGCCGGGCCCGCTCGATGGCCTGCGCCATCAGCCCGCTGAGCGCGCTGAGCAGGGCGCGCTCCTCACCGTTGAGATGGCGCGGTTCGGCGAAGGAGATCACCGAACACCCGATGTCCCGGCCGGAGACGACCAGCGGCAGAAAGGCCCAGGCCGCCTTGCGGGCCGCGAGCGGGCGGTTGGCCTGGGTGGGGTAGCGCCGGTTGAACTCGTCGACCGAGTCGATGAAGATCGGCGCCCGGGTGTGACACACCTCCCAGATCGGCGAGAGCTCGTCGCCGATCGGGGATCCGTCCATCGCCTCCAGGAACGTCTGCGGATAGCCCACCCCTCCCGCCACTTGGACCACGTCTCCCGCGATGAGGTGGACGACGAACCCCGAGGCCCCGAACGGCGGCAGCACCCGGTCGGCGACCGCCTTCACCACATCCCGCATCGTCAGTGCCTGGGCCAGTGCGCCGGTCAGCTCGCCGATCCGGGCACTGCGCTCGGCCGCGGCGCGCTCGGTGGCGGCGCGCTCCTCCTCCCGCGCCCGGCTCTCGGTGATGTCGGCCGCGTAGACCGCGAGCCCGTCCGGCACCGGGACCAGTCGCATGTAGTACCAGCGCTGGTTGGTGGGCCAGCGCACCTCGAACCCGGCCGGGGCGCCGCCCTCGGCGGCCCGGCGGTAGCGCGCCGGGAGACCCGGCACGACGGTGTCGATGCCCAGCCGGGTGAAGGTCTCCCACAGGGTCCGGCCCAGCAGTGCGTGCGAGGCGCCGAGCAGCCGCTCCGCCTCCACATTGACGAAGGTGATCCGCCACTGGGCGTCGACCGCGAAGAACGCGTCGCTCATGTGCCACAGCGCCCGGCTGACCGAATCCCGGGCGATCCGGTGCTCGGCGGGGTCCCCGTGCCACGGCTCGGGCGGATGCTCCCGCGGGTCCGGCAGCCGTGGCCCGGTCCACCCGGCGAGCTCCTCGACGGCCGCCCTGCGCTCCGCGGCGGGCTCCTCGGCGGCGGCCGTCAGCACCGACAGCGCACCGGCCACCGCGCCGTCCGCCCCGATCAGCGGCACCGCCAGCAGTCCCGTCCCGGCGGGCAGCACGGTGCCGCTGCCGTTCTCACCGGGCCGGGCGGCCGCCCACACCGGACGGCCGCGGACCACCGCTCGGGCCGGGGCGGTGGTGCCGTCGGCGGCGATCTCCGCCCAGCCCCCGGCGACCGTGCGCACCAGCCCGTGTGCCGCCGTGAGCAGCAGCTCCCGGCGGTCCGGGCCGCGCAGATGCACCATGCCGCCCAGACCGCCGGACTCCGTCACCGCATGCTCGAGCAGAAAGCTCAGCCGCTCGGCGCCGTGCAGCTCCGCACCGGCCTTGACGATCAGACGCAGTCGGGCGGCAGCGGCCTCGTCCAGGGGGATCTGCCCGGCCATGCGCTCACCTCCGGCCGCGGGCGCGCGGGGCTGTCCAGCGCATGCCCGCGTTGTGCTCTCTCCTCCATGTTCCCGGTTATAGGTAGATGAAAGACGAAATATCCGATCGGATCGGTGTCGGATCGACAGTGGCCCACCCGGTCCGGCCCGGGTCCGCGCGCCCCGCCGCTACGCTCCGGCGTGCAGCAAAGCCGCCCAGCTCCATGGCTCACCGGGCCGCGCCTCCCGCATCCGCCGGGTCACCGTATGCAGGGCCAGCGCCCCGGGCAGCCGGTCCGGGGCGTCCAGCGCGCCGTCCAGCGCACCGTGGAAACCGGCGGCCACCTCGGCCGCCACCTCGTCGCCGATCTCCCACAGGGTCGCGACCGCCTGCGCGTACCCGGCCAGCTGGAAGGCGGAGGCCACATGGATCGCCTCGTCCGCCAGCCGGGCGCCGCCGCGCGCCGTGCCGCACGCCGAGAGATACGCCAGCTCCGCCCCGTCCAGTTGCAGCGCGCTGATGGCGGTCAGGCTCAACGGCCCGTCGTGGAGCAGCAGATGGCCGGCGGCCGGATTGGCCGGATCACTGCCCGCATGACAGGCGAAGTGTGCCACCGCCGCCCCGGGCAGCGCCGCGAGCACCGCCTCCCGGGTGGCCGCGGACCCCACCAGCGGCACCGCGCCCGCCATCCGCGCGGTGAGGGCGCCCGCCTCGTCCACCGTGCGCGGCAGCGGGGCGTGGCCGGGCGTCGTGGGCATCGCGACCGCCAGCGTGGCGCGCCGCGCCGCCACCGCCTGGGCACGGCTGTGCAGCAGGGCGCGCAGGGTCGGGGTGTACGACGAGACCGCCCGGTCCAGCACCGAGTCCCCGGGCCGGCTGTGATGGCCCGCGGCGTGCAGCGGCAGGGAGTTGAGCGGTCCGGTCGGCGACCACCACAGCCGGGGCCAGGGCCCGCCCGGTGGCGGGGGGCCGGTCAACCCCAGGGCGTCCAGCACGGGTTCGGCCAGGACGTCCCACAGCCAGCCCAGTGTCTCCCCGACCACCTGCCGAGCCTGGCCGGTCAGCAGCCCGTCCCCGCCGTGCGTGAGCACCGCGATCGCCTCGTGGAACGCGTCCGCCTGCTCGATCAGCTCCCCGGCGCGCAGCTCGGGCAGCGCGACCGGCACCAGCCCGTCCGGGCGCAGCACCAGGGCATCACAGCGGCGCGGGTTGACGTTCACACTGACCACCGGACCCTCGGCGGCGGCCGGGAGCAGATCCGGCAGCCCCAGCGGCAGCGGCAGCAGAAAGCGCTCGAAACCGGGCAGCTCCAGCAACCGGTCCATCAACTCCTTCCACTGCCCGGCGAGATCCCGGTACTCGGCCATGTCCTCCTGGCGCGGCAGCCGCCCGTAGGCCCCCCGTGCCTGGAGGGCCTGCACCCGCTCGCGCAGCTCCACCAGGCGTGCGGCGAGAGCGGCGTCGGTCCGGCGCAAGTGGTCCAGCTCCCGCCGGGCGTTGAGCGCATTGGACAGCAGGTGGGCCCGGCCGTCCTCCAGCGCCTCCAGGGCGCCGGGCGCGTCCCGGTAACCCAGGGCGTCGGCAGCGGAGTTGGAGGCCAGCCGGGCGACACCGCTGCTCGGCTGATCGCCCTCCGCCGCCCGAGCCCCCTGGGTGAGCGCGCTGTGCTGCAACCGGCTGGACACCGCGGAGCCCCATGGCATCAGCAGGAACGGCAGATACGGATCGGCGGCGGGCAGGGTGTCCAGCACCCGGCGAGCCAGCTCGGACGCCTCCTGGTAGACCGTCTCGTCGTGGTCGAGCTGATAGTGGTCGAACAGCGCATGGGCCAGGGCCTTCTGGGCCTGCGCGTACGCCGGGTCGTCCACCGGCAGGGTGGCCAGCCGCCGCCGTCCCTGCCGGATGGCGTCCCCGGTGCGGGCCAGCGCCTCGAAGGGCGACTGCTGGGCGTAGGCCAGCATCACGAACGACTCCATGTGGTCGGGATCCAGACCCATCCGGGCCATCATCGCCGGGAGCCCGCCCTCCGCCTCCGTCATCATCGGCGCCAGCTCGGCCAGCCCCGCCACCCAAGCGTCACGCGACATCTCCTCGCCGCCGTACTGGTGCCGTACCAGCAGCAGCGCGTGGCGGCTGAACGCCAGCAGGACCCGGTCCCGGTGGTCCTCCGGCACCTCCCGCAGCACCCGCTCATGGATCTCCAGCAGCGCGTCGAGATCGGTGGTGTCCGCGGGCCCGAAGGCCGGCGACGGGGTCTCCTCGGCCCCCTCCAGATACTCCCGCAGCGCCTCCTCGCGCTCGCCCGGGGGCAGATGGCTGAACTGCGCCTCCAGCGTCTCCATCGCCTTGATGTGCACCTCCGCCATCCCCGCCTCGTCGGGGTAGCGCATCAGGGTCGTCGCGAAGTCCATCAGCTGTGCGCTGCGGCTGTCGCCACCGCCGGACACCATGCCCAGCAGCTTGGCGACGACCGCCATCGGATGGCGGCTGTTGCCGGAGTCCTCGGCGCCGTCGGAACCTTGGCGGGGGACCATCGACGAGACAAGGCCGTCCATCACCTCCAGATGCTTCCGGGTCTGCGGATCGTGCTTCTCCCAGACCCGGCTGGGGGCGCGCAGCATGGTCGCCCGCATGAACCCCTCCATCGCACGGGCCTGTTCCTCGCTGCCGTCCGGCAGTCCGGCCACCGCCTGCTCCAGCTGTGCGATGGCCTCGTCGAGGAGGGCCGTGTCCACATCGCCGGGGCGCTCCGCCCCGGACTCCGCCCACATCAGCAGTCCGGCCCCGAGGTCCGCGTGCATCTGCGGAAGGTTCTCGTCCACCTCGGTGGCGGTGGCCACCGCCGTCCGCAGCAGCTCGACCGACTCGCCCAGCAGCGGCCGGTCCCGGGTCAGCATCGCCTGGCAACGCAGGGCCAGGGCCAGCCCGTTGGCGCAGCGCGCGTGGTTGAGGTGGGCGCGCGGAGTGGTGGCGAACGCCTCGCGCAGCAGCGCGATCGCCGTCTCCAGCTCCGGCATCGGGGGCGGATCCTCGCCCTGGTGCGCCAGCAGGTCGTTCAGCACCAGCGCGTAGCCGAGGTTGCACAGCACCAGGGGACGGGACGGATGGCCCGGCGGCAGCGCCCGCTCCGCGTCCCGCAGCAGCCGTGCCCCCACCCGCCCGGCCTGCCGCTCACGCTGCCGCACCAGCCGCATCACCAGCAGCATGCCCAGATTGCCCATGGCCTCCGCATGCGCACGGACCAGCTCTTGCCCGGCGGGCCGCACCGATGGGGAGAGTCCCCGGGTGAACGAGGCGCGCACCGCGTCCGGGAGCGCCTCCACCTGGCTCATGTAGAACGGCATCAGCAGAACCACCGCCAGCGCCCAGGACTCCCGGCCCTCCTCCTCGGGCAGGGCGGAGCGGAACCAGTGCAACAGCCCCGCCGTGTACAGCACCTGCGCGTCCACACCCCGCGGGGTGGCCAGGAACGCCAGCAGTGCGTCGGCCTCCTCCCCGGCCTGCGGTGCGTGCGCCCCCGAGAGATCGCCGCTACGGACCGCCAAGTCCAGCCGGGACTGCACGGCGGCGAGAAGCCGGTCACGCATCGTTCCCCCTTCGACGGCCGCGGGCCGCCGCGGTCCGGAACACCCGTGGTTCATATGCCCTTGCGGAACCGCTCGGTGACCGCCGCCCCGCGGCCCGGCCGGATCGGCCGGAGCTCCTCGTCGAACCGGTCCAGCAGTTCGTCCAGATGCACATCCACCGCGGCCTCCACCAGCTCCGCGTATGCCTCGGCCGTCTCCCGCGCCCGCCGCCGGCAGACCACCGCCGCGCCCAGGCCCACCACCGCGGACGGCCACCACAGCACCCCCAGCGCCCCGTACAGCACCGCCCAGCCGCCCAGCGCGCCCGCCTCGTCGAAGCCCTGTCTGCTGTCGGTCAGCGGCTGCCGGGTGGTGTCCGGCAGCAGTAACCACAGCCGGGGCCAGGCGGCGGTCAGATCCAGCGCGTACTGGTCCCGCACCCGGGTGGCCGGAGCCGCCAGCCGGTCCCCGGTCCAGGTGGGCCGACGGGGCTCGGTGAGCGCCACCGCGTTGCGCAGCGCGGCCAGTTCACCCAGCCGGTGCGCGTCCTCACCCGCCTCCCGGGCCGCCTCGTACGCCGCGTCGTGCCGCCGCCAGGCCGCGATGCGCCGGGCCGTCAGCCGCCGGGCCAGCGGGCGTACGAAGAACGGCCAGCGCCCGGACAGCAGCGACGCCACCGGCCCGCCCAGCGCCCGCGCCACCAGCGCGACCGCCACCGACACCGCCACCACCCCGATCACCAGCATCACGGTCCGCGCCGACCCCGCGGCCTGCTGGTTCGCCCCGCCCACCGCCGCGAACTCGCCGAGCGTGCGCCACAGCAGCCCGGTGTCCGACCACCGCCGCTGGCCCAGCGCCGACGCCACCGCCAGGGCGGAGGTGAACAACAGCCCCGGCAGGATCACCTGGGTCGCCCAGCGCTCCGCGACCTTCCGGCCGAACTCGGAGAGGAACCCGCTCACCATGGCGCGCGCTCACCGGTCGGCGACGAAGCGCAGGGCCTGGTCATGGATACCGCACGCGGGCAGCCCCGAGGAGGCCGTACGTTCCTCCGCGCGCGGGCAGGTGCCCAGCGGGCACAGGTACACGCCGGTCACCTGTGCGGGCCGGTCCTCCTCCACGGGCGTCGGCAGTGTGGTGCGGGACGGGCCCGCCGGCAGCGGCGCGGTGCTGTCCATGCCCAGCCCGGCCAGGAGTTCGCCGACCGGCTCACCACGCCGCGCCGCCAGCACCACCTGTTCCACCGCCGCCCGCCGGGCCCGCGAGGCCGGGCCTCGCAGCATGGCCCGGAGCCGGGGCAGCGCCGCGCAGAGCGCGGCCAGCGCCTGCCGCTCGGAGCGCTCGGACCGCCGGGACCGTTCGGAAGGCTCGCAACGTTCGGGTTCGCTCGTCACGGAGGCGATCCTATGCGTGAACTCACCGTGATCAACATGTCGTTGGCACCACCCGATACCTCGCATCCGCGTCCTTCGCCGGGTTCTTCTTCCCCGCCGCCGTCAGCACCCCGCGGCACCAGGCGGTCACGGTGCGGCCGTCCTCCGTGATCCGCACGGCGTATGCCACCGGACCGCCCCGCCGCGCCACCGCCCCGTTCTCGGGCGGCTCGATCGTCCAGCGGGCGCCGACCGTGCCGTGCGGCCCGACCTCGCGCGGCGCACGGCCCACCGGAACCGCCCGCCAGCCGGTGGGCAGCACGGGAGGGCGGACGTCCACGGCCAGTTCGCGGGCCGCGGCGTTCTCCACGCGCAGCCGCTCACCGTCGGACGACGGGCGCAGCCGGACGATCGACGACGACGGCCCCCACACCCGCACCGTCCGCAGCCGGTCGTTGCCGCCGCGGCGCGGATGCAGCACCCACACCCGCACCGCCGTCACCTCGACCGGACGTTTCAGAACCATCGACAGCTTGTTGAGCCGGCCCGGATGGTCATCGTCCAGATCGAACCGCCGGCTGCCGCGCGGCGGACTGACCCAGCGCGTCCCGACGCGGTAGTCGACCAGGCTGACCGGGCCGGTGTTCCGCCACTCCTCGTCAACGCGGCTGATCCGCACCGGCGTTCCGAAGTGCAGCACCCACTGGTCCTCGGCGTTGGGACTGCCCTTGGTCGACCACACATCCCCGTCGTGACCGTCCCGCGCCATCGCCGGGGAGGTGCCCGGGGCGGAGTAGGTCGCCAGCGCCCGGGGCCAGTCCGCGCCCGGGGTGTACGCGGCCAGGTCGACATCATGGACCGAATCCGTCAGAGGATGCCGCCAGGCGTCGTACTCCTCCGGCAGCCCGAAGCACCACGTCGGCGGCAGCGCCCCCGCCACCAGCAGCGACAGCGCCAGTGGCAACGCCAGCAGCCCCGCCAGATGCGCCGTCACCAGCCCGCCGCGCGCCGTCCGCGTGCCCCCGGCCGCCGCGCCCTCGCGCCCCCCGGGCACCCAGCCGTCGGCCCGCCGCCGGGCGGAGTGGCGGGCGCTCTCGAGGAGGGTGCGGCGCGTCCTGCCGCGCCGCTCACCGGCGGCCAGCAACGCCGCCAGCGGCCGTCGTACGGCCCCGGGCACGGCGTACCGGATCCGCCGCCACCGCCACTCCGCCGCACGCGCCCGCCGCTCCCGCAGCGCCAGCCGCTCGGCGGCGGTACGGCGACGGCGAACGGCGGGGCGGGGAAGGCGGCGGCGCGCGACCCGTATCCCGGCGGCCCACAGCAGCAGTTCGCCCAGTGGGGTCGCGGCGGCGTCGTCGGAGCTCTCCGCCGTTGGGTCGCCATCGGTCCGATACCGGACCCGGCCACCGAACCGCTCGACCGTACGCACCAGATTGCCGCCGCCCGAACGCTCCAGCCAGCCGCGGACCGCATCGCCCGGCCCCGCCGCCTCCGGCAGATCGGTGCCGATCCGGGTCCGCCGCACCGCCTGGGACTTCGTCAGCACCACGGCGATCCGCCGGGGCCGCCGCCGGGCCGGGAGCGCGGCGACGACATGCAGCACACGTTCCACGGTGTGCGAAGGGTCCTGCGGTGAGACCGGCACCCTGCCGACGGCCTCCCGCTCCCCCTCGCCCAGCGAACGCCGTACCGACGGCAGCGCCAGCGCGTCGACCACGAGGACCAGTCCGTCGGCGCGCCGCAGACACTCCAGCGTGTCCACCGACTCCTGGCGGGTGAACGCCGAGCCGGGCGGATCGTAGACGACCAGCGGAGCGTTGGCCCCGCGCAGCCCGGTCAGCGTGGTGGCGTGGGTCGCGACCGGGTCGGGGCGCAGGACGCCGCCGAGCGCCTCCACCCGCTCCCGGGTCTGCGCCAGCGCACGGTAACGCACCACGCTCTGACCGGAGTCGGGGCCTCCGGCCAGCACCACGGTCCGCGTCCGCGCCCGGTCCCGACCCGAGCGGCGCGGCAGCGGCCGGGCGCAGGACGGACAGGACGTCTCCAGCCGGCGCGCCCCGAACACCGGCGAGGCGGGCAGCCGGGCCCCGCAGCGGCACACATGGCGCAGCGCCCCGTACCGGTTCGGCACCAGCCGCCGATGGCCCGCGCCGCAGGCCGGACAGCGGTGCACCGGCAGCGCCACCCGCCGTCCGCACTCCAGATGCGGGCACACCGCGCCCCGGTCGCGCCACCACCGTCCGATCCGGTCCACGGCCGCGAGGGGCGCCCACCACAGCACCGTCCGGAGGACGGACGCCACCGCCCACACCACGAACTGGACCACCGCCGCCGGCAGACACAGCACGGCGGCGATCAGCACGACCGGCGGGATGCCGAGCAGAAAGACCGGGTAGCCGAGCCCGACCCAGGCCGTGCGGGTCCGGTCGGGCTCGCCCTCGGTCCTGACGTACGTCGTCCGGGCGCCCGCACGGGCCGCCGGGAGCACCTTCCGCCAGTCCTCCCAGGTGGCCCGGTACAGCCGTAGAAGATCGCGAGGGGCCGGGCCGTGGAGATACGCCCGGTACGCGGGCTCGTCCGCGTCGCCACCGGGGCGGTGGGTACTCGGCGCTTGCGCGGAGCGGGCGGCGGGCAGCACTCGTGAACCGGTCAGGGAGAGCCGTCGGAAGGGCACCCCGATGGCGAACAGCCCGCCGGTCCGCCCGTACACCGGGCGCCCCAGCGTCCCCCACAGGAGCACCAGATGACGCCCCAGCAGGAGCAGGAACAGCGCGGGCAGATTGAGGAACAGCACCCCGGCCACCGCGATGGCCTGCACGGGCAGGAGGAACAGCGGCACCGGCTCACCCCTCGCTCCGCCACAGCACACGCCGCAGCAGACGTCCGGGGGAGCTGTCCTCAGGTGGCTCCACGGGCTCGGGCGGCGGTTCCGCGGGTGCGGGGACGGCCAGTTCGCGGACGGCCGCGCAGGTCTCCTCCTCGCCGAGCAGCCCCTGTTTGTACAGCCGCAGCACCCGCAGCGCGGCCTCATGCCGCCGCGCGGGGTGCGCCCCGGTCCCCGTCCGCCACACCCGTACCGCGGTGCGTGGCGCCTGCGCCCATGGCTCGCCGCCCTCGGCCATCCCCAGGGGATCGGGCGGGCGCCGGGTCAGCGCCGCGCACACCTCGGGGCTGAGGGCCGCTTCCCGCAGCGCCGTGGAGCCCTCCAACGCCCGCAGCACCCCGGCCAGTACCGCCCTGCGGTAGGCGTCGGCGAGGGTGGCGCCCGGTGGTGCCGCCGGGCGGGGCGGCACCGTCGGCGGCTGTGCGGGCCGGGGATCCGGCGGCAGCAGTGCGGCGAGGGCGTCGCCGAACGGCTCGGGGCGGGCCGTCAGCCACTGCTCCGCGCCGTCCCGTACGGCCTCCGGTGCGACGTCCGCCTCGGCCAGCCGCAGCCGTATCACACCGTCCACGAAGCGTACGAGCGCGGACACCGCGCCGTCCGCTGCCGGAATCGGAGCCGTTTCCGGGAACGCACCGGTCAGCAGGGCCTGTTCGAGGGTGTGGCGGGCGGTGTCCCGGAAGGCGGGGGAGACGGTGAGCAGCCGGGCGGCGAGCGGCGCGTCCAGACCGGCCGGACCGGACGCCAGGGACCGGTGCACCTCCGGCGGTAAGCGGTCGGGGTGCTCCGCGAAGGAGCCGAGCAGTGCGTCGAGCGCGTCCCGCTCCGGCCGTGGGGCGCGCGCCGCGTCCCAGGTGCCGCGGGCGAGCGCCACCAGGGCGCACACCGTGGTGAGCCGGGAAGCCCGGTCCGCGGGCGCCGCGGACCAGAGGTCGGCGACGGTGTCGAACACATCGAGGTCGTCCTCCGCCCAGGCGCGGGCGAGCAGCCCGGCGGCCGTACCGTGCGATGTGTCCCCGGAGACAGGGCCATCCGTCAGTGGCGGATCGAGGTGGAAGACACCGTGCTCGCCGCCACAACGCTCACCGCCGCAGCGCTCCCACACCTCCGGGACGGTGCCCACCAGCAGCCGGTGGTCGTCGTACGGCCGGTCGGTGTAGGTGATGAACGTCAACTCGGCGGCCAGCGGGGCCGGGAGGGCGTAGGAGACGGCGGTGAGCCAGTCCAGTACGCGGTCGCCGGAGGAGGAGACCAGCACCACCGGCCCGGGTGCGTCCGCCTCGGCGTCCGACGGTGTCCGCTCCAGGGCGCTCAGCACCGCCGCGAGGAGGCGTTCCAGCAGCCGCCCGCCCGCCGCGCCGGTCCCGTGGAGCAGCCGCCGGACCCGGTCGGGGCCGACCGTACTGCCCAGGGGCAGTTCACCGATGCCCGGCAGCGGGCGGCCGTCGTCGGCGGCCGGGGCCTCGGCCCACAGCGGGGCGCCCCACAGCTCCACCGGGCGCAGCCCGGTCAGCTCCTCGGGCGTGGCGAGGACGGAGTGGCAGAAGTAGTTGCCCCAGCGGCCCGTGTAGTCCTGGCCGACACTGCGGATGCGGGTCACCGCGCGGGTCTCACCGAGCCGGTCGTACGCAAACGCCACGGGGTGGGAGGCCGGTTCGGCCACCGCGCCCGGCGGTGGGGTGTACGCCATGAGCGGGCGCAGGCCCTCCAGCGTGGCCCGGGAGAGGTCCGCGGACACCGCGGTGAAGCGGAAACCTCCCTGCCGGTCACCGGCACCGGGAGGGGCGGAGGAGTAGTGCGCCTGTCCGGCCACGGCGTCTCACACCTTTCCCCGGTCGAGCATGGCGAACCGGTGCAGCAGCCACATCAGCGGATCCTCCACCCGGTGCGGCCGCACCCCGCCGAGTCCCAGATCGGCCCCGCGCGGTGCGGAGCCGAGCATCGACATGGCGAACAGCTGGTAGTCGGCGCAGGACTGGTCAAGACGCAGGTCGAGCTGGCTCTCCCGCCACCCGGCCAGCAGCGCCCGCAGCTCGGTGTGCACGGCGGCGCGGTCGTCCGCGTCGAAGACCGGGCCGGGGGTACGGGTGCGGTGCAGCGGGGAGTTGTCGGGCAGCTCGGACCAGAGCAGATCCAGCTTGGTCAGCGCCACCGCGACCGGGATCGGCACCTTCCGCCCGCCACCGGGGCCGTGCACCTCGCCGAGGTGGCGCAGCACCCGGGTGAGCACGTCCGCCGACGGTCCGGCGGTCTGCTCGGCGGTGCGGACCGCGCCGCCCGTGGCCGAGCCGGGCGTCCCGGACCCGGCCAGGTCCTGTGGGTCGACCAGCACCACCACCGCGTCCGCCTCGGCGAGATAGCGCAGCTGGGTCTCCATCCGGTCGCGGGAGCCGAAGTGTTCCCCCGCGGTGTCCAGGAAGACCAGGGTGAGCGAGGTGTCCCGGCTGGTGCCGAACGCGCCGCGGCGAGTGCGGCCGAGCCGGTACACCAGGGGGCGGCCGCCGTCCCGCTCCTGGGTCTTGGGCACGGTCCGGTGGGCGTCGTACAGATGGCGCTCGTAGCGCTCCCGGTAGTCGTCGGTGGTGCGGTCGTCGCACGGCACCAGCGAGGTGCGCAGCTCATCGCCGAGGCGGTGCAGCAACTCGTGCACCAGCACCGCGATATACGTGCTCTTGCCGGAGCTGACCGGCCCGGCGAGGGCCACGATCCGTCCGGGCGACTCCAGATAGCCCTCCGGCAGCCGGTCGCCGCAGGCGTGGCACCGGCGTCGGGTGGTGAGATGTCCGCAGGTGCCGCAGGTCGCGCGGCGGTCCAGCGGATTCGCCGCGGCCAGCCGCTTGTCGTCGGCGCACTCCCGGCCGCCCGTCGCGCAGACGAAGCCGAAGCCGTCGCGGCCCAGGCGCCGGAAGCAGTGCGGACACACCCAGCGGCGTCCCCCGGTCCCGCTGCCCCTGAACCTCATCGGTCGCTCACCCGCTTCAGCCGCTTCACCGTTGTCTCCCTCGTCCCACGCGGAGTTCGCTCGTCGGCGGATCGCGCAGCAGCACTCCGTCGCCGACGGCGAAGCAGCGCAGCCAGTAGCCCCGCCCGCCGGGCCCCTTCCCGCCGGGCGCGGGCACGGCCAGCTCCACCGGCCGCCCGGCGGGCAGTTCGACCTCCGTCAGCTCGCCGAGCGTCTCGCCGTCCCCCGGCGCCAGCGGCCAGCTCTCGCCGTACGCCCGCACCAGCAGCAGCCGTTCGGCGCGGACCGTGGCGCGGGCGGTGAACACCGCGCGCAGGGTGCGCCGTCCGGGCAGCCCCGACCGGGTCAGCCGATAGCCGACCTCGACCCGCGCGGGCAGCGAGGTGAGCGAGGGGGCGCCGCCCACGCGCGGCCCCGCACCGGACGCCACCGCCCGCACCTCGATCTCCACCGCCGCACCGTCCGCCACCGGGATCCGCGCCCCCGCCTCGTGCAGATACGCGGCGCGGGTGACGGTCCTGCGGCCCGCCGGGGAACCGTCCACCGTCCAGGACACCTCGGCCGCGTCCACCCCGTGCGCGGGCCAGTCGAACGCCACGGACACCTCGCCACCGAGCCGCCGCGCCTCGATCCGGCCGATACCGGGCAGCACGTCGACCCGCCGGTGCGGGCCGGTCACCGCCTCGTCCCCGGCCACGGTGACCGCGAGCACCGTGGCGCTGCGCGCCGGGACCCGGAACCGTAAGCCGCCGGGGACCGGCGAGGCGGTCAACGGCCGTGCGGCGGGCCGCAGCCCGGACATCGGCAGCCGGGTCCCGGCGGGCCAGGGCACCGCGCCGTCCAGCAGATACAGCGCCGCGTCCCCGCCGCGCGGCGCGGGGAACCGGGCCACCAGCGCCGCCGGATCGTCCGCCACCGGCTCCACCCGCAGCGCGGTCACCGGCTGTGGCGGAGAGACCGGGGTGGCCGAGAGCCGGACGCCCTCGGTGACGGTCCGGGAGCCGTCCGGGCCGCGGTAGACCACGGCGATGCGATAGCGGTGTACGGCGCCGTTGGTGAGTCCGCTGTCGGTGAAGCCGTCCCGGCGGGCGGTCACCCGGACCCCGCGCCCGCCGCCCCCGTCGCGGGTCACTTCCACCGACTCCGCCCCGGCCGGACACCGCCAGGCACCGGTGACCGTGGCGTCGCCCACCCGCAGCGTCACGCCCGCCACTTCGGGCCGGTGGTAGACCGGTCCGCAGACGGCGAGCGCGGACGGCGGGGTGCCGGGCTCCGCGCCGCGCCGCACCGCCACGCCGTAGTAGAGCGGACGGCCCACGAACAGCGCCGTGCCGTCGGGGGCGAAGGTGTCGCGCAGCGAGGTGGCGCCGGGGGAGTCCGGCCGCAGTACGGTGCCGTCGAGCGCGGAGCGCGGCGGGCGGCCCACCCGCCGTACCACCATGTACTCCGGCTCCCCGGCGGTCGACGGGGTGGGTTCCCACTCCACCAGCACCCCCGCGTCGTCGGAGACCGCCACGCACCGCGGCACCGGACGGGCGGGCAGCGTACGGCGCAGCGCGTCCGCGCCGGGCAGATCCGCGGCGATCAGCTCGGCCTCGTCCAGCAGCTCCCAGCCGCGGTCCGGATCACCGGCGCGCAGCCCGGCGGCCCGGTCGCGCAGCCGCAGCGCCTCGGCCAGCCGCTCCCGGACATGCGCGGCCAGCGCCCCCGCCTCCTCGGGCAGCGCCCCGTCCGGGAACCGGTCCAGGACGGCGGCGGCCTGGGCGAGTTGCCCGTCGGCGGCCAGTCGGCGCAGCCGCCCGGTGACCGGGTCCCCCGAGCGTTCGTGGAGCACGGCGAAGACCAGCCGCCGGGCGTCGGCCTCGGCGACCGACAGCTCCCCGACGGCGTGGGCGAGCAGGGTGGCGGCCCCGGCGCGGGCCGCCCGGTGCTCCCGTACCGAGGCGGCCAGTTCGTACGCCAGCACCGCGCCAAGGCCCTCCGGACCGCGCTCGCGCAGCACCTGCCGCAGCGCGGCGACCACCCCATGGGCGGCGGTCTGGGCCGCGCTGTGCGGCAGCCGCGCCCAGCGGACCGCCGCCTCGTCCAGCGCCCGTTCACCGGGCGGGGGCTGGGTGAAGGGCTCCAGCGGGGCGGACACCCGCCCGCCGGGCCCGTCCGCGGCCAGGAAGTCGGCGAGATGGCGCAGCCGCAGCAGCCCCAACTGCCGGGCGCAGCGCAGATACGCGGGGAGCGGGGCGGCGGCGGGCAGCGCGTCCGGCTCCCTGACCTCGATCCGTACCTCCCGCAGCGCCTCGTGCACCCGGGCCCCGGTCACCCCGTGGGCCGCGGCCACCTCCTCGACGGTGGCGGGCGCGATCAGGCCCAGTCCGTCCGCGGCCTCTTCCAGGGCGTCCCGCAGCCGGCGTCGTCCGTCGCCCTCGCGGCGGTCCTGCTCGGCCAGCGCGGTCCGCAGCGGTTCCAGATCGCCCGCCGCGGCGGCGTCGAACACCCGCTGGTGGACCGGGTGTCCGGCCTCCAGTGCCTCGATCACCGGCCGGTACTTCAGCCGGGACCGGCCGCGCCGCCAGCACGCCCGGACCTCCTTCACCGCCTCGGCGACCGCGGCGGCGGTCAGCGGCTCGTCCAGCTGGTAGCGCCAGCGCAGATCGTCCTTCAGCGGCAGCCCGTGGTCCAGCACCTCACGGCGGTAGCGCGCCTCGTCGAATGCCATGTCTCACCCCCGCGGCGGTCCGTCGGCGGCCGGTTCAGGCGATCCGCTCCTTGGTGAGCGAAATCCTGGCCTCCGCGACCGCCTCCTCGGTCATCTGGCCGATCCGCACCGTGAGGGTGAGCCGCTCACCGGTCTCCCGCTCGGTGGCCGCCACCGTGAGCAGCCCCGAGGTGTCCAGGCTGAACTCGCACTGGATGGGCCAGCGCTCGGGCTTGTCCGGCGGGATGTCCAACTCGCCGTCGGCGACCACCGTGTTGTGACCCAGCTCGTCCGACTCGACCGACCCGGCCTGCTCCATCACCTTGATGTGCACCTTTCGCTGCCCGGCGCGGATGGTGTAGAAGTCCTGCACCACCGCGACCGGCAACGTGTCGTTCGCGTGCACCAGATGGGTCACGTACTCCCGCTCCAGGTCCAGGTCCCACACCTGGATGCCGTAGCCGCGCGAGGCGACGGTGGAGATCGTGTACGGCTGGTGGGTGATCCGGCCGGTGTCCGGCACCTGGGGCGCCTCCTCGGCGGACACCTCCCCGCTGTTGATCACGTACAGCGCGCGGTCCAGGGCGTACAGCGAGGCGCCGCGGGCCACCGCGAGATCCGGGTTGTGCAGTCTGGCGTCGAAGCCGAACTCCTCGCGCAGCCGCCGGGCCACGGCGGGCATCTTGGTGGCCCCGCCCACCAGCAGGACGTCGTCGAAGCGCGCCACACCGCGCTCCCGGGCCAGCTCCACGGTGCGCCGGGTGAGGTCGACGGTGCGGTCCAGCAGATCCCGGGTCAGCTCCTCGATCAGCTCCTGGGTCAGCTCGACCGGTTCCACCAGCCCCTGGTGCATCACCCGGACCGTATAGCTTCCCCGGAACGAGAGCGCCTTCTTGGCCTCCTCGGCGTCCTTGCGCAACTGGGTCTCGGTCTGCGGATCGGCCAGCGGATCGCCCGCGTCGGGGAACCTGGTCCGGAAGGCGTCCACCAAGTGGAGCACCAGCCGGTCGTCCCAGTCGGATCCGCCGAGCTCCTTGGCGCCGTCGGTGCACACCACCTTCAGCTCGGTGCCGCGCAGTGTCAGCACCGTGGTGTCGAAGGTGCCGCCGCCCAGGTCGTACACCAGGATCGCGCGGTCGCCGCCGTCCGCGCCCGCGCCCAGCGCGCCGTAGTCGAGGGCGGCCGCGATGGGCTCGGCCACCACGTCCAGCACCCGCAGCCCGGCGATCTCGCCCGCCTTGCGGGTGGCGTCGCGCTCGGCGATCCCGAAGTACGCGGGCACCGTGATCACCACGTCCCGCACCTCATGGCCACCGCTGACCTGTGCGTCGTCTGCGAGTTTGCGCAGGATGCGGGCGGAGATCTCCTCCGGGGTGAACGACCGGCCGTGGAACTCCCGGGACACCGCCTCGCCCATGTCCCGCTTGATCAGCTGCACCACGGCGTCCGGGTCCACTACGGCGGCGTCCTTGGCCGACTGGCCCACCACGGTGCCGTCCCCGCTCTCGAAGTACACGACCGAGGGCGTGGTGTCCGAACCCTCCAGATTCCGCAGCACGGTGGGTCTGCCCACATCGTCCACACAGGCGATACAGGAATAGGTGGTTCCCAGGTCGATGCCGTAGACGGCCATCTGTGCCCCCTCCGCTGTCCTTCCCTGCCCCGATCACTACCCCGCGGACGGCGGTGTACCGCCGGGCCGCTCCCAGCGCGCCACCACGACCTCGGCCTTGCGCACCACCCGCTCGCCCTGGACGAATCCGGCCGCCACCACCCGCGCCACGGTGCGGTCCGCCTCCTCGGAGGCGGCCTCGGCGCGCCCCACCGGCCGGTGGCGCGCGCTGTCGAACGGCTCGCCCTCCTCCGGGGCGTACGCCTCGGTGCCGGTGCCCACGAGGGTGTCGGCCGCCTCGTCGGCCAGCGCCCGCAGCAGCGCCCGCAGTTCGGCGGTGCCCAGCGGGGCGTCGATCTGCTCGGCCTGCCGCAGGATGCGGTCGTGCAGCCGGATCAGACCGTGGCGTACGAGATCGAGGGCGGCGTCCAGCTCACCGCGGCGCAGCTCCTGGAGCTCGGTGTGCAGCCGGGTGATGATCTCCTCGCGCCGGTCGGCGAGATCCTGCTGACGCGCCAGCGCGGTGGTGAACTCCGCAACGGCGCGCTCCAGCCCGCCGTCCTGCCCGGCCTCCGCTGCCGGATCGTCCCCGGCTTCCGGTGCCGGACCGTCGGTCGTCGTACTCTCTTCCGTCTCCGGCACGCGCGCCCCCTGGGTCTGTGCGGCTATCAGACCCTAGCGCAATCGCCGTAGCCGAGGGCAGAACTGCTGCCGTGCCGCGCGGAGTTGGTCAGAACAGCAGCTTGTCGAGGGTGATGGGCAGTTCGCGGACCCGGATGCCGGTCGCGTGGTACACCGCGTTGGCGATGGCCGCGGCCGTGCCGACGATGCCCACCTCGCCCGCGCCCTTGGCGCCCATCGCGTTGGTGTGCGGATCCCGTTCGTGCACCCAGTGCGCCTCCACCGCATGCACATCGGCGTTGGCGGCGATGTGGTACTGCGCGAAGTCGTGGTTGACCACATGTCCGAACCTCGGGTCGAGCACGCTGTGTTCGTACAGCGCCATCGACATCCCCTGCGTCATCCCGCCGATCAGCTGGGAGCGGACGGTCTTGGGGTTGATGACCCGGCCCACGTCGAACATCCCCAGCAGCCGGGCCACCCGCACCTCACCGGTGTCCTGGTCCACCCGCACCTCGGCGAACTGCGCGCCGAAGCTGTGCATGGCGTAGCGGTCCTCGTCAGGGTTGGCGGGCATGTCCGCGGTGACCTCCAGGCCCTGTGCCGGGACCGTGCCGCCGTGGTCGGACTCCAGAACCTCGCGCAGCCGCATCGCCGCCGCGCAGATCGCACTGCCCCAGCTGCTGATACCGGAGGAGAACCCGGCGACCGACGCGGGCGGCAGCGCGGTGTCCCCGATGCGCACCTCCACCTGCTCGACCGGGACCTCCAGCGCGTCCGCCGCGATCTGGGTGAGCGCGGTCCAGGCGCCGGTGCCCAGGTCCGCGGCGGCGATCAGCACCCGGTGGTGGCCGTCGGGGGTGACCCCGATGCTGGCGCTGCTCCCGGGCAGCCGGGGCGAGGGATACGTCGAGGCCGCCACCCCGCTGCCCAGCAGCCAGCGCCCGTCCCGGCGCGCGCGGGGGGTGGGATCGCGCCGCTCCCATCCGGCCCGGCGGGCGCCCTCGCGCAGACAGGCCACCAGATGGCGGCTGGAGAACGGCAGCCCGGACTCCGGGTGGACCTCCGGCTCGTTGCGGATCCGGAACTCCACCGGGTCCATTCCGCAGGCGAGGGCCATCTCGTCCATGGCCGACTCCAGCGCGAACATCCCCTGCCCCTCGCCCGGCGCCCGCATGATGGTGGGCACCGGGATGTCCAGGGGCGCCAGCCGGTGGGTGGTGCGCCGGTTCGGGGCGGCGTACATCATCCGGGTGCACACCGCCACCTGGTCCGCGTACCCCTTGGCCTTGGCGGTCTGTTCGGCCACCTCATGGGAGACGGCGGTGAGGTGGCCGTCGCCGTCGGCGCCGAGCCGGATCCGCTGGATCGAGGCCGGGCGATAGCCGACGAGCGCGAACATCTGCTGGCGGGTCAGCGCGAACTTCACCGGACGGCGTACGGTGCGGGCGGCCATCGCGGCCAGCACGGCGTACGAGTGAGGGAAGACCTTCGAGCCGAAACCGCCCCCGACATGCGGGGAGATCACCCGGACCCGTTCCGGTGGCAGCCCCAGCACCCCGGCGATCAGGGTCCGGCTGAACGACGAGCCCTGGGTGGAGCAGTACACCGTCAGCGCGCCGTCGTCCCAGCTGACCACGGCGGTGTGCGGCTCCATCGGGTTGTTGTGGTACATCGGCGTGGCGTAGGTGGCGTCCAGCCGGACCTGGGCCGAATCCAGCGCCCTGGCCACGTCCCCCAGCATGCTGTCGGCGGGCGAGCCGTCCTGGAGTTCGCCCGCCTCCATGCCGAACACGGCGGCGTGCACCGGCTTCTGGAGATCGTCGCGGTCCGCGCGGAGCACCACATCGTGCTCCCGCGGCGCGTAGGCGAACCGGACCAGACCCGCGGCGGCGCGCGCGGCCTCCAGGGTCTCCGCCACCACGGCACCGGTGAACTGGCCGCGCCAGGCCACCTCGTCGGTCTGGAGCACCGCGAGCTCGGGGTCGTCGGGCCGGGTCAGCGAGGGCGCGTTGAGATGGGTGAGCACGGCCAGCACCCCGGGTTCGGCCTCGGCCGCCTCCGTGTCCACCGCGGTGATCCGCCCGGCGGCGATCGTGGACTGGAGGGGGTGGAGATACACGGCGTGCTCGACGGGCCATTCGAAGGCGTAGGTGGCGGTGCCGGTGACCTTCTGCGCGCCGTCGATCCGGTCCAGCGGGCTGCCGATGGCGTGGGGCCGGGCGCGGACGTCGCTCATCGTCTCTCCTGAACCAGTTCGAGCAGCACACTGACGATGGTGTTGCGGGCGAGCGGCACCTTGAACGCGTTGCCCGGCAGCGGGCGCGCCGGGGCCAGTTCGGCCGCCGCCGCGCCCCGGAAGCTCTCCCGGGTGGCGGGCGCGCCGCGCAGCGCCGTCTCGGCGGCGGTGGCCCGCCACGGCTTGTGCGCCACTCCGCCGAGCGCGATCCGCACGTCCCGTACGGTGCCGTCGGCCACGTCCAGCGCTGCGGCCACCGAGACCAGTGCGAAGGCGAACGACGCCCGGTCGCGCACCTTGCGGTAGCGGGAGGCGGTCAGATGGGGCGGCGGGGGCAGTTCGACCCCGGTGATCAGCTCACCGCGCTCCAGCACGGTGTCCCGCTCGGGGGCGTCTCCCGGCAGCCGGTGCAGCTCGGTCACCGGGATCCGCCGCTCCGCGCCCGGCCCGCGCACGGTGACCACCGCGTCCAGCGCGGCCAGCGCCACCGCCATGTCCGAGGGATGGGTGGCCACACAGGCGGGGGAGGAGCCCAGGATCGCCAGATCGCGCTGATAGCCCTCCAGCGCCGAACAGCCCGATCCCGGCTGACGTTTGTTGCACGGCGTGGTGACGTTCTGGAAGTACGCGCAGCGGGTGCGCTGGAGCAGATTGCCGCCGGTGGTGGCGAGGTTGCGCAGCTGCCCCGAGGCGCCCGACAGGATGGCCTGGGAGAGCATCGGATAGCGCCGCCGGACGCGGTGGTCGGCGGCCAGATCGCTGTTGGGGACGGCGGCCCCGATGCGCAGGGCCCCGTCGGGCAGTTCCTCGATCCGGTCGGAGGTCAGCCGCCGTACGTCGATGAGCACCTCGGGGGTGGCAACTTCCAGGCGCATGAGGTCCACCAGATTGGTGCCCCCGGCCAGGAAGGCCGCATCCGGCTCCTCGGCCACGGCGGTGACCGCGGAGGACACGTCGTCGGCGCGTTCGTAGCGGAAGGGTTTCATCGGTGTGCCACCTCCGCGATGGCCGGGACGATGTTGGCGTACGCGGCGCAGCGGCACAGGTTGCCGCTCATGCGCTCGGCGATCTCCTCGTCGTCCAGCACCACATCGGTGGCGCCGGGGTCCTTGCTGACCGCGCTCGGCCAGCCCGCCTCCGCCTCGGCCAGCATCCCGGCGGCCGAGACGATCTGGCCGGGGGTGCAGTAGCCGCACTGGAAGGCGTCATGGGCGATGAACGACCGCTGGAGCGGATGCAGACCGCCGCCGTCGCCATCGGCCAGCCCTGCCGCGGTGACGAGGTCCGCGCCCTGGTGGGCCACGGCGAGCGCGAGACAGCTCAACGCCCGCCGGCCGTCGATCAGCAGGGTGCAGGCGCCACACTGTCCGTGGTCGCAGCCCTTCTTGGGGCTGGTGTTCCCCAGTCGTTCGCGCAGGGCGTCCAGCAGCGTGGTACGGGTGTCGACGATGAGCCGGTGCTCGGTGCCGTCCACCCGCAGCGTGATCTCCACGTCCATGGTCCAGTCCTTGGTCGTCGTCCAGCCGGGATGTCACGCAGCTCTGCCCAGTATCGGACATATGTGCACTGATCGCCCGTCCGGTGGTGGTCGCCCCGCGTCTTGACGCCATCTGTGCCCGGTGATTCCATGTGGCTCATCCACTGAGCCACTGGGGGAGGATGAACGTGGAGGCACTGCCCCGCGAAACCATCGTCGACGTCCTCGAGAACCGTCTGCGGGAGGACATCTTCACCGGCCGCCACCCGGCGGGCACCCTGCTCCCGCCGGAGCGCGAACTGGCCGAGGGCTACGGGGTCACCCGCACCACCCTCAAGCACGCCTTCGGCCGTCTGATCCAGGCCGGACTGCTGGAGACCCGGCACGGCGTGGGCACCCGGGTGCGCGACTATGCCCGGCTCGGTGGCGCCGATCTGCTGCCCATGCTGGTGCGGCACAGCCCCGACTGGATCGGCGAGATCTTCGAAGTGCGGCGCTCCGTGGGCGCGTTGATCGCCGAACGGGCCGCCGCCCGCGCCACCGACGGGCAGAAGGCCGAACTGCGCACCCTGCTGGCCGCGGTGGGCGAGGCGGAGGACACCGACGCGGTGCAGCTCGCCGACGTCGAGGTGCACCGGGCGCTCGCCCGCGCCACCGGCAACCGCGTCTACGCCCTGCTCACCAACACCCTCTTCAACGCCTATCTGCCCGTACGCACTGCCCTGGCCGGGCCCTTCACCGACCCGCCCGCCGCCCGCGCCCGGCTGGCACCGGTGGTCGAGGCCGTGGTCCGGGGCAACCAGCGCGCCGCCCACCGGGCCGCCGAGGCGTATCTGACCGCCACCGAACGCATCATGCTGGAGGGCCTCGCTTGACTTCCTCCCCCGCCTAAAGGCGGGGGATTCCAGCGGTCACCCGCTGGGGTTCCTGCTTCACCGACGACCGCCCCGTCCGGGAGGACTCCCGTTGAGGTCTTACACCGTCTCCACAGGCAGACGCCGCCAGCCCGGCGGCCAGGATGTTGCGTGCCGCGTTCATGTCACGGTCATGCACGGTGCCGCAGTCGCACGTCCACTCGCGGACGTTCAGCGGCAGCTGCTCGCGGACCGTGCCGCAGGCCCCGCACAGCTTCGAGTTGGGGAACCAGCGGTCGATCACCACGAGTTCGCGCCCGTACCAGGCGCACTTGTACTCCAGCATGGAGCGCAGTTCCGTCCACGACGCATCCGAGATCGCACGCGCCAGGGTGTGGTTCTTCAGCAGGTTGCGGACGGTGAGGTCCTCGATCACGACCGTTTGGTTCTCACGGACGAGCCGAGTGGTGAGTTTGTGCAGGAGGTCCCGGCGGCGGTCGGCGATCCGAGCGTGGACCCTGGCAACCTTCCGGCGGGCCTTCTCCCGGTTGTTCGAGCCCTTGGCCTTGCGGGACAGCTCGCGCTGGGCCTTGGCGAGTCGGGTCCGGTCGCGGCGCTCGTACCTGGGGTTGGTGATCTTCTCCCCGGTGGACAGGGTCACCAGCGACGTGATCCCGGCGTCGATACCGACCGCCGCGTCCGTGGCCGGGGCAGGGGCGATGGTGTCCTCGCACAACAGGGATACGAACCAGCGCCCGGCAGCGTCACGGGAGACGGTCACCGTGGTCGGCTCCGCCCCCTCCGGGAGTGGGCGCGACCAGCGAATGTCCAGCGGCGCCGTCATCTTCGCCAACGTCAGTCGCCCGTCACGCCACGTGAAGGCGGAGCGGGTGTACTCCGCGCTCGCGCGGGACTTCTTCCGGCTCTTGTACCGGGGGTACTTGGCCCGCTTGGCGAAGAAGTTCCCGAACGCCGTCTGAAGGTGGCGCAACGCCTGCTGGAGCGGAACGGAGGACACCTCGTTCAGGAAGGCGAGTTCCTCGGTCTTCTTCCACTCCGTCAGCGCGGCGGAGGACTGGACGTAGGAGACGCGGCGCTGCTCGCCGTACCAGGCACGGGTGCGCTCCTCCAGCGCCCGGTTGTAGACGAGACGGACGCAGCCGAACGTACGCGACAGCTCCGCCGCCTGCTCGTCCGTGGGACAGAAGCGGTACTTGAACGCCCGCTTCACCTGCGGCGTCATGCCTCACATTCTATCAATTCCTGTGTGATTGAGGGGTGTCGGCCGCTGGTCGGCACACGCCGAATCGCCCTGACGGCGACTCGGCTTTCCCTGCCCCGCTCCGCAGGAGTCCGTTCCCTCCCCGGCCTGAAGGCCGGGGTATCCGCGGAGGAATCCCGATGAGCACGCGTACGACCACCCCGGAGCGCACCGGCCCGCCCGGAGCCGAAGCCGCCCGCACACCGGAACACTCCCGCCCGTCCGGCCGGGGCACCACCTTCCGCGAAACCATGCTCGGCCGGATCCGCCTCGACGGCGAGGACCGCGACCGTCCGGTCCGCCTCGATCTGCACGCCGCGGCCGACCGGGTGCCGCACCCCCTCGGCACCACACCGGCCCGGCTGACCGGGCGCATACGTATCGCCGGATGGGTCGACGACCCCGAGGCCGTCGGCACACTGGAGATCTCCCCGCTCGCCAGGCGCCGGATCCGCTACCGCATCGGCTTCACCGCCGACGGCCACCGGTTCACCCTCGACGGCTGGAAGTCCATCAGTCCGCGCCGCCCGCTCGCCTCCATGACCGTGCTGCCGTACACCCTGTACGAGGACGGCACGGCCGTGGGCACCGGCACCGTACGGTTTCCCCTGGCCACCCAACTCCTGCCGTTCCTGGCCGGCTTCCGCTTCCCGCGCCGCGAAGACGGCACCCCGCTGGTGGCCCCCCGCTGGAACGGCACCCCCGGCCGTACCGAGGTCTGGTACACCACCGCCACCGACCCGGCCACCGGCACCGGGCTGTGGCTGCACCATGAACTCGTCGCCCCCGCCGACGGATCCCCGCCCTTCGCCCACGGCTGGGCCGCCGCCTTCCCCCAGGACGGCCCGGTGCGCCACACCCGCTTCGGCCCCACCCCGTGGACCCGCCCCGCCGAGGGATTCCGCGGTGACGGCGTCCAGGCCGTTCCCGGTCAACTCAGCGGAAATGCAGGGGAGTTCAGCTGGCGGCTGGCCGAACAGCCCACCGACGCACCGCTGTACACCTTCCCCCGCTGGTCCTGGCGGCGCCCCCTGCTGCCCGCCGCCCAGGTCCTCCCGGCCGCCCGCGCCCGCTACACCGGGACCTTCGCCTACCAGGACACCACCCTCACCCTCGACGGCGCGCCGGGCGCCTCGGCCCGGATCTACGGACACGGCAACGCCCACCGCTGGGCATGGCTCCACGCCGACCTGGGCGACGACGGCGTTCTGGAGATCGTCGCCGCCGTCTCCACCCGCCCCGGACTGCGGCGGCTGCCACCGCTGGTCTTCCTGCGGCTGCGCCACCGCGGCCGCACCTGGCCCCGGCGGGCCGAGCGCACCGCGGTGGGCTGGGCCGGGCTCGGGCGGTTCCGCGCCGATGTCGGCCTGCCCAGCTGGACGGTGACCGGACGCGCCGGGCTGCGCCGGATCCGCGTCGAGGTCACCCAGCCCGCGGAACGGACCCTGGCCCTGGACTACGCCGACCCCGACGGCTCCCCGGCGGTCTGCCGCAACAGCGAGCGCGCCGACGCCCACATCCTGCTCGAACGGTGGTGGGGCAAGTGGCGCACCGAAGCCGTCTGGACCCTGGACGGCACCGCGCACGCGGAGGTGGGCGGCCGATGAGCCCCGACACCCCCCGCAGCGCCTTCTGCGGCGCCGCCACCCGCCTGCGCGCCCCGCACACCCGCGGCAGCCTCGACGGCCTCGTCGCCGCCCTGCTTGCGGACGACGGCGCCACCCCGTGGCCAGGCAGGGTGCCCCGGCGGCTGGAGACCGTGCTCGCCGCGATGCCGCTGCCCGCCCGCGCCGGAGTGCGCACCGCCGCCGCCGCGCTCGACGCCTACGCCCTCGCCACCACGGGCCGTCGGCTCACCGCCCTCGGCCCGGCCGAACGGGAGCGGCTGCTCGACTCGCTCGGCGCCCGGTCCGCGCTGCTCCCGCTGCTCGACGTGCTCAAGGTCCCGGTCCTGCTCGCCGCCGGAACCGAGCGCATGCTCGACCACGGCGGCCACCGGCCGGGCACGGCCCTCCCGCGCCAGGACCCCCCGCTCGACTGCACCCCCGCCGACGCCTGGCCCGCCCGTACCACCACCGACGCCGTGGTGATCGGCTCGGGCGCCGGCGGCGCCATGGCCGCCCGCACCCTCGCCCGCTTCGGACTGCGCGTGGTGGTCCTGGAGGAGGGCCACCACCACTCCACCGACTCCTTCGGGAAACGCACCCCGCTGGACCGGTTCACCGAGCTGTACCGGGACGGCGGCGCCACCGTGGCCGTCGGCAACCCGCCCCTGCTGCTGCCGGTCGGACGGGCCGTCGGCGGCACCACCGTCGTCAACTCCGGCACCTGCTACCGCACTCCGGACCATGTGCTCGACCGGTGGCGCCGCACCTTCGGCTTCGAGCTCGCCGACCGCTTCGACACGGCGCTGGACGAGGCCGAGAAGACCGTCCGGGTGGCCACCCAGCCGGTGGAGGTACTCGGCAACAACGGGCTGCTCGCCCTCATCGGCGCCGAACGGCTGGGCTGGCAGGCGTCGCCACTGCGCCGCAACGCCCCCGGCTGCAAGGGCTCCTGCCAGTGCGTCGTGGGCTGTCCGACCGGCGCCAAGCAGAGTGTGCAGCTGTCCGTGCTGCCCGACGCCTGCGCCCACGGAGCCCGGATCGTCACCGGCGCCCGGGTGCGGCGGATCCTCGTCGAACGCGACCGCCCCGGCGGACCGCGCGCCGCCGGGGTCCAGGTGCGGCGGGAGGACGGCGATACGTTCGAGATCCTCGCCCCGCTCGTGGTCGTCGCCGCGGGCGCCCTGGAGACACCCCCGCTGCTGCGCCGCTCCGGACTCGGCGGCCATCCGATGCTCGGCCGCAACCTCAGTGTGCATCCGGCGACCAGTGTGGCCGGGCGGTTCGACCAGCCCGTCACCGCGTGGGAAGGGGTGCTCCAGAGCGTCGGGGTGGAGGAACACCACTCCGACGGCATCCTGATCGAGGCCACCGCCACCCCGCCGGGCATGGGCTCCTTCGTCCTCCCGGGCCTCGGTGGCGAGCTCCGCCGCGAACTGGAGACCTCCGACCGGCTCGCCACCTTCGGCGCCATGATCGCGGACCGGCCGTCCGGCCGGGTGCTGGGCCGGAACCGCACCCTGCTCCGCTACGGTCTGGACCGCCGCGACGCGGACCGACTGGTGCGGGCGGTACGTGCCATGGGCGAACTCCTCCTCGCGGCGGGCGCGGAGGAGGTGCTCACCGGTATCCCGGCCACGCCCAGGGTGCACAGCCTCACCGAACTCGACGCCGCAATGGCCAAGGTGAGTGCGCGTCAGCTGCATCTGTCGGCGTTCCACCCCACCGGTACGGCCGCGGCGGGCGCCGATCCGCAAGCGACACCCGCCGACCCCGCGGGACGGCTGCGCGGGGTGCGGGGGGTGCTGGTCGCCGATGGCTCGGTGCTGCCCAGCTGTCCCGAGGTCAATCCGCAGCTGTCCATCATGGCCGCCGCCCTCGCGGTGTGCGAAGCCCATCTGGAGGGCGTGGAAACGGCGGTGGCGGTCTCCGGCGGTGTCGAATGACCGATGTGTCCGGCCGGTTGTTCCTCGGCGCTCAGCGCGACGCGTCCGGCAGCGGTTCTCCCGGCGGCATGTTGTACGGGGTGACGACCTGGATCGCGGACGGCGGAAGCGGCGCGGTGTCCGCGGGCAGCGCGCCATGGGCCCGCATCACCAGACGGCACGCGTAGCGCATGTCCTGCCGCAGATCGTGGTGGAGCACCGCGGAGAGCCGCCCCTCCCGCAGCAGCCGGGTGTTGTCGTGGTCGAGGTCATGGGCGATGAACACCGCGCACTCCCGCCCGGCCGCCTCGAACGCCTCCAGCGTGGCGATGTTGCCGCCGCCGATCGAGTACACGGCGCGGATCTCCGGATCCCGGGCGAGGGCGTTGAGCGCCAGCTCGCGCTGGGTGGCGGCGTCCAGCCCGTCGCCCTCGGAGATCTCCACCACGGTGCGCTGCGGACGCAGTGCCCGCATGGCACCCCGGAACCCCATCTCGCGCTCCTCCTCATTGCGGAAGAAACCTCTGCTGAGGCTGGTGAGCACATGGCCGGGGCGGTCGCCCAGCCACTGCCCGATGAGATACGCGGCGGTGGCGCCCGCCGCGCGGTTGTCGATACCGACATAGGCGATCCGCCCGCTGGTCGGCAGGTCCGTCACCAGGGTGACCACGGGAATCCCGGCCTCGGCGAGCCGGGCGACCGCCGCCGTGACCTCGGGGACGTCGGGGGCCTTGAGGAGCACCCCCTGCGACTGCCGTTTCTTCGCGATCCGGTCCAGTGTGGCGGTCAGCCGGCCGACCGGCCCCGTCTCACGGAAGTGGAAACGCGAGCGCAGCACGGCCGGGTGCAGCGACGGCAGCTCGGCCTCCAGCGCCGTCCGCACGGCCGTGGAGAAGCGCTCGGGCGCCTGCATCACTATGTCGATCATGAAGGTACGCCCGCCCAGCCGGACCTGGTCCCGCTGCCGGTGCAGATCGGTGATGGCCTGGTGCACCTCGCGTGCGGTGCTCTCCCGCACCCCGCCCCGGTGGTTCATCACCCGGTCGACGGTGGCCTCGCTCAGCCCGGCCTGGCGGGCGATCTCCCGGAGCGGAAACGGATGGGACGGCACGGCGGCTCCTTGAGGGGTTTTTGATGGGCTTCTGCCGATTGCCCGAGGGGTGCGGGTGTCACAAGAATGACATCGCACCGCCGCCGCGCCACCCCCGAAAGGACGCCGATGTCCGCGATCCCCGCGGCCGCCCGGACCTGGCTGTCCGAGGCGGACTGCGATCTCGACGCCTTCCGGGTCCTGGTCGAGCGCACCACCGACCCGGCCACCTGTCCGTATGCCTCCGGCATCGAGCACGGTGTGCCGGTCTACGACAGCGACCGGCTGCGCACCGTCGCCGCCACCCCGGACGGCCGCCGCGCCGTCCAGGCCGAACTGGTCCACGCGCTCGCCGACGGCGCCGGTGTGGTCGTGTTCCGCCGCGCCTTCCCCGACGTCGCGGTGATGGACCGCGCCACCGGGGTGTTCCACGCCCTGATCGACGAGCAGCGCGCGGCCGGGACCGCCGCCGGAGACCACTTCGCCGCGCCGGGCACCAATGACCGGGTGTGGAACGCCCTGGAGAAGATGGCCGTCCGCGACCCCGAGGCATTCGCCGACTACTACGCCAACGACATCGTCGCCCTGGTGTCCACCGCGTGGCTCGGCCCCGGCTACCAGATCACCTCACAGATCAACGTGGTCAATCCCGGTGGCCCGGCACAGACCGCGCACCGCGACTACCACCTCGGCTTCCTGTCCAACGCCACCGCGGCGGGCTACCCCGCCCATGTCCACCGGCTCTCCCCGGCGCTCACCCTCCAGGGCGCGGTCGCCCACGGCGACATGCCCGTGGCATCCGGACCCACGCTCTACCTGCCGTACTCGCAGACCTTCGAGCCCGGTTATCTGGCCTGGCGGCTGCCGCGCTTCCAGGAGTACTTCGAACACCACCACATCCAGCTGCCGCTCACCCAGGGCGACGCCGTGTTCTTCAACCCGGCGCTCTTCCACGCCGCGGGCGCCAACCGCACCACCGGGGTGCGGCGGATGGCCAATCTGCTCCAGATCTCCTCCGCCTTCGGCCGCGCCATGGAAACCGTGGACCGCCGGGCCATGACAGAGGCCGTCTTCCCGGTGCTGCGCGACCGCAAGGCGCACGGCGCCACGCCGGAGTGGCTGCACACCGTGATCGCCGCCTGCGCCGACGGCTACCCCTTCCCCACCGACCTCGACCGGGACCCGCCGGTCGACGGACTCGCCCCACCCACCCAGGCGGACCTGCTGCGCCGCGCCCTGGACCGGAACTGGACGTCGGAGGCGCTCGGCGAGGCCCTGCGGGGCGCCGCCGACCGCCGCCACGGCTGAGACAACACAGCTGAGACAAGGAAACACATCATGGGACTCCTGGAGAACAAGGTCCTGCTGGTCAACGGCGGAAGCCAGGGCGTCGGCGCGGCCATCGCCCGCGCGGCCGCCCGCGAGGGGGCCCAGGTGGCCGTCAGCGGACGGCGCCCCGGCCCCGGTGAGGAGCTGGTGGCCGAACTGACCGCGGACGGCGCCACCGCCACCTTCCTCCGCGCCGATCTGTCCGACGCCACCGAGGCGAAGGGTGTGGTGGAGAAGGTGGTGGCGGCCTACGGCCGGATCGACTGCCTGGTCAACTCCGCCGGGCTCACCTCGCGCGGCTCGCTGCTGAACACCACCCCGGAGCTCTTCGACGCCCATATGGCGATCAATCTGCGCGCCCCGTTCTTCGCCATGCAGGCCGCGGTGGCGGACATGGTCGAGCGCAAGGCCCCCGGCACCATCGTCAACGTCATCTCCAACTGTGCCCACGGCGGCCCGCCCCATCTCGCCGCGTACTCCACCGCCAAGGCCGGACTCGCCGGACTCACCCGCAACGCCGCCCACGCCCACCGCTGGGACCGCATCCGGATCAACGGCCTGAACATCGGCTGGACCGCCACCGAGGGCGAGGACGTCACCCAGCGCACCTTCCACGGCGCGGGCGACGACTGGCGCGAGGAGGCCGCGCGGGCGCTGCCCATGGGCAAGCTGGGCCAGCCCGACGAGATCGCCGACTTCGCGGTACTGCTGCTCTCCGACCGCAGCGGTGTGGTCACCGGCTCGGTCATCGACTGGGACCAGAACGTCGTCGGCGCGCTCGACTGACGCCCTCTCATCACCCCACCTCACAGAACCACCACGAAGGAGAAGCGAGCCATGCGCATCGGCATCATGGGACTCGGCCGGATCGGCGCCTTCCACGCCGAGACCCTGGGCGGACTGGACGCCGTGGAATCCCTCGTCGTCACCGACCCCTACGCGGACACCTCGGCCCTCGCCGCACGGCTCGGCGCCACCGTGGCCGACTCACCCGAAGCCGTCCTCGCCGCCGGGGTGGACGGTGTGGTCATCGCCGCCGCCACCGACGCCCACCCCGGCCTGATCCAGGCCGCCGTCCGGGCGGGTGTCCCGGTGTTCTGCGAAAAGCCCGTCGCCGGGACCATGAAGGAGGGCGTCGAGGTGCGGCAGGCGGTGAAGGACAGCGGGGTGCCGATCCAGATCGGCTACAACCGCCGCTTCGACACCGGGTTCGCCGCCGCCCGCGCCGCGGTGGCGAGCGGTGAGCTGGGCCCGCTGCACACCGTGCGGTCCACCACCCTGGACCCCGCGCCGCCCCCGCCCGCGTACATCGCCGCCTCCGGTGGCATCTTCCGCGACTGCTCGGTCCATGACTTCGACATCATCCGCTGGGTCACCGGCCACGAGGTGACCGAGGTGTACGTACGGGGCAGCAACCGTGGCGCCTCCTACATCGCCGAAGCGGGCGACGCCGACACCACCGCCGCCGTCCTCACCCTGGACGACGGCACCCTCGCGCTGGTCTCCAACAGCCGTCACAACGCCCGCGGTTACGACGTCCGTATGGAGCTGCACGGCTTCCAGGACAGCATCGCCGTGGGTCTTGAGGACAAGCTGCCGCTGCGCTCGGTCGAGCCCGGCGCGACCTTCCCCGCCGGGGTGCCGCACGACTTCTTCATGGACCGCTTCGCCGCCGCCTACCGCGCCGAACTCACCGCGTTCACCGAGGTCGTCGCGGGGCAGCGGCCCTCGCCGTGCACCGTGGAGGACGCCCTGGAGGCGGGCTGGATCGCCGAGGCGTGCACCCTGTCGCTGCGCGAGCGCCGCGCGGTGACGCTCGAGGAGGTCCGGCACGGATGACGGGATCCACCGCACCCCTGCGCATCGGCGTGCTGGGCGCGGCCCGTATCTCCGCGCTGGCCGTCGTCGCCCCGGCCCGCGCCACCGGCCACCGGCTGGTGGCCGTGGCCGCCCGCGACCGCGGCCGCGCCGAGCGGTTCGCCGCCGAGCACGGGGTGGAACGTGTGGTGGACGGCTACGCCGAGCTGGTGGCCGACCCCGAGGTCGACATCGTCTACAACCCGCTCGCCAACGGTCTGCACGGCCCCTGGAACCTGGCCGCCCTCGCGGCGGGCAAGCATGTGCTCACCGAGAAGCCCTCGGCGTGCAACGCTGAGGAGGCCGCCGAGATCCGCGATGCCGCCGCCACCGCGGGCACCGTCTTCATGGAGGGTTTCCACTACCTGTTCCACCCGGTCACGCGGCGGCTGCACACGTTGCTGGACTCCGGTGAACTCGGTGAGCTCCGGCATGTCGAGACCATCATGGCGATGCCCGCGCCGCCCGACGGCGATCCGCGCTGGTCGCTGTCGCTGGCCGGTGGCGCCCTGATGGACCTGGGCTGCTACAGCCTGCACGCACAGCGGGTGCTCGCCCCCTGGGCCGGTGGCGCGCCCCGGCTGGTGGCCGCCCGGGGCGCGGAGCGGCCGGGCGCCGAGGACGTCGACGAATGGGTCGACGCCGAACTTGCCTTCCCCGGCGGCGCCACCGGCCTCGCCCGATGCCATATGGCCGCAGGCGAGTGGCGGATGAGCTGCCGGATCACCGGCACGCTCGGCGAGGCCACCGCGCTGAACTTCGTCCAGCCGCATCTGGACGACCGCGTCGTGGTGCGCACCCGGGCGGGGGAGCGGACCGAGGAACTCGGCCGCCGCTCCTCGTACACCTATCAGCTGGAGGCGTTCGCCGACGCCGTACGGCACGGCACTCCGCCGCCGCTCGACGCGGACGACGCCCTGGCCACCATGACCCTGGTCGACGCCTGCTACCGCGCCGCCGGATTCCCGCCCCGCCCGCGGGTGCGTTAGGCCCTGTCCGGTGGGTCTTTGAGGATCAGCCCGCGGCGTCTGGTGAGGGGGCACCTCCCAGCGGTAGCTGGGGGAGGATCGCAAGGCGGAGGATCGCCCTCGTACTGGGCGTACTCGGGCGACTCCGACAACGCGGCGAGGTGCGGTGCCAGGCGTCGCGGGCCCGATAAGACCCACCGGACAGGGCCTGGGCCACCACCGGTCCGGCCGGCCGCCCTCACGAGCGGTCGGCCGCGACCTCCAGATGCGGCAGGTAGTGGTCCATCCGGTCCCGCTTGGTGCGCAGATAGGTGATGTTCTCCTCGCGCGGCGGGGTCAGCAGCGGCACCTGCTCACTGACGTCGATGCCGTGCCGCAGCAGCGCCTCCCGCTTGAGCGGGTTGTTGGACAGCAGCCGCACCGACCGCACCTGGAGGTCGTGCAGCATCTCCGCCGCCACCTGGTAGTCGCGGGCGTCGGCGGGCAGCCCGAGGGCGAGATTGGCCTCGACGGTGTCCATGCCCTCCGCCTGGAGCTGCATCGCCTGCAACTTGGAGAGCAGTCCGATGCCCCGGCCCTCATGGCCCCGGAGGTAGATCAGAATGCCGCGGCCCTCGCGGGTGATGGTGTTCAGCGCGGCGGAGAGCTGATCTCCGCACTCGCAGTGCTTGGAGCCGAAGGCATCTCCGGTCAGGCACTCCGAATGCAGCCGGGTAAGGACGTCCGCACCCTCGACATCACCGTATACCAGGGCTATTTGTTCATCCCCGCGATTGAGGTCGAGGTAGCCGACCGCGCGGAATTCACCGTACACGGTGGACAGTTGGAGATTCGCCACGCGCTTGGCACCCGCGGTGCGAGCACTGGAGTCGACCACGCTATCACTTACTGTCATGTCCCGATCCTATCTGGCAAACTGCCTGCGGTGTAGGTGAAAATGGCGAGCACGTGTCAACACGTTGCCCCGGTGGACGAACGAAAGGCCCGAAAAACATGAGCAGTTCCGGAACGCGACCACAGGTCCCGGATCTTCTGCCGGTGGATACGACGGAGGACGTCAGGGCCCGGGGAGCCCGGGTCGCCGTCCTGCCCGTCGGGAGTTTCGAACAGCACGGCGCCGGGCTTCCCTTGATCACCGACACGGTCGTGGCCTGCGCCATCGCCAGTGAGATCGCCGCGGCCCACCCGGTGCTCGCGCTTCCCCCGATCACCGTCTCCTGTTCGCACGAGCACGCCGGCTGGCCGGGCACGGTCAGCATTTCCGCCGCCACGCTGCACGCCGTCGTCCGGGACATCGCCGATTCGCTGCGGGCTTCCGGTGTCCACGCTCTCGCCGTGGTCAACGGACACGGCGGGAATTATGTGCTGCGGAACGTGGTTCAGGAATCCGTGGGCACCGGTATGCGTATGGCACTTTTCCCGGGCTCGGCCGACTGGACAGCCGCACGAGAACGGGCCGGAGTGCAGACGCCGTCCAACAGCGATATGCATGCGGGAGAAGTGGAGACTTCCATCCTCTTGCGGGTCCGCCCGGAACTCGTCCGGCCCGGCCAGGAAAAGGCGGACTGGATAGCGGATGACCGGAAGCATCTGCTCACCCTCGGTATGTCCGCCTATACGGAGTCCGGGGTCATAGGCCGCCCCTCCCTGGCGTCCGCCGAAAAGGGAAAGGAACTTCTCGCCGGTCTTGTCGATTCCTTCGATGAGTATCTCTCCTTGCTCGGCGCCCGGGAGGAGACGCGATGACGGACCGCACCGCCGTGCTCGACGCGGCGCGCGCATGGGATCTGCTGCGCACGGTCCGGACCGGGGCGCAGGCCGGGGCGGCCGGTCTGGTCCGGGACGCGGACGGTACGTACCGGTGGCGGCAGCCCGCTTCGCCGGAAGCCGGGGAGCTGGCCGCGCGCTACGCCCCGCTGTGCCTGGCCGGGCCGCGTCTGGCGGTGGCCCAGCTCGGCCAGAGCCTGGACGGTTTCATCGCCACGAGCACCGGCGACGCCGACTACGTCACCGGTGAGGAGGACCGCCGCCATCTGCACCGGCTGCGGGCGCTCACCGACGCGGTGCTGGTGGGCGCCGGGACCGCCGCCGCAGACGACCCCCAACTGACCGTCCGCGCCTGCGCCGGTGACCATCCGGTGCGTGTGGTTGTCGATCCGCATGGCCGGGTTCCCCTCACTCGCCGGGTGTTCACGGACGGCTCAGCGCCGACGCTGTGGGTGGTGGCCGCCGACAGCGAGCGTCCGACCGCCCCGGACGGCGTGGAGGTGCTGACGCTGCCGGACCGCGACGCGTTCGCCCCCCACCGCCTGGTGGACGCACTCGCGCGGCGCGGCCTGGGCCGGATACTGGTCGAGGGCGGCGGGGTGACCGTGTCCCGCTTTCTGCACGAGCGGGCGCTGCACCGGCTCTACGTCACCGTGGCGCCGGTCCTGATCGGCGACGGTGTCCCCGGACTCCGGTTCGCCGGTACCCCGGTACTGCGGAACGCGCTCCGACCGCCCGTGCGCCGTGGTGTCCTCGGCGAGGACACCCTCTTCGAACTCGACCTGGGGATGCCGCAGTCCGGCGATCCACTGCCCGATGAGCACCGCGATACCGGGCAGGCTCGCCGCGAAGGTGAGCACTCCGTACACCACGGCGACCGACAGCCCCTGGCCCGCGCCGAGGCCCGCCGCGCCGAAGGCCCAGGCGGTGACACCCTCCCGGGGTCCCCAGCCGCCGACGTTCAGCGGCAGCGCCATCGCGATCAGGGCCAGCACCAGCAGCGGCACCAGCACGGCGACCGGCGCGGTTGACCCCGCGGCTCGCGCCGCCAGCAGGAACATGGCCACATGCCCGGTCAGCACCACCGCCGAGGCCACCGCCACCCCCGGCCAGCTGCCGCGGGCCAGCAGCCCGCGGCGCGCCTCGGCCAGCGCGCCGCGGAGCGCCCGCCGCCCCCGGGAGGGGGCGGCCGCTCCGCGCCGCCGCGACCGCACCACCAGCGCCACCAGACCCGCGGCCACCACGGCCAGGACCGGTACGGCGCCCGGGGCCGCGGCCACCCGGCGGGTCTGCTCCAGCGCCACGGCCGGATGCGCCAGCAGCAGCACCATCCCCACCGCGATCAGCACCACCTGGCCCGCGACCCGCTCCAGGACCACCGCGCGCACCCCCCGCCCGACATCACCGGCGGTGCGCCCGTGGCGTACGGCGCGGTGCACATCGCCCAGCACTCCGCCGGGCAGCGCCGCGTTGAGGAACAGCGAGCGGTAGTAGTCCGCCACGGCCCGGCCCAGCGGCAGCCGGATCCGCAGGCCCCGAGCCACCAGACACCAGCGCCATGCGCTGAACACCGTCGTGAGCAGGCCCAGTCCGAGCGCGCCCAGCAGGGTCGGCCCGTCGATCCTGCGCAGCCCGTCCACAAACGCGCCCGTGCCCAGCCGCCACAGCAGCACCGTGAGGATGGCCGCACCGGCCACCGCGCCGAGCCGTGCCCGGACCGCCCCGCTCATGCCGCCGCCTCCACCGCTGCGGGCAGCGCCAGCAGATCGCGGTGGTGCACCACCGCCCCCACCCCGCCCGCCTCGCACACCGCCAGACGGCGCCGCAGATACGCCTCGGCGCGCGCCCCGAGGTCCGGCCGCTGCTCCTTGGCCGCACCGACCCAGCCCCGCAGCCACTCGGCCGTCAGCGCGGACTCCTCCGGGCCCAGCCGCCACGGGCTGCACTGCGTCCGGACCACCGCCCCCTGCCGTTCGAACGCCGCGGTGGCCACCGTCACCGCGTCCGGACCCAGCAGCTCACCACGGCGCTGATGGGCGTTGAACGCGTCCAGGATCTCGTCGTCCAGCGGATCGGCCGGAGTCAGCTCGACCCGTCCCACCACCGACAGCGCCAGCAGCACCGGACACCCGGCTTCCGCACACAGCGCGGCGAGCCGGTCCACCTCCTCGCGCGTCAGCACGTCCAGCAGCGCCGAGGCGGTCACCAGTGAGGCACCGGCCAGATCGTCGGCGGTCAGCCGTCCCAGATCGCCGCGCCGCGTCCCGACCGCCACCGGAGTGCCCTGGGCATCGCACGGCGGCTGTTCGACGGCCCGTTGGAGCAGCCGCGGATCCCGGTCGTGCAGCACCCAGCGCTGCGGCGCGGGCAGCCGGGGCGCCAGCCAGCGGCCCATCGACCCGGTGCCGCAGCCCAGGTCGTGCACCACCAGCGGACCGTCGGGACCCGGCCGCGCCGCGAGATGCGCTCGCAGCGAGTCCACCAGCTCCGGTGCGCGGGCCGCCGCGTCGGCACCCTCGCGCAACTGAAGCCAGTCGGGGGTGTAGTGCGGTGTGTCGGTCGCCGTCACGCGGCCCTCCCGGTGTCCCGGCGGAGCCGGTCCAGCGCCGTGGCCAGACTCCGCGATGTTGTGTCCCACCCGTCCAGGGCGGTGCGCCGTCCGCGCGCGGCCTCCCGCAGCCGCCGGCGTGTGGCGGGCTCACCCAGCCAGCGGCGCAGCGCGGCGGTGAGCGCCTCCGGGTCCTCCGGACCGACGAGCATGCCCGGCACACTGCCGTCCGGCGCCTTGCCCACGGCCTCCGGCACCCCGCCCACCTCGGTGGCGAGCACCGGAATGCCGCGGGCCAGCGCCTCGGTGACCGCCATGCCGTATGTCTCGGCGTGGGAGGGCAGCACCAGCAGATCGGCGGCGGCGTAACTGGCCTCCAGCGCCGCGCCGGAGCGCGGTCCGGCCAGCCGCAGCCGGTCCTCCAGACCCGCCCGCGCGATCAGCTCCCGCACCCGGTCCACATAGCCGGGGTGGCGGTCGAGACCGCCCACGAACGTGCACTCCCACGGCAGATCGCCGATGCCGGCCAGCGCCTCGATCAGCCGGCGCTGTCCCTTGCGCGGGGTCACCGACGCCACGCACAGCAGCCGGGTGCCGTCCTCGCTGCCCTCCGCCGACGGCCCCGTATCGGCCCCGGGCGCGGCCACATGCACCTGCCCCGGGGCGAGCCCGTGCAGCTCCACCAGCCGTCGCGCCGCCCAGTCGCTGGTGGCCACCACCGCGCCCACCGCGCGCAGGGTCCGGCCCTCCAGGGCCTGGAGATCCGCCGACCGGCCCGGGGCCAGCCCGGTCTCGTCCCCCAGCGGCAGATGCACCAGCACCGCCAGCCGCAGCCGCGGCGCCTCGGGAACGATGAGATACGGCACGGCGCAGGCCACCAGACCGTCGAGGAGGACCACACTGCCGTCGGGCAGCTCCGCCAGGGTCCGGGCCAGTTCGGCGCGGGCCCCGGCGGTCGGCTGGGGCCAGGCCCCGGCCACCGCGTGCTCGTGCACCTGCCAGCCGGTACCGGGCAGATCCCGGCACACCCGCAGGTCGTAGACGTTGCCGCCGCTCGGCGCGGTGGGATCGTGCACATCGCCGGGCATCACGATGTGCACCGCCCGCGGTTCGCCGCCGCTCACAGGGCACGCTCATAACTCGCCCAGGCGATATGCGACTCGTGCAGCGTGACGGTCAGACCCGCAAGGCCCCGGGCGCCCTCGCCCAGCGCTCCCGCGTGCACCCGCTCGGCCAGCCGGTCGGCGATCACCTTGGCCAGGAACTCCGTGGAGGTGTTGATGCCCGCGAAGTCCGGTTCCTCGTCGAGATTGCGATAGCTCAGCGCTCCGGTCACCTGCCCGAGTTCACGGGTGGCCAGCCCGATGTCGACGACGATGTTGTCGTCGTCCAGCTCGGTGCGGCGGAACGTGGCGTCCACGAGGAACGTCGCTCCGTGCAACCGCTGCGCGGGTCCGAAGACCTCACCGCGGAAGCTGTGGGCGATCATGATGTGGTCGCGGACGGTGATGCTGAACAACGGATGACCCTCCAGGTGCGCGCGTCGGGCCCGTCTGCCGGGGCACGCCGTGTAGTACGGCCGATGCGTTCCCCGTGTTCAGACCGATTTTGCGGCGGCCTCAGGGTCCGTACAGCACACGGTGGCACAGTCCCGGAAGCTCACCCGAGGCGAGCCTCGGCAACACCCCCGGCAGCTCCTCGAAGGCGCACTCCCCGCTCACCAGCGCGTCGAAGGAGGAATCGGCCAGCAACTCCAGCGCCAGCGCCAGCCGCTCGGCGTAACCGCGGCGGGGACCACGGTTCGGCGACACCGTGCCCACCTGGCTGCTGCGCACGGTCAGCCGCCGCGAGTGGAACGCCTCACCCAGCGGCAGACTGATCCGCCGGTCGCCGTACCAGCTCAGCTCCACCACGGTGCCCTCCGGGGCGAGCAGTTCCAGCGAGCGGGCGAGCCCGGCCTCGGTGGCGCTGGCATGCACCACGAGATCGCAGCCGTCCGCCGCCTCCTCCGGCAGCGCGAACTCCACCCCGAGCGCCGCCGCGACACCGGCGCGCGCCGGATCCGCGTCCACCAGCTGCACCCGTACCGCCGGAAAACGGGCCAGTACGGCGGCGACGCTCGCCCCGACCATCCCGGCCCCCACCACCGCGATCCGGTCGCCGAGCAGCGGTGCCGCGTCCCACACGGCGTTCACCGCGGTCTCCACCGTCCCGGCCAGCACCGCCCGTGCGGCGGGCACGTTCTCAGGCACCACGGTCACCGCGTTCGCCGGAACCACATAACGGGTCTGATGCGGATACAGACAGAACACCGTGCGCCCCAGCAGCTCCCGGGGCCCTTGCTCCACCTCACCCACATTGAGATAGCCGTACTTCACCGGCGCCGGAAACGCGCCCTCCTGAAACGGCGCCCGCATCGCGGTGTGCTGGTTCTCCGGCACCCCGCCCCGGAACACCAGGGTCTCCGTACCCCGGCTCACACCGGAGCACAGGGTGCGCACCACCACCTCGCTATCGTCGGGTGCGGGCAGCGCCACCTCCCGTATTTCGCCGTGGCCGGGGGAGCGGAGCCAGAAGGCGCGGGCGACGCGCTCCATCGAGGTCCTCCAGAAGGATCGCGCTGAACAGCTGAACAATCGGGCGGCGGCACACGTACGGATAACCAGCCGCGATCACGGTACGCGGCACTCATGGACTCCGCCACACAGCCGGAGGGTGCACGGTGGCAACCCTGAATGACACGTACAACACCAAACCGTTGCGCCAGGAGACCGCGGCGGGTGCGGGAGCACAGCTCGCCCTGCTCGCCCTGCTCGGCATGGCACTCGGCCTCGGTCCCGCGGGATGGCTGACCGGGGTGGCTTTCGCCCTCGCCACCTGGGCGGTGCTCAACCGCGCCGTGTCCCGTTCGTGGCTGCGCTCGTTCGGGGCGGCCAACCGCGTCACCCTGGCCCGGGCCACCCTGGTCGGCGGGGTGACCGCGCTGGTCGCCGACTCCTTCCAGAGCCCGCCGCGGGTCACGGTGCTGGTCGCGCTCACCACGGTGGCCCTGATCCTGGACGCGGTGGACGGCAAGGTGGCCCGCCGCACCGGCACCTCGTCCCCGCTGGGTGCCCGCTTCGACATGGAAGTGGACGCGTTCCTCATCCTGGTGCTCAGCGTCTATGTGGCCACCTCGCTCGGCCCCTGGGTGCTGCTGATCGGCGGTATGCGCTACGCGTTCGTCGTGGCGTCCCGGTTCCTGCCCTGGCTGCACGGTGAACTCCCGCCGAGCACGGCCCGTAAGACGGTGGCCGCGCTCCAGGGCATCGCCCTGCTGGTGGCCGGGGCCGCGATCCTTCCCCGCACCGCGGCCCTGGCCGAAGTGCTGCTGGCCCTGGCCCTGCTGAGCTGGTCCTTCACCCGCGACATCGGATGGCTGTGGCGCACCCGCCACCAACGCGCGCAGGGCTGATCCGCCGTGGGCGGACCGCCCCATACGCGAGGTGTTCCAGGGCCACTACGCGAACGGCACCGTGGCCGTCGGCGCGGCCGTCACCCTGGCTCTGGCGGCGCTGTGTCTGCTCGGCGGCGCCCGCCTCTTCCGCAACGCGCCTGCCTGAGTCGGCCGTAGGGGCGCCGTCGTCCGGAGCGAGCGAGAGTGGCAAGGGGGAATCCCCACTCCTTGCCACTCTCAACGTATAGCGCACAGGGGGCCTTGCGGCAAGGCCCCCTCCCTGCCGCAAAATCGCTGGCCAAGGCCCGAACCTGCGGAAATGGGGGACTCACGAAGTGCGTGTGCTGTTGTCGGTCTTTGAGCCAGGCGCTGACGCCGAGGTGCGGATGTGCGCGCCGCTGGATCTCGCGGGCGCGACCCCGGATCGGAGCCGCTGACATGACCTCCCTGACCACCAGCGCGTTCGACCTTCCCGACCGCCTCGCTCCCAAGGCCGACCCGACACTGATCGCCGAGGACGAGAAGCACTTCGCGGCCATCGCGGAGAGCCTCGAGCAGGCAATCGCCGAACTGTCCGACCGCCTCGACGCCGTGCTCAAGGCACCCGGCGGCGTGGGCCGGGCAGCGATGGACCGGGATACCGAGGTCCACCGGCTGACCGGCCGGCTGCGCGCCTTGCGCCGTTTCGGCCTGGACCTGTGCCTCGGGCGCATCGTCACCGCGGACGACCCCGAGCCCCGGTACGTCGGACGACTCGGCCTCACCGACAGCGCCGGGCGCCGGCTGCTGGTCGACTGGCGCTCCCCCGCGGCCGAGCCGTTCTTCGCGGCGACCCACGCCAACCCGATGGGGCTGGCGAGCCGCCGCAGGTATCGCTGGACCGGCGGCCGGATCAGCGACTACTGGGACGAGGTGTTCACCGCCAACGGGCTCGACCGGCACGCCGCGCTCGACGACCAGTCCGCCTTCATCGCAAGCCTGGGCAGCAGCCGGTCAGCCCGGATGCGGGACGTGCTCGCCACCCTCCAGACCGACCAGGACGCCATCATCCGGGCGGGCTCCCGCGGCGCTCTTGTGGTCGACGGCGGCCCGGGTACGGGGAAGACCGTCGTCGCCCTGCACCGCTCCGCGTACCTGCTCTACTCCGACCCTCGCCTCGGTCACCGTCGCGGCGGTGTGCTGTTCGTCGGTCCGCACCAGCCCTACCTGGCCTACGTCGCCGACGTCCTGCCCAGCCTCGGCGAAGAGGGCGTACAGACCTGCACGCTGCGGGACCTCGTCGCCGAGGGAGCCGGAGCGGCGCTCGAGGACGACCCGCACGCGGCCCTCCTGAAGTCGTCCGCGGACATGGTGAAGGCGATCGAGACGGCCGTCAGGTTCTATGAAGAGCCGCCCGCCAAGGGGATGACGGTCACGACCGACTGGTCCGACATCTGGCTGAGCGCCGACGACTGGGCCGAGGCATTCGAGGCGGCGGACCCAGGTACTCCGCACAACGAGGCGCGCGAGCAGATCTGGGCGGAACTGGTCACCATCCTGCTGGACAAGTACGACGGTGACATCTCGCCCGACCTCTTCCGGAGGTCGCTGCTGCACGACGAGGAGCTGATCACCACCTTCAGCCGCGCATGGCCGCTGCTCGAAGCGGCCGACCTCGTCGGAGACTTGTGGTCGGTACCCGCCTATCTACGGATGTGCGCTCCCTGGCTCGACCCCGATGACGTCTCCACGCTGCAACGCAAGGACCCCCAGGCCTGGACGGTGTCCGACCTGCCGCTCCTGGACGCGGCACGGCAGCGGCTCGGCGACCCGGAGACGGCACGGCGCAAGCGCCGGCATGCTGCCGCCCTCGCCGCCCAGCGCGAGCGCATGGCGCAGGTCGTCGACAACCTGATCGACGCCGCATCCGACTCCGGGGCCGACGGCGACGACGGCGAAGGGCTGGTGACGATGTTGCGCGGCCAGGACGCCCAGGTCAGCCTGGTCGACGAGGCCGAACTGCCCAGCGCCGACCCGGACCTGCTCGCCGGTCCGTTCGCGCACATCGTCGTGGACGAGGCTCAGGAACTGACCGACGCGGAGTGGCAGATGCTGCTGCTCCGCTGTCCGTCCCGGAGCTTCACCATCGTCGGGGACCGCGCTCAGGCCCGGCACGGGTTCACCGAGTCATGGCAGGAACGGCTCGAGCGGATCGGGCTCGACCGGATCAACGTGGCCTCCCTGAGCATCAACTACCGGACGCCGGAAGAGGTCATGGCGGAAGCCGAGCCCGTCATCCGGGCCGCGCTCCCGGACGCCAATGTGCCGACCTCCATCCGCAGCGGCGATGTCCCCGTCGTCCATGGATCCGCTGCGGATCTGGACGCGATCCTCGACACCTGGCTCGCCGCACATGCCGAGGGGACCGCCTGTGTCATCGGCGATCCCACCTTCCGGGCGACGTCCCGCGTCCGTTCGCTCACCCCCGAGCTGTCGAAGGGGCTCGAGTTCGACCTCGTCGTCCTCATCGACCCGGAGGAGTTCGGCACGGGCATCGAAGGAGCGGTCGACCGCTATGTCGCGATGACCCGAGCGACCCGGCAACTCGTCATCCTCACCAGCCCCTGCGAGCCATCCGCAGATGGCAACCGTGTCCCGTTCAGGGTCCCTTGACCCCGAACGGAACACGGGGGTGAACGCAAGTGGGCTGGCCCGCCACGCGGTTGATCAGTCGAGGCAGAACTCATTGCCCTCGGGGTCGGCCATCACGATATGACCGGTGCCGAGCGGGGGAGCGGGCTCATGGCGCTCGAGCCGGGTGGCGCCGAGCGCGACGAGCCGCTCGGCCTCCGCCTCCAGGGCCGCCATCCGCGCGTCGCCCACGAGCCCCGGGGCGGCCCGCACATCGAGGTGCACACGGTTCTTGGCCTGCTTGCCCTCCGGCACCCGCTGGAAGAACAGCCGCGGCCCGGAGCCTTCGGGATCGAGCAACGCCGACGCGTCGTTGCGCCGCTCGGGCGGCACGCCCATCGCCTCCAGGGCCTCCTCCCAGGACGCGAACCCCTCGGGCGGATCCTGAAGTCGGTAGCTCATGGCCTCAGCCCAGAACGCGGCCAGTCCGGCCGGGTCGGCGCAGTCGAAAGTGATCTGGACGTCGCGGGCCATCTCAGCTCGCCTCCTGTCGGGTCTGTTGCCGGGTGTGCCGGTGGAGGTCGCGGAGCAGGCACACCTCGGACAGATGGTGGATCAGCTCGCGGTTGATATGCAGCACCAACTCTGCCATCGGATGGTCGGCGTACGCTCCCTCCGCCTCCCCGCACGGGCGGGTGAGGCCGGTTTCGCCGAGGGACTCGACCCCGGCCAGCCACGTGGCGTACTCCGCGTCGAGCTGGGCCAGCGCCGCGGACGCGGTCGCGGCGTACTCGAACGACTGGTAGTCGGTGGGCGCGCGGCCGAAGTGCGCGGCGCTGCGCACCGCGAGCACACCGACGATCACATGCTCGAGTCGCCAGGCGATCGTCGTGAACGGTGGCGGATCGGGTTCCGGCATCGCGAAGTCGATGGTCATCGCGCCGGACCCGGCCTGCACCGGTGCGCTCCCGGTGCCACGCGGACGCACGCTCCAGCAGCCGGGCGCCGGCTCCCGGAAGTACTCGTCGTCGGTGAGTCCGTCGAGGCGGTCACGCAGCTGATGGGTCCAGTGCCAGGCGAGCTGGTCTCGGAGCAGGGGGTTCCAGATCTGGTCGGTCATGGGTCCAGCCTCCCGCGTATTGCGGACAGGATCGTTCCGCTATGGCGGACGATTCGTTCCATGATCTATGGAACAGCTGGACCCCGCCGTCAGTACCCGCGGATCGCGTCCCTCATCATTCCTCGAACGGCGCCGCGAGCAGCAGATCCTCCACCGTGGGCACCGAGAAGTCCGGGATGTGACGGCGGCCGACCTCGGCGAAGGGATGCATGAGCTCCGCAGCGGGCTTGGTGCGGCACAGCGAGATCATCCGATCGAGCGCATCCTGCTTGAACCCTTTCCTGGGGAAGGCGGTGAGCACCTCTTCGAGATCGTCGGACGGGATCTGCTGAAGGCCGTTTCCTGAGAAATCGAGTCCGGAGCCGACGGATATCAAGGCGATCTCCGGCCTCTTCCGCGTCGCGATGCCGGCGCTGGTGTGCAGGGCAATGGCGTCCCAGACGAGTTCCACGCGTTCAGCCGGCACCTGCCGTTCCTCCAGGAAACGCTGTGCGGCGTCAGCGCCATCGACTTCGAAGCGCTCGGTCCTGCTCTGGAACGATTCGACCAGTCCGAGGTCATGCAAGATCGCGGCAATGAATACCAGCTCTTGGTCATAGTGAACACCACGCCGGTCGAACAGGAGAGAGCCGAAGACATACGTCCGCATAACGTGATGGAAGAGCGGCTCGGGGCACACGCTTCGTGCGAGCCTCACCGCTTCCTTGCACACTCCGCTGTTGGGGATGCGGACTCCGGCCACGGTCGAGGGCAACTTCGGCTCCCTGGCGGGAGCGGCAGCGGCCGGATGGGACGCCGCGGTGGAGAGCGCGGATATCGCCCCCACCGCAGCGATGGTGCCACTGTGCCGCAGTATGGTGCGCCGGGGGAATTTCCTTGCGCCATTGCTCTCATCGGACATGTGGGTAGCCTTTCGTCAGGATGGACGCCGCGTGGGTTCCTTCGGAATGCGTATCTCCGGCCCGTGCGGGGAATGCCCTTGACGGTATGCGGACGCGGTCCTGCCGCCCAGCGGCATTGCCGCCACCTTTCAACGGGATAGTGTCAAGGCTGCCCAACAGGCTCGCGCGCGGAGCGAAAGCCTGGTGGTGACGATGTCGGCACGTCTTCGGGGGACTTGGGTCGGTTCATATGCCGATGGACTTCCCGACTTCCCAGCATTGGGTCCTATCGGCGATGACGCGTTGCTGCGCCCGGCTTCGGTGACCACGGCATGGAAGACGTTCGCCGGTGCCGGGGAGTTCGCTCAGGGCTCGGCGCTCGGGCGGGCAGGCGGTGTGTTCCGCGAGCACGGCGACGTGGTCCTGGGGTTACGGGTCCTGCGGTTCCACGTCCGGTATCCGTCAGCGCCTCGGCCCGGGCCGTGGCGCGCCCTCGGGGGCGCCGTATCGGGCGAGCAGGGCCGCCCATAGGTCACCGGTCCACTGGTCGGCCGCCCGCGCGAAGTTCCCTGAGGCGTCTGCGGCACCGCGTCCCAGCAGCGGTGTGGCTCCGGCGGCGGTGAGCCGCTCGTCGATAAACGTGGGGATGTGCTGGTACGCGGCGGGCCCAGTTGAGGTTGCCGACACCGAGCAGGACGCACTCGACGCCTTCGAGGGAGCCGGACCCGAGCTCATGCAGCCAGGACGTGAACTCCGCTGACGGATGCGGGGCGGCTTGCCGATGTCCCTGTGCTGCGGGTCCGGGGCGTCGGCGTCGCCCCACAGGGCGTCCACCGCGGACCTCGGCGACCATACGCACCGCACAACGGCGGAGCTCAAGCGGGTAACGGGAGGGTCGTGCCATGGCTCGAACCCTTCATGAAAGCGGACCTCGACCCGATCCGGGGCGGTTCACCTGTGGGGTGGGGATATTCCTAGAGCCGGTTCCAGATCAACGACGCCACTCGGTCCGGAAGGTTAGGGTCGATGCCACATCGCGTTCGGACCGGACGAAAGCGTGCGTCGCATATGACAACATCCCCCGCTGTCACCGAGAACCGCACCAAGCGCTCGGCCGGTCAGGGGTGTTACTGGTGTTGCGGACATCGGTGAAGTTACTTATGAGCTCGGAGGAGAGGCCAACCTGCGCGAATTTCTTCAGGCGTTCGTCGCTGTGATGGCCAGTTCCATAAACCATAACACCGTGTGGAGCGCCATATTTGAGCCGATCCCCACCTTCCAGTTCTCGCCCGGTACGGGCGGACCGGCGTCGCAGCGAAGCGGCATGACTTCCCCTACCACGTAGTCGGGTCCGACCTGGCCGGCGTCGTGCTGCGCACCGGCGAGGGTGTGGCGGACTGGAAGCCGGGTGACTGTGTCGTCGCGCACTGCCTCAGTGTCGACCTGCACACGCCTTACGGTCACGATGAGGCGATGCTCGACCCCGAGCAGCGCATCTGGGCTTCGAGACGAATTTCGGCGGCCTTGCGGAGATTGCGCTCGTCAAGGCGAAGTTGCGGTGGGACGGGGGCCGCTCAGCGAATTCGGCTTTCTATCACAGTCACACTGCCTCGTCGCACCTTGACCGCATATATCCTCGCCCTGCAATGTCGGGGTGAAATCAATGTTTTCGATGAGGTGCTCAGGTGAATCAGGATGAGAATTTTCCCAGCCCGACCGAGTACTGCTCCGCCATGCGACGCTTCCCGGATCTCAACTCTCTAGTCGACCTGGTTCGCGCCCAAGTGGCTCAGGTGCTCGTTTATTTGCAGCCGGACATGGTCGAGGTGGATCAGTCATTCAAGGACGCTGGGTTCGACTCAATCGCTGCCGTTCAGTTGTGCAACCGGTTGAATGACGTCACGAACCTTTCGTTGCCTGACACTGTGGTCTTCGACCACCCCACCCCGCTGGCTTTGGCTGAGCATCTCTTCACGCTGCTCGGCGATGAAGCGACCACGGAACCTCCGGCCGGATCACGCTCGTTCCAAGAATTCCCCGTGCGAGAGGGTGAGGTATCCGCTGGCGATCACATCGCCATCGTGGGGATGGCATGCCGCTACCCCGGGGGCGTGCGGTCGGCCGAGGGTCTATGGGATCTGATATCTGCCGGCAAGGATGCCACCACGGAATTTCCTACCGATCGCGGGTGGGACTTAGCCACTCTCTACAACAAGGACCCCGATCACGCAGGTACCAGCTACACCATGCGGGGAGGTTTCCTGGAGGGAGCAGCGGAATTCGATCCGCGCTTTTTCGGCATCTCACCGCATGAGGCGTTGGCGATGGACCCTCAGCAGCGGTTGCTGCTGGAAACATCCTGGGAAGCGATCGAGTCGGCCGGGATGGACCCACGTTCACTCCGTGGCACCAGTGCCGGTGTGTTCGCTGGATTGATGTACCACGATTATGCGTCGACGGTCGACCAGATCCCCGGAGAGCTCGAAGGACACTTGACCACGGGAAAATCCGGCGGAGTCCTGTCTGGTCGGGTGGCGTATGTGCTGGGGCTTGAGGGGCCCGCGGTGACGGTGGACACGGCGTGTTCGTCGTCGTTGGTGGCGCTGCACTGGGCGGTGCAGTCGTTGCGGTCCGGTGAGTGCTCCCTGGCGTTGGCGGGCGGTGTCACCGTCATGTCCAACCCGGCGACTTTCGTGGAATTCAGTCGGCAGCGGGGGCTGTCTGCGGATGGCCGGTGCCGTTCGTATGCCGGTAGCGCTGAT
>NZ_JAERRF010000149.1 GCF_016741875.1 Streptomyces coffeae | reverse complement strand
GCTCGTTCATCGAGTTCAGCCGCCAGCGCGGGCTGTCGGCGGACGGCCGGTGCAAGGCGTTCGCCGAGAGCGCCGATGGCACCGGTTGGGGCGAGGGTGTCGGCATGCTGCTCGTGGAGCGGCTGTCGGACGCCCAGCGCAACGGCCACCAGGTGCTCGCGGTGGTGCGGGGTTCCGCGGTGAACCAGGACGGCGCGTCGAATGGTTTGACCGCGCCGAACGGGCCTTCCCAGCAGCGGGTGATCCGGCAGGCGCTCGCCAGTGCGCAGCTCGCTCCGTCCGATGTGGACGCGATGGAGGCGCACGGCACCGGCACCACGCTCGGCGACCCGATCGAGGCACAGGCCCTGCTGGCCACCTACGGCCAGGACCGCACCGGTGAGCCGTTGTGGCTCGGCTCGATCAAGTCCAACATCGGTCACACCCAGGCGGCTGCGGGTGTCGCGGGTGTGATCAAGATGGTGATGGCGATGCGGCACGGCGTACTGCCGCGCACCCTGCACGTCGACGAACCGTCGTCACACGTGGACTGGTCCGCGGGTGCGGTGGAACTGCTGACCGAGTCCCGGTCGTGGCCGGAGACGGACCGGCCGTGGCGAGCGGGTGTCTCGTCCTTCGGCGTGAGTGGCACGAACGCGCACACCATCATCGAGCAGGCTCCGGAGCCCGAGGAATCGGCTCCCGTTGCGGCGTCCGTGCCGGGCGGCCTGGTGCCGTGGATGCTGTCGGCCCGGAGTGCGGAGGCGCTGCGGTATCAGGCTGAGCGGCTCCGCGACGGTGTGGTCGGCCTGGACCCTGTGGACGTTGGCTTCTCACTCGCGACCACACGGGCGTCGCTGGAACACCGCGCGGTTGTCCTTGCGGATGATCCGGAGGCTCGACTGACCGCTCT
>NZ_JAERRF010000148.1 GCF_016741875.1 Streptomyces coffeae | reverse complement strand
TCGCTCCCGCCGCCGCGGCCTCGATGCGCAGGTCCCGCCCCTGAGCCCCGTGGTCGAGATGGCCGTCATGGCGGCGAGCAAGGCTGCCCTGCCCCGTACCACGGACGCTGATCCGAAGGCACTGATCACGCGCCGCACCCCGCCCGCACCACCCCAGCCCGCCTCCACCGTGACAATCGGGACTGCCAACGCCGCCGAAGTCCCGCTGTCCACTCTTGCCCGGGCCGGCGGCTGCTGCTGGACCGGACCTGGCGCTGAGGCGGCCGCCCGTGCGCTGCTGACCGGCATCCTCACCGCCGCCGAACGCCAACGCCCCGGCACGCCCCAGGTGAGAGGCGTCCTCACCCAAGAGCTAGCCGATCGTCTCCTGCCGGGCATGCCACCGAAGTTCAGCGCCCTGACTGTGACCGACGATCTCGAACACGCCATGCACTGCGCGGAAGAACACCTCATCGCCCACGCCCACAACCAACAAGACAGTCAAGACACCGAAGACGAGCAGGCAACGACAAAGACGGGGGAGGAAGAGAGCCGCGCACCGGGCTCTCTAGTACTTCTCGCTCAGCCGGACGCCGCGCACGCCGGACGCCTCACGGCTCTGGCCGACCGCACCACGCACGCCGCCCTCATCGTCCTCACCCTCGGCGCCCTGCCCGGCGCCACAAGCTGGCACATCGCGCATGACGGCACGGCCACACAACAGACAGCAACCGGCGGACAACTCGATGACCTCCAGCTGTTCCACCTTTCCCCACAGGCCGGCCGCGACGTCCTGGACGTCCTGCTTACGGCGCATGACGAGCGACCGCGCCTGCGCAGGGTCCCGGGCGCCCGAGCAGCCACGCCTTCCCCTGACAACCTGGAGCAGGGCAGTGCCGAGGAGTCCGATGACGAGCCACCAGCGGCCGGACCAGAACCCGCAGAGCG
>NZ_JAERRF010000147.1 GCF_016741875.1 Streptomyces coffeae | reverse complement strand
GGCTCTGCGGGTTCTGGTCCGGCCGCTGGTGGCTCGTCATCGGACTCCTCGGCAGTGCCCTGCTCCAGGTTGTCAGGGGAAGGCCTGGCTGCTCGGGCGCCCGGGACCCTGCGCAGGCGCGGTCGCTCGTCATGCGCCGTGAGCAGGACGTCCAGGACGTCGCGGCCGGCCTGTGGGGCAAGGTGGAACAGCTGGAGGTCATCGAGTTGTCCGCCGGTTGCTGTGTGTTGTGTGGCGGTGCCGTCATGGGCGATGTGCCAGCTTGTGGCGCCGGGCAGGGCGCCTAGGGTGAGGACGATGAGGGCGGCCTGCGTGGTGCGGTCGGCCAGAGCCGTGAGGCGTCCGGCGTGCGCGGCGTCCGGCTGGGCGAGAAGGACGAGAGAGCCCGGTGCGCGGCGCTCTTCCTCCCCGGTCTTTGTCGTTGCCTGCTCGTCTTCGGTGTCTTGAGTGTCTCGTTGGTGGTGGGCGTGGGCGATGAGGTGTTCTTCCGCGCGGTGGATGGCGTGTTCGAGATCGTCGGTCACGGTCAGGGCGCTGAACTTCGGTGGCATGCCTGGCAGGAGGCGATCGGCTAGCTCTTGGGTGAGGACGCCTCTCACCTGGGGCGTGCCGGGGCGCCTGCGTTCGGCGGCGGTGAGGATGCCGGTCAGCAGCGCACGGGCGGCCGCTTCAGCGCCAGGTCCGGTCCAGCAGCAGCCGCTGGCCCGGGCAAGAGTGGCCAGCGGGACTTCGGCGGCGTTGGCAGTCCCGATCGTCACGGTGGAGGCGGGCTGGGGTGGTGCGGGCGGGGTGCGGCGCGTGATCAGTGCCTTCGGATCAGCGTCCGTGGTACGGGGCAGGGCAGCCTCGCTCGCCGCCACGACGGCTTTCTCGATCACGGGGCTCAGGGGCGGGACCTGCGCATCGAGGCCGGGGCGGCGGGAGCGG
>NZ_JAERRF010000146.1 GCF_016741875.1 Streptomyces coffeae | reverse complement strand
CCGACTGCGCACCTACCTGGACACCCATCCCGAACTCGACCCTGTTGACGTCGGATACACGCTGGCCGTGGGGCGGGCCCACTTCGAGCACCGGGCTGTGGCCATGGGCGGGGACCTTGCGTCGTTGGTGGCTGAGGGGACGGCCGTTGCGCATCGTGAGGTTGTCTTCGTGTTCCCGGGACAGGGAGCGCAATGGGTGGGCATGGGGCGAGACCTCATGGAGTCCTCCCCGGTATTCGCGACGCTGATGGCCGACTGCGAGCAGGCACTTGCTCCGTTCGTGGACTGGTCATTGTCCGAGGTCCTTGGTGACACCTCGATGCTGGAGCGGGTGGATGTTGTCCAGCCGGCGTCGTGGGCTGTGATGGTTTCCCTGGCAGGGCTGTGGCAGTCCTTGGGGGTTGCCCCGTCCGCGGTAGCCGGGCACTCCCAGGGGGAAATCGCGGCGGCTTGTGTGGCAGGCGCACTCTCCTTGGACGAAGGTGCCCGTGTGGTCGCGCTGCGCAGCCAGCTGATCCGGGACAAGTTGGCCGGTTCCGGCGCGATGGCATCGGTTTCGCTGCCGTTGGACGAGGTACGCGAGTACGTCGCCAGTCTGGAGGGACTGTCGGTCGCAGCCGTCAATGGTCCGCGGTCGGTGGTCATCTCCGGTGACGTCGACGCCGTCGAGGACTTCGTGGCGGCGCGGACCGGTGAGGGAGTGCACGCCCGCATGGTCGCGGTCGACTATGCCTCTCACTCCGCCCACGTGGACAGCATCGAAGAGGAACTGACCACATCACTCGCAGGGCTGCGGCCTTCTTCCTCGCACATCCCCTTCTACTCGACGGTGACCGGGGCGCCGATCGACACCGTCGCGCTGGACGCCGACTACTGGATCCGGAACCTGCGACAGACGGTCCGATTTGAGGAAGTCACCCGGCGTCTGATCGACGACGGGCGTGACGTTTTCATCGAGATCAGTGCACATCCTGTC
>NZ_JAERRF010000145.1 GCF_016741875.1 Streptomyces coffeae | reverse complement strand
TCGGCTCAACATCACGGCTCTTGCCGCCCGTGGTGAGAGCCTGCCCGCGGTACTGCGCGGGATCGTTCCGGCTTCGTCTCGGCGCAGGGCGGCGGGCGGCGCTGTTGGTTCGGGTGGTCTGGCTCACCGTCTGCGGGGTTTGTCTTCTGGTGAGCAGGAGCGTGTGCTGTTGGATCTGGTGCAGTCGGAGGTGGCGGCGGTACTGGGACATCAGTCGGGTGCGGCTGTTGATCCGGTGCGGGCGTTCAAGGATCTGGGTTTTGATTCGCTGACGGCGGTGGATCTGCGTAATCGGCTGAACCGTGCTACCGCGCTCACCTTGCCTGCCACCGTGGTCTTCGACCATCCGAGCCCCAGCGCGTTGACTGCCTACGTGCGGGAGCAGGTGTTGGGAGAGTCGGGCGAACAGGACCTGGCGCCGCGCTCCGCTCGGGCGGTTGTGGCCGATGAGCCGATTGCGATTGTGGGGATGGGGTGTCGTTACCCGGGTGGAGTGGCCTCGCCGGAGGCCCTGTGGGATTTGCTGAGCGCGTCCGGGGACGCCATCTCCGCCTTCCCGGCTGATCGTGGCTGGGACCTTGACGGGCTGTTCGATGACCGGGGTGTTGATCGTGCGGGGTCGTCGTATGTGTGTGAGGGTGGGTTTTTGCATGATGCGGCGGAGTTTGATGCGGGGTTGTTCGGGATTTCGCCGCGTGAGGCGTTGGCGATGGATCCGCAGCAGCGGTTGTTGCTGGAGACGTCGTGGGAGGCGTTGGAGCGGGCTGGGCTGGATCCGTTGTCGTTGCGAGGTTCGGCGACGGGTGTGTTTGCGGGGGTGTCCGCCAATGGTTATGTCGTTGGTCAGGAGGATGAGGCGGACAGTGAGACCGGGGGCTACCTGCTGACGGGTAGTACGCCGAGTGTTGCTTCGGGTCGGCTGTCGTATGTATTGGGGTTGGAGGGGCCGGCGGTGTCGGTGGACACGGCCTGTTCGTC
>NZ_JAERRF010000144.1 GCF_016741875.1 Streptomyces coffeae | reverse complement strand
CTTTGGCGGGGGTGCTTGAGGGGCGTGAGGTGTGTGCGGTAGTGCATGCGGCGGGTGTGCTGGATGACGGGGTGGTGGGCGCGTTGACGCCCGAGCGGGTGGATGCGGTGTTGCGGCCGAAGGTGGATGCGGCGTGGCATCTGCATGAGTTGGTGGGTGAGGTGTCGGCGTTTGTGGTGTTCTCGTCAGCCGCGGGGGTCTTCGGCAGTGCGGGGCAGGGCAGTTACGCGGCGGCGAATGCGTTTTTGGATGCGTTGGTGGAGTACCGGCGTGGCCTTGGACTGCCGGGTGTGTCGTTGGCGTGGGGCGCGTGGGATCTGCCCAGCGGCATGGCCGGTGGGCTGACGGAGGTGGACCGGGAGCGGATGGTTCGGGCGGGTCTTCCGCCGGTGTCTGTGGAGCAGGGTGTGGCGTTGTTCGATGCTGCGGTGGGGTCGGGGGAGGCGGTGGTGTTGCCGCTGCGGTTGGACCTGGCTGCGCTGCGGGGTCGGGGTGAGGTTCCGCCGCTGTTGCGGGGCCTGGTCCGTACCCGGCGGGCGGCGGGAGGCGCTGGTGCGGGGACTGGTTTGGTTCAGCGGTTGGGCGGGCTGGATGAGGTTGGGCGTCGGGCGTTGTTGCTGGATGTGGTGCGGGGCCAGGTCGCGAAGGTGCTGGGCCACGACAGTCCCGCGGCGGTCGATCCTGCGCGGGCTTTCCGGGATCTGGGCTTTGACTCGTTGATGGCGGTGGAGCTGCGTAATGGAGTGAGCACGGCGACCGGACTGCGGCTCCCGGCCACGCTGGTCTTTGACTACCCGACGGTGCAGGTGCTGGCGGATCACATCCTGGAGGAGCTGTTCGCCGGAGTGACCCGTGCGGTGGAGGGCCCCGTCGGGGCACTGCCGTCGGTCGCGGACGACCCGGTGGTGATTGTGGGGATGGCGTGTCGGTATCCGGGTGGGGTGACCTCCCCCGAACAACTGTGGGATCTCGTGGCTGCC
>NZ_JAERRF010000143.1 GCF_016741875.1 Streptomyces coffeae | reverse complement strand
GCTGACAGCCAGCCGCTTCGTCCTGCGCTCCTCGGCGTCGAAGTGGGCAGCGATCTCCAGCACCGCTGCTTCCTCACCGGAGATCACCACCGACGACGGCCCATTCACCGCCGCCACCGACACCCGACCAGACGCCCCCGCCACCAGCGGCACAACCTCATCCTCGCCAGCCTGGACCGCCACCATCGCACCGCCCACGGGAAGCGCCTGCATCAGCCGGGCCCGCGCCCCCACCAACGCACACGCATCAACCAGTGACAACACACCCGCCGCATGAGCTGCCGCGACCTCTCCGATGGAGTGCCCGGCCACAAAGTCCGGCCGTATTCCAAGGGACTCCACCAGCCGGAACAACGCCACCTCAACCGCAAACAACGCCTGCTGCGCATAACCCGTTCGGCTCAGCTCCTCGGCATCCTCGCCCCACATCACCTCCCGGACAGGACCGTCCAGCTGCGTGAGCACACTGTCGAGGACCTCAGCAAACACCGGGAACCGGTCATACAGCTCCCGCCCCATCCCCAGCCGCTGCGCACCCTGCCCCGAAAACACAACCCCCAGGCGCGGCCCCTCCCCGGCTTCCCCCCGCGCAACCTCCACCAACCCCTCATCCGACGCAAGCAAAACCGCCCGATGCCCAAACACCGACCGGCTCGTAGCCAACGAGAACCCGACATCCATCCGACCACCACTGTCAGGAACGGAACGGAGCCGGACGATCTGAGCGTCAAGTGCCGCCACACTCTTGGCCGACACCGGCCAAGGCACCACACCCCAAGGAGCCTCCCGAGATTCAACAGGCTGCTCCACCACAGGCCCCGCCTCAAGAATCACATGCGCATTCGTGCCACTGATCCCGAACGACGACACACCCGCACGACGAGCCCGGCCCGTCTCAGGCCAGGCAGTGTTCTCCATCAACACCTGGACATCGCCAGCCGTCCAGTCCACATGGGAAGACGGCACATCAGCATGCAGCGTTCGCGGCAGCACA
>NZ_JAERRF010000142.1 GCF_016741875.1 Streptomyces coffeae | reverse complement strand
CGCGCCCTGGCCACCGCTGCCCCACACACCGGCGATCGACGAGAACAGGACGAACGCGTCCAATGGCGTTTCGCCCAGCAACTCGTGCAGGTTCCTTGCACCGTCGACCTTGGCCGACAGCACACCGGCAAGCTCGCCCGGGTCGAGGTCGGCGAGAATGGCCGAGCGCTCGACACCGGCCGCGTGCACGACCGCGGTGAGCGGGGACTCAGCGGGCACGGCGGCGAGTACGTCGGCCAGCGCGTCCCGATCGGCGGCGTCACAGGCCGCGATCGTGACGCGGGCACCGAGCGCGGTCAGCTCCGTACGCAGCTCCTCCGCACCGTCGGCTTCCAGCCCACGCCTGCTGGTCAGCAGCAGGTGCTCGGCACCCTTCGCCACCAGCCACCTGGCGACGTGCGCACCGAGCGCACCGGTACCGCCGGTGACCAGGACCGTCCCGCGCGGCGACCAACCTGCCCCGGACGCCTTGCCCAGCGGCGCGGGCAGCAGCCTGCGGCCGAGGATCTCGTTGCCGCGCAGCGCGACCTGGTCCTCGCCGCTCGTCCCGGCAAGCACCGAGGCCAGCAGATCACCGGTCGTGTCGTCCTGTGTATCGGACAGGTCGACCAGGCCGCCCCAGCGGTCGGGGTGCTCCAACGCGGCCACCCGGCCCAGACCCCACAGCATCGACTGCTCGAACCCGGCGACGGCGTCATCCGCGCCAGCCGACACCGCACCCGACGTCACACACCACAACGGCGCCTGCACATCCGCATCACCGAGCACCCGCAGCAGACCAATCGTGGCCGCGATACCCGCGGTGAGTCCCAGCAGCGAGACGACTCCGTGAAGAGCGGGCAGCCCGCTCAGCTGCTCCGCCCAGTCGACGGCTTCCGGGTCCACGTGCACGACGTGCACGTCCGCACCGTTCCGGGCCAGCGCGTCACGCACCCACTCGGCCCGGTCCTCACCGGTCGGCGCGACAAGCAGCCATGCGCCGTCCAGCCGCCCGGACCCG
>NZ_JAERRF010000141.1 GCF_016741875.1 Streptomyces coffeae | reverse complement strand
TCTTCTCAACTAGCAAACATGGAGTGCGTTCCACGCCACCGCGCCATAGGGTGCGGTGGCGCGCACGGCAAGACAGGCGAGTTGGAGGAGGAAACGTGGCAACGCCCCCTAGCGGATATCCGTATGGCTCTGGGCAGCCGTCCGAGCCGCGCGGAGAAGCCCCGCTGAAGCGCTTCAACTTCCCCTCCGCGCCCAGCAGCCAGGCCCACTCCCAGGAGCCCGGTGACGGGCACCAGCAGCAGCCGCCCCCGCAGCGGCAGCCGCAGCAGGGCCGGGGGCAGTCGTATCCGCCCTCCTACGGTCCGCCCGGACCACCGGAGGGGCCACGGTACGAACCGCCGCCCGCCCCGCGTATCCAGCCCGTACAGCCGCCCGCGCGCCCCGCCCCGGCACCCTCCCCCACCGGCGGCACCCACAACCCGCTGGTGCGGCCGTACGCCATGACCGGGGGCCGGACCCGGCCCCGCTACCAGCTCGCCATCGAGGCGCTGGTGCACTCCACGGCCGAACCCGCCCAGCTCCAGGGCCAGCTGCCCGAGCACCAGCGGATCTGCCGACTGTGCCGCGAGATCAAGTCGATTGCCGAGATCTCCGCACTGCTCACCATCCCCCTGGGCGTCGCCCGGATCCTTGTCGCCGACCTGGCCGAGGCCGGGCTCGTCGCCATTCACCAGCCCGGCGGCGACGAGTCCGCCGGCGGACAGCCTGACGTGACATTGCTCGAAAGGGTGCTCAGTGGACTTCGCAAGCTCTAGCGGTGCAGCCCGCTCCACCACCTCCGCGAAGATCGTGGTGGCGGGCGGCTTCGGCGTGGGCAAGACCACGTTTGTCGGCGCGGTCTCGGAGATCAACCCGCTGCGCACCGAAGCCGTGATGACCTCCGCCTCGGCGGGGATCGACGATCTCACCCACGCCCCGGACAAGACCACCACCACGGTGGCGATGGACTTCGGCCGGATCACGCTCGACCAGGACCTGATCCTGTATCTGTTCGGCACCCCC
>NZ_JAERRF010000140.1 GCF_016741875.1 Streptomyces coffeae | reverse complement strand
CCGCCACCACCCAGCTGGTCCTCACCGTCCCCGCCCTCCTGATACTCGCCCTGCTGATCGTCCAATTTGCCCTGGCCTGGCACGCCCGGCACCTCGCCCACTACACGGCCGAACGCGCCCTGGCCGCCGCCCGGGTCCAGCACGGCACCGCAGCACAAGGCCAAGCCCGGGGCTTACGCAGCCTGGCCCAACTCGGAAGCGGCGTCCTCACCTCCCCCTCTGTGACGGTCCACCGCACCCCCAACCAGGCCACCGTGCGGGTGCAAGGCACGGTGATGCCCATTCTGCCGGGCCTGCATCTGACCGCGCACGGCACCGCCTCCGGCGCGGTCGAGCGGATCACCACCCCCGCCGGAGGACCGTCGTGAGCAACCCACCGCGCGCCGGAACGACAGTGGACCGTGGCTCGGCCGCCGTCGAACTCGTCCTGGTCACACCCCTGCTCCTGCTCGTCCTGATGACCGTTGTCGCGCTGGGACGCCTGACCGACGCCCGGCTCGTCGTGGCGGACACAGCACACCAGGCAGCCCGCGCAGCCTCCCTCGCCCGCACACAAGGCCAAGCCCTCACCACCGCACGGCGCACCGCGCGCGCCTCCCTTGACCACGCAGGCACGGCATGCTCACAGCCCCAGGTCACCCTCACCACCAGCGGCCTCCAGCCAGGCAGCACCGTGACCGCACACATCTGCTGCACCGTCACGCTGACCGACCTCACCCGCATCCGCATGCCGGGCCGGATCACCGTCCACCAAACCGCCCACTCCCCGGTGGATGTGCATCGGAGCACCCGGTGAAACAACCGGCACACATCCAACGTCTCCGCGAGCAGGCGGCGAGCAACCAGGACCGCGGGCAGGTCACCGCGTTCGTGGTCGGCATCGTGGCAGCACTGTGGCTGTTCGCCGGGATCGTCGTCGACGGCGGCCTGGCCCTTGCCGGCAAGGTACGCGCCCTGGATGTCGCGCAAGAGGCCGCCCGCACCGGAGCTCAGCAACTCGACATCGGCCGACTGCGCAGCAC
>NZ_JAERRF010000014.1 GCF_016741875.1 Streptomyces coffeae | reverse complement strand
CTGCATGCTCTCTCTTCCCTCTTCAGAAGTACCGTCCCGGCGAGGACGGTCAGGTTGCTACCCCAGGGCCCGCTCGAGGAAATCCAGTACCACGCTCGCGTAGCCTTCGGGATCGGTCTCCAGCCCAAGCAGATGCTCGGCACCCGGCAGGACGTGGGTCTCGGCCTGGTCGTAGCGCTCGGCCAGGGCGTCCACCGAGGACGGCGGCACGATCGCGTCGTACTCGCCGGACATGAACAGCAGTGGGATCTTGGCGAACGTGCCGGATACCGGAGGCGGCCACTGCGCCCGCAGCATCGCCGGGCCCACGGTGCACAGGGTCCGGGTCACCACCGAACGGGACGGCTCCGCGCTCAGCGGGGCGGGTATCGGCAGCGCCTCCGCCTCCAGGAACTTGCGCAGCAGCGGCGCCACATCGTGTCCCGGCCCGCTGTCGCACACCAGCGCGTCGACTTCGAATCCGTCGTGCGTCAGCGCCCACATGGACGAGAAGCACGAGAAGGAGAAGCCGTAGACGGCTATCCGCGCGGTGGCGTAGCCATGCCGTTCGCGCAGCCGCTCCACCACGGCGATGACATCGCCGGCGAACCGGTCGCCCAGGCCCCGCAGCGCGCGGTCGTCGCCGCTGGCGCCGTGGTTGCGGTGGTCGAAGAGGCAGACGGTGTATCCGGCGTCGTGCAGGAACCGCGCATGGGCGAGGCTGCGGTCCTTGCTCGTCCCCAGGCTGTGCCCGAGCACCACCACCCGATCCGTGGACCCGGGGCACAGCCAGGCGTGGACGTACTTCCGGGCGGTGAAGGGGATCTCCAGCTCGGTGAACGGCAGTCCGTGGTCGCCCGGGTCCGCCCGCTGTGCGCGGTTGCGCGGATGGAAGGCCAGATACGCCAGGCAGGCCCCGTACAGCGGGGCCACCGGAAGCGCCACGGCCGAGAGGGCGCGGGCCACCGGCGAGGGACGCCGCACCGGCTTCTGGCGTGGCTCGGGCATCTGCGTCCTCCGGGAGGGGATGGAGTGTCCGTGGGCGGTCAGGGCGGTCTCGTCTCAGGTCGGGTCGGGGTGGGGGGTCGGTCGCCCGTGGGCGGCGCGGCAACGAGCGGCCCCAGGAGTCGGCGTGGGGACGCGGCGGGGATACGGGGTCAGCCGCACCCTCCGGCGTGGCCCTGGTCGCCGGAGCGGACCGCGGCGAAGTCCGCGCCGCTGGGCGGTACCTCCCCGGGCGGCGGCCCGGACCCGGTACCGGAGGCGCCCCGGGAGCGGACCGCGTCGGCGAAGACGGACAGCCGGTCCACACCCCAGTACTTGTCGTAGCCCAGGGTGAAGAACGGCACCCCGAACGCCCCGTCCTCGCTCAGCGCGAGCAGTGCCGCAAGCCCCCGCCCGCCGCGCAGCTCGGCGTCGTCGGCCGCGTCCGCCAGCGGACCGGCCGGGAGCCCCAGCTCTTCGGCGATCTCCGCGACGGTCGACCGGTCGCAGATGTTCCGGCCCTCTTCCCAGCGTGCCCGGTAGACGCGTTCGATGTACGCCGGGCCGAGGTCCGCGTCGACGGCGAGGAAGTACGGCAGATGTGGCACCTCCCAGACCGGGTCCATATCCACCGGCCAGGTGACCGTGAGTCCGCGGTCGGCGGTGAGCCTGCGCACGTCCTGGAGGACGTACAGATGCTTGTCCCGCGACATGGCCGTGTACGGGAAGCGGCGGCGCCGCTCGGCCATCCGGCGCTCACCCTCCGCGTCCGGCTCCCACCAGGGGTGCCACTCCACCGCCTGTGCGACATCCGGATAGCGGCCCATCAGGTCACGGTAGGCGATCCAGCTGTACGGGCTGCGGAAATTGAAATAGAAGCGCGGCACTTTGCTGCGCTTGGCTGCCACGTCCGTCCCCCTCGTCGGTCCGTCCGGTCCCATCGTGCTCCGCTCAGATCACCACACCGCCGTCGACCTGGAACACCGCGCCGGTCACATACTCCGCGGCGGTCAGGTACGCGACCATGTCGGCGACCTCTTCGGGGCGGCCGAAGCGGCGGAGCGGAATGCTCTGCTCCGCCTCCTTCCGCACACTGTCCGACAGTGCGGCCGTCATGTCCGTCTCGACAAAGCCGGGGGCGACCACATTGGCCCGGATGCCGTACCGTCCGACCTCCTTGGCGAGTGACTTGGTGAAGCCGATGATCCCGGCCTTGGAGGCGGCGTAGTTGCTCTGGGTGGCATGGCCGTACACCCCTGCCACCGAGGATATGGTCACCACACACCCGGACTTGCGCTTCATCATTCCGAACACCACGGAACGGCAGACGTGGTAAGTGCCGTCCAGGTTGACGTCCATGACGCCCCGCCACTCCTCGTCCCGCATCAGCAGCAGCGGATTGTCGCGGGTGACGCCCGCCGAGGTCACCGCGACATCGATGGGACCGAGCTCGTCCTCGGTGAAGGAAACCAGGTCCCGGACCGCCGCCAGGTCCCGGACGTCCGTCTGCCGGCCGAGCACCCGGCCGCCGTCAAGACCGGCCGCCTCCTCCTCCAGGGCGCGGGCCGCCTCGGGGCTGGAGCCGTGGCAGAACGCCACGTCGTACCCCTCCCGGGCCAGGCGCAGCACGGTGGCGCGGCCGATTCCGCGGGAGCCGCCGGAGACCAGTGCGACCCGTCGCTCGTTGTCGGACATGCGGTGTGGTTCCTCTCCTAGGCGCCGGCGGGGGCGTGGTCGAGCTCGGACGCCGGACGCATCGTCATGGTCAGCCGCCCGACGGTCAGGGCGGTCGCGTCCCCGACCAGGCTCTCGCCCTCGAAGACATAGGTGTCGCCGACCCGGCGGGCCAGCCGTACGTGGTGCTCCACCACATCGCCGGGGACGACGGGGCGGTGGAACCCGGCGTCGGTGACCCCGCCGAGCAGCATGGCCATCCCGGTACGGACGTCCGGGTTGGGCCGCTCCCGTGCCACCAGCACCCCGGCCACATGGCACCAGGACTCCAGCAGGATGGTCCACGGGTAGTGGTAGTCCTCCTCGGGCGCGTCGTCCGGCACCTGCGCGTACCAGGGCTCGTTGCAGGTGATCGCCTTCAGTCCGCGGGCCCGTTCGCCGGGGACGACCTCGGTGACCCGGTCGACCAGCAGCATCGGATAGCGGTGCGGCAGGATCCGCTTGATCTCGCCGACCCCGATCATCCGGCGGCTCCCGGTTCCTTCAGCCCGGCCCGCTCGGTGAAGCGCAGCCGGATCTGGGCGGCGGGGCCGCGGCCGGTGGCGGCCCGGGCCCGGCAGCGCCAGTCCTCGCCCTCCCGTGTCCAGCTCAGTTCGCAGCTGAGGGTGTCGCCGGGGTAGACCGGGCTGAGGAAGCGGGAGGACTCCAGGGCCGCGAGCCGCCAGCGCCGGTCCGGCGCGGGCAGGGTGGCGAGTGCGCCGCGCTGGACGTACTCCACGACGCACACCCCGGGAAGGATGGGGAAGCCGGGGAAGTGCCCGGCGAGCACCCGCTCCGTCTCCGGGATCCGGACCTCGCACCGGGCGGGGCGCTCACCGGGATCGCCGGGTTCGACGACGTCCACGGTGCCGTCGACCGGTCCGCACGCGGACGCCGTCGTCATCACTTCTCCAGCTTCGAGACGAGCAGGTCGTGGACCTTTTGCAGACAGGTGATGTCCTTCATCTCCTGCTCGTCCAGCTTCACCGCGTACTTCTTCTCCAGGACGACCATGACCTCCAGGGCCATGAGCGAGTCGACGCCCAGGGTTTCGACGAAGTCGGCGTCGTCGGTGACGTCCTCCTCCTCCACATCGAGCACATCCGCGACGAACGTGCGCAGCTCGTCCTTGTCCAGGGTGGTGGTGTCAGCCATGGGGGGTGTCTCCTTCCGCGTCAGCGGGGACGGTGGTGGCTTTGGCGAGCGCCGCGGGCGAGTCGACCGGTACGGTCACGGCCCCCTTGACGGTCCGCCGGATCATCCCGGTGAGCTGGCGGCCGGGGCCGAGCTCCACGAACCGGGTACAGCCGAGCTCCCCGGCCAGGGTGCGGACGCTCTCCTCCCAGCGCACCGGGCTGGTGAGCTGGTCGAGTTCGAGCTCCCGCCAGCGCTCGCCGGTGCGGTACGCGCGGGCGTCCACATTGGCGACGACGGGCAGGTGCTCGGGGGCGAAGTGCACGGCGGCCAGGGCCTCGCGCAGCTCGTCGGCGGCGGCGGCCATCAGCGGGCTGTGGAAGGCGCCGCCGACGGCGAGCCGGATCACCTTGCCCTCGGCTTCGACGGCCAGCTCGGCGAACCGGTCCACGCCCTCGGCGGTGCCCGAGACCACGATCGCGCCGGGCGCGTTCACCGTGGCGACCCAGATCTCCGGACCCTCCTGCCGGACCCGCGCGACCAGGGCCTCCACGGTCTCCGGGTCGAGCCGGACCACTGCGGCCATCGTGCCCGGCGAGCGGTCGGCGCAGGCGCGCATCGCCCGGCCGCGGGCGGCGACCAGCCGGGCGGCGTCGGCGAGCGGTACGGCCCCGGCCGCGTAGAGCGCGGTGTACTCGCCCAGGCTGTGCCCCGCGCAGGCCACCACCTCACCCAGCACCCCCGCCTCGCTGGCCTCGCGGTGCACCAGCACCTCGGTGGTGAACACCGCGATCTGGGCGAGGTCGGTCCGGCGCAGCGTCTCGTCGTCCGCCTTGAGCAGCAGCTCCTCGACGTCGATCCCGGTGTACTCGGAGATCCCGGCCACCAGCGGCCAGGACGGGGCGTCCCGCCAGAACGCGCCGATGCCCGCCTTCTGCGCGCCCTGGCCGGGGAAGACCAGCGCGGTGCGCGGTGGGGTGTCCGCCGGCTCTCCGGCCGTCAGATCTCGCACCGTCATATCAACCAACTCCTTGTGCGCTCGGGGCGGCCGGCCGTCACCGGATCCGCAGCAGGGCCGCCCCGACGACGCCGTCCCGGTCGGCCGAGGTGACCAGGGCGTGCCCGCCGGGGGCGAGGTCCTTGCGCTCGGCGAGCGCGAGGACGGCGGCGATCTGGAAGGCCGCCGAAGCGGCGCAGGTGTCGCCGATGAGGTCGGCGGCCGAGATCACGGGCGGCTGCCCGCCGTCGAAGACCTCGTCGAGGGCGGCGCGTTCGGCCGCGCCCTCGGCGCCGGGGGCCCGTGAGTCGGCGAGCATCCGCACCTCGCCGGGGGTCACCCCGGTACGGTCCAGCAGCCGGCGGATCACCGTGGCGAGCACGGTGCGCACGGCGTCCGTGCCGGGGGCGCAGCCGAACTCAAGACCCGCGACCTCGGCGAGGGCCCGGCGGCCGTGCTCGGCCGCGGTGGCCTCCGGCTCCAGCAGCCAGACGGCCGCGCCCTCGCCGAGAACGGCGGCGGCGTCCTGGTCGGCCCGGGCGTGCCACTCCAGCCAGGCGCGGGCGGAGGAGAACTCCTCCACCGCGCCGCACAGCACCGGGCCCGCGCGTCCGGCGCGCTGGAGCCGCAGCGCGTACTGGAGGGCGAGCAGTCCCGTGGCGCGGCCCCCGGCGATGGTGGTGTTGGGGCCCTTGAGCCCGTGCCAGATGGCGGACTGTCCGGCCGCGCAGTTCATCACCGCGTTGGGGAAGCGGGCCGGGTCGACGAAGAACGGCCGCTCGCTGACCAGCGAGTCACGGGTGAAGTCCATGATGCTCTGGGCGCTGCCGGTGCTGGTGCCCAGGGCGAGTCCGGTGTGTTCGCCCACGCCCGGCAGCCGTTCGCCCGCGCCGCCGTTCCACCCCTCGTCGGCATGCCCGCCGTGCTCGCCGTCGCCGTGCAGCAGCGCGCGGAGCGCGGTCACGGCCAGACCGGTGGCCCGGTCCATCGAGCGGGTGCCCTTGCGGCCCAGGATCTCCCGGATGCGGAAGCCGGGGACCAGGCACGCCTCCTGGAACGGCACGGACCACTCCTCGGGGTCCAGGGCGGTCCCGGCCTTCCGGCCGGCCCGCAGCCCCGTGGTGAAGTCCGCCCCGCTCAGTCCCAGGGGCGAGACGGCGGTCCAGGCCGAGATGACCGGGACGACCGCGGCGGCAGCGTTCATGGGTCCGTGGACTCCTTCGGTGGTGGCGGGGGTGGCGGGCGCGGTCACAGGAACCACACCTGTTCATAGGCGGGCCAGCGGGACGCCAGGGCGCCACCCTCGATGACCCGGACGCCCGGCAGCAGCCGGTCGCGGGCGGTGCGCCCGAGCGCGGTCAGCCCGTCCTCCTCGACCATGACGGTCACCCCGGCCGCCATCAGCCGGGTCACCGAGGCGCCGGGGTCGGGCAGCGAGGCCAGGGTCCGGCCGCCGATGCGTAACTCCGGGGTGAAGTCGGTGGCGAGGGCGTATCCGGCGGCGGGGCCGCGCAGCACCAGATCGCATCCACCGCTCTGCCGGTGGAGTTCGGGGACGCAGTAGAGGGCGTCGGCGAACTGGGTCTCGACCGAGCCCCGGTACGCCTTCTCCACGATCAGCAGCCAGCGCGCCTGGTCCGCCATGGCTCAGCACACCCCCATGATCAGGGCCTTGTCGGCGGCGCGGACATGCTCGGCGAAGACGAACGGCGCCCGGGTGCGCACCTCGGGGATCTGCTCGGACGCCCCGCGCTGATCGGCGCAGAAGCGGCAGACGTACCAGTACAGCCGGTCGGGGTGATCGGTGATCAGATCCCGTACGACCCGGGCCACCGAGGGGTGTTCGCGCCCCGGTTCCGACAGGTCGCGCGGCGCGGTGTCGCCGAGCGCGGCGCCGGTCAGCCGGGTGGCGTCGCCGCAGCTCCAGATCTGCACCCGGGCGCCGCGGTCGAGCAGCGCGGTCGCCAGCCGCAGCGCTGAGGTGACCAGGTCGGTCTGGTGCGGCGCACCGAACAGGTTGAGCAGCACATCGGTACGGGGCACGGGCCGGGGCATCAGTGCCACACCGCCCGTACCTCGGGCGCCAGCAGCCTGGCGGCCACGTCGTCCATCTCCACCATCCGGGAGGCGGGCAGCAGATCGGCGGCGGGCAGGGCGCGCTGGGCGGCCGAGAAGGCGTCCACCCACAGCTCGCCGCCGTCCCGCAGCAGGGCGGCGACGGCCGGTGAGGCGCCGGGCAGGGCGGCGGTCACCCCGTTCTCGACGAGGAACAGCACCACCCGGTGGCCGTCCCCGGCCAGCCGTACCGCGTCGCCGACGAACCGCTCGCAGGCGGGCCCGGTCTGCGGTCCGCCGCTCTCGATGAGCAGATGGTCAGTCATGTGGGTGTCCTCGTCAGGTCAGGATCTCGCCGCCGTCGACCCCGATCACATTGCCGGTGATCCAGGAGGAGTCGGTGCGGGACAGCAGGGAGACGGCCTCGGCCACGTCCTCGGGCCGGGTCAGCCGCCGGTGCGGGTTGAGGCCGGTGGCGTAGGCGGCGACCCGCTCGCTGTCGGGGATCCGCCGCATGGACGGGGTCAGGGTGACCCCGGCGCGCAGGGCGTTGACGGCGATCCCGGAGGGGGCCAGCTCCAGGGCGAGTTGGCGCACATGGGACTCCAGGGCGGCCTTGGCGGCGGACACGGCGCCGTAGTGGGGCATCACCCGGGCCCCTCCGGCGCTGGTCATGGCGTACACCTTGGCGCCCTGGCGGAGCAGTCCGGCGGTGAACAGGTCCTGGGTCCAGTAGACGAGGGAGTGGGCCATCACATCGAGCGTCATGTTCATCTGACGTGAGGTCAGCTCGTCCTCGCCGTCCTGGGCGATGTACGGCAGCAGGGTGCCGAACGCCAAGGAGTGGACGACCACGCGGATACCGGTGTCCCCGGTCAGCTCCGCGAACTGCGGCAGCAGCTCCTCACGGGTCCGCGCGGAGGCGGCGTTGGCGTTGAAGAAGTGTGCCTGGACGCCGTGGCCGCGCATCTCCTCGCGGGCGACGGCCGCCTTCTCCTGTCCATCGGCGGTGTCGAAGTGCACGCCCAGGATGTTGACGCCCGCGCGGGCCAGCTCATGGCCGATGGCCAGGCCCATCCCGCTGGAGGCGCCGAGGACCAGGCACCAGGACCCTTCGAGTGAGGTGATCATCGGTCGTCCGTCCTCCGTGGTGTGCTCATCGGCTGTCCGTCCGCACCGGCCCCGGCACCGCCGGGGGTGACCAGGCAGACGGCGAGATGTCCTTCGGCGGCCGCGGTGACGACCGCGTGGGCCCGATCCGGGTCGCCGTCGAGCGCGGCGGCGGCCCGTGCCACCGGCTCCAGGGCGCCCGCGCCCGCCGGGATCCGCGCGGGTTTCTCGCCCCCCGTGATCTCCTCGAGCGCCGCCGCGACCGCCTCGCCCACCGGGGAGTGGTCGAGCACAGCGGTGGTGGTCAGGGGGGCGCCCGGCCGGTGGCCGAGGGCGTCGAGCGCGTCCCGGACCAGCGCCGCCGCCCGGTCGGCGCCCTCACCGGCGGCCGGCGGCGGCAGGAAGAACGTGCGGATGCCCAGCCGCCCCAGCGCCTGTCCGCCCCGGGCCGCGACCGAGGCCGCGGGCTCCAGCAGCAGCGCGACCGCCCCGGCCTCCGAACCGGCCGCGCCCGGTTCGCCCTCCGGCAGCGCCTCCTCGGTGGCCCCGGCGATCAGCAGCCGCGCCCGGCCCGCGGCCAGTGCGCGCTGACCGGTGCGGAGCGCCTCGAACCCGGCCACCCTGGGGGTGGTGAGGGTGAGGTTGAAGCCCTTGAGGTCGTGTTCGGTGGCCAGTCGGCTGCCGAAGAGGTTGATGGAGAAGTAGGGCGCGGTGATCGGGCTCAGGTCCCGCGCGCCGGTTCCGGTGACCGTACGGTCCATGGAGTGGTGCAGGGCGACGGCCGCGCTGTTGGTGCCCACCGCGGCGCCCCGCCGCTCGGGCTCCGCCGCCTCCAGGGCGTCCGGACCGGCGTCGGCCAGCGCGCGCTTGGCCGCGGCCAGGAAGTACTGGGCGGCGGAGGGCAGGTACTTGTAGCCGCGGCGGCCGAGCGCGGTACGGAAGTCGAAGCCGTCGGCGCTCACCGTGCCCACGCCCGCCACCACCAGATCGGTGCCGTTCATGACCCGGCCTCCCCGAAGACGAGCGAGATGTTGTTGCCGCCGAACGCGTAGGCGTTGACCAGACCGTAGGGGGCGGTGATCGGGGACGGCTCGGACGGCACCCGCACCGGGCACTCGGGATCGAGCGCCCCGATCGGCACATTGGGCGGCAGGGTCCTGTGGTGCAGCATCAGAACGGCGGCCAGCGCCGAGAACGCGCCCGCCGCGCCGCCGGTGTGGCCGATCAGTGCCTTCAGGCTGTACAGCGGCGCCCGCGTCTCGGGACCGTCCGCCAGCGCGGCCAGGATCCGGCTCTCCACCACGTCGTTCAGATCGGTGCCGGTGCCGTGCGGCACCACGACCCCCAGGCCCCGCTCCCCCGGTGCGGCGCTCGCCCCCGCCTCCCGCAGCGCGTCCCGCATCGCCCGCTCGATCTGGGCGCCGCCGGGCTCGGGCGCGGTCGGGTGGTGCGCGTCGCAGCTCCATCCGGTGCCCGCCAGCCGGGCGTAGACGGTACGGACACCGCGGGCGCGGGCGTGCGACGCGGACTCCAGGACCAGCACGGCGGAGCCCTCGCCGAACAGGGTGCCGCCGCGGTCGGCGGCGAACGGGCGGCAGCGCTCGGGGTCGATCGCGCCCAGCCGGTTGAAACAGGCCAGCGCCACCCGGGAGTACGCCTCGGCGCCGCCCGCGATGACCACGTCCGCCTCGCCGGAGCGGATCAGATCCGCGCCCTCGGACAGGGCGTAGCCGCTCGCCGAACAGGCGTTGCTGACACAGGTGGTGGGCCCTTGCGCGTCGAACCACGCGGCGACCGCCGCGGCCACCGGGTAGACCGGGGCCCAGCGGCCGGAGCCCGGGTCCGTCCCGGTCCACCAGCGCTCATGGAGGTCGGTGTCGCCCATCCCGCTGCCCAGGACCACGGCCACCCGGCGCGGATCGGGCGTGCCGCCCGCGCGGTCGAGCCCGGCGTCCTCGACGGCCTGCCGTGCCGCCTCCAGGGCGAACTGCGAACCGCGTCCCAGCGGCAGCCCGTCCCGCTCGGCGGGCCCGTCCGGCAGATCGGCCTCGGGCACCAGGTACATCAGCGGGTGGTCCATGCGGGCGAGCGGATCGGGCACCGTGACCGGGGCGGTGTCCGCGGTCCGCATCCCGCGCCAGAACGTGTCGACACCCGAGCCCAGGGGGGACAGCGCCCCGAGCCCGGTGATCAGTACGTCGTCCATCAGCGGGCGCTCGCCTTCCCGCCGATGGCGTCCAGCACCCGCTGGTCGAAGGGGACCAGCCGCCAGTCGCGTCGGTTCTCGATCAGCGCGTAGCCGTGCACGATCCGGCCGGTGGCGGTGAGGGCGAGGGCGCCGTCGCGGAGCACATAGCAGTCCATCCGGGCGGTGTAGGTGAGGTCCTTGAAGATCTCCTCCACGGTGTAGACCGTGTAGAGGTCCTCCTCCATCAGCGCCTCACCAGTGATCCGCAGCGTGGACCGCGGGACGACGGGTATCCATTTGCGGTCGTCCAGCAGGGTTTTGATGGAGATGCCGCGGGCGGCCACGAAGCGGTCCTTGGCCTCCTCCATCAGCCGCAGGAAGCCGGACATCTGGAGCCGCTCGGTGAAGTGGCAGTAGGGGTAGGGGATGGTCCACTTCCAGGCGTGGGCATTGCGGCCCTCGGTCAGCGCGGTGAGCACGGCCCGCTCATCGGCGTCCGCGGGCAGTTCGGGCACCGCCACGTCGGCTGCCGGGGCGTCCGTGCCCAGCCGCTCGGTGGCGAAGCGGGCCAGCTCGCCGGGCGGCTGTCCGGGGGCGTCCAGGTAGGTGTCGGTGCGCAGCGCGACGCGCACGGTGGCGGTGACGGCCTTGAGGGAGGAGCCGCCGCGGGTGACGCGGAGGGTGACCTTGAAGCCGAGGGTGGAGTCGGCGTCGGAGGTGTCCGGGACCACCTCGGCCTCGGCCTCGTCGTCCAGGTGGAAGGCGTGCAGGACGCGGGTGTCCAGCCGGACGATGTCCAGGCCGAGGCCGTGCTCCTCGTAGAGCAGCCGGGCGGACGCCCCGCTGCGTGCGAAGTGGATCAGCACCGCTTCCTCGACGAGGTAGTTGACGTGCTTGAAACCGATCCAGGTGCAGATGTTGGAGCCCTCGTAGCGCGGGCGCAGCGTCACGCTGGTGGTGTCGGCCAGCAGGGCCTTGGTCCGCATCGGCGGGGCGGCGGTCATCAGGGGCTCTCCATCGCTGAAATCGCTGACATCGCTGAACTCGCTGGACTGGCTGGACTCGCTGAAAACGCCGAAAACGGGCCGTCCTGGCCGGGGCGCGGGGCGGTCGTGGGGCGCAGCAGCAGTCCGGCCACGGCGTCGGCGGTGTCGTCGCCGCTGGTGAGCAGGGCGTCCCCGGAGCCGTCGGCGGCCAGCCAGCCGACCGCGGCGGCGCACTGGAGGACGCCGAGGGCGCCGGAGGCGCGGCCGAAAGCGACGGAGAGGTCGTGCCGGGGCACGGTGCCGGGCACCGGCACGGCCGCACCCGCGGGTTCCTTGTAGCGCTCGGGGGTGAACCAGACGCCGGGGGGCGGACCTTCGGGCAGCAGCGCCGCCACGCACGGGCCGAGCCCCGGCCGCCGCACGTACGGGCCGAGGACGGCGCTGGTCCGGGCCTCGCGCTCGCGGGCCCACCGGGCGCCTTCGACCACCACGGCCGCGGCGCCGTCGAGCAGATCCCCGGCCGGGGCTCCGGCCAGCTCCTCCACGACGGGGTTGTGGGTCTCGACGCCGACCACCAGGGCCCGGCGGACCCGTCCGGCGGCGACCAGCGTGGCACCCCAGTGGACGGCGTCCAGCCCGGAGGTGGGCCCGTTGCACAGCATCAGATTGGGGCCGCGCAGCCCGTGCCGGATCGCCACCCAGGAGGCGATCACATTGCTGGAGGCGTTGGGCAGGCTCATGGGGCTCAAGCCGCAGGCGGAGTCCTCGGCGATGGTGGCGGCGGTCAGACACGCGGTGTCGAGGTTGCCCAGGTTGGAGCTGCCGACCACGCCCACGGTGGCGCCCGGCACGGTCAGTTGGGCGTCCTCGCCGCACACCAGGGCGGCGTCCCGCAGCGCGTCCAGGGCGGCGCACAGCGCCAGCCGGGTGGCCCGGTCCTTGTAGCGGTGGCCGCGGCGGCCGATCCGGGTGGTGGTGTCGAAACGGTCCGAAGGCCCCGGGGCGGGGCGGGCGTTGCGCAGCAGCGTGTCCGGGGTGCCCGCGCCGGGCAGGGCCAGGCCGACTCCGGAGACGACAACCGCGTCGGGGCTCGCGGTCATCGGCCGGTCCTCTCCACGACGGCCACCGCGTTGACCCCGCCGAAGCCGAACGCGTCGACCTGGGCGAGGCCGAGCCCCGCGCCACTGACCGGCTCCCGGACGAAGCGGAACTCCGCGGCCTCCGGCAGCGGATCGGTGAGGTGCAGGGTGGGCGGCACCTGGCCGGTGGCCAGCGACCGGAGCGCGACGATCAGGCTGAGCAGCCCCGAGCCGCCGGAGGTGTGCCCGGTCATGGACTTGATGGCGGTCATCAGCGGCCCGCCGACGTCGGAGCCGTAGACCTCGGCCAGGGCGGTGGCCTCGGCGGTGTCATTGAGCTGGGTGCCGGTGCCGTGCAGCAGCACCAGGTCGATGTCGCGCGGTTTGACGCCCGCGCGCCACTGCGCCTCGTGCACCGCCTCGGCGATCCCCTGGGCGTCGGGGGCGGTGACATGGCGCGCGTCGCAGTTCATGCTGACGGCCAGCAGCCGGCCGAGCGCGGCGGACGCCGCGCCCGGCTCCTCGCGGCGCAGCACCACCGCGGCGGCGCCGTCGCCCATCAGGACACCGCGGCGGGAGCGGTCGAAGGGCCGTACCCGGTCGGGGGGTTCGCTGTTCACCCGGTCCAGCAGCCCGTACATGCTCTCGGTGAGGGTGTCGACACCGGCGACGACCACGGTGTCCGCGGCACCGCTCGCCAGCAGGTCGCTGCCGAGTGCGAGCGCGTAGAGGGATGCCGAACAGGCCCCGGCAAAGGTGTGGGTGTGCACCGCGCCGAACCGCTTCCGCAGGGCGGGACCGAAGTACAGCCGTCCGAGGTCGAATCCGGTGCGGTCGCGCCAGGCCAGTTCGGCCGAGCGCAGTTCCCGCAGCCCGGTGCCGACCAGGACGGGGATCTCGCTCAGGTCCTCGTCCAGACCGGCCTGGCCGATGGCCTCCTCGATCGCGCGCAGCAGCCAGGCGGTGGCGCGGCCGGGGACGTCCGAACCGCAGGCCGGGCGGTCGTCGATCTCGTAGGCGTGGCAGCCCCGGTAGCGGTCCTTGTCGAAGCCGCGCAGTTCATGGAGTCCGCTGGTGCCGGCGCACAGGGCCCGGAAGATCTCGTCGACGCCCTCGCCCACGCTCGCCACGGCGCCCGCGCCGGTCACCAGCTGGCTCATGATCCGGCCGAACTGTGCTTGCCGAAGATCACCACGGCGTTGTTGCCGCCGAAGGCCAGGCCGTTGTTCTGGACGACCCGCAGCTCGGCCTCGACGGCCTGGTTGGGCACACAGTCGAGCGCGCACTCGGGGTCGGTTTCGGCGTGGTTGATGGTCGGCGGGATGAACCCCTCGGTGATCGCGAGCGCGCAGGCGATGGAGGCCAGCGCTCCGGCCGCGCCCATGGAGTGGCCGATCATCGACTTGACGGAGACGGTGCGCGGTGCCGTGCGCTCGCCGAAGACCTGGTGGATGGCGCGGGCCTCGGTGATGTCGTTGGCGCGGGTGCCGGTGCCGTGCGCGGAGATGAAGTCGACCTCGTCGGGGCGGACGCGGGCGTTGTCCAGGGCCAGTTGCATACAGCGGGCCACGCTGTCCTGATTGGGGGCCACCGGGTGGTCGGCGTCGCAGTTGAGGCCGTAGCCGAGGACCTCGGCGTAGATCCGGGCGCCCCGGGCGAGCGCCGACTCCAGGCTCTCCAGCACCAGGACGCCCGCGCCCTCGCCGGTGAGGATGCCCTTGCGGTCCTTGTCGAAGGGCTGGCAGCGCTCGGGGGCGATGGTGCCCAGGCGGTAGAAGCCGGTGAAGGTCTTGCGGCACAGGGCGTCGGCGCCGCCGCACAGGGCGATGTCCACGTCCCCGCCGCGGATGGCGTCGAAGCCGTAGCCGATCGCGTAGTTGCCCGCGGCGCAGGCGGTGGGCAGGGTGACCGCCTCGGCACGGGTGAGGCCGAACTCATGGGCGATGGTGGACGACAGCCGTCCGGCCGGGACCCGGCGTGCGGTGACCGGGTCCATCCGCTCCGGGCCGAGGTCCACCTCCACCTCGACCAGCTGGTCCAGGTCCCTGGACTCGCCGTCGGTGGTACCGACGGATATCAGACAGGGCATCTCGCGCAGTTCGCCCTCCGGGAGCCCGGCGTCCGCCACGGCCATCCGCGCGGCGGAGACGGCGAACTGGCTCGCCCGGCCCAGGGTGCGGGGCGGCAGATTGCGGATCCACTCACCGGGGTCGAAATCCGTGACCTCGCACGCCATGGAGTGCTCGAAGCCCTCGGTGTCGAAGGCGGTGATGGGCTTGGCGGCGCTCTTTCCCGCGCGCAGCCCGGCAAGGAATTCGGCGGCGCCGATGCCTATGCCCGACACCGCTCCGAGGCCCGTGACGACCACCCTGCGACCCGGCTCACCACGCATATCGCTCTGCCTTCCGAGGAATCCGCCGAGAGTCCGTCACCAGCCGGCCGCGTCGGAAACCACCTCGTAGACGCCGTGCAGATTGACCATCCGGCTGAGTTCGGACTGATTGATGACGACGTTGAATTTTTTCTCCAGCGCCGACAGAATTTCAATGGCCCGCAGCGAATCCGCGTCGTGCTCTTCCTTGAAGAGACTGGTCTCGGTGACCTCATCGGGATCGATCTCAAGGATATCGATAACGATTTCCCTGATGGTTTCCCGGCGCTCTTCGACGATGGCGGACATTACCGCGCACCTCCATTTTCGGGCATGGGCAAAGCGGCGAAGCTGCCGATGACGCTATGCGCCGCCCCCGAGGCGGACAAGCCCCGAGTCCACTACCTGTCATGTGCCCGGTAAACCTGAGTGATTGCCGTCAGCGGCTGTCATAAAGCTGCCGAGGGCGCCCGGTTACCGGAGCGTATGAGCGCGGAATCCGCAAGATCGTGTCAGGAAGCTGACACGCAGACCACGCAAATCACCCCGAAACCGACCGCCCTCGGCAGTGGATGTCAGTCGCCGTCGGGTTCCATGAGTCCGGCGCGCACGGCGCGCACTCCGGCCTGGAACCGTGATTCGACCTTCAAGTCACGCATGATGTCAGCCACATAGCGCCGGTAGGTACGCACCGACAGACCCAGCTTGCGGGCCGCCGCATCGTCCTTGTAGCCCTCCGCCATCAGCGTGAGCACCTCGCGCAGCACCCGGCCGCGCGCACCGCCCTCGAAGGACAGCGGCCGCATCGGGCGCTGCGCCGTGTCCCACATCCCGCACAGCAGTTGGTGCAGCATGTCGGCCACGGTCGAGTTCTGGATCATCGAGGCCCGGGATCCACCAGGTTCGCCCGGGGAGGCGTCGGGCGCGATGACCGCACTCCCGTCCACCACCACCAGCTCCTGCCGCACCCCGTCACAGACCCGGATGTCCAGCCGCTCCACCGCGCCGACGGAACGCTGCCACGCGGCCTCCCGGATCACCCGCGGCGGGCACAGCATCCGCGTTCTGACGCCCTTGCCCGCGAGTTGGGTGAGGGTCTGCGCGATCAGCCGGGCATGCTCCTCACATGTCACCTCCGGCAGACTCCAGATCACATCGCGCTCGGCACGCAGCACCAGCCGCGCCACCCATCCGGCCACCGCCTCCCCGGCCACCGGGAGTTCGGCGGTCGCGGACGCCAAGACACTGCGCCGATGATGATGGACAGCCGACTCCAGCAGGCGTAACGCCTCTCCCAGAGCCTGCTCCAGGTTGTCCGACCTCACTTCCGGTTCCCTGCGAACCGTCCCCCTGGCGCCAGCCCCCTTGTCATTGCCGTCAATAGGCGCACGGTCATTTAGTTGAATTCCGAAATGGCTCAAAGGACACCCCCGTTCCCTTTGCCGCACAGTAACCAGCCACCCTCCACACGGCAAGGAAGATCGTCGCTTATAGGACAGTTCTCGCCGCGAAATGCCCGCGTGTTCCCGCCGCTGAACAGGCTGGTGGCACCAAGGGGCTGCGCCTCGGCTCGGCCGATTGGTAGCTTCCTCATACGCCAGCGCATAAGCCAGTAAGCCGTCCCTTGACGTACGACGCGGACCCCCTCGCCCCTCCGTGGTCCCGAAAGGCGCCGCCCTCATGGCTGCACAGAACACCGCGACGACCGACACGGCTCCGACCGAACCGTCGTCCTCACCGACCGGCCGCCAGTGGCTCGCACTCTCGGTGCTCGTCCTGGCCCAGCTGGCCGTCTGGCTCGACAACACCGTGCTGAACGTCGCGCTCAAGACACTGGCCGACCCCGACGAGGGCCTCGGCGCCGGGCCCAACGAGCTCCAGTGGAGCATCAGTTCCTACACCCTGGTCTTCGCGGTGCTGCTGTTCACCGGCGGGGTACTCGCCGACCGCTACGGACACCGCAGACTGCTGCTCACCGGCATGCTCGTCTTCGGCGCCGCCTCCGCCTGGGCCGCCTACGCGGGCTCGGCCACCGAACTCATCGTCGCCCGGGGCGCGATGGGCATCGGCAGCGCCCTGATCATGCCCGCCACCCTCGCGCTGATCGCCCAGGTCTTCGACGAGCGGCACCGCGCCACCGCCATCGCCATCTGGTCCGGCTCCAGCGGTATCGCCATCGCCACCGGACCGATGCTCAGCGGGGCCCTGCTGGACCACTTCTGGTGGGGTTCGGTCTTCCTGGTGAATGTCCCGATCGTGGTGCTGTGCGTGGCCGGGTCGCTGGTCTTCCTGCCCGGGGTGGCCAAGCGGGTGCGGCAGAAGTTCGACCCGCTGGGCGTGGTGCTCTCCACCGCCGGGCTGTTCGCCATCGTCTGGGGCGTCATCGAGGGCGGCCACCGCAACGACTGGACCGATCCGGCCATCCTCGCGGCACTCGCCGGGGGCGCGCTGCTGGTCGTGGTGTTCGTCCTGGTCGAACTGCGGGTGACCAACCCCAGCTTCGACGTGCGGCTGTTCCGCGACATCCGGTTCACCGGCGCCAGTGTGGCGGTGATGCTCACCTTTTTCGGCCTGAATGGCTCGATGTACTACACCAGCTTCTATCTGCAAGGGGTGCACCGCCAGACCCCGCTGGAGTGCGGGCTGTCCATCGCCCCCGTCGCCCTCGGCGTCTTACTCGGTGCCCCGTTCTCGGCCAAGCTGGTCCGGGCGTTCGGGGTCCGCGCGGTGGTCACCACCGCCATGCTGATCGCCACCATCGGATTCTTCGCCTACGTCTTCCTCGACGAGCACAGCGGACTGGCGCTGTTCTGGGTCTTCCTCATCCTCCAGGGGCTGGGCATGGGCGCCGCGGTGGCCCCCACCACCGAGGCCATCATGTCCGTACTGCCCGCCGACCGCACCGGGGCCGGCTCGGCCGTCAACAACGCGATGCGGCAGATCGGCGGTGTCCTCGGGGTCGCCGTCCTCGGCTCCGTCCTCGTCAGCGTCTACCGCGACCGGATCACCCCGGATCTGGACCGGCTGCCCCCAGGAGCCGCCGACTCCGCCCAGGAGTCCCCCGAGGCCACCCGGATGATCGGCGACCGGCTGCGGCTGCCCCATCTGTCCGACCTCGCCGACCGGGGCTTTGTGCACGCCATGCATGTCGCCTCCGTCGTCGGCGCCATCGCCGCCGCGGTCGGGGCGGCGGTCATCTGGTGGACCTTCCGGCGGGCGTCCTCATCGGCCGGTTCCGACCGTTGATCCTTTCTTGCCACGGCTGACAGCGCGACATAGCCTCCCGGCACAACGTCCGTATTCCGGAAGGCAGTTCACATGCGCACCGCTGTCATCACCGCGCCAGGCCAGGTGGAGATCAGAGAGATACCTGTGCCCGACGTGGGCGACTCCGAGGTGCTCGTCCGCATCGCGGCGTGCGGCATCTGCACCATGGAGGCCAATCTGTACGCCGGGCGCATGAACGTTTACCCGGCCGCCGCCGGACATGAGATATCCGGCTGGGTGGAGAAGGTCGGCGCCAAGGCCGCCGACCTGGAGGACATGCCCGCCGTCGGCTCCCTGGTCACCCTCGACGGACTGCCCCGCTGCGGCACCTGCCGGGCCTGCCGCCGCGGCCAGTCCGCCATCTGCGTAGCCCTCCAGGGCCAGGTCCGGGAGGACGGCGCCATCGCCATGGGCGCGGGCCTGGGCGAGTACATCGTCCTCCCCGCCTCCCGGGTGTGGTCGGTGGGCGACACCGACCCCGCCGTGGCCGCCATGGGCGAACCGCTGGCCTGTGTGGTCCACTCGCTGCGCCGCGGCGGATTCCGCGCCGGTGACCGGGTCACCGTGATCGGCGCGGGCTACATGGGCCGGCTGCACCTCGCCGTCGCCCGGCACCTCCAGGCCCGCGGCGTGTGTGTGGTCGAACGCGACCAGCAGCGGCTCGCCGCCATCGCCGACGCCGGGGCCGACGCGGCCGTCACCCCCGAGGACGTCGGTCACCTCGCGCCCGCCGACGTGGTGTTCGTGACCATCGCGTCCAGGGAGTCCATCGCCACCGCCCTGGCCTCCGTCGCCGACGGCGGCACCATCGTGCTCTTCGGCGGCGGCCCCGACGGCCCGCCCGCCGAGCTGCCCGGCTACGAGGTGCACCGCCGCCAGCTCACCGTCACCGGCTCCTTCAGCCATGAGCCCGACGACTGGCGCGCCGCCGCCGAACTGCTCCGCGGCGGCGGTCTCGCCGAGCGGCTCCGGACGCTGGTCACCGCGCGCTATGCGCTCGACGAGGTGGAGAAGGCGCTCCAGCAGACCGCCGGGACCCCCGTCTACCGGGTCGTCGTCACCCCGTAACGCACCGGGTCCCGCGCCGCATCCGAGCCACCCGAGCACATCCGAGAAAGGACCGCCGTGTCCCTGCGCGTAGGCGTACAGCTCCACCCCCAGCACACCGGTGTCGCGGAACTGCGCACCGCCTGGCGCGAGGCCGACGCGCTCGGCGTCGACTCCCTGTGGACCTGGGACCACTTCCTCCCGCACACCGGCGACCCGGCTGGACGCCACTACGAGTGCTGGTCGCTGCTGTCCGCGATGGCGGTCGAGACCCAGCGGGCCGCCATCGGCCCGCTGGTGAGCTGCACCGCCTTCCGCAATCCGCAGGTGCTCGCCGACATGGCCCGCACCGTGGACCAGCTCAGCGGCGGACGGCTGGTGCTGGGCCTGGGCGCGGGCTGGTTCGAGGCCGAGCACACCGAGTACGGCATCCCGTTCCCCGGTCCGGCCGAGCGCATGGACGCGTTCGCCGCCGCCGTCACGGCCGTCAAGGAGCGGCTGGCCCGGCTCAACCCCGGGCCCGCCGGACGGCTTCCGGTGCTGATCGGCGGGGGTGGGCGGCGTCGCACCCTGGAGCTGGTGGCCCGGGAGGCCGACTGGTGGAACTGGTACGGCTGGGCCTCCGAGGACCCGGTCGCCGAGTTCCGCGAGCTGAGCGGTGTGCTGGACCAGTGGTGCGAGCGGGTCGGCCGGGACCCCGGCGAGGTCGCCCGTACGGTCATGGTCAACCCGGACCAGCTGCCGCTGGTGGAGGGGTTCGCCGAGGCCGGGGCGGTGCATGTGATGCTGTCCCTGCCCGCCCCCTACGATCTGCGCACGGTCGAGGAGCTGCTCACGCTGCGCGCCGCGCTGACCACGTGACCGAGCCCCCTCCCGAGGCGGCCGAGACCCCGCCCGCCGCCCGTACCCCCCTCGGGCGGCGGTTCACCCTGCTCATGGCCGTGCTGCTGCTCTCCAGCCTGGGCAACGGCCTGTGCTTCCCGTTCACCTCGATCTACATCAGCCAACTGCTGGGGCTCGGCTCCCGGGCCGCGGGCGGCTACTTCATCGCGATGGCCGCGGCCAGCTTTGCCGCGGCCCTCCTCGGCGGTCCGCTGGCCGATCGCCGCGGCCCGCACCGGGTGGGGGCGATCGGCGGCGCGGCGCTGGCCGTGGGGTACGGGCTGCTGGCCCCGGCCGACGGGGTGGCGCTGGTGCTGGTCTCCGGCGCCTGTGTCGGCGTCGGCTTCGGGCTCTTCTACGCCTCGATCGTCGGCGTGGTCGACCTCGCCGTGCCGGAGAGCGGACGGCGGAGGGCGTTCACCGGCCGGCACATCGTCAACAACGCCGGGATCGGGTTCGGTTCGGTGATGGCGGGGCTCGCGCTGCACGGGGCCGCGACCCCCACCGGGACGCTGCGCTGGCTGTATCTGGCCAACGCGGCCGCGGCCGTTCCACTGGTCGTGGTGATCCAGGCGCTGCGGCCGAAGGCGGCGGAATCGCAGGCGTCGAAGAAGGGGCCGGAGACGGATGGCGGAACGTCCGGGCCGACCTACCGCACCCTGCTGCGGATCCGGCCCATGGCGCTGCTGGTGGTCGCCCAGGCCCTGTTCGCGATCGTCGGCTTCACCCAGATCGAGGCGACCGTCCCGCTGCTGATGCACGACCACATGGGCATCACGCTGGGCTGGGTGAGCGCCGTGGTGGCGGCCAACTCCTTCGCTCTGGTGGCCCTTCAGCCGCTGCTGAGCCGCCGGCTGGAGCGGCTGCCGGAGACCGTCAGCCTGGCGGCCGGACCGGTGCTGTGGGCCGGGGCGTTCGGCTGCGGTCTCGGCGCGGCGCTGGCCGGTCCCTCGGCCCCGGCCGCGGTACGCCATGGACTGCTGCTGGCCTTCGCGGTGGTGTTCGCGGCGGGTGAGCTGACGTACTCCTCGGCGTTCTATCCGCTGCTGCTGCGCTGGTCGGGCGAGGAAGCGGTGGGCCGGGCGAGCGCGCTGGCCTCGCTGGCGTGGAATCTGGGCACCGCCTCGGGCCCGGCCATCGGGCTGTTCGTGCTCTCCCAGACCTCGGCGACGGGCAGCTGGGTGGCGCTGGCGGCCGGGGCCGGGGCGGCCTTCGCGGTGTCGGCGGCCCTGCCCAGCCCATTTTCGCGGCTCGGTTCGCCTCCGGGGCGCTGAAGCCCCCCTTTTTTCAGGGCTCGGTTCACCTCCGGGGCGCCTCAGCCCCTGCCGACAGTCGACCGTGCTCGGCCCTTCGTGCCTCAGGGCCTCCGCGCGCTCTCCCTTTCGACAGCGGCGCGCCCCTTCGGCTCGCCCCCAGCTACCGCTGGGAGGTGCCCCCGGCCGGGGGCGGCGAGCGCCTGGCCGCCCGCCGCCAACGCCCCAGTCCACTCCCAGCGCTACGACTTGGGCAGATAGTCGTTGTCGTAGGCGTCCTCGGGGGGCACCGTCTCCCCCAGCAGCCCCTGGTCGTACATGAAGTCCGCCATCCGGGCCCAGGTCTGCGGGTCGTTGACGCCCACCTCGCCCTGTTCGTTCTTCAACAGCGGGATGGTGGCCTTCAGCACCGCGCGCGCGTTCTTCCGCTGCTTGTCACCGCGCAGGCTCGGTACGTACTTCTGGCTCAGCTGGATGGCCTCGTCCGGGTGATCCATCACGTACCGCATACCGCGCAGCGAGGCATCGACGAACTTCTTCATCTCGTCGCCGCGCTTGTCCAGTGTGCTCTTCTTGGCGCCAAGGCCCACACCGACCAGCGGATCTCCCTTGTCACCCGAGTCGAGCGTAATCGCCCGTACCGAGGTCCCGGCCTCCTTGAAGGCGACGGCGTCGTTATTCAGGTAGCCCATCACGCCCTCGACCTTCTTTCCGGTCAGGGCGGCCTGCTGGGTGAAACCGATGTTCTGGACCTTGGTGTCCTTGGTGGAAAGCCCGCCCTCCTTCAGGAGCGCCAGCAAACCGAAATAGGTCTCGCCATAGGGGCCGGGGGTACCGATCTTGCGGCCCTTGAGGTCCTCCGGATTCCGGAGTCCTTGGGGACGATCAGGCCCACCGGGTATTTCTGGTAAAAGGTGGCGATGTTCACGACCGGCACATTTTTGGACCGGGCCTGGAGCATCTCGTCGCCGCCCGCGTAGACCACATCTTCCTTGCCCGACTTCAGGGCTCCGAAGAGATCTTCGGCCGCACCGTGGTGACGCAGGGTCACATTCAGACCGGCATCCTTGTAGTAGCCCTTTTCAGCGGCCGCGTAGAACGGTGCGAACTGGATGTTGGGCGTGTACGTCAGCCCGACCGTGATGCCCTTGCCGCCCTTGTCCCCCGCGTCCTTCGGCTCCTCGGCGCATGAGGTCAGCATGGCCAGCGCCACGGCCGACGCAAGAGCCGCCCCCATGACCTGGTGTCTGCGGGCACGGCTCATCGACGTCCTCACAAAACGCACTACGTCTCCTCTTGGGTGAACGATGTCAGTCGCGCTGGACGAGTTTCTCGGCCAGCCGGACCACCGTGTACTGGCAGGCGGCGAGCAGGCAGAGCATGACGAGCGTGGCGAACAGGCCCTCGGTGTCGGCCTCCTGGCGCTGGATGGTCAGCAGCTGCCCCAGGCCCTCACCGCCCATCACGAACTCACCGACGACCGCGCCGGTGATGGAGAGCGTGAGGCCGTTGCGCACCCCGGCGAGAATGCTGGGCAGGGCGAGCGGCAGCTCGATGTACCAGAGCATCCCCCACCGCCCCACCCCGTCCACCCGCGCGGCCCCCATCACATCCGGGTCCAGCGAGCGCAGCCCCAGCACGGTGTTGACCAGGATGGGGAAGAACACCAGCAGGGCGCAGAGCACCGCGATGGGCAGCAGTCCGTAGCCCAGCCACAGGGCGAACAGCGGGGCCAGCGCCACCGCGGGCACCGCCTGCGAGGCGGCCACATACGGCTGGAGCGCCGCCGCCGCCAGCTCACTGCGGGCGATGAGATAGCCGAGCGGCAGCGCCACCGCGATCCCCAGACCGCCGCCCGCCAGCGCCTCCCACACCGTTTCCTTGGTGTAGTCCAGGAGCTGGCCGTGTTGTACCTCGTCGAGGAAACGGCTCGCCAGCGCGCCCGGGGCGGGCAGATAGAACTCCGCGACCATTCCGGTACGGGTGACGATGTCCCATACGAGAAGCAGCAGCAGCCCGAATACCAGCGGCGGAAGCACTCCGTGGAAGATGGCCCGGCCACGCTTCGCGGGAACAGGGCGGCCATGTGAACCCCTGTGGTTTTGCCGCCCGTTGCCCCCGCGCCGCGCCTTTTCGGTGGCGTGGCCGCTCTTTCGCGCACGTCCCGGTCGGGGTGAATGCGGCGCCGTGGTCCTCGGTCCGCCGCCCGCGGCCGCCGTGGCGGTCGCACCCCTTCCGTCCCCTTCGGTCATCCCCAAATCCCCTTGCAATACCGGCTGTTGCCTTCTCGGGCACGCCCGCGTGCAACCTATCGCCCGTACGCGGCGGATTACAATGTGGATGGGGAAAACGAAATAGTCACGTCGGCGGATTTCCATGTTTTCGCGCAGGCAGCGGGGCATGTTTGGCGCGCAGCATCTCCAGCGCCGCGATGAGGGTCTGCCGGGTCAGCGCCGGATCGATGACATCGTCGACGAGCCCGCGCTCCAGCCGCTCGCGGACGGTCAGCTTGCCCTTGCCGTGCTGGGCCGCGGTGGCTCGGGGATCGCCCACGCGCACCTCGTCCCAGGGCCGGTGCAGTGCGGCCACCCGGTCGTGGGCATCGGCGGTTTCGCTCTCCTGCTTGACGTGCTCTCTGGCCTAATGTCCAGGGATTCCGGCCTGGGTTGTCTGACCCTTCCGGGGGCTTCCTGCTTCAACGCGCTGTGCGGGCACGTGTGCCCGTCTTACCGGCGCTCCACAGGCGTTTAGCGTCTCCACCCGTCCGGTGGCGACGATGCGGCGTCCTTCGAAGAGGACGTTGCGGGCTGCGTTGTGGTCGCGGTCGTGCACGGTGCCGCACTGGCTGCACGTCCATTGCCTGACGTGCAGGGGTTTGGGGCCGTCCCGGAATCCGCAGGCCGAGCAGACTTGAGAGGACGGGAAGGCCCGGTCCACTGTGGCGAAGGTGCGGCCGTGCTTGACCGCCTTGTACTGGAGCATGCCGACGAACGCGGACCATCCCGCATCGTGCACGGACTTGGCGAGGCGGGTGCGGCCGAGGCCGGACACCGCGAGGTCTTCCACGTACACCGCTTGGTTGTCGCGCATGATCTGTGTGGATGCCTTGTGGTGCCAGTCCCGGCGCCGGTCCGCCACCTTGGCGTGCTGGCGCGCGACCCTGATGCGGGCTTTGGCCCGGTTCTTCGATCCCCTGGCCTTACGGGACAGCTCCCGCTGAAGACGCTTGAGCTTCTTCTCCGCCCGGCGCGGGAAGCGAGGGCTGTCGATCTTCCGGCCGTCGGACAGGACCTCGAACGCGGACAGGCCGAGGTCGATACCGGCGTCGGTCTCCAGGCCGGGGAGGATGTCCGGCCCGGTGTCCACGACGAAGCTGAGGAAGTACCGGCCGCAGCTGTCCTTGGTGACGGTCAGGGACGTGGGCGCGACCGGAAGCCGGCGGGACCATGTGACCTTGAGGTTGCCGACCTTGGCCACATACACCGTGCCATTCTCCTGGAGGGAGAAGGCGTTGGTGTTGAGGCGGATCGACTGCCGGGTGTCCTTCTTCGACTTGTACCGGGGCGGCCCGACCTTCCGGCCCTGCCGCTTGCCCTTGAGGCTGTCGAAGAAGTTCTTGTAGGCGCTGTCGAGGTCCCGCAGGGACTGTTGCAGGACGACCGCCGACACATCCGCGAGCCAGGCCCGTTCGGCGGTGCGCTTGGCCTGGGTGATGCGAAGCCTGGACAACTCCGCCGACTTCACATACGGCAGCCCGGCCGCGTGGGCTTCCTTGCGGTCGCGCAGGCAGTCGTTCCACACCACGCGGGCGCAGCCGAAGGCATTCGCCAGCGCACGGCGCTGGGTGGCATCCGGGTAGGCCCGGTAGTTGTAGCGGAGCTGCACACTCACGATCCTACTACGATTGGCCTCATGGACGGGCAGAATGATTACAGGCGGGGCAGGCACGTCGTTTCGGCCATGCATGTGCATTTGGTCTTTGTGACGAGGTACCGGGGCGGGGTGTTCGACGACGAGATGCTGACGCGCTGCGAAGAGATCATGCGGAAGGTGTGCGAGGACTTCGAGGCGGAGCTGAAGGAGTTCAACGGCGAACGCGATCACGTCCACCTCCTGGTGCATTACCCGCCCAAGGTCGCCGTCTCGAAGCTGGTCAACAGTCTCAAGGGCGTCTCCGCTCGCCGGATACGGCAGGAGTTCACCGGCCGGATCAACCGCGCCATCATGCACGGACACCTGTGGTCGCCCTCGTACTTCTCCGCATCGTGCGGCGGAGCACCGCTGGCGACCGTCCGCCAGTACATCGAACAGCAAAAACGCCCGCTCTGACGCGAGCCGGTGATGGCCCCCGATGTCAGCGGCCCGCGGTGTCGGGCGGCGGCTTCGAGGAGTCGCCGAGGATGCCGAGTTCACCGGCGCGGACGCCCGCCTGGAAGCGGGAACCGGCCTCCAGCAGCTCCAGGATCCCGGTCACATAGCGGCGGTACGTGCGCACCGAGATCGCCAGATCGCGGGCCGCGGCCTCGTCGGTGACCCCGTCCCGCAGCCGGGCCAGCACCCGCCGCACCATCTCGGTGCGGGCGCGGTTGCCGAAGTCGAGGGGGCGGGCGGCGGGTACCGCGCTCGCCCAGATGGTGCGGAACATCCCGTGCAGCGTGCCGACCACCAGCGGGTCCTGGACCACCGAGGTCAGACGTCCCTCGTCGGTCCCGGTGCACACCAGCGCGGTCCGGCCGTCGGCGATCACCGCCGTGGGCAGGGCGACGGTGGCGGTACGCACCTGGGGGAGGGACGGGCGGGGGGCCTGGTCCCCGACGCTCCGGCTGCCGCCGGGTCTTCCGGAGAGCGGCTGACCGGAGAAGGTCGATCCGGAGGCGGTCGGTCCGGAGGCGCCGGCCCCTGAACGGGCAGCTCCGGAAGCGGTTGTTCCGGAAACAGGTGGCCCTGAAGCAGGTGCTCCGGAAACAGGTGACCCGGAGGCAGGTGGTCCAGACGCTCCGGAGGCTGGGCCGCCCGCCGTCCGCTCCGCTCCCGGCAGCGGTACGGACGCCGGTGCGGGCCCCGGTGGCGGGCCGCCGCCGGGGCCGGATCTGCCGCGCAGCACCCGTATCCGCACCGCGTCGTCGAGGTCGGTCAGCAGAGTGCCCAGCGCCGCATGCGCGGGTGCCATCTGCGCCGTGGCCTCCGGGAACACCGCGTCCACTCCCCGCCGTGCCTGCGTGATCACCTGCTCGGCGGCGGCCAGAAAGGCGGAATCCTCAATTCCCACCTCGGTGAAGTGTGCGCTCCGGGAGCGCCGGGCGCGGTGTTCCACCACGGTGGATTCGATCAGCGCCCGCACCTCCCGCAGCGTCCGGTCCAGCACATCCCCCGCATGCATGGCCTCCGGCCCCGGATCGCGTCCGCGGTCGTCCATCTCCCCCACACTTCTTGCCCGAGTTCCTGCTCGATGACCTGGTCAAGGTCGCGAGCGCGGTCAGTGACGGCTGGGCAGCAGCCCCCTTTCCACCGCCCGTACCCCCGCCTGGAAGCGGGAGTTGGCCCCCAGCTCCCGCATGATCTCCGCGACATGGCGGCGATAGGTGCGCAGGGACACCTGCATCTCGCGCGCCGCCACCTCATCGGTGTGGCCGGTGCGCAGACATTCCAGAATCCGCCGGGCCGAATCCCGGCACAGCCGCCCGTCCAGCCGCGGATATTCCGCGAGCGCCATGGCATTCCCCCAGGCCCCCGTGAACATCAGCTCCAGGGCCCGTACCGTGGCGGGGTCCTCGACCAGCGTCGCCTGCCGTACGCCGCCCCGCGCCGGATCCGTACGGCCGCCGCCGCGTAGGTAGACCAGCTGGCCGTCGACGAGCAGCACCTCGGACAATCCGGCGTCGCCGACCCGGACTTCGCACCGCGGATCGGCGCGCGCCAGCGCGCGTATCGCGTTCGCGGACGCGGTCCGCTCCCCGCACAGCAAGCGGACATCCACGCTCCGGTGGACTCCCTCGGCAGACCGGGCGAGCGCCGTGCAGACGGCATCCGTCTGCTCCTCGCCTCCCGGCATGACCACCCACACGGTCCGTTCGGCGCCTCCGACGAGCGTGTCGACGACCTCCGCGAGCGGCACCTTCTCCAGCGCCGTCCCCGCCCAGGAGTCCTGGGCCAGCTCCCGGCGGTGCCGGATGACCGTCGACTCGATCAGGTCGCGCGCCTCGAGAAGGGCGCGCTCCACATGGTCCGGGGCCATGGCCGGAGCAGCTGCCGCACTCTCAGAAGAAGGCTCGGATACTCGGACAAGACCAACCATGACTTCCCCTGAGGGCTTCAGAAACTTACTTTTCCAAATACCGGCCTGGTTCTTGTATTTCGTTTGCCCCAAAAGCGAGGCGCGAGGCAGCATTGCGAAATCAGCATCGACACTAATTCGCACACAGCAACGACGTCAACGCGGGGCGTAAGGTAAAGAGTTGGTCAAACGACGATGGCGGGCCACCGTGCGCCACTCCGCCCCTGCCCCAAGGAGTCCAACTGTCAACAAGTTACGGGAACCGGACAGGTGCACCCAGGTCGCTCGTACGCAGCGCAGCGACCCCGCCACACCCCGCGACCACCCGGACCGGCCGCTGTCCGGTTGCTGTCAGCGGCGTGACGGATGACGCAGCACCCTCGTCCGGGGGTGAGGTCAGCCATCCGGGGGTCAGGAGCCGCCGAAGCTGATCGGCATATGGAAGTCCCGGCCCTGGATGACCGGGCCGGTGATCCGGGCGTCCCCGGAGATCGTGTTGTGCACCGCCCCCGTCTCGCCCTCGCCGGTGGCCGCGGCGTGCTCGCGCATCCATGCCGCGAGGTCGCGCCCGAAGTCCGGCTCCTGGCGGGCCCGTTCGGCCAGCAGCTCGGCCAGTGCGCGCAGCCGCTCGGCGTCGTCGTGGGGAATGACCACCGGTGCGGGATCACCCGCCGGGTCGGCCTCCTCGCGCCGCAGCACCCTGCGGGCCAGTGCGCCCAGTGAGTCCAGGGCCCGCCGTCCGGCCTCGCCCCCGGCCCCTGACACGGCCGCGTTGACCGCCGTGACCAGCGCACCCGCCGTCACCGGATCCATGGTCCACCCCCTTGCCGCTGAGCCCCTCGGTCGCGGATTCCACGCTACCGGCGCCGCGGGTCAGGGTTCCACCGCTTCGGCATGGAGGGTGAACCAGACCGTCTTGCCGGTGGGTGTGAGGTCGGTGCCCCACGCGTGGGCCGTCTTGCTCAGCAGGAACATCCCGCGTCCGCTTTCGGAGAGGAAGTCGGGCTCCTTGACCACCGGCAGCGCGGACTCGGTGTCGCTGACCGCGGCACAGATGCCGTGCCGGTGGTCCTCCAGGGTCAGCACGCACTCCGGCGAGGCGGCGTGCTTGTGCACATTGGACAGCAGCTCGGTGACGCACATCGCCGCGGCGGTGATCAGCTCTTCACGGCCCCACAGCCGCAGCCGGGCCCCCACCGCGCGGCGTACCTCGGCGAGGGTCTGCGGATGGACGCGGAGGCGCAGTTCGTATCGCTGCGGAAAGTTTTCAGCCATATGGTCCGGGGCCCCTCCAAAGCACGGCGCGTGCCGCCTCACCTGAGCGATCCTGTCCCATGCGCGTGCTACTCGCAATGTTTCGAGCCACCGGGGCAAGACTGGCATATGCCGTCAGTCCGCTGCTAGTTGGCGATACGCCAGACTGGCGACATGTCCTACCAGCCAGTGCCCACGGTCCGGCGCAGGCGCTTGGGGTCCGCACTGCGCAGACTGCGCACCGAGGCGGGAATGACGCTGGACGCGGCCGCCGACGCCCTGAACGCCGCGGAGAACGCCTCCGCTCACGCCCGCCTCTGGACCGCGCCGAAGCTCTCCCGGATCGAGAACGCCAACGCCACGATCCGCACCACGGAGGTCGGCACCCTGCTGCGGGCGTACGCGATCGACGACGCCGACACCCGGGCCGCGCTCGAGGTCATGGCCACCCAGGCGGCCAAGGACGCGGCCAGACGCGGCTGGTGGCAGACCTACCGCGGGGTCGTGGCACCCGCCTACGCCGACTACATCGCCCTGGAGTCGGACGCGGAGTCCGTCCGCGACTACGCCCCGCTGGTCCTCCCCGGACTGCTACAGACGCCCGACTACGCGCGCGAGACCATCGCGGGCCACGCGGTGTCCCGCAGCGAGTCCGAGGTCGACGCCCTCGCCGAAGTGCGCCTGGCCCGCCAGGCCGTACTGACCCGCCCCGGCGCCCCGCTGAAACTGTGGGCGGTCATCCACGAGGCCACCCTGCGCCGCCGCTTCACCGGTCGCCCTGCCCTCATGACCGCCCAACTGCGGCGGCTGCTGGAGGTGGCCGAGTGGCCGACGGTGACGCTCCAGGTGATGCCGATCGACGCCGCCCCCAACCCCGGCGACTCCGGTGCGTTCACCCTGGTGGGCTTCCGCGGTCCGCTGCCGGATGTGGTCACCCAGGAGAACGTGTGCGGTCCGACGTATGTCGAAGGCGCCGATGACGTCCATGTGTTCGCCGATGCCTTCGGCCGGATCGTGGACAGCGCGCTGTCGGCGGAGGCGACCATGGCCCTGATCAACGGCCTGATCAACGGCGGTGCGGTGCCGCCCGGACGGCACCGCACCCGAGGATCCGGCCTCGCTCGGAACGGTCAGAACGACACGTCCGAGCAGGCGTAGAAGGCGTTCCCGGTGTCCGCGATCGTCCACACGGCGAGAATCAGATGCTTGCCGCTCTTCCCGCTCGGCAGCGTGCCCGCGTGCGAGAGCGAGGACGGCGGCCGCTGACCGTGGTACGGCACGGTCAGGAACGGCTGCGGCTCCAGGCTCGCGCGGGTCAGCTTCTGGCCGGGATTCCATCCGTTCCTGGTGATGTAGTACCGGAAGTCGGTGGTCGCGTGCGAGGCGGTGAAGCGCCAGTTGAACGTGTAGCTCTGCCCCGCGTTGACCTTGGTCGCGGGCCAGTTGCCGCCCCGCGGATCGTCGAGCTCTGCGAACTGGCTGTTACCGCCCGCGCAGATCAGCCCATCCGCCGGCCCGCCCGCCGGGAACCCCTTCGGCCCCTCGACGCTCTGCGGCTCGTACTGAATGGCACCGCACCCGGTGACGGTGCCGTTGGCACACAGCTTCTGGCGGCTGATGGGTGAGTCGGTGTACCCGTGGCTGGAAGCGCTGCCGCCGGTCGCGAGGACGGAGACCGCCGTGAGACCGATGCCGATGACAGCAGCGCGGATCTTGTTGCGCATGCTTCGCTCCTGAAGACGTGGGGAGTCCATGAGCCGTGCACTGCGGTCTAGACCAAGTCGAGCGTAGCGAGCAGTTTTGGACATGTCCATACCAATGGCCAGGCCACGGCACCGCTGGTCGGGAGCACCGCCCGGGGTCCGGTAAGATTCCTCCGTCAGCAGGCGCCGCTAGCTCAGTTGGTTAGAGCAGCTGACTCTTAATCAGCGGGTCCGGGGTTCGAGTCCCTGGCGGCGCACCTTGGCTTACGCCACTGACCTGGGGTTTCTCGGTTCACCGAGAAACCCCAGTCGCTTTTTCGGGCCCTGCGCGGGCGGCCCTACACCCCCGCGGGCTCGGGATACTCGGGCAGCGTGAGTGCCGTATAGGCACTCCGGCCCTTGCGCCCGACCGGCCCGATGCGGGCGAGCAGGGGCGCCATCCGCAGCATCCGGTTCCGCAGCCACAGCCCGGCACGGGTACGGGGCATGAGCGTGACACCCCCGCCGTCGGCGAGCGCCTGATTCAGCTCGACGAACGTCCGCATCACCCGCTCGTACGCCGCGAGGGCCTCCGTGTGACCGCCCCGGCCCGAACCGGCGGCCAGCTCTCCGGCCAGCACATACGCACCGGCCAGCGCGATGCTCGTACCCTGCCCGGAGAGAAACGAGGGCGCGTACGCGGCGTCGCCGACGAGAGCCACCCGGCCGCGCGACCACCGGGGCATCCGGATCTGGCTGACGACGTCGAAGAAGAGATCCTCGGACGCGCGCAGGGCGTCGACCATCCGCGGGATCTCCCAACGGCACCCGGCGAAAGCCGAAGCGACCAGATCCCGCTGGCCACCGGGGTCGGCGAACGCGCCGTACGGCGGATCGGGACGGGCGAAGATCAAGAAGGCGTGCAGCTGATCACCCTCGCCGGGTGCGTACAGGGTCGCGGCCCTCCCCGGCACGTTGCACACCAGCGCCTCATGCGAGAGCCCGAGGCGGTTGGGCATCGTGAACCCGGCGAAGCAGTAGCCGAGATACCGGTGGAAGCGCGCCTCGGGCCCGAACGCCAGCCCCCTGGTGCGCGAATGGAGCCCATCGGCACCGATGACGAGGTCGAAGGCGCGCTCCCGTCCGCCGGCGAAGACCACCTCCACGGCCTTGCCGCCGCCCTCGCCGTGCAGCGCGGCGATCGAGTCGCCGAACAGGAACTCGACATCGTCCCGCACGGCGTCGTACAGCACCACGGCCAGATCCCCCCGGGGCAGTTCGATGTCCCGCCCCTCCGTCCCACCGACGAGGGCTTCGGGCTTCATGGAACTCAGCACCTTCCCGTCGGCGCCCACGAAGCCGATCCGCCGGGTGCGTATATGAGCCTCCCTCAACCGGGGCAGCACCCCCATCCGCCGCACCACCTCCAGCGCGGTGCCCCGGACATCGACCGGATAGCCGCTTCCGCGCATCGCGGGCGCCTTCTCCACAACGGTGACGGCGAAGCCGTATCGATGGAGCCAGTAGGCCAGCGCGGGCCCCGCGACACCGGCTCCGGAGATCAGGATCTTGCCCTTCGGTAACTTCCTCATTGGCGTACCTCCCTGGATCAAAAATATACCTAACTTAGGTAAGCAAGAGGATGTGTGATGGTCCCGAACGACGATGACCCGCTCGCGGCGGTGCTCCCCCATCTGACGCAGCTCAGCAACGCGCTGAACCGCGGCACCCTGTTCGAGCGCACCGTCGCGGCCGCCGGAATCACGCTGGAGCGGCCCGCGTTGGCGGTTCTCGGCGTCCTGCGCATGGCGGACCAGCCGCTGCGCATCGGCGAGATCGCCACCCGGATGCAGGTCGCGGGCCCGCACGCCACCCGCCAGGTGCAGGGACTCGAACAGCGCGGCCTCGTCCACCGGGTCGCCGACCCGCACGACCAGCGGGCCCGGCTGATCGCCCTGACCCCGGAGGGAACGGCGACCGCCGACCGCTATATGCGCACCTTGCTCTCCTGGTTCACCGCGGCCATGGCGGACTGGCCGACGCGGGACCGGGAGGAACTGGGCCGTCTCCTCGGCCGCATGGTCGAGGACGTCACCGCGCATCTGGCGTCCGCCGAGGCCCCCGAGGGGCCTTGAACCCAGGACCAGGAGTGGCCCCGGCGCCGGTGCGCCGGGGCCACTCCGAGCGTGATGGTGGTCAGCAGCTCGGGCACGGTGCGCACTCGCGCACCTGAACGTCGTCGAGGACCGGTCCCGCGGCCGTATTGGTGGTGCTGGCGAACGCCAGCGTCGTGGAGGCGCCGGTGGCCACGAAGGTCACCTCACGGGTCACATAGCCCATGTTCGTCATGGACTTGCCCGTGGTGTCGAAGGTGAAGTCCTGGAAGTTCTGCCCGTCCACCAGGACCTTCCCGGTCTTCACCGCCGGGCCGCTCGCGGGGTTCCCCGCGAGGGAGTACGTCACCGTGTACCGCTTCCCCGGGACCGTCGTGAACGTCTGCGCCACGGTTCCGCCGCTCTGGCCGCTGAGGTCGACGGACTGATCGCCTTCTGCCGCCTGCCAGAACCCGGCACCGATGTGGTCGACGCTTCCGGCGGTGACCTGCCACGGGCCGATGGAACCCCCCGCCGTCACCATCTGGAACGAGTTGGCCGGCGCCACGGGTGTCTCGAAGCTGCCGTCGTCGAAGCGGCTGACGGCCGTGGCCGCCATGGCTCCGGTACCGGTGCCGGCGAGAACACCGGCGGCGACGGCAGCGACGACTAAGGCGCGAATGGACGACATATCCCCTCCTGAGGGAAAGATCCGCGTGGGTCCCGATTGACCCGGCCGCTGAAATCTCCCGCACCGCGGGGCGGACCGCCAGGGCCGGACCCCGGCGCACCGGGGTGTGGCAATGAGTCAGGCGACAGCAGCACGCCGGAGGCCCGCGCCAACCGCCCCTCACCCTCGAGCAGAGCTCAAGTCGTTTGCGAGGGGCTGTTGTTGAGCACCGTCGCCCACACCGTCTTCCCCGGACCGCGGCGGTCCCGTACGCCCCAGCGGTCGGCCAGCGCCTCGACCAGGAGCAGGCCGCGGCCCTGTTCGTCGTCCGACGTGGGGGCCTTGGGAATGGGGTCCGCGTGATGGGTGTCCGAGACCTCGATCTCCAGACGGCCCGCCTGGTCGTCGTACCGCAGCAGCCGTGCGAAGTCCCGCCCGGGAACGCGGCCGTGGAGCACGGCGTTGGCGGACAGTTCGGCCACGACGAGTACGGCGGCGTCGTAGCCGCCGACCCCGGGGGCGAACCCCCAGTCGGTGAGCTGGTGCACGGCCAGCAGCCGGGCGAGCCGGGCACCGCGCCGGGTGGCGGAGAAGCGCTGCGCGAACGAACGTACGGTGAGGGGGGCTTGGGGCCGTGGAGCGGTCATGGCGGAAGCGTTCCGGTGACGACCGGCTGTCAGCCAGGTCCGACACCCACCCAGTTTGCGTTGTATCAGTTCACGCCCTGGACGGGGTTGGTCACCGCGCGTGACGATGAACAGATGGCAGCAGACAACGGCGGCAGCCCGAACAGCGAACCAGAGATGTCGGACACTCTCAAGACCTTTGGCGCGGTTTTAAAGGCCCTACGAGACGAAGCGGGCCTGACGCAGGAGCAGTTCGCTCCACGCGTGCAGTACTCCGTGCCGTACATCGCCAAGATCGAGCAGGGCAAACGGTTCCCGCCGAGGGAGCTGATCGAGCGGGCGGAGGCGGTGTTGGGCGCACCGGCGGCGCGAGTGCTGGGCGCCGCGTACCGCAGTCTGACACGGAAGGTCGGACTGGCGTCATGGTTTCGGCACTGGGCGGGGATCGAGGAGGAGGCGGTGTCGCTGCTCACGTACGAGTGCGCGGTCGTGCCGGGGCTGCTTCAGTCCGAGACGTACATCCGTGGGGTCTTCAAACGCCGCCTCCCACACATCTCACCCGAGCAGTTGGAGCAGCAGGTTACGGCGAGGCTCGCCAGGCAGCGGCTGTTCAAGGAACTACCAAACACCTCGTTCTCCTTCGTGATCGAACAAGCCTTGTTGGAGCGGAGCCTCGGTGGCTCCCAGGTCACCCGAGTGCTCCTGGATCACCTTCTCGCGCAGCAACGCCGATGGAACGTTGAGATCCAGGTCATGCCATTACGGCAGGAGGATCACTTCGGCTCTGACGGACAGATGTGCCTCGCTGAGACAGTCGAGCACCAGTGGGTCGGCTACATCGAGGCTCAGGACACGAGCGTCATGATCACTGACCCAAAAGCCGTAAGTGCGATGCTCCAACGCTATGGCAAACTGCGCTCACAGGCTCTAAGCCCCCAGGCCACTACGAGCCTGCTGGAGCAGATGCGAGGAGCGCTATGAGCACGTCCGAACGCGACGACTGGTTCAAGAGCAGCTACAGCGGAAGCGGAGGCGGAAACTGCATCGAGGTCGCCATACGTGCCGCCTCCGTACACATCCGCGACTCTAAGGACCCCCACGCCGCCCAGCTCGCCGTCTCCCACGACGCCTGGACCGCCTTCACCGCCTTCGCGACGGAGCCCCGGTGAGCACCACCGAACGCGACTGGTTCAAGAGCAGCTACAGCGGCGGCGGAGGCGACAACTGCGTCGAGGTCGCCATAGAGCAGACCACCGTCCACATCCGCGACTCCAAAGACACCACCACCGGGGAACTCACCGTCTCCCACACCGCCTGGGCCACCTTCCTCGCACTCGCACGCCTCTGATCACCGCGCGCCGCCCCCGGTAAGCTGTTCGGATCGGAGGTGGCGGTGGCGGTGGCGACGCATACGCGGGGGATGGCGAGTGACATCCAGGAACGCATCAAGCGGCTGATCGTCGACCGGCGGTTGTCGTCGGGGGCTCCGCTGCCCACCGAGACCGAGTTGATGGAGTTGCTCGGGGTCAGCCGCAACTCCGTGCGCGAAGCGCTCAAGGCGCTTCAGGCCATGGGGATCGTGGAGATCCGGCACGGCTTCGGGACCTACGTCGGGCCGATGTCGATGGCGCCGATGATCGAGGGGCTGATCTTCCGGACCGTCGCCGGGCACTACCGCGGCGAGGAGAGTCTGCTCCAACTACTGGAGCTGCGCGAGGCCGTGGAGACCGGGCTGATCGCGCGCCTCGCCGGGCGAATACCCGCGGCCGATCTCGCCGAGCTGGACGCGATCGTCCAACGCATGGAGGCGGAGGCCGAGGCCGGGGCCGTACGGGCGGAGACGGACCGGGCGTTCCACGCCGCGCTGTACGGGAGTCTGGACAACACGCTGCTGAGCGAGGTGTTGGAGGCGTTCTGGGATGCCTTCCACCGGGTGCGTACCGACCTCGTCGACATCCCGACCGACCCCAAGATGACCTGCACACAGCACCGGCAGATTCTGGAGTCGGTGCGCTCGGGCGACGCGCTGCGCGCGGAAGAGGCCGTCCGCGAGCACTTCGGCAACATCCGTACCCGACTGCGCTCCCCGCTCCCCGACCCCGAGTAGTCGATTTTCGGCCGCCGCACGGCCATCTCCCCCGTGCCGATTTGCCCTGCCCGCCCTGGTTCGCCCGTGTGACCAAGCGAACGCGGCCAGCCCTGGAACGGGTCGCTCCGCGCTACAACAACGGCTCGCAGCAGCAAAGTTGCTGATCCGACCAAGCCCAACACGCAGCAAGATCGATTTACCCAGGATTTACTTAGCAAATAAGCAGAAGATTTTCATTCAGCATCCGCACACCTGTCCGCATCCAGTACTGTGCCGCCTACGGCCGAGGGGGGCGGTTCCGGCCGACAGCACTGACAGCACGCACCAGACCACGCGTGCGGGGGGAATGACTCATGACGTCGTCGCCTACCGGCGCCCGGCAGCCTTCGTCCGGACCGACCAGAAGGTACGGACCGACCGGGAGGTACGACTCGGCCCAGCGGCGCGAACCGGCCGAGGGGCACGAGCCGTACGACTCGTGCGCCACCACCCGCCTGCGCATTCCGCGCCACTTCCGGCACGGACCGGTCCGGCACCGGCGGCGACGGCCCCTGCCGAAGTACGACTACGAGCACTACAGCAGGCTGGCCGGACCGCTCACCCAGCCCGATCCGACCCAGCCCTACCGGGTGCGCTACCGCAGCCTGCTCGCGCAGGAGCCGCATCGCATCCGGGCGGCGCTGCTGCTGGGCGCCGCGCCCCTGCTGTCGCTGGGGCTGCTGATCTGGCTGATGCAGCCCTCGCACTGGACCGAGCGGGAGGGCGCCAGCTCGACGCTGGTCGTGATGGACGCGGTCATGCTGGTCTCCATCGGGCTGATCGAGCTGTTCCGCACGATGAACGTGCTGTCCAACGCCCATGCCACGCTCGTGGCCCGCGACCCGGTGCCCGTGATACCCGAGACCGGGACCAAGGTCGCCTTCATCACCACCTTCGTGCCCGGCAAGGAACCGCTGGAGATGGTGACGAAGACCCTCGAAGTCGCCATCCGGCTGCGCCATCGCGGGGTGCTGCACGTCTGGCTGCTGGACGAGGGCGACGACCCGGAGGTCAAGGAGGTCTGCCTGAGACTGGGCGTGCATCACTTCTCCCGCAAGGGCGTGGCGAAGTGGAACCAGCCCAAGGGCCCGCACCGCGCCAAGACCAAGCACGGCAACTACAACGCCTGGCTGGACGCCCACGGCGACGCCTACGACTTCTTCGCCTCGGTGGACACCGACCATGTGCCGCTGCCCAACTACCTGGAGCGGATGCTCGGCTACTTCCGCGACCCGGACGTGGCCTTCGTCGTCGGCCCGCAGGTCTACGGCAACTACGACGCGGCCGTCACCAAGGCGGCCGAGAGCCAGCAGTTCCTGTTCCACGCGCTGATCCAGCGGGCGGGCAACGCCTATCGCGGCCCGATGTTCGTGGGCACCAACAACGCGGTGCGGATCAGCGCCATCAAGGGCATCGGCGGGCTGTACGACTCGATCACCGAGGACATGGCCACCGGGTTCGAACTGCACCGCCACCGCAACCCGGCCACCAGGCGCCACTGGACCTCCGTCTACACCCCGGACGTACTGGCGGTGGGCGAGGGGCCGACCGCCTGGACCGACTTCTTCACCCAACAGCTGCGCTGGTCCCGGGGTACCTACGAGACGATCCTCAAGCAGTTCTGGAAGGCCCCGTTCAGCCTGCCGCCGGGCAAGCTCTTCAACTACACCCTGCTGGTGATCTTCTATCCGATGTCGGCGCTGAACTGGATCCTGGCCGCGCTGAGCTGTGCGCTGTTCCTGGGGTTCGGCGCCTCCGGTATCGAGATCGACCCCGCCATCTGGATGATGCTCTACGGCAATGCCTCCGCCCTCCAGATCGGCCTGTACATCTGGAACCGGAGGCACAACGTCTCTCCGCATGAGCCGGAAGGCTCCGGCGGGGTCGCCGGAATGGTGATGTCCGCGCTGGCCGCGCCCGTCTACGCGCGTTCGCTGTTCGACACCGTACTGCGCCGCAAAAGCCGCTTCGTGGTGACTCCCAAGGGCGACTCCTCGAGCCCCGACACCCTCTTCGGCACCTTCCGGATCCATCTTTTCTTCCTGGTGGTCTTCGGCGGGTCGCTCGCCTCTTCCTTCTACTTCGGCCACAGTCATCCAGCGATGACCGTTTGGGCATCACTTGCCCTGGCTGTCTCAGCCGCGCCGATCATCGCCTGGCGGTGGACCGTCCGCCAGGAGAAACGGAAAACGCAGCCCGCCCTTGGGGGACGATAAGAAGTGAAGTACCGACCGAGTCGCCGCACCCGCCGCTTCGGGTTCGGTGCGGCGGCTGTCATCGTGGTGGCCGGGATGAACGGCCCGGCCCTCTACCGTTTCGGCTCCGAGAAGTACCACAACTACAAGATCAACCAGCCGGAGTACAAGGCCGACAACGGCCACTGGGACGTGGTGAACGTCCCCGAGGAATACCGCATCAACACCATCCACGCCGCGCTGCTCCACACCGGGAAAGTGCTGCTGGTCGCGGGCTCCGGCAACAACGCAAAGAACTTCGCCGCCAAGTCCTTCCGCAGTGTGCTGTGGGACCCGGAGAAGAACACCTACAAGAACATCCCCACCCCCAAGGACCTCTTCTGCTCCGGGCACACCCAGCTTCCGGACGGAAAGCTGCTGGTGGCGGGCGGCACTCAGCGCTATGAGAAGCTCCAGGGCGATGTCGAGAAGGCGGGCGGACTGATGTTCGTCCACAACGAGAACCCGGACAAGCCCAAGACCTTCCCGGCCGGCACCCGCTTCACCGGCAAGGAGAGCGGCAAGACCTTCGTATCCAAGGACCCGGTCCTGGTCCCGCGCGCCAAGAAGACCACGAGCGCCAGGACCGGAAAGGTCCGTGTCACCCCCAGCACCGCACGCGTTTATGTCGAGGCGGTGCGCAAGGGCAAGAAGTACCAGACCGGCACCGAGGACAATTTCCGGATCTCCGGGCTCGAGGGCAAGGACAAGCGGAACTTCTACGGCATCGCGCAGAAGCTCTCGTTCGACAAGAAGGACTTCCAGGGAATCAAGGAAGCCTATGAATTCGACCCGGAGGCCGAGCGCTACATCCCGGTCGACCCCATGCACGAGGCCCGCTGGTACCCCACGCTGACCACCCTTCAGGACGGCAGGGTGCTCTCGGTCTCCGGTCTGGATGAGATCGGCCAGGTCGTCCCGGGCAAGAACGAGATCTACAACCCGAAGACCAAGAAGTGGAAGTACCTGCCGAAGAAGCGGTTCTTCCCGACCTACCCCGCGCTCTTCCTCACCGACAAGGGCCGCATCTTCTACACCGGCTCCAACGCCGGATACGGCCCCGACGACAAGGGCCGCACCCCCGGTGTCTGGGATCTGAAGAGCAACAAGTTCGACGTGGTGCCGGGCATCAGCGACCCCGGGCTGCTGGAGACCTCGATGTCCGTCCTGCTGCCCCCGGCACAGGACCAGCGGTACATGGTGCTCGGCGGCGGCGGAGTCGGCGAGGACTCCCGGGCCACCGCCAAGACCCGGATCGTCGATCTGCACGCCAGCACTCCGCGCTTCAAGGACGGCCCGGACCTGTACGCCAAGGCCCGCTATCCCAGCAGTGTGATCCTCCCCGACGACACGGTGCTGACCACCAACGGCTCGGGCGACTACCGCGGCCGCGGTGACAGCAATGTGCTCAAGGCCGAGCTCTACGACCCGAAGACCAACTCCTCCCGCGCAGTGGCCGACCCGCTGGTGGGCCGCAACTACCACTCCGGCGCGCTGCTGCTGCCCGACGGCCGGGTGATGACCTTCGGCTCGGACTCGCTCTTCAGCGACAAGGCCAACACCAAGCCCGGAGAGTTCCAGCAGCAGATCGACATCTACACCCCGCCGTACCTCTACCGGGACGCGCGCCCGAAGCTCACCGACACCGGGCCCCGGACGGTCAAGCGCGGCGGCACGACGAGCTACGGCACCTCCCGGCCCTCGGCGATCGAGAAGGTGCGGCTGATCCGGCCCAGTTCCTTCACCCATGTCACCAATGTGGAGCAGCGGTCGATCGCACTGGACTTCCAGCGGAAGAAGGACGGCATCACGGTCCGCCTGCCCAAGGACTCCTCGCTGGTGCCGCCCGGCTGGTACATGCTCAACGCGGTCGACAAGAAGGGCACCCCGTCGGAGGCGGTGTGGGTGAAGGTGCCAGGAAAGGCCACCACGAAGTCCCAGGCCCGGGACTGAGCGGGCCCGCTATTCGGCGTTACGGGCGAGATCGAGCGCGTACCGCGGCCACCACCGACCCGCCTGGGGGCCGCCCTTGCAGGTACCGTCCGACTCGCCCGGACGCTTGATCCACAGATAGGCGTCGACCAGCCTGTCCCCGGTGTCGGTGGTCGGCGTCTCGCCCAGCGCGCGGCCCTTCGGATTGCACCACGCCTGCGGATCGTCCGTCCCCGGGGCCGGGCCGTTTCCGTTCCGGCTGGTGTCGATCACGAAGGGCTTGCCGCCGACCAGCGCCGACAACTGCCTGCCGTATGCCGCGTTCTCCTTCGTCGTCTGGTAGTTGGAGATGTTGAGCGCGAAGCCATCGGCCTTGGCGATGCCCGCACGCTTCAGCGGCTGCACCATCCGGCGCGGGTCCTTGATCCAGTGCGGGTTCCCGGCGTCCAGATAGACCTTGGTGTGCGGCAGCCCCTTGAGCTTGTCGACGGCCCCGGTCAGCAGGTCGTACCGCTCCTCGTGGAACTGCTTGGGCGTACAGCCGTCCACCAGGTGCGGCAGCGCGTCGGGCTCCAGGATGACGGTCGCGGGGCGGTTGCCGATCCCGCGGACCACCTTGTCCAGCCAGGCGCGATAGGCATTGCCGTCCGCGGCACCACCCTTGCTGTACTGCCCGCAGTCGCGGTGCGGGATCTCGTAGAAGACCAGCAGCGCGCTGCGGTTCGCCTTCGCGGCGGCGTGGGTGAAACCGCTCGCCTGCCCCTCGGGGTCGTCCAGCCCGAGCCACTCCGCGACCGGCTGGTCGGCGATCTTCTCTATCAGCCTCGCCTGGTCCCGCTCGCCCTTCTTGCGGTACGCCGCCACCTGCCTGGCGGCGCTCCCGTCCGGGTTCACCCAGTACGGCACGGTGGCCTTGGGCCGCTGCCGGGGTCGCTCGGCCGCGGCCGCGTGATCGCCCTCGCCACTGCTGGAAGAGCCGAAGCAGCCGGAGAGCGTCACGAGCGACAGCAGGGCTCCGGCGGTGGAGACCGCGCGGGTACGGCCACGGGCACGACGGCTGCGAAGACGGGCAACGTGATGCCGACGGCCGGTGTAACTGCCGTACATCCACTCCCCCTTGGGTGCACGCTGCGAGGAACACGCCGTGCTCCCCCGGCGGGACAAGACCGGTCGAATCAATCCTTACACAACGCGCCGGAGGCTCGGGGGCGCATCGGCGACCCCGGCCCGCGTTTTCGCCCCGCCGCACTAAGCGCTCCGCGGGAAGTGCCGCGCGGTGCCGTCGTGCGTCCGCGGCTGCGTCGTGGCTGGTCGCGCCCACGCGGCGGAGCCGCACATCGGCACAGCCCCGCGCCCCTTCGGGGCGCACCCGAACCGCACCGGACTTCGGCGAATCCGCTTGGCCAGCGGCCCGGTGGGTGGCGAGTCTCACATCCGGCGGCACCGCGCCGAGGGGCGCCCGTCCATGGGTGAGCGCGCGTCAGCCGGAGTCGTGTCGGCCGGAGTCGCCGCCCGCGGCGCCCACCGGATGCCGCGGCTGCCCGCTGGTGCCCGTCAGATACGCGGAGACGACCACATTGGCGGTGTACGACCGCGTCGCCTTGTCGAACCGTCCCCCGCAGGTGATCAGCCGCAGTTCGGCGCGGTTCCGGGCGCGCGCCCCGTACACCCGCCGGGCGTCGAACCGCTCGGTGGCCACCACTTCGACGTTCTCCACGGTGAACTCCGCCGTGGTGCCGTCCGTCCGCGCGATCCGCACGGTCTCTCCGCGCTTGAGGTGGCTCAGCCCGTGGAACACCGCGGGCTTGGACCGGGTGTCGAGATGACCCACCAGCAGCGCGGCGCCCGCGGAACCGGGTTCGGGGCCCGCGCGGTACCAACCGACCGTACCGGCCTGTTTGTACGACGGCGGCTTGAGCGCGCCCGCACTGTCCAGGCCGCTGGCGACAACCGGGGCGCGGACGCGCGCCGCCTCGATCTCGACGCTCTTCGGCCGCGCGGACGGCAGCGGGGCGTGCGCCGGGGGCAGCGGATGCGCGGGCGGGCGTCCGACCGCGGCCACATCACCGGTCATCGGCACCGATCCGCCCGTCCCCTCCGTGCTGTCCCGGCCCCACATCCACAGGCCGAGCAGCAGCACCGCCCAGGCGACGCCCATGGCCAGCCGCCCTGCGCCGCGGAACCTCCGGGCGCCGCCGTCCTCGTCCCCGGGCCCGTCGGCCCGGCCGCTCCCCAGTCCGTAGCCGTATCCGTCCATGGCGCTCAGCCCGACCCCGAGCCGGTGGGACGGCGGCGGCGCCGGTGCACCGCGATCCCGCCGACGGCCAGCGCCGTACCGCCCGAGAGCACCAGGCCGTACGCCTCCGCGCCGCCGAAGTCCTGGCGCATCCGCTCCTCGGCGGGTGCGCTGCCCCCGCCGCCCGCGTGGACCGGGGCGATGGGTGCGGGCGGGCTCTCGACGGCGACGAACACCTTCTCCCGCGGCTCCACGGCGCTCGCCCGGTCACCGCACTCCACGGTGACCCGGTGGGCGCCGCTGGTCGCGGTGGAACGGATCGTGGCCTCGCTGAACAGCCCGTCCCCGTCCGGTGTCAGCTCGGCGTCGTCCACGAACACGGGTGACGAGGCGGTGGCCACCTTGCCGGGGCAGCCGAAGGCCCGTACGTCCACCTCGGCGCCGGGGGGGATGGCGAACGGGCTGACGCGGATCGTGGCGGTGCCGTCGTGCCGCTGGTCGGCGAGGGCCGGAGCGGAGACGACGGGACAGAGAGTGACCGTACCCAGGGCGACAGCACAGAGAGTGAGGGCGACTGAGCGCATGGTGAACCTCCTCCATCAACGAGGCTCACGCGCCCGGCCGGGGCCCGCATCCGCTGCGGACCCCGACTGGGCCGATCGGGTCGCTGAGCGGAGGTTCGAAAGAAGTCGGGAGGAATCCGGAGGAATCCGGAGAGGTTCAGCGAGCTCAGAGGAGCTCAGAGAATGCGCTCGACCAGATCGGCGATGGACTCGACCACGGTGGACGCCCGGTAGGGGAACCGGTCGACCTCCTCGCGCTTGGTGACACCGGTGAGGACGAGGAAGGTCTCCATACCCGCTTCGAGACCGGCTCGCACATCCGTGTCCATCCGGTCGCCGATCATCGCGCTGGACTCGGAATGCGCACCGATCACATTCAGCCCGGCCCGCATCATCAGCGGATTGGGCTTGCCCACGAAGTACGGCTCCTGGCCGGTCGCCCGGGTGATCAGCGCGGCCACCGATCCGGTGGCGGGCAGCGCTCCCTCGGCGGAGGGGCCGATCTCATCGGGGTTGGTGGCGATGAACCGCGACCCGTTGTTGATGAGCCGGATGGCCTTGGTCAGCGACTCGAAGCTGTAGGTACGGGTCTCCCCGAGCACGACGTAGTCCGGCTCCACGTCGGTGAGGACATAGCCGATGTCGTGCAGGGCGGTGGTCAGCCCCGCCTCACCGATGACATACGCGGTGCCCTCGGGGCGCTGCTCGTCCAGGAACTGGGCGGTGGCCAGTGCCGATGTCCAGATGTTCTGCTCCGGGACATCGAGCCCGATTCGGGACAGCCGGGCCTGGAGATCGCGCTGGGTGTAGATGGAGTTGTTGGTGAGCACGAGGAAGGGCGTCTCGGTCTCCCGCAGCCGCTTGATGAAGGCTTCCGCACCGGGGACCGGTATCCCCTCGTGCATCAGCACGCCATCCATGTCGGTGAGCCATGACTTGATCGGCTTGCGCTCTGCCACTGATTGCTCTCCGCTCGGTTTGACCACTGAGGGTCGGCACGACCCTGGGATCGGGCCGACCGGCTGGTGACGAGCTCAGCCTAACCGGGCAGGGCGGCGGGGTAACCAGACGTGTCACCGCAGGATGCGGCGGTCCAGCGCGACAGACCAGCACAGGTGTCCGATGCTGAGGGGAGGGGTGGCTTCCGCCCCGAGGGGGCTTTCGTCCCTGGAACGAGCCGGACCGTAAGGAGACCGTCATGGGCATGATGGACAAGCTGAAGGGCGCGCTCGGCAAGCACCCGGACAAGAGCCGGCAGGCCGCGCGTAAGGGGGCCGACACCGCCGACAAGAAGACCGGCGGCAAGCACTCGGAGCAGATCCAGACCGGCTCGGACAAGCTCGACGAAGAGCTGCGCCGCCGGGGCGAGGGGCCCCGGGGCCAGTAACCGCCGTATCGCCGCCGCCCGTTCTCATCGCCCCGGGCGGCGGGACTTCACCAGGAGGACGGTGCCGCCGGCCAGGAGCGCGACGCTGAGGACGCCGAGCCCGGCGAGCAGGGCGTTGTGGCCCGTCTCGGCGAGCTCGGGCGGCCGGTGGCCGGACTGGTGGTCGCCGTCCTCCTGCTCGCCCTTTTCCTCACCGCCGGCATCGGATCCGGGGTCGGTGGTGCCGGGGTCCTCCAGGCCGGGGTCCTCGGTGCCCGGGTCCTCAAGACCGGGGTCCTCGGTGCCCGTGCCGGGGTCCTCCAAGCCCGGGTCCTCGGTGCCCGGGTCTTCCGCACCGGGGTCCTCGGCTCCGGGGTCTTCCATGCCCGGGTCCTCAGTGCCGGTGCCGGTGCCGGGGTCGGTCGTACCCGGGTCCTCGACGCCGGGGTCCTCCGTGCCCGGCTCTTCGGTGCCGAGGTCGACGTCGGCTCCGGTGTCCTCATCGGTGCCGCTGCCGGTGTCGGTGCCGGTGTCGGTGTCGGTGTCGGTGTCGGTGCCACTGCCGGTGTCGAGGTCGGTCCCGGTGTCCGACCCGAGGTCCGTGTCCGTGCCGGTGCCGGTGTCCGTACCGGCGGTGTCATCCGTGCCGGTGCCCGTGTCCGTCTCCGTACCGGAGTCCTCCGGTGTGGTCTCGGGCTGAGCCTCGGTGTCGTCCCCGGTCTCCGTATCGCTGCCGCTGCTGCTGCCGGTGTCGGCGCTGGGCGGCACCGGGACGGGGCTGCTCTCCTTGAGCCCGGTGCCGGACGACCGGGACGGGCTCGGGCTCGGACTCGGACTCGCGCTCGGGGACGGGGGCTTGGCGCGGGGCGGGGTCAGGCTCCGGGTCGACGGCGCGCTCGAGGCGGCCGTACCACCGGTGCCGGTGGTGTCCTTGGGGCGCGCCGTGGCGGAGGAGCCCGCGTCGTCCGTACCGCCCGTGCCCACACCGGCCGAGGCGCCGGTCTCCCCCGAGGCGTCCGTCTTCCCTGAGGCGTCCGTACCGCCCGTCGCCGTGTCCGTGGGCTCCGTCTCCGGCGTCTGTGTCCCCGCGCTGTCGATGCTGAACTCGTAGTCGTTGGACTGCCCGACCCAGTCGCCGTCGTCCTCACGCCGCTGGACGGCGATGGCGTTGGTGGTCACCTTCCCGCGCGGCGCGTTGTCCGCGAACCGCGTCCGTAGCTGTACGTCCACGGCCTTGCCCGCGGGCACGGTGAAGCCCTCGAATGGGTCGTCGAAGACCCCGAGATTCTCGTCCTGGTCGGTCGTCTCGAAGGAGACCGGTCGCCAGGTGCCACCGTCGGCGGCCGGGTCGAGGAACTCGAAGCGGATGTGCTCGGGCCGCAACGCGTGGGCGCGGTCGACGAGCACCGCGATGGGGTGGATGGCGCGGCAGCCGGTGTCCGTGGTGTTGCGCAGCTCCAGGTGCCAGGTGCGCCAGGCACCGCCGCGCGCGTAGTGGTCCGGCCCGCCGTGGAGGCGGGTCGCGATCGGGAACTCCGTACTGTCCTGGCTGCCGCAGACCGGTGCGGCCACCGCCGTGGACTCCGGTCTGGTGTCGGATCCGGGCTCGGCCTCCGTATCGGCCGCGTCGGCATGGGGCGCGAGCCCGTAGAGAGCCGGGACGAGCGCGATCGCGGCCGCCGGGAGGACGGCACGCAGGGACAGTGCGGTGGACAGGCGCATGAGTCACCCTCTGGAGTGCTACGGCGTTTCCCCGAGCACTCAGGTCCCTTCCACCTCCGCACGCCGACACACCGCACAAGCCGCCGATTGCCCTCGTCTGGCCCTCAACAACCCACACGATCGGCCTAGTCGGACCCGCCTCGGCTCGCCCGCCCGCCGGCCCGCACCCGTCAGCCGCGGGCGAAGAGCGGCGCGAGCACGAGCTGGGCCGCGCCCTCGACCACCGCGCGGTTGCCGCGCTCCACGACCTCCACGGGAATGATGGGACGGCTGGCGCGTGCGGAGTCCTCGGCCAGCATCATGGACACCCCGTGGACGTACGGCTCGGGGTCGGCGAGCACCACCCGGCCGCCGAGCAGCACCCGGTCGATGTCGAGCAGCCGCACCAGGTTGGCCGCGCCGATGCCGAGCAGCCGGGCCGCCACAGCGGTCTCGCCGCGTGCGACGGCGGCCAGGCACAGCGCCTCCAGACAGCCGCGGTTGCCGCAGCCGCACCGCGGGCCGTCCAGCTGGATCACCTGGTGGCCGAACTCCCCCGCGTCCGTCCGCGAGCCCCGGTAGACGTCCCCGCCGAGCACGAGCCCGGCGCCCAGACCGGTGCCCAGGTGCAGATACGCGGACGACTCCGCGGTCACCAGGCCGAGCGCGGCGGCGTTGGTGTCCTTGTCGAGGACGACGGGGAGGCCGAGCCGCCGCGCGAGCGCGTCACGCAGTTGGAAGCCGTCCCACTGAGGGAAGCCGGTGACCCGGTGCAGCACCCCGGCGCTGTGGTCGAGCGGGCCGGGCGCGGCGACACCGACCCCGAGCAGTCCGCCCTGGGCCGCCTGGTCTCCGCTCTCGTCGTCCGCCGCCGCGGCCAGGTCCACGGCCGGGGCCAGCAGCTCGCCCGCGTCCTCGATCAGGGCCCGGACCTGGGTCGAGGCGGCGGTCAGCGCCCGCTCGGCCCCCGCGCCGAAGTCGAAGTCGCCCGTCCGTACGGCCACCGGGGTGCCCGCGAGGTCGACGAGGACGGCTGTCATCTCGTCGCGGTCGAGGTGGAGCCCGATGGCGTGGCGGGCGCCGGGGACCAGCCGGAGCACGGTGCGCGGCTTTCCGCCGGTGGAAGGGCGGCGCCCGGCCTCGGTGGCCAGGCCCTCCGCCCTCAGCCGGGCGGTGATCTTGCTGACGGCTTGCGGGGTGAGGCCGGTGCGGTCGGCCAGCTCCAGCCGGCTGGCGCCCTCCTCGCCCGCGTCCCGCAGCAGGCCGAGGACCAGCGCGGCATTATGGCTGCGCAGGGCGGACAGATTGGCGCCGGACCCGGTCGCCCCGGAAATGGAACCGTTCACTCTTCCATTGTGGCGCTCGCTTGCACTTTCGCAACAGTGTTGTCAAAGTGACTCCCATGGACGACCACCACAACAGCGCCTTCCGCGTCGCACTGATCGGCTACGGCCTGGCGGGCTCCGTCTTCCACGCGCCCCTGATCGCGGCCACCGACGGCCTCGTCCTCGACACCGTCGTGACCTCCAGCCCCGAGCGGCAGCGACAGGCCCGCGCCGCGTACCCGGACGTCGTCCTGGCGGACTCCGCCGACGAGCTGTGGGGCCGCGCGGACGAGCTGGATCTGATCGTCGTCGCCTCCCCGAACCGCACCCATGTGCCGCTGGCCCGCGCCGCCCTCGAGGCGGGGCTGCCGGTCGTGGTGGACAAGCCGCTCGCCGCGACCGCCACCGAGGCCGAGGAGCTGGCCGCGCTCGCGGACGCGCGCGGACTGCTGCTGAGCGTCTTCCAGAACCGCCGCTGGGACAACGACTTCCGTACTCTCCGCAAGCTGATCGCCGATGGCGCGCTCGGCCATGTCCAGCGCTTCGAGTCCCGCTTCGAGCGGTGGCGGCCCCAGCTCAAGGGCGGCTGGCGGGAGTCCGGCGACCCGGCCGAGGTCGGTGGACTCCTCTACGACCTGGGCAGTCATCTGGTCGACCAGGCGCTCACCCTCTTCGGCCCGGTCGTCTCCGTCTACGCCGAGGTCGACGTACGCCGCCCCGGCGCGCAGACCGACGACGACACCTTCATCGCCCTCACCCACGCCGGCGGCGTCCGCTCCCATCTGTGGATGAGCGCCATCACGGCCCAACTCGGCCCGCGCTTCCGGGTGCTGGGCAGCGAGGCCGGCTATGTGAAGTACGGCCTGGACCCCCAGGAGGCCGCCCTCCGCGAGGGCCGGCGCCCGGCGAACGGCATCGAGTGGGGCGCCGAACCGGAGGGCGCCTGGGGCCGGCTGGGTGCGGGGGAATCGCCGCTGACCGGCGGTGGTCTCCCCGTACCGACCCTGCCCGGCGACTATCCGGCCTACTACGCGGGCGTGGCCGACGCCCTGCGCGACGGCGGCCGCCCGCCGGTCACCGCCGCCGAGGCCGCGGCGGCCCTGCACGTCCTGGAGGCGGCCCGGCTGTCGGCCGCCGAGCGCCGTACGGTCCCTCTGGAGGCCACGGCATGAGCACGCACTCCACCGTTCAACGCGCCGACGCGGCGGGCGATCTGATCGCCCGGCTGGAGGAGCAGGAGCGCCGGCTGCGGCTGCCCCGGCTGGACAACGACGACGCCTGGCGGCTCGGCTGTCTGATCGCCGACCTCGCCCGGGAGCGCGGCGCGGCCGTCACCATCTCGGTGCGCCGCGCCGGACAGCGTCTCTTCCACCGCGCGCTGCCCGGCACCAGCGTGGACAACGACGCCTGGCTGGACCGCAAGTGCCGGGTGGTGGAGCACTACGGCGCCGCCTCGTATCTCGTGGGCGCCCGCTTCCGGGCCAAGGGCACCACCTTCGAGGAGTCCTCGCGCCTGGACCCGGACCGCTACGCGGCCCACGGCGGCGCCTTCCCGCTCCATGTGACGGGCACCGGCGTCATCGGCGCGGTCGCGGTATCGGGCCTTCCGCAGGCGGAGGACCACGCGCTGGTGGTGGAGGCGCTGGAGCGCCATCTGTCGGCGACGGCCTGAGTCCGTCACGGCCCGACCGGCGTACGGCGGGGCCGCCGCGCCCCGAAGGGGCGCGGGGCTGTGTCGATGTGCGGCTCCGCCGCGTGGGCGCGACCAGCCACGACGCACCCGCGGACGACGCACCCGGAGGGACAAGCGACACCCTCACCCCGCCTCCCGCAGCGCGGTAGGCGCTACGCGTCCTTCAACTCCTGGCGCTGGCGGCCCAGTCCGTCGATCTCCAGCTCGACCACATCGCCCGCGCGCAGATACGGCTTGGGTTCGGGACGGCCCAGGGCCACCCCCGCCGGGGTGCCGGTGTTGATGATGTCGCCCGGGTAGAGGGTCATGAACTGGCTGAGATAGCGGACCACCTGGGCGACCCCGAAGATCTGATCCGCCGTGGTGCCGTTCTGCTGGAGCTCGCCGTTGACCCACAGCCGCAGGCCCAGCGACTGCGGATCGGGGATCTCGTCGGCGGTCACCAGCCAGGGGCCCAGGGGGTTGAACGTCTCGCAGTTCTTGCCCTTGTCCCACTGGCCGCCGCGCTCGATCTGGAAGGCGCGCTCGGAGACGTCATGGGCGATGGCGTAGCCCGCGACCGCGGCGAGGGCCGCCTCGTCGGAGTCGAGATAGCGCGCGGTACGGCCGATGACCACGGCGAGTTCGACCTCCCAGTCGGTCTTCGCGCTGCCGCGCGGGACCAGCACGGTGTCCTGCGGGCCGACGACCGTGTCCGGTGCCTTCATGAAGAGGATCGGCTCCTGCGGGAGGGCGGCGCCGGTCTCGGTGGCGTGGTCGTGGTAGTTCAGCCCGATGCACACGATCTTGCCGATACGGGCGAGCGGCGGGCCGATCCGCACCCCGCCGTCGTCGATCGCGGGCAGCGCCCCGGCGCCCTGCGCCGACGCCGCCTCGCGGATCCGGGCGAGGGCGGCGTCATCGGCGAGCAGGGCGCCGTCGATGTCCGGGACCAGGCCGGACAGGTCGCGCAGGGTGCCCGAGGCATCCAGCAGTGCCGGGCGTTCCGCGCCCGCCGGTCCCACACGCAGCAGCTTCATCTCACGACTCCCGTGGTCGAAGGGGCAAGTCCGGGGGACGGCCGGGTCGGACGATCCTCCAAGAGCTCTGTCCACTCCGCAAGACCTTGTTCACAGACCGGACCGGAGGCCGCCGACCCGGCCCGGGCGTCAGCTTCCGCCGCGGTGCAGCAGCGCCCGCTCCACCGCCGTCCATGTCGTACTGGTCGCGAGGTACAGACCCGCCGCCAGCGGGACCACGGCGGCGGTGACGAGGGTGCCGAAGGACAGCAGCGGCAGCACACGGGCCATGCCGGGCGCGCCGGGCACGACCGTCTTGCGGGCGCGCCACCAGGTCCACGTCGCCACCGCCGCGATCAGGGTGAAGAGGGCGAGGTGGACCAGCCCCCGCGAACCGTCCAGCGCCCCGTCCCACCGGCCGCCGAGCGGGGCGCCCGCCAGGGTGTGGTCGAGCAGGTCACCGGCGCCGCTGCCGGTGGAGAAGACGTGGTACATGACGAAGAAGACGGGGAGCTGGACGAGGGCCGGAAGACAGCCCGCCATCGGCGAGGCACCCTCCTTGGCTCGCAACTCGCCCAGGGCGCGCCGCATCCGCTCGGGGTCGTCCCGGTGGCGGCGGCTCACCTCGGCGAACTTCGGGGCCAGCCGGGCCCGTGCCTTCTCACCGCGCACCGCCGCGCGGGTCAGCGGATGCAGCGCGGCGCGGACACAGAGGGTGAAGACCACGATCGCGGCGGCCGTCGCGGACGCCCCGAAGAGCGGGTCGAGTTGATCGGCGATGGTGGACAACAGGGTGCCGAGGCAGGAGAAAAGAGACATGGGAGAACTCCGCGGATCTCGTCGTGCCGGACGGCCGGATGACCGGATGACCGGTGGCCGGATGGGTGAATCGGCGTGACGAACCGCGCGGCGTGGCGGTACGGGTGGAGATGCGCCGGTGCGTAAGGCCCGTGCGGCCCTGCGCGTTACGCCTGCGCGGCCGTCAACGGACGACGGCCGGGCGCTCGCGGCCTCGGGCGGCCCGAGGCGTCCGGATCCCGCTGGGGCAGAAAGGCGGTACGGCGCTCCCGGTCCCTGATCGCGGTGCGGATCCGGCCCGGCGGGGTGGGCACCCGGCCGTGGGAGGCCAGCAACGCGCGGGTCAGCAGCGCCGCCGCGACGGCGGCGGTGGCGGCCGTGGTGGCGGCGAACGCGACCGCGCTCACCAGCCCGGTCTGGGTCAGCAGGGCGCCGGTCAGCAGGAACAGACACACACCCAGGTGCATCCGCAGCCGCTCGAACCGGTGGGTCATCCCGCCGTTCCCCCTACTCCCCCGTCACTTTGGTCCGTTCAGTGTAAGCGTCCCCGCGCCCTACCCGGCCGTGCGCGGTACTGCCGTCTTCAGCCGCCCCCACACCACCAGCCGGTAGCGGGAGGTGAATTCGGGGGTGCAGGTGGTCAGGGTGAGGTAGTAGCCGGGCGCGGTGTAGCGCTGCCGCGGATGGGCCGAGCTGTACGGCACCTTCGCGATCACCGTGCCGTCGGACGGCGAGGTCCGCGGCACGGTGCGCTCGACCACATAGGTGTAGCGGGCCTCCGCGGTGTCGATGCGCACCGTGTCCCCGCGGCGCACCTCGTCGAGCTGCCGGAACGGCTCACCGTGGGTGTTGCGGTGCCCGGCGAGCGCGACGTTCCCCGCCCGGCCGGGCTGGGCGGTGCCCGGGTAGTGGCCCACGTACCCCTTGTTGAGCACGGCGGACCGGCTGACGCCCTCGGCGACCGGGACCGTCAGCCCGATGCGCGGGATGCGCAGCACGGCGTACGACTGGTCCCGCCGCGGGGCGCGGGCGCCACCGGCCCCCGGGCCGGTGCGGGCCGTGGTGGCGCGTTCGTGGTCCGGGCCCCGCCCCGGGGAGGAGTCCCGCGGGCCCGCGTCCGGTGCGGTGGTGTCGTGGCCCCCGGTACGCCACTCCCGCTCCAGGGCCGCCACCTCGCGCTGGGCGCCCTGATGCGCCTGACGGTTGGTCCACCACAGCTGATGGACGACGAAGAGCAGCACAACAAGCCCGAGGGTGACCGCCATTTCACCCGCGGTCCACAGCACCCGGGCGGCCACCGCACGCCGCCCCCGCCGTGCGCCACTGCGCCGTAACCACCGCTCCCGCGGCCCCTGGCCTCGTTGACGTCGCACACCGGTCTCCCTCCGGGGAGGGGCACCATAGGCCCTGCCGCTCACACCTGCCAGAGACGTGCCGACGTCAACCGCCCAGCGCGCGCGAGAGCGTGTAGATGACCAGCCCGGCGAGCGCGCCCACCACGGTGCCGTTGATCCGGATGAACTGGAGATCCCGCCCGATATGGGCCTCGATCTTGCGTGAGGTGTGCTCGGCGTCCCACCCCGCCACCGTCTCGGTGATCAGCGAAGTGATCTCGTCCCGATAGGTCGTCACCACATAGACGGCGGCGTCTTCCAGCCAGCCGTCGACCTTGCCGCGCAGCCGTGTGTCCGTCATCATCCGTGTGCCCAGCGACAGAATGGCCGTCCGCGCCCTGCGCCGCAGCTCACTGCGCTCGTCCTCGGCCGCCGCGACGATCATCGAACGGACCGAGGCCCAGGTCGAGGCGATCAGATCCTGCACCTCGGCGCGTCCCAGCACCTCCCGCTTCAGCCGCTCGACCCGCGCCCGGGTGTCGGTGTGCGTCTGGAGGTCCTCGGCGAAGTCGGTGAGGAAACGGTCCACGGCGCCGCGCGCCGGATGGGCGGGCATGTCACGCATCTCACTCACAAAGCGCAGCAGTTCCCGGTAGACCCGCTCGCCCACCTTGCGGTCCACGAACCGCGGCGTCCAGCCGGGGGCGCCGCCGGTCACCGCGTCCATCACCGATTCGTTGTGCTCGACCAGCCAGTCGTGGGCGCGCAGACACACCAGGTCCACGGCGCGGTGGTGGCCGCCGTCCGCGACGATGTGCGCCAGCAGCTTGCCGAGGCCCGGCGCGATCTCCTGGGCGTCGGCCCGGCGGGTGATGGCCTCGCCCACCACCGCCTGCACATCGGAGTCGCGCAGCACCGTGAGCGCACCGCGCAGCGCGGTGGCCAGCTCGTCCGTCACCCGGTCGGCGTGCGGGGGTTCGGCCAGCCAGGTGCCGAGGCGTTCGGCGATGCCGACCGAGCGCAGCCGCATCCGGACGACGTCGCCGGAGAGGAAGTTCTCCCCGACGAACTCGCCCAGGGCGCTCCCGAACTGGTCCTTCTTGGTGGGAATGATGGCGGTGTGCGGGATGGGCAGCCCCATCGGCCGCCGGAACAGCGCGGTGACCGCGAACCAGTCGGCCAGCGCACCGACCATGCCCGCCTCGGCCGCCGCGGCGACATATCCCGTCCAGCCGCCGGCCCCGGAGGACGCTGCCCACTTGGCGAGGGTGTACACCAGCGCGACGGCGAGCAGCATGCCGGTGGCGAGCGTCTTCATCCGCCGCACACCACGCCGACGCTCCTGGTCGAGCGGGGTGTCCGCGATGAGGCCGCCCGGACCGCCGCCGGGCGGTCTGTGCGCCGTATCACCCGCTGTTGTCCGGTTCATTCGCTCCACCCGGTCGCGCTGCCCCTCATGCATTGTCTCTTTCCTGTTTCAGTCCCCCACTTGTGGAACGAACGGCGAGTTCCCGTCGTCTGTCCGGGGTAGCGACCCCGCACACTTGGGGGAAGGCCGACGGGCGGACCCATAGCCCGCCGTGGGATCATGGGGGGACCGACCGGACCCTTTCGGCGCTGCTGACACACTCGCAGTTCCTGTCCACGTATCGGAGCCCCGGGCTCCGCCGCCCGAGGAGACAACCCGCCCATGAGCGTGCCTTCTATGCCCAGACGCACGGGCTATACCGTGCTCGCTGCGCTGGCGGCCGTGGTGATCCTCGTCTCGACCGCGATATTCGTCGGGCTCGGTGGCGACAAGGGCGACATGGACACCGATGCCCGCACCCGCGGTTCCGCCGACCCGGCCTCGTCCGGTTCCTGGGTCGGCACCTGGTCCACCTCGGCGGCCGCCGCCGAGCCGAGGGCCACGCTCCGCGGGCTGTCCGGCATGTCGATACGGAATGTGGTGCGCAGCAGCGTCGGCGGCTCCAGCGCCCGGATCCAGCTCTCCAACTTCTACAGCGCCCGCCCGCTGACGATCACGCATGCCTCGCTGGCGCTGGCGGCCGCGCCCAGCAATCCCACCGCCGCGACCGGTACGATGCGCCGCCTCACCTTCGGCAACCGCTCCTGGGTGACCATTCCGCCCGGCAAGGCGGCCACCAGCGACCCGGTCCGGCTCACCATCCCGGACGCCGCGGATCTGCTGGTCACCACCTACGCCCCGCAGGCGTCCGGCTCGGTCACCTACCACCCACACGCCCGCCAGACCTCCTACATGGCGCGCGGCGACCGTACGGAAGACACCGCGGGCGCGGCGTACACCGAGCAGAGCCCGTACTGGCGCTATCTGACCGGCGTGGACGTGTGGTCCAAGGAGGCACAGGGCTCGGTCGCCGTGATCGGCGACTCGATCACCGACGGCATCACCTCCACCGCCGGGGCCAACCGCCGGTGGACCGACTTCCTCGCCGAGCGGCTGCGCACCGAGCCCGGAGCGCCCCGGCTGGGCGTGCTCAACCAGGGGATCAGCGGCAACCGCGTGCTGAGCGACGGCACCCAGTACCCGCCCAACAACCCCAGCGGACTTTCCCGGTTCAACCGCGATGTGCTCTCCCGCACCGGTGTGAAGGCCGTGGTCATCGAGCTGGGCATCAACGACATACTCCGTATCCCCCATCAGACCGACCCGAACAAGATCGTGGCCGGGCTGAAGCGGATGACCGAGCAGGCCCACGCCCGGGGTATGCGGGTCGTCGGCGCCACCCTGACCCCGTTCTACGGCCACCGCGGCTACACCCCGCGGCTGGACGCCGTACGGGAGCAGATCAACGCCCAGATCCGCTCCGGCAAGGTCTTCGACGAGGTCGTGGACTTCGACAAGGCGCTGCGCGACCCGATCAGCCCGCTGCGGCTGCGGCCCGTCTACGACTCGGGCGACCATCTGCACCCGAGCGACGCGGGCTACCGGGCGATGGCGCAGTCGCTGAACCTGGACCACCTGAAGGGCACCGCGGCAGCCGAGCTGTAAGGCGCGCGGCCCCCTTTTTTGAGGGCTCGGTTCGCCTCCAGGGCGCCAAAGCCCCTGCCGACAGTCGACCGTGCTCGACCCCCCTTTTGAGGGCTCGGTTCGCCTCCAGGGCGCCAAAGCCCCTGCCGACAGTCGACCGTGCTCGACCCTTCGTGCCTCAGGGCCTCCGCGCGCTCTCCCTTACGACAGCGGCGCGCCCCTTCGGCTCACTCGCCGGGCCCCGGGAGGCGGTCCGCCAGGACGCGGCGTACCCTGCCCCGGCCGGAGCGCCTCAGCCCCTGTCGACGGTGCACCGTACTCGGCTCACTCGCCGGGCCCCGCGAGGCGGTCCGCCAGGACGCGGCGTACCCTGCCCCGGCCGGAGCGCCTCAGTCCCGGTCCTCCCGCGGCCGGTCCTTCTCGAAGGACACTCGCCGCCCCTCCTTGCGCTCCCGCCGCTCGGCCCGCGCCAGCTCCTTGCGCTCGGACTTGAGCTGGCGGCGTTCGGCCTTCAGCCGCCGCGCCTCCGCCTTGCGCAGCTTGCGCTCCACGCTGACCCCGCCGAAGATCGCCAGCCCGGTCACGGTCACCCGGGGCGCGCCGGGGTCGCCGTCGGCCTCCCCGCTCTGGTCGAAGCCGCCCATGATGCCGATGCCGCCCACATGCGTCTCGATGTCCGGCGGCACGATGACCTGTACCCCGCCCATGAGGGCGAAGCAGCGGATCACCGTCTCGCGGTCTTCGAAACGGGCCTCGCGCAGATCGATCTCCCCGCCGCCCATGAGCGTGAAGGCGGTGAAGTTGCGCGGTGCGGTCCAGGTGCCCTTGCGCTGGAAGCCGCCCATGATGGCGACGGCCATGCGGGAGGTGGGCGTGCCCCCGATCCGCCCGTCCCCGTCCCCACAGCTCTCGGGCGCGGACAGCGCGCCGGGGGTGGTTCCGGGCACCGGGAGGTCGCGGACCAGCGGCTCCAGCTGGGCGTGGGTACGCGCCGTGTAGGCCGCGTCCAGCCGCTCCTCGAACTCCTCCATGTCGAGGCGGCCTTCGGCGACGGCTTCCCGGAGCACCTCGGCGATGCGCTCGCGCTCGGCATCGGAGGCCCGCATCTGGGATTCGCCCGGGATGTCGGGGCTCGCCCCCTGGGAAGAACCAGCGCTTGTCATGCGGACAGCGTAATGGCGGCCGCCCAGCTCGGCGGGTCAGGTATCCGTGCCGCGGACGTCGTCACCGGCCGCCGCACGGCCGGGGACCAGCATGCGCGCGATGACGTCCTCGATGTCCGGCTCCCGCAGGGACAGATCCACCAGCGGATAGCCGTCGGCCACCGCCGCGACCACGGGCGCCGCGCTGCTGGTCGCCGGGAACGCCAGCCACTGCCGGGGCCCTTCGACCCGTACCGTGCGGGCACCGGGGATCTCGATGGGCGGCATCTCCCGCTCCAGGTCGACCACCAGCGTGCGTTCGCTCTCCCCCACCGCGTGCAGCGCGTCGAGCCCGCCGTCGTGGACCAGCCGACCGTGGTCGATCACCATCACCCGTCGGCACAGCTGTTCGATATCGGTGAGGTCATGCGTGGTCAGCAGCACGGTGGTGCCGCGCTCGGCGTTCAGATCGCGCAGGAACTCCCGAACCTTCGCCTTGCTGACCACATCGAGCCCGATCGTCGGCTCGTCGAGATACAGCACCTCCGGATCGTGCAACAGCGCCGCCGCGATATCACCGCGCATCCGCTGGCCGAGCGAGAGCTGACGCACCGGCACCTCCAGCAGCGCGGCGAGGTTCAGCAGCTCCACACAGCGGTCCAGGTTCTCCCGGTACCGGGCGTCGGGAATCCGGTACATCCGCCGCACCAGGGCGTAGGAGTCACGCAGCGGCAGATCCCACCACAGGGTGGTGCGCTGGCCGAAGACCACTCCGATCCGGCGGGCGAGCCGGGTCCGCTCCCGTGCGGGATCGATCCCCGCGACCCTCAGCCGCCCTCCGCTGGGCAGCAGAATCCCCGTCAGCATCTTGATGGTGGTGGACTTCCCGGCGCCGTTGGGCCCGATGTAGCCGACCATCTCACCGCGCCGCACCCGGAAGCTGATGCCGTCCACGGCACGCACCTGGCGCCGCTCACGGCGCAGCAGCCCGGCACGGCGCCGTACCTCGAAGACCTTCTCGACGCCGTCCAGCTCGATCAGGGCGTCACCGGAGCCGCCCGTCCCGTCCGTACCATCCCTACCGTCCACAGCGCCCGTCCCGTTCATCGCTCAGCTCCCCGTGCTCTGATACGCCCGCAGCCCCGCCCGCCAGGCCAGCCCGGCCAGCGCACCGCACCCGGCCGCGACCAGCGGCGCGCAGAACCCGATCCAGCCGGGCAGGCCCAGCGGATCGGGGCGGCCCAGGATGTGCAGCGCGGGCAGCCAGTTGACGAACGCCAGCGGAATGACGAAGGTGACACCGCGCAGCAGCTCCTTGGCGAAGATCGTCGGCGGATACTGCAACAGCGTGTTCCCGCCGTACGTCACCGAGTTCTGCACCTCGCTGGCGTCCGTGGCCCAGAACTGGAAGGCGCCGCCGAGCACAAACACCGCCCCGAAGATGGCACCGCCGCTCAGCAGCATCACCGGCACCAGCAGCACCCGGTCGGCCGTCCAGTCGATGTCCAGCCGGACCAGCGCCCAGCCCAGCAGCAGCGCCCCCTGACTGATCCGGCCGAGCCTGCGCAGCGAGAACCGGTCGGCGGCGACCTGGGCCAGGACTGGCACCGGCCGCACCAGCAGGGTGTCCATGGTGCCGTCGCGCACCCGGCGGCCGACTCGCTCCATATTGCCGAGCAGCAGATCGGCCAGACCGAAGGCGGTGCTGGTGGTGCCGTAGAGCAGGGCGACCTCCGGCAGGCTGAACCCGCCGAGGCTGCCGATGTGCGAGAACATCAGCGTGATGGCCACGAAGTCCAGCCCGGTCGCGGCGAAGTTCCCCAGCGTCATGATGAGGAACGAGGTGCGGTACGCCATCGTCGAGCGCACCCACATCCCCACGATCAGCACATAGGCGCGCAAGCCCTGGAGCACTACGGAGCCGTCCGCCCGGTCGGCCGTACGCTCACCCACCCTGGACCACCACCTTCCGGGTGGCGACCGACTGGAGCAGCCGCCCGGCCGCGAACAGCACCACCGCCCACGCCGTCTGGAAGCCGAAGGCCCACAGCAGCCCGGTGCCCCGGTGCTCCTCCAGGAAGACATCGGCGGGCACCTGGAGGATGGCCGACCAGGGCAGGGCCCGTGCCACCTCGCCGAGCCGCCCCGGGAAGACATGCAGCGGCAGGATCATCCCGGAGAAGAACAGGCACAGCAGTCCGCTCAGCATGCTCAGCCCCGCGCCGTCGAGCAGCCAGAAGGCGGCGAGCGCCACCAGATAGCGCACCGCGAACCCCACACACACCCCGAGCGTCACCGACACCAGGAACCACAGCCAGGTCAACGGCGAGGCGGGCAGGGTGAGTCGGAAGGCCAGCGCTCCGAGGAGCATCGGCACCACACCGCGCCCGAGCAGCTGGAACAGCGCCCGCCCCAGATCCCCCGCCAGCCACCACAGCTGGAGGTCGACCGGGCGGTAGAGGTCCACGGCGATGTCACCGGAGCGGATCCGCTCCTGGAGCTCCTCCTGAAAGCCGCCGCCCATCAGCGCGGTGGCCGCGAGCAGCGCCTGCCCCAGCCAGACGAAGGTGAGCGCCTGGGAGAGGTCGTAGCCGCCCAGATGCGGGCGCTCGTCCCACAGCGCGGTGTAGGTGTACGCGATGATGAAGCCGAAGACGGTGTTGGTGAACACCCCGGCGACGGTGGCGATCCGGTAGGTCGAGTAGCGCTTGAAGCCGCTCACCGCGACGGCCGCGTACAGCCGCATCCGCCCGTTCCCCCCTCCCTTGAGCCCCCTCGAGGCCCCTCGAGATCCCTTGAGACGCTCCCCCGTTTTTCTGCCCGGTCCGCCCGGCACCCCCCGACTGGCCCCACCGGCACCAAAGTTCAGGAGCCTAGCCCGGCTGCCGGACGAGCGGCGAGGGATTTTTCACCGAAAGGTGTGAGGGAAATCATCCGTTCAGCCGGTCACAGACCCATCACGGGTGCGCGCCAAGGAAGCGGGCCGGAACGGATGATGCGACAGTGCTTTATGGGGCGTACAACGCGAATCGCCCGACCAGGTACGATTCCGCCGCGGCGCAACCCTCGACGGCGGCCGAGGAGTCTCAGGAGACATGAGCGACGAGCCCCAGCTGATCGTCGGCAGCGCAGCCGGCACGGGCGCCCAGAGTGGCAGAGGCAGTAGCAGCGGCAGGTCCGGCAAGGGCAGAAAGAACCGTCCCCAGCGCACCGGATGGCGTCGGCTGATCCCCACCTGGCGGATGGTGCTGGGCGGCTTCCTGCTGATCGTTCTGCTGGTCGCCGGCGGGCTCGTCACCGGCTATCTGCTCGTCGACATCCCTCCGGCCAACAAGGCCGCCATCGCCCAGAGCAATGTGTTCACCTACTCCGACGGCACCCCGCTGGCCCGCGAGGGCAAGGTCAACCGGGAAAGCGTCCCGCTCAGCCAGGTGCCCAGGAACACCCAGCACGCGGTGCTGGCCGCCGAGGACCGGGACTTCTACTCCGAGTCGGCGATCAACCCCGTGGCGATGGTCCGGGCCGGGTGGAACACCGCCACCGGCAAGGGCAAGCAGTCCGGCTCCACCATCACCCAGCAGTACGTGAAGAACTACTACCTGGACCAGGAGCAGACCGTCTCCCGCAAGGTGAAGGAGTTCTTCATCTCGATAAAGCTGGACCGCGAGGTGAGCAAGGGCAAGATCCTCGAGGGCTATCTCAACACCAGCTACTTCGGGCGCAACGCCTACGGCATCCAGGCCGCCGCCCAGGCGTACTACGGCAAGGACATCGGGCAGCTGGACACCGCCGAGGGCGCGTATCTGGCCACCCTGCTCAACGCTCCCAGCGCCTATGACGTCGTCTCCCACCCGCAGAACAAGCGGCAGGCCGTGGCCCGCTGGCACTACGTCCTGGACGGCATGGTCAAGAAGGGCTGGCTGAGCCGGGCCGAGCGGCAGAAGATGACCTTCCCCGCGCCCACCGCGGCCCGCGCCCCCTCCGGTCTGTCCGGGCAGCGCGGCTATCTGATCGAGGCCGTTCAGGACTACCTCACCAGCAACGGGATCATCGACGAACAGACCCTGGCGCGCGGCGGTTACCGCATCACCACCACGATCGACCCCGAGCGGCAGCACGCCTTCTCCGCGGCCGTGCGCGAGCGGCTGATGAGCAAGCTCAGCAAGGACCGGAAGGTCGACTCCTACGTCCGCGCGGGCGGCGCCTCGATCGACCCGAAGACCGGCAAGGTGGTCGCGCTCTACGGCGGCATCGATTACACCAAGCAGTTCGTCAACAACGCGACCCGCCGTGACTACCAGGTGGGCTCCACCTTCAAGCCGTTTGTGTTCACCTCGGCGGTGCGCTACGGGTCCACCACCCAGGACGGCCAGACGATCACGCCGGACACGCTCTACAACGGCGACAACAAGCGCGAGGTGATCGGCCGGGACGGCCCGACCGGCTACTCCCCCGAAAACGAGGACAACGTCGACTACGGCGACATCGACGTCACCGCGGCCACCGACAACTCGGTGAACTCGGTCTACGCGCAGATGGCCGAGGACGTCGGTCCGGGCAAGGTCAAGCGGACCGCCCTCGACCTCGGCATCCCCGCGAAGACCCCCGATCTGCACTCCTCCCCCTCCATCGCGCTGGGCCCGGCCACCGCCAGCGTGCTGGACATGACCGAGGCGTACGCGACCCTGGCCAACCACGGCAAGCACGGGCACTACTCGCTGGTCTCGGAGATCACCAAGGACGGCGAGCCGGTCGGGCTCCCGTCCCGGGACAGCCGGCAGGCCATTCCGCGCGTCGCCGCCGACACCACCACCCAGGTGCTCCAGAGCGTGGTCGACGGCGGCACCGGCACCGCCGCCCAGGCCGCCGAGCGCCCGGCCGCGGGCAAGACCGGCACCGCGGAGGAGGACAAGGCGGCCTGGTTCGCGGGCTACACCCCGGATCTGGCAACCGTCGTGGCCGTGATGGGCCAGGACTCCAATACGGGCGTGCAGAAGCCGCTGTACGGGGCGACCGGGCTGGAGCGGGTCGCCGGCGGCGACTACCCCGCGGAGATCTGGGCCGAGTACACCGCGAGCGCGCTGGAGGGGAAGCCGGCGGCCGAGTTCGATCTGCGGCTGGAGGACGGCAGCGACACCCCGGAAGACGTCCCGACCACCCCCGAGGCCCCGGCCACCCTGCCGCCGGTGGTGACCACGCCTCCGGCGCCCACCCCGCCGGACACCTCGGTCCCGACCCTGCCCACCGACGTCCCGGACGTGCCGACCGACGTCCCGACCTTCGAGGCGCCCACGGGGCTCCCGACCGGGGAGCCATCGGCGGAGGACCCCGGTGACGGCGAGGGTGACGAAGGCGGGGGCGAAGTACCGGATCCCGGCGGTGGTCTGGACGGCGGCTGAGGGCCGCCGAAAACATGACGGAGGGTGGTGACGCGGTCACCACCCTCCCTTGCTTCGAGAGGACTCCGGGCAGCCTTACCGATGGCGCTACAGATACAGCCCGGTGGAGTCCTCGGCGCCCTCCAGCCGCTCGGCGGCCACCGCGTGCAGATCGCGCTCCCGCATCAGCACATAGGCGACCCCGCGCACCTCGACCTCGGCCCGGTCCTCCGGGTCGTAGAGCACCCGGTCGCCCGGCTCCACGGTCCGTACGTTCTGCCCGACCGCGACCACCTCGGCCCAGGCCAGCCGCCTGCCGACCGCCGCGGTCGCGGGGATGACGATGCCGCCGGAAGACCGGCGCTCGCCCTCCGGAATGTCGGTACGGACCAGCACACGGTCGTGCAGCATCCGGATGGGCAGCTTGTCATGGGTCGTGTTCGCACTCACGTCATGACCGTACCTGGCCGCGGGGTGTACTGAGGCCCCAGGGCGGCCGGAGCACGGACCGGAGCCGGGGCGGGTCAGCAGCGGCGGCGCCGCGAGGACATCGCGAGCAGCCCGACCAGCCCCACCACGACCAGCGCGGCCGGCACGATCCGCTCCATCCGGGGCGCCCCGTCCTCACTCACCAGCTGGCCGCGCACGCTGGTGACCATGCGGTTCGCGGAGACGTAGGCCCGCCCGGCGGTCCGGTCCACGGCCGACGCCGCCTTCGCCTTCGCGTCCCCGACGATGGTCTTCGGGTGCAGCCGCACTCCGATCTCGTCGAGCGTCACGGCGAGCTCCTGCCGCCGGCGGGCGATATCCGCCTCGATCTGCGCAGGGGTCCTGGCATCCGACACCGCGCTGCCTCCGTCAGTCTCGATGATTCGTAATGGACAGTCTGTCAGCTCGTCCTCTTCGCCGCCCCATGGCACCCCCGGTCGCAAAGCTGGCTAATGTCGGTATGTACCCGATGCCACGAGGAGCACCCGAACCATGAGCGAGCGACTTCAGCCCGGCGACACCGCCCCCGCCTTCACCCTCCCCGACGCGGATGGCAAGGAGGTCTCGCTCGCCGACCACGCCGGCCGCAAGGTCATCGTCTACTTCTACCCCGCCGCCCTCACCCCGGGCTGCACCAAGCAGGCGTGCGACTTCACCGACAACCTCGCCTTCCTCGCCGGCCACGGCTACGACGTCATCGGCGTCTCCCCCGACGAGCCCACGAAGCTGGCCACGTTCCGCGAGAAGGAGAACCTCAAGGTCACTCTCCTCGGCGACCCCTCCAAGAAGATCCTCGAGGCCTACGGCGCCTACGGCGAGAAGAAGCTCTACGGCAAGGTCGTCACCGGCGTCATCCGCTCCACCGTGATCGTCGACGAACACGGCAAGGTCGAGCGCGCCCTCTACAACGTCAAGGCCACCGGCCACGTCACCAAGATCATCAAGGACCTGGGGCTCTGACCCCGCCCTCCCGGCAGGTCCCGCACCACATGGTGCGGGACTCGTGCGACAGGTGGTCGCACACACACAAGTGCACGGATACTCTCACCATTGCCGGCCCGGTAGCATGGCCTGCGATTGCGGCCGTGGCGTAACTGGCAGCCGCGCGGCGTTTAGGTCGCCGTGGGAGAAATCCCGTGTGGGTTCGAGTCCCACCGGCCGCACATGTCCAGGGGCGCCTCACAAACCCAGTGAGGCGCCCCTCAGCGGTTCAGCCCAGCAGTTCGCGCACCACCGGGGCGATGGCGCGGAAGGCCTTGCCGCGGTGGCTGATGGCGTTCTTCTCCTCGGGGGTGAGTTCGGCGCAGGTGCGGGTGTCGCCGTCGGGCTGGAGGATGGGGTCGTAGCCGAAACCACCGCCGCCGGTGGGCTCATGACGGAGTGTTCCGGTGAGACGGCCGGAGACGACGCGTTCGGTGCCGTCGGGGAGGGCGAGGGCGGCGGCGCATTCGAAGTGGGCGCCGCGGTGTTCGTCGGGGACGTCGGCGATCTGGGCGAGCAGGAGCTCGAGGTTGGCGCGGTCGTCGCCGTGGCGGCCGGACCAGCGGGCGGAGAAGATGCCGGGGGCGCCGCCGAGGACGTCCACGCACAGGCCGGAGTCGTCGGCGATGGCGGGGTGTCCGGTGGCGTCGGCCAGGGTGTGGGCCTTGAGGAGGGCGTTCTCCGCGAAGGTCACGCCGGTCTCCTTGACGTCGGGGAGCTCCGGATAGGCGTCGGCGCCCACGAGTTCGACGTCGAGCCCGGATTCGCCGAGGATCGAGCGCAGTTCGGTGATCTTGTAGGCGTTGCGGGTGGCGAGGATCAGACGGCGGGGGTGCGGGAGATGTCCCTCTGAACGTTGCTGCATAGCTCTCGATTATCGAGGGACGGTCAGGGGGTGCAGACCTTGGTCAGCTCGCCAGCCGCGTCCCGGACGGGGGTCAGATCGGGCTTCTTGCCGTTGTCGATGGACTTCTGGACGTTGTCCACGGCCGTCTGGAGGTTGTCGACGGCCTTGCTGACGTCCGCGTTGTCGGTGCGGTCGTCCAGCTTGTCGATGTCCTTGTCGAGGGCGTCGAGCACCTTGTCGGCCTGGGTGGGGTCGGCCGCGGCGCCGGTCACGGCGTCCTGGAGGTTGTCCACGTCGTTGGATATCTCGACGGCGAGCTGGGCGCAGTCGAACGCCTTCTCCACGGCGCTGCATCCGACGGCCAGGGGGACCGTGAGGGCGACGGCGGCGAGGGCGAGGGTGACGGGGGTACGGCGGCGGGGGTGGCGCGGAGCCATGGGACAGTTCCTCCCGGGAAGCGGTCCCGGGGCGCGCGGACGCGGCCCCGGGACCATGGACGGTCGATGTGCTACATGACTACACGCCGGAGGCGGCCCGGGAGTTGCCCGGCCGATGACTCGATCTCCGGCGCCGCGTCACTCAGTCCTCGGCGCCGAGCGCCGCGCGCTGCATCCCGGCCAGTGAGCCGCAGCCCGCGACGGCGAGGTCCAGCAGGGCGTTGAGCTCGTCGCGGGCGAAGGGTTCGCCCTCGGCGGTGCCCTGCACCTCGACGAAGCGGCCGTCGCCGGTACAGACGACGTTCATATCGGTCTCGGCGCGCACGTCCTCCTCGTACGCGAGGTCGAGCATCGGGACGCCGTCGATGATGCCGACGCTCACGGCGGCGACGGTGCCGGTGAGCGGCTGCCGGGACGCCTTGATCAGCTTCTTGGCGCGGGCCCACTCCACGGCGTCGGCGAGGGCCACATAGGCGCCGGTGATGGCGGCGGTGCGGGTGCCGCCGTCGGCTTGGAGGACATCGCAGTCCAGCACGATGGTGTTCTCGCCGAGCGCCTTGTAGTCGATGACGGCGCGCAGCGAGCGGCCGATGAGACGGGAGATCTCGTGGGTACGGCCGCCGATCTTGCCGCGGACCGACTCCCGGTCGCCGCGGGTGTTGGTGGCCCTCGGCAGCATCGCGTACTCCGCGGTGACCCAGCCCTCGCCGCTGCCCTTGCGCCAGCGCGGCACGCCTTCGGTGACGCTCGCGGTGCACAGCACTCGGGTGTCGCCGAAGGAGACGAGGACGGAGCCCTCGGCGTGCTTGCTCCATCCGCGTTCGATGCTGACGGGACGGAGCTGATCAGGGGTGCGGCCGTCGATACGAGACATGGGATGAGCCTATCGGGAACGCGGAGGGCCCCGGTCCGGGGCGGACCAGGGCCCTGACGCGTGGGAGCCGTGGCTCACGGGGTGGTCACATCATGTCCTCGATGTCGGCGGCGACGGGGTCGGCGTCGGTGCCGATGACGACCTGGATCGCACTGCCCATCTTCACCACGCCGTGGGCGCCCGCCGCCTTCAGGACGGCCTCGTCGACGAGGGAGGGGTCCTTGACCTCGGTGCGCAGCCGCGTGATGCAGCCCTCGACCTCGATGATGTTGTCGAGTCCGCCGAGCCCGGCGACGATCTTCTCAGCCTTGCTGGCCATGTCCACTCCTGTTGTCTCGGCCCTTCGGGATTCCGGGATTCCGGCGAGCGGTCCATCCACGTTACCCACGCCGGCCCACCTTCGCAGGGCCATGATTGTCCGCCCTCCCAAGTGGTCTACACCATTATGCGCGTTGACACCCCGGATGGCACCCTGACACCTCGGAGTCCGGTGGTTCAGACCACATGAAACGATGGATTCCTTTATCGGATCCTCACGTGCTACAACAGGTCTACACCACTCAGTGGTGTAGACCATATTGCGGGCCACCCCCTTCTTCGAGCGCCCGCCTCACCAGGAGGAATCCGATGAGTACGGCCACCGCCTCGGCGGCGCCCGCCCAGAAGCGGGGTGCCGGTCTGATCAAGGGTATGCAGAAGATCGGGCGCAGCCTCCAGCTGCCCGTCGCCGCACTGCCCGCCGCGGGCATCCTGAGCCGGCTCGGCCAGGACGATGTCTTCGGCAAGGACGGCCTCGGCTGGAACAAGCTGGCGGAGATCTTCGCCCACGCCGGCGGCGCGCTCTTCGACAACCTGGCCCTGCTCTTCTGTATCGGCGTGGCCATCGGCTTCGCGAAGAAGTCGGACGGCACCACGGCGTTCGCCGGTCTCGTCGGCTTCCTCGTCTACAAGAACGTACTGACCGGCTTCGTCAGCGATGTCACCGGAAAGCCGCAGGACCCGGGCGTGCTCGGCGGCATCGTGGTCGGTATCACCGCCGCGGTGCTGTGGGAGAAGTACCACCGCACCCGGCTCCCGGACTGGCTGGGCTTCTTCAGCGGACGCCGCTTCATCCCCATCCTGATGTCCTTCGCGGGCCTGCTCTACGGGGTGGCCTTCGGCTATCTCTGGGCCCCGATCGGCGATGGCCTCAACACCTTCTCCGAGTGGCTGTCGGACAACGGCGCGGCGGGCTCCGGGATCTTCGGTGTGGTCAACCGGCTGCTGATCCCCGTCGGCATGCATATGCTGCTCAACTCGTTCGCCTGGTTCCAGTTCGGTGACTTCTCCGCCGGTGGCCAGACCTACCACGGCGATATCGCGCGCTACTTCCACGATGACCCGTCGGCCGGAATGTTCATGACCGGCTTCTTCCCGATCATGATGTTCGCCCTGCCCGCCGCCGGTCTGGCCATCGCCCACTGCGCCCGCCCCGAGCGCCGCAAGGCCGTGATGGGCATGATGCTCTCGGTCTCGCTGACCGCCTTCGTGACCGGTGTCACCGAGCCGATCGAGTTCTCGTTCATGTTCATCGCGCCGGTGCTGTACGGCATCCACGCGGTGCTGACCGGTATCTCCATGGCGCTGACCTGGGCGCTGGGCATCCGCAGCGGCTTCACCTTCTCCGGCGGCCTCTTCGACTATCTGCTGGGGTGGTCGCACAGCGAGAAGGCCTGGATGATCATCCCGATCGGGCTGGCCTTCGCGGTCCTCTACTACGTGGTGTTCCGCTTCGTGATCACGAAGTTCAACATCCCGACCCCGGGACGGGAACCGGACGACACGGTGGACGACGCCGCCGCGGCGGCCGAGGCCGGAACGAAGCGCTAGGCGCTTCTCCTTCACCCCGCACAACGGCGATGCGCCGGACCGGAGGAATCCGGTCCGGCGCATCGCCGTCGTTCAATGTCTGTGGGCCTAGACCTCGTAGACCGCGCCCGCCTTCGCCAGCTCCACCGGGCCGCCGAAGACCGCTTGCGCGTCCCGCTGGTTGATCTGCGGATCCGTCCACGGCGGGATATGGGTCAGCACCAGGGAGCCCACCCCGGCCCGCCGGGCGTGCTCGCCCGCCTGGCGTCCGTTGAGGTGCAGCTCCGGGATGTCCTCCTTGCCGTGCGTGAAGGCCGCCTCGCACAGGAAGAGATCCGCGCCCCGGGCCAGCTCCACCAGGGCCTCACAGGGGCCGGTGTCGCCCGAGTAGACCAGCGCGCGGCCGCCGTGCTCGATCCGGAAGCCGAACGCCTCCACCGGGTGGCAGACCCGCTCGGTGCGCAGGGTGAACGGGCCGACCTCGAAGGTGCCCGGTGCCAGGGTGCGGAAGTCGAAGACCTCCCGCATGGCCTTCTCATCGGGGACGTCGTCGTACGCCTGCACCAGCCGCCGCTCGGTGTCCTCCGGTCCGTACACGGGGATCGCCTCGGCGCGGCCTCCGTCGTGGCGGTAGTAACGCGCCACGAAATATCCGCACATATCGATGCAGTGATCGGCGTGCAGATGGGAGAGAAGCACGGCGTCGAGGTCGTAGAGACCGCAGTGGCGCTGCAACTCGCCGAGGGCGCCATTGCCCATGTCGAGAAGCAGCCGGAAGCCGTCGGCCTCTACGAGGTAGCTCGAACAGGCCGATTCCGCGGACGGGAACGACCCTGAGCATCCGACGACGGTGAGCTTCATGGAGCAGGAACCTCCTTGGGGGGTCCCCATGCCGAAGGCCATGGGCGGGTGCGGGGGGTCATGCGGTGCCCCCGAGCGTAAGGCGCTAAAGCCCAGGTAGCTCCTCCACAGGCCCGCGTTGTGGGCGGAATCACCAGGACGGAGCCGAAGCCACCCGGGCCCTGCCGCCCCCGCGGGCCCCCTCCGCGGCCTCCGGGCGGTCCGCTCCGGGACCGCCCGCGCCGGCCGTCGCCGCTACGCCCAGAGCTGGCCGTGCAGCGTCTCGATCGCCTCCTCGGTGGTGGCCGCGGTGTAGACGCCGGTGGACAGGTACTTCCAGCCACCGTCGGCGACCACGAAGACCACATCGGCGCTCTCGCCCGCCTGTACCGCCTTACGGGCCACTCCGAGCGCGGCGTGCAGTGCGGCGCCGGTGGACACACCCGCGAAGATGCCCTCCTCGGCGAGGAGTTGACGGGTGCGGGTGACCGCGTCCTCGGAGCCGACGGAGAAGCGGGTGGTGAGGACGGTCTCGTCGTACAGCTCGGGGACGAAGCCCTCGTCCAGGTTGCGCAGCCCGTAGACCAGGTCGTCGTAGCGCGGCTCGGCGGCCACGATCTGGACGTCCGGCTTGTTCTCGCGCAGGAAGCGGCCGACGCCCATCAGCGTGCCGGTGGTGCCGAGCCCTGCCACGAAGTGGGTGATCGAGGGCAGGTCGGCCAGGATCTCCGGGCCGGTGGTGGCGTAGTGGGCGCCCGCGTTGTCCGGGTTCCCGTACTGGTAGAGCATCACCCAGTCGGGGTGCTCGGCGGCCAGCTCCTTGGCCACCCGGACGGCCGTGTTGGAGCCTCCGGCGGCGGGCGAGGGGATGATCTCCGCGCCCCACATGGCGAGCAGCTGGCGCCGCTCCTCGCTGGTGTTCTCCGGCATCACGCACACGATGCGGTAGCCCTTGAGCTTGGCCGCCATGGCGAGCGAGATACCGGTGTTGCCGGAGGTGGGCTCCAGGATGGTGCAGCCCGGCGTCAACCGGCCGTCCTTCTCGGCCTGTTCGATCATATGGAGCGCGGGGCGGTCCTTGATCGAGCCGGTCGGGTTGCGGTCCTCCAGCTTCGCCCAGATCCGTACCTCGGAGGAGGGCGAGAGCCGCGGCAGGCGGACGAGCGGCGTATTGCCGACCGCGGCCAGGGGACTGTCGTACCGCATCAGCGCATCCCGCCGGCGACCGCCGGGAGAATCGTCACGTTGTCGCCGTCCGCGAGCTTGGTGGAGATGCCGTCCAGGAAGCGGACGTCCTCGTCGTTCAGATAGACGTTGACGAAGCGGCGCAGCTCACCGCCGTCGATCAGGCGCTCCTGGATGCCGGTGTGCCGAGACTCGAGGTCGGCGAAGAGCTCGGCGAGGGTGGTCCCGCTGGCCTCGACCGCCTTCTGGCCGTCGGTGTAGGTGCGGAGGATGGTCGGGATGCGGACCTCGATGGCCATGTCAGGGGCTCCTGTCGGAGGGCGGGGTGGAAGGCGGGTCCCGGAGGGGCTCCGGGCGGGCGTGGCGGGTGTGCGCGAGGGCGCCGGGCAGGGCTGAGTACGGGTGCCGCGGGTCAGGCGGCCACGGCGCCGCGCGGACACATCGCGCTGGCGAGCCTGCACAGGTCGACGTGGAGCCGCGCCACGAGCAGCGTGCCCGGCGTCTTGTCGCTCACATCATCGAAAACCATGGACTCATCGTATCGATTCCCGTTCGGACCCCAGGAAGTATGTCCCGGGATACGGACGCGTAGGTTCCGGTATGCGGGATCGAACGGGCTCAGTACGCCTCGACGATCTCGACCTCCTCCTCGGTGACCTCGCCGTCCACGATCCGGAACGAGCGGAACTGGAACTCACCCGCGCCGTCCGCGTCGGCGGTGGAGACCAGCACATAGTGGGCGCCGGGCTCATTGGCGTAGGAGATGTCGGTACGGGAGGGGTACGCCTCGGTGGCGGTGTGCGAGTGGTAGATGACGACGGGCTCCTCGTCGCGGTCGTCCATCTCGCGGTAGAGCTTGAGCAGATCGCCCGAGTCGAACTCGTAGAACGTGGGTGAGCGGGCCGCGTTCAGCATCGGGATGAACCGCTCGGGTCGGCCGCTTCCGGCCGGTCCCGCGATCACGCCGCATGCCTCGTCGGGGTGGTCGGCGCGGGCGTGCGCGACGATCTGGTCGCGGAGGGCCTGGGTGATGGTCAGCATGGCCACAGAATAAGAAAGCCGTCCGGCGGGGTGTACGGGGCCTCGGCTCCCGGCGTCGCGGACGCACGGGAACGGGCCCCGGACCGGTGTCCGGGGCCCGTCCGCGGCATGCGCCCGGGGCGCCGCCGCCGTGCCGTCACTTGCGGGCGAACTCCTTCTCGCCCTCGTCGGCCTGCACGGCCCGGGGGAGGTCGGAGACGTGGCCGAGGCGCTTGAGGACCATCCAGCCGATCGCCAGGCAGACCGCCCAGCCCGCACCCACATACAGCGAGATCCGGGCGTCCTTGTCGTACGCGATCATCCCGGTCACCAGGAACAGGAAGATCAGCGCGACCCAGCTGAAGGCGGAGCCGCCGGGGGCCGGGAAGGACGAGGCCGGAAGCCGGCCCTGGGTGACCGCGCGGCGGTACTTGATGTGGCTGACAAGGATCATCATCCACGCCCAGATACCGGCGGCGGTGGCGACCGAGGTGACGTAGGTGAACGCCTTCTCCGGGACGATGTAGTTGAGGATCACGCCGATGCCCATGAGGGCGACGGAGACGGTGATGCCCACGGCCGGGGTCTTACGGGAGTTGAGCTTGCCGAAGACCCCGGGGGCCTCGTTGTTGGAGGCGAGGTCGCGCAGCATCCGGCCGGTGGAGTACATACCGGAGTTGCAGGAGGACAGGGCCGCGGTGAGCACGACGAAGTTGACGATGCCCGCCGCGAAGGGGATGCCGATCTTCGAGAACGCGTGCACGAAGGGGCTCTCGCCCGCGGAGAACTCGGTCCACTTGACGACGGCCAGCAGGACCAGCAGCGAACCGACGTAGAAGATCAGGATGCGCCAGGGCAGCGTGTTGATCGCCTTGGGCAGGGTCTTCTCCGGGTCCTCGGACTCACCGGCGGTGACGCCGACCAGCTCGACGGCCAGGTAGGCGAACATGACGCCCTGGAGGGTCATCAGGCTGTCGCCGATGCCGTTCGGGAAGACGCCGTGGTGGGACCAGAGGTTGGAGGCGGCGGCGGTGTCACCGGCGTCGGAGAAGCCCAGGGTGAGCACACCGAGACCGATGACGATCATGCCGATGATCGCGGTGACCTTGACCATCGAGAACCAGAACTCGACTTCACCGAAGAGCTTCACCGAGATCAGGTTGACCCCGAAGAGCACCACCAGGAAGACCAGGGCGCTGACCCACTGCGGGATCGAGGGGAACCAGAAGTGGATATAGATGGCCGCGGCGGTGAGCTCGGCCATGCCGGTCACCACCCACATCAGCCAGTACGTCCATCCGGTGACATAACCGAAGAACGGACCGAGGAACTCACGGGCGTACTCCGCGAAGGAACCCGAGACCGGCCGGTAGAGGAGCAGCTCGCCGAGCGCTCGCATGATGAAGAAGATGATCACGCCTGCGAGGGCGTACATCAGGATGATGCTGGGTCCTGCCTTGGCGATGTTCGCACCGGCACCCATGAACAGGCCGACACCGATGGCACCACCGATGGCGATCATCTGGACCTGGCGGCTGCCAAGGCCGCGCTCATAGCCCTCTTCAGGAGCCTCTGAGGTCATGTTGCTGCGCCTTTCGATCTGTGGCGGCTGGCGATCGTGAAGATTTACCACGGTCACAGCACTGATCGACTCAGGCGTTTGTGGGGCAGGACACAGGAAGAAGCGGACAAATCGTTAACCGGCGTAACAAAGTAACCGCCCGCGGTGATGCGATCGTTATCCGGACTTGAGCATCCTCTAAACGAACACTCAACGACTACGGCATGAGCGTCTCCACGAGAGTCTCCTGGAGACCCCCCAGCCAGAAGTAGGCCATCACCATGGGCTTCCGGGGGTCGGAGTCCGGCAGCTGGAGCAGCTCGCCGCCGTCGTCCTCCTCGGTCACCTCCAACCGGGTGCCGATGGCCAGCCGCAGATCGTTGAGGGCGCCGAGCCACTGCCGGGCCTTCGCCGGCTCCAGCTCCAGGACGGCCGGGACCCGGGTGACCTCCGCGGAGGTCAGCGCGTCCAGGTCGCGCACCATCGCCAGGGCGTCATCACGCTTGCGCGCCCGCAGGTCGTTCTCGGTGTAGCGGCGGAACTCGGCAGAGGCGGCCCGCGCCTCCTTCTCCTTCTCGGCGCCCAGTTCCTCGTCCGGGGCCACATAGGCATCCGGGAACAGCCGGGCCAGCGCCGGGTCGGCGGGCGGCTTGCTGGGCCCCTCGGCGAACAGCGCGTCCAGCGGATCGGTCGCGCCCTCCGGCTGGCCACCGGGGCCGATCAGCTCGGCGAGCTGTACGGCCAGGCTGCGCAGAATGGAGATCTCGACCTCGTCGAGGGCGAGCGCGGCACCGCCGTTGGGCAGCGGTTCGAATCGTCCCGACATCAGCGCTCCTGCTGAAGGGTCGCCCACAGGCCGTAGCCGTGCATCGCCTGCACGTCGCGTTCCATCTCCTCACGGCTGCCGCTCGAGACGATCGCGCGGCCCTTGTGGTGGACATCGAGCATCAGTCGGTGCGCCTTGTCCTTGGGGTAGCCGAAGTAGCTCTGAAAGACGTATGTCACATAGCTCATGAGGTTGACGGGGTCGTTGTGCACCACCGTCACCCAGGGAACGTCAGGCTCCGGCACCATCGACGGCGCTTCACTGGACTCGGGACGTTCGATCTCCACTGGGACACTCACACCCCCAATGCTGCCACCCGGTACGGGCCGTCGCGCAAACCGGCACCCAGATCTCGTCACTCTGACGAGAATGCGGTAGCATCAGATCCATGGACACTGCGGACTTGGGACTGCCGGTGGACGTGCCGTCGACCGCCCTCTTCACCGACCGGTACGAACTCACCATGCTCCAGGCCGCGCTGCGGTCCGGCACCGCCGACCGCCGCGTGGTCTTCGAGGTCTTCACCCGCCGGCTGCCCGAGGGCCGTCGGTACGGAGTCGTCGGGGGCACCGGCCGCGTCCTGGACGCCGTCGAGAACTTCCGCTTCGACACCGGGATGCTCGACTTCCTCGCGCACCACCGGATCGTGGACGCACCCACCCTCGCCTGGCTCGCCGACTACCGCTTCTCCGGGGACATCTGGGGCTACCCCGAGGGCGAGGTCTACTTCCCCGGTTCACCGGTGATGCGGGTGGAGGGCAGCTTCGCCGAGGCGGTGCTGCTGGAGACGGTCATCCTCTCCATCCTCAACCACGACTCCGCGGTGGCCGCCGCCGCGTCCCGGATGTCGGTGGCCGCGGGCGACCGCCCGCTGATCGAGATGGGCGCGCGCCGCACCCATGAACTGGCCGCCGTGGCCGCCTCGCGCGCCGCCTATGTCGGCGGCTTCGCCAGCACCTCCGACCTCGCGGCCGGATTCCGCTACAACATCCCCACCGTGGGCACCAGCGCCCACGCCTTCACCCTGCTGCACGACACCGAGCGCGACGCCTTCACCGCCCAGGTCGATTCACTCGGCAGCGCAACCACTCTGCTGGTGGACACCTTCGACGTCGCCGAGGCGGTGCGCAGCGCGGTGGAGGTCGCCGGTACGGAGCTGGGCGCGGTGCGCATCGACTCCGGCGATCTGCTGCTGCTCGCCCACCGGGTCCGCCAGCAGCTGGACGACCTGGGCGCGAAGCGTACGAAGATCGTGGTCACCAGCGATCTCGACGAGTACGCCATCGCCTCGCTGGCCGCGGCCCCGGTGGACGCGTACGGGGTCGGCACCCAGCTGGTCACCGGCAGCGGCCACCCCACCTGCTCGATGGTCTACAAGCTGGTCGCGCGGGCGAATTCGGACGCACCCGGGGCGCCGCTGCTGCCGGTGGCCAAGAAGTCCATGGGCGCCAAGAGCTCGGTCGGCGGCCGCAAGTGGGCGGCGCGGCGGCTGGACGCGGACGGGGTGGCCGAGGCCGAGGTGATCGGCGGCGGTGAGGTCCCGGCGGAGCTGGCCGGGCGGGAGCTGCTGGTGGAGCTGGTGCGCGGCGGCGAGATCGTCGGGCGGGAGCCGCTGGACGCGGCGCGCGACCGGCACCGGGTGGCACGGGCAGGGCTGCCGCTGTCGGCGACCCAGCTCTCGCGCGGTGAGCCGGTGATCCCCACCGAATACCCGCGGAACTGAAGGAGGCGAGCGAGGACCATGCCCACTGTCGTATCAGGCGCCGAGTGTCTACCCTCGGTGACAGCCACTACCACATCATCCGCTTCGGGACGAGGGGTTTCCCGGTCCTGTCCGTTTCTCGTCGGAAGGCGTGTGTCATGCACCGGGCACTGATTGTGGCCGACGTCCAGAACGACTTCTGCGAGGGAGGCAGCCTCGCCGTGAAGGGCGGGGCCGAGGTCGCCGCCGCCATCACGGATCTGATCGGGGAGGCGACGCCCGGTTACCGCCATGTGGTGGCCACCCGTGATCACCACATCGAGCCCGGTGATCACTTCTCCGCCAACCCGGACTACGTGGACAGCTGGCCGCCGCACTGTGTCGCGGGCACCGAGGGCATCGGGTTCCACCCGAATTTCGCGCCCGCCGTCGCCTCCGGGGCGATCGACGCGGTCTTCGACAAGGGTCAGTACACCGCGGCGTACAGCGGCTTCGAGGGCAGCGACGAGCACGGCACCCCGCTGGCGCGCTGGCTGCGCGAGCGCGGGGTGACCGAGGTGGACATCGTCGGCATCGCCACCGACCACTGTGTGCGGGCCACGGCGCTGGACGCGCGCCGCGAGGGGTTCACCACCCACGTCCTGCTGGATCTGACCGCCGGGGTCGCCGAGAAGACGACCGGGCAGGCCCTGGAGGAGATGCGGGCCGCGGGTGTGGAGCTGACCGGCACCCCGGTCGTCTGACGCCCCGAGGGCGCGCCTGAAAGGGCCCCCTCAGCCGCGCCGCGGCTCAAAGGGGCCCCTGGGGCCCTAAGGCGTACGCGCCGCCGGGGGCCTGAGCAGGGCGGCGATGGGGTGCCAGAGCTCCCCTCCGCTGTCCGGCGCGGTGCGCCAGACCAGCCCGTCCGGATGGTGCAGGACCGCCGTCACCTCATCGGGTGTCGGCGGTGCGCTGTTGCCGCGCAGATAGACGGCGCGGAGCCCGAGATTGCGCAGCCTGGTCAGGGCGCGCTGACGGTTGGCGGCGTGCACCAGGACGCGGACGCCGCCGTCGCCCAGCGGGCGCGGCAGTGTGATCGCGACCACCACACTGCCGCCGGGCAGCTTGGTGAATCCTCCATCGGCCATTGCGGTTCATGTCCCCCGTGAGACGTCGTGTCAATAAGAAGGTCGTAGGGGCATCTAAACGCGTACGGCCGCCGCCCGCTAGGGGGCGGCGGCCGCTACCGCTCTGACCTGCTAAGACGCAGATTTTGTTGATTTATGAAGCTGACGGTCCGACGCGTACGGTCATCGTCGAGCCACCCGGGAGCTCCTTGAGGATCTTGATCCGGGTGTTGGTGTCAGCAACCTGCACACCACCGGTGGGGTTGCTCTCATCCCAGTACGTCCCCTTGTGGTCATCGAAGACCGGGATGCCCGCCTTGCGCTTCACCTTGGCGGCCTTCCCGTCCTTGTGGACGGTGTAGCCATCGCTCGGGTACCAGCTGAAGGGCGAGTCGTACGCCTGGAACCGGTTGCGCATGAGCGAGCCGTCCGCCCACTTCTCGGCGGTCGGGTGCGCGTCGATCGGCAGGATCAGACCCTTGCCCGGGTGGGCGCTGACGTTGTTGTCCGGCTGCGAGGTGTCCCACTTCCAGATCAGCAGACCGTTCTGGTAGGGGAAGTGCTCGACCCAGCTGGGCCGGGTGGAGGACCAACCGAAGTTGTACGGACCGGTCTTGAGGGTCTTGTCGTACGACACGTACTGGCGGTTCTCGGCGAGGTAGTACTGCGGGTAGTCCTTGGTGAAGGAGCCGCCGATGCGCGAGAAGCCCTTGGCCGTCCAGCCGTTGTCGTCACCCTCGGCGTTGTCCGAGAAGACCTGGGAGCCGTCCGCGGTCAGCGTGATGGCGTCGGCCGCGAAGCCCTTCTGCGCCACTCCGCCGTCGGTCTGGTAGCGGAAGCGCAGGTCGATCTTCTTGCCCGCGTAGGCGTCCAGCGGGAAGGAGAGCTTCTTGTAGGCGCCCGAGGTGCCGGTCAGGGCCGGCTGGTCGGCGGCGTCCCGCGGGATGGCCTTGCCGTCCGCGGTGCCGTCCACCGGCGTCCAGTTGGCGCCGCCGTCCGTGGAGACCTCGGCGTAGAGGTAGTCGTAGTTCTCCTCGATGTCCCACCAGCCCTGGAGGTCCAGGGTGGCCTTGGACTTGCCGGTGAGGTCCACCGACCGGGTCAGGGTGTTCTTCAGGTCGTCACCCATCCCGCTCCACCACTGCTTGGCGCCCTCGGCGGGCTTGACCACTTCGGTGGTGACCGGCTTGTCGGGGAGCTCGACGACCAGCGCCTGCTTGTTCTTGGTGTTGTACTCGGCGACACCCAGGGTGTGCGTCGACTTCTTCCCGGCCTTGGCGGTGGCGTGGTTCAGCCAGCCCAGCTTGAGCTTGTCCCAGGCGTTCATGTCGCCGGGGAGGTCACCGATGGAGTCCTTGCCGGTGCCCAGCCAGGAACCGGAGGACATCAGCGACCAGAAGGCCACGGACGACTCGCCCTTGCCGCTGGTGTCGTACTCGTCCGGCAGACCGAGGTCATGGCCGTACTCATGGGCGAAGACCCCGAGGCCGCCGTTCTCCGGCTGCATCGTGTAGTCGCCGACCCAGATGCCGGTGTCGCCGATCTGCGTACCGCCCGACTTGTTCTCCCCGGGGCCGGTGCGGCCCTTGTCGGGGCCGTACGCGTACCAGCGGTGCGCCCAGATCGCGTTCTCGCCCTGGGCGCCGCCGCCCGCGGACTCGTCCTCACCGGCGTGGACGATCTGGAAGTGGTCGATGTAGCCGTCGGGCTCGTTGAAGTTGCCGTCGCTGTCGAAGTCGTAGCGGTCCCACTGGTCGTACTTGGCCAGGTCCGCCTTGATCTGCGCGTCGGTACGGCCCGCCGCCTTCTGGTCCTTCGCCCACTGGTTGACCCCGTCGCGGACGAGGTCCCAGGCGTTGGAGCAGTTGGTGTCACCGCAGTAGTTGGAGCCGTAGCGGGCCTCGTTCCAGTCGACCTTGACCCAGTCGGAGACCTCGCCGTCGACCGAGTACCGGCCGGAGGACTGCCGCTCGTAGTACTTCTTCAGGGACTGCTTCTTCTTGTCCTTGGAGAAGTACAGGTCCTGGAAGTGCCGGCGGTTGTAGTCCTTCTGCCAGGCGGTGCTGTTGTCGTCCTTGCGGTCCGGCTCGGCGATGGTGTTGTGGGCCGGGCCCGGGTCACCGCCGTACTTCTTCACCGGGGGCTTGGGGCCGTCGCCGTCCGGGTCGACCATCGTGGTGTTGTCGACCTTGTCGCCGAACTCGGCCAGGATGGTGAAGATCTTGTCCGTCTTCTCCCGGGCCAGCTCGACATACTTCCCCTTGCCGAGCTTCACCACCTGTGACCCACCGCGCTTGGTGGCCTTGGCGTCCCCGGAGATGACCTGACGCAGGGCCTCCTCGCGCTGCGCTTCCTGCGTCTTGCTGTAGGGGCCGGCCAGATCGTGCTTCACATCCGTCTTCGCGGGCGCCGGGTCATGGCGTTCCACTCGCGTAGACGGTGCGTCTGCCTGTGCCATACCGGTGGACAGGGCCGCAGCGCCGAGCGCGGCCACCACCGTGGCTATGGCAGCCGATCTGGCCGCCCTCCGTTGTCTGTTCACTTGTTGATTCCTCCCCTTTACGCCGGTGCGGACATTTGACCGGAGTGGCAGGAGAAAAGACAGACCTTGACTTGGACTGGTGTGACAAGTACGTTCACCGGTTTGTGGGTTACCGGTTACCGGACGCCAACGGGCGCGTCCATCTCGCCAGTTGGACGGTGCGATGATTCCGTGCGCCCCTCATGCAACGGCACCGTGGGTGAGGTCACGCTTACCGGCGTTCCCCCTCGGGCATCCAGCACCGTAGAGTCATTTTGACGGTGCACTTCAGCCTGACTCCTGCCAGACGCATAACCCCCCGCATACCGATGCCTTGAGGACGGATCCCGCCATGCCGCGTCCGACTCCTGCACAGCTCGCCTACGGTTCGGCCACCGTCGTATGCACGACCTTCGCCCTGTTGCTGCTGTCCCAGGCCAGGTCAGCGCTGTGGGTCGGGGTCATCGCCGTGGCCGGTCTTCTGCTCGGGCTCCTGGTGGCCGTCACCGGGCCGTTCGCCCGTGCGACCCGTGCGCCCCATGCGCCCCGGGGCTCCCGTACGGTCCGGACGAACCGGCCACGGACGGGCACTCCGGCGCATGCCTCCGCCGAGACGGCGGGCGTCGGCGAGCACTCGTTCCACGGCTGACACCGCTGTCGTTCAGGCCGTCACCACAACGGTCCGCGCCGCCTTGTCGTGGAGCGCGCGCCGGTACGGCTTGTCCCACAGCAGTGAGACCGAGTTGACGACCCAGAACACCGTGCCGACCAGCACCGGCACCAGCATCCCCGGCAGTGCGTACACCGCGGCCCGCACCCAGCCCTGCCGCCCCGGGATGTCCCCGTCGGAGAGCATCGCGACCCGGATCCGCAGCGCCATCTTGCCGAGTGTCTGACCGGTACGGGACAGCATCAGCCCTTCGTAGCCGAAATAGACCGCCATGGTGATCACCAGCGCCAGTGTCACCTTGCCCATGTCCTGCTTGCCCGGGTGGTCCAGCGTGTACTGGAGCGCACCGGTGGCGGTCAGTGCCACCGTCCACATGGCGCCGAGGACCACGGTGTCGATGAGCCGGGCGGCGAAGCGCTGACCGGGCGTCGCCAGCGGCGGCATCCCGGCGAGCTGGGGGGTCTGCGGTGGCGTCAGCGGATCGGGGCTCATGGCCCGATTACATCAGCAGCCCTTGACGGGCCGGTAGCTCAGGGTCGGCGGAACGTCCGCAGGCACGGCCTCGGGACACGGCGTCACGGCATGGCGTCAGGGCACGGCGGACACCACAACCGTCTTGGCCCCCTTGTCGTGCAGACACTGCCGGTACGGCCGGTCCCAGGTGCACCACAAGACATTGACCAGCCAGAAAAGAAAACCGCAGCAGGGCACGATCTCCGGAAGGGCGTAGATCCCGGCGCGCACCCAGCCGGGCTGACCGGCCGGCGTCTGGCCGTTCTCCAGCATCGCGACCCGGATCTTCATCGCCTTTTTTCCCACTGTCTGGCCGTAGCGGGTGAGCATCAATCCTTCGTAGATGAAGTACACCAGCACGTACACGATGGTGACGGTGGACGACCGGGCGCTTCCGTCGATCGGGTCATAACCGCCCAGGATCGCGGCCATGACCAGACCCACCGGAATGCCGATGAGCAGCGCGTCGATGATCCGGGCGATCAGACGGCGGCCCAGATGCGCCAGCGGGGGCATGCCCGCGAGCGGATCGCCTTCGTCGCGGTGGTCGCCGTACGGGGTGCCGTTGGTGCCGCCGGTGCTCCCGGTACCGCCGGTGCCCTCGGCACCGCCGGTCGGCGGGTGTTTGGCGAACGGATCGCTGCCCCGGTCCCGGGGCTCATCGGCCCCGGGGGGCGGCTGGTCGGTGCTCATGGCCCGAGTCGAACCCGGAGCCGGGGCCGCCGCATCCGGCATGCCCCGTTCGGGCGACCCGGATGGTCCATCCGCCTCAGCCGGACGCCGCCACGAAGGTGCGCGCCGCCTTGTCGTGCCAGCACTGCCGCCACGGGCGGTCGAACAGGCACCAGATCACGTTGAGCACACCGATCACCAGCAGCCCCAGCACCGAGTAGACCAGCCAGCGGCGCAGCGCGGCGCCGAACGACGGCTTGTCGTGCCCCTCGATGTCCAGGACCCGTACCCCGGCCAGCTTCTTGCCCAGGGTGCGTCCCCAGACGGCGGTGGGCAGCGCTTCCAGGACAATGCCGAGCACCAGCAGCAGACCGAGCACCATGCCGAGATAGCCGCCGGTGGTGCCGTCCAGCAGATAGACGGTGACGGTCTCGCCGGTCTGCTTCGCCGTCTCCACCTTCTCGTCGATGTGGTCGCTCGCCTTGCTCCACAGGGGCAGCGCGGCGGCGCCGACGATGCCGAGCAGGACGACGGTGTCGATCAGCCGGGCGATGAGACGGCGGCCGAGCGCGACGGGCCGCCCCTGGCTCTGGGCGGCTTGGAGGAAGGGGTTGTCGACGGGCGGCTTCCAGGGGATGACGCCCTCGGGCGCGCCGCCCTGGTGACCGGCCTGCTGCCCGTGCTGCTGGGCGAGTTGGTGCACCTGCTGCTGCCAGGCCGGTGCGCCCGGTGCGCCGCCCTGCGGGGGCACACCGCCGTAGGACTGCTGCGGCTGTTGTGGCTGCTGCGGCTGGGCCGGGGGTGTTGTACCGGCACCCTGGCCCGGTCCACCGCGGCCAACCGCGCGGAACGCCATAGTGCCCTGGTCCTGTCCCTGCCCCTGTCCCTGCCCCTGGCTCTGGCCGGTCGCGGGGGCGTCCTTGCCGCCCTGCGGACGGGGGGCGCGGATCGACAGCGTGCCGTCGCCGGAAGCGGGCGCCGGTTCCCCGCCGTCCGCCGGGGGCAGTTCCGGGTTCCGCCGGACCGGCGGCAGCGCCTGGGTGGAACGGTCCTTCGGCGGCCGGGTCCCGCCCCCACGCATCGTCAGCGTGGAATGGTCCGGGCCGCCCGGCTGGTCGCCACCACCGGCCGGGTCCTCCGCCGGGCGCCGCGGATCGGGCACCCCGGGCAGCGGCCCGGCCGGGGCGCCGCCCGGCCCGTCGTGCTCCGAACCCCAGGAGACCCGGTGGTCCTGCTCACCGCCGAACCCGCCCTGCCGCGCGGCGTCGGCCTGCCAGGCCGTGGCGGGCTCGGGCCGGGAGCCGTGCAGCCGCCGCGGATCGTCCCAGTCCACCGGGCCCGCGGTCCCACCGGGCGGCACCGGTTGGGCCCCCGCCCCACCCGCGTCACCCGCGCCGGTGTCCCGGACGTCCATCTCACCGCGCGGACGCAGCTCGGGCAGCGCCCCGCCGGTCTCCTCCGCGGAGCCCGGCGCCGGGTCCTCGTCCAGGAACATCGGACCGGTCTCGTCCCCCGCCGGGGCGATCACCTGGGTATGGGTGACGCCGGGCGGCGGCGCGGGCATGGACTCGCCCTCGGCCGGTGCGGGCCTGCTGGTGCCCGGCACCCAGGCCGCGCCGTTCCAGTAACGGATGTAGCCGGGGATGGACGGATCCGGATAAAAGCCAGGAATGGAGCTACCGTCCGCGGATCCCGAGGTAGAGGCGCTCATGATCTCCGATATCCCGTATCTGCTCTGCCGTGCTGTCCTGCGCTGCGCCTGTGTGGTGCCTCGCGGGTGGGGGGCCTAAGCAGTCTGCCGTACAAGAGCCGCGGTGCAACCCGGAGCGCGCGGGTCAAGGTCTATCAGACGGACCGGCGTCATGTGCCCGTCACGCCTCGGCACCACCCTCCCGTGCGAGCCATCGAGCCGTCCGCGGTCGTACGAAGGACCGGGCATCCGCCCGGGGCGAACCGCCGCCTCCCGCGGGGCCGGTGTGAATCGGGCCACGATGGGGGCCTGGCCGGCCGGGGAGTTGAACACCACAGGGTGGGGTGGCGTACCTCGTTTCGGTCGGCCGTTACCGTTACGTGATACCGCGTCGGACGGCGGACCGCACCATCCGGCATGGAACCCGAGCCCGCCCCCGGGCCGATCGCCTCAGGAGGGCGGCGCGGGACGTGCCGACGACGGAAAGGCAACAGATGGACTACTGCGCCTCGTGCCGCAGGACTCTCAACGGGGTCGTGACCTGCCCGGAGTGCGGTGCGTACGACCCGCTGGCCGGACCGGCCGACCCCAAGGCGCTGAGCTCGCAAGCCATCGCCGAGCAGGTCTTCGGGGCCGACCGCAGAGCGGAGGCTTCCGCGTCCGACGCCGTCGCCCCGCTGACCGCTCAGCTCGGTGCCGTGACGCTCACGGAGCCGGACCGCTCACGGCGGCGGCGCACCCCCGGAGGGAACCGGCGGCGGCGCAGGGCGGTGGCCGTGGCGGCCCTCGCGGTGGTCGGCGGACTGGCCGCCGGTTCGCTGCTGTTGACCCAGCGGTCGCAGAGTCCGTCGCACGCGGTCGCGGAGCGGGCCAGCGAACCGCCCCTGAAGCCCGGGGCCGATCCGTCGGAGTCCACCCCCGGCAACGCGGCGTCGTCCGCGACACGTGAGCCGGACCGGGCCAGCCGTCAGTCGCGGCCCACGTTCACCGCTCCCCCGCGTACGGCGGCCCCGCCCCGGCCGTCGCCCAGCACCAGCGAACCGGAGCCCGAGAAGACCAGCGCGTCGCCGTCGGCCACCCGCAAGCCGCCCAAGGAGACCCCGAGTCGGCGGCCCAGCCACACGCCCAAGCCTCCCAAGCCCTCGTCGACCAGCCGCCCTGGGCCCACGGCGTCGGGGACGGCCACGCCCACACCGTCCGGCTCCGCGTCGTCCCCGGACCGCGACCGGTGACCGGACGCGCGGTGGTCAGAAGAGCTTGCCCGGGTTCAACAGGCCCAGCGGGTCGAAGACGTCCTTGATGCCGCGCTGCAACTCCACGCCCACCGGGCCGAGTTCACGGGCCAGCCACTCCCGTTTGAGCACCCCGACACCGTGCTCACCGGTGATCGTGCCGCCCAGTTCCAGACCGAGCGCCATGATCTCGTCGAACGACTCCCGGGCCCGCCGGGACTCGTCCGGGTCGGAGGCGTCGAAGCAGACGGTGGGATGGGTGTTGCCGTCACCGGCGTGGGCGACCACACCGATGGTGAGCCGGTACTTCTCGGCGATGGCGGCGGTGCCGTCGATCATCTCGGCCAGCCGGGAGCGCGGTACGCAGACGTCGTCGATCATGGTGACGCCCTTGACCGCCTCCAGGGCGGTCAGGGTCATCCGGCGGGCCTGGAGCAGCAGATCGGACTCCGCGGCGTCCTCGGCCGGAACCACCTCGGTGGCGCCCGCCGCCGTGCACAGCTCGCCGACGGCGGCGAGGTCGGCGGCCGGGTCGGGGGTGTCGAAGGCGGCCAGCAGCAGCGCCTCGGTCGTCTCCGGGAGCCCCATGCTGCCCATCGCGTTGACCGCGCGGACGCTCGTACGGTCCATCAGCTCCAGCAACGCGGGGGTGTGTCCACGCTCCATGATCCGGCAGACGGCGTCGCACGCGGTGGCCGTGGACGGGAACTCGGCTGCCAGCACCAGCTGTTCGGGCGGACTGGGCTTGAGCGCGAGCACCGCCCGTACGACGATGCCGAGGCTGCCCTCGGAGCCGACGAACAGCCGGGTGAGGTCATAGCCCGCGACGCCCTTGGCGGTACGGCGGCCGGTGCGCATCAGCCGCCCGTCCGCCAGCACCACATCCAGGCCCAGTACGTATTCGGCGGTGACCCCGTACTTCACACAGCACAGTCCGCCGGAAGCGGTGCCGATGTTGCCGCCGATGGTGCACTGCTCCCAGCTGGAGGGGTCCGGTGGGTAGTACAGCCCCTTCTCCATCACCGCGCGGGACAGCGTCGCGTTGACCACGCCCGGTTCCACGACCGCGATCCGGTCGACCGGGTTGATCTCCAGGATGCGGTCCATCTTGACCAGGGACAGCACGATGCAGCCGTCGGAGGCGTTGGCCGCGCCGGACAGGCCGGTGCGCGCGCCCTGGGGGACGACCGGGACGCGCAGCGCGGTGGCGGTACGGCAGACGTGCCGCACCTGCTCGACGGTGCGAGGGAGGACGACCACGGCGGGCGCCCCCGCCTCGCAGAAGCCGGCCATGTCGTGTGCGTACGACCCGGTGACATCGGGGTCGGTCAGCACCGCCTCCTCCGGGAGGCCCTCCCGCAGCAGCTCGATGAGGTCGGTCATGCGTCCAGCGTCGCACCCGGCCGCCCGCCAGGGAAGATCGCCGCGGTGGACGGACGACGGCCCCGGGCGGTGGGGGGTCGCCCGGGGCCGTCAGGGGGAGATGCAGGAAAGATCAGAGGTTTCCGCGCTTCTCCTGCTCCCGCTCGATCGCCTCGAACAGGGCCTTGAAGTTGCCCTTGCCGAAGCCCATCGAGCCATGGCGCTCGATCATCTCGAAGAAGACGGTCGGCCGGTCCTGGACCGGCTTGGTGAAGATCTGGAGCAGATAGCCGTCCTCGTCACGGTCGGCGAGGATCTTCAGCTCGCGCAGCGTCTCGATCGGCACCCGGGTGTCGCCGACCCAGTCGCCGAGGGTGTCGTAGTACGAGTCGGGGGTCTCCAGGAACTGCACCCCGGCGGCCCGCATGGTCCGGACGGTGGCCACGATGTCGTTGGTGGCGAGCGCGATGTGCTGGACGCCGGGGCCGCCGTAGAACTCGAGGTACTCGTCGATCTGCGACTTCTTCTTCGCGACCGCGGGCTCGTTCAGCGGGAACTTCACCTTGCGGGTGCCGTCGGCGACGACCTTCGACATCAGGGCGGAGTACTCGGTGGCGATGTCGTCGCCCACGAACTCCTTCATGTTGGTGAAGCCCATGACGTTGTTGTAGAAGGCCACCCACTCGTCCATGCGGCCGAGTTCCACATTGCCCACGCAATGGTCGATGGCCTGGAAGGTGCGCTTCGCGGGCGGGGCGACGATGGGGGCGGCGGCCACATAACCGGGCAGATAGGGGCCGTCGTAGCCGCTGCGCTCCACCAGGGTGTGGCGGGTGTTGCCGTAGGTGCGGATGGCGGCGAGCACCACGGTGCCGTGCTCGTCCTTGACGTCGTGCGGCTCCTCGATGCCGGTGGCGCCGTGCTCGACGGCGTAGGCGTACGCGGCGTGTACGTCCGGCACCTCGATGGCCAGGTCGATGACCCCGTCGCCGTGCTCGGCGACATGCTCGGCCAGGAAGCGGCCCCAGTCGGTGCTGGGCTTGATGACGGAGGTGAACACAAAGCGGGCGCCGCCCGAGACGAGGACGTAACTGGCGGTCTCCCGGCTGCCGTTCTCCGGTCCGGAGTAGGCCACGAGCTTCATGCCGAAGGCGGTGGCGTAGTAGTGGGCCGCCTGCTTGGCATTGCCGACCGCGAAGACCACCGCGTCCATCCCCTTCACCGGGAAGGGGTCGGCCTGCCGCGCGGTGGACGGGGTGGGATTCAGGATCTCAGTCATACAGAAAGCGTCTCCCCGTGATTCAGGGTGCGCAATAGTTCGCGAAAATGCTGAGCACTCTGTATAGCCACACGCGCAACGGAGGCGGCATTCTGCACACAGTGACCACCATCACAGGGCTGGTCATCACGTGACGGGAGGTGCCCATGGGAATCGACGCGCTCGACGCCCGGCTGATCGAGCTGCTCGCGCACGAGCCGCGGATCGGCGTACTGGAGGCGTCCCGCCGCCTCGGGGTGGCGCGCGGTACGGCGCAGGCGCGGCTGGACCGGCTGCGGGCGCAGGGGGTGATCCGCGGGTTCGGTCCGGAGGTGGATCCGGCGGCGCTGGGCTATCCGGTGACCGCGTTCGCCACGCTGGAGATCAAGCAGGGCCAGGGGGCGGACGTACGGACGCATCTGGCGGGCGTCCCGGAGGTGCTGGAGCTGCACACCACCACCGGCCACGGCGACATGCTGTGCCGTCTGGTCGCCCGCTCGAACGCCGATCTCCAGCGGGTGATCGACCTGGTCGTGGGGTTCGAGGGGATCGTCCGGGCCTCGACGGCGATCGTGATGGAGAACCCGGTGCCGCTGCGGATCATCCCGCTGGTGCAGCAGGCGGCGCTGGACTGATCCGGGGGCAATGAGCGGATCCAAAGATTCCGTTGCAAAGAAGTCCTTGCAACGGAACCTTTGCATGCTTACCCTCCGGGCATGGCAGAGAACAAGAAGCCGTTGCCCGACGACGTACGGGAGCTCGACCCGCGCTCCCTGCGCGGGCTGGCGCATCCGCTGCGGATGCGCCTGCTCGGCGCGCTGCGCGAGTACGGACCGGCGACCGCGTCCCAACTCGCCGAGCGGCTGGGCGAGTCCAGCGGTGCCACCAGCTACCACCTGCGGCAGCTCGCCGCACACGGCTTCGTCAAGGACGACCCGGAGCGCGGCAAGGGCCGGGAGCGGTGGTGGAAGGCGGCGCAGCGGGGCACCCGGCTGGGCACGGACGAACTGCTGCGCCACTCCGACCCCTCCGTGCGCGGGGCGATGAATACCCTGCTCCACGAGGTGGCCACCACCCACACCCAGGATCTGTCCACCTGGCTCGGCACCCTGCACACCTGGTCCGACGAGTGGCAACTCTCCTGGGACATCAGTGACTTCACCCTGCGGCTGACGCCCGAACTCGCCCAGGAGTTGCGCGACCGGGTGCACGAAGTGATCGAGAGCTACCGCGAGAAGGAGGTGGACCAGGACACCGAGAACTCGGCCCGGTTCCGGGTCCATCTGCATGCCTTCCCGCGCGATGAGCACTGACCGAATCCAGGGAATCCAGGGAACCCAGGGGGGACACCCGTGTACAGCGACGACATCCATCTGCGGCTGCACCGCATCCGCGCCGAACGGCTCCGGCAGGAGGCCCGGGAAGCGACCGCGCACCGCCCGGACGCCCGCCCGCTGCGCACCCGGCTGGGCTGGACGCTCGTGGAGGTCGGGCTGCGGCTGGCGACACCGCGCGGCCCGCAGGCGGCACTGACGGCACGGCTCGACTACTGACCGAGACGTACAGGGGGGACCATGAGCGACAAGAACGGCAAGGGCGATGGCAGACCCGGCGGCAGACCCGACCGACGGCCGCTCGCGCTCGTCCTCGCCGCCAACGCCATCTCCATCGCGGGGAATTCACTCACCCTGATCGGCGTCCCGTGGTTTGTGCTCCAGACCACGGGCAGCGCCGCCAGGGCCGGGCTCGTCGCCTTCTGCGCCACTCTCCCGGTGGTCGTCTCCGCCGTCGTCGGCGGACCGGTCATCGACCGGCTGGGGCGGCGGCGGGTCTCGATCGCCTCGGACGCGCTGTGCGGGGTGGCCGTCGCCGCGATCCCGCTGCTCCACTTCGCCGGGCTGCTGCGGTTCTGGCAGCTCTGCGCCCTGATGGCGTTCTCCGGACTGCTGCACGCACCGGGTGAGACGGCCCGCGAGGTGCTGGTGCCCGCGCTGGCCGAACGGGCGGGCACCACCCTCAGCCGCGCGGCCAGCTTCTACGACGGCGCCTCGCGTGGCGCCCGGATGCTGGGCACGGCCCTCGGGGGTGTGCTGATCGCCTTACTCGGCCCGGCCTCCGTCCTGCTGCTGGACGCGGTGACGTTCGGGGTCTCCGCGCTGCTGATCGCGGCGGGGCTGCGCGGACTGCCCGCGGCCGCCCCGCGCCGCGCGGCCGCGCCGGTCTCGCTCCGCGCGTACCGGGCCGAACTCCGCGAGGGGTACGCGTTCTTGCTGCGCCACCGGCTGCTGCTGGCCATCGTGCTGATGGTGATGGTCACCAACGGCCTCGACCAGGGCTACTCCTCGGTGCTGCTGCCGGTGCACGCCGAACACCACCTGGACGGTTCGGTCGATCTCGGGCTGGTGACCGCGCTGTTCGGCGGCGGGGCGCTGACGGGCGCGCTGCTGTACGGGGCGGTGGGCGACCGTTTCCCGCGGCGTACCGTCTTCGGGGTCTGCTTTCTGCTCTGCGGGCTGCCGCGGTTCGCGGTCGCCGCGTTCGTCCCGGGCCTCCCGCCGCTCGCCGTGACGATGGTGGTCAGCGGGCTCGCGGCGGGCATGCTCAATCCGATCCTCACCACGGTGACGTACGAGGCCGTACCGGACGAGCTGCGCAGCCGGGTGATGGGGGCGCTCACCGCGGGGGTGTGGGTGGTGATCCCGCTGGGCGGGCTCGCGGCCGGCTATCTGGTGGAGGGCGCCGGGCTGACCACCGCGTTCCTGGTCACCGGCGGGGTGTACTTCCTGACCACGCTGAGCCCGCTGGCCTTCCCGGTCTGGCGTGGCATGGACCGCGAACCCGTGGCCCCGGCGGCAGGGGTCCCGGCCGCGCTCAGCAGTGCGGGACCGCCCCGCCCGAGCGCAGCCCCCGCAGAGCCGACACCGCGCCCTTGAGGGTGGTGACGGGGATCAGCCGGAGCCCCTTGGGCAGCTCGGCCTTCGCGTCCGCGCACTCGTCCTTGGGCACCAGGAAGACCGTCGCGCCGTCCCGCTTGGCCGCCTGGGTCTTCAGCGGAACGCCGCCCACCGCGCCGACCTTGCCCTTGGCGTCGATGGTGCCGGTGCCCGCGATCGTCCGCCCGCCGGTGAGATCGCCACCGCTGCCGTCGCCGTCCAGCTTGTTGATGATGCCGAGCGAGAACAGCAGCCCGGCACTCGGGCCGCCCACATCGGCCAGCCGCAGGGTGACCTTGACGTCCTTCGCCGACCGGTGGAGATAGCCGAGCGCCGCGCTGGTGGCGGTGGACTGCGACTTCTCCATCTCCTCGGTGTTGTGCCGCTCGATCTCCTCGGTGGTGCCGCCCACGTAGACCGAGTCGTGCGGCATCACGGCGCGGTCGGTGTCCAGCCAGCCGCCGATCACGTCCCCCAGCCGCACGGTGGCGTCCGGTCCGGTCGCCACGATCGTGGTCATCCGCAGCTGCCCGGTGGTCTTGCGGGTGTCGGCTCCCGAGATGGTGATCACCGGCTTGCCCTGGTCGGAGCCCAGGACGTTCACGGTGGTGCCCGGCTGGGCGATGGTGAACGGCAGCGGCGCGAACGCGGCGACCGCCAGCAGGGCGAGCACGATCGCGGAGCAGATCATGAGAATGCGGGCGCGGGGGGAGACGGCAGGCATGCTGTGAATCTAGTTGACGCCCGAGATGAGTGTGCCGCCGCCCTGACCGTTCCTACCGGCGCCCTGACCGTTCCGGCTGCCGCCCTGACCGTTCCTGACCGCCCGGGGCGGCCACCGCACGGACCGGGGCGGCGGCCCGGCCGTCACCTCAGCGCGTCGGCCACCTCCCGGGCGGCGTCCACCACCCTCGGACCGACCCGTTCCGGTACAGCGTCGCAGAGCATCACCACACCCACACTGCCCTCTATCCCGGTCACCCCCAGCAGCGGGGCGGCCGCACCGCTCGCGCCCGCCTCCAGTTCGCCGTGGGTGAGGGCGTAGCCCGGGTCGTCGATGCGGGCCGCGCGGGCGGCCAGGATCGCCCGGCCCGCGGCGCCCCGGTCCAGCGGGTGGCGGAACCCGGCCCGGTAGGCCACGTGGTAGTCGGTCCAGGTCGGCTCGACCACCGCGACCGCGAGGGCCTCGGTGCCGTCGACCAGGGTGAGGTGGGCGGTCGCGCCGATGTCCTCGGCGAGGGAGCGCAGTGCGGGCAGTGCCGCCTCCCGGACCAGCGGATGCACTTGGCGGCCGAGCTGGAGCACCCCCAGCCCGACGCGTGCCCGTCCGCCGATGTCACGGCGGACCAGGGAGTGCTGCTCGAGGGTGGCCAGAAGTCGGTAGACCACGGTGCGGTTGACGCCGAGCTTGGTGGACAGCTCGGTGACGGTCAGCCCGTGGTCGGTGTCGGCGAGCAGTTTGAGGACACGCAGTCCCCGGTCGAGCGTCTGAGAGGTCTCCGCGGTCACGACGCCCCCTCCTCGGTGATGGGTGGCGGCCCTTCGCGGAGGTGCACCGCCGGTCCCGACGACGGCGCGCGCAGAGGCCGCCGGTCGCGGTGGCTGGTACGGCTGGTACGCATCCGGCTGCGCTCCGCGGCGGCGCTGCCACGGGGCGTGTGCGTGCCCGAACGCTAGCGACCCGGTTCGCTGAGCGGAAGAGTCCGTCCAGAATCCGAGCAGAGCTTTCCGCTGTCACCGCCCCGCCGGTCGGCAATTTGTGACGTTTAGCGCCATACGCCCGGATATTCAGTGGCGAGTTGGCGACGTTCCCTCAAAGGGGTTGTGAAAAGCGCGAGGGGTGGTGCGGACACCATCCGCACCACCCCTCGCATCACCACATGCGCGGCCTTCCGTCACCGCATGCGCGTGGCCCACTCCTGCACCTTCTTGATCCGCTCACGGATCTGCCCGGCCGTGGCCTCCGCGCTCGGCGGCCCTCCGCACACCCGGCGCAGCTCGGTGTGGATCACCCCATGCGGTTTGCCGCTCTGGTGGACATACGCCCCCACCAGCGTGTTGAGCTGCTTGCGCAGCTCCAGCAGCTCCTTGTGGGTGACCACCGGCCGCCGCTCGGCCGGGATCTCCAGCAGATCGGCCTCCGTGTCCGGCCGCTTGCGGCTGTGCGCGATCTGCTTGGCCTGCCGCCGCTGGAGCAGCATCTGCACCTGGTCGGGTTCGAGCAGCCCGGGGATGCCGAGGTAGTCCTGCTCCTCGTCGCTACCGGGGTGCGCCTGCATCCCGAACTCGGCGCCGTCGTAGAGCACCCGGTCGAAGACCGCGTCCGACTCCAGCGCCTCGAAGGGCAGCTGGTCCTGTTCGCCGGTGTCCTCGTCCTGCTGCTTCTCGGCCTCCTCGAGGAGCTTCTCCTCCTCCGCGTACGGGTTCTCCTCCTCGCCGTCCTTCTTCGGCTTGTCCAGGACGTGGTCGCGCTCGACCTCCATCTCGTTGGCGAAGCCGAGCAGCATCGGGATGGTGGGGAGGAACACCGAGGCGGTCTCGCCGCGCCGCCGCGACCGTACGAAGCGGCCGACGGCCTGGGCGAAGAAGAGCGGGGTGGAGATGGTGGTGGCGTACACCCCGACCGCCAGCCGGGGCACGTCCACCCCCTCCGACACCATGCGGACCGCGACCATCCAGCGGTCGTCGGAGTGGCTGAAGTCCTCGATCCGCTGCGAGGCCGCGGCCTCGTCGGACAGCACCAGCGTGGCCTTGGTGCCGGTGATCTCACGGATCAGCTTGGCGTAGGCGCGGGCCGACTCCTGGTCGGCGGCGATCACCAGCGCGCCCGCGTCCGGGATGCCCTTGCGGACCTCGGTCAGCCGCTGGTCGGCGGCGCGCAGCACATTGGGCATCCAGTCGCCGCGCGGATCGAGCGCGGTGCGCCACGCCTGCGAGACGGCGTCCTTGGTCATCGGCTCGCCCAGCCGGGCCGCGATCTCGTCGCCCGCCTTGGTGCGCCAGCGCATATTGCCGCTGTAGGAGAGGAAGATGACTGGCCGGACGACACCGTCGGCCAGCGCGTTGCCGTAGCCGTAGGTGTAGTCGGCGGAGGAGCGGCGGATGCCGTCGTTGCCCTCTTCGTAGGTGACGAACGGGATGGGGTTGGTGTCGGACCGGAAGGGCGTACCGGTGAGCGCCAGCCGCCGGGTCGCGGGCTCGAACGCCTCGAGGCACGCCTCGCCCCAGGAGCGGGAGTCACCGGCGTGGTGGATCTCGTCCAGGATCACCAGGGTCTTGCGCTGCTCGCTGCGGTTGCGGTGCAGCATCGGGCGGACGCCGACGCCCGCGTAGGTCACCGCGACCCCGTGGTACTCCTTGCCGACCGGGCCCGCGCTGTACTCCGGGTCCAGCTTGATCCCGATCCGCGCGGCGGCCTCCGCCCACTGCTTCTTCAGGTGCTCGGTGGGCGCGACGACCGTCACCTGCTGCACCACATGGTGGTGCAGCAGCCAGGACGCGAGGGTCAGCGCGAAGGTCGTCTTGCCCGCGCCGGGCGTCGCGACCGCGAGGAAGTCCCTCGGCTGCTCCTGGATGTACTTGTCCATGGCGCCCTGCTGCCAGGCGCGCAGCTTGCTCGCGGTACCCCAGGGCGCCCGCCCCGGGAAGGCGGGCGAGAGGTGATGGCTGGTGCTGGAGGCGGTAGTAGTCACGGTCTCCGTCGGGCTGGCTCGGCGGCGTGGTTCGGGAACCGCGTCAGCCTACCTGTGCCGCCATTCACGCTTCGGGGGTACGCCACGAGACCACCCGAGGGTGGGACCAGGCTCACACCGCGGCCGCGAACCGGATCGTCTTCCGGTCCGCGGCCGGGTGGGGCGAAGGCCCGCGGTCACACGGTCATGCGGTCAACAGCACTCCCGCGTACGACACCCCCGCGATCACCACCCACGCACACAGCCCCAGCGCCGCCACCCGCGCCCCCGTCCGGGACAGCGAGGGGAGGTGGACCGCGCTGCCGAGGCCGAAGAGGGCGGCGGCGAGGAGGAGTTCACGGACGTCGCCGGCGGTGTCGAGCGCGGCGGTGGGCAGCACGCCCGTACTGCGCACGGCGGCCATGGCCAGGAAGCCGAGGACGAAGAGCGGAACCAGCGGCGGTCGCCGCGTCCCCGCCCGCTCCGAACCCCCGGCTTCCTCGCCCCCGTTACCCCCCGCGGCCGTGTTGGTCACCACGGCCGCCTCGGCCGCGTTCCGGCGCGCCCGTACGGACAGCGCCAGAGCCGCGACCAGTGGTGCGAGCAGCGCCACTCGCACCAGCTTGACCAGCACCGCTTCGGTGAGCGCGGCATGCCCGGCGGTCTGCGCGGTAGCCACGACCTGGCCCACGTCATGCACGCTCGCGCCCGCCCACCGGCCGAACTCCGCGTCGGTCAGCCCTAACGGCTGCTGGAGCAGCGGCAGTACGGCGATGGCGAGGGTGCCGCACAGCGTCACCAGCGCCACCGAGGTGGCCACATCGCGCTCGTCGCTCTCCGAGACCTCGCTGACCGCGCCGATCGCGGACGCGCCGCAGATGGAATAGCCGGTGGCGATCAGCAGCGGCTGGTCCCCGCGCAGCCCCATCCGGCGGCCGAGCCACCAGGTGCCGAAGAACGTGGCCGCGACCACGCCGAACACCATCGCCACCGTGGCCCAGCCGAGGCCGAGCACATCGCCGAGGCCAAGCCCGAGGCCCAGCAGCACGATGCCCAGCCGCATCAGCCGCTTCCCGGCGAAGGAGAGCCCGGGACGGCACGCTCCGCACACCAGGCCCCGTACACCGGGCAGATGGGCGGCCGTGATGCCCAGCACCACGGCCGCGGTGAGCAGGGGAACGGCGGGTACCAGCCAGTGGACGCACCAGGCGACCGCGACCCCGGCCGCCGCGAGGCCGAGGCCGTACGTGGGGGCGGGCAGCCGACGGCCCGGCGCGGCGGACGCGGCGGAGGACCCGGCGGACGACCTGCTGGACGCGGCTGACGACTTGGCGGCGGACCCGGCGTTCGCCCCCCGCCCGGCGGCCCGCGCCCCCGTCAGCGCCACGCCGTCACCGCGCCGTGGAACGGACGGGCGGAGCGGCGCGCGCTCACAGCTCGTCCTCCGTCGGCAGCTCGTACACCCGCCGTACGCTGCTGCCCAGCCGCGCGATGTCCGCGCCGTAGACATGGATCGAGATCGCCGTGCCCTCGCAGGCGTTCCACACCCTGTGGATATCTCCCGGCGGCGCGAACCCGCATACCGACCCCTGCGGATTGACCACGTCCTTCTCCGCGACCAGCCGTGAGCTCAGCCCGTCCGGCACCAGCCGGTAGCGGCGCTCGTGCTCCTCACCCTCGTGGACGCCGGTCACACACCAGGACACGTGGTCGTGGATGGAGGTGCGCTGACCGGGCAGCCAGACCAGGGCGACGATCGAGAAGCTGCCGTCCGGCTCGGCGTGCAGGATGTGCTGGCGGTAGCAGTCGGGGTCGCCCTCCCGCTGCTCGGGGGTGAGCAGATCGGCCGCGCCGAGGAAGGGCGCGAGCCGTTCGCCCACGAGATAGGCGGTCACATCGGGCGGCAGTCCGCGTCCTACGGCCTCGCGTACGCCGTCGACGAACGCGCCGAGGCGCGCCGTGACGCGGGAGACGGTGGGTTCGGTCGGCGTAGTGGTCATAACCGCAGCGTGCTGCCGCGCACTCCATCACGTCCAACGACGATTTCTTGGCCGCCCCCTAAATTCTGCTTATGGACGGCTGGCTGGGGCGGGCGCCTTGGGTTGTCGGGGCGGGCGACTTGGGACGGGGTCCTTGGGATACGGGGTCCTTGGGATGAGGTCAGCAGCCGACCCGGTTGCCCGCCACCGCCTTCAGCTCCTCCAGCACCCGCGCGGTCGCCGGGATCTCCAGATGCTCGCGCAGCAGATACGCCGAGACATGGCGGCGCGAGGCGGGGTCCAGGGCGCGCCCGGTGACCTTCTGGTGGCACAGGAAGGACAGCACCAGACCCGGCATCATCGCGACCCCCAGCCCCGCCGCGACCATGCTCTGCACCACCAGGTTGTCGTCGGTGGTGAAGGCGATGTCCGGGGCGAAGCCCTGCTCGGCGCATTCGTGCAGGAAGTTGGCGCGGCAGCGCAGACATCCGGCGATCCAGCGCTCCTCGCTCAGATCGGCCAGCTTGACCGCGCGCCGCCGGGCCAGCGGATGCCCGGACGGCAGCAGCACCGTCAGCTGGTCCTCCAGCAGCGGGATCTCGACCAGCTCGGCGGGAACCTCCTCGTGCAGCCCGGGATAGGTGAAGGCGAGCGTAATGTCGCATTCTCCGCGCACCACCCGCCCCAGCGATTCCGGCGGCTCGCCCTCCAGCAGCTCCACCCGTACCCCCGGGTGGGTGGCGGCGAGCCGGGCCATGGCCTCGGGGATGAGGGTGGCGTTGGCGCTGGGGAAGGCGCACACCCGCACCCGGCCCGAGCGCAGCCGGGTGATGGCGTTCATCTGCTGCTGGGCGGTGGAGATGCTGGACAGGATGGTGTCCGCGTGCCGGGCCAGGGTCTCCCCCGCCTCGGTGAGCCGCATCCCCCGGCCGACCCGGATGAACAGCGGGCTGCCGACGGCCCGTTCGAGGGCCTTCATCTGCTGAGTGATGGCGGGCTGGGTATAGCCGAGGGCACGGGCGGCGGCCGAATAGGAACCGGCGCTGACCACCTCGTGGAACGTCTTGATGTGCCGGGAATCGAACACCCTCGCATCATAGCCGCACAACATAAGCGGAATTTGGGTAGCGGGAGGACCACCCCCATCGGTGCTTTGGAGTCACGGATCACCCCCGACGGCCGGTGCCCGCACCCCCGACGGCCGATGACGGGTGTCACACGCACCGGTGTCTTCGGGCTGAGTCGGGGCTCTTCGGGCAAGCTGACCTCATGCCGCACTACACGTCGTACGACAACACCGAGCTGGCCTATCGCGTGCTGGAGGCCCGGGACGGCTCCGCGCGCCCGCCGCTCATCTGTCTGGCCGGCGGGCCGGGGCGGAACGCCGCCTACCTCGGCGACCTCGGCGGCCTTGACGCCCACCACACGCTGATCATCCCCGACAGCCGCGGCACCGGGGACTCCCCTCCGGCCACCGATCCCAGCGGCTACTCCTTCCCCGGTCTCGCCGAGGACCTGGAGGCGCTCCGCCGCCATCTGGGGCTGAACCGCTTCCCGCTGCTGGCGCACGACGCGGCGGCGGCCACGGCACAGGCGTACGCGGCCGCACATCCCGAGCACCTCACCCATCTGGTGCTGGTCTGTCCGGGCGCCCGGCTCCAGGGCCAACTGCCCGAAGACGCCCGGGAGATCTTCGAGTCACGCGCGGACGAGCCATGGTGGCAGGAGGCGTATGTCGCGGTGCAGCTGCTGCCGGACACCACCGACTTCGGTGAGGTGCGCCGACTGCTGCTCCAGGCCGCCCCCATGGCGTACGGCCGCTGGGACGAGCCCCAGCGGGCCCATGCGGCGGCCGAGGGCGAGCAGCTCGGCCCGGTGCCGCGCGCGGGCTTCTGGCAAGGCGTCGACGAGGCGGGCCGCCGCGCGGTGCTGGCCCGGCTGCGCGAAGTGCCCTGCCCGGTGCTGGCGGTGACCGGCGACCGGGACGCGGTGACCGGCGTACGGGCCGGGGAGCTGGTCGCGGAGTCGTTCCCCGACGGACGGGCGCAGCCGCTGCACGGTGTGGGCCACTACCCGTGGGTGGACGAGCCGGACCTGTTCCGCCCGCTGGTCGAGGACTTCCTCGCGGGCCGCCCCGGGCGGCCGTGAGGCCCCGTAGAGCCACCGGGCGGGCCGGGGCGCCCACTGTGAACGCGGTGTGTCAGTCGCATGGCAGCCGTGGCCGAATCATTGAGCCTCCCGACCCCCGTCCCTATCGTCGAAGCACGAGCACAACATCGGCCGTGTGCCCGAGTGGTTGAGGGGCTCGCCTGCAAAGCGAGTTACGCCGGTTCGAATCCGGTCACGGCCTCCACTGCCTTGAACGGGCAACGAAGGGGCGGCACCCCAGAGGGAGTGCCGCCCCGTTGTTCGTCCGCCAGGCCCACGACTCCGATTGGACCTGCCCGGCGAGCCGAATCCGATTCCAGCATCGAGACTCTGAAGCGACAGTGAAACCACCGCCGTGGAAGAGGCCGACCGTGACCTACACCAATCACCGAGCGACCGGCACCATCCAGGAACTTTCGACCCTTCGCGCCGCCGAGTTCGTGGTGAAGGAAGACCCGTGGCCCGAGGTTACGGTGGATCAATACACCGTGCCGGGCACCCTCCTTTACCGTTGGGGTTTGATCGTCAAGCCCGTAGATCGTGAGGTGAACCTCACATCGAAGACAAGAACGATCAAGAAGGCCGTGTTTGCCGATGCGGCCAACCCGGCCGATCTTTGCGTCACGCTCACAAACTTCAGGATCTCAGCCACCAAGGGTGAGGACCCGTCGACGCACGCCCCATTCATCTGGATTGCGATGGACTACCTCATTACCTCGCACGACGATCACACCATTGAGGGATTTCCGGGCGCCGAAGGCCCGTTGATTCTGGATTTGAACTTCAAGAAACCTGACGACGGCATCGTCTACTACCAGCGTGTTCCGATCTCAGTCCGATGCGACCAGAACAACGAACACGCAGTCTTCTTTTATGTCGAGCGGTACTATCTCGCATGGTTCGACCACTGGCAGAAAATGGGTTGGGGCGGTGGCGGAGTCGTCGAAGGCTGTTGACGCCGGGGCCAGTTCGCTTCCGGTCACGACCTCCACCTTCTTTCCGTTCTGTTCATCTTCGCGCTTCCCGCTTTCACATCCTCACCACTGAACGGCCCCCGGGCCGTCTCACCACGTGCGAATACGTTCGGGCGCACCGTTAAGATCAAGTCAACTCCCCTGGCCATCCCGCCTTGGTGCCCCGTCCCCGGCATGTTCGTCTCATAGGGTCACAGTGGTGCCTGCGGTCGCACGGCGGACAACGCCCCGACTGCCAGGCACCTTTGTTTCGAGTCTCGACGAATTCTGTTTTCACGTGGGGGAAATGTGCAGCCCGCCGTACCGGCCGCCCGTCTGCCGTTGTCGACCGGCCAGAGCGAGATCTGGTTCATCGAGCAGCTGGAGCCGCCGGAGAGTACAACGTTCCGGGTCGGCGAGTACCTGGAGATACAGGGCCCGATAGACCCGGAGATATTCGAGAGGGCACTGCGCCGGGCTGTCGCCGAGGCCGAGCCCTACAACGTGCGCGTCGGTGAGGACGACGGACTGCCCTGGCAGACGCTGGATCCGGTGACCGACTGGGAGTTGGCGAAACCCGACGTCAGCGGGGAGCCCGACCCGCGTGCGGCGGCCGAGCGGTGGATGAAGCACGACCTGGCCACCCGGCTCCGGCTCGGCGACCACCCCGCGTTCTCCTTCGCCCTGCTGAAACTGGGGCCGGAATGCTTCCTGTGGTACCAGGGAACCCATCACATCGTCTCGGACGCGGGCTCCGCCGCACTGCTCGCCCGCCGCACCGCCGAGATCTACACGGCCCTGGTGAAAGGCACCGAACCGGCCGCCGCGGGAACCGTCTTCGGCTCACTGCGGGCGATGCTCGACCAGGACGCGGAATACCGGGCGTCGGAGGATTTCGCCAAGGACCGCGCCTACTGGATGGACCACTTCGGGGATTCCCCGCGACCGGCCCGGCTTTCCGGCCGCCCCGGCAATGAACTGTCCACCGTGCTGCGGCAGACCGCCTACCTCAGTGAAGCGGAGGCGGTCGAACTGCGCGCCGCCGCCCGCACGTACGCGACCCACTGGTCTGCGATGATCATCACCGCCACCGCGGTGTATCTGCACCGTATGACCGGCGAATCCGACATCATTCTGACGCTGCCGGTCTCCGCCCGCACCGATGCCACCGCACGTTCCATTCCGGGCATGTTCGCCAATGTGGTGCCGCTGCGCATCCGGGTGCGCTCCGATATGCGAATACGGGAGCTGGTGCGCCAGGTCTCCCGGGAAGTACGGCAGGCCCTGCGGCACCAGCGCTACCGGCGTATCGATCTGGCCCGGGACCTGCGGATGCCGGACGGCGGCAATGGATTCCTCGGCCCGCACGTCAACATCATGACCTATGACTACGACTTCGACTTCGCCGGTCACCGGGTCGTGGGCCACAACCTCTCCAACGGCACCGTCGAAGACCTCTCGATCATGGGCTACGACCGTTCCGTCGGCACCGGTATCCGGATCGACCTCAACGCGAACTCCAACCTCTACACCGAGGACGATCTGTTCGGCCACCGTGAGCGCTATCTGCGGCTGCTGCGCTCCCTTGCCGATCCCTCCGCCGCCGCGGACAAGGACCGCACGGTCGGCGGCCTCGACCTCCTCTCCGCCGAGGAGCTCCACCGGATGGTCGTCGAGCCGAACGCCACGGCCCGCCCGGCTTCCACCGCCACCCTCCCCGAGCTGATCGCCGCCCAGGCCGCACGCACTCCCGGAGCGCCGGCCGTGGTCTTCGAGGGCACCCGGCTGAGCTACGCGGAGCTGGACACCGCCGCCGACCGGCTGACCCGCCAACTCCGCGCCCACGGCGCCGGACCGGGCCGCACGGTCGCCGTCGGGCTGCCCCGCTCCCCCGACCTGGTCGTCGCCCTGCTGGCGGTGCTGAAGTCCGGGGCCGCCTATGTGCCGCTCGATCCGGACTATCCGGCGCAGCGGCTGGCGTATCTGCTCGACGACACCGCGCCCGCGCTCATCGTCACCCGCTCCGACAGCGCCGCGGCACTGCCCCCGGCGGCCGGGGTGCCACGGCTGCTGCTGGACGCGTCCGAGGAGAGCGGCGCGGACAGCGCCACGGACATCGGCACGGACGAGGCCGCTCCCCCGGTGGCCCCCACCCCCGAGGACCCCGCGTACATCATCCACACCTCGGGCTCCACCGGCCGCCCCAAGGGCGTGGTGGTCCCGCACCGGGCCGTCGTCAACGCCCTGGAGTGGATGCGCGATCTGTACGGCCTCACCTCGGACGACCGGATGCTCCAGAAGACCCCGGCCGGATTCGACGCCTCCGTCTGCGAGTTCTTCCTGCCGCTGATCAGCGGTGCCACCGTGGTGCTCGCCAGGCCCGGTGGCCACAAGGACCCGGCCTGTCTCGCGCGCACCGTCCGCGAAGAGGCGGTCACCACGCTCCAGTTCGTGCCGTCGATGCTCCGGGCGCTGCTGGCCGATCCCGACGCCGCCGCCTCCTGCGCGAGCACCCTGCGCCGGGCGTCCAGCGGCGGTGAGGCGCTGCCGCGCGAGACGGCCGAGCTCTTCCACACGCTGCTGCCCGGGGTGCCGCTGCACAACCTCTACGGCCCCACCGAGACCACCATCCAGGTCGCGCACCATCTGGTCCGGCCGGGCGCGGACGGACCGGTGCCGATCGGCACCCCGGTCCACAACACCCGGCTCTACGTCCTCGACACCGCCCTCAAGCCGTGCCCGGCCGGGGCGACCGGTGAGCTCTACGCGGCCGGGGCGCAGCTCGCCCTCGGCTATCTCAACCAACCCGAGCTGACCGACGAGCGGTTCGTCCCCGACCCCTTCGGCCCACTGTTCGGCGACCCCGGCGCCCGGATGTACCGCACCGGCGATCTGGCCCGCCGCCTCCCCGACGGCACCCTGGAGTACCTCGGCCGCGCCGACGGCCAGGTCCAGTTGCGCGGGTTCCGGATCGAGCTGGGCGAGGTCGAGGCCGCGCTGCGGACCCTGCCGGACGTCGCGGACGCCGCCGCCGCGCTGCACACCGACGCAGACGGCGAGCAGCGGCTGATCGCGTATATGACGCCCATGACGCCCGGCTCCGTTATGACGCCCGGCTCCGTGCACGGGCCCGACCCCGCCGCCGCCCGCGAGGCCCTGGCCCGTACCCTGCCCGAGCACCTGGTGCCCGCCGCGTTCACCGTGCTGGACGCGCTCCCGGTGGACGCCAACGGCAAGCTGGACCGCACCGCCCTGCCCGCGCCGTCCTTCGAGGCGACCGCGTCCGGCCGGGCACCCCGCACCCCGGCCGAGGAGACGCTCTGCGCGCTCTTCGGCGCGACCCTCGGCGTCCCCGGTGTCACCATCGACGACGACTTCTTCCTGCTGGGCGGCCATTCGCTGCTCGCCTCGAAACTGGTCGCCCAGGCCCGCCCGGTGCTCGGCGACAAGCTGTCGATGCGCGATCTGTTCGAGGCGCCGACCGTCGCACGGCTGGTGGAGCGGATGGCGTCCGCGCCCACGGCCGGGGTCGACGGCACGCCCGAGCGCCCGCCGCTGGACATCCTGCTGCCGCTGCGCGGCGAGGGGCAGCGCCCGCCGCTGTTCTGTGTCCACCCCGGCGGCGGCCTCGGCTGGTCGTACACCGGGCTGCTCCGCCATCTCGCCCCCGACCAGCCGGTCTACGCCGTCCAGGCACGCGGGCTGACCGAGCCGGACGTCCTCCCGGCCAGTGTGGAGGAGATGGCGGACGACTATCTGCGGCAGATCCGCCGGGTGCGGCCGAGCGGCCCGTACCACCTCTTCGGCTGGTCCTTCGGCGGTCTGATCGCCCATGCCATGGCGACCCGGCTGCGGAACGAAGGCGAGGAGGTGGGCGTCCTGGCCGTGGTGGACGCCTACCCCGACAACGCCCAGGCGCTCCCGAACACCCCGGAGCTGAGCAAGCGGCAGTGGCTCGGAGTGCTGTTGGACGATATCGGCGGCGGTGACATCTTCGCCCCCGGCTGGCTGGCGGCCCACTCCGAGGAGGCCGGGACCGCCGACGATCTCGTGGCGGACCTCAGCCGCGAGACCGGGCTGCCGGAACGGCTGCTGGCGGGCGAGCACAGCTTCCCGCTGCTGGACATCCTCCTCAACGATCAGGAGCTGATGCGCAAGTTCACCCCCGACCGGTTCGACGGCGACATGCTGCTCTTCATCGCCGAGGACGAGATCCCGGGCTACCGCCGCGATCCACTGCACGTCCCCGGCGCCTGGCGGGCGCATGTCGGCGGCAGCCTTCAGGTGCACGGTGTCCCGGACCACCACTACCGGATGATGCGGGAGGAGTCGCTCGCCCGGATCGGCCCGGTGCTGGCCGCGGCGCTGGACCGGGCCCGGAGCTGAGGGCACGGCGGCCCGGGGCCGCCCGTCGGGGGCGTCCCCGGGCCGTTGAACACTTCGCTGGTCACCGAACGGATCGTGATCTACCGTCGTGGCTCATGAGCATCCGTTGCACGAGGAAAGAGTCGGCGTGACCCCGTGGGAAATGGCCGCCGTGTTCGCGGCGGGCACCGGTGCGGGCGCCATCAACACCGTCGTCGGCTCCGGGACGCTGATCACCTTCCCCGTTCTGCTGGCCACCGGTCTGCCGCCGGTCACCGCCACCGTCTCCAACGCACTGGGCCTGGTCCCCGGCTCCATCAGCGGCGCCATCGGCTACCGCAAGGAGCTCACCGGCCAGGCCCGGCGCATCCTCAAGCTCTGCTCGGCCGCCCTCATCGGCGGCCTCACCGGCGCCACCCTGCTGCTCACCCTGCCCAGTAGGGCCTTCGAAATGATCGTTCCGGTGCTGGTGGGCCTGGCGCTGGTCCTGGTCATCCTCCAGCCGCGGCTCAGCCGGGCCGTACGCGAGCGGCGGGAGGTGGCGGGCGGCCCCGACCACCGGGACGGTGGCCCGTTGCTGTTCGCGGGCCTGACGCTGGCCAGCGTCTACGGCGGCTACTTCGCCGCCGCCCAGGGGATCATCTATATGTCCCTGATGGGCATGCTGCTCGACGAACCCCTGCAACGCCTCAACGCCGCCAAGAACGTCTACGTGGCCGTCGTCAACACGGTCGCCGCGATCTTCTTCCTCTTCGTCGCTCACTTCGACTGGACGGCCGTCGCCCTGATCGCGATCGGCTCCGCCCTGGGCGGCCAGATAGGAGCCGCGGTCGGCCGCCGGTTCAGCCCGACCGTGCTGCGCGCACTCATCGTGACGGTGGGCACGGTGGCGATCGTGCAGCTGGTGGCACGGTGAACGCGCCCCACCCGGTACGGCGATCCCGAACCGTCACCGAACGCACCGATGTCGTCACGCTTTGCTGAACGACGTACATCACATCCGCACACAGGCATCCGTCCCGCAAACGGATTTCGCCGATGGGCCGTCGCCGGTCACAATTCAGCCAGGCGACCCATCTCGTTCTCCTGCTCTCGATACGCAGATACGCAGGTGCGGCAGGGTGGGCGCTTTCTGATGTGGAGAAGGAGATGAGCTCCCAGCGAGGAGGCACGTAGTTGGAAGGAAGGCTGGCCATGACGTTGGACGCACGTGACGAGGTGGAGCGGTTCATCCTGGGGGACCGGTTCGCCTGCCTGGCGGGACGGTCCGCTTGGCGCAAGGGTGGCATCACCCATCGTCACTACGACCTGATGGGATCCGAGGATTCGGCCCGGCTGATGGCACTCGATCTCGCGGATTTCGTGGACTCGGCGGACTGGAGCGCCAAGTCGTTCACGAGTTTCATCGCGACCTTCGAGCGGCCTCGCGGGGTGGACGAGCTCCGGTTCGAGGAGCTGCTGTGGGAACAGCTCCAGCTGCTCCATGAACAGGACGCCCAGTCCTATCGCTGGGCCGAGGGGTATTCGTCCGATCCGCAAGCTCAGGAGTTCGCCTACAGCGTCGCCGGTCATCCCTTCTTCGTCATCGGCCTCCACGAGACCCACCGCCGCTGGGGCCGCCGTCCTCCCTTCCCGATGCTGGCCTTCAACTCGCATGAGCAATTCGACCGCATCAAGGGCGCCAACATGTGGGACCGGCTCGCGGAGAAGATCCGCAAGCAGGACATCCAGCTCCAGGGCGACATAAACCCCAACCTGCTCGAGTACGAGCAGCTCTCCGAGGCCCGCCGCTACTCCGGCCGCCCGAAGCCCGCGGACTGGCAGTGCCCGTTCGCTGCCCGCGAGGGCGAGCGCGAGCCCGCGCTGATGGGTCCGACCTCGGCCTGAACCCTCCCGCTCCACGCGTACACCGATGCCCCGGCAGCCGCTCCTGGCTGCCGGGGCATCGCGTTGGCTCAGCGGTGTGAGGCGTAGCCGAGGAAGGTGGTCCAGGCGGCCGGGGTGACGGCGAGCCGAGGACCCTCGGGGATCTTGGAGTCGCGGATGTGGATGGTGCCGCAAGGATCGGCTGCTACCTCAACGCAGTCGGGACCTTCGTTGCTGCTGTAACTGCTCTTGATCCACGCGACCTCGACACACGCAGGACCGTCATTGCTGCTGTAGCTGCTCTTGATCCACTCGTCGGGCTTGAGGCTCATGTCTCTCCCCGCAGTTTCTCGATGAAGGCCAGAGACTCACACGGTGTGAGGGCCTGCGATCGGATCATGCCATAGCGCATATCAAGGATCTGGACCTCCTTGGGTTCGGAGATCAGACGGTTGGACAACTGGGCTTCCCAGTGGCCCAACGTTGTGCCTTCCTTGAGTTTCAGGAGCTGGAGCTCCCCACCCATCCCGGCATGGTCCTCGCGGTTCGTCGGCATCACCTGGATCGCAACGTGCCGCAACTTGCCCAATTCCAGGATGTGCTCGAGCTGGCGGCGCAGCACCACTCTGCCCCCGAGCGGGCGGGTCAGTGTCACCTCTTCCTGGACAAAGGTCAGCAGGGGTGCGGGACTCCGCCCAAAGATCTCCTGCCTGGCCAGTCGCGCCGCTACGTAGCGCTCAATCTCGTCTTCCGTTAAGGACGGTCGTCGCATCTCGTACAGCGCACGGGCGTACTCCTCCGTCTGAAGCAGCCCATGCAGGTTGTGGCAGCCGTACACCCCCAACTCGACGGCTTCGTCTTCCAGCTTCGCCAGATCGCGAACCTTCTTCGGATACCGTGCCTCCGCGACATCCTTCTTCATCGCGGCGATCTTGCCGCTCGCCCCCAGGACCTCATCCGCCTTGTCCAGGAACCCGGGGCTGGGGATCCGCCGCGCCCGTTCGACGGCCGAGACCTGTTCCTCTCCGTAACCGATCGCGGCCCCCAGTTCGGCCTGTTTCAGCCCGGCCGCCTCCCGCCAGAGCTTGATCTGACGGCCGACCGCCCGCAGTACAGCCGCGCTCTCCTCGTCCTCCATACCGGCCCACTCCCAACGTCATCCGGACATGGCCGGGCAACGGACGGACAGTCACCGCCCGTATCCCCGTGGCTACTTTTCAGCCTAGGCACAGACGGCCACTCTGAGTGACGTGAGCCAACAAATCACTCGAACCGACACCTCCGTTTCGCACTTCACCGTGCTGCTCTCCGCCACCCGCAAGGGCGCCCGGCTCGGTCGGTTAATGGCCTCCGAACGGCTCGTCACCTGGGGCCTGCCGGTCGAGAACGCCGCGCTGATCATCGCCGAACTGACCGCGAACGCCGCGCTCCACGGCCGCGTCCCTGGACGGAACGTTCGACTGACGCTCAAGGTCGCGGGCGACACCCTCCGTATCGAGGTGCGCGACCCCTGCACGGACCGGCTGCCCGCCGTGCGCCGCAAGCCGGAGGAGGAGTCGCCGGGCGAATCCGGCCACGGGCTGCTGCTCGTCGAGGAGTTGTCCGAACGCTGGGGCGTCATCCCGGGCCTGGTCGGCAAAACGGTCTGGGCCGAGCTGACCGTGCCCCAGTAGGCGTGCGTCAGCCGTCGGACGTGACCAGGGTGTCGGCTTCACTGTCCTGCCCGGCGGTTCGGCGCTGCTTGGCGCGGTGGGCGAGCTCTTCGAGGATGCGTTGCCATGCCGGTGACGCCTCGACGATCCGGGAGAAGACCAGCTTCAGGTTCCCTGGCCCGCTGCTGTCCCGTTCGTGCTTGATCTCCCATGCGTCCAGGTCGTCGATGAGCGGATCCAGGCGTGGATCGTCCGGTTCCCAGTCGACTGATGCATCACAGGCGAGATAGAGGCGCATCGTCTCGGGGTCGTCGAAGCCGGCGTTCTTGTCCCGTATGCGCTGCGGCATGGAGACGGGGTCCAGTGCCTGCATCAGGATCCACGCGTCGCGCTCGAGTCGTACCCTCAGTTCGCTGACCCCGAGACTGCGCATCCGGTTCAGGATGGCGACCACCTCGGGGGGCAGGACAAGCCCTTCACCGGAGGCCAGTTCGGTGATCCGGCGGCGGTACTCGGTGAGCTCGTCGATCTTGCGCTGCAATGCGGCGTCGATGTCGGTGATGGCCGAGGCGAATGCGGTCGGCTCTGCATGCAGCAGCGCGTCGATACGGGCCAGCGGAACACCGGCATCGGCGAGGGTCCGGATCCGGATGAGATCCACCGCCGCTTGCGCGCGGTAACGGCGGTAGCCGGAGGAATCGCGTTCGGGCTCGGGCAACAGGCCGACGTGGTGGTAGTGGCGAACGGTGCGCACGGTCACCCCGGCGGTCGCCGCGAGTTGGCTGATCGTCAGCACCGTTCACCTCTGATCGTCGGGCGTAGTAGCGCCGAGTCTAGGGGCGAGCCGCCCAGTCGATGACGTCGCGGATCGCCTGGACCACGGCATCGGGACGGTCGAAGCAGAGCCGGTGGTGGAAGGTGTCGGTGAGGAAGCGTTGTTCCCCGTGCGAGACCGCGCTCACCAGGGCCGCGTCCATTCTCGTCCTGCCGTCATGCATCTCCTGCAACGTCAGCCCCTGCTGGGTGGGGTCGCTGCCCAACACGCTGAGAGCGACGACCGGGACGTCAGGGATGTTCGGCCCGGCCCGCAGTTCGGTGGCGAGTTCGACCAACGTGCTGCGCTCGGCGATGCCAACGCGGATCCATGCGTCACTCACCTTGGCATCGATCAGCGGCTGCCGCACATGCTCCGGGTAGTCAGCGAACAACTCGACGCCCATCTCGCGCAGGGCCGGACGCATCTGTTCGAGCTGCTCCAGATCAGGTGCCGTCCGCTCGGTCGCGGCCAGACCCGCCGCGGGGGGCATGAAGTCGTCCCAGTCGCGATGGAGCCCGTCCAGCCAGACCAGCCCGGCCACGTCCTGTGGGTACAGCTGCGCGAAGCGATGCGCGTAGGCACCGCCGAGCGAGTGCGCCGCCAGCACGTAGGGGGCGGGGATGTGCTGGGCGCGCAGCAGCTCGTGCAGTTCCGTGGCCACCGCGGCGGCGGTGCGCGGCAGCGGGAGGGGATCGCTGTAGCCCGTGCCGCCGCGGTCGTACACCACGGCGGTGGTGAACTGGGAAACCTCTTGCTGGACACCGAAATAGTCCAGACCGACCGCACTGGCGCCCGGCAGGAACACCACGGCCGGTCCGCCGCTGCCCGACCGATGCACGAAGACGCGGCGGCCGTCGATCTCCTCGAACCCTCCGATCGGCGGCGCGAGCCGAGCCGGGGAAGTGCTGTTGTTCGTCATGCAGCAAGGCTCCAACCCTGACGCAGGGTCAGGGTCAACCCGGGGTGTTGGTCGCTTCGGGTTTCGTGTGGAGGACTTCGCGGGCCTGCTCCGCGGCGCGGGCGGTGCTCTCGGAGACGAAGTCGAGGAAGCGGGCCATGTTCTCAAGCCGGGCGGCGGCCTGGGTTCCGGGTCCGAGGATGCCGATGCCCTGCCGTGCGGTCTCGGCGACCTGGGCGGTGGAGCGGACGCTGGCCATCATGGACTGGTACATGATCTCGTCATCGACGACGTAGCGCTCGCGGCGGCGTTCATCTTCGCCACGGCGCTCACCTGGATCGCGGTCGGCATGGGCCTGGTCAGCCCGAACGCCGAGGCCGCCAGCAACAACGCCATGCCCCTGATCCTGCTGCCGCTCCTCTCCAGCGCCTTCGTCCCCCTCCACTCGCTGCCGGGCTGGATCCAGCCGGTCGCCGAATACCAGCCGTTCACGCCCGCCATCGAGACCCTGCGCGGCCTGCTGCTCGGCACCGAGATCGGCCACAACGGCTGGCTCGCCGTCGGCTGGTGCGTGGGCCTCGCGGTGCTCGGCTACTTCTGGTCGACCTCGAAGTTCAACCACGACCAGAAATAACCGTCATGACAACGCGGGCCGGCTCCCGCAACGCGTCCCACCCGAGGGCGGCGTACACCGACATCCCGTCGGCGTACGCCGCCCCGTTGCGGTAGCCACCGCTACTCGCGTACCGCCTCCACCGCCTCCCGGACGTCCGGGTGTGGGTCGTCGGCGAGGCCGTCCAGCAGTTCGGCGACGCCGGGGGTGGTCCAGCGGGCGACCGCCCACACCAGGTCCTCCCGGACCGTGGGGTCGGGATGGGCGGCGAGGTGGGTCAGTTGGGCGAACGGGCCGCGCCTGCGCATGCCGAACCAGTGCAGTGCCTGCCGCAGTGCGGCGGGGTCCCCGGGGGTGCCCGCCGCGGTGACACGCGCGAGCAGCACCCTGGGCGGTGGCGCCGGGCCGTCCAGCGGATGCGGCAGCCGTTCGCGCAGGCGCCGCTGGCCGTATCCGCCGCGCACCCGGCATCCGAAGCAGGTGCAGGGGCGGACGCCGTGCGCGTCCGGGTGGTACCGCCAGCCGACCACTTGGGGCACGGCGCGGATGCGGTGGACCTCGCGCGGCCGGATCGCCCGGGGGACGAACACCTCCCAGCCGCGCGGGTCGTCCAGCGCCACGATCCGCCGCACCGCCTCGGCGACGGGCACGGTGGACTGGGCGCCCCGCGCCCGGTCCCGGTAGTGGCCGACCAGGACGGGCTGGGTGTCATCCAGCCGCACATGGACGGCCACCAACCGGCCTCCTCTGCCGAACCGGGCCAGTTCGCGCAGCCATTGGTGGGTGAGGGTGTACGACGGCAGCACCGGGAAGCAGTACACCCCGCGCGCACCGCCCTGTCCGTGAGCGTCCGCGCGGATCCCGGACCGTCGGATCCGCGGTGTGTTCGCCGCCGACGTCAGGTGCACGAACATCGCCATAAAAGGGCTCCCCCGGATCAGACCGCCGCCGCGTCGAGGAGGATACGGGACAGCTCGTGGGGCTGGGAGAACATGGGCCAGTGGCCGGTGTTCATCTCGACCAGCCGCCAGCGGTCGCTGGTGAGGAGACGGGCGGCGTCGGGGGCCGGTTCGGCGCCGTCCAGCAGGCACTTGATGTACGTGGCGGGGAGGCCGCCGAGGGGGCGGGCGAGGGCGGCGGGCTCGGTGAGGGTGGCGCCGGGGTGCGGGGTGGCGCCGGTGACGATGCGGTTGATCTGTTCGTCGGTGAGGCCCTGGCCCGCGTAGTCGGGGGCGGTGAGCGGGGCCCAGAAGCCGTCATGGGCGGCGCAGGACGCCTCGACGATCGACCGGCCCTCGGGCCAGCTCATCACGAACGACTCACCGTCCACCGGGACGTTGGCGTCGACGAAGACCATACGGGCCAGCCGGTCGCCGATCCGCTCGGCGGCCTGGCCGACCGGGATGCCCGAGTAGCTGTGGCCGACGAGGACGACGTCTCGCAGCTCGCGGCGCTCGATCTCGTCGACGATGTCCCGGACATGGGTCTGCTGTCCGGCCGGGACGCCCCGCCTCTCGGCGAGGCCGGACAGCGTCAGCGGATGCGCGCCGTGCCCGGCGGCGCGCAGCTCCGGCACCACGTCGTCCCATGCCCACGCGCCGAGCCAAGCCCCTGCCACGAGTACGAATTCAGCCATGGCGGCAACGTAGCGCGTGGGTACGACAACGGCGGTGATCCCGGGCCGGTGACCGCGGGCCGCGGGCCGCGGGAGCGACCGGTCAGCGCACCGGGAAACCGAAGCTGTAGCCCTGCTGCTTCAGCCACGGCAGAACCTGGCCCAGCGCCTCGACCGTCTGGCCGCGGTCGCCGCCCGCGTCGTGGAAGAGCACGGTCGGGCCGTCGGAGATCTGGTTCTTGACGGTGTTGACCATGGCGGCGGCACCCGGCTGCTTGAAGTCCTTGGAGTCCACGTTCCAGCCCAGCGGACGCATGCCCTGCGAAGCGGCGAGCTGACGGCTGTACGGGGTGAACGCACCGCCCGGGGCACGGTAGTAGAGCGGCTTGACGCCCCCGGACGCCTTGATGATCATTCGCCGGGCGTCGAGGATCTCCTTGGACTGGTAGGCCCGTGACTTGGTGGCCATCGTCGTGTCGTGGGACATGGAGTGGTCACACAGCCGATGTCCGTCCGCGACCACCGCCTTGACCAGGTCCGGGTGGGCCTGGGCCTGCGGACCGACCATGCAGAAGGTGGCCTTGACGCCGTTGGACTTGAGCACCTGGAGGACCTGCGGGGTCCAGGTCGGGTCCGGACCGTCGTCGATGGTGATGTTGACGCCCTTGGAGCCCTTGTCGGAGGCGTGCGCGATGTCCATGTTGACCACGGGGTCGGGCAGTTTGGGATCCGGCTTGGAGGTCTGACCCACGATCGGCTTCGGCTTCGGGGACGCACTCGGCTCCGAGTCGGTGGATCCGGCCTGGGCGGTCCACACCGCGGCCACGGCGGTCATTCCCGCCACACCGACGGCCGCCACCAGCATGCGGCCGTTCGTCCCCAGTATCCGGTGCCGTCCCATTGCCCGCCTCGTTCCCATTGTCTCCTGTGCCGCTATCGCACCCAGGAAGACGGAAACGAGGGGAGAAGGGATCCCTTTGTTACGCATCTCGCACATTCCCGCGCCGCGGATGGACACTTGGCGATCGGAAACGTTCACGCCCGCGACCCTGCCGGGTCGCGGGCGTCGCGGAGTGCCGGGCCGTCAGCCCCGGTTGACCACCGCGGACTGCGGCCGGATCGGGAGGCGGTTGACCGGGCGGCCGGTGGCGGCGCGGACGGCGGCGGCCACGGCGGCCGGGGAGGTGACGATGGGGATCGCGCTGGCGGGCTTGGCGCCGAAGGGAGCCACCACATCGCGTTCTTCGACCAGTTTGACGATGCGGATGTCGGGGGCGTCCAGGGCGGTCGGCAGGGCGTAGCCGGTGAGGTCCGGGTGGCGGACGACACCGCGGGAGGTACGGAGGTTCTCGGTGAGGGCCGTGCCGAGCCCGAAGGTGATGCCGGACTCGATCCGGGCGCGCAACTGGCGGGGGTTGAGCACACGGCCGACGTCTTGAGCGACCGTCATGTCGACGACGCGGACGGCGCCGATCTCGATGTCCACGTCCACGACGCAGCGCACCGCGCAGAAGGCGAGGCCGACGAAGGCGTCACCCTGGCCGGTCTCGTCGAGAGGTTCGGTGGGGTGGGGGCGGCACTGGGCGGTGGCCCAGAGCTCCTTGCCCTCCAGGGCCTCCTCGACGGTGGTGCTGAGCACGCCGTCGTAGGAGGTGATCTTGCCGTCGGCGATGGTCAGCAGCTCGGTGGACATACCGAACGTGTGGGCCAGCGGCTGGAGCAGCTGGGTGCGGACCATCTTGGCGGCACGCTCGACGGCTCCGCCGGAGACCCAGGTGTGGCGGCCGCGCGAGGCGGGACCGGCGGGGGGCTGGTCGGTGTCGACGGGGGCGACGTGGACCTCCTCGATACCGAGGACGTCCTGCACGATCTGGCGGGCCAGGGTGGTGAAGCCCTGGCCGGTCTCGACGGCCGCGCAGATGACGGTGGCGACGGGTCCGGTGACCTTGACGGTGGCGGTGGACACCTCGTCGGTGCCCTCGGCGCCGAGCATATGGACCATGCCGAGCGCGTAGCCGACACCGCGGCGCACCGCGGCCGGGTCGCCCGCACCCTCCGGGCCGCCGGGCAGCAGCCACTCCTCCTCGGGGTCGTCCTTGGGGAGCGGCGGCAGCGGGGCGTCCCGTACAGCTTGCAGCAGTTCGGCGACCGGGGCCGGGCAGGTGACGGTCTGTCCGGTGGGCAGCAGATCGCCGGTGGCCAGGGCGTTGCGCAGCCGGATCTCGGCGGGGTCGATACCGAGTTTGGCGGCCAGCTTGTCCATCTGGCCCTCGTACGCGGCGCACACCTGCATGGCGCCCTCGCCGCGGACATGTCCGGAGGGCGGGTTGTTGGTGCGGACGGCCCAGCCCTCGATGAAGGCGTGCGGGACGACGTAGGGGCCGCAGGCGAAGGAGACGGCGGCGGCGAGCGAGTCGGCGGAGGAGTCCGCGTACGCGCCCGCGTCCAGCAGGATCTGGGCCTCGATCTTCACCAGCTTGCCCTGGGCGTCCGCGTGGTGGCGGTAGCGCAGCAGGGTGGGGTGGCGGTGGGGGTGGCCGAGGAAGGACTCCTCGCGGGTGGCGGCCAGTTTGACGGGGTGGCCGGTGCGCAGCGCGAGCAGCCCGAGCGGGAGCTGCATCCCGGGGTCCTCGCGCTCGCCCATCGCGCCGGGCACACCGGTGACGACGACCTTGACGCGCTCGGGCTCCAGGCCGAAGCAGGCGGCGGCGAGGTCGCGGTCGGCGTGCGGGTCGGTGGAGGCGGTGTAGATCTCCACCCCGCCGTCGGGGCGCGGTACGGCGAGGCCCGCCTCGGCGCCGATGGGGGCGGGGTCCTGGCGGCCGATGCGGTACAGACCCTCGACGATGACCTCGCCGACGACCTCGGGGTCGCCGAAGCTCAGCGGGATGTGGCGGACGAGATTGCCGTCGGGGTGCAGCGGTTCGGCGGCGAACGCCTGCTCGGGGTCGGTGACCGGGTCCAGCACCTCGTACTCGACGGCGATGGCGGCCGCGGCGAGCCGGGCGGTGTCGGGGTGGTCGGCGGCGACGGCGGCGATCGGCTCGCCGTGGTGGCGGACCACGTCCTTGGCGAAGACGGGGCGGTCGGCGATCCGGCGCCCGTGGGCGGCGTCACCGGGCACGTCGTCATGGGTGACCACCGCGTGGACACCGGGCATCCGGGCGGCCTGGGCGGTGTCGACGGAGACGATGCGGGCGTGCGGATGCGGGGAGCGCAGCACGGCGGCCCACAGCAGCCCCTCGGCCCACAGGTCGGCCGCGTACGGGAAGGTGCCCGAGGTCTTGGCCACCGCGTCGGCGACGGGCAGGGAGACGCCCAGGCCCATGGTGGGCGGCGGGGGCGAGACGGGGGTACCGGTGGCGGGGGTGGCGGTGACGGCTCCGGCGCCGTCCGCGATTCCGGTCATGATGCCCTTTCGCTCCCCGTTCCGTTCACACTCCCGTTGCCGCTGAACCCGTGCGCGCCGGCCGGGCCCGCCTGGTGCGGAATGCGGGCCCCCTCCTGGTGGGCGGCGGCCCCGTCCTCGGCGTCCCCGTCCTCGGCGTCCTCGGTCGCCTCGCGGGCGGCGACGACCTCGCGGACGGCGTCGACGACCGGGCGGTAGCCGGAGCAGCGGCAGAGGTTGCCGCAGATGGCCTGGCGGGTCTCCTGCTCGGTGGGGGCGTGGTTGCCCTCCAGCAGGTCGTGCACGGTCATCGCGAGGCCGGGTACGCAGAACCCGCACTGCACCGCGCCGCATTCGACCAGGGCGCGCTGTACGTCGGAGGGCCGGCCGTCCACGGACAGGCCCTCGACGGTGCGGACCTCGGAACCCGCGGCGGTGGCGGCGGGCACCAGGCAGGAGGCGACCAGGCGGCCGTCGACCTGGACCGAGCAGGCGCCGCACTCGCCCTGCGAGCAGCCGTCCTTGGCCCCGGCGAGACCGAGCCGCTCGCGCAGCACGTAGAGCAGTGACTCACCGATCCAGGAGTCGGTGACGGGGCGGTCCGCGCCGTTGACGTGCAGGACGTACGAGGCCGCCGGATGCTCGATGTGGTGTGGATCCCCGTCGGCGTCGGTTGCCTCGGCCGCCTCCGCCGCCGGGGCGTCCTGCTCCGCGGCCTCGGCCGCGGGGTCGGACGGGGCGTCGGCCGGGCCCTCGGCGGGGGCGGCCGTCTCAAGCGCCTCTGGGGCCTCTGGAACCTCTGGGACCTCGGTGAACTCGTCCTCGGCCGCGGTCTGTTCACGACCGTCGGCTTCGGGGTCGTGGTGCTGCGGGGTCTCGTCACCGGCGGGCGTGCCGGGGCCGTGCTCGGGGGCCGGGTGCGGGGTGTGGCCGAGGGCGTCCCGCCCATGGCTGTCCCCGGCATGGGTCTCCCCGGCGTGGGTGTCCCCGGCGAACTCACCCTGTCGGCCGGGAGGTTGCGGAAGGCCGGGTGCCAGGCTGCCGTGCGGCGGCGTCCGGCGGCCCCCGTGCTGGGGCTCCATCGGGTACTCGCCGGAGTCACCGGGCGCCGGAGCGGGTCGGCCCGCGCCCGGCTCGTCGGCGGGCGGCCGCCCGCCGGGGGCCGCGGGCCCTCCCGGGACGGGGCTGCCGTGGGGCGGCGTACGCAGCCCGGTGTGCGCGCCCTCGGCCGGGAACTCGCCCGAGTCCCCGGCGGAGCCGTGCCAGGTCCGGTCCGTGCCCGGAGCGGTCCCCGGGTCCGTCCCGGGGGCTCCCGGCGCCGCGCGGTCGTCGGTGCCGGGCATCCGCAGCGGACGGCGGGCGGGGGCCGGGCGCGGCGCGGGCGCGGTACGGCCCTCGACCACGTACTCGCCGGACTCCTCGGAGCCCTCGGCGGTGGCCGGGATCGACCACTGGCCGGTCTGCCCCGGCTGCTGATGACCCTGCCGCTGTGCCTGCTGATGGTCCGGCCGCGGCTGTTCGGGCGCGGCGTCGGCGAACGGCATCCGCCACTCGGCTGTCGTCTGATGGTCGCGGGGGCCGCCCTGGGCGCCGCCGCCGTACGGCGGGGCGGCGGGGCCGGGGTGGTCGTCGACCCGGTACTCGCCGGTCTCGTCCACCTCGTCGCCCGCGACCGGAATCGTCCACTGGCTGGTGTGCACCGGCGCGCCGGTGCCGTCGTCGGAGGAGGCGGGCACCGGCCAGTCGTCCACCGGCTCGGCCTGTACCGGCCAGTCGTCCACCGGCTCCGCGCCCCGCACCGGCCAGTGACCGGTCTGCGGGGCCTGGGGGTCCTGGGCGGGCGTGGGCCACTGGTTCGGGTGCTGCGCGCCGTACGGATCGGGGTGGCCCCCGTAGCCGTAGCCGGAGCCGTCGGTGTCGGCACGGACGTCCGCGGGCACAGTCCACTGCCCGGTCGCGCCGGGGTCATGAGCGCCCGGAGCATGGGCGCCCGGGGCGTGCGCCGCCGGGTCGTGGGCGGGCCGGCCCTGGCCCGGCTGACCGTGCGCGGGCTGCCACTGGCCGCCCTGCGACGGCGCGCCGTGACCGCCCTGACCATCGTGGCCGCCCGGTCCGCCGGTCATCGGCGGCGGGGTGTAGCCCGTGCCGGGCGCGGCGAGCGGGTCCCAGCTGCCGGAGGGGTCGGCCGGGTCCGGGAAGGCGAAGTCGGGCGGCAGCTGCACAAAGGCCGTCGAGTCGGCGTCCCAGTCGGAGCCGTGCGGCATCGGCTGCCAACCGCTGCCCGGTTCCGGTCGGTGCGGCTGCTGTTCGTCACTCACGCGAGTGCCCTCCCCAGTGCTCGGCGGGCCAGAGCTGCCACCGTACGCCTCAGGTGGAGCGCGGCGGGCGGCAGGGTGACCGGCTCGCCGCCATCCTCCGCCGGTGCCGGGTCGGGGATGCACGCGGCGGCGACGTACTCGCCGAAGGCCGTGCTGACCTGCGGGTCGAGAGAGCCGCGTTCGCCGTCCCAGTCGATCAGCGAGGCGACCCAGCGCTCGGCCTCCAGCGGGCGCAGCGGCATCGGCGCGACCGCTCCGACCGCGCAGCGCACTCCGCGCCGGGCCGGGTCGAGCACGACCGCGACCGAGGCGGTGGCCCGGCCGGGGCCGGTGCGGCCGGTGGCCTTGAGGAAGGTCTGCGGGGCGTGCAGCAGCGGAACCCGGACGAATCCGACGAGTTCGCCGGGGCCCAGCATGTCGACTCCGGCCAGCAGATGGCTGACCGGGGTCTCCCGGCGGGAGCCCTCGGGCCCGGCGATGATGACGGTGGCCTCCAGGGCGGCCAGCACGGGCAGCGCGTCGCCGGTGGGGGCGGCGCTGACGATGTTGCCGCCGAGGGTGCCCGCGTTGCGGATCTGCGGTGGTCCGGCGGCCCGCGCGGCCGCGGCCAGCGCCGGGATCAGCGCGGCGAAGTCGGGGCGGCCCATACGGGCGTGGGTGAGCCCGGCGCCGAGCAGGGCGTGTCCGTCCAGATAGCGCCAGCCGCGGATCTCGCTGATCCGGCCGAGGCCGACGAGTGCGGCGGGCCGCAGCAGGCCGGAGTTGACCGCGGCCATCAGATCGGTACCGCCCGCGACGGGCACGGCGGCAGGCATGGCGGTCAGCGCCGCCACGGCCTCATCGAGCGAGCCCGGCAACGTCACCGTGTGCGCCGCCTGCGGTGCGTGCGTGGTCAACCCAGCTGCCCCTTCCCCGGTGTCCCGGCTGTTGCGCCGTACGGTACGTGCTGACAGCCCGGACGTGGCAACTCTGGCACATCTTCCGAGTCCGCCGTCACGGGGGTCCGAGATCCATGGATCCGTCCCTGACCTGGGGGATGGTACGGGTTTATGGCGACGTCTCCGACCGGTGTGGATTGCCACGTTTCAGGGACCCTTGTACGACTTGGGCTTGCGCGGGGTCCCACGGTGACAGGGGCGGGGCGCCGGGGTGCACCGCTTACGGGCGGCTCACACGATCGGGGGCGATCCGTCGAGCGGACGTCCGAGGATGCCGGGGCGCCGCTGCCAGGGGTGCGGACCGGCAGGCGGCCGGTAGCTCACGCCCAGCGCGTCCAGGCGCGCGTAGTGCGCCTCCATGCGCCCCTGGAACTCCGTGAAGTCCCGCTCGGGCGGCGGCGGAAGGGTGGACCAGGCGACCTCGGCGAAGGCGGCGAGCCGGGGAAAGGTCTGGTAGTCGACGCGGCGGCGGTCCTCCATCACCTCGGTCCAGACATTGGCCTGGGCGCCCAGCACCCGGTCCGCTTCGGCCTCGTCGAGCTGCGGGGGAACTGGATCGAAGCGGTAGACGTCTTCCAGGGTGCGGACATAGCCGATGGGCACCGGCTCGTCGTCGCCCGCCGCCTGCCGGTGGTCGAAGTAGACCTGTTGTTCGGGGCACATGACCACGTCGTGACCGGCGCGGGCCGCGGCGATACCGCCCGCGTAACCGCGCCAGGAGGCCACCGCGGCCCCGGGCGCGAGGCCACGGCCGCGCCCGGCGCCGTCCGCCGCGCCGCCGCCCTCGAGGATCTCGTCCCAGCCGATCAGCCGGCGGCCGCGCTCCCGGAGCCAGAGCCCGAAGTGCCGGATGAACCAGCTCTGGAGCTCGTCCTCGTCCGCCAGACCGAGGTCACGGATGCGCGCCTGGGCGGCCGGAGACGCCTTCCACTGGTCCTTGGGGCACTCGTCGCCGCCGAGGTGGACGAAGGTGCCGGGGAACAGTTCGAGCACCTCCTCCAGCACGTTCTCGTAGAAGCGGAGCGTGCTGTCGGTGGGGGAGAGTACGTTCGGATTGGTACGCCAGGTGGTGAGCACGCCGAGCGAGGAGGTGTCGACGACATCGGAGTTGCCCAGCTCCGGATAGGCGGCGATGGCGGCGCCCGAGTGCCCGGGGATGTCGATCTCGGGTACGACGGTGATGTGCCGCTCGGCGGCGTAGGCCACGATCTCGCGGATGTCGTCCTGGGTGTAGTGGCCGCCGTGCGGGCGCGGATCCCACAGCGGTGAGGCGCGGTGGCCCAATTTGGTGCGCGGACGCCAGCCGCCGACCTCGGTGAGCCTGGGGTAGCGACGGATCTCCAGCCGCCAGCCCTGGTCGTCGGTGAGATGCAGATGGAGCACATTGAGCTTGTGCGCGGCGAGCAGGTCGATATAGGCGAGGACACCGTCCTTGGGCATGAAGTGCCGCGCCACGTCGAGCATCAGACCGCGCCAGCCGAAGCGGGGTGCGTCCTCGACGCCGAGGGCGGGCAGCCGCCACCGGCGCCGGGCGGGGTCGACAGGGGCCCGGCGGAAGGCGTCCGGGCCGAGGAGCTGACGGAAGGTCTGGGCGCCCCAGAAGACACCGGTCTCGCTGCCGCCCTCGACGACGGCTCCCCGGTCGTCGACCACGACCCGATGGCCCTCGGGGCCGAGCGTGCGCTCCAGTCCGGGGTCCAGGCGCAGCAGGACGCGCCCGCCGTCGCCGTCGGGGGTGTGCGGTTCCAGGGGCAGCCCGGTGGCCGCCCCGACCGTGGCGCGCAGCCAGCGGGCCACGCGTTCGGTGCCGGGGCGGGCCTCGATCCGGGTGTGCTCATCGAGAACGGGCCCCTCACCGCCGGACGAAGTGGCCCAGGTCTTCAGCGGGGCCGGGATCAGCGCGTGGGCCGGGCCGGGAGCAGGGCGGGGAGCGCAATCGGCGGGTCCGGGCATGGGGTTCGCGTCCTCAATCCTTCACCGCGCCGCCCAGCCCGGAGACCAGTCGGCGCTGTACGAGTACGAAGAAGACCAGCACGGGGATGGTCATGACGGTGGACCCGGCCATGATCCCTCCCCAGTCGTTGCCCTCGTCCTTGAAGAAGACCAGCAGCGCCATCGGGAGCGTGGAGTTCTCGGTCGCGCTGATGATGAAGGACTTGGCGAAGAGGAAGTCGTTCCAGGCGGAGATGAAGGAGAAGACGCTCGTCGCGACAAGTCCGGGGAAGACCAGGGGGAAGAGGATCTGCCACAGGAAGCGGGAGCGGCTGGCGCCGTCGAGATGGGCCGCCTCCTCCAGCGACTCGGGCACGGCCTTGACGAAGCCGCGCAGCATCCAGATCGCGAACGGCAGCGAGAAGGCGATATGCGGGACGATCAGCGAGCCCAGGGTGTTGAGCCCGATACCCGGCACCGACTCCCCCAGGTCGCGCATCAGGAAGAACATGGGGATGGTCAGCGCCTCGATCGGCACCATCTGGGCGACCAGGAACATGATCAGCAGCGTGGTGCGGAACCGGAAGCGGAAGCGGGTGACCGCGGTCGCCGCGAGAAAGGCGATCAGCGCGGAGGCGACCACCACCACGGCGGCCACGAACAGGCTGTTGAGGAAGTAACGCCCGAAGTCCTGCTGCTCGAAGACGCGCCGGAAGGAGTCCAGCGAGGGCGAGGTGGTCCAGGGGCGGGGCTCGGTGGACTGGATCTCGCCCTCGGGTTTGAAGGCGGAGAGCACCATCCAGTAGAGCGGGAAGGCGACCACGGCGGCCACCAGCAGGGCCGTGGCCTCGGCCAGCAGCCGCCAGGGGCGGCGGACGCGCAGAGAGATACGGGAACGGCTCACAGTTCTTCTCCCTGACGTCGCAGCAACCGCAGATAGACCAGGGTGATCACCAGCAGGATCAGCAGCATCACCACGCCGATCGCCGAGCCCAGGCTGTACTGCGAGGACGCGAACGCCTTCTGGTACGCGTACACATTGAGCGTGAGGTTCTGGCCGGCGATCCCGCCGCCGTCGGTCATCACATAGATCTGGGTGAAGATCTTGAAGTCCCAGATGATCGACTGGATGGTGACGACGATCAGGATCGGCCGGAGCATGGGCGCCATGACCGAGCGCCAGGTCCGCCAGTGGGAGGCGCCGTCGAGGGAGGCGGCCTCCAGCACCTCTCCCGGGATGGCCTTGATGCCCGCGTAGACGGTGACCATGACGAACGGGAACGAGCACCAGACCACTTCGAACAGCACCAGCGCGAAGGCGCTGTAGCGGTCGTAGGTCCAGGAGAAGTCCTCGAACCCGGAGAGCCCGAGCCACACCAGGGCCTTGTTGACCGGGCCGTAGTCGGGGTCGAAGAGGAAGACCCAGACGGTGGAGCCGGTGATGCCCGGGGTGGCCCAGGCGCCCAGCGCGGCCAGCATCAGCGCCAGCCGCGGCAGGGCCCGTACGCGGGTCAGCAGCACCGCCAGCGCGCAGCCGACCGTGAGGGTGGAGATCACGCAGACCGCGGCGAAGACCAGGGTGGTGGTCGTGACCTCCCAGAACTGGCTGTCGCCGAAGAGCTGTGAGTAGTTGGCCAGACCCTGGAAGGTGGTCGGCTCACCGCCGCTCACCTGCGCCTGGGTGTACTCCAGGAAGGAGATCAGCCCGAGCTGGTAGATGGGGTAGACGAGCAGTCCGCCCAGGACGACCAGGGCCGGGGCGAGGTAGAGCCAGGGAGTCCAGGCCCCCCGCCGCCTGGCTCCCTTGAGGGCCCCCTCGCCCGGCCCGCCGCGACGGTGGGCCGGTGCCGCCGCCCGCGGCCTGCTGTGCTTGGTGGTGGTGCCGGGACTCATTGTGCGAATGCCTCGTCCATCTTCTTCGCCGCGTCGGAGGCCGCGTCGTCGACGTTCTTACGGCCGCTGATGACCTCCTGGAACATGGTGGGCAGCACCAGCTGGGAGTCGATCGAGGCCCAGCCGGGGCTGGCGGGGACGAACTTGGCGCTGTCCGAGAGGGTCTTGACGAACGGCTTGATGAACGGCGCCTTCTGCGCGACCGCGCCCCGGACGTCCGTGAAGGTGGGCAGGAAGCCCATCGCGTTGAACAGCTTCTCCTGCGTCTTCTTCCCGGCGAGGGTCTTCAGCAGCTCCACCGAGAGGGTGCGGTGGCGGGTGCTCTTGAGGATGCCCAGATTGTTCCCACCTGCGAATGCGGGGGCCACCTGTCCCTTCTTCACACCCGGCAGCGGGATCACCGCGTACTTGCCCTTGGCCTTGCCCGCCTCGATGGCCTGGTGGTTGAAGTCACCGGCGATCGCCATGGCCGCCTTGCCCGAGGCGAACGCCTGGACGGTGTCGTTGCCGCCCCACTGGGCGCATTTGGCGGCCGGGCAGTTGTCGTTGTCGAAGAGCGAGGTGTACGCCGCGATGCCCTTTTTGGCCCCGGCGCTGTCGATGGCCGCGTCGTACTCGTTGGAGCCGAACTTGCCCTTTTCCGTCGCGATATCGCCGCCATTGGCCCAAATAAAGGGCATCGCGGCGTAGGTGGAGGCGCCACCCACCGCGAGACCGTACATATTCGGACGCTTGGCGCGGATCTTCTTGGCGGTGGAAATCAACTCCTGCTGGGTGGTCGGCGGCTTGAGGCCGAGCTCCTTGAAGACATCCTTGCGGTAATAGAGCGCCCGCACGCCGACAAAGAGCGGCGCACCGTACACCCTGCCGCCGATGGTGACCGAGTACTCCGTGGTCGGGTCGGTGTTCATGGACTCGTCCCAGGCGCCGAACTCCTTGCTGATGTCCAGCAGTCCGCCGTCCTTCACATAACCGGCGGTGTCGGTGTTGCCGTACTCGATCAGATCCGGGGCGCTCTTGGGATCGTTGAAGGCTGCCTTGATCTTCTGTGCCCGGGTGTTGACGGGAATGTAGCTGACATCGACCTTTACGCCCTCATGGTCCTTTTTGAACTCATCGACGGCGTCGCCGACCACTTCCTCTTTCGGCTTGTTGTTGACCTCGCGGAAGAGCCATACCCGCAAGGTGCCGGTCTTCTCGTCCTTCTTGGAGCTGTTGTCGGATGTGGACGGCGCACACGCGGTGGCGGTCAACCCCGCGAGGACCAGCGCAGCCGCGGGCGCGGTGATACGTCGGGAGAGCATGGGGGGCTTGGACAGCTTCATGGACACCCTTAGCAGCAGGGCGTTGCACATAACGCAACGCGCGTTTCGCTCAGCACAATATGCGTGAGGCTAAGGAACGTTGGGTGTCCGCGACAAGAGGTCTCAACCACTCCGTGACACAGCAAGTTTGCCGTTACCGCTTCGGCAACTCCTCGCCGGGGTAGGTTGGTTCGGGATACGGGACCGCCTCCACCCGTGCACCGGCGACTTTCAGACGATCCATCAGCTCGCTCCAGTCCGGCCAGGAGCTCTCGATCCGCGCCAGTACACGGGCGCTCGCGACGAGGACGACCTCGCATCCCGGATCGTCCGCCCACTCCAGAAGACGCGACAGGGCCGGCTGCGACGCCGACACCACACAGCTGCCCGCGGGCGCGTAGCCGCGTTCCTCGGCCAGCCGCCGGCACCGCTCCAGCTGGGCGTCCCAGTCCTTCTCGAACTGGCAGTAGACGCCCGCGGCTTCCGCGTCGGGCTCGTCGACCTCCCGCGCCCCGAACACCAGACAGACCGCCCGCGACGCCGATCCGTTCTCCGCACGCCCGCTCATGGGGGCGACACTAGTGGGCGCGCACCGCCGCACGGCCGGGAACGCGTCAACCACCACACGTCGGCACCTCGCCTCGCACAGCAGACAGCAGAGCGCGGCACGTCCGGCCCGCGTCCCCGTGATGGGGACGCGGGCCGGACGTGCCGCGCGCGAGGCTGTGGAGCGGGGGGGTGGCGCCGGTCAGTGCGCCGGGTGGCTACTTCTGGCCGCCGCCCTTGCCGCCGTCCTTGCCCTTGTCGTCGCCGCCGGAGCCCATGCCCTCGAAGATCTCCTTGCACATCGGGCACACCGGGTACTTTTTGGGGTCCCGGCCCGGGACCCACACCTTGCCGCAGAGTGCGACCACCGGAGATCCGGAGAGCGCGCTCTCCATGATCTTGTCTTTCTGTACATAGTGGGCATAGCGCTCGTGGTCGCCGTCACCATGCGACACCTGCGGTGTCGGCTCAACGAGGGTCCCCGTGCCTGCCCCGCGCTCGGGCTCAAGAGTGCTCATACAGCCCTAGGGTACTCATGCCCGTCCGGTGCGGCGGATGTGCGACCGGCCACGTTTCCGCCGGTGACCCGCCCAGGATCGCCCCGGGCCGCGCCCAGTTCACCGGTCCGGTTCGAAGGACGGTCGTCTCTGGTGTGGTCCCTGGTTCGGAGACTGGTGTCGTCCCTAGTTCAGAGAAGGGTCGTCCGGATAGGTGGCGACCATCGCCAGCTCGCTGCGCTGGCGCCGCAGCACCGCCCGCCACAGCCGCTCCGGAGCCGGTGAAGAGACGTCGCCCGGCTCGGACTCCACCACGTACCAGGCGCCCTCGGACAGCTCGTCCTCCAGCTGGCCCGGCCCCCAGCCCGCGTACCCCGCGAAGATCCGCAGACTGCCCACGGCCGCCGCCAGCAACTCCGGCGGCGCCTCCAGATCGACCAGCCCGATCGCCCCGTGGACTCTGCGCCATCCGAGTGGCCCGTCCTCGGTGCGCGCCGACTCCCGGCCGCTCTCGCCCGGGACCACGGCCACGCCCAGCGCGGAGTCCAGCGACACCGGACCGCCCTGGAAGACCACACCCGGCTCGCCGGCCAGCGAGGCCCAGGACTCGAGGATGTCACCGACCCCCACCGGGGTGGGGCGGTTCAGCACCACCCCGAGGGAGCCCTCCTCGTCGTGGTCGAGAAGCAGCACCACCGCGCGGTCGAAGTTCGGGTCAGCCAGCGCCGGTGTCGCGACAAGCAGCCGTCCTGTGAGCGAGGACACCTCGGTCATGGCCACATGATCCCGCAAATCCGCGCCGGACGGGGAGTGGAATCCGACTCCCGTATGAGAGCAGGTCGGGGCGTACGACAGCAGGAGCGGCGCACGTGACTGTCGGCTCCCGGGCGCAAACGGAACGTGTTCTGTCCGATTCATGACGTCACGAGCGGTGCACAAGGCTTACGGAGGGGGTCTCCGCGGCCATTACTCTTGCCCTTTGGCCCTTGTCCGTCACAGGAACGCGAGACCAGATGACCCGCTCGAACGATGTCCTGCTCGTCCATGGCGGCACTCCGCTCGAAGGCGAGATCCGTGTCCGCGGCGCGAAGAACCTCGTGCCGAAGGCCATGGTCGCCGCCCTCCTCGGCAGTGCGCCGAGCCGGCTGCGCAACGTCCCCGACATCCGTGATGTCCGGGTGGTCCGCGGTCTGCTCCAGCTGCACGGGGTCACCGTGCGCCCCGGCGAGGAGTCCGGTGAGCTGGTGATGGACCCCACGCATGTGGAGAGCGCCAACGTCGCCGACATCGACGCGCACGCGGGTTCCTCGCGCATCCCGATCCTCTTCTGCGGCCCGCTGCTGCACCGCCTCGGCCACGCCTTCATCCCCGGCCTCGGCGGCTGCGACATCGGCGGCCGCCCGATCGACTTCCACTTCGATGTGCTCCGCCAGTTCGGCGCGACCATCGAGAAGCGGGCGGACGGCCAGTACCTGGAGGCACCGCACCGGCTGCGCGGCACCAAGATCCGTCTGCCGTACCCGTCGGTGGGCTCCACCGAGCAGGTGCTGCTGACCGCGGTGCTCGCCGAGGGTGTGACGGAACTCTCCAACGCCGCCGTCGAACCGGAGATCGAAGACCTCATCTGCGTCCTCCAGAAGATGGGCGCCATCATCTCCATGGACACCGACCGGACCATCCGGATCACCGGTGTCGACAAACTGGGCGGCTACAACCACCGCGCCCTGCCGGACCGCCTGGAGGCCGCCTCCTGGGCGAGCGCGGCGCTGGCGACCGAAGGCAGCATCTACGTCCGCGGCGCCCGCCAGCGCGAGATGATGACCTTCCTCAACACCTTCCGCAAGGTCGGCGGCGCGTTCGACATCGGTGACGAGGGCATACGGTTCTGGCACCCCGGTGGCAAGCTCAACGCCATCGCGCTGGAGACCGACGTCCACCCCGGTTTCCAGACCGACTGGCAGCAGCCGCTGGTGGTGGCCCTGACCCAGGCGTCCGGCCTGTCCATCGTGCACGAGACGGTGTACGAGTCCCGGCTGGGCTTCACCTCCGCGCTCAACCAGATGGGCGCACACATCCAGCTCTACCGGGAGTGCCTGGGCGGCTCCGCCTGCCGCTTCGGCCAGCGGAACTTCCTCCATTCGGCGGTTGTCTCCGGCCCCACCAAGCTCCAGGGCTCCGATCTGGTCATCCCCGACCTGCGCGGCGGCTTCTCCTACCTGATCGCGGCACTGGCCGCCCAGGGCACCTCGCGGGTGCACGGCATCGACCTGATCAACCGCGGCTACGAGAACTTCATGGCGAAGCTGGTGGAGCTGGGCGCCAAGGTCGAGCTGCCCGGCGGCGGCGACACGGCCTGACCACAGCAGAACACTCCGGGCATTTCACCCGTTGACCAGCCCCTGAGCCCGCGCCGGGCCGCTCCAGCGGCCCGGCGCGCGGCGTGAACGGGGCGAGAACGGCGCCAGAAGGCGGCTCAGCGGCCCGGGAACAACGCGAAAGGGCGGCCACCCCACATGGGTGGCCGCCCCTTCGTACAGGCGCTTACTTGCCCTTGGCGGCTTCCTTGAGCTTGGAGCCCGCGGAGACCTTCACGCTGTAGCCGGCCGGGATCTCGATCGGCTCACCGGTCTGCGGGTTGCGGGCGGTACGAGCGGCACGGTGGGTGCGCTCGAAGGTCAGGAAGCCGGGGATGGTGACCTTCTCGTCGCCCTTGGCGACAATCTCGCCGGTCACCTCTGCGAGGGCGGCCAGAACGGCGTCGGCATCCTTGCGGGTCACCTCGGCGCGCTCGGACAGAGCGGCCACCAGCTCACTGCGGTTCATGTTGTACTCCCGTGTTCATCTTGCCAATGAGGCGTGAGATCGAAGCCGATGCTGCCAGGGCCCTCGGACAGTCCCCGGACCCGGGTCTGCTGTTCAGACCCTCGCGCCCGGAACGCATCCTGCCCCCACCTGTGGCGGGAAAGCCAATCCGGAACCCCGGAGAGTCACACGAAAAGCGCCAGGGCGGTCGTTTTTCTGCCCGCCACCCTATGGCTGCTCCGTGGACCCCACAGCGCGCGACGCGCCGTGCCCGGCCTAGACCGCCGTGGTGCCGGTCACAGCCCTGGCCGCGTCCCGCACCGCTCCGGCGACCGCGCCCGCCACCTTGTCGTTGAAGACGCTCGGGATGATGTAGTTCGCGTTGAGCTCGTCATCGTGGACCACATCCGCCAGCGCGCGGGCCGCCGCCAGCATCATCTCGGTGTTCACCGTACGGGACTGGGCGTCCAGGAGCCCACGGAAGACACCCGGGAAGACCAGCACGTTGTTGATCTGGTTGGGGAAGTCGGACCGGCCGGTGGCGACCACGGCGGCGGTCTGGCGGGCGATCGCCGGGTCCACCTCCGGGTCGGGGTTGGCCAGCGCGAACACGATCGCGTCATCGGCCATGGCTGCCACGTCCTGGCCGGACAGCACGTTCGGGGCGGAGACCCCGATGAAGACATCGGCCTCCCGCACCGCGTCGCGCAGGGTGCCGGTGACGCCCTCCGGGTTGGTGTTGTCGGCGATCCAGCGCAGCGGGGACTCCGGATCGGCGGAGACCAGGTCCTGGCGCCCGGCGTGCACCACGCCGTGGATGTCGGCGACGACCGCGTGCCGGACGCCCGCGGCGATCAGCAGCCGGAGAATGGCGGTGCCCGCGGCGCCCGCGCCGGACATCACCACCCGCACATCGCCGATCTTCTTGTCGACCACCCGCAGCGCGTTGGTCAGGGCCGCCAGCACCACGATCGCGGTGCCGTGCTGGTCGTCGTGGAAGACCGGGATGTCCAGGGCCTCGCGCAGCCGGGCCTCGATCTCGAAGCAGCGGGGGGCGGAGATGTCCTCCAGGTTGATCCCGGCGAAGCCCGGCGCGATGGCCTTGGCAATCGCGACGATCTCGTCGGTGTCCTGGGTGTCCAGGCAGATCGGCCAGGCGTCGATGCCCGCGAACCGCTTGAACAGGGCCGCCTTGCCCTCCATGACCGGCAGCGCTGCCTTGGGGCCGATGTTGCCCAGGCCCAGCACCGCGGAGCCGTCGGTGACGACCGCGACGCTGTTGCGCTTGATGGTCAGCCGCCGGGCGTCCTCGGGGTTGTCGGCGATCGCCTGGCAGACCCGGGCGACACCGGGCGTGTAGACCATGGAGAGGTCGTCACGGTTGCGGATCGGGTGTTTCGACGACATCTCGATCTTGCCGCCGAGGTGCATCAGGAACGTACGGTCGGAGACCTTGCCGAGGGTGACCCCGTCGATGCCCCGCAGCTTCTCGACGATCTCGTCGGCATGGGCGGTGGAGGTCGCGGCGATGGTGACGTCAATACGGAGCTTCTCGTGACCGGAGGCGGTCACGTCGAGGCCGGTGACGGAGCCACCGGAGGACTCCACGGCCGTGGTCAGCTGGCTGACCGCGGTACCGCTCGCGGGCACCTCCAGCCGGACCGTCATCGAGTACGAGACGCTGGGCGCCGTTGCCATGGCCGACTTCCTCTGCTTTCCCTTGCTCCGGCCACGGGGTAGCGGCCGCGTGCTTCAGATGGTTACACCTACCTTCCGGTACCAGGTAACCCGGCCCGACTTTCGGACATATTGTTCTGACATACGAGAGTGGGGTCAGCGGAGTGGAAAGCCCCACTCCTTCGCGCGAACCCCCCGCGAGGCGGACCGTCCGCCGACCCGGCCGCCCTAGGCTCTGCCGCGCACAGCGTCGAGGGACAACGAGGAGCGCCGGCATGGCTCAGGGCACCGTCAAGTGGTTCAACGCCGAGAAGGGCTACGGATTCATCGCCCAGGAGGGCGGCGGGCCGGATGTCTTCGTCCACTACAGCTCGATCGACGGCAGCGGCTACCGCAGCCTCACCGACGACCAGCGGGTGGAGTTCCAGATCGTCCAGGGCCGCAAGGGCCCGCAAGCCGAAGAGGTCCGCGTCCTGGGCTAGGACACCCGGGACACAGACCTCTTCCGATGCGAAGGGTGGCACCGACCCGCCATGCTCGCCTCGCGGCAAGTGGTCGCTCGAAGCGACGAAGGTTGGGCCCGGGGGCTTGGATCGAGCCGGTGCCACAGCAAGGCTAACAAACCGTCCCCGGAAGCGATTCCCCGCTGAGGGGTTGATTTCCGGGGCTCCGGACGAGCTGGTTCCGTCAGTCCCGACGAGCCGGTTCCGTCAGTCCCGGAGCAGATCCGGGATGCCGTGGGCGTCCGGCTCGTCGCGCTCCCCCGACACCACCGTCAGCCGTTGGGTGGCACGGGTCAGCGCCACGTACAGCACCCGTAGCCCGGCCGGGGACTCATCGGCGATCTCGGCCGGGGAGACCACGACCGTAGCGTCGTACTCGAGCCCCTTGGCCTCCAGACTGCCCAGCGCCATCACCCGGCCGCCGAGTCCGTCCAGCCATCCGCGCGCCTGCTTACGCCGGTTCATGGCGACAACCACGCCGACCGTGCCGTCCACCTCCCCCAGCAGCCGGACCGCCTCCGCGCGCACCGCCGTGCCGAGGTCGCCGTTCTCCCCCGGGGCGAACCGTGGTGCGACCCCGGTGGAGCGGACCGCTTCGGGGGACGGGGTACCGGGCATGGCGAGCGCCAGGACCCTGGCGGCCAGCTCCGCGATCTCCGCCGGATTGCGGTAGTTGACGGTCAGGGTGAAGCGGCGGCGCGGCCGGGTGCCCAGCGCCTCGTCGCGCGCGGCCCCGGCCTCGTCCGGGTCGGACCAGGAGCTCTGCGCGGGGTCGCCGACCACCGTCCAGGTGGCGTGACGGCCGCGCCGCCCCACCATCCGCCACTGCATGGGCGTCAGATCCTGTGCCTCGTCCACGATGACGTGGGCGTAGTCGGCGCGCTCGCGCTCCAGGCGGTCGGCGCGGCCACGGCGCCGGCCGGTCCGGTCGGCGTGGGTGGTCAGCTCCTCGAGGCCGGTGAGCTGGTCCAGCGGATCGGCCTCGCGGGGCGCGGCGGGCCGGGCGGGTGCGCCCAGCACCGTCTGGAGCTCGTCCAGCAGCGCCACGTCGTGGACGGACAGCGGGCCCTGTCCGTCGCCGCCCAGCCGGGTGAGGGAACGGGCCACCAGCCGGGTCTCACGCGGATTGAGCACCCGCCGGGACCAGCGTCCGAGCCGCTTCTCGTCGGCCATCGCGGCGAGCACCGAACGCGGGCTCAACTCGGGCCACCAGCCTTCCAGGAACTCCTGGAAGGCGTCCTCGGAGGAGATGTCCTCGTCGAACCCCTCCCGGGCCTCGGCGGCCAGCTCGGGGTCGGTGTAGCGCCGCTGGGCGCCGGAGCGGGCCCACAGCGCGTCCAGCAGCAGCCGGCGGGCGCGGGGGCGCAGCAGATTGACGGGGGCGGTGCCGCCCAGCGCATGGTGGCGGATCCGGCACAGCTCGTCGGCCTCCAGCTCCACGCGGGCGCCGAAGGCGACCACCCGCAGCCGCTCGGGCGGGCCGCCGGGTCTCTCCCCGGGGCCCGCGCCGGGTCTGCCGCCGCGGGGCAGCTCCAGGGCGCCGCGGGCCGCCTTGCGCAGCACCTTGTGCATCCGCGAGGAGCCCTTGATCCGGGCCACGGCGGGATCGTCGTAGGTGGTGGCCTCGGCGCCGTCCACCAGGGAGCCCACCGCGCGGATGGCGACCTGCCCCTCCTCGCCCAGCGAGGGCAGCACGCCCTCGGTGTAGGCGACCAGCAGCGGGGTGGGGCTGACGACCAGGATGCCGCCCGCGTACCGCCGCCGGTCCTGGTAGAGCAGATACGCGGCGCGGTGCAGCGCGACGGCGGTCTTGCCGGTGCCGGGGCCGCCCTCGACCTCGGTGACGGAGGCGGCGGGGGCCCGGATCACCAGATCCTGTTCGGCCTGGATGGAGGCGACGATGTCGCGCATGGTGTGGCCGCGGGCCTGGCCGAGCGCGGCCATCAGCGCCCCGTCCCCGACCACCGGCAGCGCGCCGCCGTCGAGGGTCGCCGACAGCTCCGGGCGCAGCAGGTCGTCCTCGACGCCGAGCACCCGGCGGCCCTTGCTGCGGATGACCCGGCGGCGGACCACCCGGCCGGGGGCGACCGGGGTGGAGCGGTAGAACGGCGCCGCGGCGGGCGCCCGCCAGTCGATCACCAGCGGGGTGTAGTCGGCGTCCAGGACGCCGATACGGCCGATGTGCAGGGTTTCGGCGATCTCGGCGCGGTCGCCGTCCTCCCCGGAGCGGATGGCGTCGTCCGCGGGTTCCACGGAGGTGTAGGCGCCGTCCGGGCCGCGTTCGCCGTCCTTGCCGAGCAGCAGATCGATCCGGCCGAAGAGGAAGTCCTCGAATTCGCTGTTCAGCCGGTTGAGGTGGACCCCGGCGCGGAACACCTGGGCGTCCCGCTCGGCGAGCGCGCCGGGCGTACCGACCTGGCCGCGCTTGGCGGCGTCGTCCATGAGGAACTCCGCCTCGTGGATCTTCTCCTCGAGGCGCCGGTACACCCGGTCCAGATGTGCCTGCTCGGTCCGGATCTCGCGGTCCCGGATCCCGTCCCCGCCGTCCGGCGACGGAGCCGTGCGGCTGTCATGCGTGGCGTTCTGCGCGGCCACCCAAGCCCCCTTCTGTCTCCCTAGGGCAGCCGTCAACCGTACACCCCTTTTGCGCCACGTCGAGGGTCTCGCGCGCAGGTCGGGCAGGTCACCGCCAAGATCGGCGGTGACCTGTGGACGGTGACCCGCGGACGGTCTAGAGCTCGACCTTGGCCAGCCGCTGCCCGTCGAGGGTGCGGATCTCGAATCGGGCGATGTCCTCCTGGTTCATGGCGGCGCCGCCCTGGGCGTACAGCGGCTCCTTGCTCCAGCGCGAGCCGTCGCCGTCCTTGACGCCATAGCCCGAGGTGGGCACGGCCCAGGTGGTCACGGTCTCCTCGTGGCCGTCCTTGCCGACGGCGACCAGCTCACAGGCGCGCGGCCCCTTCACATTGCCCAGCTTGAGGGCGATGCCGGTGCCCCAGCCCTTCTGTTCGAGGGAGACGGAGGCGTCCACCTTGGTGACGGGGTCGACCGCGGTGAACTTCTTCTGTCCCTGCTCGTAGATCTGCTCGGCGGCCACCACCGGCTTCCCGCCGCCGTCGTCCCCGGAGGAGGAGGTGAGGGCCGCACCCGCGAGCGGGCCGCCGACGATGAGGACGGCGGCCGCGGCGACGAGGAAGAGCCGCCGTCTGCCGGACGCCTTGCGACTGGCGGTGACATCGCCCAGCAGCCGGTCGAGCAGTTCCGGCCCGGGGCGGGCGGTGAGCCCGGCCGGATCCGGCAGCGGCCGGCCGTCGGGGGCGGTGGCGAACTCGGCCAGCAGCGGCGGAATGCCCATCAGCTCGTCGAGTTCGGCGGCGCACCGGTCGCAGCCGATGAGGTGCTCCTCGAAGCGGGCCGCGTCCGCGGGGTCGAGCACGCCGAGCGCGTAGGCGCCGACGGCGGTGTGCTGCTGGTCGTCAGCTGCCGGCATCATGCCGTCACCCCCCGTTCCTCGAGCGAGAGCTTCAGGGAGCGCAGCGCGTAGAAGACCCGGGACCGCACCGTCCCTGGCGGTACGCGCAGCACCTCGGCCGCCTCACTCACCGTCCGTCCCTTGAAGTATGTCTCCACGAGCGCCTGTCTGTGCGCATCGGTGAGATCGGCGAGGGCGTCGGAGAGGGTCATCTGACGCAGGGCGCGGTCGATGTCGTCCGCGGCGGGCATGACCTCGAGGGGCGAGGCGTCGACTTCACGGGGGCGCGCGCGGCGCTGGCGGTGGCCGTCGATGACGATGCGGCGGGCCACGGTCACCAGCCAGGGGCGTACCGACCCTCCCGCGCGCTGGAGTTGATCGGCGTTGCGCCAGGCCCGCAGCAGCGTCTCCTGGACCACGTCCTCGGCGCGGTGCCGGTCGCCGGCCACCAGGCGCAGGACGAAGGCGAGAAGCGGGCCCGCATGCTCCGCGTAGAGCGCGCGCATCAGCGCGTCGTCCGGTGTCGTCCTCTCGGTCACGAGGGCATCTTTGCGTACGCAAGCCGTCGGGTCGAGGGGGGTACGGACGGGAATGGCACAGCGTTCACCGGGATTCCTGTGATGTTCGCCGCAATTCCGGACTGAACGCTTCCGGGGGTGCGGCACGTACTGGAGTCCGAGAAGCCGGCACCGGGCGGGTGCCGGTCGCCAGGAAGGGCTCCCTCCCCATCTCCGCCCCGCAGGCCCCGGTCCCCCCATCCGGGGCCTGCGTCATGTCCGGGGCCGGACGGTCGAGTTACGGGCCGCGGGGTGCGGGGTCCCGCCCTCGCACCGGCGCAACTGCCCGGCGCGACGGGGCCGGTGGACACCCCCGGGCAGCCGGCTCAGTGCTTGTCGGCTCCGGGGCCGTCGGTGTACTTGGTGTCGGCGGCGGGGTCCAGTGCCAGCCGGTAGCCGCGTTTGACCACGGTCTGGATGAGCTTCGGGGCGCCCAGCGCCGTTCGCAGCCGGGCCATCGCCGTCTCCACCGCGTGCTCGTCGCGCCCGGAGCCCGGCAGCGCGCGCAGCAGCTCGGCACGGGAGACCACCCAGCCGGGGCGGCGTGCCAGGGTGCGCAGCAGGGCCATGCCCGCGGGCGGCACGGTGCGCAACTCGCCGTCGACGACCGCGGCATGGCCACGGATCTCCAGCCGCCGCCCGGCCACCGGCAACGGCCGTACCCGGCCGGGGAGTTCATGGCACAGCAGCTGGACGAGCGGTCCGAGCCGGAACCGTTCGGGCTGACTGGTGGGAATGGCGTGGGCCTCCAGCGGCAGCGCGGTCACCGGGCCGACGCACGCGGGCAGCACATCGTGGCGCAGCGCGTCGAGCAACTCCTCGCGCATCCCCCGCTGTTCGGCCCGGTCCAGCAGGCTCGCGGCGGCGGGGGCGCTGGTGAAGGTGACGGCGTCCAGGGCACGGGCGACGGTGGCGTCCAGCAGCCGGTCCACGGGGCCGATGTCCTCCGGCGGCATCCAGCGGTAGACCGGCACCCCGACCACCTCCGCTCCCCCGGCGCGCAGCGACTCCACGAAGCCGGGCAGCGGTTCGCCGTGCAGCTGGACGGCGATCCGGCGGCCGTCGACGCCCTCCTCCAGCAGCCGGTCCAGTACCTCGGCCATCGACTCCGAGGCCGGTGACCACTCCTCGGTGAGCCCGGCGGCGCGGATCGCGCCGCGCACCTTGGGCCCGCGGGCCAGCAGCCGGACGCCGCGCAGCCGGTCGAGCAGGGCCTCCCCAAGACCCCAGCCGTCGGCCGCCTCGACCCAGCCGCGGAAGCCGATGGCGGTGGTCGCCACGACCACGTCGGGGGCGTGGTCGAGCAGGTGCTTGGTGGCCGCGAGCAGCTCGGAGTCGTCGGCGAGCGGGACGATGCGCAGCGCGGGCGCGTGCATCACCTCGGCGCCGCGGCGCCGCAGCAGGGCCCCGAGCTCGTCCGCCCGGCGGGCCGCGGTGACACCGACGGTGAACCCGGCCAGCGGGCCCACGGGGGCGTCCCCGGCGGTCCCCCCGGGGGCCGGAGGACGACGGACGGGGGTGCCGCCCGCCGCGGTGGTCTGGTCTCGGTGCATGGCTCTCGTCCCGATTCACTGTCGTATGCGCGCCTCCGGACTCCGCATCCTGCCGCCGTCCCATGACGGTCGCGGTTCGCGGAGGTTACCCAGGTGTAACGGGGTGTACGACCGGTGGCTTCCCACCGGCCGCACTTCCCCCGCGCGGGCCACGGACCCATGGGGCCGTCAGCCGTGGGCCCGCGGCTCAGATATCCGCGTAGGCGGGTTGCCGCCGACCCTGCGGATCATGCGTCCCGGCCGGCTGCGCACCGTCCCCGGCGGTGCCAGCCCCGTCCCCGGCCGCGGCGGACGGCGCCGCCGCGCGGGTGCCGCGCAGGTATACGGCCCAGGTGACCGCGGAGCACAGGGCGTAGAAGGCGAGGAAGGAGACGAAGGCGGGGGTGCCGGAGTGGCCGGTCAGGAACGCCTCCCGGAAGGCGAGGTTGATCCCCAGCCCGCCGATCGCGCCGACCGCCCCGATCAGCCCCATCGCCGCGCCGGACAGCCGCCGCCCGTAGGCCGCGGCCCGCTCCCCCGTCAGACCCCGGGCGACGGCCTTCGCCTGGAAGATGCCCGGGATCATCTTGTAGGTGGAGCCGTTGCCCAGACCGCTGAGGACGAACAGGGCGATGAACCCGGTGAGGAAGATCCCCAGGGAGCGCTGGGCGGAGGCGTAGACGACCACGAGGGTCGCGGCGGCCATGGCGGCGAAGTTCACCAGCGTGATCCGCGCCCCGCCGTAGGTGTCGGCGAGCCGCCCGCCGATCGGGCGGATGAGCGAGCCGAGCAGCGGGCCGATGAAGGTGAGCGAGGCGGCCTGGAGCGGGGTGCGGTCGAACTGGTTCTGGAGCACCAGACCGAAGGCGAAGCTGTAGCCGATGAACGAGCCGAAGCTGCCGACGTAGAGCAGCGCCATGATCCAGGTGTGCGGGTCGCGGGCCGCCTCCCGGACCGCCCCGGTGTCATTGCGCACCGGCGCCAGGTTGTCCATGAACAGCGCCGCGAGCACCGCCGCCACCACGACGAGCGGGATGTAGACGGCGAGCACGATCCGCGGATGGGCGGCTCCGGCCGTACCGATGACCAGCAGGCCGACGAGCTGGATCACGGGCACGCCGATGTTGCCGCCCCCGGCGTTGAGGCCGAGCGCCCAGCCCTTCTTGCGCAGCGGGTAGAAGGAGTTGATGTTGGTCATGGAGGAGGCGAAGTTCCCGCCGCCCACCCCGGTGAGCGCCGCGACCACCATGAACGTGGTGTACGAGGTGCCGGGCTCCATCACCACGGCGGCGGCGACGGCCGGGACGAGCAGCAGCGCGGCGCTCACCACCGTCCAGTTGCGCCCGCCGAAGCGGGCCACCGCGAAGGTGTACGGCACCCTCAGCACTCCGCCGACCAGGGTCGGTATCGCGACCAGGAAGAACTTCCCGGCCGGGTCCACGCCGTACTCGGGGCCCATGAACAGGACCATCACCGACCACAGGCTCCACAGAGAGAAGCCGATGTGCTCGGAGAGGATGGAGAAGACCAGATTGCGGGTGGCGGTCCGGCGGCCGGTCTCCCGCCAGAAGGTCTCGTCCTCCGGGTCCCACTGCTCGATCCAGCGGCCCCCCTTGCGTGCGGTGGTGGTCGGGGCAGTCATCGCGGCGCCTCCACGGTGCTCGGTGTCACTGCCCGACGCTAGGGACGGCGCATTACCGACCTGTGGCGGCAGGTGACACCGGCGAAACCTTGCTCTCACCCGGCGGGGCGCGAGGCGGTGAGGGCGCGCGGGCGGAAGCGTTCCGGGGTCGCCCGGGGCGGTGGCACCTACGCCGTCCCATACGCGGCGCGGGGCCGCACCCGGTAGCGTGCCTGTGCACCACCCGCCCCGGCCGCCCCTCCGGAGGACCGTATGAGCACACAGCCGGATCAGCCGTACGACCCCCTGCCCGGACAACCGGCCGACACCCCGGAAGCGCTGCGCGCGGCAGTGGCGCGCATCGCGCCGTCATCGCTGGCCGCCTTCGACGCCGAGCGCGCGGAAGCCCTGCGTGAGGCGCGCGCGGAAGTGAGCGCGGCGCCGCTGCGCCGGTTCACCCGGCAGTGGTCGGTCTATGTGGCGATCGCCCGACACCCTGCACGCGCCGAGCGACTGCGCACCCTCGAGACGCTCGTGGCGAGCTCGGACGACATCGTCCAGGTCCGCGAGGCCGCCACCGAGATCGGCCGGATCCTGGATGCCGCGTTCGCCGAGGCCGGGGTGAAGCGAGGAGACGCGTGAGCGACGCGTGGCGCTGGGAGTACGACCCCGACGAGGCTCATGTCGTCGCCGGACTGCCCGGCCACCTGATCACCGAAGTCGAGCGCATCGCGAACGAGTTGACCGAACTCGCGGCCCTGGGCGTCGATGTCACCGACATCGGCAAGGGGCCCCAGGCAGGCGTGCCGGGCGGGCTGCGGCGCCTCGGCATCGGCGGCGACGGATGGCTCTACTTCCTCGCCGTGCCACGTCTGCGGTTCATCATCATCACCCGTGTTGTTCCGCCGTACGCGGATCTCTGAGAGCCGAGCCTGCCTCCGGGCGCGGGAGCCAGGCGTTACGGGGGTGGTCCAGCCAGCGGTGGCGGGCGCCGAGGTCATGGGCGGCGGTGAGCAGGGCGGTCAGGCCGGGGTGGCGCAGGCCCTTGCGCCAGACGATGGAGACCGGTGAGAGCGGCACCGGGTCGATGAGCGGGCGCAGCACCGTACCGGGCAGGTCGATGAACACCTCGCTCGCCAGCACCGACCAGCGCCGTTTGGTCACCACCCGGATGAACTCCGCGTCGCCCTCGATCTCCGGGAACGGTTCGGCCATCGCGATCCCCCGCCCCGCGAACAACTGCCCGGCCAGATCCGTCCACTCGGCGGTGGCGGCGTTGCCCGCCGCGGCGTAGAGGGTCTCCCCCGCGAGCGCGGCCAGCGGGATCCGCTCCCGGTGGGCGAGCGGATGGTCCTCGCGCAGCACGACGGCGATCCGTTCGTAGCGCACCGGGCGGTGCTCAAGACCGGCCAGCACGGCCGGGTCCAGCCCCCGGGCGCGGCCGAAGGAGACGTCCAGGCGCCCGTCGAGCAGTTCGACGGCGGCGCCGGTCAGCCCGCTGTGGTAGCGGGCCACCAGTTCGGTGTCGGCGGTGAGCCGCCGCCGCGCCTCGTCCAGCACCCGGCTGCCGGTGCTGACCGGGGCGCCCACGTCCACCAGCAGCGGACGGCCGGTTCCGCCGCCCACGGCGGCGGCCAGCTCGTCCTGCGCCGCCAGCACCCGCCGCGCGTACGGCAGCAGCCGCTCGCCCTCCGCGGTCAGCGCGACCTGACGGGTGGTACGGACGAACAGCTCCGCGCCGAGCTCCCGTTCCAGCCGCCGGATGTCGCGGCTCAGCGCCTGCTGTGCCACGTAGAGGCGGGCGGCGGCACGCGTGAAGTGCAGCTCGTCGGCGACGGCGGCGAAGGCCCGCAGCAGCCGCGGTTCGATGTCCCGGTTCACTCCTCCATATTGACAACCCATATGCGTCAATGGGGCCCGATCAGGTGTTGGACGGGGCACAGGGGCGGCCGGGACCGTAAAGGGGTGATCCTTTTCCTTGCCTCCCGGCCCGTCGTCCGCCGTGTTCCGCCGCCGCCCCGGCGCCGGGCCCGTCGTCGTCGCCCGGCCCGCGCCCCGGCGTTCCTCGCCCCGTACGGACGGCTCTTCGCCGCCCCCGGTGCCCTGGCCTTCACGCTGGCGGCGTTGGTCGGACGGCTGCCGGGGGCGATGCTCGGCGTCGCCCATGTGCTCATGATCGCCATGGCGCGGGACTCCTACGCGCTGGCGGGCGCCGTCTCGGCGACCGGGGTGGCGGTCACGGCGCTGACCGGACCGCTGCTCGGGCGACTGGTGGACCGGTACGGACAGGCGAGGGTCGCGGTGCCCGCCGTGGTGGTGTTCGCGCTGGGCGCCACCGCGATGGTGCTGTGCGTCCACCACGACGCCCCGGCCTGGGCGCTGTTCCTGTGCGCGGCGGGCTCCTCCGGTGTCCCCAGCCTCGGTTCGATGACCCGCGCCCGCTGGGCCGCGCTGCACCACGACAACGCGGCCGCCCGGCACACGGCCGCCTCGTTCGAGCAGGTCGTGGACGAGGTGTGCTTCATGGCGGGCCCGGCACTGGCCATGGTGCTGTGCACGGCGGTCTTCCCGGAGGCCGGGCTGCTCACGGCGGCGGTGCTGCTGGTGACCGGCACCCTGCTGTTCGCCGCCCAGCGCCGCACCGAGCCGCCGCCGCACCCGCGGCCCGCCGCCGGGGAGCGCGCCGTCCCGCTGACGCGCACCCCGGGGGTGCGGGCCCTGCTGCTCACCTTCCTGGCGACGGGCGCGGTGTTCGGCTCCATGGAGGTCGCGACGGTCGCCACCGTACGGTCCCTCGGCGGCGCCTCCGTAAGCGGCGCCGTCCTCGCCCTCCAGGCGGCCGGATCGTGCGTGGCGGGGCTGGTCTTCGGGGCGCTTCCGCTGCGGGGTTCGCTGTCCGCCCGCTTGGTGGCGGGCGTGGCCGCCATGGCCGTGGCCGTCCTTCCGCTGCTGGCGGCGGACAGCCTGGTGGCCCTGGCCCCGCTGCTCTTCCTGGCGGGCATGGCCACGGCGCCCACGATGATCACCGGGATGTCCCTGGTCCACCGACTGGTCCCGGCCGCCCGTCTCAACGAGGGGATGACCACGGTCTACACCGGCCTGCTCATCGGCATCTCCGCGGGCGCGGCGGCAGGCGGCTGGGCCGCCGACCACCTGGGCACCGTCTCCGCCTACGCCACCCCCGCCACAGCCGCCACCCTGGCCCTGACCGCGGCCCTCGCGGGCCGACGCGCCACCCGACGCCGGGCCGGAGTGGTGGTCTGACGGGCCGTTGCCCCGGCGACGGTGTCCGCCCGGGGCCCGGGGCGCCCCCTCATCCCCGGCCGGGAGGCCCCACCGCTGGGCCGATGGGGGCAACGCGCGGGTGTGGGGAGCGCGGGTGGGTGGTGGGCGGCGCTACGGTGCGGTTTTCGCGCCCGGACGTCGAACCGCCGCTACCCGAGGGGACGTACGTGTTCGTGACAGGCACCGCCGCCCGGCCACACCGCCGCCGCGCGGCCCTCCGCGCACTCGCCGCATCCGCCCTGGCCGCCGCCCTGTTGACCGGCTTACCACCCGCAGGCCCGACCCCGGCCGGGGCGCAGACCGGCCTTCCGTTCCGCGATCCGCGGCTGCCGCTGCGCGAGCGCGTGGACGATCTGCTGGACCGGCTCACCCTGGACGAGAAGATCTCCCTGCTGCACCAGTACCAGCCCGCCATCCCCCGCCTCGGCATCCGGTCGTTCAAGACCGGCACCGAGGCCCTGCACGGGGTGGCCTGGCTGGGCGAGGCCACCGTCTTCCCGCAGGCCATCGGGCTCGCCTCGGCCTGGGACCCCGCGCTGATGCGGCGGGTCGGCTCTGCCGTGGGCGACGAGACCCGCGGCTTCCAGCGGGAGCGTCCGCCGGGCTGGGGACTCAATGTCTGGGCACCGGTGGTCAATCTGCTGCGCGATCCACGCTGGGGCCGCAATGAGGAGGGCTACTCCGAGGACCCGTTCCTGACCGGCGCCATCTCCACCGCGTACGGCAAGGGGCTGGAGGGCGACGACCCCGGCCACCTCAAGACCGCGCCCACTCTCAAGCACTACCTCGCCAACAACAACGAGGTGAACCGCACCACCACCTCCTCCGACCTCCGCCCCCGCGTCAAGCACGAGTACGACGAGGAGGCGTTCCGGCCCGCGATCGCCGCCGATGCCGCGACCGGAGTGATGTCGGCGTACAACCTGGTCAACGGCCGCCCCAACACGGTCAATCCGGATCTGAACCACACCGTGCGCCGCTGGACCCAACGCGATCTGTTCCATGTCACCGACGCCCAGGCGCCGGGCAATCTGCTGCCCGGGGTGCAGAACTACTACGCCACCCCCGCCGAGGCGGATGCCGCCGCCCTGAAGGCGGGCATCGACAGCTTCACCAACGACAACACCGACCCCGGCCCCACCCGGGCCGCGCTCCGCAGCGCGCTGGACCAGGGGCTGATCACCGTCGCGGAGGTGGACCGCGCCGTCCGCCACGTCCTCTCCCTCCGTATCCGGCTGGGCGAGTTCGACCCCGGCGGCGGTCCCTACGGCGACATCGGCCCGTCGGTCATCAACAGCCCGGCCCACCGCGCGCTGGCGCGGGAGACGGCGGCCAAGGCGATGGTGCTGCTGAAGAACCACAACAGGACCCTGCCGCTGGATCCGGCGCGGACCCGGCGGGTCGCGGTCGTCGGTCCGCTGGCCGACACCCTCTACACCGACTGGTACTCCGGCACCCCGCCCTACAAGGTCACACCGAAGAAGGGCATCGCCGAGCGGCTGGCGAAGTCCGGTTCCGGCACCGTCACCAGCCGCGAGGGCGTGGACCGCATCGCGCTGCGGAACGCGGCGAACGGCCGCTACATCACCGCGGGCGGCGGCGCCGCCGGGGCCCCGCTCAAGGAGAGTGCCACCCCGTCCGGGGCGGCCGAGCAGTTCGACGTCTTCGACTGGGGCGGCGGGGTGGTGGCCCTGCGGGCCGTGGCCAACGACCGGTACGTCGGACTGCACGAAGGCGGCACCTTCGTCAACGACCAGACCGAGCCCAACGGCTGGTTCGTCCAGCAGCAGTTCCGGCTGGAGCGGCAGCCCGACGGCAGGTATCTGCTGCGCTACGCGGGCTATGACGCACAGGAGAGCTGGTTCGGCGACAAGAAGTACCTCGCGGCGCGCGAGGACGGCACCCTCGCCCTCGTCACCGCCGAGAACGCCACCCGCTACACGCGGGAGGTCCGGCGCGACGGGGCGCGGGAGGCGGCCGAGGCGGCGCGCGGCGCGGACGCCGCGGTCGTGGTCGTCGGTTCGATGCCGCTCATCAACGGCAAGGAGGACCACGACCGCACCGACATGGGGCTCGCCCGGCAGCAGGAGAGGATGGTCAGGGCGGTCAAGCGGGCCAACCCGCGCACCGTCGTGGTGGTCGAGAACAGCTACCCCACCACCCTCAACTGGGAGAAGGCGCACGCCCCGGCGCTGCTGTGGACCACCCACGCGGGCCAGGAGACCGGCCATGGCCTCGCCGACGTCCTCTTCGGCGGGGTGAACCCGGCCGGTCGGCTCACCCAGACCTGGTACCGCTCGCAGCGGGACCTGCCGGGCATCCTCGACTACGACATCATCCGCTCCGACCGCACCTACCAGTACTTCCGCGGCCGTCCGCTCTACCCCTTCGGCCACGGCCTGTCGTACACCGACTTCCGCTACGGCCAGGTGAAGCGGGTCCCGGGCGGGGTCGAGGTCCCGGTCACCAACACCGGGTCCCGGGCGGGCGACGAGGTCGTCCAGCTCTACACCCACCAGCGGGTCTCCCGGGACAAGCAGCCGCGGCTGCGGCTGCGGGCGTTCCGGCGGGTGTCGCTGGAGCCCGGCGGGACGAAGACGGTCCGGCTGCCGCTGCGCACCGCCGATCTGGCGCACTGGGATGTCACCCGGGGCCGGTGGGTCGTGGAGAGCGGTGTCCACGACCTGATGGTGGGCGCCTCCTCGGCCGATATCCGCACCCGCACGACGTGGACGGTACGGGGCGAGACGATCCCGGCCCGCGATCTGTCACGGCGCACCCGGGCGGCGGACTTCGACGACTACACGGGCACCCGGCTGGTCGACGCCGCCAAGGTGCGCGGTGACGCGGTCGCCTCGGGCCCGCACGGCGGCCGCCTCGTCTTCCGCGACGCGGACCTGGGCGGCGGCGCGTCGGTCTTCACCGTACGGGCGGCGAAGGAGACCCCGGGCGCGTCCACGGTGGAGGTCCGCCTCGGCTCCCCGACCGGCCCGCTCGCCGCCACGGCCCGCGTCCCGAGCACGGGCTCCCGCTACACCTACCGCACGGTGACCGCCCGCCTGACCGCCGCCGCGGGCCGCCGCGATGTCCACCTGATCCTCGGCAAGGGGCTGCGCCTCAGCACGTTCTCGCTCCGCTGAGGAAGCGGGCGCAGCCCGCGTCCGGGGCCCCGGCCCCGGACGCGGCACCTGCGGGACCGCGGCCGCCCGGCTCGGCCCGGCTCAGCGCTCCGCGGGAAGTGCCGCGAGGTGCCGTCATTCGTCCGCGGCTGCGTCGTGGCTGGTCGCCCACGCGGCGGAGCCGCACATCGACACAGCCGCGGCGGAGCCGCACATCGGCACAGCCCCGCGCCCCTTCGGGGCGCACCCGAACCGCACCGGACTTCAGCGAGGCGCCGCCGGGCGGCGGCAGCGACGCCCGGCGGCGTCCCGGTACTCGGCGCGCCGAGCGCGCCTCAGCAGGGGCGCGGCTTGACCCAGGCGCATTCCAGGCTCTGGGGCACGCCCGATCGGACGGCGCGGGGGCGGGTCGCCGACGCGCCGTCCTTGCCGGACTTCGCCAGCGTGACCACGATCGCGTCCTCCAGGCTCTTCACCGACGGCGCGAGGAAGTTGTTGAGCACCACGCTGTAGACCAGTTCCCTGCCGTCCGCGTCGGTGACGTATCCGGAGAGCGCGGAGGCACCGGTCAGGGTGCCGGTCTTGCCGCGCGCGTTGCCCGCGGCCGGGGTGCCGCACATCCGTGAGCGCAGGGTGCCGCCCACGAGGCGGTCGGGGTCGCAGGCCACCGGCAGCGAGGCGTACCAGTCGGCGTACCAGGACTGGTGCCGTACCGCGAGCAGCAGTTCGCTGAAGTGCCCGGCCGCCACGTTGTCCATCCGGGACAGCCCCGAACCGTCCACCTGACGCAGTGTGCCGACGTCCACGCCCTGCTTCTTCAGCCAGTCGGAGACGCCGGCCAGACCGGCGGTCCAGGTGCCGCGCCCCGCCGTCTTGTCGCCGATGGCCTTGGTGAGCACCTCGGCGTGGATGTTGTTGGACAGCTTCATGAACGGGATCAGCAGTCGCTTCAACGGCATGGAGCGGTGGGTGGCGAGCGGCCGGGCGCCGTCCGGGGTGGCCCGGCCCAGCCGGGTGTCCCCGGCGACACGCACGCCGTGCCGTTCCAGCGCGTCGGCGAAGACGGCGGCGGCATAGCCGGTGGGCTCCCAGACGCTGACCCACTCCTTGGCGGGCGCCGCCCCGGCGGGGACGCTGCCGCTGAGGGTGATGGTGTTGGAGCCGTGGCCCCGCTCGACGGTGAGGGTGCTGCCACTGCCCGCGGCACCGGTGGTGGCGCGGTTCACGACGCGTACGTACGAGGTCTTCGGGGTGAGCGTGACCGTCGGCCGGGCGCCGGGCCGGGCGCCCGGGGAGGTCTCGACGATGACGCTGCCCGCGTCGTAGTCGGTGTCCGGCGCCACGCTCAAGGCCGAGATCTGGGCCGCGTAGTACGACGACTCGTCGTCGGCGGCCCAGGAGCGGCCGACCCGCTGGGCGTCGAACCGGGTGTCGTCGGCGATCAGCCGCCCGGTCACCCGGCGGATCCCGGCGTCCGCGACCGACCTGGCCAGCCGCTCGTAGTCGGCGGCGAGCAGCGTCGGATCGCCGCTGCCGCGCAGATAGAGATCGCCGCGGAGTACCCGGCCGTGGCGGGTGCCGTCGGTCAGCACATCGGTGCGGAAGCGGTGTTCGCGGCCGAGCACCCCCATGGCGGCGGCGGAGGTGAGCAGCTTGGTGTTGGAGGCGGGTATCAGCCGGTCGTCGGGCCGGTGCCGGTAGAGCACGGCACCGCTCTTGGCGTCGGCGACCACCACCCCGGCGGCGCCGCCCTTCAGCAACGGGTCGTCGAGGATGGTGTCGATGGCCCCACCGAGTCCGGGGCGGGAGGTGTCCGCACCGGCCGGGGAGCTCCAACTGAGCGTGCAGGCCAGCCCGATGACAATGGACCAGATCCAGGCGCGCGTACGGCGGTTCACACGACTCTCGGGTCTCCTCATGCCATGGGAGGATCCCGCACCGCGGACCGTGGCGACAGTACGCCGCACAGCGCCGCGGGTCAGTCCCGGCGCAGCAGCGTGGCGATGACCGACTCCAGATGACGGGTCCAGTCCTCGTCGACCGGAAGCGCCTGGGGCACCGCGTGGATCAGCTGGGTATGCCCGAGGAAACCGGCGTAGGCCAGCAGGCCCCGGCGGCGCGCGTCGTCCGGCGGAAAGCCCAGTTCGGTGAAGAGCTGCGCCAGATAGCCGATCCTGCGCTCGCTCACCCGCCCCAGCACCGCGGCGACCTGCGGATGGGCGGCGGTGGCCAGCAGGGAGACCTCGAGCGGGTCCTTCGCGACGGCCTCGGTCGCCTCCGCGAACAGCCTGCGCAGCCGTCGCTCGGGATCCGGTTCGCTCGCCAGCCTGGCGATGATCGCCTCGGTGGAGGTCTCCTCCCAGCGGGCGAGCGCGGCCTCGATCAGCGCCTCCCGATGGGGGAAGTGCCAGTAGAAGCTGCCTTTGGTGGCTCCCAGCCGGGCGGCCAGCGGTTCGACGGCGACGGCCGCGAGCCCGCCTTCGCCGATCGCGGTGAGCGCCGCGTCCGCCCAGTCCCCCGCGCTCAATCGCCGCTTCGCGCCGCCGCTTCGGGGGGCCCTCGCTCGCCGCTCCACCATGACCATACGGTACCGTACGGCAAAACATACGGCAGCGTATGGAGGTGCACGGTACCCATGCGTACGGTCCGCAACATCCACGAACGCACCATCGATGCTTCAGCGGAAGCGGTCGGAGCCCTGCTCGACCGACTCTCCTCCGAGCACGATCCGATCTGGCCGACCCCGGCTTGGCCGCCGATGCGCTTCGACCGCCCGCTCGGCGTCGGCGCCGAGGGCGGCCACGGCTTCGTCCGCTACACGGTCACGGCCTACGAGCCGGGCCGACGGATCCGGTTCGACTTCCCGTCGGACGAGGGCGGCTTCCATGAACTGACCGTGGAGCCGCTGGATCCCGGCCGGTGCCGGGTCCGCCATGTACTGGAACAGCGGCAGCGCAGCGCGCAGCGACTGGTGTGGGCGCTGGCCATCCGGTGGGCGCACGACATCGTGGTCGAGGAGATCTTCGACAACATCGAGCGGGTGGCGGCCGGGACGCACCGGGCTCCCCTCCTCTGGTCGCCGTATGTCCGGCTGCTCCACCGGCTGCTGTGGGACCAGCCCGTCGCGGCACCGGTCCCGGCCGGTGCCCGGCTGGCCCGCGCGGCCTTCGAGCGGACCGACTTCTCCGACGCCTGGCGGATGGAGCTCCACCCGGGGATGCCGCGGGACCCGGAGGCATGGCGGGGTGTGCTGCGGGGCGCCTCCTTCCCCGTCAAGGGCCGCGCGGACGGCGAGGTGCTGCTGGGCGAGGACGCCGGACATCTGGATTTCCGGGCGTCCATCCTCGTCGAGTCCGGCCATGTCACGCTCAGCACGGTCGTACGGACGCACAACACGCGCGGGCGCCTCTACTTCGGCGTGGTCAGGCACATACACCCGGCCATGGCCCGCATGATGCTCCGCCGCACCCACCGCAGACTGGCGCTGGCCGCGCCGAGCACCGGAGAACGCGCCCTGCGGGCGGGGTGGCGGGGCTGATCAGAACGACGAGGGCCCCGCCTTTCGGCGGGGCCCTCGTCGTACATGGGATGAGTGGAGATGGCGGGAATCGAACCCGCGTCCACCGGTGCGGAAACAGGGCTTCTCCGAGCGCAGTCCGCTGTGCTTTTCTCGGCCCCGGAGATCACACGGACAAGTCTCCGACGGGCTCAGTCACTGTTTGTTTTCCCGCTACGCCCCGTGACCGGGCTTAGCGGTTTAGTTCCCTAGCTGATGCCAGGATCCGGGTCGGGAACATCCCCGGGCTGACACTTCGCAAGTCGCTACTTAGGCAGCGAGGGCGAAGGAATCGCGCTTGGTGTTGGCGATTATTGGTTGCGACATATGGTTTACGAGATCATTGCCGCTTCCTCGGCTCGCTTCCCCTGCTTCGACAGCCGCTGTCGAAACCGATCATCCCCATGTGGTGTTTTCAAGGTGACACCCACCCCGCGGAGGGGGTGTGCGTGCAGCCATCATAGGTGAACAACGCGCTATGCGGCCACATCATTCCCGCCGCCGGGGCACCGTACGCGACGCCGCTCCCGGCCAGGTCAGGTCAGGCCCGCTGGCGGCGGCGGGCGGCGGAGATCGCGCGGTCCGCCTCGCGGCGGTCCTGCTTCTCGCGGAGGGTCTGGCGCTTGTCGTAGTCCTTCTTGCCCTTGGCGAGGGCGACCTCGACCTTGGCCCGGCCGTCCTTGAAGTACAGGGCCAGCGGAACGAGGGTGTGCCCGGTCTCCTGGGTCTTGCCGATCAGCTTGTCGATCTCCGCCCGGTGCAGCAGCAGCTTCCGCCTGCGCCGCGCGGCGTGGTTGGTCCAGGTCCCCTGGCTGTATTCGGGGATGTGCACGTTGTGCAGCCATGCCTCGCCACCGTCGAGCTGGGCGAAGCCGTCCGCGAGCGAGGCTCGCCCCTGGCGCAGCGACTTCACCTCGGTCCCGGTGAGCACCAGACCGCACTCGTACGTGTCCAGGATGTGGTAGTCGTGCCGCGCCTTCTTGTTCTGCGCGATCAGCTTGCGACCCGTCTCTTTAGCCATAGCGAAGACATTGTCGCACTAGGACCCGCCCCCGAGGCCACTCAATACTGTGCGCGCCCGGGCCTCGGCGCCCGGTCCGTCGTCGCCCTTGACCGCCAGGTCCGGGGAGATGCCCTCCCCGTCCACATTGCGACCGGCCGGAGTGCGGTAGTGACCGACGGTGAGCTCGGCGACCGAGCCGTCCGGCAGCTCGCTGGGCATCTGCACCGAGCCCTTGCCGAAGGTCCGGGAGCCGACGACCACGGCGCGGCCACGGTCCTGGAGGGCGCCGGTGAGCAGCTCGGCGGCGCTCATGGTGCCGCCGTCGACCAGGACCACCAGCGGGCTGTCGATGTCCCCGCCCGGTTGGGCGTCGAGAACGCGCTGCTCACCGCGGACGTCATAGGTGGCGACCAGACCACCGTCGAGGAAGGAGGAGGCGGCGGTCACCGCCTCGGTGACCAGCCCGCCGGAGTTGCCGCGGAGGTCGAGCAGGATGCCCTCGCCCGCCGGGACCTGCCGTACCGCGCGCCGGACCCGCTCGCCCGAGCCCCGGGTGAAGGAGTCGACCTTGATCCGTACGGCGCCGGCGTCCGGACCGCCGATGCGGTCCACGGTCACCGGCTCGGTGGCCAGCTTGGCCCGGTGCAGGGTCTCCTGCCGGCTGTGTCCGTCGCGCCGCAGTCCGAGAGTCACGGATGTGCCCACGGCCCGCGCGTCCGCCCGGCCGCGCAGCCGGGCCACCACATCGGTGACGGGGCGCCCGGTGACCCGCACGCCGTCGATGGTCAACAGCCGGTCGCCGGCGCGGATCCCGGCCTCGCGGGCGGGGCTGCCGGGCTGGACCCGGTCGACCTCGATCCGGCCCTCGCGGCCGAGGCGGGCGGAGATCCCGGTGCCCACGTAGACACCGTCGAGGTTGCGCCGGAATCCCTCGTACTCACGGGCGCTGTAGACGGCGCCCCACCGGTCGCCGCTGCGGCTCACCACCTCACGGGCGGCCTGGGAGCCGGACTTGCCGTCCTGTTGGGCCGCGGCCGCGGCCGCCTTCACCTCGTCGCTCTCCACGGAGCCGACGACCGCCTGCGCCGGTATCCGGTCCGCCGCTGGGCCATGTCCGTTCTCCGCCTCGGCGTCCCAGGAGCCGACAGCAGCGCCGGTGGCCAGCACGCTCACGAAGATCAATGTCAGGGCTGCCCCACGGCGAATGCGGCGGGGTTGGACGAACAAACACGGGCCCGACATGCCGGTGAGTGTAGGGCACCCATGGGCGCCGTACGGCGGGTTGTCCGCTACGGCGCCCTAGGCGAATGTCACACCTTGAGGTACTTGCGGAGGGCGAAGAACGCCGCGAGAGCGGGCATCAGCAGCCCAATCGCCAGCACCAGCGGCAACTTGGCGAGCACCGCGTCCCAGCCAATGAAGTTGATCACGTCGATCTTGTTCACCAGCCAGTTGTTGACCAGGAAGTACTGCCCGCTGACCAGCAGTACGCAGGCGAAGCCCGCGCCCAGCAGCCCCGCGATGGCGGCCTCCATGATGAACGGCATCTGGATATAGAAGCTGGACGCGCCGACCAGTCGCATGATCCCGGTCTCCCGGCGGCGGCTGAACGCCGACACCCGGACCGTATTGACGATCAGCATCAGCGCGACGACCAGCATCAGCGTCATCACCGCGAGCGCCGCGAAGTTCATGCCGTTGAGCAGGTTGAAGAGGTCGTCGACCAGTTTCTTCTGGTCCTGCACCTCCTGCACCCCTGGTCGGGCGGCGAAGGCGGTGGAGATCACGTCATAGCGCTCGGGGTCCTTCAGCTTGACCCGGAAGGACTCCTGCATCTGATCCGGGGTCAGCGAGTCGGCGAGCGGCGAGTCCCCGAACTGCTCCTTGTAGTGCTTGTACGCCTCCTCACTCGTCTCGAAGTGCACCGACTCCACGACGTTCATCTGCTTGAGCTCGGAGCGGATCTCCTTCTTCTGGGCCTCCGTGACCGCCCCCTTGGCGCAGTTGGCCGAGGACGACTCCTTGTCGTTCTTGTTGCAGAGGAAGATCGAGACGTTGACCTTGTCGTACCAGTAGCCCTTCATCGTGCTCACCTGCTCGCGCATGAGCAGGGACCCGCCGAACAGGGCGAGCGAGAGGGCGACGGAGACGATCACCGCGAAGGTCATCGTGAGATTACGGCGGAGACCGACGCCGATCTCCGACAGGACGAACTGGGCGCGCATGGCGTCCTTTCAGTGCTGGTAGCCGTAGACGCCGCGGGACTGGTCGCGGACGAGACGGCCCTTCTCAAGTTCGATCACGCGCTTACGCATCTGGTCCACGATCTGCTGGTCGTGCGTGGCCATCACGACGGTGGTGCCGGTCCGGTTGATCCGGTCCAGCAGCTTCATGATCCCGACGGAGGTCTGCGGGTCCAGGTTGCCGGTCGGCTCGTCGGCGATCAGCAGCATCGGACGGTTGACGAACGCGCGCGCAATGGCCACACGCTGCTGCTCACCGCCGGAGAGCTCACCGGGCATCCGGTCGTCCTTGCCCCCCAGGCCCACCAGGTCGAGCACCTCGGGCACGGTCTTGCGAATGGCGGCACGGGGCTTGCCGATCACCTCGAGCGCGAAGGCCACGTTCTCGCCGACCGTCTTGTTGGGGAGCAGCCGGAAGTCCTGGAAGACCGTCCCCAGCTGGCGGCGCATATGCGGCACCTTCCAGTTGGACAGCCGCGCGAGATCCTTGCCCAGCACATGGACCGCACCATGGCTGGCCCGCTCCTCTCGGAGGAGGAGCCGCAGAAAGGTGGACTTTCCCGACCCCGAGGAGCCCACCAGAAAGACGAACTCGCCCTTCTCGATCTCGAGCGAGACATCCCGGAGTGCGGGACGGGTCTGCTTGGGGTAGGTCTTGGATACGTTGTCGAATCGGATCACTGAAGCACCACGGTCGACCTGGGTAGCGGTACGGGCAGCTGCCTGAGCGGCTCCCGTCGGTGAGCGTGACCATACGCGAACCGCGTGCAAGCGCGCAGCGCCGATCCGCCTTGGTGCGTTTATTCACGGCACTATTGGGGGCAAACGGTTGACAAACTGACCACTGAGCCATCCGATGTGGCCACGGAACCGGTACGGATACGGCACGGAATCGTGCGGGGCGCGCCGAACCGGGCGGAAGCTGGCACAGTGGAAGGGGAACCAACCGATTTCCCTGAGCGTTGGGCCCGTGTCTACTGCGGCACCGCCGTGCGGGAGGAGAAAGCGCATGACGTATGACAGGCTCGTCTGCGCCAACTGCGCGAGCCCGGTCAGCGAGGGCCGCTGCCCGGTCTGCCGGGCAAGCAGGGAGCGCCTGGCGCAGCAGGACGGCCTTTTCGGCGGGCTGACGCCGGCCGCCCTGATAGCACTGCTGGTGGCGCTGATCGCGGTGGCCCTGCTGGCCCACGAGGTGGCCACCGCCGCGGCGTGACGTTCGGTCGCCGGCCGCACACCCAGACCTACCACGGCACGACGAGGGGCCCGGAGCTCTGCAGCGCTCCGGGCCCCTCGTCGTGCTTACGGACCGTGAGTATCAGGTCCGATTGTGTCTACGGTCTGTGATCAGGCCACGTTGTTGCGGTTGACCAGCCGCGGCATCAAGCGGAAGCCGATACCGCCCGCGATCATCGTCGCGGCGCCGACCAGCAGGAACGTGGTCTCACCGGCACCGGTCTCGGCCAGCTGCTCCTTGGCCTTGCCCTGCTCGACCGGCTTGGAACCGACGTTGTCGGTGTCCGTGTTGTCGTCGCAGTTGGTGCTGTCGAGATCCACCGTGCAGGTGTTGGAGTCGTCGCCGCCGTCGTGGCCGCCGCCACCGCCCGGGGCGGGCGAGCTGGGCTCGTCGGTCGGCTCATCGGTCGGCGGGTCGGTGGGCTCACCCGTGGGCGGGTCCGTCGGCTCATCGGTCGGCGGGTCGGTGGGCTCACCCGTGGGCGGGTCCGTCGGCTCACCGGTCGGCGGGTCCGTCGGCTCACCCGTGGGCGGGACCGTGGGATCGTCCGTGGGCGGGTCAGTGGGCTCGTCCGTGGGCGGGTCCGTCGGCTCATCGGTCGGCGGGTCCGTCGGAATCGAGGTCGGGTCGTCCGTGGGCTCGTCGGTCGGGTCGGGATTGCCGACACTCGCGCCGACGTCCACACCCTGGTCATCGGCGTTGACCGAGGCTTCGACGCCACCGATGCCGACGTCCACACCCACGGCCGATGCGGCGCCGGCGGCGGTGAGCGACGCACCGGCGGCGATCACCGCGCCGGCGGCTATGCGCGCAATCCGCAGCCGCGTCTTCTTCGTCATCTGCCTGCTACCCCCAGTAGCTGTACTCGTCAATGGAGCAGCTATGCACGGGGCCACGGCCGCCGGGGTGTCATAGTCCGCGGTCCCCGCCACAACTGGCGGTCCGCTGGTCCCCGTTCACACGCGCCCCAAGACATACGCATGCCGCGCGTCAGCCTTCCCCGTTCTGAAATCACCGTCAAGGTCATTTCCGTACGAGATGTCCCGTATGCATTTCCTTGAGTGATGCATGGGTACAGGACTGTGACCAAAAAGGGCGCCGACGCGGTCACTTGGGGACCGCTCGGTCCTACTTCTCCTGCTGCTTCCGCCAGCGGATCCCCGCTTCGAGAAATCCGTCCAGCTCGCCGTCGAGCACCGCCTGCGGATTGCCCACCTCGAACTCGGTCCGCAGGTCCTTGACCATCTGGTACGGGTGCAGGACGTAGGAACGCATCTGGTTGCCCCAGGAGTTGCCGCCGTCGCCCTTGAGCGCGTCCATCTTGGCCTGCTCCTCCTGGCGGCGGCGCTCGAGCAGCTTCGCCTGGAGGACGTTCATCGCGGTGGCCTTGTTCTGGATCTGCGAGCGCTCGTTCTGGCAGGAGACCACGATGCCGGTCGGGATGTGAGTCAACCGCACGGCGGAGTCGGTGGTGTTGACGCCCTGGCCGCCGGGGCCGGAGGAGCGGTAGACATCGACCCGCAGCTCGGACTCGTCGATCTCGATGTGGTCGGTCTGCTCGACCACCGGCAGCACCTCGACGCCCGCGAACGACGTCTGGCGGCGGCCCTGGTTGTCGAACGGCGAGATCCGCACCAGCCGGTGGGTGCCCTGCTCGACCGAGAGGGTGCCGTAGGCGTACGGGGTCTGGACGGCGAAGGTGGTCGACTTGATGCCGGCCTCCTCCGCGTACGAGGTTTCGTAGACCTCGGTCTTGTAGCCATGGCGCTCGGCCCAGCGCAGATACATCCGCTGAAGCTGCTCGGCGAAGTCGGCGGCGTCGACACCGCCCGCCTCGGCGCGGATGTTGACGACCGCCTCCCGGGCGTCGTACTCGCCGGACAGGAGGGTGCGCACCTCCATCTCGTCGACGGCCTTGCGCACGGCCTCGAGCTCGGTCTCGGCCTCGGCGCGGGCGTCATCGTCGCCCTCGGCCTCGGCGAGCTCGAAGAGCACCTCGAGATCGTCGATACGGCCGCGCAGCTCCTCGGTCCGGCGCAGCTGCCCCTGGAGATAGGAGAGCTTGCTGGTGATCTTCTGCGCGTTCTCCGGGTCGTCCCACAGGGACGGGGCCGCCGCCTGCTCCTCGAGCACGGCGATGTCGGCCCTCATCTTCTCGAGGTCCAGGACGGCCTCGATCGACCCCATGGTCGAGGAGAGGGACTTCAGCTCTTCGGATACATCGACGACTGCCACGGCACCAGCGTAACCGCTGCGGAAGACTGACCGACCCCGGTCAGGGAGTCCCGGCGTCCTGGGAGCTGGAGTGCTCCCCGCCCTTGGGCGGATCGCCGCCGTCGTCGCCGCCGGTGGCCAGCCATCCGCCCACCGCGATCGCGATCAGCGCCGCCACCGAGACCACCGCGGCCTTCACCCGGCGGCGGCGCACCGCCTCCGAGGGCCGGTTACGGGCCGAGCCCGCCCGGCGCTGGCCGTGCATCCGAGGGGCGCGCGCGGTGCCGTGGGCGCCGCCCGCGAGCTCGTCGGCGCTGGGCACCCGCATGCTGGTGTGGGTCTCCCGGCTGGAGTCGGGTACGGCGCCGGGGACCAGCGGCACCGCGCCGCGCCGCCGCGGCGGCTGCCCGGCGGCCGGGGTCCGGGCGGGCTCCTCGTAGCCGCTCCCGCCCTCCTCCTCCGCCTGCTCATCGGGCTCGTCGATATCCAGCGGGGGATATCCGGCCAGGCTCGGCAGCACCTCGCGCAGCCTCGTGGCCAGCTCGGAGGCGCGCAGCCGGGAGGCAGGCGCCTTGGCCAGGCACTGGAGGAGCAGCTGCCACAGCTCGTCGGGGATTCCGGGCAGCGGCGCCACGGTCTCGGTCACATGGCGGCGCAGGATCGCGCCGGGGTGGCCGCCGCCGAACGGGGTGAACCCGGCCAGCAGCTCGTACAGCACGGTGGCCAGCGCGTACACATCGACGCTGGCGCGCGGCGGCAGCCCCTCGATGATCTCCGGGGCCAGATAGTCCGGGGTGCCGATGACACTGTGCGGGTTCGGTGAGCGGCCCTGGCCCTGCTGCTGGCTACGGGCGGGCTGCCGCTCGCGGATCCGGCTGGGGGCGTCGACCAGGCGCGCGATACCGAAGTCGGTGAGCAGCGCGGGGTGCGAGCCGCCGGGGCCCAGTGGGCCCTGCATGTCCAGCAGCACGTTCTCGGGTTTGACGTCGCGGTGCACCACCCCGGCGGCGTGCGCCGCGGCCAGCGCGTCGGCCACGTCCGCCGCGATGGCGACCGCCGCCTCCGGGGGGAGCCGCCGCTCGCGGTCCAGCCGGGTGCGCAGATCCGTACCGCGGATCAGGTCCATGACGAGCGCCAGGTCGTTGCCGTCGACCACCAGGTCGCGCACGCCGACCACCCGGGGGTGGTCGAGGCCGAGCAGCGCGGTGCGCTCCTGTACGAAACGGCCGACCAGCTCCTGATCGGAGGCGAGATCCTCGCGCAGGAGCTTGATGGCGACGGGGCCCTCGGGCCCTTCGCCCAGCCACACCGTGCCGGCACTGCCGCGTCCCAGGACCTGGTGCGCGGTGTACCGGCTGCCGATCTTCCGTGACAAGACTGCTCCGAATCCTCCGACAGGGGGCACGTTGGCGACAAAGCTACGCGGCTACTGGCGCGTTGGGTGCGCCAGACCACGCCAACTGTCACTTCTGCGGCGGAAAACACCCTTCGGATGTCGACAAATCTCCGAAGTCGGCGGTAGAGGAGCGGAAACGGAGACGGTTCCGGACGTCCCGTCAGCCGGTCGGTCCGTCAGCCGACCTCGGTCCGTCAGCCGGTCGATCCGTCAGCTCGGCCCGCCCAGGTCGGAGATCCACTGCTTGACGTCGGAGATCCAGCCGGAGACGGCGTCCCAGTAGCTCTTGCCCTCGGCGACCCAGTCCTTGAGCGGGGTCAACTCCCAGACCAGCCAGGAGCCCACCACCAGGACCACGATCACGAACAGGCAGCCCTTGAGGCACCCCAGGCCCGGGATCTTCATCCGGTTGGGGTTGGAACCGCGCTGCCGGGGCTGACGCGGTTCGGGCTGCGGCGGCTGCGGCGGCGGGGCGTAGCGCTGCGGCTGCGGCTGCTGCGGGTGGTGCGGCGCCGGGGCGTAGTTCTGCGGCTGCTGCGGCTGCTGGTACGGCGCCGGCTGCGGGCGGCGCTGCTGACGCTGCGGCGGGCGCTGCGGCGGCTGCTGCGGCGACGGGCGGCGCTGGGGGCGGCGGCGCAGCGGGTCGTCGTTCGGGTCGAGGTACTGCTGGACCTGCGTCTGCTCATTGCGGTCGCGGGCCGCGCGGAGCTGGTTCTGCCAGGGGTGCGGATCGTCCCCGGGGTTGCCGGGCGGCATGGGCGGCATCGCGCGCGTCGGATCGGCGTCCCCGGGGCCGCCGGGCCCGGAGCCGGTGGGCGACATCACCTGGGTGGGGTCGGCGTCCGGCCCGGTGGTGGGCAGCACATTGGTGGCCGCGGCCGGGTCGTAGGAGGGCGCGTTGGTCGGCAGTGCCTGGGTGGGGTCGGCCGAGCCGGCGGGCGCGGTGTCCGGCACCGGCGCGGGCGCCGGGTCCGGCGCGAGCAGCGCGGCGACGCCGAGCGCCGCCTCCGCCTGCGCGGGCGAGGCGTGCACCCCGATGCCCGAGGCGACCACGCGCAGGCCGCCGGCCAGGTTCTCGGCGCTGGGGCGCTCGTCGGGGTTCTTGCGCAGACAGCGCTCTATGACCGTCCACAGCGGCTCGGGCACGGTGGTGGGGCGGCGCGGCTCCTCGCTCAGATGCCGGTGCAGCACCTCCAGGGCCGTGTTGCCCGCGAACGGCGGACGGCCGGTCACCAGCTCGTACAGCAGGATGCCCGCGCCGTAGATGTCGACCGCGGACGTCTGCGGACGGCCCTCGGCGGACTCCGGCGCCACATAGGCCGGCGTGCCGACGAACTCCTGGGTGCGGGTGAGACCGGGTGAGTCGGCCAGCCGCGCGATGCCGAAGTCGGTCAGCATCGGGTGCATTTCCTCGCCCTCACCGGTGCCCGCGAGCAGCACGTTGGCGGGCTTGAGGTCGCGGTGCACCACACCGTCGGCGTGGCTGGCGGCGAGCGCGTCGGCGATCTGGGCGGTGAGGAGGGCCGCGGCGACGGGGGTGAACGGGCCGTTGCGGCGCAGGTAGTTGTGGAGGTCGGGGCCGTCGATCAGATCCATGACCAGGGCGAGCAGATCGCCCTCCACCACCAGGTCACGGGTGCGCACGATATTGGGGTGGGTGAGCCGGAGCAGTACGGAGCGCTCGCGGAGAAAGCGCATGACGATCTCCGCGTCGTTCGCGAGCTCCTCCTTGAGGACCTTGATCGCAACGGTCTCACCGGGCTGCCCGGCCACGGCGGCCTCGGCCCCCGCCGTCTCCCGCTGGCTGGCTCGCCAGACGGTGCCCGTGGCTCCGCGTCCGAGCGGCTCCTCGAGCAGGTACTTGCTGCCTACCGGCCGCACGTCATGCGCTCCCTGATCGTGGTCTTCATCGCTTGCGTCGCTGTACTGCTGGGTCGTACTCGTCCGCCCCACTGTAATGGGGACGGACGGACCTCCGTACTGATCACCACACGAGTGGAGCCGGAGCGGTCTCCCGCTCTGTGCTCACCGCGCGACTCGGGGGGAAGACGTGCGATCCGAGCAGTTGGTTGCGGCCGGGTGCGTACCGAGCCACGGTCCGGCGCAAACCACAGTTGATCCGATCGCAATCAACCACTTTCGGCCGACCAGCCGACCAATCAAGATCATGTAATGCCGGGCGGCGGGCGAAGTGTCAGCGGCAGGTGCAAGGATGCACGCAGCACGGAAGCGCCGAGCGGCGGGGAGCTCACGCTCCGTGACCCGTACGACCCCGTACGGACCTGTACGTGCCGAAGGGCCTGGGGGCGGAGGTGGGGATCGGCACCCCTGCCCGGCCCCCCGGACAGAAGGGACCGTTGACGGCGATGCAGATTCGGCTGACCGTCCTCGGGCCGCGCAGCGCCCACCCGGGCCGTTCCGGCCATCCAGCCCCCGCCCACGCGCCGGTGTGCGCGGTGGACGTGCTTGTGACCGCCCCGGTCGGCACGGCCCTCGCCTCGGTGGCCGGCGGTCTGGCCACGGCGGTGGCCGCGGCCGGGAGCGACGCGGGCGCGGGCGGCGGTGGCTCGGGCGGCGGGACGGTCGTGCTGTACGCGGGGACCGAGCGGCTGGACCCGCAGCGCTGCGCGCTCGGCGAACCGCCGCTGGTCGACGGCGCGGTGCTCTCCCTGCACGCCCCGGCCGACCCCGACCGCTCCCCGGCGTACGCGGGCTCCCCCGGGCTGCCCGAGGCGGCCGTCGCCGAGGCCGCGGTCCATCTGGACGTGGTCGCCGGGCCCGACGCGGGCGGGGTCCATCTGCTCCACGGCGGCCAGGTCCGCGTCGGACGCTCCGCGGACGCGGACGTCCCCCTCGACGACCCCGATGTCTCCCGGCTGCACTGCGCGGTGACGGTCGCCGAGGACGGCCGGGTGACCGTCGCGGACCTCGGCTCGACCAACGGCACGGCGGCCGACGGCGCCCCCGTCGGCTCCCATCCGGTGCCGCTGACGCCGGGGGCGCTGCTGCGCATCGGCGAGTCCGCGCTGCGGCTGCGGACGCCCGGCGCGGACTCCTCGGCCGCGCCCCGCCTCCCCGCCCACCCGGACGGCGAGGGCCATCTGCGGATCACACCCCGGCCGGACACCGGTGCGGTCAGCCATGCGGAGGGCCCCTGGACCGGCGCCCCGCCCGCGCCCCCCACCCACTCCGCCGAGGGCAGCTGGACACCCCCCACCCGCCACCCCGGCGCGGGGTGGGTTCCGGTCACGGAAGGTGACCGGGGCGGACGCGGCGGGGAGCGTGCTGTACGCCACCGCGCGGATGGGCCGGGGGCGCCCACCCGACGTGACGAAGACCACTCCCGTGCGGCGGAAGCGGGCTGGGGCCCGGGGGGCGAGCCCGAGGGCCCCGGCCGGAGGGGCGACAGCGGGAGCTACGGCGGCTCCGGCCGCGAGGCGGACCCGGGGGCCCGGCCGGACCGGGAGAGCGGCCGGGCGGCAGACGGCCCTTGGGGGCCCGGTGACCACGGCGGCCCGTCGGGGCGCGGTGGCGCTTCCGGGTCGCGCGCCGAGCGCGACCGGCGCCCCGACGCCCAGCGCCCCGCCGGACGGCGTGACGGCGGGCGGCTGGACGGAACGCATGCGCATCCGCGCCCGTACACCTTCGACGTACCCGGGGCGCAGCCTCGGCGGCGCGGGATAGGGGCCTGGGTACGGCAGTTCGCCGCGGGCAAGGGCGAGCGGGCCGAAGGGCGTGACGACGGCGGCGCGCGGGGCGCGGCCGAGCGGGCGGCGGCCGAGGCGGAGGCGTTGCAGCTGCGGTGGCCGGATCCCGCCGCCGTGCTGATGACCGCGCTCGGCCCCGGACCGCGGCTGTGGGAGCGCGGTCCGGACCATCCGGACGCGCTCACCGTGCGGCTCGGGTCGGCCGAGCGACTGGCGACCGACGGCACGCTGTTGCCCGCCGCCCCCGTCACCGTCTCGCTGCGACAGGCCGGTTCGCTGGGGCTTGCGGGGCCGCGCGCCCGACTGGCCGGGCTCGCCCGGTCGTTGGTGGCGCAGCTCGCGGCACTGCACTCGCCCTCCACCCTGGAGCTCGTCCTGATCAGCACGGACCGCTCCCGCACCGCCGGGGAGCGGCTCGCCGAGTGGTCATGGCTGGGCTGGCTGCCGCAGGTGCGCCCGCTGCGCGGGCAGGACTGCCGGTTGCTGCTCGCCTACGACGCCGAGCAGGCGTCGGCGCGCGCGGCCGAGTTGGCGCGGCGGCTGGAGGACGGACCGCTCGGCCCGTCGTGGGCCGACGCTCCCCCCGCCGCCGTGGCCTCGGCCGCGGCCCGCCACTCCGGGCCGTACACGGTGGTGCTTGTCGACGGCGACCCCGGACCGGCCGCGCTCCACGAGACGTTCGCGGGTCTGGCCACCGGTGGTCCGGCCGCCGGAGTCCATCTGGTGAGCCTGTCCGAGGCCCCGGTCGCCTCGCCCGCGTCCCCGCTGTGGCGGAGCTACGAGGCCGCGCGCTCGCAGTCCACGGTCTTCGGGGCCTGCGGAGTGGCCGCGCTGCTGAGCGGTGATGTGGCCACGGGTCTACAGATCGTGCACCGCGACGACCCCCACCACCCCATCGGCACCGACGCGTTCGGCGCCAGCGGGTCGGCGGGCTCGACCGGGGCGCCCAGCACCGTGACGGTGGACGCGGTGTCGGGGGCGTGGGCCGAGCGGTTCGCGCGGGCGCTCGCTCCTCTGCGTCCGTCCGCCTCCGCGTACGGCGGTACGGACGGCCCCGGCCGTCTGCCGACCACCCCGCTGCCGGACAAGTCCCGGCTGCTGGACGAGTTGGGTCTCGCCCGCGCCACGCCCGCGTCGTTGCTGGCGCGTTGGGCCGCGGCGGCCGACGAGGTCCCGGCGGGCGGCCGGGCACAAGCGGTGCTCGGCGCCGGGCCGCACGGCCCGCTGGCGGTCGATCTGGCCGCCGACGGACCGCATCTGGCGGTCGACGGCGCGGCGGGCACCGGCAAGACGGAGCTGCTGCGGTCGCTGGCCGCCTCGCTCGCGGCGGCCGAGCGGCCGGACCGGCTGGAGCTGGTCCTGGTCGATGGCGCGGGCGGCGGGGCCGGGTCCGGGTCCGGCGGAGGCACGGCGGGCGGCGGCGAGGGGCTGCGGGTGTGCACGGACCTGCCGCATGTCTCGACGTATCTGGCGGCCTCCGACCCGGTGCGGATGCGGGAGTTCGCACAGGCGCTCAGCTCGGAACTCAAGCGCCGTGCCGAACTGCTGGGCTCCCAGGACTTCACCACCTGGCACAGCGACCGCCCCGACGCGCCCGACGACCGGCCGGGCAGCCCCACGGCACCGGACCGTCCGGCCACGAGCGGCCCGACCATCGGCCCGCAGGCCACGGGTGGTACCACGGCGGGCAGGCCCACCACCGGTACGCATACCGCGGGCGGGTCGCACACCGGCGCGCAGACGCCCGACCGGTCGTCCTCGGGCTCTCCGGCCACCGGCGCGCAGACGTCCGACCGTACGGAGCCCGGCAGGTCCGCCACCGGAGGCCCGCGGGGGCCACGGGTGGTGGCGCCGCGGGTGGCCGGGGACGTCGATCCGCCGTCCGGTGACACCCTGCACACGCTCAATCTGCACGGCCTGCCCGGTCAGCGGCACACCGCCGGACCGCGCCCGCTGCCGCGGCTCGTGGTGCTCGTCGACGACTACGACGCGCTGGTCGCCCCCGCGCTCGGCAGTCCCGGGCGGCCGGCCGCCGGGTCGGTGGTCCGGGCGCTGGAGGCCGTCGCACGGGACGGGGCGCGGCTCGGAGTGCATCTGGTGGCGGCGTCGGGCCGCCCGGAGCGTACGGCGGAGACGGCGGCGGTCGAGCGGGCCGGGCTCCGGGTCGCCCTGGAGTCCCCGCCGCTCACCTTGGACACCGCCGGACCGGCCCCGTCCACCGCGCCGGAAGGATCCGGAGCCACTCCCGGCACCACCGCCTCGTCAACACCCACCGTTACCACCACCCCCTCGTCCCCGGGGGAGCGCACCCCCGGCCGGGGCCGTCTGTTCGGCCCCGGGGACGGTGCCGTGACGCCGTTCCAGGCCGGGCGGGTGACCGGGCGGATACCGCGGACCGCGACCCAGCGGCCGACCGTGGTGCCGCTCGAATGGGAGCGGATGGGCGATCCGCCGACCCGGCGGCCGCTGCGCGAACTGGGCAACGGGCCAACGGACTTGGCGCTGCTGGCCAGTGCGCTCCAGCGCGCCGCGCAGTCGGCGGACGCCTCCACCGCACCCGCGCTGATCTGACCGTTAACGTCCGAGGATTCCGTCTGACCGTTCCTGCCCGGCTTTCCGAGTCGATCTTCCCATCCTCCCCTCTGACCCCCCTGACCCGTTCTCGCCCGACTGGTTATCTGACTCTTCATCACGTCACTGTCACGATCGGCAAGTTGACACCGAAAGCGGTATTGCGGCATTCGGTTACCGGGCGTAGGACTGACGCACGGGACACGGCCGCACGGGGGCGGTCGGCATCGGAGGGAAAACGGGGATGCACACATCGCTTCGTACGAAGCGTTCCACACGGGCCGCGGTGGCCCTGCTGTCGGTGGGAGCGCTCATGCTCACCGCCGCGGGCTGCGGTGGCGACGACGGGGACACGGCAGGCGGCAGTCCCCCGCCGGTCACCGTGAAGCTGCCCAGCCTCAAGGGTCAGAAGCTCCAGGTGACCGCGGTCTGGACAGGTACTGAGCAGGAGAATTTCACCAAGGTTCTGAAGGAGTTCGAGAAGCGCACCGGAGCCACGGTGTCCTTCGTGCCCAGCGGCGACGACATGTCGGCCTTCGTCGGCTCGAAGATCGCCGGTGGCGCGCCGCCCGACGTGGCGATGGTCGGACAGGTCGGAGTGCTCCGCGAGTTCGCGCAGAAGGGCTGGGCCAAGCCGGTCGACGCGGCCACCGAGGCGCAGCTGAAGAAGAACTTCGCGAAGGGCTGGCGTGATCTGGGCGCCTGGAAGGGCACGCAGTACGGGGTGTATTTCAAGGCCAGCAACAAGTCCCTGGTCTGGTACAACACCTCGGCGTTCGACTACGCGGGCGCGAAGGAGCCGAAGACCTGGAAGGACTTCCTCGCACAGGCCCAGCTGGTGTCGGACTCGGGCACCGACGCGATCTCCGTCGGCGGCCAGGACGGCTGGACGCTCACCGACTGGTTCGAGAACGTGTATCTCTCCCAGGCGGGCCCGGAGAAGTACGACCAGCTGGCGCAGCACAAGATCAAGTGGACCGACCCGTCCGTCACCAAGGCGCTGACCACGCTGGCCGAGCTGTGGGGCACCAAGGGGCTGCTGGCGGGTGGCAGGGACGGCGCGCTGCACACCGCGTTCCCGGACTCGGTCTCCAAGACCTTCGCCAACGCCGCGGAGCCGGAGGCGGGCATGGTCTTCGAGGGCGACTTCGTCGCGGCCAATGTGGCCGACGCGGGGGCGGAGCTCGACGGCGACGCCAAGGTGTTCCCCTTCCCCGCGGTGGGTGCGAAGCCCCCGGTGGTCACCGGCGGCGACGCGGCCGTGGCGCTGAAGCGGAGCAAGGCGTCGCAGGCGCTGCTGACCTTCCTCGCCTCGCCCGACGCGGCCCATATCTGGGCCGGTGCCGGGGGTTTCATCTCGGCGAACAAGTCCCTCGACCTCAGCGCTTACCCCAACGCGCCACTGCGCGACATCGCCAAGGCGCTGATCTCGGCGGGCAATGACTTCCGGTTCGACATGTCCGACCAGGCTCCGGCCTCCTTCGGCGGAAAGCCGGCCCAGGGCGAGTGGAAGGCGCTCCAGGACTTCCTCAAGAACCCGAGGAACGTCACAGGCATCCAGCGCCGGCTGGAGGCCGACGCAGCCAAGGCGTACCAGAACTGACGACCCGACCGGGAGATCCACATCATGTCGACCGCGACAGCGGGCGGCGCGGCCACGCCTGGCCGGGCACCGTCCGTACCACCGGCTGAGACACGCGACCGGAAAAAGAAGAAGAGCGTGCTGGGCACCCGGCCGTGGCTGGCCGCGGTGTTCCTGCTGCCCGCGCTGGCCCTGCTCGGCGCGCTGGTTGTCTATCCGATCTGCTACTCCGTCTACCGCAGCTTCTTCGACGCGAGCGGCAACGGCTTCGTCGGCCTGGACAACTACCAGGAGATGTTCTCCGACGACGCGACCAAGACGGCGATCAAGAACAACATCATCTGGCTGATCCTGGCCCCGACCGTCTCCACCGCCCTCGGCCTGATCTTCGCCGTGCTCACCGAGCGGATCCGCTGGGCGACCGCCTTCAAGCTGATCGTCTTCATGCCGATGGCGATCTCGATGCTGGCGGCGGGCATCATCTTCCGGCTGGTCTACGAGCAGGACCCGGACAAGGGCGTGGCCAACGCCATGTGGGTGAGCGTGCATGACTCCTTCACCGAGTCGCCGCCGTTCCCCGGGGCCCACCCCCGCCCCGACGCCGGGCTGACCGAGTCCTCGGGCGGGGCGTACACCACCGAGGCGACCGCGAAGCCGGGCTCCCCGGCCTCGATCCCGCTGGTGGCCGCCAAGCGGGACGACATCGGCGGGGCGCAGACCGCCAAGAAGGCCGCGCCCGAGGCGGGGAAGGTCACCGGCACGGTCTGGTTCGACTTCACCCGGGGCGGCCGGGGCGGGCGGGGCGTCATCGACAAGGGCGAGAAGGCGATGGCCGACCTGAAGATCGAGGCGGTCAAGGACGGCAGGGTGGTGGCGAAGACGACCACCGCGGCGGACGGGACGTTCGCCCTTCCGGCCACGGCCGACGGGGCCCAATTGCGGCTGCCCGCCTGGAATTTCTCCGAGCCGTACAACGGAGTGGACTGGCTGGGCCCGTCCCTCGTCACCCCGGCCATCATCGGCTCCTACGTCTGGATCTGGGCGGGCTTCGCGATGGTGCTGATCGCGGCGGGTCTCGCCGGGGTGCCGCGGGAGCTGCTGGAGGCCGCGCGGATGGACGGCGCCAGCGAATGGCAGGTGTTCCGGCGGATCACCGTGCCCCTGCTGGCACCGGTGCTGTCGGTCGTGGTCGTGACGCTGATGATCAACGTGATGAAGATCTTCGACCTGGTCTACATCATCGCCCCGGGCCCCTCGCAGGACGACGCCAACGTCCTGGCACTCCAGCTGTTCCAGTCGTCCTTCGGGACGAATGTCAACCAGGGCCTCGGCAGCGCCATCGCGGTGCTTCTGCTGCTGCTGGTGCTCCCCGTCATGTTCCTCAACATCCGCCGCATTCGAAGGGAGAGCCGCCGATGACCAGCGCGGACACGGTCGTAAGTGCGAAGCAGTCCCTCGTCGCGCGGATCGCGGCACGGGCCGGTGGCGGGGTGGCGCGGGTCGCCCTGGTGCTGATCGGCCTGTTCTGGCTGATGCCCACCGCGGGGCTGCTGCTGTCCTCCCTACGGGATCCGGCGGACGTGGACATCTCCGGATGGTGGAAGGTCTTCTCCGATCCCGGACAGCTCACCTTCAGCGGCTACGACAAGCTGCTGAGCAATCAGCAGATCACCGACTCGCTGTGGACCACCCTGGCGATCACCCTTCCGGCCACGCTGCTGGTGGTGGTGATCGGGGCGCTGGCGGGCTATGCCTTCGCCTGGATGGACTTCCCCGGCCGCGACTGGTGGTTCCTGCTGGTGGTCGGGCTGCTGGTGGTCCCGGTGCAGGTCGCCCTGGTCCCGGTGGCCAAGCTCTTCGGCGAGGTGGGCATCTTCCAGACCACCACGGGTGTGGTGCTCTTCCACACCGCCTTCGGTCTGCCGTTCGCCATCTTCCTGCTGCGCAACTTCTTCGCGGAGATCCCCCGCGAGCTGCTGGAGGCGGCGCGGCTGGACGGCGCGGGTGAGCTGCGGCTGTTCCTGCGGGTCGTGATGCCGCTGGGCGGCCCGGCCATCGCCTCGCTGGGCATCTTCCAGTTCCTGTGGGTGTGGAACGACATGCTGGTGGCGCTGATCTTCGCGGACAGCGGCAACCCGCCGATCACGGTGGCGCTCCAGCAGCAGGTCCGGCAGTTCGGCAACAACATCGACATCCTCGGCCCGGGTGCGTTTGTGTCGATGGTGATCCCGCTGGCGGTGTTCTTCGCCTTCCAGCGGCAGTTCGTGGCGGGTGTGATGGCGGGCGCGGTGAAGTAACGGGCACCCGGCTCTCCTCGGCCCGGCGCCCCTGTAGAGGGGCGCCGGGCCGCCCCTTCTCGGATCACGGCGCGCCGCATTCCGCCCACACCGTCTTGCCGACAGGGATACGAGGCATCGTGCCCCAGCGGGTGGCCAGCACGTCCACCAGGAGCAGGCCACGGCCCGACTCGTCATCGGCCGTCAGCGTCGACGGAATGGCCGGGAGGCGGTCCTCGCGGGCGTCCGAGACCTCGATACGGATCGTCCGCCTCGAGGTCTCGCAGGCGAGGCGGAGACGGAAGTCCCGTCCCGGTAAGCGGCCGTGCCGTACGGCGTTGGAGGCCAGCTCGCCCACCAGCAGGGCTGCCGTGCAGGACGCGTCCGACGCGGGCGGGCAGCCCCACTCCTCCATACGCCGCACGGCGAGCCGTCGAGCGAGGCGCGCTCCGCGCGGTGTGGCGGGGAACTGCTCGGTGAGTTCCCGGAGTTCGGGCTCGGGGTCCGGCACGGTGGTCGTCTTCAGCACGGTGTTGTCCACTTCCGTCCGATCGCTCTTCCGTACACGCAGCGCACCTGGTGCCCGGTCTGTTGCAGACGAAGGACTACGCACGGGCCGTACTGAGCGTTGGTCTGTCCCTCACCAGTGAGGAGCAGTTGGAAGACCGAGTGGACGCCCGGCTCAGACGACAAGAACGGCTCCTTTCGCCCGACCGCCCCAACCTGTGGGTCGTCCTGGACGAGGCGGTGTTGAGGCGTCCGGTCGGTGGCAGGTCCGTCATGCGGGACCAGTTGGCCAGGCTGCTGGAGGCAGCTGCGGAACCCCACATCACCGTGCAAGTACTGCCGTTCGATCAAGGCGAGCACGATGTGATGGGCGGATCCCTGACCGTCCTCACAACGCCCGACGCTACGGACGTGGCCTACACCGAAGGTGCCCACTACGGACAACTCATCGAAGAACCAGGCGATGTCAAGCGCTTCGTGCTGTCCTACGATCGGCTGCGGGCGGCGTCTCTGCCCCCGCTCATGTCGCTGGACATGATCCGATCCGTGATGGAGGGCAACCACCGTGGAGCGAGTGTCCCGTCCCGATCTGAACGGCGCCGCCTGGCGCAAGAGCAGTTACAGCAATCAGGAGGGCGGCGACTGCGTGGAGGTGGCCGACGGCATTCCCGGCGTCGTCCCCGTCCGTGACAGCAAGCGGCCCGACGGTCCCACACTGGTCTTCCCGGTGCGCTCCTGGGCCGCCTTCGTCGATGACCTGACGACCGGCCCCGGCCTCTGATCCGGCATGGCGAGCCTCAATCTGAACGGCACGTACTGGCATAGGAGCAGCTACAGCAATCAGGAGGGTGGCAACTGCGTCGAGGCGGCGGGCCTGGACCTGGCCGCCGCCGTTTGGCGCACCAGCAGCTACAGCAATCAGGCAGGCGGCGACTGCGTCGAGGTGGGCGACATGGGCAGGGTCGTCCCCGTCCGTGACAGCAAGAACCCCCACGGCCCGGTGCTGGTCTTCCCGGCAGCGTCCTGGGCCGCATTCGTCAGCGAGTTGAAGACCGACCACCGTCCCTGAGTCGGCCGGGAACCGGTCGGCGTCGCAGTTCCGGGCCCGCCGGACCCTCGTAAGCGGGGGTCCGGCGGGCCACGAACTCCCCCTAAGAACCGGGATAAAGAACTCCCGCCCACCCACCCTTCCCTCCGGTCACCCGTACGAGTGACCGGCTTGCGGGCCACGCACACCAGTCGTTACGTTCACCGCAACACAACCGCAAACAGACGACGGCCCCCGGCCGGGACTGGCATCCCGATCGAGGGCCTGACCGATCAGGAAGAGAACAGCTTCCCGATGGCTGAGCCGCAGTCTAACGCGCCCACGCGCGCCGACGCCGGAGCTCCGACCTCCGGCGTGATCCACGTCCGTACCCGCCTCACCGCCGACTTCACCGTGATCGCCAACGCCCTCGCACAGCGACGCGGAAGCGCGGTCACGATCGGCGTCGCGGCCTACATCCTCTCCCTGCCCGACGGCGCCCCCGTGAGCATCGCCGCACTGTGCGAGCACTTCACCGAGGGCGAGATCCTGATCTCCCGCGCTTTACGGGAGTTGGAGTCCACCGGCTACCTGGAGCGACGGCGGGAACGCGGCCCCGGGGGCACCATCCGCACCCGGACCTACTTCTACGACGTACCGGGCGGTGGCGCACCCGCCCCACCGCGTCCCCGCACACCCCGTCCAAGCCCGGTGCGGGAGGCACCCGCCGCGCGTACGGCACCGCAGGCGTCCGGTCCGGAAGCCACTGCCGAGTCCGACCCCGTTCCCTCACTCGCCGAGGCCGACGAGGGGGCCGTCACCATCCTGGCCTCACTGCGCGTCGCCGACCCCCGGCTCGTCCTGTCCCGCCGGGACGTCGCCGAACTCGCGCCCGCCGTCGCCCAATGGCTCTCCGCCGGAGTGGGACCCGCGCAGATCACCCGTGCGCTCACCGCAGGGCTCCCCGGCCGCCTGCTGACCCGCCCGGCCCGCATCCTCGCCTACCGCCTCAGCGAGCCTCCGCTCCCCGTACCCGCCGCCCCGGTCGCCCCGCCCAGCGCACCACCCACCCTCCCCTTGCGGACCTGCGACGGCTGCGACCGGGCCTTCCGCTCCGCGAACGGCGGCCGTTGCCGCGACTGCAGAGCCGCATACGCCGTGCCCACGGCTACCGCCTCCGGTGAGGGCCTGCGCACAGCCTGCTGAGCGGATCGCACTATCCGCTGGGGGTCACGATCGTGCGACCACATCAGCGCATCGAACCAACGCTGCGGGGACTCGGCGCCCACGGCGAGCTGCCGACGATCCCCGAAGCCGCCCGGCGCAGATCGAGTACTTCGTTCGATGGACTGCCACGTCGCCTGATCAGGCCAACGGGATGCGAAGACCGTCGCCCGCCCTTGGCGCAGATCAAGCCTCCGGGGAGCGTCGCCCGCAAGAACGCGCAACCGGCTTGTTAGGGGAGGGCACCGTGGATCTAGTCTTCGTAGGGATCGACCCGGAGACCACTGGTGGGGGCTCGCCGACCGTGTGGGTCAGTGACGACGCCGATCTGATTCTTCAGGGCGAGGAAGCCGACGCGCTGCTGAAGGCCCGGATCGGCAAGACCGAGTGGGTGCCCGGCCACGATGTGGGTATCCCGGGGCACGAGACCGTAATTCGCATTCCGGCCCGTATGGTGCCGATTCTGAGGGAGGCGTGCGATGTCGCAGAACGGCGTGCCGGACTTCGCTGAGCTGCTCAAGTCCGCACGGCACACCGCCGTACACCTGGAGATGCGCGACATCTACAGCGTCGGTGACGAGACCGAGACCTTCGAACGATTCTTGCGGACGGGCGAAGCCGATCTCGACCCCGACTCGGCACTCTGGCAGGGCTGGACGCCGCTGGTACGTGAGGCTGTGGGGCGGGGAGTGGTCATACGTCGCGCCCGGATCGTCTCCGAGCCGGTCACCGACTACATCCGGTACGAGCACGCCCTGACACCGGTCAACATCGCTGTCGGGGAGCAGGTTCGTTGGCTCCCGCGCCCTCAGACGTCGGAGATCGCCCTGCCCGGCAACGACCTCTGGCTGATCGATGACCGCCTGATCCTCTTCCACTTCTTCACCGGAGACGGCGGCTGGGCTGGGCATGAGTACAGCGAAGATCCCACCGTGGTAAAGCTCTGTGCCTCGGCGTTCGAAGCCGTGTGGGAGCGCGGTGTCGATCACGAGAAGTTCGCCGTCTGATCTCGCTCGTACGGCCTCATGCCCTCATCCCCGTCCTCCAGCGCTCAGGCCGCTCGTGATGCACTCGCCGTACGCCTGACGCACCTACGCAAAGATGCCGGCCTCTCCGGAAAGGAGCTTTCCGCCCGATGCGGCTGGCATCCCGCGAAGACGACCCGGATCCAGAAGGGCGAGGCAGCACCCGCCGACGCGGACATTCGCGCGTGGTGCGCCGCCTGCGGGGCCGACGACCAGACGGAAGACCTGATCGCCACCGCGCGGGCGGTCGACTCCATGTACATGGAATGGCGCCGTCTGCACCGCAACGGCATGCGCAAGGTCCAAGAGGACTTCTCCACACTGCACGAGAACGCCACAGTATGCCGGGTGTACGCCTCCAATGGTGTCCCCGGCTTCTTCCAGACCCCCGGCTACGCCACGGCGCTGATGCGAAGGATCACCGACTTCCAGGGGACCCCCGACGACGTTGCCGACGCGGTTGCCGCCCGGATAGCACGAAGCCGCTTCCTGTACGAGGGCAATCACCGTTTCGTGGTGCTGCTGGAGGAGTGGGTGTTGCGGTCGCGGATCGGCGACGCCGAGGTAATGGCCGACCAGCTCGCCCACCTTCTTTCCGTGATGCCGCTGGCCAGCGTTTCGCTGTGCGTGATCCCCCTCGTCGCGCCGCGCGTCATCTGGCCGCTGGAGGCGTTCTACCTGTTCGACGACCGGCACGTGGTGGTCGAGACGTTGACGGCCGAGATCAACGTCAGGCAACCCCGGGAGATTGCCGACTACGCCATGGCATTTCGGGAGTTGGGCAGGATGGCGGTCTACGGTTCCGGGGCGCGGCAGTTGATCGAATCCGCGATCGCTGCCCTTGAGTGAACCTGCGCAATTGCTCGCAACTTCGTTGCTGACGCCTCGCCTTCATCGGCACGGTTGTCACACCGCCCGAGCGCACTCACTGATTTGGGATCCCCCTCGCTCATCGCCGATGGCGACCGCCGTCCTGTATCCGTACCGACGGCTCCACCATCAGTTCACTCGAATCGACTCCGAGGAGCTTTCGTGACCACTCCAGACACGCAGCTCGCTCCGGCCCGCCCGTGGGGTGTCGGCCGACTCGCGCCATACCCGACCACCGTTCGCCGCCCGCACGCCACGGTCGCTATCGACCCCGAGACACAGACCGGCGTCTACCGCGACCGTGCCGGCAACGTGGTCGAGATGGGCAAGCATGGCACCAGCAAGGGCACGGAGACCTCGACGACCACGAATTCGGACTCGCAGAACGACCAAGGTCACGACCAGGACAGCACGCAGGACTGATGTCCGTGACCGAGAAAAGGCCGGTATTGGTGGCCACCGAGGCAGACGATGTCACAGCCGACATGGTGATCACTGAACTCAACCGGCGAAGTGTTCCGGTGGTCAGGGTCAACCCCGCCGACATCGGCGCGGGCCTGACGGTCTCGGCTCGGTTCGGTACCTGCCCGGCCCCTGTGGCCGGGCAGGTCCGGACCCCGTCGAGAACCACCGACCTTGACCGATTACGGGCGGTGTACTGGCGCCGCCCGGTCTGGCCCACCTTCCAGTACCTGAGCGATGACGATGCGCGGTTCGCGGCTGCGCAGGTCCGCTATGGGCTGGGAGGAGCCCTCTACGCGCTCGACGGTGGGCGCAAGGACTACTCCGCCCTCTCCTACAGCGTGGTGGACCTGCCCGAACACCTGGACAAGGCACTCCTCAGCTACCTGGACCACTTCGGGCTGGTGTCCGGCAGCTTTGACCTCGCCATCGATCGAGCGGGTAACTACTGGTGGCTGGAGCTGAATCCAAACGGCCAGTGGGGGTGGCTGGAGGAACACACCGGTCTGAAGATGTCCGCCGCATTCGCCGACCTGCTGACACGAGGAGACGCCCGATGACCGATACCGCGCCCGAACGTCGTGCCCTCGCCGACCGGCTGGAGAAGGCTGGCATCCTCAGAACACCCCAGTGGCGAGCTGCGGTTGAGGCCGTACCCCGAGAGCTCTTCCTGAACCCCGGAGTCTTCCTGCCCTTGGACGGCGGCCGATGGCAGCCGGTCACCGCAGTAGGAACCGACCCGGCGGAGTGGACCCGGATCGCCTACAGCGACCAATCCCTGACCACGCAGCTCGACGGACACCTGACCGCCGACCAGACCACTGGTCTCGTCGCGGGCTCGCCCACTTCGTCGTCCACCACTCCGGTCACCGTGGTCGACATGATCGAGCACCTGGACGTGGAGGACGGGCACCGCGTGCTGGAGATCGGCACAGGTACCGGCTACTCCTCCGCCCTGATGTGCCACCGCCTCGGCGAAGACAACGTCACGACGATCGAAACGGACCCAGCCGTGGCGGCCCGTGCAGATGCCGCACTGGAAACAGCCGGGTTCTCGACCTGGACCGTGACCGGGGACGGGCTGTTCGGACACCCGCATCGTGCTCCGTATGACCGAGTGATCGCCAACTGCGCCGTCCGCCGCATCCCCTACACCTGGATCAGGCAGACCAAGCCCGGCGGGATCATCCTGGCCACCGTCGGGGGTGCGTGGTCCTACGGCACCGGCCTCGCGAAGGTCACCGTCGGTGAGGACGGCACCGCCGAGGGCCGGATCATCGGCCGCTCCTCCTTCATGCAGGCACGCTCCCAGGCCACAGCACCGGTGTCCGGTGACCTGTCCGCACGCACGGCCTATGCCGACAGCGAGCGGGAGACGAAGGTATCGCCCTCCATGCTGGAGGAGTGGATGCCCGCCTTCCTCGCCCAGCTCACGGCGCCCGGCGCGCAGTTCGTCCGTGCCGCGACGAGCGATGGCGCCCGGCTCCTGTACGTCTTCGATCCAGAGCGCGAGTCCTTCGCCGAATTCACCTCTGACAGCGAAGACCGGACCGTCCGGCAGGGCGGCCCCGTGGCTCTGTGGGACGACATCGAGCGGGCGCTCACCGCATGGCAGAACGCTGGGTGCCCCGACATCACCACCGTATGGCTCCACATCACCGCCGAGGCCCACACCTACTGGATCGGCGACAACCCGGCACTGCGCTGGCAGCACCCCTTGCGGTAGGTGTGGGACACCCGTACGCGGCACATGTGCCGGTCCCGGCGTCCCGGATCCACCGCTGAGCGGCGACCGGCGGCGGTGGGCCGAACGAGGGGCTTTTCGGGGTGCCCCGCCATGTCGTCGCCTCATCCGATAGGCGTTCAGATGATGGTGTGAGAACCATTCGCACCGCGTCGACCGATGGGATGCCCCGTGCCCCGGTTCAGCGTCATCGTGCCCGCATACCAGGTGCAGGCCTATCTGCACGACTGTCTGCGCTCCGTCCTGGACCAGGACTTCGCGGACTTTGAGCTGATCGCGGTCGACGACCGCTCCCCCGACGCATGCGGCGCCATCATCGACGAGGCCGCGGCCCGCGACCCCCGGGTGCGCCCGGTGCACCTCGCCGAGAACGCCGGTCTCGGCCGGGCCCGCAACGCCGGGATCCGCCGGGCCACCGGCGACTACCTGATCTTCCTCGACGGCGATGACACCCTCGCCCCCGGCGCGCTGCGCGCCATCGCCGACCGGCTGGCCCGCACCGGCGATCCCCAGGTGCTGGTCTACGACTACGCCCGGGTGGACTGGACCGGCCGGGCCGCCCGGAACGTCCGCGCCGAGCTGCTGCGCCAGAGCGACCCTCAGGTCTTCACGCTGAACCAGCGGCCCGAACTGCTGCGGCTGCTGATGGTGGCGTGGAACAAGGCGTACCGCCGGGACTTCGTCCGCGCCGAGTGCTTCGCCTTCCCGACCGGCTTCTACGAGGACACGTCCTGGACCTTCCCGGTCCTGCTGTCCGCGGAGTCCATCGCCGTACTGGACCGGGTGTGCGTGCGCTACCGGCAGCGGCGGCGCGGTGGGATCCTGCGCACCACCAGCCGCCGCCACCTCGATGTGTTCGATCAGTACGACCGGGTGTTCCGGTTCCTGGACGGGCGGCCGGAACTGGCCCACTGGCGTCCGGCGCTGTTCCAGCGGATGGTGGAGCACCTGGCGGCGGTCTTCACCGCTCCGGGGCGGCTTCCGGCCGCGGCCCGCGCCGAGTTCTTCCGGCGGGCGGGCGCTCACCACCGCCGTTACCGGCCCGGCGACGCCACCACCCCGCCCGGCCGCGCCGGGTGGCGCTGTCTGCTGCTGCGGCTGGGCGCCCGGCGGGCGTTCCAGTTCCTGCGCGGCGCCGACCAGATCCGGCAGCGCGCCGTGGCGCTGGCCCCGGAGGCGTACGCACGGCTGCGCACCGCCGCGCTGTGGCTGCACTACCGGGTGCAGCGGTGCCGGGCCATCGACCCGCGGCTCGCGGTGTTCGCCGCGTACTGGCACCGGGGCTACGCCTGCAACCCGGCGGCGATCGAGGCGAAGGTGCGCGAGCTGGCTCCGGGGGTGCGCACGGTCTGGATCACCACCCCCGAGTACGCGCACACCCTGCCGCCCGGGGTGCGCCGGATCCAGCCCGGCTCGCCCGCGTACTGGACGGCGCTGGCGCGGGCCCGCTTCCTGGTCAACAACGTCAACTTCACGCCCCGGATGCGCAAACGAGCCGGGCAGATCCATCTCCAGACCCACCACGGCACCCCGCTCAAGCACATGGGTCTTGATCTGCTGGACCGTCCGGCCGCCGCGCGCGGCATGGACTTCGGCAAACTGTTGGAGCGGGTGGACCGCTGGGACTTCAGCCTCTCGGCCAACCGCCACACCACCCTGACCTGGGAGCGCGTCTACCCCTCCGGTTACACCACGCTCGCCTACGGCTCCCCGCGCAACGATGTCCTCCAGCGCGCCACCGCCGATGACGTGGCCCGGCTGCGGGAGCGGCTGGGCATTCCGGCGGACAGCACCGCCGTGCTGTACGCGCCCACCCACCGCGACTACCAGCGTGGCTTCGTACCGCGGCTGGACCTGGAGCGGGTGGCCCGCGCGCTGGGCCCCGGCTTCACCTTCCTGGTCCGGCCGCACTACTTCTACGGCCAGGGGCCCCGCCCGCGCGGCACCGGACGGGTCATCGACGTCTCGGCGCACACCAGCGTCGAGGAACTGTGCCTGGCCGCCGACGCACTGATCACCGACTACTCGTCGATCATGTTCGACTACGCCAACCTCGACCGCCCGATCGTCATCCACGCCGACGACTGGGATGCCTACCGCGCCGCCCGCGGCACCTACTTCGACATCACCGCCTATCCGCCCGGCCCGGTCTCCCGCTCCGAGACCGAGCTGATCTCCCTGTTCGCCACGGACGCCTGGTACGACGCGCGGGCCACCGCGCTGCGTGCCGCCTTCCGGTCCCGCTTCTGCCCGTACGACGACGGCCGGGCGGCCGAACGCGTGGTGCGCCGGGTGTTCCTGAGCCAGCCCGCCGAACTCCTGCCGTCCGTGGTGCCGTTGGCCGAGCGCCGCCCCGCACCGGCCGCCCGGCGCTCCTGCGCGGGCCCCGCACCAGCAGCGCCCGCACCGGCCTGCCCGTCGCCGGCCGGGCCCGCACCGGCGGACGTCTCCCCGGCGGGAGCGTCCGGCACGGCCGCCGCACTGCCCCACCGGAGCCGCCCCCACTAACCCCCAGGACGCACGACCCAGGACGCACGATGCCCCTCACCGCACCGCCCGCCCGTCCCCGCCCCTGGCTCGCCGAACCGCCGCCCCTGGTACGCGGCTATCGGCGCGCGGTCCCCCTGCCGGTCCGCCGCGCGGTCGTCGCCATGACCGGCGCCGGACTGCGCCGCGCGGCCATGCGGGGCCTGGGCAGCGCGTCGGCGGTCTCCGGAGCGCTGCGGCTGCGCCGGGCCCGGCAGCGGCTGCGCCGGTCGGGGCTGCTGGGCTCCCCCGGGCGGATCCTGATCACCGACCGGCGGGCCGCCCGGGTGGCGACCGTGGCGCCCGCGCCCACCCCGCTGTTCGCCCGCGCCGAGAATCTGCGGCTGGTGTGCGAGGCCCTGGACCGAGCCGAGCTGGACCACTTCGTCGTCCGCTGCCCCAGCAACCTCGCCTCGGCGGTGGGCGTACGGGCCGATCAGCGGGCCCAGGTGAGCGCGGCGCTCACCGCGCTGTGTGCCCGGGAGGCGGGTTACGTCTCCCAGCCCGCGCGCCCCAAGCACCCGGCGACACCGCCGCGGCTGGGCGCCTCCACCGCCGCCTGGCGGCGGCTGAAGGACGCCCCCGTCGTCCGCTTCACCCGCTACCACGCCGGGGCGGCCGGACGGTCCGGGGAGCGGCTGGTGCTGGGCCCCGCGCACGGCTGTGACATCGAGTTCTGGGAGCCGTCCGAGCAGGATGGCAGGCCACTGCTGCTCGCACCGCGGTTCAACCGCACCACCGCCTCGGTGCCGCTGGTCGGGGAGCCGGTCCGGGCGTCCGGCCATCTGTTCACCCGGCTCGCCCCGGCCGACGGCTGGCGGTCCGGGCCGCTGGTGCGCACCCGGCCGGAGTTCCTCACCCGGCTCCCGGACGAGGTGCGCTTCCCCATCGACGTCGTCTACACCTGGGTCGACGGCTCGGACCCGCTGTGGCAGCGGCGCCGCGCCGCCGCCGCGGGCCTGGGCTACCACGCGCAGGCCGCCAACGCCGCCCGCTACGCCAACCGCGACGAGCTGCGCTACTCACTGCGCTCGCTCTACCTCTACGCCCCCTGGGTGCGCCATATCTACATCGTGACGGACCGCCAGGTCCCGGACTGGCTCGCGCTCTCCCATCCGGGCATCACCGTCGTGGACCACCAGGACATCTTCGACGACCCGGGCGCGCTGCCGACGTTCAACTCCCATGCCATCGAGACCCGGCTGCACCACATCCACGGCCTGGCCGAGCACTTCCTCTACTTCAACGACGACGTCTTCCTCGGCTCCCCGGTCACCCCGCAGGACTTCTTCCTGGCCAACGGGGTGTCCAAGTTCTTCCCCTCCCGCGCGCTGATCCCGCTGGCTCCCCCGGACCCCGACGACGTCCCGGTGTCGGCGGCGGGGAAGAACAACCGGGTGCTGCTGGAGAGCCGGTTCGGGGCGACCGTCACGCAGAAGATGAAGCACACCCCGCACGCGGTGCGGCGCAGTGTGCTCGCCGAGATCGAGCGGGAGTTCCCCGAGGAGGTCCGGGCCACCATGGCCAGCCGGGTGCGCTCGGCCTCGGACGTCTCCGTCCCGTCCTCGCTCCACCACTACTACGCGTTCCTGACCGGCCGCGCGGTGCCCTCCTCGCTGCGTTACGACTACTTCGACCTGTCCCAGCCCGCCATCCGCTCCCGGCTGGCCAGACTGCTGCGGTCACGCCACCGCCAGGCGTTCTGCCTCAACGACACGGTCTCCTCCGAGCACGAACTCGCGGACCAGCTGGCCGTCCTCCACCCCTTCCTCGACGCCTACTTCCCCGTTCCCAGCCCGCTGGAGCGGGCTCCGTCCCGACAGGAGACGCGGCAGCCATGCCCCTCGCCATCACTCTCCCGCTGAACCCGGAGGTCCTTCGGACCAGCGGCCCCTATCCGCGGGCACTCAACGTGCTCAGCCGCAAACAGACGGCGGTGCAGCGGCAGTTGCGGCGTGCCGGGCTCGCGGGCTACGAGCCGACCACCCAGGCCACCTTGCTGGCGCTGGCCCAGCAGGCGCCCCCCGGCGGCGCGGTGTACGACATCGGCGCCCATATCGGGCTGTACTCGGCCCTGATCAGCGCGGTGTACGGGAAGGGCGGACCGCGGACCGTCGCCTTCGAGCCGACGCCGGAGACCGCCGCGCTGTGCCGCCGGATCCGGGAGTGCAACCAGCTGGGGTTCGAGGTGCAGCAGACCGCGCTCTCCCGTGAACCGGGCACCGCCGAGCTGTACTTCTCGCAGAAGTCGGAGTCGTCCAACTCGCTCAACCCGGCGCACCGCAAGCACAGCGCCTCGGTGTCGGTGCCGGTCACCACGGTCGACGCGTTCACCGAGGAGCGCGGTCTGACCCCGCATCTGATCAAGGTCGATGTGGAGACCTTCGAGGCGGCGGTGCTGGAGGGCGCGCTGTCCACGGTCCGCCGCCACCGGCCGTGGATCGTCTGCGAGCTGCTGCCGAGCGCCGACCACGACACGCTGCGCACCGCGCTGGCGCCGCTGACCGCCATGGACTACGGGCTCCATCCGATCACCCCGGACGCCCCCTGGCAGCGCTATGACGAGACCACCTACCGGCCCGCGGTGAGCGCCCAGTGCCGCGACTGGCTGCTGGCCCCGCGCCCGCTGACCCCCGCCTTCCACCGGGCCGTACGGCAGTGGCTGATCGCGATCCTCGCCTGTGACGAGACCACCAATCTGCTCACGCCCGACAAGGCGTCCTTCCCCTACGGCTGGAACGCGCCCTACCGCCCGCGCGCCCAGCGCTCCGGGCTGCTGCCGGGGCTGTCCGGCGGCCGCCCCGGCCGGTGGTGGCTGGCGGGCGCCGCTGCGTTCGCCCGGCGGGCGCTCGGCCCGGGTGCCACGACCTGCCACTCCGGCTCCACGGTGCCGGGCCGCCGGCGCAGTGCGGAGGTGCCGGTCTCCGCCGACTAGGCGCTCCGCGGGAAGAGCTGCACCGGACGTCAGCGAGGCCGCTTGGCCGTAAGAGCCGTCCAGGTGACACCGAGGACCGGGGCGGACCCCGGGGCCACGGGGGAGCGCTGACCGAGCAGCACTCCCCTGATTCATGACAAAAGGCGCGAATAGGTACCTTCACCTACAGTTTCCAACCAGTACGACTTATCCGCCGTGAAGGGCACGCGTCATGAACCGCCTCGGTATCAAGAGTCCCCGCGGCCTCGTGGCCTTCGTCGCGCTGGCCGGGTGCATGGTGACGGCGGCGGCTGCCGCCCTCACCGGGTCCGGAGGGCTCTTCGCGGCGGCCGGGCTGCTCGGCTGCGGCTGCGATCTGCTGCTGCACCGCACCGAACCTGGGCTGATGACCCGTCTGGGACGGCTGCACATCGGCGAGACGCTGCGCTTCGAACTGCGCTGTGTGCTGCTGCTCCTGCTGCTCGGCCGACTGCGTCTGACCGGCCCGATCGGGCTGGCCGCGGCCATGACGCTGGTGCTGTGCCTGCTGGGCGGCCAGGCCCTGCACGCCGCGATACGTACCCTCATCCGCCGCCGCCGCGGGCTCGCCGTCGTCACCCGCAACATCGACCTGCGGCGGCTGCGGATCAGCGACCGGCCGCCCCGGCGGCTCACCGAATGGCCCGGTCAGCGGATGCTGACCTATGAGCTGGTCACCCTGCTGGGGCTGACGGTCTCGCTGGTCACCGATGACGCCCGCTGGGTGGTGGCCGCGCTGACGCTGGCGGCCGGAGGCTGTCTGGTGACGGTGCTCGCGCTCGTCCCGTACCTCGTCCAGGCCATCCGGATGCCCGGCGCCGCGCAGGTGCTGGCCGAGGTCGACAACTGGCTGAGCCGCCACCGGCCGGAGACCATCCTGCACTTCTCCGGCTCCCGCGACTCCGCGTACCAGGTCAACATGTGGCTGGCGGCGGTGGCCGCACTGCCTACGCCGTCCCTGGTCCTGCTGCGCGAACGCCATCTGGTCGAGGAGCTGGCGCCGACCCCGCTGCCGGTGCTCTGCGTCCCCAGCGCGGTGCATCTGATGAACCTGGACCTCAGCAGTGTGCGGGTCGCGCTCTACCCGGCCAATGTCGGCGAGAACATCCACCTGCTGCGTGTTCCCACCATGCAGCATGTCTTCCTCGGCCACGGCGACAGCGACAAGATCGCCAGCGTCAACCCCTACAGCAAGGTCTACGACCAGGTGTGGGTGGCGGGCGAGGCGGGGCGGCGGCGCTATGCCGAGGCCGCCGTCGGGGTCCGGGACGCCGATATCGTCGAGGTCGGCCGCCCGCAGCTGGACGGCGTCCGGGTGGCCGGCATCGATCGCGCCCCGGCGCCCGTCCCCACCGTGCTGTACGCCCCCACCTGGGAGGGGTGGACCGACGAACCGGGGAACACCTCACTCACCACGGCGGGCGAACACCTCGTACGGCGTCTGCTGGAGAGCGAACGCCCGGTCCGCGTGCTGTACAAACCGCATCCGTTCACCGGCAGCCGTTCCCCCGCCGCCCGTGCCGCCCATGAGCGCGTCGTCGCCCTGATCGGCGCCGCCAACGAACAGCGCGCCGCCGGACCGCTCGCCCAGGAACCGGAGGACGTCACCGCCGCCCGCGAGGAAGCGGCCCGTGAACGGGACGGGCTGACCCGTCGTATCGCCGCGCTGGACGCCCGGCTGCACCGGGCCGACGCCGACGAGGCGATGCTCACCCGCGACAGCGCCGAACCCGACCCGGCCGTCCAGGCCGAGGCCGAGGAGCTGCGGCGGCAGTGGCACCGCGCCCACTGGGCAGCCGCGCCGCCCTGGCTGCACCAGGTGGTCGAGGGTCCCGCGCCCACTCTCTACCAGTGTTTCGACCAAGCCGATCTGCTGATCGGTGACATCTCCAGCGTGGTGTCCGACTTCATCGCCAGCCTCAAGCCGTACGCCCTCACCGACACCGCCGGGCTCGGCGAGGCGGAGTTCCGGCGGCAGTTCACCGCGGCCGGCGCCGCCTATCTGCTCGGCCCGGACGGGTCGGGAACGGACCACCTGCTGTGGCTGCTCTTCGACCCCGCCCACGACGAGCTGCGCACCGCCCGCCACCAGCTGAGGGAGTTTCTGCTCGGCCCGGCCTACCCGCCCTCCTTCCAGCGCTTCGGCGAGGCGGTGGCGTCCGCCGCCACCCGGGGCGAAGCGGTCATCCAACTGCGCGACCACTCCCGGAGCCAGCATGTCGCGTAACCGCCGTACCGGCCCGCGCCCCCGTGTCAGCGTGATCGTCCCCGCCCGTGACGCCATGCCCAGGGTCACCCGGGCCGTCACCTCCGCGCGGGACCAGACCATCGGACTCAGCCGCCTCGAAATCATCGCCGTCGACGACGGCTCGACCGACGGCACCGCCGAGGAACTGGACCGGCTCGCCGCGGACTGCCCCGCGCTGAAAGCCGTCCGCCACAAGAGCGGTGGTGGCGCGGGCGGCCCCCGCAACACCGGTCTTGACCTCGCCCGCGGCGACTATGTCTTCTTCCTCGAGACCGGCGACCGCCTGGGACCCGACGCGCTGCGCCGTATGGTCGCCACGGCCGACCAGAACGGCACCGACGTGGTCCTCGGCAGGATGGTCTCCCCGGACGGGCGCGCCGTCCCCAGAGCGGTCTTCCGCCACAACCAGCTGCGCACCGATGTCTACAGCTCCCGCGCCTACGCCACGCTCGAACCCTGCAAGCTCTTCCGCCGCTCCCTGATCGAACGGTTCCAGCTGCGCTTCCCGCCGTGCCGCACCGGCGAGCAGCCGTTCACCGCCGCCGCGTACCTCAACGCCTCCGGCATCTCCGTCGTCGCCGACTACGACTGCTACCACCTCGGCTCCCGCGAGAGCGGCCCGAACCCCGCCCGCACCACCGCCGCGCTCGCCGACCGACTCGACGCCATGGGGCTGCTGTTCACGACCGCCGCCCGGTACACCCGGCCCGGCCCCCGCCGCGACACGGTCATGCGGCGCCATATCCGGTCGGAACTGTGCGGCGCGGTGCGCGCGCTGCCCCGGGAGAGCGAGGCCGACGCCCGTGACCGCTTCTTCCCCGTCCTGCGCCGATGGGCGCTCGACCACTGCTCGGACGGGCTCTTCGACACCCTCACCGCGCCCGAACGGCTGATGATCCACCTCCTGCGCGCCAACCGCTTCGAGGATCTGATGTCCGTCGTACGCGACGCCGAGGGTGACGGCCACCGCGGACACCTCGTCGACAAGAGCCGCGTCTACTGGCTCCACCCCTTCTTCCGCGACCCCGCCGCGGACGTCCCCGACCTGTGTTTCGACGTCACCGACCGGCTGCCGGTCCATCACCACCTCACCGGCGCGGGCTGGCACGGCCGCAGCACCCTGCGAGTACGCGGCCGGGCGGCCGTCGAGGGCCTCCGCCCCGGCCCCGAGGACCGCACCGACCTGGTGCTGCGCCGGCGCGACGCCAAGGACGAGCTGCGGATGCCGGTCACCCCCGCCGGAGCCCCGGGGAGCCCGGAGTTCGCGGCGGACATCGACATCGCCACCGCCGACGGCGGGGCACCGCTGCGCCCCGGCGTCTGGGATGTCTTCCTCGATGTCCGGGCCCAGGGCATCAGCCGCACGGTGCGGTTCGGGCACCGCCATGACGACGGGCTCGACATCGGCACCGCACGCCGCGTCGTGGCCGCGGGCCCCGGTCTGCGCGCCCGGGTCACGCCGTACTTCACCGCCCCGTACCGCAATCTCTCCTTCGACATCGGCCCGGCCCCGCGGGGAGCGCCGTGCGAGGTGACCGAGGCCGTGTGGCACCCGTCCGACAAGGGCACGCTGGTCGTCGCCGGACGGCTGCTGCCGCCCGGCACCCCGTCGCCCCGGGGCCGGGTGCTGCGGCTGCGCGCCGAGCACACCGACGGCCGGGTGTGCGACCACCCGGTGCGGTTCGCCGCGGGCCACCCGGCGGGCGCCTTCACCGCCCGGCTGCCGGTGCGCGAGCTGAGCCGGGGCCGGTGGACGGTGACGCTGGCGCTCCTCGGTTCCGGCGGCGACGGCCCGCCGCCCGCGGCGCCCGTGCCGCCACCCGCCCGGCTGCCCGGCGCCCGCTGGCTGCGCCGGGGGCGCCCGTACTACGCCAAGCCGCTGACGGGGCGCGGCGAACTGACCCTGGAGCTGCGGGTGGCCCCGGTGCGGCTGATCGCGGCCGTACGCAACCGCCTGCGACGCTAGGGCCCGTCTTCACAGGGGCCGCCCTGCTCCCGACGCCTGGCACGGCGCCCCCAGCTACCGCTGGGAGGTGCCCCCGGCCGCGTTGTCGGAGTCGCCCGAGTACGCCCAGTACGAGGACGATCCTCCGCCTTGCGATCCTCCCCCAGCTACCGCTGGGAGGTGCCCCCTGCACCAGACGCCGCTCGCGGCCGGACGCCCCCTTCGTAGACGGACCCTGGGGGCACGGGGCTGTGTCGATGTGCGGCTCCGCCGCGTGGGCGCGACCAGCCACGACGCAGCCGCAGACGCATGACGGCACCTCGCGGCACTGACCGCGGAGCGTGGTCACCCGGTGAGGCGGGCCCAGCCGCGCCGCAGACGCCGCCGTACGCCCGTCGCGACCTTGACCGGGGCCACCTCCAGACCGAGTGCCGCGGCCGGGCCCTGGGCCACCGGTTTGGCGTAGTACGGGCGGCCGAAGCGGAACCAGCGGGTCCCGGCCAGCCGGCCGAAGCGGGGCACGATCGCGGTGCGGTACGGCCCCTCGCCATCGGGGCTCTCCATGATCAGCGCCAGGGTCCAGCGGCCTTCGCCCAGCCTTCCGACCGGCAGCCGGGCGGTGAAGTCGCGGGAGCCGCCCGGTCCGTAGCGCACCGGTATCTCGCGTACCGCGCCCGCTCCGTTCTCGGCGCGCAGCCGCAGCCTCCGGCCGTCCCGCGCCACGTCGTCGGCCAGTCGGCCACCGACGACCAGGGTGCTCTTCCGGACCGGGTGCCAGGCGGTCCGGGTCACCTGGCAGGGGGCGTCAAGGGGGTGGGCGACCTGGCCGACGTCGAGCGAGACATTGCCGTACGGGGTGAAGTACGGGACCACGACCAGGGGTTCGCCCTCCGGTGTGGTCAGCTCCCGACGCGGAGGGTGGGTGGTCTCCCCGTCCTCGCGGCTGTTGCCGAACCGCACCGTACGGCTGACGCCCTGGGCGCGTACGTCCAGATAGATGTTCCACAGGCCGCGCTCGAGCGGCGCCCCGTCGTCGACGGTGGCCGGGTCGAACTCGGCGCTGAAGCCCGACTGTTCGTAACGCCCCTCCCCGGGCAGCGGTCGGGCGGCGCGGCACGGGGTGGTGGGCACGCGCACCTCGGGCCGCTCGGACTGGTACTTGCGCAGCACGACTTCGGTGGCCGGTTCGAGGGCGTCGACGTCCTCGATGTACGCGTGACCGGTCAGCCGCAGCACTCCGCCGTGCCACCGCGCCGTCTCCAGGTGGTGGCGGACCGGCAGCCGGTCGGTGATGTCGAAACACGCATCGGGCACATCGGCGGTGTGGTCCCGGAAGAAGGGGTGCAGCCAGTAGACCCGGCCCTTGTCGATCAGGTGCCCGCACCGGGCGTCCCGCTTGGCGTTCCGCGCCACGGTCAGTACGTCCTCGAAGCGGTCGGCGCGCAGCAGGTGGATCAGCAGCCGGTCGGGCGCGTCGATCCGCTGGACGATGGTGTCGGTCACCCAGGTCCGCGCCCAGTGCCGGAACTCGGGGAAGAAGCGCTCGCGCGCGTCCTTCTCGTTCTCGCGGGGAAGCAGACCCCGCAGCGGCCCGCACAGCTCCCACTCCACATGGCGGCGCATGATCTGGTCCCGGCGCGGGCCCGGTTCGAGATAGCGGGCCACGGTCTCGAAGCACAGCCGGATGCCGTCCATCCGGTGGACGAGATCGCCCGCGATGAGGGTGAGGTTGCTGCGGTTCTCGCGGTAGCGCACGTAGTAGCAGTCGTAGTCGGCGACCACGGAGATACCGGAGGCGTTGAGGTAGGCGGCGGCGGTGAACGGCTTGTCCTCGCAGTTGCGGTAGGGCGGGAAGCGCAGATGCAGCCGTTCGATGAGGGAGCGCCGGAACAGTTTCCACGGGCCCAGGGTCAGATAGGCGTGGGAGGAGAAGATGTCGGTGCGGGGCTGGTTGTGCTGGAAGACGGCCCTGGGTACGGCACGTCCGCCCACGGAGGCAATCCTGCCGAGGACGATGTCGGTGCCGTTCTCGTCGGCCATGGCGACCATGCGGCGCAGCGCGTCCGGCCCCAGGTAGTCGTCGGAGTCGAGGAAGAAGACGAAGTCGCCCCGCGCATGGTCCAGTCCGGTGTTGCGCGGCCCGCCCGCGCCACCGGAGTTCTCCTGGTGGATGACGCGGAGCGCGGGGCAGTCCGCGGCGAGCCGGTCCAGTTCCTCGGCCGTGCCGTCGGTCGAGCCGTCGTTCACCGCGATGATCTCCAGGCGGTCGAGCCCGATGGTCTGCTCCCTCGCGGAGGTGACGCACCGGGTCAGCTCCGGCATGGCGTTGTAGGCGGGGATGATGACGCTGACGCGGACGGAGGACTCAGCGGACATGGCGGGCTCCGGACGTACGGGGACAGGGGTACGGGAACGGGTCGATCAGTCGTCGTCGGGGGACAGCTGGATCGGCTGTGTGGTGTGGTCCGGAAGGGCCCCCGTGCCGCGCCGTACCGTGACCGCACCGCCGGGCGCCCGCACCGGCGCCGGGGTGCGGAGCACGGGTGGCTGGGGGGACTCCGTTCCGTCGGGGGCGAGCATCAGGGCCCGTACCACCCGCTCGGCCGCGTGGCCGTCGTCGAACGGGCAGAAGCGTGCCCGGAAGGCGGCGCGCAGCGCGGTCGCGTCCGCGTCGCACCAGCGCCCTTCACGGAAGACCTCGGTCAGCTCCCGCTCGGTACGGGCGACGGCCCCCGGAGTCTCACCGGGGCGCCCCGAGAGCAGATCGAAGTAGACACCGCGGGTGGACCGGTAGATGTCCCAGTCGTCCGCGTAGATCACGATGGGACGGTCCAGAACGGCGTAGTCGAACATCACCGAGGAGTAGTCGGTGATCAGCGCGTCGGCCGCCAGGCAGAGTTCCTCGATCGACGGGTGGGCCGACACATCGATCACCAGCCCCGCCTCCTGGAGCCGCCTCAGGCCGTCGTGCGGCCGGTACGAGTAGTGGACCCGCACCAGGAGTGTTGTCTCCGGGCCCAGGGCGCGGCTCAGCCGCTCCAGGTCCAGCCGGGGTGTGAAGCCCTTCTGGTAGTCGCGCAGCGTGGGCGCGTAGAGGACGGTGGTGTGACCCGGGGGGATCTCCAACTCGGCGCGGATCCGCCGGATATCGTCATCGGTCGCGGAGACGAACACGTCGTTGCGCGGATATCCGTATTCCAGCAGCTGGTACGAGGCGGGGTAGACCCGCTCCCACACCTCGCTGGAATGCTGGTTGGAGGAGAGCGCGAAGTCCCAGCGGTCAATGCGCTTGAGGAGATTGCCGAAGCTCATTCCGGCCGCCGCGGCGGGATAGCGCTGCTGGTCCAGCCCCATACACTTCAACGGCGTTCCATGGAAGGTCTGGAGATGCACCGTGCCCGGCCGCTTCACCACGTCATTGGCGAAATTGACGTTGTTGACGAGGTACGTGGCGCGGGCCACGGTCCGGTAGAAGTCCCGGGTGCCGGAGATGACGTAGTCCACGCCCTCCGGAAGCGACTCGATCGCCGACTTCTTCACCACCCACACCCCGCGGATATGCGGGGCCAGCTCCCGGGCCTTGTGGTAGATCGCCCCCGGATTGCACAGCACCCCGCGGCCCCAATAGGCGGAGTAGACCGCGAGGTTGGGGTCCACGGGCCGCTGCCGGTGCATGCGGTACAGCGTCTGCTTGGCCCGTCTGGCCACCGGCGGCCGGGCGATCCGCCGCAGCTTGCGCGCCCCGGCCGCCGCCCGGATCGACAGTTCGTGTTTCCGGTAGCGGAGGAACGAGCCGTGGGCCAGCGCCTCGAAGCGCCATTGGTTCTCGACCGGCGGGGTGAATCCCTCGGGGACGTGGGTGCGGTACCACTCGGCGGCATGGTCGAAGAAGCGGGGCCGGTCCGCCGCCGCCACCCGGGAGGCGCGGTCCAGACAGAACAGGAAATGCGAGACGGCCCGTTCGAAGAGGAAGGGACGCAAGGGCTCGAGCCGCGGTTTGTCCTCGAGGAACGCGAAGAGCCGGGCGTACTGCCGGAAGATGATGAAGTGCTTCTCGCCGGGGCTTCCCGTACTGGCGCCCACCCGCCGCTGCCGGTACTCCAGGCCGACCAGATCCACGCAGGCTATTCGCTGCGCCATCAGCATCGTCTTGTACGAGAGCAGCGCGTCCTCGTAAATGCCCTCGCTGAACGCGAAGCCGTGGTGGGTGTAAAAGGCGCGGCGATAGACGCGGTTGGACGACATCGCGAAGATCCGCAGGAACGCGGGGCGTTGGGACACGGAAAAGACATCGGTGCCCGCCGAGGCCAGCAGTTCACCGAAGAGGCTGGGTTCCCTGCGCTCCGACCAGTAGGTGCGTACATGGTTGAAGTACAGGATGTCCGGATCCTCGTTGAGGGCGAGCCGGTCGGCGAGCCCCTGGAGGGTCCCGGGGGCGAGGGTGTCATCACCGTCCAGGAAGAGCAGATAGTCGCCGGTGGCCCGGTCGACACCGGCGTTACGGGCGGGGCCGGGCCCGGCGTTGACCTCCTGGTGCACCGGGACGACCCGGCTGTCGCGCGCCGCGTACGCGTCGATGATCGCCCCGCAGTGGTCCGGTGAGCGGTCGTCGACCGCGACCACCTCGATATCGCGGAACGGCTGCGTCAGCACGGAGTCCAGACAGGCGCTGAGATAACCCTGCACACGGTAGGCGGCGATGACGATGCTGAAGCGGGGCATGGGGCTCCTCGGGACGCGAAGGCGGTCGAGGCGCGAAGCGCTCACTGACTGCCCACCCTAGGGTGGTACGTCCGGGTATGCCCGATAAGTCGATGGAGGGGCGGCCAGGCGGGTGAAGAACGCCCCCGGCGGGCATAAAACCCGCCGGGGGCGTCGGATCCGTCAGAGCCGTGCAGGCGGCCGCACGGCCGTCTTCAGGAGGCCGCGGTCAGCTGTGGGTGCGCAGCAGCGTCCGCATGGTGCGCATCGCGACCGAGAGATTGGCCAGGTCGAAGGTCTCCGACGCCTGGATCTCATCGAGGGTGGTGCGCGCCCGCTGGAGGATCGCCGTGTTCTTCTGCTCCCACGCCTTGAACCGCTGCTCGGGCGAGGAGCCGCCGTTGCCCACCGACAGCACATCGGCGGTCAGGGCGGCCTGGGCGGCGTAGAGGTCCTCGCGGATGGAGACCCGGGCCATGGACTGCCACCGGTCGGCGCGCGGCAGTTCGATGATCCGGTCCATCAGCTGGGTGATCCGCAGCCGGTCGGCCAGGTCGTAGTAGACCTCGGCGACCGACAGCGGCTCCTTGCCGGTGCGGTCCGCGATGGCCACGATGTCCAGCGTCGGGAACGCGGAGGAGAAACCGGCCACCCGGGTGGCCAGGTCCTCCGGGACCCCGGCGGCGGTCAGCTCGTCCAGGATCCGCTGGTACCACTCGATGTCCGCACCGCGCAGCAGCTTGGGCAGCTGGGCCCGGACCTCGGCCACCCGCTCACCGAAGAACTCGATGGTCTCGGCCAGCTCCAGCGGCTGCGGGCGGTTGTTGAGCAGCCAGCGGGTGCCGCGCTCCACCAGACGGCGGGAGTGCAGCCGCATCCGGGTCTGGATCTCGGCCGCGACCACCGTGTCCAGCGACTCGACCTCGTCCCAGATCTCGCCCAGTTCGAAGATGGCGCGGGCCGCGGTCTGGGCGCGCACCACCTCTTCGGTGGAGGCCCCGGTCTCCTCCCGCATCCGGTGCAGGAAGGTGGAACCGGCGGTGTTGACGGTGTCGTTGACCAGCACCGTGGTGATGATCTCCCGGCGCAGCGCATGTCCGTCGATGTGCTCGGGGAACTGCCGCCGCAGCGCCTGCGGGAAGTAGGCGTGCAGCAGCCGCTGGAGGTACGGGTCGTCGGGGAGCCCGGTGGTGATCAGCTCCTCGGCCACCGTGATCTTGATGTAGGCCAGCAGTACGGCCAGTTCGGGCTGGGTCAGCCCGCGCCCGGCGGACAGCCGCTCCCGGATCTGACGGTCGCTGGGCAGGAACTCCAGCGCCCGGTCCAGCCGGCCCTCCCGGGTCAGCCGGCGCATCAGCCGCTGATGGGCGTGGAGCAGGCTGGGGGCCTGGGTGACGGAGTTGGCCAGGGCCACGTTCTGCGCGTAGTTGTTGCGCAGCACCAGCGCGCCGACCTCGTCGGTCATCTCGGCGAGGATCTTGTTGCGCTGCTTGAGGGTCAGATCGCCCTCGGTGACCAGCGCGTTGAGCAGGATCTTGATGTTCACCTCGTGGTCGGAGGTGTCCACACCGGCGCTGTTGTCGATGGCATCGGTGTTGATCTTGCCGCCGTTCGACGCGAACTCGATCCGGCCCAGCTGGGTCAGCCCCAGGTTGCCGCCCTCGCCGACGACCTTCACCCGCAGATCCTGGCCGTCCACCCGGATCGCGTCATTGCCCTTGTCGCCGACCTCGGCGTTGCTCTCGGTGGACGACTTGACGTAGGTGCCGATACCGCCGTTCCACAGCAGGTCGACCGGCGCCTTGAGGATGGTCTTCATCAGATCGGCCGGGGTCATCTTGGCGACCCGCGACTCGATGCCCAGGGCGGCCCGCACCTGCGGGGTGATCGGGATGGCCTTCGCCGACCGGGGGTGGATCCCGCCGCCCGCGGAGAGCAGCTCGGAGTTGTAGTCCTCCCAGGACGAGCGCGGCAGCTCGAACAGCCGGCGGCGCTCGGCGTAGGAGATGGCCGCGTCCGGGTCCGGGTCGAGGAAGATGTGCCGGTGGTCGAAGGCGGCGATCAGCCGGATGTGCTCGCTGAGCAGCATGCCGTTGCCGAACACATCGCCGGACATGTCGCCGACGCCGACGACCGTGAAGTCCTCGGTCTGGGTGTCGTGGCCCAGCTCCCGGAAGTGGCGCTTGACCGACTCCCAGGCGCCGCGGGCCGTGATGCCCATGCCCTTGTGGTCGTAACCGGCCGAACCGCCGGAGGCGAAGGCGTCGCCCAGCCAGAAGCCGTACGCCTGGGCCACCTCGTTGGCGATGTCGGAGAAGGTCGCGGTGCCCTTGTCGGCGGCGACGACCAGGTAGGTGTCCTCCCCGTCGTGGCGGACGACGTCCTTCGGCGGCTCGACCTCACCGGCGACCAGGTTGTCGGTGATGTCCAGCAGACCGGAGATGAAGGTCTTGTAGCACGCGATGCCCTCGGCCATCCAGGCGTCCCGGTCCACGGAGGGGTCCGGCAGCCGCTTGCCGACGAAGCCGCCCTTGGCGCCCACCGGCACGATGACCGTGTTCTTCACCATCTGCGCCTTGACCAGGCCCAGGATCTCGGTGCGGAAGTCCTCACGCCGGTCGGACCAGCGCAGGCCACCACGCGCGACCTTGCCGAAGCGCAGGTGCACACCCTCCACCCGCGGGGAGTAGACCCAGATCTCGAACGCCGGGCGGGGCGCGGGCAGATCCGGCACCGCCTGCGGGTCCAGCTTGATGGACAGGTAGTCGTGCGGCGTGCCCTGCCCGTTCCGCTGGAAGTGATTGGTGCGCAGGGTGGCCTTGATGAGGGTGAGGAACGAGCGCAGGATGCGGTCCTCGTCGAGCGAGGCCACCTGGTCCAGCGCCGCGTCCAGCTCCTCCAGCAGGGCGTCGGTCAGCTCCAGGCCCGCCCGCTGCCGCTCGGGCGACATCCGGGCCTCGAACAGGGAGACCAGCAGCCGGGTGGTGTGGACGTTGTTACGGAGAGTGTCCTCCATGTACGCCTGGCTGAAGGTGGAACCCGCCTGCCGCAGGTACTTGGCGTACGCGCGCAGCACCATGGCCTGCCGCCAGTCCAGCCCGGCGCCCAGCACCAGCTGGTTGAAGTCGTCGCTCTCGGCCTGGCCGGTCCACACCGCGGCGAACGCGTTCTGGAAGCGCTCACGGGCGTCGTCGGCCAGGGTCTCGCCCTCACGCAGCGGCAGCCGCAGCCCGAAGTCGTAGATCCAGGCGGTGGTCCGGTCCGCGCAGCGCAGCTCGTACGGGCGCTCGTCGACCACCTCGACACCGAGGGTGTTGAGCACCGGCAGCACGGCCGACAGCGAGACCTGGCCGCCCGCCCGGTAGATCTTGAAGCGGCGCTCGGCGTGGGCGGCGCCGACCGGCTCGTACAGGCTGAGCGCGAAGTCCTGCTTGCTGTCCTCGGCGGTCAGCCGCTCCACATGCTGGAGGTCGGCCACCGCGCCGCGCGGGGTGTGATCGGCCTTGTAGCCCTCGGGGAAGGCGTGCTGGTAGCGGCGCAGCAGCTCGGCGGCGCGCTCCTCGCCGACCTCCGAGACCAGGGCCTCGGAGAAGCCGTCGGCCCAGGAACGGGCGGCGTCGACCAGCCGGTTCTCGATGCGCTCGACATCGGCGTCGGTGAGGTCGGGCAGCTCGGTGCCGGGCTGCACCCGGACCACGAAGTGCAGCCGGGAGAGAACCGATTCTGTGTGCAGCGCGGTGAAGTCGACCGGCGGGCGCCCGCTGAGCTCCTCCAGCAGGATGTCGGTCAGCCGCAGCCGCACATCGGTGGTGAAGCGGTCGCGCGGCAGATAGACCAGGGCGGAGTAGTAGCGCCCGTACTCGTCCTGCCGCAGGAACAGCCGCAGCCTGCGGCGCTCCTGGAGGTAGAGCACGCTGGTCACGATGGAGCGCAGCTGGTCGACCGGGGTCTGGAACAGCTCGTCGCGCGGGTAGGTCTCCAGGATCTGGAGCAGATCCCGGCCGTCGTGGCTGTGGGGCGCGAAGCCCGCGCCCGCCAGCACCTCGTCGACCTTGCGGCGGATCACCGGGACCCGGCGCACCGACTCGGTGTACGCGGCGGACGAGAACAGACCCAGGAAGCGGCGCTCGCCGATCACATTGCCCTCGGCGTCGAACTTCTTCACGCCGATGTAGTCGAGGTAGGACGGGCGGTGGACGGTGGCGCGGCTGTTGGCCTTGGTGAGCACCAGCAGCTTGTGCTCACGGGCCTTGGCACGGGCGTCGGCGGGCAACCGGTTGAACGACGGGGACACCGGGGCGGGTCCGGCGTGGGCGCTCTCGTCGGTGTCCTTGTGGGTCGGGTCCGAGCGCAGAATGCCGAGACCGGTGCCGGGCACCGCGCTCAGCACGTCCTCCACGCCGCCGGCCTCGGTGGGCGCCTGCGTCAGCTCGTACTCGCGGTAGCCGATGAAGGTGAAGTGGTCGTCCGAGAGCCAGCGCAGCAGCTCACGGGCCTCCTCGACCTCCTGCTCGCGCACCTCATCGGCCTTGGGCTCCACCGGCAGGCCCTCGGCGAGGCGGAGCGCGCACTCGCGCATCTTCTCCCAGTCCTCGACCGCCTCGCGGACGTCGGACAGGACACGCAGCAGATCGGCGGTGATCTGCTTCAGATCGCCGCGGTCGGTCTCGCGGTCGGTCTCGACATGGATCCAGGACTCCACCACCGCGTCGTGCGGCAGCTCCCGGCCGAGCTTGCGCTCGAACGAGGCATCCAGCAGCTCGATCAGCTTGCCGGTGATGTCACGGCGCACGATCACCTGCGGGTGGATCACGACATGGATGCCGCGGCCCTGGCGGGTGAGCTCATTGGTGACCGAGTCGACCAGGAACGGCATGTCGTCGGTGACCACCTCGACGACGGAGTGGCTGCACGTCCAGCCGTGCTCCTCGACGGTCGGGGTGTGCACCCGGACATTCGCCGTGCCCTGCGGCCGCGACTCGGCGAGCCGGTAGTGGGAGAGCGCCGCGCCGAAGACGTCGACCGGGTCCCGGTCGGCGAGGTCCTCCGGGGGCGTGTGCAGGTAGTAGTGCTGGAGGTAGTCGTTCAGGATCTCCGGGCCCGGGCCCTGAACCGGTGTTTGCCCCCCGGCAGGGCTGTTCTCAGCTACCCGGGCGGCCCGCGTGAGCAGCTCGGCCTTGGCTTCGTCCAGCTTGGTCTGCATGTCCTCTGGCTCCTGTCGCGCGCCTTTGCGTGACATTGATGGCGGTGGCGTGACGCCGCGACGCGGTGAATCCGGTCTCAGACGACGGTATGCCGGATCGCGGGATGGCCGGGGCGTACTCGGCCGTAAGTGACCAAGACCCCACGCGGCACGGGTCAGCGGCGGCTCGCGCCCGGTGGCGCCCCGGGCTCGCGGCGAGGGCCCCATCGCCCTCACGGACTATCGCGCTGATCACGTGGTAAGGCTATCGCTCCTCCCCAGGGGCTCGTCATGAGCCGTTCGTGTACAAATCCCGGCCAGGAAGTTTGACGGATTGGACAGCGACGCAGGGGGCGCACGGCCCCATGGCGTGCCCCCTTGGCAAAGGGGCCCCACCCGGGCACCGTGACGTGGACGGAGATATGCCTGCAAACGTGGAGGTGGGCGGCATGGCCGCGAAGATCCTGCTGGTGACCGGTGACGCGGCCGAGTCGCTGGAGGTGCTCTATCCGTACCAGCGGCTGCGCGAGGAGGGGTACGAGGTCCATATCGCGGCCCCGGCCCGCAAGACGCTGCGGTTCGTGGTCCATGACTTCGAGGAGGGCTTCGACACCTACACCGAGAAGCCGGGCTACAGCTTCCCCGCCGACCTGGCCTTCTCCGAGGTCGACCCGGGCGACTACATCGCTCTGGTGATCCCGGGCGGCCGGGCCCCGGAGTACCTGCGCAACGACGCCGAGCTGCGCAAGATCTGCAAGGCGTTCTTCGACGCCGACAAGCCGGTGGCCCAGATCTGCCACGGTCCGCTGCTGACGTCGGCCGTCGGCGGCCTCAGCGGCCGCCGGGTCACCGCGTACCCGGCCCTGGAGCTGGACATGCAGGCGGCGGGCGCGGAGTTCCAGGACACGGAGGTCGTGGTGGACGGCACGCTGGTCTCCTCGCGCGCCTGGCCGGACCACTCGGCGTGGATGCGGGAGTTTCTGTCGGTGCTGCGGGTGAAGTCGCCGACGATCTGACGGGGAGCCCTCCGGGGCCGCCGGGGCCCCACCGGGCTCACCCGGACCCGGACTCCCCCGGGACCCTGAACTCACCCGTCGGCGAGGAGCTCGGCCTCCCGTACGGCCTCGGCGAGGGTGTCCACGACCGGCACCCCGGCCGCCTGGAGGCTGGTCCGGCTGTGGGAGCCGCCGGTGTAGAGCACGGCGTGAGCGCCCGCGTGCCGGGCCGCCACGGCGTCGTCCAGGGCGTCCCCGATCACCACGACGCGGTACGCGGGCACCCCCTCGAGCGCGGTGAGATGGCGCACCATCTGCTCGGCCTTGCCGGTGTTGCTCTGCCCGATCCGGCCGTCGACCCGGATGAAGTGGCGCTCGATGCCGTGGGTGCGCACCAGGGGCATCAGGCGGTCATGCGGGGCCAGGGAGCACAGCGACTGGGTGAGTCCCGCCTCCTGCCATTCGGCGAGCAGCTGCCGGGCGCCGAGCGCGAGCCCCGCGGTCTCGGAGAACGCCCAGTAGTGCCGGTGGAACGCCTCGTCCATGACCTCCCACTCGTCGTCGGTGGGCAGGCGTCCCATCAGCCGCTCGTAGAAGCGGGGAACGGGCACGCAGTACAGCTCTCGGTAGCGCTCGAGGGTGATCGGCGGCAGACCGACCTCCGCGAAGGAGGCGTTCGTCGCCAGGATCACGGCGTCGATGTCGTGATACAGCGTGCCGTTCCAGTCCCACACGATGTGGGTCACATGCTTCTTCCCCATCCCACGACCGTACCGGGCGAGGTCAGCCGATGAGATGGGGAATTTCCTGCCGGGCGTACCAGAGCAGCTCGTGGTCCTCCGCGCCGTCCACGGTGAACTGCGCGTCGTCGTCTCCGAGGTCCGCGGCGCCGAGGGCCTCGGCGGCGGCGGTGATGTCCGCCTGGGCGTCGTCGGCGTCCATGTGCACCGCGGCGACCTTGGCCAGCGGTACGGCGGTGGCGATCCGCACCTCGCCGAGCGAGGACTGGTCGAGCCCGCGGTCCGGGTCCGCGACCGCCTGCCCGTCGGGCACGTCCACGGCCACCACGACCCGCCGCCGGGGCGCCTGCCGGTCGACGGCGAGCGCGCGCAGCGACGCCTGCGCGGCGCGGCTGAGGGCGGCGTACTCCAGCTCCTCGATGTCGTCGGAGACGTACCACTCGCGCAGGGCGGGGGTGACGGCGTAGGCGGTGACCGGCCCGGGCCCCAGTTCCCCCGCCTTGTACGCCTCGGCGAGACCGGAGAGGGTCAGGGGGACGTAAACGCGCATGGCTGCCGCTTTCGTGAGTGACCGGTCGAGTCCAGCCAGCATACGTTCGCCCCACCCCTCCGGACCGCCCCAAACCCCGACCATGCGTGCTGCGGGGGCGAGGGGCGGGCAGGGGACGCCCGCCCCTCGCCGCCGTACGGGATGCCCCACGCCCAGCCGGGCGGATGGGATCGCCCCCGCGCCGCCGCACGCGCAGGCCCACACCGCACGGTGGACGCCCCAAGCCCTGACGCGCCGCGTGGGACCACACCCGCGGCCCCGTTACGCGCGCACCCACACCAGGCCGGGGCATGCCCCACATCCACCAGCCGCGTTCGCCGGCGAGCGCAGCCCCCGCAGCCCATACCCAGGACAGGGGCAGGGTGAGCACCTCGCCGAGGCCGGGGCGCCAGAGGCCGTACGGCGGCCCTCGGGGCCTTCTGCCCACCGCCCCGGGCGTACCCCTTTGGGGGTACCGCGCCGGGGGCCCGGGGCGGGCGGGAGTGGCGCCGGGTCCCGCGTGGCACACGGGTGCGGTGGGGGGCGTCGCCCGGATAGGTGATGTTCCGGGGCCTCCGCGCGGGCCCCGGCATCGCGTTGCGGGGCAGGGAAACGCGTCGGTAGTAGACACCCGACGAGAAAGCTACTGCCCGGTATCCACCGGGCCCGGCACAGCGGCGGTGAGGCAATGCGCGAGACCGGAGTCGGCGAGGAGAGCCTGCGACGGCGGGTTGGCGGCGGTGCGGGGCGGAGCGGGCCGCCGGGGCGGCGGGACTCTCGCCGCCCCCGCGCCTCCGCCGTCGTCTCCCGCACCGCGGCCGCCGCCGCGCAACGCCGTGAGCGGGAACGGCTGCCCCGCTACTGGTTCGCCAATCAGCTGCTGCTCACCCTCAGCGGCCGGCGCCCCGTCCACACCCTCCTCGGGCACACCCTCCCCGCCGCCTACGACCTGCTCGTCGAGCTGGCCCCGCGGGCCCCGCTGCGTCCCGCCGACGCCCGCGCCACGGCGCCCTTCGTTCAGCGCTGCGGGGAGTACCGGCCCCGGCACGGGGTGATCGAGGCGTTCGCCCGGATCGCCTCCGGTGACCGGCTCAGCGCACTCGCCTTCCGGCTGGAGCTCGGCGCCGACGCCCGCTGGCGCTGCGCCGCCATCGACCTCGGCCCGGGCGTCCCCAGCCCCGTCGGCCCCGGCCCGGCCACCCCCGTCTGAGCTCGTCCGGCGCGCCCGATTCCGGCCCCCGACCACGCCCGTCCGGCCGCGCCTGATCCGGCCGTTCACGGCCGACCGGCGCGGGCCCAGCGCCGATCGTCCGTACGCATGCCCCGGGCGGCACGCCCCGGCCAGCAGGGGCAGGGGGACGCCGTACGCTCCACCGCGCCCGCCCCCGCATACGACGGCGGGCCGGGGCTTCTCGCCCCGGCCCGCCGACCGTTTATGACATCCGCACGCGCGTCACTTCTTGCGGCGGCGCCCCTTGTTGGCCTTGCGGCGCTCGGCGCGGGTCAGGCCGTCGGCTTCGGAGCGCGGCGGCGGGGGCGTCTCGCCATTGGTGAAGTCGCCCTCCACGATGCCGCCTTCACCGTCCACCGTCGGGGCGGAGAAGTGCAGCCGGTCCGGACGCTGCGGGGCCTCCAGGCCCTTCGCGCGGATCTCGGGACGCGCCGGGGCGCCCGAGGCCGCGCCCGCCGGGACCGCGTCCTGGACGTCCTTGACGAGCTCGGCCTGCGCCGCCTCGCCCTCCACCGGGACCTCCTCGACCTGCTGCTCGACCTGGACCTCCAGGTTGAACAGATAGCCGACGGACTCCTCCTTGATCCCGTCCATCATGGCCTGGAACATGTCGAAGCCCTCGCGCTGGTACTCGACCAGCGGGTCCTTCTGGGCCATCGCGCGCAGCCCGATGCCCTCCTGGAGGTAGTCCATCTCGTAGAGGTGCTCGCGCCACTTGCGGTCCAGGACCGACAGCACGACCCGCCGCTCCAGCTCACGCATGATCTCGGAGCCGAGCTGCTCCTCACGGGCGGCGTACTGCTCGTTGATGTCGTCCCTGATGGCCTCGGCGATGAACTCGGCGGTGATCCCCGCGCGGTCGCCCGCGTCGTCCTCCAGCTCCTCGACGCTCACCTTCACCGGGTAGAGCTGCTTGAACGCGCCCCACAGCCGGTCGAGGTCCCACTCCTCCGCGAAGCCCTCGACGGTCTCCGCCTGGATGTAGGCGTCGATCGTGTCGTCCATGAAGTGGCCGACCTGCTCCTGGAGGTCTTCGCCCTCCAGCACCCGGCGGCGCTCGCCGTAGATGACCTCGCGCTGCCGGTTCAGGACCTCGTCGTACTTCAGAACGTTCTTACGGGTCTCGAAGTTCTGCTGCTCGACCTGGGACTGGGCGGAGGCGATGGCACGGGTGACCATCTTGTTCTCGATCGGGACGTCGTCCGGCACATTGGCCATCGCCATCACGCGCTCGACCATCTGCGCCTTGAACAGCCGCATCAGATCGTCGCCGAGCGAGAGGTAGAAGCGGGACTCGCCGGGGTCGCCCTGACGGCCGGAGCGGCCGCGGAGCTGGTTGTCGATCCGGCGCGACTCATGGCGCTCGGTGCCCAGCACATACAGCCCGCCGAGCTCCTTGACCTCCTCGAACTCCGCCTTGACCGCGGCCTCGGCCTTCTCCAGGGCGGCGGGCAGCGCGGCGGCCCACTCCTCGGAGTGCTCCACCGGGTCCAGACCGCGCTGGCGCAGCTCGGCCTCGGCGAGGTCGTCCGGGTTGCCGCCCAGCTTGATGTCGGTACCGCGGCCCGCCATGTTGGTCGCGACGGTGACGGCGCCCTTGCGGCCGGCCTGGGCGACGATCGTCGCCTCCCGGTCGTGCTGCTTGGCGTTGAGCACCTCGTGCGGCACACCGCGCTTGGCGAGCTGCTGCGAAAGGTACTCGGACTTCTCCACGGAGGTGGTGCCGACCAGGACCGGCTGGCCCTTCTCGTGCTTCTCGACGATGTCGTCGACGACCGCGTCGAACTTGGCCACCTCGGTGCGGTAGATGAGGTCGGACTGGTCGATCCGGGCCACATCGCGGTGGGTCGGGATCGGCACCACGCCCAGCTTGTAGATCTGGTGGAACTCGGCGGCCTCGGTCATGGCCGTACCGGTCATGCCGGAGAGCTTGTCGTAGAGGCGGAAGAAGTTCTGGAGGGTGATGGTGGCGAGGGTCTGGTTCTCGTCCTTGATGTCCACCCCTTCCTTCGCCTCGATCGCCTGGTGCATGCCCTCGTTGTAGCGGCGGCCCGCGAGGATACGGCCGGTGTGCTCGTCAACGATCATGACTTCGCCGTCCATGACGACGTAGTCCTTGTCCTTCTTGAAGAGCTCCTTGGCCTTGATGGCGTTGTTGAGGTAGCCGACCAGTGGGGTGTTGACGGACTCGTAGAGGTTGTCGATCCCCAGCCAGTCCTCGACCTTGGTGACGCCCGACTCGTGGATGCCGACGGTGCGCTTCTTCTCGTCGACCTCGTAGTCGCCGGTCTCCTCCTGGCCCTTCTGCGGGTTGGCCGCCTCGCCCTTGGCCAGCCGGGTGACCAGCTTGGCGAAGTCGCCGTACCACTTCGTGGCCTGGTCGGCCGGACCAGAGATGATCAGCGGCGTACGGGCCTCGTCCACCAGGATGGAGTCGACCTCGTCGACGACCGCGAAGTTGTGCCCGCGCTGCACCAGCTCGTCCTGCGACCACGCCATGTTGTCGCGCAGGTAGTCGAAGCCGAACTCGTTGTTGGTGCCGTAGGTGATGTCGCAGTGGTACTGCTCGCGGCGCTGCGCCGGGGTCATGTTGGCGAGGATGCAGCCGACCGACAGACCGAGGAACTTGTGCACCCGGCCCATCCACTCGGAGTCACGCTCGGCCAGGTAGTCATTGACCGTGATCAGGTGGACGCCCTTGCCGGACAGCGCGTTCAGATACGTCGGGAGGGTGCCGACCAGGGTCTTGCCCTCACCGGTGCGCATCTCGGCGACATAGCCGAGGTGGAGGGCGGCGCCGCCCATCAGCTGGACGTCGTAGTGGCGCTGGCCGAGCACCCGCTTCGCGGCCTCACGCACCGTGGCGAACGCCTCCGGCATCAGGTCGTCGAGGCTTTCGCCGTCCTCGAACCGCTGCTTGTACTCGTCGGTGAGGGCGCGCAGCTCGGCGTCGGAGAGGGACAGGAAGTCCTCTTCGATGGAATTGACCTGGTCCGCGATGCGGTGCAGCTTGCGCAGGATCTTTCCTTCGCCTGCACGCATGAGCTTGTTGAGAACGGACACGTAGGCTGGCTCCTTGCCGGTCGGGCCTGGCGGTCGGGTGCGCTGTCGCGGCATTGTCAAGGGGCGCAGGCCCCGCCGCAACGGCCATCGTAAGACAGACCCCGCCACGCCGGGAGGTCCGTCACCACGAGGACCAGGTGTCACCCATCGGTTCAACGCTCGAGACGTGCTCCAGGTGCCCCGATTCCCCAAAACCGCTCGCGGTGAGTGACGGGAGGAACGCAGACTCGGCTGGATGGAGCCTGTCACCCTCACCACCGAACGCCTTGTGCTGCGCCCCTTCCGGGCCTCCGACACCGACGCGGTCTTCGCCGCTTGTCAGGACCCCGACATCCAGCGCTGGACCCCGGTGCCCTCCCCATACGAACGCGGGCACGCGGAGGACTTCACCGCGCGGACCGCTCCGGAGAACTGGCGGGGCGGTATCGCGTATGACTTCGCGGTGCTCACCAAGGGTGACGCCGTGCTGGTGGGGGCTATGGGGCTGATCCGGCTTGAGCGGCTGCACGGCCCGGAGCACCAGGCCGAGCTCGGCTACTGGACGGTGCGGGAGCACCGGCGGCGCGGCTACACCGGCGAGGCCGCGCGGGCGGTGATCGAGTGGGCGTTCACCGCGCTGGGGGTGGAGCGCCTGGAGTGGTGCGCCGAGGCAGGGAACGAGGGCTCGCGGGCGGTCGCGCTCGCGGCGGGCTTCCGGATGGAGGGGACGGACCGGGCGCGGATCGTGCAGCGGGGGACGCGGCGGGACGCGTGGCGGGGCGCGCTGCTGCCCTCGGACTGGGGCCTGCCGTCGACCACCCCTTATCTCCCCCATCTCCCGGCCCAGGCGTCGGGCGAGCCGTCGGGCGGCTCGGCGGACGGTTCGGCGGATGGTTCGGCGGATGGTTCGGCGGGCGGATTGGCGGACGAGCCGTCGGCGGTCTGACTCCTCCGGCTGGTTGCTCCGGCTGGCTTCTCCGGCTGGTTGCTCCAGGGGTAGGGGCGGCGGCCGCGCACAAGCCGGGGCGTTGTCAGTGGGGCCCACTACGGTGACGCGCATGACCACTCCCGCGCCCGGGTCCGTAACGGACCGCAAGCCCGAGATCGCCCTGTCCGCCGACGAGGCGCGCCGGATCGCGCTGCGCGCCCAGGGGCTGCTGGGCGCACCCGACCGGCGCGCCGGGGTGCGCGGTGTGCTGCGCCATCTGGGCGCGGTGCAGCTGGACACGATCTCGGTGCTGGCCCGCTCGCATGAGCTGATCCCCTATGCACGGCTGGGCGCGGTCGGCCGCCCGGCCGTCGAGTCGGCGTACTGGACCGGCGCCCATGCCTTCGAGTACTGGTCGCACGCCGCCTGTGTGCTGCCGATCGAGGAATGGCCGCATTTCGCGTTCCGGCGCCGTGCCTACCGCACCCGTCCGCACTGGAACCACGAGCTGCCGGACGGGACCTACGAGATGGTGGTGAAGCGGCTGCGGGCGGAGGGCCCGCTGACCGCGACGGAGCTGGGCGGCGCCAAGAACGGCGGCCCGTGGTGGGACTGGTCGGCGGCCAAGGTCGCGGTGGAGCGGGCGCTGATGTTCGGCGAGGTGGTGTGTGTCGAGCGCCGCGTCTGGAAGCGGGTGTACGACCTGGCCGAGCGCGCCGTGCCGGACGCCCTGCTCCATGACGAGCTGGACGACGCGGAGTGTCTGCGGCGGCTGGTCCGGCTGGCCGGGCAGTCCCTGGGAGTGGGGACGCGCGCGGACATCGCCGATTACCACCGGCTCAAGGGCGAGCAGGTGGACGCGGTGATCGCGGACTCCGGTCTGGTGCCGGTGGAGGTGGCGGGCTGGGAGAAGGCGGCCTGGGCCGATCCGGAGGCACTGGCCACCACGCCGCGCGGGCGGCACCGCACCACTGTGCTGTCGCCCTTCGACTCGCTCATATGGGACCGGGCACGCACCGAGCGGATCTTCGGCTTCAGCCACCGGCTGGAGGCGTATGTGCCGAGGCCCAAGCGGATCCACGGCTATTTCGCCATGCCGCTGCTGTCGGGCGGACGGCTGGTGGGCCGGGTGGACCCGGCGCGCGAGGGCCGGACGCTGGTCGCCCGGCAGGTGTCGCTGGAGTCGCCGAAGGCGGTGGCCCCGATGGCGGAGGCGCTGCGGGAGGCGGCCGGATGGGTGGGCTGCGACGCGGTGCGGATCGAGCGTGTCGATCGCCCGGAGCTGGCCGCGCCTCTCACGGCGGCGGTCGGCTGACCGCCCCGCCCGGGGAGGTCCGGCTCCCCCGGGGCGCTCCCCCAGGGCGGGCCGGCTCACCGGATCTCGAGGATCTTCTCCCGCATCGCATAGACCACGGCCTCCATCCTGGAGTGCAGCTGAAGCTTCTCCAGGATGTTGCGGACATGGTTCTTCACTGTGTTCTCGCTGATGAACAACTCCTTGGCGATGTCCCGGTTGTTCATCCCGGTGGCAACCAGCTTGAGCACCTCCAGCTCACGGTCGGTGAGCCGGGGCGCGGGCACCAGCCGCCGCTCATCGGTGCGCTGGATCATCGACTTGAACTCGGTCAGCAGCTTGGCCGCCATGGACGGGCTGATCTGCGACTGGCCGTCGGCGACCGCCCGGATCGCGGTGGAGACCTCGTCGGTGGAGATCTCCTTGAGCAGATAGCCCGTGGCTCCCGCCTTGATCGCGTCGTAGAGGTCGGCCTCCTCATCACTGATCGTCAGCATGATGATCTTGGCGCTGGGAGCCACCTCCTTGATGGAGGTACAGGCCTCGATCCCGCCCCGCTTGGGCATCCGCACATCCATCAGAACGATGTCGGGCAGCAGATCCGCCGCCTTGTCCACCGCCTCGGCACCGTCCCCGGCCTCCCCGACGACCTGGATGTCCTCCTCCTGGGCCAGGACAATCTCCAAGCCACGCCGGAAAAGGGCATGGTCGTCCACTACGAGGACCCGAATCGGCTCCTTGCGGGGCTCGCCGCGCGGCTCGTCCCTGTCCGAGGCGATGCCGTGATCAGCGCCGTCGTCGGAGACGGGCCCGAAGCTGTCCGCCATCGTTCCTCCCCCTGAAGGCCATGGCCCTTGCGGTCTGCACTCTGTGGTGCTCGGTGCGGTACGGCATCAACCAGTCCTCTCGCTACGCCGGTTGGCCGTTCGAGGGGCCATGATTTCATGCCCGGGCGGCGGAGTGGTCCCGCCGTGGTCGCACGGAGGAGCCCCGGGGGGCGCATTGGCGCTCCGGGGCATCACATCGTCCACCCCCGTATGCGTCTGTGGCTGAATCCGTGGCGTGTGCACAGCCATGGGTACGTAACTACTGGGCCGTTGCACTCAATTCCGCTGGTCCTGTGTGCTCGATTCCGCGCCGGTGGGTCATGCCGCCGTGGGTCATGCGGCGGCATCCGCTGTCGGTCGCGCGGGATCGCGCGGCTCCTGCCGCGCGATCCCGCCGGTTATGTCTTCCGCCCCGGGCCGGTCAGCCTCCGAGGGCACCACCTGCGCCGCCGGGCTCCTCGCCGACGAACGCCTCCGGCTGAAGGTGAATCACCCCGTAGTCATAGCCATGCCGCCGGTAGACGACGCTGGGCTGGTTGGTGTCGGAGTCGACGAACAGATAGAAATCGTGCCCGACCAGCTCCATCTCGTAGAGAGCCTGGTCAAGCGTCATCGGGGCGGCGGCGTGGGTCTTCTCCCGGACCACCAGCGGGCCTTCACCCTGCACCTCGAGGGGGCCCATCCGGGTGGTGGGGACGGTGTCCACGGCCGTGCGCTGGGCGGCGATCTCGCCATGCCCGTTGATACGCGCCGCGTTGGGGACGGTCACAGCCACGTCGCTGGCCGGGATGCGACCGTTGCCACGGCGGGTGTGGCGCTTGTCGTGCTGCTTGCGCATCCGTGCCTCCAGCTTGCCGGCGGCCAGATCCAGCGCTGCGTACGGATCGGCTGCCGCGGCCTCTGCCCGGATCACCGGACCACGGGAGCGGAGGGTGATCTCCACCCGGTCCGAGCGGTCGGCTTGCCGCGGATTGTGCTCTTTGGACACCTCGACGTCGAGGCTGATCACCTTGCCGTCGAGCTTCTGGATCTTGTCCAGCTTCAGCTTCTCGGCCACGTGCTTCCGGAACCGCTCGGGCACCTCTGTTTTCCGGCCCTTGACGACGATGTCCACGCAGAACTCCGTTCCCGGGTGGCTCCGGGCTCAGCCGGAGCTTCATCCCTTGTGCACTAGGCTCCGGCGTCTTCCGGAGCCACCGACTTGGCGGTTTCGACTCCTCCTTCCCACGGGGGACAACTCCACCCCATTTGATGCACGGCTCACGAGAATGCAGGCAAAACGCGCCAAGCGGATTTGTGAGTCATAGCACTAGCCATTCCTCACAACCGAACATAGCTCGCCCGGACGGATGTCGGCACCCCCTACCGGCACGTACCTCCGATCAGGTGCTTTACCGTCCTCACCACCTGCAACGATGCGGCTTCGTATTCAGTTCCGGTTGGTGCAATCGGGGGGTGCCGCCAGCACCGCCGCTCCGACGACCAGGCCATCTGCCGCCGACACCGCCCGCGCCGCCTCCGCGAGCGAGGCACCGGTAGTCATCAGGTCGTCCACCAGCACGGCCGGGCCCGTGGACAGCAGCCGCCCACCGCCGGGGACCACTCCCAGCGCGCCCGACACATTCATCCGGCGCTGCCGCGCGCCCAGCCCCGACTGATCGCGTATCCTGCGCCGCTGCCGCAGCACCGAGGGGACCCGCACCGCGCACCCCTCCGCGCGCAGCGCACCGGCCGCCGCGAGCGCGATCCGCCGCGCCGGATCATGGCCCCGGGCACCCACCGCACGCCGTGCCGACGGCACCGGCACCAGCAGCAGCGGCCCCTCAGGGCCCCTGGCCGGTCTGGCCCGCACCGGTCTGCCCGGAAGGGGTCTCCCCGCCCGGGAGCACACCGTCCGCACCGCGCCCGCCAGCGCCTCGCCCAGCGGCCCCGCCAGCCTCAGCACACCCCGCTCCTTGTGCGCCAGCAGCACCGCCCGGACCTCGTCCGCGTACTCGGCGGCCGCATGGACCACCGGCAGCCCCGGCGGCACCGGGCTCGGCTCCACCCGCCGCGGCCCGGATCTCCGCAGCACACCCCCGCATCGGTCACACAGAGTGCCGCCCGGCCGACCGCATCCCGCACAGTCCGCCGGCAGCACCAGGTCGGTCAACTCCTGCCACCAGCCCCGCATGGGTCCACTGTCCCGGCGGCCGGGCCGGTGCGCCACCCCCTGTGGACAACCGCGCAGATGTGGACAACCGGCCCCCCCGCCCGGTGGACTCGGCTAGCCGCGGATACCCGTAGGCCGCGCGACCGGCCCTCCCGGCAACCGCTCAGGGGCCGGGAGGGGCCCGCTCCGGGGCCCGGCCCGCTCCGCTCTCCCGGCCCGCGCCGCCACCTGGCTAGCCCGGGTAGACCGGAGCCGTACCGTCCGCGTCGACCGTCTTCCAGTCGGTGTTCGGCAACAGCCGGACGATGCCGTTCTCCCTGGTCTCGGCGATGAGCGGCCGGGTCTGGTCCTCGGAGGCCGTGATCGCCTCCACCCCGTTCGGACCCGGCACGTCCGGCACGTCCGCCGGGGAGCCGTCCGTCTCCACGTACTGGAGCTGCTGGACACCCGCCGACTCCCGGCCCGCGACCACCAGGCGGCTGTCACCCGCCCAGGAGACCGTGTCGACGTTCTCCAGCTTGGGCGCCACCGTGTGCACCCCCTGCACCGACAGCTTCGGGTGGTCCGCGCTGCCCCGCCGCTCGATCCGGCCCAGCCGCAGCGTGGTGTGACCGGCGTGCTTGACCAGCATGGCGATCCGGGTACCGTCCGCGGACACCCGCAGCGCCGTGATCCGGCCACCGCCCAGCTTCGACAGCCGGACCTCGTCCGCCGGGCCGGTGCCCCCGCGCAGCCGCAGCAGCCTCGGCCGCTCGGGATCCCGGTCGGCCACCCACAGTCCGCCCAGACCATCCCAGCTCGGCGCCGTCAGCCCGTGCTCCGCGCTGCCGCCCTGGCTGTGCAGCCGGGCCCGGCCGCGCTCGGCACCGGACGCCAGCTCCGTCACATACAGCGACCGGCCATCCACCGTGACCCCCGCGGCGTCCCGCTCGTCGCGGGAGACCGCCACCGATCCGAGCCCCGCGTCATCGGCGCCGAACGGGCCCGCCACCGTCCGTGGCCGGTTCTCGTCGTCGGACAGCCGCACCATCCGGTGCTCGGCATCCACGAAGTACTGCTGCTGGCGGGGCTGACCGTTGACCCGGTCCGGCGCATAGGCGCGCGCCGCGTCGCTCGACAGCGAGCACAGCTCCGAGCCGTTCTCCCGCTCCAGCTTCACCGCGCTGACCTCGGACGATCCCTCGCCCAGATTCTGGACCGTGAAGAGCGTCTGCGCCGCCATCCGCACACAGCGGCTCCGGCTGATGTGCGCCGCCCGGTCGTTCAGCCGGACCCTCAGCCCGCTGGAATCGTCCAGCGACAGCTTCTCGCCACGCCGCGCGAGGGCCGTACCGCCCGGGAAGGAGGTGCTGACCACCGGGTCCAGCCAGCCGGTCGGACCGTCCAGCAGCGCCTTCACCGTCGAGGTGACCGGGTCGATACGCCGCCGCAGATAGACCGGATCGGCCACCAGGACGTGGTCCCCCACCCGCGAGTCCTCGGCGTCCGGACCCAGTTCGGCGAAGTAGTACTTGTTGACCGAGCGGTAGATGCGCTCGAAGTCGGACTCACCGAGCACCAGCCCCGGCGGCGGCGCGTCGATCCGCCACTCCGACCCGCTCCGCGTGAGATGGATGCGCTCTTCGTAACGCGCCTCGTCGGGCTTGTAGGCGTGCGTGGCGTCCACGCTGGCGATCCGCTTGCCCGACAGCACCACCGTCTTGCCGCTGCCGTCCCGGTCGCCCGGGTCGGTCTCCACCCGTACGTCCGGCGCCTGCTCCAGCACCGTGGTGCGCTCGAACGGGTCCCAGTTCTTGGCGGCGCCCCTGGTGAGGTACTCCTTCGCCGTGGCGAAGTTCTCCTCGTCGCTCGTGGTGGCCTCCAGGAAGCCGGAGACCAGCTCGGCGGGCTGCTCGCCCTTGCCCGGGCTCACCCCGTACACCCGGACCTGCGAATCGACGTCGGTGCGCGGCGAGGAGTCGACCTTCCGCACATCCCCGCTGTCCGGCATGGAGGCGCAGCCGGTCAGCACCAGCGCGCCACAGGAGATCAAGGTGGCCGTGCTCAGGCCCCAGCGGCGGCGGTAGCGGTGGTGGTCGGCACGGTCAGCGCCCACGAGGGCGGCCCTCCCCTTCGTTCTGTGTCGTCGGCCGGACGGCCGACGAGCCCTGCGACCCCTCCTGCGCACCGCGCACCACCCGTGCGCCGCTCCCCGGCAGCGCCGTCGGGTCGGCGGACGGCGCCGGGGCGTCGACGGGCGGCAGCGGCAGCTCACCGGCGGGAAGCCCGGAACGCGGCTGGGCGGGCACCGACACCAGCCGTTCCGCCGCCGGGCGCGCCGGAGCGGGGTCATCCGTGCGACGGTTGCGCCGGGAGTCCTCGGGCTCCAACGGGATCGGGGAGCCCCGCAGGGTGTCGCTGGTGGTGCGCGGCAGCGTCAGCCGGAACTGGGAGCCGCCGCCCGGCTCGCCCCACGCCTGGAGCCAGCCGCCGTGCAGCCGGGCGTCCTCCACCGCGATCGACAGCCCGAGACCGGTGCCGCCGGTGGTACGGGCACGGGCCGGGTCGGCCCGCCAGAAGCGGTTGAACACCCGGGTCGCCTCGCCGGGCTTGAGCCCGACGCCGTAGTCCCGCACCGCGACCGCCACCGCGCCGCTCGCCGTCGCGAGCCGCACCACCACATCCCGGCCCTCGCCGTGCTCCACGGCGTTGACCACAAGATTGCGCAGCACCCGCTCGACCCGGCGGGCGTCCGCCTCGACAACCACCGGCGCCTCGGCGCCCCGCACCACGATCCGGGTGCCCTTGGCCTCGGCGAGCGGCTCGGCCCCGTCGACCACCCGGTGCACCACATCACGCAGATCGATCGGCTCGGCCTCCAGGGCCGCCGCGCCCGCGTCGAACCGGCTGATCTCCAGCAGATCGGCGAGCAGTGATTCGAACCGGTCCAGCTGGCCGCGCAGCAGCTCCGCCGAGCGCGCGGTGGCCGGATCAAAGTCCTCACGCGCCTCATGGATCACATCGGCCGCCATCCGCACCGTGGTCAGCGGGGTGCGCAGCTCATGGGAGACATCCGAGACAAAGCGGCGCTGCATCCGGGACAGCTCCTCCAGCTGCTGGATCTTGAGCTGGAGGTTTTGCGCCATCTTGTTGAACGACTCGCCGAGGCGGGCGATGTCGTCCTCGCCGGTGACCTTCATCCGCTCCTGAAGCAGCCCGGCCGCGAGCCGCTCCGAGATCCCGGCGGCCATCCGCACCGGTGTGACCACCTGCCGGACCACCACCCAGGCGATGGCGCCGAGCAGCACCACCACGAACACCCCGGCCGTGGCCAGCGTGCCCTTCACCAGGCTGAGCGACTTCTCCTCCTGGCTGAACGGGAAGAGGTAGTACAGCTGGTACGCGTCGCCGTGGTTGTCGTCCAGCCGCTTGCCGATGATCACTGCGGGCTCGGCCTCGCCCGACCCGGCGTGCACGATCTTTCCGTACCGCTCGTACGGCGCCGTCCCCTCGTCCACCTGCCTGCGCAGATCGGCGGGGACGCTGTCCGGCCTGACATCGCCGGAGGCGCGCGGACCGCGGCTGGCCACATACGGCGTCTCGCCCGAGTCCGAGCTGAGCGCCATCACGGAGTACGCGCCCTTGCCACCACTGGCGAGCTGCTCCACCAGTGCGTTCAGCCAGGCACCGGAATCCTGGGCACCCCGGCCGGAGGCCCCGGCGCCGTCCTGGCCCCGGGCATCGGTGCCGCGGTCGGCCATCTGCTCGGCCACCTCGAACCCACCGGCGGCCTGACCCTGCGCGGCATGCCGCTTGGCGTCCAGCAGACCGTTGCGCACCTGGCCGATGACCACCAAGCCCAGCAGGATCACTACGCCCAGGGACATCAGCAGGGTGGTGGCGACCACGCGCAGCTGGATGTTCCGCCGCCACAGCCGGGCAGCGGGCAGCAGCGGACGGTGCACCCACCGCCCGAACAACCGGATCAACGGGTGGGCCGGCCCTCCGGAGGCCCCGTCGGGCAGCAGATGCCCGCCGCTCCACAACCTTTGGAGCAGCGGTATCTCACCCGCCGGGTCGGGACGCCCGGCACGGGCGCCCTCCGGAACCCCGCCCCCCGATCCACCGGACTGCGGAGCCGTACCACCACCCGACATCTCAGCTGGGTCCGGCCTTGTAACCGACCCCGCGCACGGTCACCACGATCTCCGGCCGCTCCGGGTCCTTCTCGACCTTCGACCGCAGTCGCTGCACATGCACATTCACCAGACGGGTATCGGCGGCGTGCCGATAGCCCCACACCTGCTCCAGCAGCACCTCACGGGTGAACACCTGCCACGGCTTACGGGCCAGGGCCACCAGCAGATCGAACTCCAGCGGTGTCAGCGCTATCGACTGGCCGTCGCGCTTCACCGAGTGACCGGCCACATCGATCACCAGATCGCCGATGGCCAGCTGCTCGGGCGCCGGTTCCTCGGAGCGCCGCAGCCGCGCCCGGATCCGGGCCACCAGCTCCTTCGGCTTGAACGGCTTGACGATGTAGTCATCCGCGCCGGACTCCAGCCCGACCACCACATCGACCGTGTCGCTCTTGGCCGTGAGCATGACGATCGGCACCCCGGACTCGGCCCGGATCAGCCGGCACACCTCGATACCGTCCCGGCCGGGCAGCATCAGATCGAGCAGCACCAGGTCAGGCTTGGCCTCGCGGAAGGCGGCTAGAGCCTTGTCACCGTCCGACACGAACGACGGTTCAAAGCCTTCGCCGCGCAGCACGATGCCAAGCATCTCTGCCAGTGCGGTGTCGTCGTCGACGACAAGGACGCGTCCCTTCATATCGACATCATCCCATTACCCGATCGTGACCTGGCGCACAGCTCCACGATGCCGTCCCCGGTGACCGGGGAAACGACGCCGTCCTCGGTGACAATCGCCGTCACCAACTCCGGTGGCGTGACGTCGAAGGCCGGATTGTGGGCCTGTGTACCCAGAGGTGCGACCGGCACTCCGGCGCCCGCCTCGGACCCGGCACCCGGAACATGTGGAATTGTGATGTCTGTCACCTCGTATCCAGGGCGCTGCTCGACCTCGATCGCGGCGCCGTCAGGAGTGTCCAGATCGACGGTGGTGGTCGGGGCCACCACCACAAAGGGCACATGGTGGTAGCGGGCCAGGACGGCCAGCGGATAGCTCCCCACCTTGTTGGCCACCGAGCCGTCCGCGGCGATCCGGTCCGCGCCGATCACCACCGCGTCCACCTCGCCCGCCGAGAACAGCGAACCCGCCGCGTTATCGCTGAGCAGCGTGTACGCCATGCCCTCCCGGGCCGCCTCGTACGCCGTCAAACGCGCCCCCTGCAACAGCGGCCGGGTCTCATCGACCCACAGCCGCCGCAGCTGACCGGACCGGTGCACCAGCTTGACCACGCCCAGGGCGGTCCCCTCGCCCCCGGAGACCAGCGAGCCGGTGTTGCAGTGGGTAAGGATCCGGAAGCCTCCGGCGGGCAGCAGCTCATGCAGCAGGGCCTGGCCGTGCTCTGCCATCCGCTCACTGGCCTCGGCGTCCTCCCGGTGCAGCGCACGGGCCTCCGCCAGGGCGGCCGCGGCCGCCCGCTCTGCCTCCGCACCGCTTCGGACCGCCGCGTGATAGGCGGCCGCGGCCCGGCGGACGCCGTATCCGAGGTTGACCGCGGTGGGGCGGGCATGGGCGAGGGAGTCGGCGGCCTCGTCCACATCGAAGCCACGCGCGGCAGCCAGCGCGACCCCGTACGCCCCCGCGATCCCCAGCAGTGGGGCGCCGCGTACGGCCAGTGACCGGATCGCCTCGACCAGCGCCGGAACATCGGCGCAGAGCAGGTCCACCTCCTCGGCGGGAAGCCTCGTCTGGTCGAGGAGCACCAGTACGGGCCCCTCCGGGGGTTCCTCCCAGCGCAGTGCGAAAGCAGCAGGAGAAGCAGAGCCTTCCGGGGATACCGGATGCTGATCAGCCATCCGCCCAGTCTGCCCTGTGCGGCACCGACTATTGAAGTGCTGAGCCAGTCACAGCGGCCGGTACGCGGTGTGACGCACCGTGGCACGATGGCTGGCAACCGCCCGTCGCCGCATCCGCGACCGGCCGACGAACAACCTACGGAGCGACGATGAACGACTCTCCGGGCCGGATCCCGCCCGGATCGTCCCCTTCCGACGAGCCGGAGCACGGCACTCGGCAGCAGGACGAACCCTCCGACCGGCCGGTGCCGGAGCAACCGGTGCCCGAGCAGCCCGTCTGGGGCGCCGGATGGTCCCGGCGACAGCCGCCCGCCGAACGCTGGACCACCTCCACCGGCGGCGCCTCCACTCCCCCGCCCCCGCCCCCTGCCGCACGGCCCCAGGGCGGCGTAGGCTGGGGTGCCCCGCCCCAGGGCGGAGGCTGGGGCAGCAGCGGCTGGCGGACACCGCCGCCCGCACCGCGCCCCGGGGTGATCCCGCTGCGTCCGCTGGGCGTCAGCGAAATCCTCGACGGCTCGATCGCCACCATGCGCGCCCACTGGCGCACGATGCTCGGCGTCTCGCTCGCGGTCTCGATCGTCACCCAGGGGCTGATCACCGCCGCCACCGGACTCTGGTTCCGCAACACCTCCGCCAGCACGGATGTGCTCGAGAACCCGGACGCGACGCTGAGTGAGGCGATGCGCGCGGTCGGCAGCGCCATGGGGGGCAGTGCGGTCACCCTGCTGATCGGCGTGCTCGGCACGATCGTCACCACGGCCCTGCTCACCGTGGTCACCGCGCGGGCCGTGCTGGGGCGGTCGGTGTCCATCAGCGAGGCATGGGGCGGTGCCCGTCCCCGTCTCCTTCAGCTGTGCGGACTGCTCTTCCTGATCCCCGTGATCGCCGCGGGCGTGATGGCCGCGGGCATCGCCCCAGGGGTGCTGCTCACCCTCGCAGGTGCGGAGAACGAGGGCGCGTCCCTCGCCGCGCTCGGAGGGCTCGCGGGAGCCGGCGCAGCCACCTGGCTGTGGATCCGCTTCAGCCTTGCCGCCCCCGCGCTGATGCTGGAGAAGCAGGGGATCATCGCCGCCCTGCGCCGCTCCGCCAAGCTGGTGCGCGGTGCGTGGTGGCGGGTCTTCGGCGTCCAGCTCCTGGCACTCGTCCTGGTCTTCATCGTCGGCGCCATCGTGGAGATCCCGACCAGCATGGCCGCCATGGTGATGGGTGGGGACAACGCGATGGACTGGCTGTCCGGCGAGGCGGTCTCCGTCGGCTGGACCTTCCTGGTTGTCATCGGGATCGGCGGGGTGATCAGCTCGACCATCACCTTCCCGATCAGCGCCGGGGTGACCGCCCTTCTCTACATGGATCAGCGCATCCGGCGCGAGGCCCTCGACATCGAGCTGGCTCGTGCCGCCGGGGTGCCGGGATACGAGACGAAGGATCAGGGCGCCGACCACGGCGCTGATCTGACGCCCTGAAAGACGGATCAGACGCCATGAACAGAACGGCGGAGGGGGCTGTACCTGAGGCGATGTCATCGCGTCATACGTGGTCTGATGCGTTGTCATCGTGAGCCCCCTCCTCCCGTCCGGTCCGGCACTTCCCAGGCCGTCCCGGACTCGATCCCCTATGGCCCCTTCTGGCCGACCAGCCGGGCCCGTTGACGACAGGTCAACGGGCCCCCCTTGCACTCCACTTTGAGCCGCCTGGACCTCGCCACGCCAGAGCGCACATCCCTTTTCACCCGATCCAGTGGAACACCCGATCCAGTGGAACCTGAATGTGCGGCAGTGGTCGTGAGC
>NZ_JAERRF010000139.1 GCF_016741875.1 Streptomyces coffeae | reverse complement strand
ACGCTGCGCAGCCGGCCGACGTCGAGTTGCTGGGCACCTGTTCGGGCCGCCTCCTGTGCCACGTCCAAAGCACGGGCTTTGCCAGCCAGGGCCAGTCCGCCGTCGACGACGATTCCGGCGAACAGCCACAGTGCGGCCACGATGCCGACCACGAACGCGGTGACCTGCCCGCGGTCCTGGTTGGTCGCCGCCTGCTCGCGGAGGCGTTGGATGAGTGCTGGTCGTTTCACCGGGTGCTCCGATGCACATCCACCGGGGAGTGGGCGGTCTGGTGGAGGGTGATCCGGCCCGGCATGCGAATGCGGGTGAGGTCAGTCAGCGTGACGGTGCAGCTGATGTGTGCGGTCACGGTGCTGCCCGGCTGGAGGCCGCTGGTGGCGAGAGTGACCTTGGCCTGTGAGCATGCGGTGCCGGCATGATCCAGGGAGGCGTGCGCGGTGCGCCGTGCGGTGGTGAGGGCTTGGCCTTGGGTGCGGGCGAGGGAAGCTGCGCGGGCGGTCTGGTGGGCTGTGTCCGCCACCATGAGCCGGGCGTCGGTCATGCGTCCCAGCGCGACAACGGTCATCAGGACGAGCAGGAGCAGGGGTGTGACCAGGACGAATTCGACTGCTGCTGAGCCACGGTCCACCTTCGTTCCGGCGTGGCGCGGTGTGTTGCTCACGACGGTCCTCCGGCGGGGGTGGTGATCCGCTCGACCGCGCCGGAGGCGGTGCCGTGCGCGGTCAGATGCAGGCCCGGCAGAACGGGCATCACCGTGCCTTTCACCCGCACGGTGGCCTGGGTGGGGGTGCGGTGGACCGTCACAGAGGGGGAGGTGAGGACGCGGCTTCCGAGTTGGGCCAGGCTGCGTAAGCCCCAGGCTCGGCCTTGTGCTGCGGTGCCGTGCTGGACCCGGGCGGCGGCCAGGGCGCGTTCGGCCGTGTAGTGGGCGAGGTGCCGCGCGTGCCAGGCCAGGGCAAATTGGACGATCAGCAGGGCGAGTATCAGGAGGGCGGGGACGGTGAGGACCAGCTGGGTGGTGGCGA
>NZ_JAERRF010000138.1 GCF_016741875.1 Streptomyces coffeae | reverse complement strand
CGAGGGGGATTCCTGGCTCACGTCGCCTGCGGCCCGGCGGACCAGCAGGTCTTACACGATCAGCACCAGCCGGGTACGAGACCAGCCCGGACCAGCATCACGCGGGCGGAGTTCTTGTCTCTGGGCGAGACGGCTCCACACGCGGTGCAGGCATACGTTCTCTCGGAAAGAGGCAGTGCGTGCTTGGTTCTCGCTCCGCACTGCGCACAGTCCATGGTGGTGTGCGCGGGGTGTACCAGATGCACGGCGCGGCCGTGCTTGCGGCCCATCTCGATCAGGGCCTTCTTCGTGGCGCTGATCGCCGCGTCAGCGGCCTTGCGGGCCATGGTGGTACGGCAGAGGAACTTCGGGCGGAAGTCCTCCACGGCGATGGCTTCGTGGCCGGTCGCGACCTTCTTCGCCCACTTGCGGCCGGTGTCCTCGCGCCGGCGGGCGATCTTCTTGTGCAGCTTCGCCCGCGGCTTCTTCGCCTCGCGGTAGCCCTTCGAGGCGGCGTGGCCTTTCTTCGGCTTGCGCCGGGCCATCATGCGGTCGTACCGCGTCAGCTTCGCCGCAGCCTGCGTCCCGTGCTGCGCGTGGGGAAGGTCGTACTCGTCGGATGTGGTGGTCGCGGTCTCCTTGACGCCCCAGTCGATGCCGATCACACGGCCGGTGGCAGGCAGGTTCTCGGTCTGCGCGGGGACAACAAAGCTCGCCCACCAATGCCCCACACTGTCGCGGTACACGCGCACGCTGGACGGCGGCTCGGGCAGCTCCCGCGACCACACCGGGCGTACGACGATCCCGCCCGCGAGGTGCAGGCGCGCGTCTTTCAACCGGAATCCGCGCTGGGTGTAGTTCAGTGTCGGAAGGGCATCGCGCTTCTTCTTGTACTTCGGCATCCCGGCCCGCTGCCGCATCGGCAGCCGGTCTTTGATGTCCTTGAGCGCTTTGGATCGGGACTTGCCGAAGTCGCGTATGAGCTGCTGCTGTGGAACCGAGCTTCCCTCACGCAGCCACGGCGTCATCCTGCGGGCGTCGGTCAGCA
>NZ_JAERRF010000137.1 GCF_016741875.1 Streptomyces coffeae | reverse complement strand
TGAGTTCGGGGTGGGCGGTGCCGCCTTCGATGGCCGTGGAGGACAGGTGTGAGACGACGTGGTCGTCGACCGGGTCGTTCGCCGGGTCCTCATGCACCACCAGGTGCTCGTAGGTGGTGGCACGCTGCGCGGGCACCCGCCCCGCCGCGCGGATCAGATGAAGCAACTCCATCCGGTTGGAACGATGCTTCGCCCCGGCCGAGGAAACCACGTTCTCCTCCAGCATCACCGACCCGAGATCATCCGCCCCGTAATGCAGCGACAACTGACCCGCCTCCTTACCGACGGTCAGCCAGGAACCCTGAATATGCGCCACATTGTCCAGGAACAGCCGAGCGACCGCGATCATCCGCAGATACTCGAAAACCGTCGCCTGCGTCCGCCCCTTCAGATGATTGTTCTCCGGCTGATACGTGTACGGAATGAACGCACGGAAGCCACCCGTACGATCCTGCACATCCCGGATCATCCGGATGTGCTCGATCCGCTCCGCGTTGGTCTCACCCGTACCCATCAACATCGTGGACGTCGACTCCACCCCCAGACCATGCGCAATCTCCATGATCTCCAGCCACCGCTCACCGGACTCCTTCAACGGCGCGATCGCCCTGCGCGGACGCTCCGGCAACAACTCAGCCCCCGCCCCCGCGAACGAGTCCAGACCCGCCGCGTGGATCCGCCGGATCGCCTCCTCGGCCGGGACACCCGAGATCCGCGCCATGTGCTCGACCTCGGACGCCCCCAGCGAATGAATCACCAGCTGCGGGAACGCCTTCTTGATCGCCGCGAAGTGCTCCTCGTAGTACTCCACGCCATAGTCCGGATGATGGCCACCCTGGAACATGATCTGAGTACCACCGAGCTCAACGGTCTCCGCACAGCGGCGCAGGATGTCATCCAGATCACGCGTCCAGCCCTTGGCCACATCCTTCGGCGGAGCATAGAAGGCACAGAACTTGCACGCCGTCACACACACATTGGTGTAGTTGATATTCCGCTCGATCAGATACGTCGCAATCTGCTCCGTACCCGCATAACGACGCCTGCGCAC
>NZ_JAERRF010000136.1 GCF_016741875.1 Streptomyces coffeae | reverse complement strand
GCGGTGGTCGTGGCGGGTTCGGATGCGGTGTTGTTGACGTCGAGGCTGTCGGTGCAGTCGCACCCGTGGCTGGCTGATCATGTGGTGGCTGGTTCGGTGGTGGTGCCGGGCACGGCGTTGGTGGAGCTGGCGGTACAGGCCGCTGACCTGGCTGGCTGCGACCGTGTCGAGGAGTTGACCCTCCAGGCGCCGTTGGTCCTTCCGCAGGACGGCGCTGTCATGGTTCAGATCAGTGTCGATGCTTCGGAGCATGAGGACGGGCAGCGTGCGGTGAGGATCTACTCCCGAGCGGAGGGAGCTGGCGTTGATCAGCCGTGGATGTTGCATGCCACGGGGGTTCTGACGGCTGGGCGCGCCGTGGCTGACTGGGATCTGCGGGTGTGGCCGCCTGTGGGGGCGGAGTCTGTCTCGCTGGAGGGGCTGTACGAGCGGCTGGCTGGGGCAGGGCTGGTCTATGGTCCTGCGTTCCGGGGTTTGCGCGGGGTCTGGAAGCAGGGTGAGGACCTGTTTGTGGAGGCGGCTCTGCCGGAGCATGTCGCGGATGAGGCGAGCGGGTTTGGCCTGCATCCGGCACTGCTGGACACGGTGTTGCATGCGCTGGGGCTGCGGGGCGAGTCCGGTGAGGGTGCGCTGCTGCCGTTCTTGTGGTCGGGGGTGTCGCTGTCGGCGGTGGGGGCGTCTGCGGTGCGGGTCCGGCTCACCCCGCGGGGTACGGGCGAAATCGGGCTGCGGGTCGCCGATGCTACGGGTGACCCGGTCGCTGAGGTGTCGTCTCTGGTGCTGCGCCCGGTCTCGCTTGCCGAGCTGACTGCGGCCGGTTCGACCACCACGGACAGTCTGTTCCGACTGGACCTGCTTCCCGCGCCTGTGAGTGAGCCGGGTGACCTTGGTGTCTGGGCGGTGCTCGGGGAGAGTGGTGAGTGGTGTGGTGCTGGTGTTCCGGTGACGGGTTATGGCGATTTGGCGGGGTTGGTTGCTGCTGTTGATGGTGGTGCGGTGGTTCCGGACATGGTTGTGCTCCCGGTCTGTGATGCGGGTGCGGATGCTGAGGTCTCT
>NZ_JAERRF010000135.1 GCF_016741875.1 Streptomyces coffeae | reverse complement strand
CCGGGGTCTCACACCCGCATGGGCTGGGGGGACTCGCGGCGGTCGGGGTCGGGGCCGTCGTATTCGCGGATGACCTGGTAGCGGGTGTTGCGCTCGACCGGACGGAAGCCCGCGTCCCGGATCAGCTCCAGCAGATCGTCACGGGTCAGCTTGTTCGGCGTCCCGTAGTTGTCCGCATCATGCGTGATCTTGTACTCGACCACCGAACCATCCATGTCATCCGCACCATGGTTCAGCGCAAGCTGCGCCGTCTGCACCCCATGCATGACCCAGAAGACCTTCACATGCGGAACGTTGTCGAACAACAGCCGCGACACCGCGAACGTCTTCAACGCCTCGGCCCCCGTCGCCATCGTCGTCCGCGCCTGAAGCCGGTTCCGGACCTTCCCGTCCTTCATATCCACGAAGTCGTGCTGGTAGCGCAGCGGGATGAAGACCTGGAACCCACCGGTCTCATCCTGGAGCTCACGCAGCCGCAGCACATGATCCACCCGGTGCCGGGGCTCCTCGATATGCCCGTACAGCATGGTGCAGGGGGTCTTCAGCCCCTTCTGGTGGGCCAGCCGGTGGATGCGCGACCAGTCCTCCCAGTGGGTCTCGTGGTCCACGATGTGCTGACGGACCTCCCAGTCGAAGATCTCGGCACCGCCGCCGGTCAGCGACTCAAGACCGGCATCGATCAGCTCGTCGAGGATCTCGGAGGCGCTGAGCCCGGAGATCTTCTCGAAGTGATGGATCTCGGTGGCCGTGAACGCCTTCAGCGACACCTCCGGCAGCGCCTCCTTCAGCGCCCGCAAAGACCGCGGGTAGTAGCGCCAGGGGAGGGTGGGATGCAGACCGTTGACGATATGGAGCTCGGTCAGGTTCTCGTTCTCCATCGCCTTGGCGAGCCGCACCGCCTCCTCGATACGCATCGTGTACGCGTCCTTCTCCCCCGGCTTGCGCTGGAAGGAGCAGTACGCACACGACGCGGTACACACATTGGTCATGTTGAGGTGACGGTTGACATTGAAGTGGACGACATCACCGTTCTTACGGGTACGTACCTCATGAGCCAGACCACCCAGCCACGCCAGATCATCCGACGCATACAGGGCGA
>NZ_JAERRF010000134.1 GCF_016741875.1 Streptomyces coffeae | reverse complement strand
CGGCCGGTGAAGATCCATTCGTCGCGGTCGCCGACGGGTACGGCGGCGGCGAGTACGGGGTGGTCCACGGGTACTTGGCCGACGGTGGTCATGTCACCGGTGCGGGTGCCGGGGGTTACCCAGTAGTGCTGGTGTTGGAAGGGGTAGGTGGGCAGGGGGATGTGGTGTGCGCCGGTGCCGGTGTAGAGGGCGGGCCAGTTGATGGTGACGCCTGCGGTGTGTGCTTCGGCCAGGGAGGTGATGAAGCGCTGGGGGCCGCCGTCGTCGCGGCGCAGGGAGCCGACCACGGCGGCGCGGCCTTGGGTGGTGTCCTCGACAGCCATGGTGAGGACCGGGTGGGGTGACATCTCCAGGAAGCAGCCGGCGCCGTTGTCGGTCAGGGCTCGGACGGCGGGTTCGAAGCCGACGCGGCCGCGGAGGTTGTCGTACCAGTAGGCGGCGTCCAGGGATGCGGTGTCGAGGTAGCGGTTCTCGGTGGTGGAGTAGAAGCGGATCTGGCCCGAGCGGGGTGTGATCGGTGCGAGGATCTGGTGCAGTTCGGTTTTGATGGTCTCGACCTGGGCTGAGTGTGAGGCGTAGTCGACCGCGATGCGGCGGGTGCGGATGTCCTCGCTCTCGCACCGTGTTGCCAGGGCGTCCAGTGCTGCGGGTTCGCCTGCGACGACGATGGCGGTGGGTCCGTTGACGGCGGCGATGGAGATGCGCCCTTGGTGTGGGGTGAGGAGTTTTTCCACGTGTTCGACCGGGGCGGCGATGGACATCATTCCGCCGTGTCCTGCCAGGCGTTCGCGGACCAGGCGGCTGCGCAGGGCGACTATGCGGGCGCCGTCTTCCAGGGAGAGTCCGCCTGCGACGCATGCGGCGGCGATTTCGCCTTGGGAGTGGCCGATGACGGCTGAGGGTTCTACGCCCAGGGAGCGCCAGAGTCCGGCCAGTGAGACCATGACGGCCCATAGTGCGGGTTGGACGACGTCCACGCGGTCCAGTGAGGGGGCGTCCTCGGTTGCCCGCAGCACCTGGTCCAGGGACCAGTCCACGAAGGGTTCGAGTGCGTGGGCGCATGCGGCCATGTGCTCGGCGAAGACCGGCGAGGAGTCCAGCAACTCCAC
>NZ_JAERRF010000133.1 GCF_016741875.1 Streptomyces coffeae | reverse complement strand
GACCGCACTGGCCGAGGGCAGGGAGGTGGCGGGTGTTCTGGCGGGTACTGTCGCCACCGGGTTGTTGGGTTTCCTGTTCTCGGGACAGGGGTCACAGCGGCTGGGCATGGGCCGCGGGCTGGCTGACCGGTTCCCGGTCTTCGCCGAGGCCCTTGACGCTGTGCTGGGCGAGTTCGACCCGGCGGTGCGTGAGGTGATGTTCGGCGAAGATGCCGATGCGCTGAACGAGACCGGAGTGACCCAGCCCGCGTTGTTCGCGGTCGAGGTGGCGCTGTTCCGGCTGCTGGAGTCCTGGGGCGTCCGACCCGACATGCTGGCTGGGCACTCGATCGGCGAGCTGGCCGCCGCCCACGTGTCCGGTGTCTGGTCACTCGCCGATGCCGCCAAGGTGGTCTCGGCACGTGGTGCGCTGATGCAGGCACTGCCGTCAGGTGGCGCGATGATGGCGATCCAGGCCACCGAGGCCGAGGTCGCGCCCGAGTTGCCTGACACCGTGGGAATCGCCGCGGTCAACGGGCCGACATCGGTGGTCGTCTCCGGTGTTGCTGCCGACGTCGAGGCCGTTGCCGAGCGGTGGCGTGAGGCGGGCCGGAAGGTGACGCGTCTCCGCGTCAGTCACGCGTTCCACTCGCCCCTGATGGACCCGATGCTGGACGAGTTCCGCGCGGTGGTCGAGGGAATCGAGTGTGGTGAGCCCGAGATCCCGATCGTGTCGACGCTGACGGGTCGGTTGGCCACCGCCGAAGAACTCGCCTCGCCGGAGTACTGGGTGCGGCACGTGCGCGAATCGGTGCGGTTCCACGACGCGGTCGTGGCGCTGCGCGAGCAGGGTGCCGATGTGTTCGTCGAGATCGGGCCGGGTGGGACGCTGGCCGCTCTCGGTCTCGGCAGCGCACCCGACGCGGTGTTCCTGCCCGCGTTGCGTGCGGACAGGCCCGAGGAGCTCGCGCTCATCACCACGATCGCCGCGTTGCATACGCAGGGCGTGGCGGTTGACTGGACCGCCTACTTCGCGGGCAGCGGGGCCCGGCGGGTCGACCTGCCGACGTACGCCTTCCAGCGCGAGCGCTACTGGCTGGACATGCCCGCCGACGAGCGCGCTGAGCGGATGTCTCCGGTGGAGTCGCGGTTCTGGGAGGTC
>NZ_JAERRF010000132.1 GCF_016741875.1 Streptomyces coffeae | reverse complement strand
CTTGGCCGGGTAATCGACCCGTTGCTCGTCGGTGAGCAGACTGTCTCCAAGACCTGATCTCGGAAGTGGTCGTGGGACGTCGACCGAGTGTGTTCGTCCGGCCGGTCACGATGGACGAGGGCCGGACGTTGGAGCGGATCAGCCGGACCGCGAAGGATCGGGTGAAACTCCGACGGGCGATCGTGGTGCTGATGTCCGCTCAAGGCCAGACGGTCAAGGACATCGCCACGCTGGTGCAGGTTGGTGAGGACTACGTCCGCGATGTCATCCACACCTTCAACGAGCGGGGGTTCGACGCACTGGACCCAATATGGAGCGGCGGGAGGCCCCAAGAGGATCAGTGACGAGGTGCGTGACCACATCTGCCTGATCGCCCGGACGTCCCCCGCGGACTGGAAGATCACCGCGTTCTCCACCTGGAGCCTGAGCAAGCTCGCCGATCACCTCATCAAGCAGAAGGTGACCGCGGCCATCAGCCGGGAGACCCTGCGCCGGATTCTGCGCGAGGGCAAGGTCTCCTGGAAGACCACCACTACCTGGAAGGCGTCCACCGACCCGGACTTCATCGCCACGATGCACCGCATCCTGACGCTGTACGACACCCCGCCCGCCGACGGGCGGGTGATATGCGTCGATGAGTTCGGTCCGCTGAATCTGATGCCCCGCAAGGGCAAAGCGTGGGGGCCGGTCAGGCGTCCGCGCCGGCTGCGGGCCACCTACCACCGCACAAGCGGTGTCAGGCACATGCTCGCCGCCCTCGACCTGGCCACCTGCAAGCTGTACTACCGCATCCGCCCACGCAAGCGCTGGCGCGAGTTCCTCGCCCTCCTCAAGGGGCTGCGCGCCCGCTGGCCCGGCGAGAAGCTATACGTGGTGCTGGACAACTTCTCCCCGCACAAGCACGCACACGTCCGAGCCTGGGCAGCCGACAACGACATCGAGCTGGTCTTCCTTCCGACCTACGGCTCCTGGCTGAACTGGATCGAAGCCGAGTTCGCGGCCCTGCGTTACTTCGCACTCAACGGCACCGACCATCGCAGCCACGACGAACAGAACGCCGCCATCGCCGCTTACACCCGCTGGCACAACGCCCGCGCCGAGCCGAAGACCAACTTCGCCCCTGACTCACCCATCCGCGCTCGGACCGATTACCCCGCCAAGGTCCTGACGAGCCACTAG
>NZ_JAERRF010000131.1 GCF_016741875.1 Streptomyces coffeae | reverse complement strand
ACGCGGTTGCCCCACAGTGATGGGTCGTTCACGTTTCGCTTGGTGACCACGGGGGCGGGGAGCTGGTCCTCAAGGAGTCCGCTGGGCAGCCGGACGATGGTGCTGCCGTGGTCCGTCGGCCCCGGTGCGAACTTCTGTCCCTCCATAGCCTTCTTGATGTAGCTCATGGCGTACTTCGCGTAGAGATCGATGGGCTGGGAGACGGTGGCGTCGATCTCTCCTTTGCGGATCGCATCGAGTTCCTGCGGGATGCCGTCGTTGGCGACGATGGTGATGTGTCTGGGGTCGCCGACCGGGAAGAGGGCGTTGTTTCGTCGCAGGATCGACAGCGCCGGTACCAGATAATCGCCGCCTGCCTGCAGGTAGATGCCTTTGATATTGGGATTGGCGTTGTACAGCGAATCCAGGCCGACCGCGGCCTTGCTGGCCTGCCAGTCCGCGGGGATGTTCAGAACCTTGATGCGCGGGTAGTGCTTGGCCATGCAGGTAAGGAAGGATTCCGTGCGGTCTCGGCCGTTGACCGACGCCAGGCCGCCCTGGATCTGCACGACCTTGCCGGTCTTGACGGCATCGCCGAGGTACTGGCATGCCTTCCGGCCAAAGGCGCGGTTGTCCGCCCGGACCACCATGGCGACCTTGCCGCTGTCCGGTGCGACGTCCACCGCGACCACGGGCACCCCCGCCTGCTCGGCCGCGCGCAAGCCGGGCCGGATCGCCGCAGAATCTAGCGGCCCGACGACGAGGCCCTTGACATCCTGGACCAGCAGGGTGTGGATATCGGAGATCTGTTTGTCGATGTCGGATTCGGAATTCACTGCGGGGAGCATTTTGACGCCGTGCGCCTTGGCCTGCGAAGGGACGGCGGCATTGTAGGCCCGCCAGAATGGCGTGGTCTTCGGAATGACCACTCCCGTGGTGGCCGTGGGACCGGCCGTTGTGCCGCCGCCGCAGCCCGTTGTCGCAAGGCCGTAGGCGAGCGCGAGGATGGTCGCGGCGGTGGCCATGCGCCTCGTGCGGCCCGGCCTCGGAACTCGGGGCACGGCGGAGCGGCTGGGGGCCCGGAGCACCGGTCGCCTCCAGAGTTCTCGCCCGTGATGTGTGCCCATTCAGCCGCTCCCTCGGGAAAGACACCTCGGCGCGGCGGTGAAACCGGGCGGGCCGTTCTCGGCCCGCTGCCTTCTTATC
>NZ_JAERRF010000130.1 GCF_016741875.1 Streptomyces coffeae | reverse complement strand
CGCGTCGTACACGGCGCGCTCGGCGGTGCTGCCCACCGCGATACGCCGCTCGACATCGGCCATCAGCTCGGGGTCCTGCGCCATCATGGCCTGCGCTTCGAGCACGGCCTGCGCCTCGCCGCCCGCCAGATTGCCGCGCGCGATCAGATCGGCGGACACGGCCTCGACGGCCTGACGGGCACGCCCCTGCTCACGCGGCGCGTCGTCGGCCGGAATCTGCTTGGCCGGCGGCTCCAGCACCGCCGTGCCCATGTGCCGCACCTGGCCGATCGCCACGCCGTGGCTCACACCGACGCCTCGCAGCGTTGTCTCCATGTCACCCGTCCCCGGTCGATACGGCGGAACCCCGCCATGGTGGATGTCGTAGCTGACCGCGATCGCGCCCGGCCCCGGCCCCGCCGGCGTCGGGCTCACATCCGGCTCAGGTCCATGTGAAGAGCGCGTCGCCCGTCTTCACCTCGGTGTCGCCGTCGCTGACCGCGGCCAGGGCGTACGCGGTGGCCTCCAGGGCCACAACGGGACAGATCGGCGACTTCCCCGCGGCCACGGCGACGTTCGGGTCCCAGCGCACGATCGCGTCCCCGCGCCGGACGGTGTCCCCCTTGTTGATGAGCACCTCGAAGCCCTCACCGTTCAGCTGCACCGTGTCGATCCCCAGGTGGGTGAGCACACCGTGCCCCTCGACGTCCACGACCACAAACGCGTGCGGGTGCAGGGAGACGACGATGCCGTCGACCGGAGCCACGGCCACGCACGGTTCCAGCACCGGATCGACCGCTGTACCCGGACCGACCATGGCGCCGGAGAACACCGGGTCGGGGACCGCAGCGAGACCGATCGCACGCCCGGCGAGCGGGGACGTCACGGTGGTCATGGGAAGCCTCCCGGGGTGAAGATTCATCACGCGCCGTCACCGCCTGTCCCGGACAGCGCACTGCGCAGAAGCGTAAGTCATAGGAACTTTGGATTCCGCACGCGCGGCGCAGGCCGGAGAGCGTCCGGGGGCGTCGAATCGATTTGCCATGGCTGTGTGGGGCCCTGTACTGTCGTATGCCTGCCCACCGGATGAAGCATCGCAGTCACCTGCGAGCGCGTCCAGGTCGAGGGCAGCACCTTCAGCTACTAGATCCAATTCTCGGATCCGCTTTCGCATGCCGTGCGAGGGACACCGGTTCGAGACACGGAAATGGTCTGATAGCGTGT
>NZ_JAERRF010000013.1 GCF_016741875.1 Streptomyces coffeae | reverse complement strand
GGTCAGCTCCCAGGCCGCCCGTGTCACATCGCACACCATCCCGTCAGGTAGTCCCAACTGGGCCAAAGCATTTCGCAGGGCTACGCGGGCCGACGCCGCAGCCTCGGCGCTACGGCCACTCCACCGCCACACTGAGGCTTGTCTCTCATCCGCAGCGCCAGTCATCGCCGCACCCCTCGTCTCGCGTAATGGCGAGTGACGCGTCGATGACGACCGCGCCCAGGCTGTACCCATGCGCGGGCCACACCCAACGCGATCGGTGCGCTCGTGATGGAAAACGGTAGAAGAAGCACGACCGCGAAAATGATGGGCGCCATGAAAGTACCTCCGCCGCAGTTCGCAATTAGGGTGCGACCACAACACCGTGGAATTCATCAAGAGCGGAATCACACCTTCGGGTGTAATCACCCGACCTCAATCGCAACCTCCCCCTTCACGTCCAGGGTTATGGGTGACTCCCCCAACCTCATGCAGCTCACTGTGATTCGACGGTTCAGCCGTGAATCTCCACCGTCACCCATCGATAAGCCGCTTTCGCTCCATGCCAGTGCACGCAAACTCGAAGTGCCCGGGCTTCCGCTCTTCACGGTTCTGCGGTGTCGTCTACGTGAAACATTCGCACCCGCAACGGAGCTGGTGGTGGCGTCTTACATCGCCACTGCGATTGCCCTCATGCCAGCCTCACTGCAGCCCGCTGCATCAGCCGTGAACGGTCTCGACCATGAAGACGATTCTTAATTCCCCGGACAGCGTCGTAGGCGACATGCTCGCCGGGCTCTCTGAAGCCCACTCCGACATCGTCCGCGTAGATCTCGCCCACCGGCTATGCCTCCCACGCAGACCGCTGCCCGCAGGGAAAGAAGCTGTGATTTCCGGAGGCGGCTCAGGACATGAGCCATTGCATGCCAGATTCGTCGGAGAAGGCATGCTTACCAGCCGTTCTCGGCGACATTTTCGCCTCCCCCACCGCAGACCCAGATCGCCACCGCAGCAACTCTTGCTGACACCGGCGCAGGAGTGCTGTTCCTGGTAATGAACTACACCGGTGACGTGATCAAATTCCGCCTCGCCGCAGAGATTGCCGCCGAAGAAGGTCACAACGCCGCCATGGTCCTAATCGACGATGACGCAGCCCTCCCTGCCCAGGAGACCAGCCCCGGCCGACGGGGCACAGCTGCCGCCGTTGTCGTGGAGAGGATCGTCGGCGTCCTCGCAGCGCAAGGCGCGTCATTGCCCCACCTCGAAAACATGGGTCAGCGCGTCGTAGATGCGAGCAATGCTCAAGACCTGTGGATCAACCTCGGGTTGGCGCGCGAAGGGCGTACCTTCCCGAATGATCCTGTGATGGTCATCGAGTAGGCCGACGTTGGCGCGTCGGTCGGGAAGGCACGCCCGTGCTCACGGTAGTCAACGAAGACGGAACGACACCACACGGCTCCCTGATTGACGAGATCGTCCGCGAGGGTGCACGACGGATGCTGGCCGCCGCGCTGGAAGCCGAAGTCAACGCCTACATAGCCGAGTTGGCAGATCAACGGGACGATTCCGGGCGGCGTCTGGTCGTGCGCAATGGCTACCACCAGCCGAGAAGGGTCACCACCGCGGCCGGGGTGATCGAGGTCAAGGCCCCGCGGGTCAATGACAGGCGCGTCGACGAGACGACCAGGGAGCGCATGCGGTTCTCCTCGGCGATCCAGCCGCCCTGGGCCCGCAAGTCCCCGAAGATCAGCGAGGTGCTGCCCTTGCTTTACCTGCACGGCCTGTCATCGGGTGACTTCGTGCCCGCTCTGGAGCAGTTCCTCGGCTCCTCCGCCGGCCTCTCGCCCGCTACGGTCACCCGGCTGACGACGCAGTGGCAGGCCGATCAGCAGGCATTCGGCGAGCGCGACCTGTCGGCAACGGACTACGTCTACGTATGGGCCGACGGCATCCACCTGCGGATCCGCCTGGCCGAGACGAAGTCCTGCGTGCTCGTCGTCATGGGCGTGCGCGCGGACGGCACCAAGGAGCTGATCGCGATGGCCGGCGGCTACCGCGAGTCCGCCGAGTCCTGGGCCGACCTGCTGCGTGACTGCGCACGGCGCGGAATGCGCGCTCCGGTCCTCGCGGTCGGCGACGGAGCACTGGGCTTTTGGAAAGCCCTGGCAGAGGTGTTCCCCGAGGCCCGCCACCAGCGGTGCTGGGTTCACAAAACGGCCAATGTGCTCAACGCGATCCCGAAGTCGGCCCAGTCCGGCGCGCGAAAGGCGCTGCAGGACATCTACAACGCCGAGGACCGCGACCACGCGGTCAAAGCCGTCGCGGCGTTCGAGAAGACCTACGGCACGAAGTGGCCTAAGGCCGTCAAAAAGATCACCGACGATGTCGACGAACTGCTGGCGCCGTACCGGAATCGAACGCGCTCGATTTCAGACGACGTCGGGGCCCGGCGTCCCATGGGGTGCGGACAGGTCCCATCGGAGACACCGGGCCTGGATCTTGGTGGCGATTGGCTGAAAGAGTGCCGTGTGCCCGACGGCGGGCTCTCGGTCCCGTTCGATCAGCCAACTGCGGGTGCGCTACTGGCAGTAGTGCGCTCACGTGCGCTCAGGGCGAGTTTTGACGACCGTGAGGCTGAGCGTCATGGCGGCGTAGTCGGTGAGGCCGTCTTCCCGAGGGGCCCTCACGGGCCCTGGGTGAGGCTTGAGGGTGCGGAGGGGCGCACAACTCCCCCTTCGATATAGGCGGTCTCGCCGGTGGCAAGGGCCTGTAGCGCGACCAGCGCCCGTAGTCTCCCTGCCTCGGTGAGCTCATTGAGGACGCGCATGGTGGGCAGCACGCGCATGTCTGCCCGAGGGTCGCGGTAGGTCAGGTGCCCGACGGCTTCGCGGGTCATCGGCGCAGTCGCCAGCACGTGCGTGATGACCTTCCTGCGCCGCATCTGCGCCCAGGCCAGGGCGACACGACGCAGGAGGGGGAGGCAGTCTGGAGCGCCACGAAGAACGTCCTGGGCTGCCTGCTCGGGCGTCTGCCCGTCGTACACGCATCCGGTGGGCAGCATTGTGCTGCCGAGTAGGTCAGCGACCACGAGAGCGTCAGGTCCCACGGGGACGAGTAAGGACACCCCGATGACCGGCGGTCTCCAATTCTCGTACGGGGCTGTCTTCCGCACCGGGGCGCCGCTGCGCGCGGTGGGGATGACTGGTGCCGTGATCATGGGCATCAGCGGGCCTCGCCCGTCACGGCGGCCACGATCTGTTCGAGATGCTGTGGCTTGCTGGTGCTGGGGATCGGGGCGACGTGATCGCCGAGGTTGAGCAGCCAGTGCAGCGGGGCGCCGACTCCGTGCGCCTGGGCCAGGGTGCCGGCGTCGAACGGCCGGTAGGGCACGTATGGGATGCCCAGCTCTCCGCAGAGCTCCAGCGCGGGGTCGAAGTGGTCGGTCATGTTCAGAACGTTTTGCACGGCCGCGATCGTGAGCTCCTTGCTCACCAATCGGATGTCCTCGGGGGTGACCTTCGACAGGCCGATGTGTCCGATCTTGCCTTCCGCCTGCAGGGCCTTCATCACCGCGAGTTGGTCGGCGATTGGCACTTCTGGGTCGATGCGATGGAGGTAGCAGACTTCCAGGCGCTCGACGCCCAGGCGACGCAGGCTCGCTTCGACGGAGGCCCGCAGGTAGGCGGGGTGGCCGTGCGGCGCCCACACGTTCGGGGCGGGACGGAGCAGGCCGACCTTCGTGGCGATCAGCACGTGCTCCGGGTACGGGTACAGGGCCTCATGGATCAGGTGCTCGACGGTGTGTGGGCCGTAGGCGTCCGCGGTGTCGATGTGGGTGATGCCGTAGGTGTGCACGGCCTGCCGAAGCACGCTGAGCGCGGTGTCGCGGTCGGTGGGGTCGCCCCAGATGCCGGGGCCGGTCAAGCGCATGGTGCCGAAACCGAGCCGGGAGACGGACTTCCCGGCGATGGTGATGGCGCCCGCGGGCGGCGTGGCGGTCATACGGCGGCCTCCTGAAGGCAGAGCTGAAGGGCGCGCTCGATGGCGCGGGTCTGGCTGTCCGGGGCGCTGGTGACCCGCTGGTGCTCGATCTCGTCGTCGGCGAGGAGGCCATGCACGTGGCGGTCGACCAGGAGGCGGTAGCGGGCGTCGTAGTCGTGGCTGTCGTCTACCGGTACGTCCGGGTCGAGCACGGTGGCGAGGAGAAGGTGGTACTTCGGGAGCTGCGTGGAGGTGAGAAGTCGCAGGCGCTCCCTCTCCAGCCGGTGAAGGTGTTCGCCGCGGAATTCGAGCGCCGCCTGGAAGTAGGCGAGGGCGTCGAGACAGGCCCGGTCGGCAAGGACAACCTCGGCGCCCCGCGCGGCGGCCGCGATCTCGTCGGCGATGCCTTGCGTGACGATCCACTCGGTGGACATCGCGGTGTGGTGCTGCATCTTCGGCAGGCCGATGCCAGCGGCACGCTTGGCCAGACGGCTCGTGCGAGCCACGGTCACCCCGTGGCTCCGCAGCTCCATCTCTATCCGCTTCAGCAGCGTCGTCTTGCCGGTCGAGTGGGTGCCGAGCACCCCGATACGGATGGGTTTCTGGGTCACCACAGGCCGGGGTCCTTTTCTGGTTCGGGGGCACCGGGCAGGCCGGGCGGCACGGCCGCAGCGACGAGCTGGTCCCAGGCGTTGTAGTGGCGGGCCATGGCGATCAGGAGCTGCGCCGTGGCGAAGGCGTCGAACGTGGCCCGGTGCCGCTGGGCCGGGGCCTCGCTCAGGTCCGGCTGCACGTGCCCGATGAGGGCGTCCAGGCTGTAGCCGGTCAGTTCCGGCAGGGTGGCCTTGGCGAGTCGGAGGGTGTCGAGGACTCCGGCCGGCTCCCACTTCGGCAGGTGCGCCTTCAGCACCCGGTAGTCCACGTGTGCGTTGTGGGCGCAGATCCACGAGGTGCCGAGGAAGTCGTGGACCTGGTTGGCGATCTCCTCCCAGGTGGGCTTGCCCGCGAGCATGTCGTTGGTCAGGCCGTGGACCTTGGTGGCGAAGGAGGTGATCGGACGGTTCGGCCGGGTCAGCCACGCTCCAGCGGTGCTCTTGTCGGGGCGGCCTTCACGGATGGGGAGGGCGGCGACCTCGACGAGGTCGGGCGGCGTGGTCCCGTTGCCTTCAACGTCAACGACGAGCAAGGAGGGCCAGGAGGAGAAATTCATGCGGTCTTAGGTCCGTCCTCCGCCAGCCAGCCGATCGGTGCGCGGCCGTGCTGGCGGTAGTGGTGAGGTTTGGCACGGTCGTGGCACTGGTAGCCGAACCCGTGCTGCAGGTAGTAGCGCGGCGGCTCATCCAGTCCCTCCACGACGATGGCACGGTCAGTGACCTCAACCTCCCCGGTCGCGCCGAGGGTTCGGGCCTCATCGGTGACTTCGGCGAGGTCGGGCTTGACCCAGGCCGACCTACACAGAGCGATCTGCTCCTCGGGGCAGATGTTGCACAGTTCCCTGATGCCGTAATGACCGTTGTAGTCGGCCTCCCCGTGGGCGTAGGCGACCGCGCAGGAGGTCTTGCGGAACAGGGCGCCCCAGGGCGCGGCGGTGTACTCAGGGGTGTGGAAATAGTCCAGGATTCGCTTCTCCGCCACCTCGGGCATGATCTTGCGCCGGGCCGTATCGTCGTACGGCATGGACAGCCCATGCGCCTGGTAGTAGTCGGCGATCTCCTTGCGGAAGAACAGGCCGGTGAAGACCGTGGCGTGGGCGTGCACGGAAAGCTCGCGTGCACGCGCCAGGTGGGCGTCGCTGTCGTTGAGGCCGGGCACGATCGGCCGCCAGTACAGGACGGTGCGGTACCGCTCGGCGTGCTTATAGAGGGTCCGCAGGCTCTCCGCCGCGATGTTGGAGTCGACCGGCTCGATCTTCTCGTTGTCGATGCCCGAGTGGGTGACCAGCACCGTCAGCCGGAGGTTCTTGAAGCTGTTGAGGACGACGCAGTCCTCTGGGGCGATGCGCCAGCGGGTGATGATCAGGACGTGGTTGGTCAGGCCCTGCTGATCCAGGTGCCGCAGCACGTTGAACAGGTGCGGCTTGACGACCGGCAGCATGGGGTCGGTCGCCCGGTTCAGGAGCTGGATGGGCGTCTTGTGCGGGCGGAAGTACCGGTGCGAGACAAGGGCGGCGACGGCTTCCTCGTCGCTCATCAGACGCCGCGGGACCTTCATCTCGAAGTTGTCGAACAGATGCCGCACGCAGTACACGCAATCAATCGGGCAGCCGACGATCCAGTTCAGTGACAGCCCTGATTTGCGGTATTCGATCACGTCCGCCAGTTCGGGCTTCAGGGCGCTGATCTGCTGCGGCGTCAGGATCGGCAGCGGACGACGTGGAACCGCGGCGAGCTCGGGGGAAGCGTTCACGGGAACCTCCAGGAAGCGGGGGATCAGTTGTCGGCGGGGGTGGGCTGGAGCGGGATCCTCGGCGACGTCAGTAGGGCTCGGCGGTCGGCGCCGAACCACGTGCCGAAGTCACGTCGCGCGGCGTCGGGGTCGTCCGAGGTGTGCACGAGGTTGCGTACGAGGCGCTTCTCGGCGAGTGCGGCTTCAAGGCTGTCGTTGCCGAGGTCGCCTCGGATCGTGCCGGGCTCGGCCTGCGTCGGGTCGAAGTGACCGAGAAGACGCCGCAGCCAGGCGTGGATGCCCGGTTCGCCGTAGGCGAGGGCGACCGCGACCCGGCGCCCGACATATGTGTCGTCCAGGCATGCGGGGATGTCGCGATCGGGGTACCAGTCGGCGTCCACCAGGAGGTCCCAGTAGTGGACGTGGGCCTGCCACGGTTGTGCGGTGACCTCGCGCCGACCGCTGACCGTGGCACCCTCGGCCGCGATCCGGTCCAGCACAGCATCGACCAGCCCGCGTTCGACGGCGTCCGGCTTGCACAGGATGACGACCCAACGGCCGAAGTCGATGCCCTCCACCACGGCGCCACTCGGCGGCTTCCGGCTCACTGCGCACCCCCGCCAAGTGCGGTAGCGCACGCGGTCCAGCGGTGGCCGACGAGCCAGCGCAAGCCCGGGTGCAGCGCAGCCAGGATGTCAGGATCGACGGCCACAGCTTCGTCGTGCTGGATCTGCCGGTAGACCTCGAACAGCAGCACCGCCTGCTGCCAATACGGGTCCATGTCCAGTTTCTGGATGAGCTGTGTGCTGTAGCGGATCTCGTTCCTGCGCAGCGCCTCTTCGTGCTCCAGGACATCTGCCACGGTCGTCGCGGTGGTGTTGTCCGGCATGGCCGGGAACTGGAAGTGGACGGGCGCCCGTCGGCAGTCGGCTTCGTTGAGGACCCGCTTGACGCGGGCGGCGTTGCGGTCGTTGACGTGTGCCGAGCCGATGAAGTGCGTGTACGTGCCCAGCTCAAGGCCGAGCTGGATGGCCGCGTACTCCTGGATCATGGTGAAGCTGAAGACGTCGGACAGCAGGCCGCAGTCGAGATCGTTGGCCCGCATGCTGCACACCATGTGCAGCCGTCCGCCGCGCGCCAGGAGGTGCAAGCCGGCCAGGCATGCCATGTCCGGGTTGTCGCTGATGGCGAGCTCTGCTGCGGAGAACACGGGCAGGTAGCCGCGCTTGCTGTCGGTCTCGGTACGCAGCAGCCCCAGTACTCGGTCGAACCGTGAGACGGTGTCCCCTTCGGCCGGGGTGAACAGTGTGTGCCCGTACGCGGAGCCGCCGAGGTTCACACCGTCGGATGAGCTGGAGCGCATGGTGGGGGCGTAGTAGCTGATCATCTCCAGGTCGCGGCGGCCAGCGAGGTACCACAGCGCCTCCGCGTACTGGAAGATCGGGTTGGCCTTGCGCTGCGACAGGTACGGCAGCCGCTGGCGGGGATCAGGCAGCCGGAAGCCGACTCCGATCACCTCGCGCGCGTCATTGCCGCGTGCAGCGATGTGGTGCTCGTGCTCTTCGGTCGCGAGCCTGAGCAGAGCCAGGTACGCGCCTTCGACGCTGCGGAACGTTGGGTTCGTAAGCATGCACTCTCCAGGTCAGGGCCGTCGCCGTTTGCCATGGGCGTTCTGGTTGCGCGGTCCAGTCCCGACGCGAGGCGCTCCACGTGCACGGGTAGGCGCCAGGGTCATCTCCGGGCTGGGTCTTGCTACGCCCGACAATCCGCGCCTGAGGCAGACGGACAGCCGGGCGAGCGTGCGTGGCGTGCCGAGCACGTGGCAGGCCAGGTCGGTGCAGGTGGTGGTGTGATAGCCGCGTCCGTCGGCGGCGTAGGCGTCCCAGGTCGCTGCGACGGGGGTGTCACCGTCGTCATGCGGCAACCTCAATGGGTTGGCGGTTGAGAATGTCGGAGAGTCGTTCGCCGTCCAGGGTGAGTCGGACGATGTGGTGGTCTGAGAGATCTAGGGGGACCTCGATGACGTCGACGCCGGTCACCGCATCCAACAGGTCGGTGGTGACGTAGATCCTGTCGATGCGCGAGTCGGGGCCGTGTGTCTCGCAGGCGTTGACCGTGCGGGAGACGGCGGTCTTGTCGCCGCCTCGCGCCGTGGCCCACTGGCGGGCGACGTCCTCCATGCCGGCGGTGCGCAGCGCCTCGTCCGGGCGGGTGTCCATGAGCCGGGTACCGTTCGGGCCGATATAGGAGCGGTGCAGGCGGTGCGGCTGGTCGTTGATCTTCGCCAGCTCAGGCAATGCCAGGTCGCCGTCGAGGCCGGGGGCCGGGTATCCGTTGTTGTCTCCGCCGAAGAGGGCTGGCATGCGGACGGTTTCGCCGTCCGGGGTGGTCCACTTCTTGTCGGCCCAGGTCGACAGCCACTCGGCCTCGGCAAGTCGGTTCGTGGGCGAGGCGTAGTTGAGGTGGTACGAGGCCACTGCAAGGGGTATCGCTTCGTTCCCGGCGGGCAGGTAGCGCATGGTCAGCGCCGTCGGCGGCAGCACCCACATGGGGCCGGTGTTCGGCCACTCCCGCAGTGTCCGGAATACGCGCGGGTCGGCGAAGACTGCGGTGCATGACTGGGGGCCGAGCCAGCCGCGCAGGCCGAGCACGTCTTCCAGTTCGTACATGATCGCGTTGCCGTTGGCGTCCGCGCCCCACATCTCCTGTCGGAACACGAGGTGCGGGTTGAGGGACACCAACTTCTCGTGTGCTCGTAGACGCTTGGCCGGGTCGTCTGCACCGTTGCGTTCGAAGTTCCAGCACAGGACGGTGATTTGCATGACCGCTTCTCTCGTCGTCAGGTTGATCGTTGGACGGACGGGCAACTACGCAAAGCAGGGGATGACTCGGGGCTTCACAGCAAGGGGGGCATCGCGGTGCGCCTGCTCGGACGGCTGGCGTCAAGGTCGTCGAGGAGGGCCAGCAGGTCGCACACGGCCGTAGCCAGGCATGCTGCGTGCCACAGCCGGAGTTCGAAGTGCGGATGGTGTACCGCAGCGGCCGTGATGGCCGTGCGCGCGACGAGGGCCGACAACTGCTGCTGCGCGGTGCTCGGCGGGACGGAGCCAGGTTGGGCCCGGTCGACCAGTTGATGAGCTGTCGCGCCGAGCTGGTCGATGACCTGATCCAGTGCGGCAGGCGCTGGTGAGAGCCGTGCGTTCCACCAGGCGCGCGTCCTACGGGCCGCTTCTGGGATCTCGTCGTCGCGGAGACTCTTCACGTGCCCTGCTGGTGCGGGAAGTTTCGGCGGGTCGGTTCGCTTCACGGAGCCTCGACGCACGGTCAGCCGCTGGCGGACATCACGCTCCAGCAGCCCCTCCTGGAACAGAAGACGCAGTGCGGCGGCGAACGGTTTGTCCCCGGTGACCAGGATGCGGCACAGCTCCCGTCGGCCCGGCAGCGCGGTGCCGGGAGGGAAGGCCCCTCCTGCTGCCAGTGCCCGCAGGAGTTGAGCGAGCTGGCGGGGCCTGTCGTTGAAGGGGTTTGCTCCTGGTACCCGTGCGCGACAGTTCGCCTGCTGTTCGATCACGCCCTTGCCAGCGAGATCAGATAAGGCCAGATGGACGCTCTGAAGAGGGAGGCCCAGGTCGGCTGCGATCCGGCCTGGTGCCAGGACGGCGCCAGGAGGGTAGGTACCGGATTCGACCCTTTGCTCGATCCGCTGAGCGACTTCTGCGACTGGCACGAATGGCGGCAGGGTGTCAGCCAGGGTGCGTAGCAGATCTCGGGCACTGCCCACGCGCACGACCAGCTTCTCGTACGAGACCTCGGTCGGCTGCGTAGGGCGGGTGACCGCCTCGATCAGCCGGTCCCACCGGGCCTGGTCCGCTGGTGAACCTGCTGCGGCTTGTCGGCGGCGCTCGGCCAGCGGCACCCACACACCGGTGCGCCGGTCGATAAGGGCGTGGCCCTCGATCACGGCCGCGGATGAAGTCGCGGACCTCGCGCCGCCGATCTTCCCCACGCGCAGCAGGTCAGCGCGCAACGCGCGGCGGGTGCCTGCGGAGTCCGCGGGGGATGAGCTGGGCTCGGCTGTGTGCTCCTGGTCCTGGATGCTCACGCCGCAGCCTTCTCCGTCTGGGAGGGAGCCGCGACGCGGCGGGGCGGGACGACCTTCAGATCGGGCCGAAGTTGGCCGGTGTCGTCAAAGACCACGAGGCCGTTACACAGGAGCACCCAACCCTGATCAAAGTGGATGGAAATGGGATGGGCTGCGCCCGCGTCGGTGGCGTCGGCGGCCGGGCACCGCGGTGTGTGCGAACACATGAGCAAGTCCTTCCTAAGTAGTGGGAGACGTCGTGCGGTGGTCGGAGATCGCCTGACGAGGGCACCGCCGAGACGCCGTGCTGCGGACGGAGGCGACTCTCGGCTCTGGGTCAGTGGCCAGGTAGCGGGCGTACTCCTCGTCGAGGTCGACCGGGGTGATCCCGGTGAGTGCCGTGATCATCTGATGCGCTAGGACCCACTTCACCTCGCTGTCTTCGTAGCGCACCTCCATCGACCCATCGGGAACGAGCGTGCCGTCGAGGCCGGGGTAGTAGTGGGTGCCAATGACGCCCTCGGGCATGGGGCTCGCGACGCGGAAGATGTGCACGCCGGTCCGCCTGATCCGGGGGCACCGCTCACGCGACTCCATGGCGCACGGCACGCAGACCGGTGGGTGGGTGGACGACGGACAGATGGAGGCGCCGGGTACGACGGGCTCCATCCACAGCACGCCCAGCTCACTGGTGTCAGCCCCCAGCCCGCACACCTGGCACAGCAGCTGTTCCATGGCCTGCCGCTGACGGCGCGGATGGATCCCGGCCAGCTCAGCGGCACCGTGTCCGATGCGCTGCGCCTGCCGGGCCCACAGGGCTCCGAATTTGTCGCGATCGCCGGGGCCCTCGTTGAAGTAGAACAGCCCCCCGGGCAGGCGACTCTCCAGCAGGTTGGTGCTGATGCGCTCACGGCTCCAGGTCGCAATCCACGGCACGCCGGGTACCGCCGGAGCGTCACGGGTGGGCACGGGGGGCATGGCCGATCTCCTCGATGCGGTGGTGTGGGGTGGAGGAAGGGGCGTGGCCAGCCGCCGCTCGGTGACTGCGGGCGAGGGCGGCTGGGGCGCCAGCTCCCAGCGTCGGCGTGGCTGGGCAGTGGCGCCGTCCTCTCCGGGGGCGTCCCGGGGCGGCCGTACGGGCGCGTGCACGGTGGCCGCGCGGGACTGAGAGGACCCACTTGGAAAGGTCGCCGGTGTGTCGTTTCCGGTCCGCACCGGCGACCGGCTCAGGGAAGGGCGGCCCGAAGGGCTGCCAGCAGACGCCGAGCGGCCTCGACGTCTATCGAGCCGAGCTCGATGCTGGGCTCGTGGTTGCATCGGATGCAGTCCGGGTGGGCGTATACATCGGCGAGAATGCACTCGGCGATGGCCTCGTAGGAGTCGGAGAGCAGGTCACGCACTCGCACCTGGTGTGCCCACCTGGCCGCGCATTCCGTCGCGTCGGCTCCGGCCTCAACTTCCTCCCGCGGGGCGCCGAGCAGGATGGCGAGCTGTGCGGCGGTGGGGACGGATACCTCGCCGAGCATGATGCGACCGCCATCCACCTTCAGGTCCGGCAAGTCAAGGTCGTGCGCGAGGACCACCTCTCGCAGCCGACGGGCAACCTTGAAGGCTTCTCGCAGGCCCTTGCGGATCAATCGGGTCAGCTCAGCGGCCTCACGGGCGTTGACGGCGCTCAGCCCGATGAGAGCGCCGTGCAGCCCGATCACGGGACTCGGGCCGTTGATCCCGGCCTGGTGCAGAGCGGACCGTAGCTCGTGCGCTGCCGTCACCAGAGCCGCTCGGTCACTCGACGGGAGCGTAATGGGCAGGGTGCTCATGCGGACCTCCGGTTGGCAGGACAGTGCAGAGGGCTCGCCGCCTGACTACGAAGCACCCCGGCCTGGCTGGGAACGGATAAGGCGCGCGGTCGGGTGCAGACATCGAAGAGAGGCAGGCACGAGACGGGATGGACTACGAGCCACATCGGGCGTTCGCTACTGCCCAGTCGGGCGGTATAAGGGATGCCGTTGTGCAGATCCTTGACGACCATGCCGGCGCCCTGGTGATCGCCGAGCCAGGCCCACACGGTGCCGAAGGCTTCGCGATCCAGGTCGACGGCGACGTTCCGTGCGGTCGTCCTGAGCCAGGTGACCGCGCGGCCGGGGAAGCCGGTTGTCGTGCTCAGCACTACGGCGTCGGGCCGATCCGGTTCCGTGTAGATCACCTGGCACCAGTAGCCGCGGGGCAGCGTCATGCTGACCACCGTTCCTCGACGTGGGTGGAGCCAGCGGTGTCGGTCGTCTCGGCTGCCAGCACCCCAAGCACTTCTTCGACCGCCAGCGCCAGCCGACGCACATGTCCCCGGGCTGATGCGAGATCGGTAGGCGGGGGCTCGACCTTGAGCCGCTGTGCTCGCTCCACAATCGCCGTGAGTTCCGGACTCAGGGCTCCGGCGCCACGCTGGACAGCGATGTTCTGCAACTGACGCAGATGGCGGCCGATGCGGGGCGCCAGCTCCTGTACGTCCTCCATGGTGAGCAGGGCCGACTGCAAGCCGAAGGCCGTGTCCAGGTCGTCAGCGATCCCTTCGTCGTAGATGAACGAGTTGTGCAGGGGAGTGATGCACGCACGAACAGTCTCGGGAGAAGCCAAGCGAGTGGTCTCGACGTCCAGTTGCTTGGCCTGACGCCGCAGAAGCCCACTGGTCTGGCCGACCGCCACTTGCACCGTCGAGCGCCGCGATGTTGTGCCCCGATGGAGATTCACGCCCCCTCCACCGGGGTCCAGCCGGTCGCCCGGATGAGCACTGCCTGAAGTGCTCGTCGGTCGACATATGGAGCGGCAGCTGTAGGACAAGCCACCCACTCACTGCCGCTGTCATTGGTTCCGAGGGCAGGCAGTCGTACGGTCTCGTCCTTCCGAAGCTCCCTGATGCCAGGAGGCCATTTAACGGTCTCCTGCGGGTCCGGCATCACGAAGAAGAGGGTGACATCCGTGCCGAGTAGCTGCCGAAGGATCGGTCCGCTGCGCCCCGGAGCCGTCGCGCACAGATCATTTGCTGTGGCGATCCCGCGTTCTCCGGGGACGCGGACCACATCGAAGTGGGCTCCCGCCCGCACCATATGGACTCCGCTGGAAGGCAGCCACACCGGCCCCTCATGCACCGGACCCTGGTCACCCTCCAACGCTCCCGGCACAAAGGTCGTTTGCGTTAGATGAGGTTTGGAGATCATGTGTCACACACTGGTGACGGAGAGCCAGGATCGGTAGCTCTTCCCGGTGGACAAAGCGAACTGGGCTCCTGCGGTAGGACTTTGTACTGCCCTGTCCCGCCGCAGGGCCATAGTCGAAAGGAGGAGACCGTTGACCAGCGAGGACAAGGATGACAGGCCGCCGAGCTACGTCATCTTCGGCGCCCAACAGAAGCGCCTCCGCGAAGTTCGAGGGCTGAGCACCCAGGAGTTGAGCGACAAGATCCCGTACTCCGTTGACCTCGTGCGAAAGATCGAAAGGGGCGAACGCCGAGCACAGCCGGACTACATCGAGGCTGTCGACACCGCACTCCAGGCCCATGGTGTCCTAGTGGTCGTAGGCGAACATCTGTCCAACCAGTACCTCTTCCCCGAGTGGTTCGAGGAGTACGTTCAGGCTGAAGCCAGCGCCCTCCGCATCGACATCTACGACACCCACGTGGTGAATGGGTTGCTACAGACCGAGGCTTACGCCCATGCAGTACTGAGCGCCCACCATCCGACTCTCGACGACGAGGAGGTCGAGGCCCGAGTCGCTGCCCGACTAGAGCGACAAGCCCTGCTACCCCGCAAGCCCACCTGCATGCTCAGCTTCGTCATCGAGGAGTGGGTACTACGGCGTCCGATCGGAGGGAAGTCGGCGCTCAAGGGCCAACTCAATAAACTGATCGAGTGCGCTCGCATGCGGAATGTAACAATTCAGGTGCTGCCAACGGCCTGCGAGACGCACGCTGGCTTCGATGGCCCCCTCACGCTTCTGGAGACAGCTGAGGGCAAGCGGCTTGGATACGTGGAAGGGCAAGCGGGGAGCGACTGGATCGCAGCTCCGGACAAGGTCCGATCGCTCGAAGGACGGTATGGAATCATCCGGGGCCAAGCCCTCAATGCGGAGGACTCAGTGAAGCTCATCGAAGAACTGGCGGGGAATCTATGACCATCGAGCAGGCCACGATGCACGCCTGCGACGACCTCACCTGGGTCAAGAGCAGCTACAGCGGCAGTAACGGTGGGCAGTGCGTTGAGGTCGCAGCCCGACCCAACGCCATCCACGTACGGGACTCAAAGGACATCAGCGGCCCAAACCTCACCGTGTCACCACAAGGATGGGCGGCATTCATCGCCTTCGCCATCCAGAGCCCCGGTGTCGACTGACACCTTGCCCAGGGGTGAGGCCTCCAGTAACGGTGGCTCCCAGATCGGCGCCTGGTGAGTAGGTACCGAGCCGGGAGTCACCGTGAGAAGCCTTCCCAGCAGGCACAGTAACGACACTGTGCCCAAGTTGGCTTCCCAAACCGCTGCGCCCACGCCTCCGACCTCGGAGGCGTGGGCGCAGCGCGTTGGACCAGCAGGAGCGTTCGCTCCACCTTCCCTTGGCTACTCGTCGAGGTACAGCAGCGCCGTGATCGTCTTCTTGCACACGTCGCAGTGCATCGGCGCCTCGATGCTCGCCAAGTCGCATTCGATGGACGTGATGCGGTCCACCACTCCGGTTTCGACCTCGCCCTGCCAGGCGTCATGCCAGCGGTCGGTGTTCTCCTGGAGCCGCGCGACGTAGCCGCGGGTCATCTCGTAGAACGCCCGGACGCCGTGCTCCTTCATGTAGCCCCAGTTGAACTCCAGGCTCTTGAGCACGACGGGGAACGGGTGCAACGCCTGGGTGCGCCCCCAGGTCTCCAGCACGTCCTCGATAGCGAGCCTGCCAGCCCGCTCGTCCAGGACCGCCCACATACCCGAGGCGTCGTAGTCACCAAGCACCTGGTCAAGGATCCCGGCACAGCGCCGCAGGTTCGCCGTCTTCGCCTGGAAGACCCGCGCGACCTCGGCACGGGTCTCGGCTGTGGGTTCCTTACGTGCCTTGCTGATCGCGCGGGTTAACTCCGTGCTGAGAGCTGCCTCGTCGCACAGTGAGTCTCCGAAGCTGAGCCACGGATCCGGAAACCCGCGCTCAGCCGTCACCTCAAAGATCCGATCGCCTTGCGTTCCCATCCGCTCCTCCTCGAAAGTCGGCAGCGGACAGGGCCCGCTGCACGTCAACTGGATGGTGCGCACCGCCGCGCGAGCTCCGCGGCGACCTGATCGAGTGGGACCTGGACCTGCTCGCCGCTGTCCATGTCCCGCAGCGTGACCGTGCCAGCCTCGCACTCAGCCTTGCCGTAGATCACGCAGAAGCGGGCCCCCTGGTCGCTGGCCCACTTCATCTGCTTGGCGAACTTCCCACTGGCCCCCAGGTAGACACCAGTTCGTACCCCGACGCGCCGGATTTCAGCCGCCATCCGGAAACTGTCCGCCGCCAGGTCCTCGCCCATGACCGTTACAGCCACGTCGATCTGCGAGTAGCTGTCCTGGTCAGCCTGCTCCAGAAGCGGAAGGATCCGCTCGATGCCAAGCGAGCCGCCACAGGCTGGGGAGTCCTTGCCACCGAGCCGAGCGATGAGCCCGTCATACCGACCGCCGGAGGCGATCGAGCCTGGCATGCCCGGCGCGACGACCTCGAAGATGATCCCCGTGTAGTAGTCGAGGCCGCGTACCAGGTTTGGCGTGAACCCGATCCGCTCGGCCGGGATCGCGTCCTTGGTCAGCTCCAGCAGCCGGTCCACCTCCGCCAGTCCCGCCTGGCCCATCTCGCTGGACTTCAGCTCGCCCCGGATCCGCTCGACCGCGTCGGGCGAAGTGAGGTCATCCACCAGACCCTGTGCCACCTCCTGCGACAGCCCGCGGCTGGCCACCAGCTCGCCGACAACAGCCTCCGGGGAGAGCTTGTCGAGCTTGTCGAGCGTGATCAGCACGCCGGAGCCGAGGTCTTCGGGGACGTTGTACGCCTCCAACAGGCCGAACAGGACGTGCCGGGAGTTCAGCAGGAACCGGAACTCCGGAACGCCCAGCGCATCCAGGGCGTCGTGCAAGGCGAGGACAACCTCGGCGTCGGACAACGGCGAGGACGATCCGACGATGTCCAAGTCGCACTGTACGAACTCGCGGAAGCGTCCCTTGCCCGGCCGGTCGGCCCGCCATACCGGAGCGATGGCGTACCTCTTGTACGGGGAGGGCAGCTGGCTGCCGTAGGCCGCCACCGCGCGGGCCAACGGCACCGTGAGGTCATAGCGGAGGGCAAGGTCAGCCTCGCCGGTCGCCTCATGCTCACCGCGCCGGAGGATCTTGAAGATCAGCTTGTCGCCCTCGTCGCCGTACTTGCCGGTGAGGACGTCCAGCCGCTCGAACGCCGGCGTCTGGAGAGGCTGAAAGCCGTAGCGGCCGAATACTTCCCTGATTGTCGCGAACGCGCGTTCCCGCCTCTCATGCTCAGCGGCGAGAAAATCACGGGTGCCGGACGCGGGCTCAAACTGCTTCAACGAGGCCATGCGGCCATAGTCCCGGAAGCCGGGCGCCGCAGGCAAAACGCATCGAGCAGTGTCCCGACGACCTAAGCGAACCGCCGGGCGAAGACCCCCACACGGAGGGGTAGGGCTCCGTTCCGCCGGTGGTCGCCGGGGGCCACCGGATCGAGGCAGGCGATCCGGTACCCACGGTGCAACCTGGCTGGACCGCTTTCCGGCGCTCCCCGCGCGGCCCCATCGCCACCCGTCTGATGCAGCGGCGCAACACGCGCCCTTCAGCCGTCCCGGCCCATCGCTGGGGCTGCCCTTACCCAAGGTGCGCGTGGCGCCCAGGAAGATCCGCATAGCTACCGGTACCGGCGCCCCGGCGTCAGCCACGTCACGCCCATCACCTCGTCGGCTTCTTCTTCCTCGCCGGGGTCGTCCGGGGCTGGGGTCTGACGCACCTGGTCGATCTGCCGCTCGATGCCCCGCAGGTTCTCCTGAAGGTCCATGGTCACCACGCCGTCAACGGTGACCTTCAGCGGGTCGCCCAGCAGCTTCGCCCGTCGCTCCCCCAGCACCTCCAGCGCCACCGCCTGTACCGACCGGAGGCGGAAGAACCGACGCTCCAAGTCCGCCGAGTCCGAGTCCGGCCCGAGCTGAGCCAGCAACCACGCCGCTGGAACTCGTCCACCACCGCTCCCTTCTTCGCTACATCACGGCCCGCCGCCAGGACTCCTGTCGGCGGGCCGATCATGACGGGACAGCCTCTCGGGCCCCCGTCAGGGGTCACGATGAAGCCGTCGAGGACCGCGAACGCCGCGGCGTCTGCTTCTTCGGCCCGTCCCCATCGGTCTCGCCCGCATCCGGTTCTGCGGCCTTCTGGCCGGATGGGTCCGGCTCACCAACCGCAATCGGTTCCGGCCCGCACTCCGTCGGCAGAACCTCCCACGCATCGGGATTGGTCACCAGCGCAGCGACCTCCGGACTGGGCTCATCACCCGGGAGCAGGATCAACTCCTCTCGGGTGCACGGGTCCTGTACGTACACAGCAGCGATCAGACGAGGCACCGGTAATCACAGGACCTTCGCGACGCGCTGGCGGGCCACGGCCGCTACGCTGCCGAACTACAGCCCTACGACGTCAAGTTCAGGAGCGCGGCGTTGGAGAACTTCTTCACCCTCAAGAAGATCTGGAAGGACGGAGGGCCTTCCCCGCACGTTCTCGTGCTGCTGAGCGAGTATGAGGAGTTCCGCGAGTACGCCCGCGCCCACCACGATCTGCTCGCCGAGCACGCCGAGTTCGGTGTGATCCCCGAGGAGTGGCTGCACTCTACGGTCCAGGGCATCCACCACGCGGTCGACACGGAGCAGCTGGCTCAGCTCTGCGGCACCTCCGCGATGCGTTGGCCGACATGGAGCCGTTCCAGGTCCAGCTCGGCCTTCCGGTATGGCCTGGTATCACCGCCGTGACCGTCGCGGTCTACCCCGGCGGAGGACGGGATGGCCGCACTCAACCGCCGCGTCCGCACTGCGGCCGAGAAGGTGCCCGGGATTTCGTTGAGGCCGCCTGAGCTGCGCTTTTGAGTACGCCGCCGAGGTTGCCGCCCGGTCCGCCATCGGCATCGGCTCACGGCCGAAGGACGCGACAGATGCCTCGGATCACCCGAACGGGACCTCTTCGACCACATCCCAGGTGTAATAGCCAAGGTTGGGGCGCTGGTACTGATTGACAAGGTGGACTCGGTCGATCGTGATGTCCACTCGCGGGGGCCGCAGCGCACGCAGCGCACGGTTGAGGTCACGGTCCGGGAAGTCGGCCCGGGCATAGGTCAACGACGCGTGAGCCCAGAACCTGGCCTCCTTCGCACGCAGCGAGATGCCGGGAACCTTCTCCATCGCCGTACGGACGCGGCCGTTGAGCTCGGCCATCACGTCCTCCGGGTAGACGGCGACCGTGACCGCGGTGACGCCTGGCCACACCGGGCCGAGCTGGACCCGGAACGGCTCCATTCCGGCCAGCTCGACGCGCAGGGCGTCCCGTAGCTTGTCCAGTTGGCCGTCGTCGATCGCGTGATGGATGCCCTGGACCGTGGAGTGCAGCCACTCCTCGGGGATCACGCCGAGCTTGTCGCCGTACTCGGAGAGCAGGTCGTGGTGGGCGCGGGCGTACTCACGGAACTCCGGATACTCGCTCAGCAACACGAGGACGTGCGGGAAGGGGCCTCCGCCCTGCCAGATCTTCTTGGGGACGAAGAAGTTCTCCAACGCCGTGCTCCTGTCATCTCGTCGGCTTCCGCTCCGGACGGTAGTGCCCGCAGCCCCTGTCACGTGAGGCGTTCACGAAACATCTGTGATCGGCATAGCGGCACTTCTTCCGGTGTGCTCCGCGCCCTTCCGGATGGGCCGAAAAGAGGTGGCCAAATATGGCTCGTCGGGAGTGAGCCGCAGCTGGGCGTTGTTCTAGCGCTGGCCTCCCTACCGCGTGTGGGTTGAGGCGCACGAGACCGGTCTCAGATCCGCAGACCGGGCCGGCAACCCGGCGGCGGCGCGGCTGATGCGTTTGAACCTCGCGATCGGGCTGCGCCACCGGCCGCACGTCCGGCCAGGAAGTCCACCCCGCCCCTGAGGCCCGACGCCTTCTCCAGGATCGGCAGCAGCAGTTCCTCGGTGGTGCCGGGATAGGTCGTGGACTCCAGGACAACGGTCGCGCCGGGGCGAAGGTGCTCGCCCAGGGTCCGGGCGCAGGACTCGATGTAGGTAAGGTCGGGCACGCCGTCCCGCAGCGGGGTCGGCACCGTGATCACCGCGATGTCGAAGTCGGCCAGCGCGGCAGGGTCGGCGGTCGCGGAGTAGGCCCCGGTGTCCAGCACCGCACGGAGCCGGGAGGAGGCCACGTCCTCAACGTACGGATCGCCGGCGGTGAGCCGCTTGATGCGGTGTGGGTCCACGTCGTAGCCGACGACGCGATGGCCCACCTCGGCGGCGCGCACGGCGAGCGGCAGTCCCACGTAGCCTTGGCCGGCGCCACAACAACTTCCATGACGGCTCCAATCTGGGTAAGGAGCACTGCTGTGCCCCTGGTTTCTGTGGTGATGCCGGTACACAATTCGGCGGCCACGCTCGGGCCCTCAGTTCGGTCGGTGCTGGCGCAGACCCACACCGATCTCGAACTGCTGATCACCGACGACGCGTCCTCGGACGACTCGATGGATCTGCTGAGAGAGCTGGCCCGGCAGGACGAGCGGGTCCTGCCGGAGGCAGCGGCCCGGCAGGGGGGCGCGGCCAAGGCCCGGAACCTGGCCATCGCGCGGGCCCGGGGTGACTACATCGCCTTTCTCGACAGCGACGACATGTGGCTCCCGACGAAGCTGGAGAAGCAGCTCGGCTTCGCCGCGACGGCCGGGACGCCCCTCACCTTCACCTCCTACTACAAGGTCGACGCCCTGTACTCGGGCGAGGCCGCCGACTTCGTCCCGAACGGGCGCGTCGTGTGGGCGCCGGAACGCGTGGACTACAGCGCGATGCTGGTCCAGGACCACATCGGCGCCCTGACCGGCATGTACGACCGCAGGGTGGTCGGGGCGAAGCTGATGCCGGACATGCCGAAGAGGCAGGACTACGCGCTCTGGTTGTCGATCATGCGGGACGGGACCCCCGCCCGGGCTCTGCGGGAACCCTTGGCCGTGTACCGGTCTCAGCGGGCCGGGTCGCTCTCGTCGAACAAGCTGTCGCTCGTGCCGTACAACTGGGCCCTGTACCGCCGGCACGAACAGCTCTCGGTGTTCCGGTCGGCTCGGGCTCTGGCCGGGGCGGCATGGCACTCGGTGCGGAAGTCGCGCGTCTAGCACCCGTTCACGAGCCCGGGGAGCCCGGTGCGCGACCGTTTCCGGGTGGTGCCGGACCGGGCCCCGCCCGTGGCCGTGCCGCGTGATCGGCGGCTGGGCCCGAAGGGCGGGACTCGGCGGGTCACCGTTGCCGTCGGCCGGCTCGTCGCTTGCCTGTGAACAGGTGCGGATCGCGAAGCGGGCGGCGACATCGGCGGCGTACGCCATCCAGTCGCCGCCGCTCGCACGCTGCCAGGCGACGGCCACGCCGACGTGAAGGCCGAGCATCTTGGCCAACTGCCCCGTGGGCAACTGCTGGGCCAGCGCGAACAACGCGGTGCTGCGTCCCTGGCGGGCCTTAACTCCGTGAGCGCGGAGCCGTCGGAGCAGTTGCGAGTCGTGGATTGGCCGTCCTGCCGCCCGTCCCGGGAAGAGCCAGTCTCCCCCATGCCGGATCAGTGTGTCGGTGGCTCGGGAGGCTACGAATTCCAGCATGAGGTTGTCCAGCGGCGCTGGCAGGCGGATGGGCCGGTCGCCGAGGTGGGCGAGGACGCAGCATCGCCGGTGTGGTCCGTGAAGACGGTCGCCGGGAGCCGGGTGAGGGCGAAGCTGTGCAGGGTCTGGCCGGGGCGGCGTTCGCCGGTCAAACAGATCACGGCGGCGTGCGGCTCGACGAGCTCGTCGAGGCCCGTGGCAATGATGCGGTCGAAGGCATCTTCGGCCAGCACGGCCAGGGACTCGGCGGCACCGGTCGTGTCGGGGCCGAGGACGTAGTACGGGGTGGTGTCGGAGTGGGGCCGCGGTCATCTCGTCCTCGTTCGGGGCGATCACGATGCGCGGGCCAAGGCGGGAGGGGTGGGCCAGGCGGTCCAGGGCGGGCGCGGCGGCGTCAGCCGCCTGAAGAGCAGGGCTGTGTCGGACTCGGCGCGCTTCGGCTGGGACTTGGTACGTTCGGGCGTATGACGCTGCGTTCGGTGGATCTGCGCAAAGAGCCCGTGGAAGCCGTAGTGGACCGTGTTGAGCGGTCGCTGGGGGTGCGCCTGGATCACGAGACTGTGGTGCGTAAGCGCCGGTCTGTGGGGGCACGTACGGACCGCGGTACGTGGGTGCGCATCGAGCGGCGCGGACTCGACCGGATCGGGGTCCAGGGCGGGGATGGCACTGCGTCCGCGGAGGCCCTGCGCGGGATCGCTAAGCCAGCTTGGCTCGCCGGTGTCGCGTGGCGGGACGAGGTGGAACCGGTGATGTGGCGGGCGGACGAGACCGGACTGCTGCCGGGTGCAGCAGTGGGCAGCGCCGTGGTGGCGAAGGACCCGCAGTTGACTGAGGAGTGGTGGGCTTCGCTGAATGCCTCACTAGATGCCCTGGCCGCGCAGCACACGAACCGGATCGCGACACCGGATACCGAGACCCTCACGCAGGAGCTGGTCACGGGAACGATCCACAGCGTCTTCCCCGGCGTCGATACGGCAGTGGTCGATTGGTGTCCGGCCCATGGGGATCTCAACTGGGCGAATGTGACGGCGCCGGTGTTCTGCGTGTTCGACTGGGAGGACTGGGGCATGGCCCCGTGCGGCCTGGATGCGGCAAATCTGTGGGGGGCCTCCCTCGCCGTCCCGGCTCTGGCCGACCGCGTCCGCAGCGAGCGGCGCAACGATCTGGCGAGCCGGGACGGCAAGCTGATGACGCTGTTCGTCGCCGCGAAGATCCTCGGCCCCTACGCTGATCCCGAGGACCCCCGCCTGGTCCCCGCGCGGAAGACGGCGGAGCAGCTGCTGCAGGAGCTTCAGGCGAGCTGACGGGCTCTGAGGAGCTGCCGGTACTCCCGGACCACCCTCTCGTCGATCTCGTACGCCAGGGCCTCGGTCAGCTCCCGCAGGTGGTCGACGTTGTCCGTGCCGACAGCGACCGTGTCAACCCGAGGCAGGCCGTAGGAGGAGCGGAACGCAGCCTGGGCCTTCGTGATTGACGGGGATTTTCGCAGGAAGACCCTCGGATCGAAGCGCTCCCACACCGCCTGGGTCGTGCTTCCGCCGAAGGGACTCATGCCCCACACCTGCGACGGACGCCACCGCGTCGCCAGGGCCTCGGACGCTTCAAGGACGTCGACCCCGACCAGCAGCCCCGCCCGCACCATGAGGACATCAGGGCACGGCACGTCGAAGTCCATGAGCGGGCGCGGATCCCAGGTCGAGACGCCCCAGGAACGGCAGAGCCCCGCTTGTGCAGTGTCGGCCAGGGCCGCGCACGCCTGCGCCAGCGTCTCGGCGTCGGATGCCGACTGCTCCGGGTTGTGGAGGAACACCAGATCCGGCTCCCGCCCGAGGTCCTTGATCGCCTGCTCGGCGGCGATGCGCAGCCGGGCGGGATCGAGGCTGTGGCCCTCGGGAAAATATCCAACCTTGGTGGAGACCGAGAATTTCGGCAGCAGGTCGCCGACCGTTGTCTTCAGGACCTCGTGGGAGCGATGACGAAGGTAGTTGGACGCGGTGTCGAGGTGTGTTATGCCGAGGCCGACGGCTGCTTCGAGTAGGTCACGGGCGTGACCAGACCGGTATAGCCCGAGGACGATACTTCCGTCAGTGGTTCGCACAGCCCCTCCGTGATCAGCAGGTCGGCCAGAGTGGTGATGTCCTCGGAGGCACCGTCGAGGTAGACCGGGTGGCCCGACAGGAGCACCCAGAGACCGGGTTCTGCGCGTTCGTGGAAGGTCAGCCGCTTTCCACCGCCGCAGACTTGGACCGTGTCACCGGATCGGATGATGGATGGCGCGAACTCGGTGGTGGCCGCGACTCCATCCGGTGGGCCAAAGGCACCCACATGCGGCATGTGGCGTGCGGGCGGGGTACTGAACCTCAGTTCGTCCAGGTAACGCTCGGGGCTGTAGGCAGTGGCCAGAGCGCTGAGCTTGTCCGTCAGCACCTTGTGCCCGGCTCCGTGGGCGGATTCCAGGTCGTGGCGGAATGCTTCGCTGGCGCGGGCGGCGTCAGAGAGGAAGTTGGCCCATGTGACGCCGGTCCGTTTGGTGAACCCGAACGTCACATGCAGTGAGTGGCCACCCCTACCTGAGCCGAGGCGGGTGGCGGTATGCCAGAAGCCGCGGGGGATGTGCATGACGTCCCCGGCCCGCATGGTGCCCTTCCACAGCACTTCCTCGGAGGGCGTGCGGTTGCGTTCCGCGTCGCGGTACATCGGCGCCGACCGGGACGGGCCACGCACCTCCCACGATTTCTCGCCCGAAAGCTGCACAGCAATGACCTCGTGATCGTCCCAGTGCAGATGGAAACCGTCGGTTTCACCGACCGCGAGGTATGCGTTCGCGGAGGTCAGTTCGCCCGACCACCAGCCCAGGGCCCGGCAGGCGACTTCCAGCGTCGGGTCGAAGAAGTCCACGTGGTCCAGGACCACGGTGCCACCCTCGTTGAGAATCCGTCCCAGAGCCGCCATGTCGGCCTGGCTCACGGCCTGCCTGCGCCGGTTGACGTTGGTGGACAGGAACGTGGACGGGTGTATTTCGTCGCCCTCGGCGTAGCAGCGTAGCTGCGGATTGGCCAGGTGGTGGCGCTTGATCAGGTCCAGCAGCTTGTGCGGGGTCAACAGCCGTGCGGGCAGTTCCGGGTCCGTGAGACGGCCGCGTGCGAACGCGGTCCCCACGGAACCCGGCCCGTCCCAGTCGAGAGCCTTCTCAATGTGGGTGACGAGCCGGTGCTCCATGGGTTCCCCTTACTCCTTCGGGAGGTTCAGGTCGCGGTTGTCGCCGTCATCGCCCGCGCTGTTCTGCGAGCTGGTGATGTCGGACCGCTCGGACTCGCTGCGGTCGTGCGCGGTCGCCAGCTCCTCCACGGCGATCAGAAGCGCGGGGCTGGTCCCCACCTGTGTGGATGCCCTGTCTGCCATCTGTGCTCTCCTCTCAGCTTCTCCCACCCAGCTCCGGGCGAAAGGTCTGAGTTAACCCGCGTCCACCGCATGGAAGTAGAGCGGGATTCGGACAGATGTGCGGGGCGCCCTCGTTCGCCCGGTGGCGCCATAGCTCTGGCCGGGCGGCGCAGCCGTACCGTGGGCTTCACGGCCTGCGGAAGAGGCGTTGACGCTGCTGACGAACCACGTGCTGTCTGGCCGATAAGTCGGATCGCTCAAGGGCGTACGCCGACGGTGTACCGGACGGGGACGCTACAGGCGTACCGCAGGGCAAACGACCTTGAGTCTGAGCCACGCAACAGTTGCGTTCACCCCCTTCGTCATCGCCTGATCCCAAGAGGCAAGGCAGCAACGCCTGGAGCCCAGGGGCGGCTCCGGACATCGCCGCGCCGAGCTTCCACCAGGCTCAGCTCACCATGCACAGACCCGACAAGGGAGGCACCATGCTGTCCGAGCTATTCGGAGAGTCCTGATACCCCGAGTGCACCATTACGCACGCCTGACACGCTCACACCTTCAACCGCGGCCTGCGACGAGCGAGACCGGACCGGATGGACATCCGCGTCGACCGAGTACACGTAGTACGCCAACACCAGGACGTCGGGCATGGCTACTACACCTGCCAGACGCTGGCGGAGGTCACGCTCGCTGGCACGTGATCAGGTTTGGGCGAGGAAGAGCCGGATTGCCTCGCGCATCATCGCAACCGTGCCAGGCCAGCTATGCCCAGACGGACAGGTGATCGTGACCGGGCCGGACCAGGTTCCGCGCAACCGGAGCTCCTCCTGGCCGCACTGGGGGCACGCCACCTGGATAACCTCCGGCATGGGAGGCTCTGGGCCCTCTCCATAGGTGCTGTCCACATCACAGGCCCAGTCAACAATCTTGCCCGCGATGTCAGGACCTGCACTCACCGTAATGCGGCCGGCGATGTCGTATGGCTGGTCAGGATCAACGGGGGCAGAGTCAGGCATGAGCCGCACACTACTGGTCGCACACGTTGGTTACGAGATCGCCCGCCCCGGCCACTGCCCGACCGGCTCCGGGTGGCGCTCCCGCTGGCGGCCCGGGTCGTTGGCGCCGAGCCGGAACCACGGCTCCCGCCGCTGCAGGCGCAGCAGCGTCGTGGCGAGGACGCCCACCAGCCCTTGACCTGCGACTCACCTCCGCTCGCGCGGAGAGCACCACCTCCGAGTCGTCCCGGTCCATGGTCACTCCGACTCACCTCCGCTCGAGCGGAGGTGAACCGCAGAAGCTCACGGGCCTGATGGTGCATGATGCGTGCTCTCTGCGCGAGCAGAGGTGAACCGAACCCCACCACCATGTCCGACTACGACTTGCTGTGCTCTCTGCGCGAGCGGAGGTGAACCGGTCGGGGACGGCTCCACGTACCGGTGGTGGCTGTGCTCTCTGCGCGAGCGGAGGTGAAGAGTGTCCGGAAGCCTGCACGTCTGTACCCATAGCCATGTCCGCGGCGCCGTTCGCCGATCAGCTTCTAGTCTTGTGCTCTGGACATAGCCGGGATTTGGTGGCGCACGGGGGAGAAGGAAGGCTAACCGGTGGTCGACCGGGGTGTTGTCGATCCCTGGGAGCGGCAGAGCGGTGAGTCTCCCCAGGCGTTCGAGGCCTTCGCCGCCTACCGCCATCTCGGTGCGGCACGGAGTGTGACGAAGGTTGCGCGAGGGTTGGGTAAATCCACGACCCTCCTGTTCCAGTGGTCGCGGCAGTACGCGTGGGTAATGCGGGCGACGGTGTACGACCGTGAGCAGGACCGGGTGTTCCTCGCAGAGCAGCAGCAGGCGCGTCGGGATATTGCCCGTCGGCACGCCAAGCTGGCGCAGGCGTTCTTGGGCAAGGCTCTGGCGCGGCTCCAGGCACTTGATCCGCGTGAGCCTTCCTCACCGCGGCGGACTCCGGTGAGCTCCTCCAAATCGCAGCGCAGCGCCTCAGCTATCTTCTGCAGCCGCTGCGGCGTCGGCGTGTGCCTGCCCTCTTCGTAGAAGAACACCATGCGCGTCGACACCCCGATTCGCCGAGCGAGTTCGGTCTTCGACAGCCCTGCCTGCTCCCGCAGCGCCGCGAGGCGACCGGGAGTGATCACGCGCATGGGCAGTGGCATAACCTCCATGAAACTGCGATGAAGACTTCACGGCAATGCAAGTTGCAACGCGTACGAGGCTCCAGCCCCCGACGGTGAAGGCAACCCCGTCCGCCGATGGGCATGGCAAACGTCCACGACCACGGCGGAGTGCGAGAGGCTCAAGACCGAGCAGGGGGTGACGAGGGCCCGGATCTCGCAGAATCGCTTCCGTCGCAACCCATGCGAGGTAAGGAGCCTAACGCCGATTCAGGAACTGCTGCCTCGCCATCTGGACCATCTGGGTCGGCTCGGGCATCGACCACGCCACCTGGCACCTCATCGGTGTCCCGTTCCACCCCCAGCTCCTTGATAGCCGACCCCGCTGAAGACCTCGCCCACGGAACCGGCATCGGCAAGACCAACACCACCGCCCGCAGGTGAGCACGACCTCGGCTCCGCACCCCGGCCCATTCCGGCAACAACAAACAGGCACAAGGTCAGCCGCCCCCTGGTGACGGTGAACGATCAGTTGGTCCGCCGCAGGAGCCGTGGTGAACCTGCGTGGCCATACGCTCGCCTCTTCCTTCGCTGCACTGGCGGTAGCCGACTGGCGAGGCTTGGCCGGATCAAACCGATCACGGGGTCATCCTCGGCGGATTCTCCCATTCCGTCACCTCCGAAGACGCTCGTCGTGCACCATGAGCGCCGTAAGCCTCACCGTCAGTGATCTAAGCTCAAGGAGAGACTGTGGCTCAACCATTGGCAGGCGTACAGGAGTCTGGCGGTGCAGACGCGTCCAGGCCGGGCCGTCGCGTGCGATACCTGCGCGACGAGGCAGTACCGTCTGCGCAGCGGATGGTACTGGGCAATGCCCTACGCTCCCGTCGCAATTCCCTTGGCCTGAAGCAGGAGGAGGTGGCGCGCTACCTGGAGGGGTCGCCCTCGAAGGTCAGTCGCATCGAGAATGGCCAGCACCAATTCAAGGAGTGCGACCTGAGGCGGCTATTTACCATTTATGAGGTCGACGACCCCCTGGAACAGGCGCAGTTGAGGGAGTTGGCCGAAGAGGCCAACCGGGAGCCGTGGTGGCAGCCGTGGTCAAGCGTGACTCAAAAGCATCTCCAGGCGGTCGTCAGCTTCGAGAGCATGGCGCAGCGGATCAAGGTCTTCGAGCCTCTCCAGCTGCCCGGCCTGCTGCAGACTGAGGCGTACGCTCACGCCGTGATTCAGGGCGGCAGCGGGGATGCGCGCCAACACCGGGCACTGGCCGCCTTCCGCATGGAGCGACAACTGCGTTTTCGGCAGGCACCCGCGGACAAGAAGCTCATCTGCATCATCGACGAGGGCTCTCTGAGGCGCCGCTACGGGACTCCGGAGATCATGCGTGAGCAGGTGCGGCATCTGATTGACCTGGCTACCAGCCCTCGGTACCAGATCCGCATAGCCGAGCAGGATCGATACAACCTGCCAGTCTTCATCAACTCCACCACGATTTGGGATTTCTCCACACGGATTCTGCCCACAATCGCGTACGCGGAGACTTTCGAGGGCGGGCTGATCTTCCAGGACGAGGAACAGGTTGATGAGCGCATCAAGAAATTTGACGCTCTGCGCAACCAGTCACTTTCGCCCGCCAGGTCGGTGCAGCGGCTCCGGGACCTACTGAAGTCGAACTGCTACCGATAATGCGCCGCAGTCAGCGCTTCCGTCCCAGACCGGCATACAGGGAAACCTGAGCATCCGTCACGAGGCTGGGACCGCTGGCCGGTTCTGGGCGCCATCGGTGTCCCACGACCACTCCAGGCTCCACCATCTCCAGACCGTCGAAGAAACGTAGCACCTCGGCCTTGGTTCGCACTTGGGTCGGGGTGCCTCGTTGTGTGTAGGCGTCGACAATGGCGGACCAGGCTTCTGGGTCGAAGTCTCCCGTGCAGTGCGACAGGCTCAGATACGAGCCGGGAGCGACCCGGGCGAGGAGCGAGCGGACGATCTCGTAGGGGTCCTGCTCGTCAGGGACGAAATGCAGCAGGGCGTGGAGGCTCAGCGCTACCGGTCGATCGAGATCAATGGTGTTCGTCGCCTCGACTGCTTCCAGGACCTTCTCGGGCCGCGTGACATCGGCTTCGGCATAGCACGTCGTTCCCTCCGGCGTGCCGTCCAGGAGCTCGTCCGCGTAGACCAGTACGATCGGATCGTTGTCCAGGTAGAGGACGCTGCTGTGGGGAGCAATCTGCTGGACAATTTCATGGAGGTTGGGGGCGGTGGGGATACCGGTACCCAGGTCGATGAACTGCCGCACGCCCTGCCGAGCCAGGTAGCGGCCGACTCGGTGCATGAAGGCGCGGTTGACCCGTGCGGTCACCTCTATTGCGGGAAAGACCCGGATGACCGCTTCAGCTGCTTCACGGTCCACCGCATAGTTCGTCTTCCCGCCGAGATAGTAGTCGTACATGCGTGCGCTGTGCGCCCGGTTCTGCCCTAACTCGGCTTCCTGGCTGTTGGCTTGTCCGGGTGCCGGCTGCTCCCCCACTGGTCATCCCTTCATCCATGACCATCCACCCCCTGGCAGGGGGTGGATGCAGCAGATGCACTTGCATTGCCTCATGCCTACTGGTCGGTTGCCCTCACTGTCCAGTACGGAATCCGCAGCCATCCGTTCAACGCGTACCCGCCACAGGCCCCACGCCGACGGAAGCGCACGCCGGGCACCGGGCAAGCCTCATGCTCACGCTGAAGATTCCCGAGCGCGAAGTTGCAGGCGCGCATCCTAGAAACCGGTTGCCTCGTCAGAGCTCGTCGCGGGCCACAGCAGCTGTAAACGCCGCTGCCGAAGCCCGGGAAACAGCCATGACGGGGCCTTCCTTCCTCTTCGAGTCCCGGAAGGCGACCACCCCATCGGCAGTCTCCGCGACCTCGACACAGGCACCTGAGGGGTTGCTGTGCGAACTCTTCCGCCACGCCGATAAGCCATCTCCTCGGCGGACTGCCGACTCCGTAGATGTACGCCTCAGCTTCTTCATCGGTGAACCTCCGCAGCGAACGAACACTCCGTTGAGCCAGATGCAATTGCATCCGGCCTGACACTGGCAGGATCACCAGCCACGGTGCCCCCTATGCATGGTTGAAGCAATATTTCCGGAATTCAGCCACCTCTGCCCATGCAAGTGCGCTCTTGTCACGAGCGCGTTCATCCCACTGTCAGACCAGCCATCGCAGGCCATCGCCGCACGACCCATGGATTCGAATTTCGCTGTGAAACTGACGCATCGCGCGAGCAGCGGAAGGGGCGTGACCAGCCGGAAGGAGGCGCACCACCGGCGCGCGTTCTGTCACCTGATTCGAACTCAGCGGAATCCGCTCGATGGCAGCGGCGTCCCGGCAGAGCGCGGTGCGCGGCACGCAGGAAGGGCTCATCGCCGTGACGCAAGGCACGCGAGATGCCACGTTCCGCCTACCGTCAATCGCGCTCGGCCACCGAGGCCGAACGGCAACAGGGCCCCAGCAGTTGTGGTTGCAGCCGCCGCCGGGGCCCTGTGTCTACGACTCCCCAAGGAGAGACGCCATGGCGACATCCCCCCGGCGCCGCCGCCATAAACCCCGCAACATCCGCCTTCGTGCGTTGTGGATGACACAGCCCTGCCCGGACTGTCTCATCCACACCCTGCAGGTGCTCACTTCACCGGTCGGACACGCCCTGCTCCTACAGCGGCTCGGCCATTCCCTTTCCGCAACGGCCACGATGGTCCTTCTGGGAATGCAACTGGCCGCCCAACACCCCATCCACGGTCACCAAAGGCACCGTCTCTGACCACGGCGGGGCGCTGGGCACCGCGGCGCCCCGTACTCCCCACCTCAGCGGAGATCCGTGCATGCCTCACACACCACGCCGCCCGACTGCGGCACATACCCACATCGGTCTGGTCATGACCTCCATCTGGCGCCAGACCCACCTCCCGCTGGAGGCCCTGGCGCGCAGAACCGGCAGCGACCCCAAGTACGTCATCAGCATCCTGGCCTGCCGCCAGTTCCCAACCCAGCACTTCACGGACCGCTACGCACGAGCCTGTGGCGCAGACCCCTGCATCCTGCTCCGGATATGGAATGACGAACATGAACGCCGTAGAGACCCCTAACGTGAGCCGGCCAAGGGCTGAACGGAACCAAGGCCAAGCGCTCCTTGGGCGACCGTGGTGTGGCTGGCCGCGAGGGCCCCGGAAGTCGACACGGTGCCGCTATCCGCGAGGGAGCGGCCTGTACACAGGCGAGTTCACAGCCGTCGGCCAGCACGCCCGCCCCACAGTCTGACCCGAGCGCGGGAACATCGCGGTGGGTCGCCGGTTACTGAGTTTTTCGGGTTGTCGTCGGGCAGTGACGGTTGATGATCCCTGCGGTATGCCGGTGGTATGCGTTATCCGGAGGGCGGGGCCTGACCGCTGAGCGTCGGGCGTTTCGTGAGGGGATCCGGCTTCAGACCGGGGAACGGTTCGCGGCGGGTGAGAAGACCGCGGTGATCGCGAAGGAGGCGGACCTGGAGTTCACGCGCGATGATGCTCAACCGGGATCCCGTTCGAGCACTCTCGGTTGCGCCGGATCGTGGTGGCGACGTTCACCCGGCGGGCGCTGAGGAGCTGGCCAGGTCGGGAGAGCGGCTGTGGACAGGTTCAGGATGTTTTGTCGAAGCCGATTGCCCCGGGTCTAGTGCTGGCCGCCGATAGAGAAGTGAACCGGTGGACTCAGAAATCTCTGAGTCGACCAGCGTCGCATCACTCACCGAATCTTGTGCTGCGCTCTCGCGTGGCGTCCTCAGTTCACGGCCAAGGGGGCGTAGGCGAGCCGTCCGGGTCGAGTCCGTACGGCCACCTCATTTTAGCCTCGTCGTCGGGAAGTTCGCCGGTATCGGCGGCTCGCTGGTAGAAGGTCTCAGCGCCCTTCTGGTCCCCGGCCTCGTCTCGCATCCGTGCTAGGTGGATCAGGGTGTCGGGGTCGCCGGTGGCGGCGGCCTGCTGGTAGAAGGTCTCAGCGCCCTTCTGGTCCCCGGCCTCGTCTCGCATCCGTGCTAGGTGGATCAGGGTGTCGGGGTCGCCGGTGGCGGCGGCCTGCTGGTAGAAGGTCTCAGCGCCCTTCTGGTCCCCGGCCTCGTCTCGCAGCTCTGCCAGGCGAACCAGGGCGCCAGCGTGGCCTGCGTCTGCGGCGCGCTGGTAGACCGCTTTGGCGCCCTCCCAGTCACCGTCCTGTTCCCGCATTCGCGCCAGGACTGTCAGTGCGATGGGGTTGGTAGCAGCCTGCTGGTAGAGGGTCTCGGCACCCTCGAGATCTCCGGCTTCCTCCTTCAGCTCGGCCAGGTGGACCACGGTGTAGGGGTCGCTGGTGTCGGCGACCTGCTGATAGAGGGCTTCGGCACCGTCGAAGTCTCGAGCTTCCTCCTTCAGCTGGGCCAGGTAGATCAGGGCATCGGTGTCGCCAGCATCGACGGCCCCTTGGTAAAGGGCTTCGGCACCGTCGAAGTCTCCGGCATCCTCCTTCAGCTGGGCCAGGTAGATCAGGGCATCGGTGTCGCCAGCATCGACGACCCGTTGGTAAAGGGCTTCGGCACCGTCGAAGTCTCCGGCATCCTCCTTCAGCTGGGCCAGGTAGATCAGGGCATCGGTGTCGCCAGCATCGACGACCCCTTGGTAAAGGGCTTCAGCACCTTCCTGGTCCCCGGCCTCCGCCCGCATGTCTGCCAAACGGGCAATGGCGTAGGTGTCGCCGGTATCGGCGGCCCGTTCGTAGAGGGCTTTGACACCCTCCCAGTCCCCGGCTTCCTCCTTCAGCTCCACTAGGTCGACAAGGGCGTCAGCGCGGCCAGCGTCTGCGGCTCGCTGGTAGAAGGCTTCGGCACCCTCACGGTCTCCGGCTGCCTTCCGGCGCCCCGCCAGGAGGAACAAGGCGTCTGCGTCGCCGGCATCAGCGGCCCGCCGGTAGAGGGCTCCGGCGCCCTCCGGGTCTCCAGCTTCTCTCCTTTGGTCCGCCAGGTCAGTCAGATCGCTGGTGCCGCCGGCGTCTGCGGCTCGCTGGTAGAGGGATTCAGCGCCTTCCATGTCCCCTGCCCCCTCCCTCATCCGTGCCAGGTAGTTGAGGGAGTAGGGGTGACCTGCGTTGGCGGCGCGGAGCCGGAGGTGGTGTGCCCACTGCAGGCGGTGCCTTTGTTCAGCGGCGATCGCAAGGTTGCCGAGGTCGTCGGGGTGGGTGAGGTGGGCGTGGGCGGCGGCCCAGAACGATGCGGGTGGGCACAGCTTCAACCGGGTGGTGCGGCCGTGCTGTTCGAGGTAGTCGGCGAGCCGGAACGCTGGTCCTGTCACGGAGGTAGGCGTGGGTGCCGATGTCGGGCCGCCGGGTGGGCGGCGCCTGGGCCGGGCTCCGGTGCGGCGCAGGGGTGCCTGCTTGCCGTGGACGGGGCGGGCGAGGTCGGCGAAGGCAGCCTCTGCCCAGTCGTCTGTGAGTTCGTCGTAGTCCTGGTCGCTGAGGTAGTCGATCGCGGCATCCGTGAGGAAGGTTTGCGGGAGGTGGAGGCCGATGCCAAGACGGCGTGCGTCCATAGCCGCCTGCAGTACGGCCTTGGCGGTCGGTGTGCTGTGCTCGTAGCGACGTAGCAGTTCGGGGGCGCCGGCGAGGTCCTGGGTGATTCGTCCGTGGGCGTGGGCTCGAGTGAGAGCGTCGGCGAGCAGTTGATCGCCGTCTTGCGCCAGGACAGCTACGGATCGTAGTGCGTCCTGGTCGAAGGTGTCAGGGATGGTGAGGGTGCGTCCGGCGAGTAATTCTCGGACCCGGCTGTGCGGATCCGGGGAGCCAGCGGGGGGCAGGGCTGTGTACTGGTCGGCGTATTCGGGCCAGAGGGTGCCCAGAACGAGGACCGGTCGGCGCTGGGGCTGGGTGAGGAGCGAATGGACGGCGGCCGCGATCCGCTCGCCGAGCTGGGGGTTGCCGAGGTAGTGCTGGGCTTCGTTGAGCCAGACTACTGTGCGAGGCACGACACGTTCGAGGTCGTCGAGGGCGGCTTCGGCTCGGGTCGGGTCGAACGGGTGCCACAGCCGCCACCCGCGGGTCTCGAGCGGCTGAATGGCCTCCCAGCAGGCCCTTGTCTTGCCGGTGGAGGACGTTCCGACCAGGACCAGCATCCGGCTGTTGCCCTGTGCGGCCTCCAGCGCCGCGTCGGTGAGGATCCGGTCATGGCCACGCGGGACATAGCCGGGCAGCACCCGCTGAGGCACGATCCCAGAGCCGACCCCGGCGGGGTGGACCTCCAAGTCGTGAGGGTCCCACTCCGTGATCGGCTTGCCCGGGCCGTGGTCCTTTCCAAGGGCAGGGTCGTTCTCTCTAGCGGCGACGCGCCGCAGATCTAGCAGTTGCTGGTCTGGCAGGCGTAGCACGCGGGCCAGCGCGACAACCGTCTCGGCTGATGGAGCGGGCTTGCCCGCCTGGAACGCCTCTTGCACGGTGGTGCGGCCCAGTTCTGCTCGGGCGGCGAGCTGAGTCTTGTTCAGCCCGGCACGAGCCAGGCCGTCGGCGAACCTCTTGCGCAGCTCGATGAGCGCCGCCAGCTCGCTAGATTCTTCGTGCATTCGTCCCGCCCCGGCTCGATGTGTTCGCCCGTGTTCATCATTGTTCAGCCGGACCCCGGCGAACATCGTCTCCGCGACCTTCGTCACGTCAACGCCTCACCTTTGCAGGAGCCTGCCGTGACCCGTCTCGTCGTTGTCCTCCTCGTTACTGCGCTGGTCGTCATGCTCGCCCTACTGGCTGCCGCCGCTGCGGGCCTGCTCGCCCGGCTGGATGGCGCCACTTACCCCGCTGCCCTCATGCGGGCCACCACCACGTTCGCTGCCGCGCTCACCCTTGCGGCCGCCCTGACCGGTGCTCTCGCCCAAATCGTCTCCTGAGCCCTTCTCAGGCTCGATATCCGGCGCCGAGGGGACTGGCGAGACGGATCTCGGCGCGTACAGCGCCGGACTCCGCACCGAAACCGGTAACAGAGGGGGCCACGCGCATGCCGCGTGGCCCCCTCAGGTTGCCCCGCACACATGCGGCGCGCTCGCCTGGGCCGCCGGCGGTTAGGCTCTTCGGCCCCGCCTGTTCTGGAACGGCGACCACCGTGCCCCGTTCCGCGGCTCGTCGCCTGGCGGTGCTGCGCTGGGCTACCGCACCGAACCCGCCCCCGGGCCCATGCCCCACGCTGCGCATCAGACTCACGCTGTGCGTCATGCGACCCGCGTCTTCGGTAGACGCGCCGACATCGTCACGACCAGGGGATTTCCGCAGGTCACAGGGGGTACAGCACGACCAGCCCTTGATTGCGGCTCCCGCCCAGGACTCGAACCTGCGGCCAACGACCGAGCCGCTTCATGGGTACAGAGTGGATTCCACAGTGATCCGCGATCCCGGGGACCACCGCCCTGCGCCGTTCCCATCTGCCTGGTGCCCTGCCGGGGGCACCACCTGCGCAGCAGGTCAGAGAGTCACAAGGCCCCTCGTTCATTCGAACGGGGGGCCTCCTTCACGACGGGATGCCACATCCCCAAAGGATCATGGATTGCAACGGGGTATAACCCTGCACGGCAGAGGGAAGCAGTCCACACAGTGAGACTACGAGGGGCGGCGCTGCTCCCCATCCAGCGTCGCCGATTTCCGCCTCAGCGGACCCGTGGTCACTGGGTGGGAGGCTCACACCAAGGAAGAACGCTCGGTTCGGATCGGCGCGGGCCTACCTCCAGCAGTTCGGCCCCGCCGACGCGCCACCTTGGCGACGCGCACGCGGGGCCCGGCTCAGCGCGGCAGCGGGCCGGGGTCGGAGTCAGGGACGATGAACCCCTGGAGACGCCCGGCCGTGGGCGGGTGCTCCTCGGCCTCCGCCTGAGCGGCTCGCATGGCGGCGACCAACTCGGCGTACCTCGGGTCGATCCACTCCATGGGCGCTCTCCTCTCTCTTCCGGCCCGCAGCCTACGCGTCAGCCCTTGGGCTTGGGGATGATGACGATCGGGCCGCCATCGTCCGAGTGCTGGCACGTGGCCGCGACCGGGATCGAGGTGTCAGTGGGCGCGAGCCACAGTGCGTCATCGACGGTGAACCCGGCTTCGACGATGCGCTCCTGGGTCCGCGTCAGCGCCTCGGGCTCGCGTCGCTCGGGGTCCGGGGCCTCCGGGACGTGGTGGACGAACCTGCCCAGGCGCCGACAGAGCTCGCGGTACAGCTGGGTGTGGAGGATGAGCGCGTGCCACCCTTCGTCGACGACTCGCGACGGGGTGAGCGGGCGGTCCGAAACGGCCTCGGCGGCGACGAACTTCACGGCCTCGGACACGATTCGGAGCGCCATGGCCTCGTCGAGTTCCGGGTTGTCTCTCAGGACGGTGCCCACGACCGCATCCCGGGCGGGTGGGTCGAGTAACGCAGTAACGTCTCGCATGTGCCTACCTCTCAGTGTGGGGTGGTGCACGGTCCTCGTCCCGGCCGCCGGCCTCCAAGCAGGCGGCCGGGACGAGCCTTTCTCGACGGGGCTCCGATCAGCACCGGATCCCCGCCACCCTGCCGAGGGGTGTGCGCGCCGACGGCAGGGGTCTGGCGGGTGGGCCGCTGACGGCGAAGCCACCCCGGTGCGGGCCCCGGGGACGCCAGCGACCCACCCGGTCATCGGGCCGGGTCTCCGGCCACGCACAGGGCAACGACCCCGGCCAGCAGGCCCAGGCCCGCCCCGAGCACCAGTCCGGCGCGGGCGGCGCGGAAACACCGCAGGAAGCGGTCACGCATCAGGCGCCTCCCGGCACAGGGGGCGGCACACCCACAACTCGACCTGCTCGGTGACCTCGCCCCCGCCGTACGTCAGCTCGACGGTGCCAAGCAACTGGTCCGCGCGGAGCGGTTTCCGACACAGCGCGCAGGTCCATCCCTGGGACTGGCGGAACGTCAGCTTCTGGGGATCCACGGAGGCGAGCAGGGCGGGCAGAAGCTCCGCGTTCGGGGTCCTCTCGGCGACTTGGGAGCCGGCCATCAGTACCTCGTCACCGGACGCATGGGAGCCGGCCGAATCCGGGCGCTCTCCGGGAAGTACGCGGCGTGCGGCGGGCAGGCGTAGATCGTGTCGCCGCCGAGGCTGCCGCCGTGCTCTTCGCCGACGATGACCGGCTCGTCCGTCGGCAGCTGGCAGCGGAAGCACAGCTGCCGCCCCTCGATCAGGGCCCCTGGTACGAGGGCGAGGGGAGCGTCCGCCTCGGCCTTCTCGAACTGCCACCGACCCGGAATACACCATGGCCGACATGCTCCACGTCGGCATCAACAACGGCACCAACCCGCAAGGACTCCTCGACATCCTCCGCAAGGCCCGAGCCCAACGGCTGAACCGGTAACGCAGACACCCAGCGAAGAGCACGGCGGCCCCGGCCCCAACCGGGATGGCGGGTCCTCCGCGTCGAGGTCCTCGCCGAGCAGGTCGGACAGGGGCGATACCGCCTGCCTCAGTGCGAGCACGGAGGGGGTATCACCATCGGAGCGCACTTCAAGGGTAGTTGGCTGTCCGACTGGCACGGACGTCTCGACGTCCAGCGCGCCGGCCAGCTGGTTCAGCGTGGAAAGCCGCGCCGTCAACCGCCGGTTCTGCTCAAGCTTCCGCACCCCCGCCAGGTGGATGGTCCATCCACGCTACGCCGCTGGGGGCGCGGTATACGAGTCTGTCCACCTGGCGGGTGATGACATGACATCACCAAAGCCCCCTCGTCCGGCCCGAAGGCCAGGCGAGGGGGCGAGACCGACCCGTCTCGCTGAAGGGCGAGCCATTCTCGGTCTACCTGAACCATCCGGTCGCGTGTCTCAGTCAACCTTGGTCATCTGCCGATCTGCCGCTGAGGCCGGCGGCACTCGGGCAGGGATGTCGGTCAGGCGACGCAAAGTGAACGGCTCCGCCAGAATCTCCTCCAGGACCGCGGCGACGTGCTTGAAGTGCGGCAGCGAGAAGTGGTGCTCCAGGGCCTCACTGTCGGCCCACTCCTCAATGATGACCATGCGGTCGGTACGGCCGGCGTCGGTGAAGGGCTGGTAGCCGAGGCAGCCTTCCTCGGCCAGTGACAGTTCGACCATCGCGTTCAGCTCCGTACGCAGACGCTCCTCCTGGCCCGGCTTGGCGGTGAAGTCGGCGATGATGGTGAGCGTGTTCGACATGAGGTTGCTCCTGATGCGTCATCGTTCTCGACGGGCTTTGTTCGCGAACGCCACTCATCCTGAGTGCTGGGCACCCCTCCACCCAGGGTTCCGATCAGCCGGGGTCGGCCCTGCCTGGGTCTGTCAGAACCAGGCAGAACCGGCCCGTCCTGGCGCACACTGAAACGCATGGATCGCGCACAGCAGCTCAGCGAGTTCTTGAAGGCCCGGCGGGCGCGCCTTCGCCCGGAAGAAGCCGGCGCGAACGACTTCGGAACCCAGCGGCGAGCGCCAGGGCTTCGCCGCGAGGAACTCGCTCTGCTTGCCGGAGTGAGCGTCGACTACTACACCAGGCTGGAACAGGGGCGGGCACGCCACGTCTCCACCGAAGTGCTCGATGCGGTCGCCCGTGCACTGCGGCTGGACGACGACGAACGCACCCACCTGCACAACCTCGCCACACCGGCCGCAAGGCGCACGCGTTCCGGGCGTCCTCAGCAGGTCGGTGCCGAGATGCGTCAGGCTCTGGAGGCGCTCAACACCGTCCCGGCTTACATCATCGGCCGCCGCCTGGACATCCTCGCCTGGAACGAGCTGGCCCGAGTGCTGATCGCCGACTTCCCCGGCCCTGCCGACGATCGAGCGGAACATGGCCCGGCTGGTCTTCCTCGACAGCGGGGCGAAGGACCTCTATCCCGATTGGGAGTCCAAGGCCCGCGACACCGTCGCCAACCTCCGGTTCGACGCCGGTCGCCACTCGGACGACCCCCAGCTCGTCAGTCTGGTCGGCGAACTGTCCCTGTACAGCGAAGACTTCCGACGCCTGTGGGCTGGTCACCATGTCCGCGGCAAGACCCGCGGCCGCAAGCGTTTCGCCCATCCCCTCATCGGCGAACTCGCCCTCGACTACGTCGCCATGCGAGCCCCGGACGACCCGGACATGACCATGATGATCTACAGCGCCCCGGCAGGATCCGAAGCGGAAACCTCGCTCGGGCTCCTTGCGGGTCTGACCGAACACACGTTGCCGACCGCTCACACATCCGCAAGCGAACGCAGAGCGTCCTGACACCGGCGTCTCAAAGAGCCTGGGCGCCATCGAGTGCTCAGCCAGCCGCGACCTGTTGGAGCGCGCCACCTCGGCCGGGTCCACCGAGAGGCGCCGACGCCGTCTTCACGGCCACCCAGTCCTCAACGTACCGGCAATGCGGTCTGGATCCGCTGGCAGCCGGCTGGAGGGGCGGCTCCGGCCTCCCGCGGGAACTCCCCCTCGACTGCCGAAAGTGCCGCCGCCCGGGTGCTCGACGCCGACTACCGCGTTCATCGCGGCCGCAGCAACATCGGGCTGCGGCTGCGCGTACGTCCATGTCGCTGGGGCCTCTGACCCGCAGAGCCCCCAACGGCATGCACGCAGGACTACTGACTTACCAGTACAACTGCGATGTCTCATACGATTCGGGGTGAGGCGGGATCGGTGGATGACCCTCGTACGACGCCGGCTGCTGGAGGGGCTCGTACGGTGCCGGTCGCGGAAGGCTGCCGGGGACCTGCGGAGGCAGATCGTCGCTGCGCGTCTGTGCCCCTGCCGGGGCCTGGAGGCTGCCGTACCGCTCCATGCGCTGCCATCTCAGCCGGGAGCCCGACACGGCGGTGAAGACGGACTGGATCACCACCAGGTACATCAGCTGTCGGTAGACGAACTGCTGCAGCGGCAGGCTCCACAGCGGGCCGGGCCTTTCTCCGTCCAGGCCGAACGCGTACAGGCCCATCAGGAGTTGCAGCAGGAGGAAGGTCAGCCAGAGTCCGATGGTCCGGACCGGGTCGAGGAAGAGCAGCCCGTAGAGGGCGATGATGTCCACGACGGGTGCGAGCAGCGGCAGCAGGACCTGGAAGAGCAGCAGGTAGATGAGGCCGCGGCGGCCCAGTTTCCCGGCGGCGCCGCGCTGCACCAGCGCGCCGCGGTGCTTCCACATAGCCTGCAAGGTGCCGTAGCACCAGCGGTACCGCTGCCGCCACAGGGCGTTCAGTGACGCGGGCGCCTCCGTCCAGGCCACCGCGCCCTCCTCGTACACCACACGCCAGCCGGCCCGGCACAGCGCCATGGTCAGGTCGGTGTCCTCGGCGAGGGTGACGTCGCTGACGCCGCCGAGAGCCAGCAGCGCCCGGCGGCGGAACGCGCCTACCGCTCCGGGGACGGTCGGCATGCACTCGGCGAGGTCGAACAGGCGGCGGTCGAGGTTGAAGCCGACCACGTACTCGATGTGCTGCCAGCGGCCCAGCAGGCCACCGCGGTTGACGACCTTGGCGTTGCCCGACACGGCGCCCACCCGGGGGTCGGCGAAGGGCTGCACGATCGTGCGGACGGTGTCGGTTTCGAAGACCGTGTCACCGTCGACCATGACCACCAGGTCGTAGGTGGCGGCAGCGAGTCCGGTGTTGAGTGCGGCGGGCTTGCCCGCGTTCTGCTGGCGGATCACCCGCACCGGCAGGTGGAGCGACTCCACCAGGTCGGCGGTGCCGTCGGTGGAACCGTCGTCCACCACGATGATCTCCCCCGGATGGTCCGAGGCGAGCAGTGAGCGCACGGCCGCCTCGATCCCGGCGCTCTCGTTGTACGCCGGGACGATGACACTGACCGGTTCGGTCACCGGCGGCCCCCAGGACCGGCCCCACCACCCCGTCCGCAGCCGCCGGTGCCGGCGGGCCGCGATCAGCACGACCGCCGCGCGCAGCACGCTGATCACTCCGGCCGCGCACATCAGCACGCCCAGCAGCCACACGACCCAGTCCCCGACCCGCAGCAGCCCGATGAGCGCCATCCCCTGCAGATGGTCGCCGAACCCGGCGCGCTGGACGGGCCCGGCCATGCCGACCGCGGCACCGACTGTCGCGAACCTGAAGCCATGCGCCTTGACCCGTGGGATCAGGGCGCTCAGCGCGGCGACGGTCTGTGACCGGTCACCGCCGGCGTCATGCATCAGCACGATCTGCCCCGCGTGGCCGCGGGGGGTCGCGTTGGCGAGGATGCGGTCCACACCGGGGCGCTGCCAGTCCTCGGCGTCCTGTGTGGAGAGCACCGCGACATAGCCTGCCGCGTCGGCCTGCTTGAGGACGGACCAGTCGGCGTCGTCCAGCGCGTCGTTCTTCGCGGAATACGGCGGCCTGAGCAGTGCGGTGGTGACCCGTGCGGCGCCGGCCAGCGCCAGCTGCGTCTCCCGCAGTTCCAGGGAACGCTGCCATGGGGCGAGGCGGGCCAGGTCGGGATGGGTGAAGGTGTGGATGCCGATCTGGTGGCCCTCGGCGACGATCCGGCGGACCAGCTCCGGGTGGGCCACGACCTGGGTTCCGACGACGAAGAACGTCGCGTGCACATGGTTGCGGCGCAGTACGTCCAGGATGCGCGGCGTCCAGACGGGGTCGGGACCGTCGTCGAAGGTGAGCGCGATGGTGCGGTCCTTGACCCGAGCGGTGTGCGCAGCGCCGGCGGCGTCCGCGATCACGGGACCGCCGTGGGCCACCCGGCCGGGCACCACCCCGCTCGGGCCACGGGCATCGGTCACGGCGTCCGCTGTGATCCCGAACATGTGGTGGGTGTACCCCTGCAACAGGAGGGCCATCGACAGGGTCACCGCGAGCACGCTCAGCAGGAGCCAGTGGGCACGGGGTGTGATCTGGCGCGTGCGGCCGCGGCGGCGGGCACGAGCGGTGCGGCGTCGGCGATCGCTCACGTCAGAGCCTTGGATCACTTCACGGGCTTGTGGGACGAGCCGAGGGCCCGCCCGTGGGAGGAGCGTGCGGGGGCGGCGGTCGAGGCCGACGAGGTGGTCGAGGTCGGAATGGCGGTCGTGGTGGGCACAGCCGTGGGCCGGGACGCAGCCGCCGGGGCGGTGGAGGCCGCCGACCGATCAGTGGGGCTGGGGGCCTTGGGTACCGCGGCGTCGGAGTTCTTCTGCGCCGCGGTGGGCCTCGGCGTCGAGTGTCCGGTGCCGGACGAGGAGTCGGGTGCGGCCGCCCCGGGCGCGGCCGGGTGCGTGGAGTCCGCGTGCGGAACGAACGGAGAGCTGATGCTGGGGCCGCCCAGCATCGTGCTGATCAGCAGGGCGACATAGCCGCCGGCTGGGATCACCAGCAGCCGGGCGGCGCGGAGCACGCGGCGCTGGCGTCGCCCAGAGGAATCGACGAAGACGGGCCGCGCGGACTCACTCTCGGACGTACCCGGTTCCGGGACGGGGTTGCCGGGTGTGTCGCACACCGGGAGCTGCGCGGTGAGGACGTCACCGTGCGGGAGGACGTGACTGTGCGGGAGGACGTGACCGTGCGGGAGGACGTGACCGTGCGGGGAGTCCCACGCCGTCGGGGTGTGACCCGTCGGGTGCCTCCACTGCGCGGGCTGCACCCCGTGCCAGGGCGGCGAGGCGGTGGCGGTGGTGACGCCCCCGCCGTACTCGTGGCCGTAGGCGTACTCGTGGCCGTAGGCATAGGTGTAGCCGGGGCTGCCGTACGGATCCTCGCCGTACCCTGCTCCGCTTTCGTCTGTCCACCGCACGAGTCGTGTCCCCTGTCCTGGCCGACCGGTGCGGTCGCCCACATGGAAAGAGCGAACGCGGCCGGAAGTGTTACACCTGGGCCTCACGGGACCTACAAAACCCCCGAAGAGGGCGATCAAGACAAGGAGTGAGCAGCGGGCCGATAACGCACCCCAGGCCGGCAACCACTTCACCACCGCGTCGCCGCACTCGGCCGCGTGTGCGTAGAACGCCCCCAGCTCTTGGTCCGCCGCGGCGAACGGTCGCGCTGTCGCGCAGTGCCGGGGGCGGCACCGCTCGCAGACGCAGGTACGCACTCATACCAGGAGGAGCGCACCGCGGCGCCGAAGCATTGTGTGGCTGTGGGATCCGGCCCGCTGTGCCATCACCGCCTCGCCCGGGACGGCTCGCTGCGGCTGCTGTGCCGCGAAGCGATGGCGAGCGCACCGGAGCGCAGGCATCGGCGGACGCGGTGAGATCCGTGATCCACGCCCGGCCGCCCACCGGCGGTCCGATGCGCATGGGCGGCCGGGAACCCGTGCAGTGGGCGGGTTCCCAGCCGCCCCTTCCCTCTCCGCGCGGCTCACCGGGGGGAGTCAGCGGCAGCACGGAGAGAGGTCCGGCGGTGTCGGCATCCGGCGGGAGTGCGCACCGGACCGGTACCGACCCCGGTATTCAGCCAGCGCACGAGGTACGCGAAACGTCACCCGGCCGGGACAGCGCCGTTCACCGGAGCCGCCGTGCCGGTCCTCTCGCTACGGCGGATGCACGGCCGGACTCCGGCGACGACGTGAAGACCTGGGGCGTTGTGACACTTCTCTGACGGCGGACGCTGTTCACCACGGGCCGTCGATGCGACCGGAGCGCGGCGGACGACACGGATCGCTATGAACCCGGTGCGAACGAGGACAGTCTTGGGCCAGGCACGGCAACCCCGGCGCATACAGGCATGCGACGGGGAACTGGGCGCTGCCATCGCGCGGGCCCAGGACGGCGACGAGGCCGCTTTCGCGTTGGCCTACCGGATCGTGCAGCCGGGCCTGCTGGGCTATCTCCACGGGCTGGTCGGCAACGACGCGGAGGACGTGGCCTCCGACGCCTGGCTGGAGATAGCCCGCGACCTCGGGCGTTTCAAGGGGGACGGGGCCGGGTTCCGTGGCTGGACCGCGACCATCGCCCGGCACCGGGCCCTGGACCATCTGCGCCGCCAGCGCGTACGGCCCCGGGCCGGCGGGACCGAACAGGACGTATTGCACCTGCCCGGACCGCACAACACCTATGACCAGGCCCTGGAGTCTCTCTCCACCGAGCGGGCCCTGGAGCTGGTCCGCGGGCTGCCACGGGACCAGGCCGAGGCGGTGCTCCTGCGGGTCGTCATGGGCCTGGACGGTCCGGCCACGGCACGCGTCCTCGGCAAACGTCCGGGAGCGGTGCGCACGGCCGCGCACCGGGGCCTGAAACGCCTGGCCCGCCAGCTGGGCGTCGGCGGCAAGGCGGATGCGGATGTGACGGATGAGGCTTCCCGAACGCTGGGGGAGTCGAAATGAACGACGCGGGCACCAGCAGGCAGCCGGGAAGCGCCAGGCCCGCCACCTCGAACGAAACAGCCAGGCAGGAACGGAAGCGAACATGGGTGAACGACTGAGCGGCGACGGAGTTCCGGTCCGTCACCGGCATGGGCACCCTGACGGAACCGTGTCCGGTCCGCCGGACGTGCAGGACTCCGCCACGCTGGAAACGGCGCTGACCGCCGCCCTACGCGCAGACCACCTCGACCCCAGGGCCGAGCAGCAGGCCCTGGCCGCCTTCCGGTCCGCCGCCCACGGCAGCACGGGCGCGCGCCGGGCGCGTACCCGGCGCTGCGACGACTGGCGCCGGCCCGAGGAGCGGCGCATACGGCGCCCGATGCGGATGACATTCGGCGTGGCGTTTGCCAGCCTCGCCCTGGGCGGCGTTGCGGTCGCGGCCATCGGTTCCGCCGACCGAGCCGACACCGGCCGGGGAACCACGCACCCATCGACGGCCGCCTCGGACCAGCCGGGCGGCACGGCCTCGTCGGCGTCCTCCGACCGCCCCGAACCGACGGACCACCCCTCCCGCGCCCAGGACACCGAGGCTCACTGCCGCGCCTACGAGCAGGTCGGGAAGCACGGCAAAGCACTCAACGCGACGGCCTGGCAGCAGCTCGTCACGGCCGCCGGCGGACAGGACAAGGTCGCCACGTATTGCTCCGAGCAGCTGACGCGGGCTACGGCCACCCCGAACAGGACCACCGGCGCGGGCAAACCCGGCAAGGGCCCCGCGAACGCCGACAGCGGCGCAACGGGGGACACCGGCGCGTCCGGCAACGGCACGTCCGGCACCGGCGCATCCGGTGCCGACCCCGGCGGTACGCACAATGCGACCGGGAACGGCCAGGTTAGCGGCGGGACGGGACAGGCAAGCGGCGGGACGGGCAGCGGAAAGCACCAGTAGCCCCGCGCCGTACCCCATCCGTGCCCCGTCCTGGCGGGGGGCTCTGTGTAGGGCGCAGTTGCTGATCACGATGCGCTCGCGGATACCGATCACGCGGAAGCCAGCCCTGCGACGGAGGCCGTGGCTTGCGACGATCAAGGGTCCGAAGCCGACGTCAGTGACGTCTACTGCTGACCTCAACAGCGGACGGCGGCAGATCAGGACGGCGTGAACTCGTACTGGAGCTCGTAGAGGTGGCCCGCCTTGGCCATGACCGTGGCTTCGATGGGGCACTCGCCGTCGCTGTAGACCACGCGCAGTGTCCGTAGCACCGGCAGACCGCCCCCACCTGGACACGCCCATCTCACGAAGATCGAGCGGCGGAAGCGCTCTTCGCGCAGTCGGCGGCCGCGGCCCGTCAGCCGATCCACGTCCCCGTCAGGCCCAGCACCGCCGAGCCGTCCACGTCCGTGAGCTTGATGGCGGTGAAGTCGCGGGCCCAGTCGGAGGTCTGGAGGCGGAAGGCGGGGGTGTCGGCGGTGAGGGCTTCGAGGACGGTGCGGGCCGCCTCGGCCGGGGTCTGGGCGCCGTTGAGGAACTGGGCGGCGGTGCGCTCCAGGTAGGCCCGCAGAGTGGGGGCGTACGCACCGGCGGCGGCGACCTCGGCGTCCCGGTCGAGGTTGATGTTGTTGACGAACTCGGTGGCCACCGCGCCCGGTTCGACGACCGAGACCGTCACGCCGAGGGCCGCCGCGACCGGAGCCAGGCTCTCCATGTAGCCCTCTACCGCGAACTTGGCGGCACAGTACGCCTCGTTGAAGGGCTGGCCGATGACGCCGCCGACGCTGGAGACGGTGATCAGGCGGCCGCTGGAGGCGCGCAGGTGCGGGAGGGCGGCCTTGGAGAGGTGGAGGACGCCGAAGAAGTTGACCTCCATGACCTCGCGGACGTCGGCGACGGTCTCGTTCTCGAGGGTGCCCAGGTGGCCCGCGCCCGCGTTGTTGATCACGGCGTCCAGGTGGCCGTAGTCGGCGATCACGGCGTCGACCAAGGCGGTGGCGGCGGCTTCGTCGGTGACGTCGAGGCGGCGGATGTCGAGCTCGACGCCCGCGTCCACGGCCGCCTCGCGCAGGGCGTCGGCGCGGCTCGGGTCGCGGAGGGTCGCGACGGTGCGCCAGCCCGCCTGGGCCGCGGCCACGGCGGCGGCCAGGCCCATACCGGACGAGGTGCCGGTGATCACGACGACCTTGGAGTCGGTGGTGGGGGCGGTCTCGGAGGGGGCGGCGAGGGACATACGGGGGGCCTTTCCTCGGGGCCGCCGACGGCGACCAGCTTATGTGCGTGCACACACACCTTAAACATTGCGTGTGTGCACACGCAACCCGGGTATGCTCGGGCCATGGCACAGCGCAAGCTCACCCAGGCGGACATGCCCGTCGCCGATCACGCCTTCTACGGGCTGGTCTGGGCCGGAACCGTGCTCACCGAACGTGTGGACCGCGCCCTGGTCAAGGGGCACGATCTGCCGGTCTCCTGGTTCGAGGTGATGCTCTGGCTCGCCTCCAGCCCCGACCCGGTCCCCGCGTCCGTGCTCGGCAACAGCACCATGCTCAGCCGCAGCCAGGTCTCACGCGTGATCGACGCCCTGCGGAACCGCGGACTGGTCACGCGTACGCCCGCCGCGCATGACGCCCGCTCCGTGGAGATCAGCCTCACTCCCGAGGGCCGCCGGCTCTTCGAGGAGGCCGACGCCACCCGCCGCGCCTGCCTCGCCCCCGTCTTCACCGACATCCTCGACGAGGACGACCTCACGGCCCTCAGCCAGGTGTGGAAAAAGCTCAAGGAAGAGAAGCTCAAGGAAGAGAAGCTCAAGACGGAGGGGCTCAAGACGGAGGAGCTCAAGAAGGCGAAGGAAGAGGGCTGAGCGGAGGCCGGGGAAACCCGGGTGCGCACGCGGTCCGCGCGTCGCCATGATGGCGATCATGAGTGGATACGCGGGGGAGCCGGACCGGCTCGGTGAGACACGGCTGAGCGACGGACGGTCGCTGGGGTGGGCCGAGTGGGGGCCGTCGGACGGCGTGCCGGTGGTGTTGTGTCCCGGCGCCGCCACCAGCCGGTGGCTGGGGTTCGGGAGGGATGTCGTCGGGGCGCTCGGGGTGCGTCTCATCTCCGTGGACCGCCCCGGGATCGGGGCCTCGACGCCCGCGCCCAGCCGCACCTTCTCCGATGTCGCCGCCGACCTCCGGCAGCTCAGCGACGCGGGTGGGCTCGGCCGCCCGGCCATGGTCGGGAACTCGCAGGGCGCTCCGTTCGCGCTCGCCTGCGCCGTCGAGGGTGGAGCCTCCGCGCTGGCCGTTGTCTCGGGTGCGGACGAGGTCGCCGCGCCGGAGTTCGCGGCCGCCCTGCCGGAGGAGGTACGCGGCCTCGTGGAGCGCACCGCCGCCGACCCGGACGGGGCCGAGGCGTTCTTCGCGGGCTTCACCGCGGAGGCGATGCGGGGGATGGTGCTGGGCGGTGCGCCCGACTGCGATCTGGCCGTCTACCAGGATCCCCGCTTCGACGCCGCCTACCGCCGGGCTCTGGACGAGGGGTTCGCCCACGACGCGGCCGGTTACGCCCGCGACACCGTCCTGGCCATGGGGCGGTGGCCGTTCGACCTGTCGAGGATCGAGGTACCGGTCGAGATCTGGTACGGCGAACGGGACACCAGCCACTCCCCCGACAACGGGGCCCTCCTCACGTCCCGTATTCCCGGCGCCCACCGCCGCGTTGTGCCCGGGATCGGTGGTGCGCTGCTGTGGACGCACGCCGAGCCGATCCTGACCGCGCTGCTGGAGAAGGTGGAACGGGCCGCCACCGGGAAAAACACCTAGAAGGGCGGTCGGCGGCACACCTACCCTCGGTCCCATGCCGCCCGCGAAGACCTCGTACGTCTGCCTCCCCTGCCGGGCTTCCTACAAACAGCCGCGGGACGCCCGCCATCCCGAACGGCGCTGTCCGCGCTGCGCGGAGCCGCTGATCCATGTCGGGGCCGCCTTCGCGCCGCCCCCGCGCCGGGACACCGAGGGGTGGCGGACGCTCTCGCTGCTGCTGCACGCGGGCATCCGCTTCCCCATGGGGTGCTGCGGCGGACCGGGCTACCGGCCGCGCACGATGGCCGAGGTGCGGGAACGGATGGCGTACGCACGGGACAGCGGTGAGCCGTTGGCCCGCGCGCTGGTACGGGCGGAGGTGCCGTGGTCCGCGCCGAGCGGTCGGCGGGGGCGGGAACGGGGGCGGGGACGGGGACGGGGACGGGAACGGTCGCGATGAGAGGTGTCCCCGGCGGAACTGATCTTTGAGTCAGTCGGGGTACGAAGAGCCACCGACGTCAATTAGCTGGCATTCCTCTTCCTAGCGGGCATACGCGACACTCGTCCATTGCGCTTATCTCAACGCGTCCGTACGGTGACGGCCATGCAGCAGCAGTCCGGCGCCGAGGTGGCCGCACGCGTTCGCCAGGTGATCGACGAAGTCGGGTGCAGCCAGCGGGAGTTCGCGCGGCGGATCGTGATGGACCCGTCCAAGCTGTCGCGCTCGCTCGGTGGCAGCCGCCGGTTCACCATCGCCGAACTGGCCCGGATCGCCGACGCCGGGAACGTGGACGCGGGATGGCTGCTCGGCACCGCGACGGCCACCGAGTCCGCCGAAGCCTCTGAGCCCGCTGTGGCCGTCCCCTCCGTCAAGGCTCACTCGGCTCCGCGGCCGGTCGCCGTCGCGCCCGAAGGGGGACGGCCGTTGCAGATCGTGCGGGAGACGGTGCGGCTCATCGCCGAACACGGCTTCCACGCCGTCCGCGTCGCCGACATCGCCGCCGCCTGCGACACCAGCACCGCCGCCATCCACTACCACTTCCCCGGCCGCGCCGAGCTGCTGGAAGCCGCGGTGCGCTGGTGCATGGACGAGGACACCGCGCGCCGCGCCGCCCGGATCGCGGAGGCCGACGACGCGTACGAGGAACTGCGGCAGCTGATCGCGCTCCAAGTGCCGTACACCGTGCAGCAGCGCAGGCAGTGGCTGGTGTGGATGGACCTGTGGGCCGAGGCCGCGCGGTCCACGGCGATCGGGCGACTGCACGCCGACTTCTACCGGCAGTGGCGGCAGACCGTCGCCGAGGTGATCCGGCGCGGAATCGCGCAGGGCGTCTTCCGGGGCGTCGACCCGGAGTCCGGCGCGGTACGGCTGACCGCGCTGATGGACGGGCTGGCGGCGCAGGTGCTGGCCGCCGCCCCCGGTGAAGGCGGTGCGGCGGGCGTCGGGATGAGCGCCGAGGCCATGCATGCCGCGTGTGGCGACTACGTGGACACCGAGTTGGCCGCCGGGGGATGCGTCCCGTCCGGCACCGGCACCGGACCCTCCCCCGCCGTTACGGACACAGCCGCACCGCACCCCGCCGACGGGCCCTAGGTTCCGGTTCCGCAGATTCGGAGTGATACCCATGCCCATGAACGAGAGTGTCATCATCACCTGCGCCCTCACCGGCGCCGGTGACACCGTGGGCCGCAGTCCCCATGTCCCCGTCACCCCCGCGCAGATCGCCCGGTCCGCCGTCGAGGCCGCCGAGGCCGGGGCCGCCGTGGTCCATGTTCATGTCCGGGATCCCGAGACCGGCGCCCCCGCCCGTGAACCACGGCTGTACCGCGAGGTTGTCGAGCGGGTGAAGGAGACCGGGACCGACGTGGTCATCAACCTCACCGCGGGCATGGGCGGTGACCTGGTCATCGACCCCGAGCAGCCGCTGAAGCAGCTTCCCGGTACGGACCTGGTGGGGGGTCTCGAGCGGCTACCGCACGTCGAGGAGCTGCTGCCGGACATCTGCACCCTCGACTGCGGTTCGCTCAACTTCGGCGACGGCAGCAACCTCTACGTCTCCACCCCCGACATGCTGCGCACCGGCGCCAAGCGCATCCAGGAGCTTGGCGTACGGCCCGAGTTGGAGATCTTCGACACCGGGCAGCTGTGGTTCGCCAAGCAGCTGCTGACCGAGGGGCTGCTCGACGATCCGACCGTCTTCCAGCTCTGCATGGGCATCCCCTGGGGCGCCCCCGCCGAGCCCGGCGTCCTCAAGGCGATGGTCGATCTGCTGCCGGAGGGCGCGCAGTGGGCCAGCTTCGCGCTGGGCCGGATGCAGATGCCCTGGGTGGCGCAGTCGATCCTGCTCGGCGGCAACGTCCGGGTCGGGCTGGAGGACAACCTCTACCTCAGCCGCGGCGTCAAGGCCACCAACGGCCGGCTTGTCGAACGTGCCGTCCACATCACCGAACTGCTGGGCGCCCGGGTCGCCGCACCCGACGAGGCGCGGCAGCGGCTGGGGCTGAAGCCCCGCGGGTGATGCCCCGCTCCCCCACCCCCCACCACCACTCCCGTCCCCCACTGTGAGGAACCACGTCCCCATGCCCCCTCCCCCCTGCCCGCCCGACGGCGTTCGGCGGGTCGCCTGCATCGGCGCCGGAGTGATCGGCGGCGGCTGGGTCGCCCACTTCCTGGCGCGCGGCTACGACGTCACCGCCTGGGATCCGGCCCCCGACGCCGAGGACAGGCTGCGCCGTCTGGTCACGGCCGCCTGGCCCTCGCTCGAGCAGATCGGTCTCGCCGAGGGCGCCTCGCCCGACCGTCTGACCTTCGCCGCGACACTCGGTGAGGCCGTGGCCGAGGCACAGTTCGTCCAGGAGAGCGCTCCCGAGAAGCTGGAGCTGAAGCGGCGGCTGCTGGCCGAGCTGGACGCCGCGACGCCCGCGGGTGTGGTCATCGCGTCCTCGACCTCCGGCTATCCGATGACGGACATGCAGACCGAGGCCGCCGACCCCGGCCGCCTCGTCGTCGGCCACCCCTTCAACCCGCCGTATCTCATCCCCCTGGTCGAGGTCGTGGGCGGTCAGCGGACGGATGCCACGGCCGTCGGCTGGGCTTCGCGCTTCTACACCGAGGCCGGGAAGTCCGTGATCACCATGGACCGTGAGCTGCCCGGTTTCATCGCCAACCGCCTTCAGGAGGCGCTGTGGCGGGAAGCCCTGCACATGGTCGCCGCCGGTGAGGCGACGGTGCGGGAGATCGACGCCTCGATCACCGAGGGGCCGGGGCTGCGGTGGGCCTTCATGGGCCCGTGTCTGACGTTCGCCCTCGCGGGCGGCGAAGGCGGGATGGCCCATATGCTCGACCATTTCGGGCCCTCGCTGAAATCGCCCTGGACCCGTCTGGAGGCGCCGGAGCTGGACGAGGCGCTGCGTACGGCGATGGTCGAGGGCTGTGAGACGGCGGCCGACGGCCGCAGCATCGCTCAGCTCGTCGCCGAGCGCGACCAGGGCGTCATCAATGTGCTGCGGGCCACCGGCCGGCTTCCGCGGCAAGGCGGCAGCACCGGCGACACCGGCGACACCGCGAGCACCAACCGCAACACCGGCGACACCGCCAACCCCAGCAACATCAGCACCGCCAGCAACACCAGCCCGCTTCCGCGGCAAAGCACCACCCACGCGCCCCAGGGAGGCGACTCATGAGCACCCCGCTCCCCGACTACCAGCAGACCGTCCGGCCCGAATGGATCGACTACAACGGCCATATGAGCGAGGCGTTCTATGTCCTCGTCTTCGGCCACAGCACCGACGAGATGATGGTCGAGACCGGGCTCGACTCCAGCTATCGCGCGAAGACCGGCTACTCGCTCTACACCGTGGAGTCGCACATACGGTATCTGCGCGAGGTCGAGGAAGGCGCCGAACTCACCATCCGGACCCGGGTGCTGGGGGTGGACGAGAAGAAGGTGCGGTTCTCGCACGAGATGCACGTGGGCGAGCCGGACGGGGCGCCGGTCGCCACGACCGAGCTGCTCGCTGTGCACACGGACCAGAAGCAGGGGCACGCCGCCCCCTTCCCGGACGAGGTGCGAGAGCGGCTTTCGGCCCTGGTCGAGAAGGCACCGGAGTGGGCGGGGCAGGCCATCGGCCCGGTCCCGGCGGAGCCGGCGTGAGCGACGCGGCTCCCGGCGCCGCCGCCCGGCGCTGACTGCTCGGACGCCCCGGACCCGGCACCCGCCGATCCGGGGCGTCCGGCGTTCCGGAAGCTCCGGGGCGAGGTTGAATGGCAGGGGAGAACCGCCCACCCCCGCGCACGCGACACCCGAGGAGCAGCGCCATGGCGGACGCAGCGAACGGCGACGGCTGGAGCGTCGAGCTCAGCGGGGTGCCCGAGACCTCGCTGTGGAACCTCTATATGCGGGCCGCCGAGGCCCGTCGCCCCCGGCGGGTACTCGACGATCCCAAGGCCGTGGAGCTGGTCGACCGTATCGACTACCCCTTCGCGGAGACCTTCGGCCCGGCCGCGCCGCTGCTGGCGCAGGGCCAGGCGCTGCGGGTCCGTACCTTCGACAGCGCCGTACGGGCCTTCCTGGACGAGCATCCGGAGGGCACGGTCGTCACGCTCGCCGAGGGTCTGGAGACGCAGTACTGGCGGGTGGACAACGGGCGGGCGCGCTGGCTGTGCGTGGAGCTGCCGGAGACCGCCGAGGTACGCCGCGCCCTGCTGCCGGACGACGACCGGCGGCGCACCCTCGCCCGCTCGGCACTCGACCTGTCCTGGCGGGACGAGGTCGATCCGTCGCGCGGGGTGCTGATCACCGCCCAGGGACTGCTGATGTATCTGCGGCCGGTTGAGGTGCGGGATCTGATCGCGGGGTGCGCAGAGCGGTTCCGGGGCGGGACGCTGGTCTTCGACGCGGTGCCACGCTGGTTCAGCGCCCGCACGATGCGCGGCGAGATGCGTACCGCGCAGGGCTACCGGACACCGCCCATGCCCTGGGGCATGGACGCGGGTGAACTGCCCAAGGTGCGCACCGCCCACCCGGCCATCACCGAGGTGCGCGAACTGCCCCCGCCGCGCGGCCGTGGCGTGTACCACGGGGCGGTGGCCCCGCTGCTCCGCCGACTGCCCGTGGTACGGAACCTGCGCCCCACGATGACGGTGCTCACCCGCTTCGGCTGACGGAGTGCGCAGGGAACGCCCGAACAGCGCCTCGTCCGTCGTCGCGGTGTCCTGGGCACGGGCGGCACCCTCACGGCCGAACGCCGTGCCCATACTCACGCCGCGTGACCGGAGCGGGTCCCGCGGCCAACCGGCTCACGAGGGGCGCAGGCGGCAACCCGGAAGGTGCGTCCAGAATGGACAGGTGAGACCCCCGATGGACATCGCCACCCGCTATCAGCCCTGGCTGCCGTCCCCGTTGCAGGACGTACACGACGAGTGGCCGGCCGGCCGGGGCGTGGAACTACGGCTGAAGCGGGACGACCTCATCCACCCCCTGGTACCGGGCAACAAATGGCGCAAGCTCACCCCTAATCTGCGGGCGGCCGTCGAGCAGGGCCACACCCGGGTGCTCACCTTCGGCGGCGCGTACTCCAACCACCTCCGCGCGGTGGCCGCCGCCGGAGCCGCGTACGGGCTGTCCACGGTCGGAGTCGTCCGGGGTGACGAACTGGCGGACGCGCCGCGCAACTGGTCGCTGGCACGGGCCGAGGCGCACGGTATGGAGCTGGCGTTCCTGGACCGTACGGGCTACCGCGCGACGCTGCGCGCGCTGGACGATCCGGCCACCCGGCGCGCGCTGGAGGAACGGTGGGGGCGCTGCTGGGTGCTGCCGGAGGGCGGTACGAACGTCCTGGCCGCACGGGGCGCCGCGGAGCTGCCCGCCGAACTGCCGGATCTGGGCGAACGCGACGTCGTGTGCTGCGCGGTGGGCACCGGCGGCACACTGGCGGGAATCGCCGCCGGACTGCCGGACGGCGCACGAGCACTGGGGGTCGCCGTGGTCCGGGGTGCCCGGTATCTGGACGACGAGGTGACACGGCTGCACGAACAGGGGTGGGGGCGGTCGTTCGGCAACTGGCGGATCGACCACGACCACCACGGGGGCGGCTACGGCCGGGTCCCCGCCGAACTGGACGCCTTCGCGGCGGCGTTCGAGGACCGGCACGGGATCGCCCTGGAGCGGCGGTACGTGGCGAAGGCGCTGTGGTGCGTGTACGACCTGGTGGAGCGCCGGGCGCCGGAGCCCGGCACCCGGATCACCGCCGTGATCACCGGCCCCCCGGATCCGGTCACCTCCGACGGGTAGGACACCGGCCGGGGACGAGTGGTATGCGGGTGCGGTGCCCGCACCACCACCGTGCTACTCCCCGACCCGCAGCCGCGTCACCGTCGTCGCCGCATGGCGCACCGTGCTCTCCTGGCGCACCTCCACCGTGAGCTCCGGCGGGATGGGGCGGTAGGTGATCCGGGTGCCGACGGTGTCGAGCGCGGTGGGCAGTTCACCGGGCGGGGCCGGAGGCTCGGCTTCCGGCAGTTCCCGCAGGGCCGCGGCGAGCTGGGCGCGGACCGCCGGGGACAGGGGGCTGGAGACCACCGGGTCATCGTCACCGGGCAGCACCAGCGCGAGCGAGCGCGGGCGCAGCCGCGGGCCGACAACGCCGACGACCACCGCGTCCCGGGTCTCCGCATGCCGCACCTTCCGCCAGTGGCGCCCCGCGCGGTAGGGCTCGTCGAGGTTCTTGACGACCAGCCCCTCGACCCCGATGGCCGTGAGCGCCTCGTACCAGGTGGCGGCCAGTTCCGGGTCGGTGGTCATGGGGACGGCCTGGAGGGGCGGGCCGAGCGGTTCCAGGAGCGCCATCAGCCGGGCGCGGCGCTGTGCGTAGGGCAGCGGCCGCAGGTCCTCCCCGCCCTGGGCGAGAAGGTCGAACGCCGCGTAGGAGGCGGGCAGTTCCCGGGCGAGCCGGGCCGCGCGGGAGCCCGTGGCGGCGAAGGCGCGCTTCTGGACGGAGGCGAAGTCGGTGCGGCCGCCCGCCCACACCACCACCTCGCCGTCCAGGACGGTACCGGGCGGCAGCGGCCGGGCGGCGGCCTCCAGGTCGGGGAAGGCGCGGGTGACGATACGGCCGGAGCGGGCCTGCATCCGTACGGCATCCTCCAGCCGGAAGATCACCAGCCGGTGGCCGTCGAACTTCGGCTCGTACGCCAGCCGCTGCCCTTCCCGGGCGACGGGCAGGGACGGGACGGCGCGGGCCAGCGCCACCTCCACCGGTGGCAGCAGGGGGCCGGGCGAGGTCATCGGTGGTCACCGGCGGGCAGCGGATGGGCCCGGCCGGGGTCGAGGAGCGGGGCGAGCAGATCGCCGTGGCGCTCGAGGCGGGCAGGGACGTCGTCGATCCGGAACACCAGCGGTCCGGAACCGTCCGAGCCCTCCGCCTCCGCCGTCTCTTCGATCTCGTCCCAGGTGACGGGGGTGGAGACGGTGGGCTCGGGGCGGGCGCGGGCCGTGTACGGAGCCGCGGTGGTTTTCGCCGCCGCGTTCTGGCTGAAGTCGACGTACACCTTCCCGGTCCGCAGTGAGCGGGTCATCTTGCGGATGACCAGGTCGGGCAGGGCCGCGGCGGCCTCGGCGGCGAGCGACCGGGCGTAGGCGGTGGTCCGCCGGGAGGGGGTCGGCTCCAGCGGGACCAGAAGGTGCAGCCCCTTGGAGCCGCTGGTCTTGGCGCAGGCGGTGAGCCCGTCGGCGCGCAGCCGCTCCCGCAGCCACAGGGCGACGCCGCAGCAGTCGACGATCGTCGCGGGCGGGCCGGGGTCGAGGTCGAGGACGAGCCGGTCGGCGATGCCCTCGCCCAGGTCGATCCGCCACATCGGGGCGTGGAACTCGACCACGAGGTTGGCCGCCCACATCAGCGACGCCAGGTCCTGGACCAGGACCTGGCGGGCGGTCTCGCCCTCGTGGCGGGTGACGTCGGCGGTGGTCACCCAGGAGGGGGTGCCGGGGGGCGGGTTCTTGGTGAAGAACATCTGGCCGTCGGGGCCGTCCGGGTAGCGCAGGAAGGCCAGCGGACGCCCGTGGAGATGGCCGAGAAGGGCGTCGGAGGCCGAGGCCAGATAGTGCAGCAGCTCGCCCTTGGTGGTGCCGGTGGCCGGATGGATGACCTTGTCGAGGTTCTTGAGCGCGATCCGCCGCCCCTCCACCTCCGTGATCGGTGACATACGATAAGAATCTCACGAAAGGGATCAAGCATGCGATCTATCTGGAATGGGAACATTTCCTTCGGCCTGGTGAGCATCCCGATCAAGATGTATCCGGCAACCGAAGACCACTCGGTCTCCTTCCGACAGATCCACACTGCCGATGGCGGCCGCATCCGGTACCGCAAGGTCTGCGAGCTCGAGGACAAGCCGGTCGAGGCGGGCGAGATCGGCCGGGCGTACGAGGACGCCGACGGTGCGCTGATCCCGATCACCGACGAGGACCTGGCCGCCCTGCCGCTGCCCACCACCCGCGCCCTGGAGATCGAGGCGTTCATCCCCGCCTCGGAGATCGATCCGCTGCAAATGGGTGACGCCTACTACCTGGGAGTCAACGGCATTGCCGCGGCCAAGCCGTACACACTGCTCCGCGAGGCGCTCAGGCGCAGCGAGAAGGTGGCCATCACCAAGTACGTCCACCGGGGCCGGGAGCGGCTGGGGATGCTGCGGGTGGTGGGCGACGCGCTCGCGATGCACCGGCTGCTGTGGCCGGACGAGGTACGGGAGTCCACGGGGGTGGCACCCAAGGAGAAGGTCTCGGTGAAACCCGCCGAACTGGACCTGGCCGACACCCTGATGGCCACGCTCGGCGAGGTGGATCTGAACGAGTTGCGCGACGACTACCACGAGGCGCTGGAAGCCCTGGTGACGGCGAAGGTCTCCGGCGCCACGCCCATCGCCGAGCCCGGCGAGGAGCCCAAGGGCGCCCAGGTCGTGGATCTGATGGCCGCCCTGAAGGACAGCGTCCGCAGCGCCCGGCAGGCCCGCGGCGAAACGGTCGCGGAGGGGGGAGAGGCGGAGGAAGCGACCGTCACCGAGCTGCGAGGCCGCAAGAAGGCGACGAAGAAGGCACCGGCCGCCAAGCGGGCCGCCTCCGCGAAGGGCGGCAAGGCGGTGAAGAAGACCGCCAAGCCGGCCGCGAAGACCACGGAGAAGAAGGCGACCGCGAAGACCGCCGCGAAAACCGCGGCGAAGAAGCAGACCGGCAAGCGGGGTTCCAGGACCGCCTCCTGACCCCCGCCGGAGAACGCCCCCGGCGCCCCCGGCGCCCCCCCGTCAGCTGAAGTCGGCCTTGTGGTCCGCCGCCCACTGGGCGAACGTACGCCCCGGGTGCCCGGTGATGCGCTCGGTCTCCGCCGAGATCTCGGCCGGACGCCCGACCCCCGCCGCGAACACGTCCAGCAGCGCGTCCGCGATCTCCGGGGTGGCGAATCCCTTGATCATCCCCTCCCGCACCACCTCGCGCGGAAGCTCCTCGTACCGCAGCGGACGCCCAATGGCCTCACCGACGATCCGCGCCTGCTCGGCGAAGGCCAGCGACTCCGGCCCGGTGAGCACCGGCGCCTGGCCGACGAGGTCGTCACCGAGCAGCGCGCGGGCGGCGACCTCGCCCATGTCGGCCTCGTGGATCGGGGCGGTCTGGCACTCCGCGTACGGGCCGTGGACCACATCGCCGGACTTGATCTCGTCCGCCCACTGGAGCGCGTTCACCGCGAAGGCACCCGGCCGGACGAAGGTCCACTCCACACCCAGGGCCTCGATCGCGAGCTCCAGGTCGCGGTGGTGGGTGCCGATGGGGTTGCCGGGGCCGGGGTCGAGGGCGGCGGAGGAGGACAGCAGCACGATCCGCCGCACCCCCTGCTCCGTGGCTCGCCGGAGCAGCGCGTCCGCGCCGTTCCACACCACCGCGGGGTTGAGGAAGAGCGCGGTGGCGCCCTCGAAGGGCAGATCCTCGGTACGGGCGGCACGGACACCCGACGGCAGCCGCGCCGTCTCGGGGTTCCGGGTGAGCGCGCAGACCTCGGCGCCCGCCTCGGCCAGCTCCCGCACCACGTGACGGCCGACGTTTCCGGTGGCTCCGGTGACCACGAACATGACGAATCTCCTTGCGTAGAGGCTGTGTTGCGGTGACGTTCCTTAGATTCATCCAACTGGATGAACTTGTCAAACACATAGATGGATGGTGGTGTGACCCACACGGTTAGCCTGGTCCGGCCGGGCAGCGGAGCTACCCGGTCGAGCAGAGGAGTTGAGCAAGATGCAGGGGACGCCGAAGAAGCCCCGCCGTGCCCCCGCGCCCGAGGAGCGCAAGCTGGACCCGGAGCGCTCCCGGCGGCTGCTGCTGGACGCGGCCATGGACGAGTTCGCCGAGAAGGGGTACGCGGGTGCCCGCGTCCAGGACATCGCGGACCGCGCGGGCGTCAACAAGCAGCTGATCACCTACCACTTCGGCGGCAAGGAGGGGCTCTACAAGGAGCTCGGCCGCCAGTGGCTGCTGCGCGAGGCGGACTTCAACGACCCCGCCATCCCCCTCGACGAGCTGGTCATCCGCTATCTCCGGGAAGCCTTCGCCGACTGCCGCGGCATCCGCCTCAAAGCCTGGAGCGGGCTGACCGGGGCGGTGCCGGAGGAAGGCCCCGAAGACCTCGCCGACATGCGGCGGCGTCAGGCGGACGGCGAGATCGCCGAGGACATCGACCCGGCCATGGCGATGCTGCTGTGCGTCAGCCTGGTCTCCGCGCCCTTCGCGCTGCCGCACGCCGTACGCCGGTTGTTCGACGCCGACCCCGAATCGCCGGAGTTCCGGGAGCACTACGCGGAGCAGCTGCGGCGGGTCGTGCGGCACTTGGCGGCGTAACCCGCGGGGCCCGGGAAGCGGTGCGCGGCCGTTAATTCGGTTGCGCCCGCGCACCGCCGCGCCCAGGATGTCCGCGACCGACATCCGTCACCGACAGGAGCATGCGATGCGCCGATTCCTCGGAACGAACCAGCGCCCCCACCGGACGACCGTTCTCGAGGACTTCAGCATCCATGCCCAGCTCTCCACGGGTCTCGCGGACCCTGAACATCGGCGTGCTCGCGCACGTCGACGCCGGTAAGACCAGCCTCACCGAGCGACTGCTGTTCGACGCCGGAGCGATCGACCGGCTCGGCAGCGTCGACACCGGCGACACCCAGACCGACAGCGGTGCCATCGAGCGGCAGCGCGGTATCACCGTGCGCACCGCCGTCGCGTCCTTCACCACCGGCACCACCCAGATCAATCTCATCGACACCCCCGGGCACTCCGACTTCATCGCCGAGGTCGAGCGGGCACTCGGGGTGCTGGACGGCGCCGTACTGGTGTTGTCCGCCGTCGAGGGAGTGCAGGCGCAGACGCGGGTGCTGATGAAGACCCTGCGGCGGCTGCGGCTGCCGGTGCTGATCTTCATCAACAAGATCGACCGCGCGGGCGCCCGTGACACCGCGCTGCTCACGGACATCCGGCGGGCGCTCGCCCCGCTGCTCGTCCCCCTGACGGCGGTACGGCACCTGGGCACACGGGACGCGCAGGTGGTCACCCGCCCCCTCGAGGACGAGGCGGTACGCGCCGAGGCGGCGGAGATGCTGGCCGAGACCGATGACACCATGCTCGCGCGGGTTGTCGACGGTCCGCCGCCCTCGCCCGGCGAGCTGTGGACGGCGCTGGCCGCCGCCACCGCGGAGGGGGCCGTGCATCCGGTGTTCTTCGGCTCCGCGCTGAGCGGCGAGGGGGTCGGGGCGCTCATCGAGGGGATCGCACGACTCGTACCGGCCGCGCCCGGCGGCGCGGAACCGCGCGGGACCGTCTTCGCCGTCGAACGCGGCACCCACGGCGGCGGAGCCGGCCCCAGGACGGCGTATCTGCGGCTGTTCTCCGGCCAGGTGACCGCACGTCAGCGGGTGACCCTGTACCGGCGCGAGGGGAGCGGACCGGCCCATGAACTCACCGGGCAGATCACCTCGTTGGAGGTCGTCGGGCGGGCCGGGGACACCCCGGGCCCACTGACCGCCGGGAACATCGCCAAGGTCCGCGGACTGTCCGGCGTCCGGGTCGGCGACCGGCTGGGGCCGCCCGGTGGCGCGGAGGACAGCGGTGCGGCCGACCGGCCGCACTTCGCGGCGCCCAGCCTCCAGACCGTCGTCCGCGCCCGTGAGGAGGGGGCCGCCGCGGCCGCCCGGCTGCACGGCGCGCTGCTCGACCTCGCCGACCAGGATCCGCTGATCCAGACCCGGGCGCTGCCCGGCGGCGCCACTTCGGTGCTGCTCTACGGCGAGGTGCAGAAGGAGATCATCGCGGCCACCCTGGCCCAGGACTACGGCGTCGAGGCCGACTTCGAACCGAGCCGCCCGGTGCTGGTGGAGCGGCCCACGGGGGTCGGCGAGGCATGCCATGAGATCGCGCGGTTCGACCACAGCGGGCTGTGGGCGACGGTCGGGCTGCGGGTGGAACCGGCCCCGGTCGGCTCCGGTACCGCCTTCGGCTACGAGACCGAACTGGGCGCGCTGCCCCGCGCGTTCCACCACGCGATCGAGGAGACCGTGTACGCCACGCTGCTCCAGGGCTTCCGCGGCCGTACGGTGACCGACTGCCGGGTGGTCCTGGTCCGCTCCGGTTTCATCGGCCCGGTGAGCACCGCCGCCGACTTCCGCGGGGTCACCCCACAGGTGTTGCGGGAGGCCCTGGACCGGGCCGGGTGGCGGGTCCACGAGCCGTACCACGCCTTCGAGTCGGAGGTTCCGGCGGACGCGCTCGCAGCGGTCACCGCCCACCTCTCCGCGGCCGAGGCGGACATCGCGGAGAGTGTGGACGGTGACACGGGATGGCTGATCCGGGGTGAGATCCCGGCCCGCCGAGTGCACGGCGTCGAGCGGGCGCTGCCCGGTCTGACGCACGGGACGGGAGTGTGGTGGTCCCGGCCGTGCGCCGACCGTCCGCTGTCCGCCGCGCGCAGGGGGCGGCTGCCCTAGATACCGGGCGCCGCGACCCTGGTGTAGATGACGGGGTTGCTGGTCCCGCCGGGCGAGGTCACCGTGATGAACTCCGGTCCGGGAGACCCGGCCGGGGCGGTGGCGGTGACCAGGCCGTCGGAGACGACCGTGAAGGCGGCGAGCGTGGAACCGAAGCGGACCCCGTTCGTCGCCGTCAGGCCGGATCCGGCCAGCGTGACCGTTGCCCCCGCGCTGGTCGGCCCCAGGGTGGGAACCACCGAGGTCAGCACGGGTACCGGCACATAGGTGTACGCCACTCCGTTGCTCGTCCCACCCGGTGTCACCACGGTGATCTGGACGGTTCCGGTCCCCGTCGGAGCGACAGCCGTGATCTGGGTCGCGGACACCACCGAGAACGACGTGGCGGGGGTGGAACCGAACAGCACCGACGTGGCTCCGAGGAGACCGCTGCCGGTGAGGGTGACCGTCGTACCGCCCGATGTCGGCCCCCGGCTGGGGACGGCACTGGTCAGTGCGGGGATGGCCAGATAGATGTAGGTGACGCTGCCACTGGTACCGCCCGGCGTGGTCACCGTCACCGGCACCGCCCCGGCGCTCCCGGGCGGTACGACGGCGGTGATCTGGGTGGACGAGCCGACGGTGAACGAGACGGCCGGCTGGAAGCCGAACGTCACCGCGGTGGCGCCGGTGAATCCCGAGCCGGTCAGGATCACCGTGTTACCGCCGTTGACCGAACCCTGGCTGGGCGAGATGGACGTCAGTACGGGGCCTGCGGTGTAGGTGTAGCTCACCCCGTTGCTGGTCCCGCCCGGGGTGACCACCGTGACCTGGACCGTGCCGCTCCCGGCCGGAGCGATGGCCGTGATCTGGGTCGGGGACACGAAGGTGAAGACGGCGGCGGTCGAACCGAAGAGCACCGCCGTGACGCCGGTGAATCCGGACCCCGTCAGGGTCACCGTGTTGCCACCGGCGGCGGGGCCCTGGTTCGGCGACACGGACGACAGCACCGGGGCGGACGTGTACGTGTACCCCACCCCATTGCTCGTACCGCCCGGTGCCACCACCGTGACCTGAACGCTCCCGCTGCCCGCCGGAGCCACCGCGGTGATCTGACTCGCCGAGTTCACCGTGAACGACGTAGCAGGCGTCGAACCGAACAACACCGACGTCGCACCGGACAGCCCCGACCCCGCCAGCGTCACCGTGTTCCCACCCGCGGGCGGACCCTGATTCGGCGACACCGATGTCAACGACGGTGCCCCCACGTAGGTGTAGGAGACGCCATTACTGGTCCCGCCCGGTGTGGTCACCGTGACCTGAACCGAGCCACTCCCCGCCGGAGCCACCGCCGTGATCTGCGTGGACGACACCACCGTGAACGACGAGGCGTTCGTCGAACCGAACCGCACCGTGGTGGCGCCCGACAGTGCGGAACCCGTGATGATCACCGTGTTCCCGCCGCCGCCCGGGCCCTGGTTCGGCGAGACCGAGGACACCGTCGGCGCGGGGGTGAAGCTGTACGTCAGGCCGTTGCTGGTGCCGCCCGGTGTGGTCACCGTGACCTGGACCGAGCCGGAGCCCGGGGGCGCGATGGCCACGATCTGGGTCGCCGAGGCGACCAGGAACGAGGCGGCGTTGGTGGCGCCGAACCGCACCGCGGTGGCGCCGGACAGCGCCGTACCCGTGATGGTGACCGCGTTGCCGCCACCGGCGGGCCCCTGGTTCGGCACCAAAGAGGACAGCACCGGGGCCGGTGTCCCCACATAGCTGAACGGCACACCGTTGCTGGTGCCGTTCGGGGTGGTGACAGTGATCTGGACCGAACCGGTCCCCGGCGGGGAGACGGCCGTGATCTGGGTTGCCGAGTTGACCGTGAACGATGGGGCAAGCGCGGTGCCGAACCGTACGACAGCGGCCTGCTGGAAGTTGTTCCCGTTCAGGGTGACGAGGGTCCCGCCGCCGGGCGGACCGGCGGCGGGACTCACGGAGCTGATCACGGGAGGGGACGCCGGGGTCGCCGCGGGGCCGGTGTCCGCACCTGCGTAGGGCATGCTCAACGTGCTTCTCCTTCGGCGGGTCGTCCCACTCGTGATCAGATGCCGGGGCCGGCGAGGTAGGTGAACTGAGTCGGGGCGTTGGCACTGCCCGCCGGGTTGGTGACGGTGACGATGGCCGGACCCGGCTGACCGTCCGCGGTCGGCGGGGTGACCGCTGCCACGGTGGTGGAGTTGACGACGGTGAACGGCGCCGCGATGCCGCCGAAGGCGACCGACTGGGTGGTGCCCAGGTTGGTGCCGGTGATGGTCACCGCGGTGCCGCCGCTGGCCGGGCCCGAGGTCGGGGTGAAGCCGCTGACGGTGGGCACGTCCACATACGTGTACGACAGACCGTTGTTGGAGCCGCCCGCGGTGGTGACGGTGACCCCGACCGAACCGACCGCGGCACCTGCGGGGACCACGACGGTGAGGGTGCTGTCGGAGACGATGGTGGGCACCGCGGTGTTGGCACCGAAGCTCACACCGGTCGCGGTGGACAGCCCGGTGCCGGTGATGGTGATGGTGTTGCCTCCCACCAGCGGGCCCGAACTGGCGCTCAGCGCGGACTTGAAGGGCGCGCCCACATAGAAGAACTGGAGCGGGTTGCTGGTGCCGCCGGGGGTGGTGACGGTCACGTCGACCACACCCGTGCCGGAGGGGGAGGTCACGGTGACCGAGGTGGCGGTGTTCGCGGTGATCGTGGCCAGCTTGCTGCCGAAGTGCACGGCGGTGGCCCCGGCGAGATTGGTCCCGGTGATGACTACCGTGGTACCACCGCCGGTGGACCCCTGGTTCGGTGAGATGGGCATGACGGTGTCTCCTCGAAGACGGCGTCCTGGCGGACGCGTTGCCGAAGGTGATGGGTGACGGTGATGCGTACGCGCGGTGCACCTGGCGCCCGGGACCGGCGAGGGATACGGCAGCCGTCCCGGCGCCGGAGACACCGGCGGGGACCTGCCGCGCACTTTCAGTAATCCATCTGACGTAGACCTCGACAATAAGGGTGACGCTACGTCACTCGAATGGCCGGGCGCGCGGTAGGAGACCGTCGGAGCACCGGATGCGCCGGGTTCGTCACCCCGCCTCGGGTGACCCCGTCGCGCCCCTCACCCTTTCTCGTGACCCCCTTGCCGGACGGGGTCCTTCCGCACATCCCGGGCGTATCCTCGTGCCACATGGGGGTGGAAAGGGGCATTCCCGCTGATGATCCCTTCTACGGGGGGACTTGGCGGGTACGGATCCGTAGTGCGGCCGGTGAGGTCTTGGGCGCCGGAATTCTTCTGGGCAGTGACACGGTGCTCACCTGCGCCCATGTGATCCCCGACGACGGAGGCGTCCCGCCCGCCACACCCGTTCTGGTCGATCTGGTCGGGGTGCACGACGCCCGCCCGGTGTCCGCGCGAGTGGCAGAGGGCTGCTGGGTGCCCCAACTCCCCGACAGCTGCGGCGATGTGGCCCTGCTGCGGCTGAGCGAACCGCAGCCCGCCGAGCACGCGGCGCCGCTCTACCGGCTGCCGCCGCTCCCCGGGCGCCCGGTGTCGATGTTCGGCTTCCCGGAGGACAACCCCAGTGGTCTGTGGTTCACCGCGCGGATCATCGGGACGGCGGGGCCGCGTTCGGAATGGGTGCAGCTCAACGGGGACGTGGTCCGGCTCGGCTTCAGCGGCGCCGGGGTGCGGGACGAGGTCGGCCGCCACATCATCGGGATGATCGTCAGCCGCTACGACGACTCCTCCCGGGTGCCCAGCGCGGAGCGCCAACGGTTTTCGTACATGGTCCCGGTCGAGACGATCGTCCGCCATCTCCCGGGCGTACGGCGCTGGGTGAGCGGGGACCGCGGAGTCGATCCCCCGCTGGTCTCCCAACTCGTCGGCAAAGTACAGGACATCGGCTTCGCCCAGCGGCTCGCGCTGTGGCTGCGGCGCGGCGGTCTGGCGGGACGCGAGGGCATCGCGGATGTGGAGACGGTGGTGATCGCGGACGGTGACAGCGACCGCTACGAGGCGCTCAGCCGCGCCGTGACCCTCGCCGACCGGGAACTGTCCGGAGGCCACGAGGAGGCGGTGTCGGCCGCGCCGCACGGCACCGTACCGCCGATCGGCAGTCTGGACCTGGCGATCGACGTCACCGGCTGGTCCGACACCGATGTGGCCCGACGGGTCGCGGACCGGATGGATCTGCGCGCGGACGGCGACACCTCCCCGCTCAGCCGGATCCAAGCCGGCGCGGTGCCGCTGACCATCGTGGCGGTGGGTCTCGACCGGGCCGCGGACCAGGAAGCGCTGGTGCGCTTCATGCGGGTGCTTGCCGACCGGGGCAGCAGGCTGATGCTGGTCTTCCGGGATCCCGGGGCGCCCGGACTCCGGCTGGCCGAGGAGTTGTTCCGGCCCGATCCGGCCCGGGTCGACGCCTGGCTGGAGGAGCTGGCCGCGAGCGTGGCCCGCGCCGGGGAGCGCGAGCGGGAGGCTGCCGAGCGCGGCGCCCGCTTCGCGGAGCTGTCCGGCCCGCGCCAGGACGCCTCCGGCTTACGCATCAACCTCTTACGGCTGCGCGGGGACCCCGAGCTGCGTTCCCACCGCATCGTCGCCAAGCTGGCCGCCTTCGAGCACGCGGTACGCACCGTGGGCGGGCGGGCCGAGGCCACACTGCGCGCGGCGGCCGCCCAGCAGGCGGCGGTGGAGGAGCTGCGGGGGCTGCTGGCCGCGTACGCGGCGATGCTCGGGGCGATGGCCGCCTCGGAGCGCGCGGAGCTGTTCCCGCTCCAGCGCGCCGCGCACGCCCTGCTGGACGCGGTGCCGTGCGACGTACCGGAGGCGCGGCGGGCCGTGGACCGTTTCGTCCACGCCGTGCACACACCGGCCGGGGAGCCGGAGCGCACACCGGAGGGAGGGCCGTCATGACGGACCGGGTGTGTACGCGGCCGGACTGCGAGGGCGCGGGCCGCGGCCTGATCAACCCCCGGGGCTTCTGCGCGGAGTGCGGCCGCAGACCACCGCCGCTCCCCCCGGCCCCGCCGCCACCGCCCGTGGCCGGGTCGCGCTCCCCCGGCGCGGCCGGGAGCCTGTCGTCGGAGGCGACCGCGGACACCGACCGCGCCCGCCGGAGGGACGCGGCGCGGAAGTTCCGGGTGCGCCCGGCGGGCGAGGGGCTGCTCGATCTGCCGCGGGTGGAACTCCCCACGCTGCGCGACCTGGTGCTGCGCGATCCGCATCCCCCCTCCCGGGGCCGGATCTGCGGACGGACCGGCTGCGGGGAGACGGTGGGCGCGCCGTACGCCGGTCAGCCCGCGCTCCCGGCGGGCTACTGCCCGCGCTGCCGCCATCCGTTCGACTTCACCCCGCGGCTGCGCCCCGGGGATCTGCTGGGCGATCAGTACCGGGTGGTCGGCTGTGTCGCGTACGGCGGTCTGGGCTGGGTCTATCTCGCCGAGGACACCCAGCTGGACAACCAGCCCGTCGCCATCAAGGGCCTGATCGACGACGAGGACGAGGCGGCGCTGCGGGCGGCGGTCGAGGAGCGGCGCTATCTCACCATGCTCGACCACCCCGGCATCGTCCGGATCATCAACTACGTCACCCAGCCCGACCCCCGGAACAGCGATCGGCTCACCGGCCATATCGTGATGGAGTTCGTCGGCGGGATGACACTGGCCCAGATCAGGGACTGCGTGGCGGACGCCGTACCGCATTTCGACGGGCCGCGGCTGTACGAACACCTCCTGGCCTACGGCTGTCTGGCGCTGCGCGCGGTCGGCTATCTGCACGGCGAGAAGCTGCTCTACTGCGATCTGAAGCCGAGCAATGTGATGCACCACGAGGACCGGGTCAAGGTGATCGACCTCGGCGCGGTCCGCCGGCTCGGCCGGGACGACGGCGAACAGCCGGTCATCACCGAGCGGTTCGCCTCGCCCGAGGTGCTGACGCGGGGCGCCGCCGCGCTCACCGAGCGCCATGACCTCTACGGCGTCGGCATGACCCTCAAGGAGCTCTCCGACAAGGCCACCCGCCCGGCCCAGCGTCCGCCGGGCCTGGGCGCCGAGTCCTACCGCCGGGTCCTGGTCCGCGCGACCGCGGCCGACCCGGACCGCCGGTTCGGCTCGGCGGCCGAGATGTCCGAGCAGCTGTGGGGGGTGCTGCGGGAGATCCACGCGCTGCGGCTGCGGCGTGAACAGCCCGCGCCGTCCACGCTGTTCGCCCCGACCGCGGCGCTGCTGGACGCCTCGCTCGGCCGGGTCCCGGGTCTTGAGCGCTGGCTCGGGGCGGAACCGCGCCCGGTCCTCGCCCCGGGGCTGCCCCGGCCCGACCAGGTGCCGCCGGGGCTTCCGGTGCCGTTCCCGGACGACGCGGACCCGGGGGCCGCACTCTTGAGGACACCGACGGACAGCGGTCCACGGCGGCTGATCGAGCAGCTCAAGGCGTTTCCGCGGCCGTCGGCGGAGATACGGTTCCGGATCAGCCGGGCCCATCTGGAACTGGGCGAGGTGGACAGCGCGGACCGCGAGCTGACGGCCGCCGCGCGGATCATCGGAAGCGGTGCCCGCCACGACTGGCGGCTGTGGTGGCACCGCGCCCTGGTGCGGCTCGCCGAGGGGCAGGTCGCCGCCGCGCGGGCGGCGTTCGACACGGTCTACAGCGCACTGCCGGGGGAGTACGCGCCCAAGCTGGCGCTCGGCTACTGCGCCGAGCACCTGGGCGACCACGACGCCGCCCACCGCTTCTACGAGGCGGTGTGGGAGCGCAACCGCTCCCAGGGCAGCGCCGCCTTCGGTCTGGCCCGGCTGCGGCTGGCCGCGGGCGACCGCGGCGGCGCGGCGGACATCCTCGGCGGGGTGCCGAAGGTCTCGCGCCACTACGACGCCGCCCGGATCGCCACGGTCCGGGTGCTCGCGGGACGGCTCGGCGGCCCGGACGGACTGCCCGCCGCCGAGGAGCTGGTGGAGGTGCTGACCCGGCTGCCGCGGCTGTATCTGGACGACGGGCGCCCCTCCGGGCCCGCCCGGGACCGGCTGACCGCCGAGGTGCTGGAGACCGCGCTCGACTGGGCGCTCGGCGCGGCCGGGGGCTCCGGGCCCGGTCTGCTCTTCGGCGAGGCGGACGACGAGCGGACGGTGCGCGTCCGGCTGGAGCGGACCCTGCGCGGGCTGGCCCAGCAGGCGGACAGCCGGGGCGCGCTGGAGGTTCTGGTCGACCGCGCCAACGCCATCAGGCCCATGACCCGCGTCTGACAGGGGGATCGGATGAACGAGCAGGCGGAACGGACGGCGGCGCCCGCGCGGGACGCGGCCATCAGCCTGCGGGTGCACCAGAACAAGTACCTGCCCGCCGCCGCGGGCCCCACCGAGATGCACGCCGTCATCGTGGTCGAGGCCCAGGGCCTCGGCCCGGCCGCGGCCCGCACCACCGCCTCCCAGGTCATCGTGATCGACTGCTCGGGGTCCATGAGCTGGCCCCACACGAAGATCGCGGCGGCGCGCCGGGCCACCGCCACCGCCGTCCAACTGCTGCGCGACGGCACCCGCTTCGCGATCGTCCAGGGCACCGAGCGGGCGGACGTGGTCTATCCGCCCGGCGGCGGGATGGCGGTCGCCAGTGCCGACACCCGGGCCGCCGCCGCCCGTGCCGCCGCGGTCCTGCCCGCCGTCGGCGGTACGGCCATCGGCAGCTGGCTCGACCTCGCCCGCCGACTGCACCTGGAGCGGCCTGCCGCGATCCGCCACACCCTGCTGCTCACCGACGGCCGCAACGAACACGATCCGCCCGGCTATCTGCACCAGGTCCTGGGCGACTGCGCCCCGCACTTCATCTGCGACGCCCGCGGGATCGGCGACGGCTGGGACGCCACCGAGCTGCGGGAGATCGTGCGGCGGCTGCACGGCCGGGCGGACGCGGTCCTGGAGGACTCCGCGCTGACCGCCGCGTTCGAGGAGATGGTGAGCGCCTCGATGGCCAAGGCGCTGGCCGGGGTGCGGATCCGGGTGCGGAGCCGGGCGGGCGGCCGGATCGGCTTCGTCAAGCAGTTGCACCCCACCCGGGTGGACCTCACCGCCGAGGGCACCCGGCCGGACGCGCGCACCTGGGAGTGCCGCACGGACGCCTGGGGCGACGAGGTCCGTGAGTTCCATGTGTGCGTCCTGGCCGATCCGGGGGGCGACCCGGCGGGCGAGGACGTCGAACTGGCCGTGGTGGAGCTGGCCCTGGACGGCGACACCGGGCCGGCGCCGCCCGAGCCCCGGTCCGTGCTGGTGCAGTGGACCGACGACGTCCTGCTGTCGTCCCGGGTCGACCCGCGGCTGCTGCACTACGGCGCCGACGCCGACCTGGGCCGGGCCATCACCGCGGGCTGCGACGCCTACGAAGCGGGCGAGAGGGAGGAGGCGCGGCGCCAGTGGGCGCTGGCGGTACGGCTGGCGCACCAACTGGGCAGCGGGAAGACGCTGTCGCGGCTGCGCGGTCTGGTCGACATCGTCGACGCGGCCACCGGCACCGTGCGGATCCGGGAGACCGTCCGCCCGCTCGATCTGAACTCCGTGCTGATCGTGTCCGACGAGAGCGTCCGCTTCACCGGTGCGGAGCGCGCCGGCGCCGCACCGGCCGGGCCGGACGTGGACTGCCCCGGCTGCGGGCGCACCGCACCCGCCTCGGCCGCCTTCTGCCAGCAGTGCGACGCCCCGCTGCGGCCCGGGGAGCCGGGCGGGGCGCCATGAGCGGCACCCGCGCGTTCCTGGTCCGCAGACTCACCGCGCTGCTGGTGGTCTCCGCGGTGGCCGTGGCGGCGCTGCTCGGCGCGTACTACGGCGTCAGCCGCAACTCCCGCGCGGTGACCGAGCGATCGACCCCGGCCATCCTCCAGGTGGCCGCGGCGGCCACCGCCCTCCAGCGCTCCTACGACGAGGCGAAGGGCAGCCTCACCGGCTCCACCGCCGATGTGGAGGGGCTCGGCGAGGACTACCGCAAGGAGCTGTCGGCGGCGGGGCAGAGCCTGGCGCAGGCGGTGAAGAGCACCACCGGGGGCGAGACGGCGCGGCAGTCGCTGCTCACCGTCGCCGGGCTGGTCTCCTCCTACGGCGACATCGTCGAGCAGGCGTATGTGCACCGCGCCAACGAGGATCTGCGCGACGCCTATCTGAGCTACGCCAAGACCATGCTGGGGCGCGGCGACGGCGCGATCACGGAGCGGCTGGCCGCGGTGCAGCGGACGCAGCGCGCTGTCCTGGACGGGCAGACCTCGTTCGGCTGGCTGCTGTCGTTCGCCTGGTGGGTGCTGGTGCCGGTGCTGTTCCTGACCCTGGCGGGACTGCTGGTGGCCACCCAGCGCTTCATCCGGCGCCGCTTCCGCCGCCTGGTCAACCCCTGGCTGGCCACGGCCACCACACTGCTGCTGGCGGTGGTGCCGCTGGCCCTGTTCACCTATCAGACGCAGGAGCGGCTGGCCTCGGCGCGCACCACGCTGAGCCGGGAGGACATCGGCCGCCACAGCGCCCGGACCGCCGAGGAGGTGGCGGACACCATGCGGGACACCCACTGGCGGGCCGGTGCGGTCGGCTGGATACCCCTGGGCGGCACGGTCCTGACCGCGCTGATCCTGGTCGGGCTCCAGCCGCGGATCGACGAGTACAGGTTCCAGCCCCGATGAGCGCCGCGGCCCGCTCCCGGAACGTGACCGCGGCCGGCTTAAGCCTGTGGCTGATCGTGCTGGCCGTCGTGGGCGCGGGCGACCTGGGCGGCCGTCAGTCCCGCGGCACGGTCAGCGTGCTGGCCACCTGGACCGGGGACGAGGGCGACGCCTTCCGCTACGTGCTGGACGACTTCAGCCGCAGCCACCGGATCCATGTGGACTACCAGGGCACCACGGCGCTGCGCGAGGTGCTGTCCTCCGAGGTGGACGCGGGCACCCCGCCCGACATCGCCGTACTGCCCAGCTCCGGCGAGCTGGCCGCTTACGCCGCCGCGGGGCGGCTGACCCCGCTGGACGGAGTGGTTCCGGCGCGGCAGCGGGCGGCGTACGGGCGGCTGTGGACACCCCGGGTGCGGGTGGGCGGAGCGGCGCGCACCTACGGTGTGGCGATCAAGGCGGACCTGAAGAGCATCGTCTGGTACGACGCCCGGCGGCGGCCCGGGGAACTGCCCGCGCTCGCCGCCGACGGCCGGCACTGGTGCGTCGGAATGGGCGGTGACGCGACCTCCGGCTGGCCGGGCACCGACTGGATCGAGGATCTGCTGCTCCAGCAGCAGGGCGAGGACGTCTACCAGCGATGGGCGACGGGACGGCTGGCCTGGGACGATCCGCGGATGGTACGCGCCTGGAAGAGCTGGGGCTCGCTGCTCGGCGCGGCGGGCGCCAAGCGGGCGCTGGTCACCGACTTCCGCGAGGCGGGCCGCGGGCTGTTCGGGGCCGGTCCGCCGTGCGCTCTGGAGCACCAGGGCTCGTTCATCCGCGGCGGCTACCACCCGCCCTCCCGGGCGGACTTCGCGTTCTCCGCCAAGCTGCTGCCGGACGCCGACCGGCGGTCGACGGCCCGGGAGGTGTCCGGGGACTTCGCGGCGATGTTCGGAGACTCCCCGCAGGCCAGGGAGCTGATGGGCTATCTCGCCTCGGACACCGCCCAGCGGGCGTGGGCGAAGCACTCCGACAACGGCCGCACCCGGCCGTTCTTCGCCAACCGCCTGGTGCCGGCCGATGTCCAGTCCCACGACCCGGTGGACCGGCGGATCGCCGATGCCCTGCGGGACTCCGGCTCGCTGTGCCTGGACGCCTCGGACGCGATGCCGACCCGGATGCGGCTCGCCTTCCAGCGGGCCGTCCTGGAGTACCTCAGCGACACCCGCGCGAACCCCACCCGGCTGCTGCGCAGCCTGGAGCGGGTCCGCGACGGGATCCGCGGGGAGTCCGGCCGGCCATGGCTGTCGACGGTGTGCGGCTGACCGGTCACTTCTTCGACGGCGACGGCGTCGCGGACGGCTTCCCGGAGGGCTTCTCGGACGAGGGCGACGGTGAGGCGGACGGAGACGGCTTCGCGCCACCGTCCGGCCCGTAGGCGTGCAGGAAGCGGTCGCGGAAGGAGCTCATCTTCCACACCGGGGTCTTCGGTCCGGGCTTCAGACCGTCGTGCCAGTGCCAGTCGGAGATCCGGTCCAGCACCTTCTTGTCGCGGGCGACGATCGCCACCGGTACGTCCCGGCTGGCGTTCTCACCGCTGACCCGGGCGAGCGGCTGGTGGTCGCCGAGGAAGACCAGCACGGTGTTCTTCTTGCCGTACTTCAGCACGTAGTCGATCAGGCTGTTGACCGAGTACTGGATGGAACGGCCGTACTCGGTGCGCACCTTGGTGGAGTCGGTGAAGACGTCCTTGGGGTCCTCGCCCGCCTTCTGGATGGGCTGGTAGACCGAGCCGTCGCCGACCTCGCTCCAGGGGATCGTCTTGGGGATGGGCGCCCAGGGCTGGTGGCTGGAGGTCAGGATGATCTCCGACATCAGCGGCTTGTCACGCTTCTTGCCGTGCTCCAGCCGCTCGAAGGCGGACAGCGCGTACTGGTCGGGCATGGTGGACCAGCTGAACTTGGGCCCCTGGTAGCCCATCTCCCGTGAGTCGTAGACATGGTCGAGGCCGTAGAACTTGGCCTCCGGCCAGCCCTTGGTGACCCCCGGCATGATGCCGACCGTCCGCCAGGCGCCGGTGCGCTTGAAGGCGCGGGTGATGCTCAGATGGTCGCCCGCGGTGACGGTGCGGTAGCGGTTCTGGTTGTCGATCCACAGACCGGACAGGAAGGTGGAGTGGCCGAGCCAGCTGCTGCCGCCGTAGGTCGCGGAGGTGAGCCAGCCGCTCTTGGACGCGTAACCGGCCTCGCGCAGCCGCTTGGTCTGCCGGTCGAGCACCTTGTCGACCCCGGGGGCGATCAGCGGGTCCTCGATGGCGGCGCGGCCGTAGCTCTCGATGAAGGTGAAGATCATGTCCTTGCCGCGAAGCCCGGTCAGCAACTGGTCGCCCGGGGTACTGCCGTAGGCGTCGACCTTGGCCTCCTTGGCGAACTTCCGCTCGTCCTCCAGGGTCTTGCCCACCCGCTCCGCCCGGTCCTGGACGCGCGCGACAGTGGTGCGGGACGCGAACGCCTGGCCTCCGGCGGACTGCACCCCGAACGCCGCGCAGACCACCCAGACGGTGCCGAGCACCAGGGTGCCCCGGGTCGCCACCGCGCTGTTGCGGGCCATCACATTGCTGAGCCGGACGACCGCCAGCGCCATGAGGACGACCACCAGCAGGGCGAGCACAACCGCCCCGATCGAGGCGGCCGTGGCGACCGTCGGGCCGAGCGAGTCCTTCATGTACGACTGGGCGTCGTCCAGCAGTATCCAGTCGAGGACCACGTTGAACCCCCGGCCGAGGAACTCGTTGAAGCCGATGTCCAGGAGGTTCAGGATGGTCAGCGCACCGAGGACCGCGCCGCCCAGCGCCGCCACCACCCGCCGGGACACCGGCGGCAGAAGCAGCAGCAGCGCCGCGCCGAAGATCGCCTCCACGGGTATCCGGAGGAAGGTCTCGACGGTGAGCCCGGGCAGAGTGGTCGGCATCAGCAGGGCAATGAACACCAGCGCCCCCGACAGTCCGGTGACCGTCCAGGCCACCGCCCGCGCCACGGCCGGATACCGCTGCCGCCACTGCCGCAGACCACCGCCGGTCCCGGTCCGCTCCGTCCGGACACCGACGGTGTCCTCCGGGGCCCCGTCCTGGCCGTCGAGGGTCGTCTCGTCGGGCGTGGGCCGCTGACGAGAACGCGAGAAGAGCGGCAGCATGCCGAAGGTCCTTCCGTGCGGAGCCCGGTGGTGTTACGGCGGACCAGGCACGGGAGGTCGGGGCCGCCGTTATCCGTTACGGCCCGGTGGTGGTCCGCGTTCAACGTCCCGGCACTACGGAACCATTTCCTTCGGGCAGGGGGTGCCACGCGGCAGCTGGTACTTGCCCGCTATCCGGTAGGTACCGGGGCGCGGAGCGTGCAGCACGGTCCACTCGTCCTTCGGCTGCCCTTCCGCACCGCTCTCGACCTGGGCGGTCAGACAGCCCTTGCGGTTCACCGGCAGCGTGTCGTCGCTGTCCGCCTCCGGGGCGCGCACACCGTGCCCCTCCTCGTCCACCAGACCCAGCCACGGCGAGTACGGGATGCGGATCAGCACCGGGCCCTCGGCGCGCACCTTCAGCACCAGCTGGTCGGCGCCCGCGCGCTGCACCGTGGCCGGCGGGGCGGCCATCGGGGTGGGGTTCTCGACCTCGTACAGCTTCCAGTTGTCGTCCGACCAGATCTTTTTCAGATACGGCAGATCGGTGGCGAGCAGCGCGGCCTCCTGCTCGGCCGCGGTGTCCGGGTCGTCCGCGGGCAGCACCACATAGTGCACCGCCCAGCGCTGGAGCCACGCGTGATAGTTGCCGGCGGTCAGGGTGTAGTCGTCGTAGAACAGCGGGTTGCGGTCCCGGTCCCGCTGGCGGTTCCAGCCACGGGCCAGATTGACGTACGGGGCGAGCGCGGAGGACTCGCGGTGGCTGCGCACCGGGACCACCTCGACCCGGCCCCGGTCGGCCTTCTCCCGCTTCAGGGCGTCGACCAGCGGTGCCAGCTCACGGGCCCAGGACGCGGAGGGGGTGGTGTGGACGATGTCGTCGGTGGTCTTGACCGCCTGCCACACCGTGACGGTGGTCAGAGCCAGCGCCAGCGCGGTCCACCGGCGGCCCGCCCCGGTCGAGCGCAGCTCGTCCTTGGGCGGCCTGCGGAGCGCGGGCAGCACGGCGATCAGGAGAACACCGCCGAAGATCATCCCGAGCCGGGAGATATTGGTGCCGATCTGCGAGGGGATCAGCCAGGTGAGCACCACACCGGCCGAGTAGAGCCCGGCACCGACCCGGACCGTCGTCCACGCCTTGGGCGCGCACAGACAGACGACGGCGCCGATGATGAACGGCAGGATCACCGAGCCGAACCCCATCGGCTGCTCACCGGAGAACGGGAACAGCCAGGCGGACAGGCCCACGACGATCACCGGGGTGATCCCGAGCGCGTACGCGGCCGGGCGCCGCCTGGTCAGCCACAGCGCGGCGGCCACGACCCCCACGAACAGCCCGGCCACCGGGCTGGACATGGTCGAAAGACCGGACAGCACGGCCGCCAGCAGGAACCGCCCGGTCCGGTGGTGCCAGCGACGGGAGCGCCACTTCGCGGGCCACGCGAAGATCACGGCGACCGCCGCGAGTCCGAACATGGCGCCGAGCCCGAAGGTCACCCGGCCCGAGATCGCGTTGCAGGTGAGCGCGAACGCGCCGTACAGGGCGGGCCACAGCGGCCGGCGCACGGCACGGCTGCGCACCAGCAGCAGGGCCAGCAGTCCCGCCGAGAGCGTCCCGGCGATCACCATCGTCGAGCGGACACCGAGGACCGCCATCAGATAGGGCGAGATGACGCTGTACGACACCGGGTGCATCCCGCCGTACCAGGCCAGGTTGTACGCCGAGTCCGGGTGCTGAAGCGCGAACTCCGCCCAGGCATCCTGAGCGGCGAGGTCACCGCCGCTGTTGGCGAGCAGCGCCACCCACAGCAGATGCAGCAATGCGGCGAGGACCAGGGCGGCGGGCACCGGATGGTGGAGGGCCCGCCAAGCACGTCTGAACGGTCCGATCCGAACAGGACCCCCGCCGCCCGCCTCCGCCGGGCCGTCCGGCTCGGCAGGCCAGCGTTGCGCGGGTACGCGTATTCGCGTGGCGGTGCTCTCTTCCGAGCTTCCGCCTTTGTCGGCCCGTGTCGGATCCACGGTGGTCACTGTGGCTCTCCCCGTCTTCCCCCGAGGTCTGCCCCCATCTTCTTGCAACCCTGTACCGGACTACCCCGGTTCACCACGGCGGGTACGGGCCGGGGACGGAGCGACGCTAGCACGCGCGGGCCGTGAGGAACCGCCTCGGGCCCCGGCGCGCTTCCCGCGCCGGGGCCGGTCCCTCACCTCCGGGCTGCCCTGCCCGTCAGGTGATACGGGTCAGCTTCGAGCCGAACGACGGCTCGGAGAGGTCGTCCTGGAGCGCCACCGGCGCCTTGAGCTGCCCCGGGCCGGTGCCGACGGTCAGCTCGCCGACGACCGCGCCCGCCTTGGCGGAGTGCGGAACGGTCTTGCCGCCGTCGGTCAGCTTCAGATCCACGGTCAGACCGGACCAGCCGACCGCCGTCAGATCCTTGGTGGCGACGACCGGTGTGGTGCCGCCGAGGCCGTCGTCCACATGACCGACGACATCGCCCTTCTTCACCACCCTGGCCGAGGTGAGCCCGTTCTGCAACGCGGTGATGAGCTTGTAGCTGTTGGTCTGCACGAGCTGAAGGCTCTCGTCCAGCGTGCCGCCGCTGTGCTGCCCCAGCACCACACCGAGGATCCGCTGCTTCTTGCCCTCGACGGTCTTCTCGGCGCCCCACATCAGCGCACCGCCGGCCGGGGTGCTGGAACCGGTCTTGATGCCGATCACGCCCGGCTTCACCAGCAGATTGTTGTTGTTGTAGATCCGGTCGTGGAGCTGGGGGATCTCGGCGTTGGGGGTGGCCACCACGGACCGGAACGCGTCGAACTCCATGGCCGCCTTCGCCAGCTTCAGCTGGTCCTCGGCGGTGCTCTTGGTGCTGGACTTCAGACCGCTGGGGTCGGTGTAGGTGGTGTTCTTCATGCCCAGGTCCTTGGCCGCGTCGTTCATCTTCTTCACGAACGCGTCCAGCGACCCGGCGTCCCAGCGGGCCAGCAGCCGGGCGATGTTGTTGCTGGAGTTGATCAGCAGCATCTGGAGCAGCTGGTGCTGGGTGAAGCTCTGCCCCTCCTTGACCGACGCCCGCGACTCGTCGGAGGACCCGGACTCATGGGCCGCCGTCTTGTCGATCTTGATGGGCGGACCCTCCGCGTCGGCCTTCAGCGGATGCGCCTTGAGCACCACATAGGCCGTCATCACCTTGGTGACACTGGCGATCGGCACCGGCTTCTGGGCGCCGGAGGTGCCCAGGCTGCCCACGCCCTGTACTTCGACGGCGGACTGGCCCTGGGAGGGCCACGGCATGGAGAGCTTGCCGCCCTCGAAGGAGTAGGTGGCGTCGGTGGTGAGCTTCAACTCCGGTTCCGGCAGCGGCCGCACGGCCTGGGCGACACCCAGGATGATCACGAGCAGCGCGACCAGCGGCGTCCAGATCTTGACCCGGCGCACCGCTGTACGGATCGGAGTCTCGGGCTTGGGCGGTGTATTGGTCAGCTGCGCCAGCAGATCGAGCGGCGCGGGCTGCTTTCCGTCGGGCGTCAGCGGCGGCAGCGGCTGCTGCTTGGTCCGCTCGGCCTCGGGGAGCGCGGGCGCCCCGGAGGACGCGTCAGCGGGCTTGGCGGACGGCGCTTCGGCGGACGGGGCCGCGGGCTCGGCAGGCTTGGTGGGCTTGGCGGGCGGTGCGTCGGCCGAGCGGAGCGGTACGAACTTGCTGGTCCGCTCATTCTCGGACTCGGCCGCGGGCTTCTTCTTCCCGGCGTCGGGCTTCTTGGTCTCGGGCTTCTCGGCGTCGGGCTTCTCGGCGTCGGGCTTCTTGGTGAGCGCCTTGAAGGTCGTGGTCGGCTGGTCGACGCGCTTCTCGCCGTCCTTGCCGTCCTTGGAGGCGCTGTCCTTGTCCGCGCCGTCCTTGCCGTCCTTGCCGTTCTTGGGGGCACCCTTGCCCGGCAGCACCCCGAAGGCGGCCGTGGCCCGGTCGACGGGCTTGTCCTCGTCGTCCTCGGCCTTGCCCTCGTCTTCGGTCTTGCCCTCGTCCTCGGCCTTGTCCCCGGCTCTGTCCTTGGCCTTGGCGGCAGAGGTCGGCTTCAGGGCACGGAACACCGCGGTCCGCTGGTCGACGGACGGGGCGGACGGCTCGCTGTCGTCCGCATCCGTGTCCGCGTCAGCGTCCGCCGTGGCGTCGGCCGTGGCGTCGGCCGTGGCGTTCGCGGAGTCCGCCTCGTCGCCGGAGTCCTCATCGGCATCCGCGTCGGTGTCGCTGTCGGATGTGGCGACCCAGGTCGCCACCGCCTGACGCAGCCGGGCGTCGCGCTCCTCGGGAGCGACATCCGCGGCAGCCGCTTTGCCCGAATCATCCGATTTGCCGGATTCACTGTCGGGCTGTGCGCTCTCCCGTGCGGCCGCCCCGGACTTGGGGCGGGTCGGCAGCCCCGAAGCCGTGGCCCCCGCTTCCGGTTCAGCCTCCGGCTCGGACTCCGCCCGCGCACCCTCCGCGGGGTCGCCACCTTCGCCGCCTTCGCCATCGCGAACGTCGGCCGCCTCGGCGTCGTCGGCACCCTCGGCGCCGTCGGCGTCCCCGCCGCCCTCACCGTCCGCCGCGCCATCCGGTCGCTTGGATTCCGCTTCGGGTTCCGCTTCGGCGTCCGAGGCACCCTCGGCGTCCTTCGCGTCCCGCAGGGTGCGGAAGACCGCTGTCGCCCGGTCCGCCTTCGGCGAACCGCTCTCCTCGGGAGCCGACTCGGGTTCGGCCTCCGGGTTGTCGGACGCGACGGCGACCGCCGACGCGCCCCCGGCCGCCTCCCCTTCCTGGAAGACGGCGAGCCGCGGATCGCGTTCTCCCCGAGCCGTCTCCCCCGACGACTTCTGCTGCTCCGACTTGCCGGGGGACTCGCCCGCCACCGATGCCTCCTCGTACGTATCGCGGGACGTCCGGCGCCTTCTGACGCCGCGTCCCGCAGCCCAACCTCTACCAGTGTCCTGCGCGTCCGGCACGCAGCCGCGCAGCGTCACCGCCGGAGAGTGCCTTCAGGGGCACGCCCACCTGCTAGACGGGAAAGACATACCTACTGGTTCCCACACAAATCCACCAGGCACTCTCGACAGACCAATGTGAGAGGGGTCACCCTGTCATTCATCCACGCGGGGAGGCATGGATGGGCAGGAGCCGCAGAACAATTCCGGAGGAGCTTCTGCTGCTCGCTTTGGACCCGACCACGGGTACCACGGCGCAGCCGCAGTCGCTCGACCTCGGTCTGGCCGGAGCACAGCTAGTAGAGCTGGCTCTGGCCGGACGGATAGCCCCTGACGGGGATCGTATCGCCGTGGTGCTGCCACGGCCGACCGGAGATCCGACTCTGGACTCCGCACTGGAGCTGCTGCGCCGACGCGGCAGCCCGGTCCGGGCTGTCCACTGGATCGGCGGGCCCCGGCTGGGGCTGCGCCAGACGTACCTCACGCACCTGGAGCGCTGCGGCATGGTGCATGCCGTGGCGGGCCAGATGTGCGGGGTGCTGCCGACCACTCGCTATCAGGCGACGGATACGGCGATCAGCCGGGAGATCAGGAACCGGCTGGACAATGCGATCCGCACCGGCGTACCGCCGGACCCGCGGACCGCCGCGCTTGCCGCCCTGGCCCATGCGGTCGGGCTGGGCAAGCACCTGTATCCCGGGAACGAGGGGCGCTCCTCGCGCTCCAGGCTCCGGGATCTGATCCGGCACGACCCGATGGGCGGTCTCGTGGCGCACGCCGTGATGGACGTGCAGAACGGTGTCGCGGCGCAACCACGGCGCGCACCGGCCGCAGGCCGGCAGTCCGGGGCACGGTCCGCGGCGGAGCCCGCGGCCGGCGTTCCGGCCCAGCCGTCCCGTCGCGCGGGCATGGCCCGCGTCGGAGCGCGCTGACACCTCTCGGGGCACCACACGCCGCGGACCCGCCCAGCAGGGCGGCGGGGCCCGTTCACGGCACCGCCGGGCCGTTTTCCGGCACCGCCGGGGCGTTGCGCAACACCCGCACCACATCGAGCAAGACCATGCACCACATCCGCTCCACCGACCGCACCGCAGTCCCCACCGACCGGTTCGGGAGCCGCTGAAGCGCGCGGGGTGGTGGGACGGCCGACCCGGACGACGGCCGCCCCACCGCCCCGCGCGTGCGTTCGCACGCTTTTGTGGAGCCATTTCCCAGCGGGGCCCCGGCCGGTAGTGGCAGGCTGAACAGCAGAAATCAGCGCTATGAAGCCGGAGGTGCACGTCCCGTGACATCGAACGTCGGCCCCACTGTCAGGCGACGCCGGTTGGGTCAGGAGCTGCGCAGACTCCGCCAGGAGAAGGGCATGACGGCGGAGGAGGTGGCGGAGGAGCTGATGGTCTCCCAGTCGAAGATCAGCAGACTGGAGAACGGACGGCGCAGCATCAGCCAGCGCGATGTGCGCGACCTCTGCCGGACCTACAAGGTCGAGGACAAGGCGCTGGTCGATTCCCTGATGCAAATGGCCAAGGAGTCGCGCCAGCAAGGCTGGTGGAACGCGTTCGGTGACGTTCCGTACAGCGTCTACATCGGATTCGAGACGGACGCGGCGTCCCTGCGGGTCTATGAACCGCAGGTGCTGCCCGGTCTGTTGCAGACACCGGAGTACGCGGAGGCGGTCATCAGCGGTGCGCTGCCGGAGGCGCCGCAGGACCAGATCGCCCAGCGGGTGCAGGTCCGGCTGCGGCGGCAGGAGCGCATCACCGATCCGCTGGCGCCGCTGCGGCTGTGGGCCGTGGTGGACGAGGCGGCGATGCGGCGGGTGGTCGGCAGTCCGAAGATCATGAGCGATCAGCTGGAGTATCTGGTCCGGATGAGCCATGAGCCCCATGTGACGGTGCAGGCGTTGCCGTTCGGCATGGGCTCGCATCCGGGGATGAGCGGGCAGTTCACCATTCTCGAGTTCTCCGACGAGTCGGACACCAGCGTGGTCTATCTGGAGGGGGTCACCAGCGACCTCTATCTGGAGAAGCTCAGCGATGTGCAGAGCTACAGCATGATGTACGAGCATCTGCGCGCGCAGGCGCTCAATGTGGACCAGAGCCGCCAGTTCATCAGTGAGGTGGCCCAGGACCACGCGCGTCGGCACGGGGAGGGCTGACGACGTGGCTCCGAGCCGTTGAAGCGAGCGGAGGTTACACCTCCGCACCGCCCCGAGGAAGGGGCCAGGGGAATATGCCATCCGGTCGAGTGAACGGCCCCCTGCGCCGACGATGTTGCCGAGTAACGTCGGTCTCGCCTCCAGACACGGGGTGCACTTCCTCAACAAAACGCATCGGAGCAATTGTGTCCATTCAGCAGGGAAAGACGAGTATGTGGGTGAAATCCTCGTACTCGGCAGGAAACGGCGCGTGCGTGGAAATCTCCTCCCCGATGGTCGGCGAGATCGCCGTGCGCGACTCCAAGGACCCGCAGGGCCCGACGCTCGGCTTCGCCCCCGCCTCGTGGTCGGCCTTTGTGTCCGACGTCCGTCGTGGCGCCTTCGACCTCGACTGATCTCCGTTACGCACGACCGCGGCAGAGCGGTCGGCGGTGCGGGTTCACCGTATAGCCTCCGAGCCCTCTCGACCGGCCGCCGTCCCTGCCGAGAGGGCTCGCGGCATTTCCGGTTTCAGCGGAGCCGGTCGACGAATCGGTCCGTCCCGGGAATCGTCGGAATGAAGGGCGCCACGAATTCCACCCGGCCGAGCCCGGACTCCGCCACCTCCCCGTCGAGTCCGGTGAGAGAACGCTCCCAGCATTCCCGTGGGTCACGTTCCAGGAACCAGAGCAGCGTCAGCCTGGTGTCGACGCCCTCGACCTGTTTGACGTACGACATCCGGTCCCCCGGCAGCGGGGTCGGACGGAAGACGGTGACCATCGCGGCGGAGGAGCCCGCCAGCCGCCGCGGCAGATGGCGGGAGCCGAGCCAGTCGAGCAACTCCGCCCGCCGCTCGGGGCCCTCGGTGTCGATGACCTCCAGGACCAGCCCGGCGTAGGGGTGGTCCAGGGCGTGGTGATCGCGCGGACCGGCCGCGCCGTCCCGGTAGACGGTGAGCTCATGGTCCTGGAAGGCGGTGAACACATGGGTGCGCTCGCGGTGCACCCGCCTGTCGCGGTTCAGCCGCTTGTTGATCGCGACGGTCCACCGCATGTGCTCCTCATAGCGCCCCTCGGTGATCCAGTAGACGCTGAGATAGCAGCCCGCGGTGACGGGCCGGGCGACCGCCGACCGCTCCGGATAACGCAGCAGCTGGAGATCGCGGGTGGCCACCCAACGGCGCCCGGCGAAGATCCACGGCATCGCCATCGCGCCCGCGATGAAGTGGTCGTCCTCGTACCAGCGGTTGTAGGCGTACTCATGGCCCGGATGCGGTTCGACCATGGTGATCAGGGCGTGCCCGGGGCGTATCCCGTACGGGCCGGTGGCGGCCAGTTCGGCGTACCGGTCGGGGTGCGCGTTCCCGCCGCCGGTCCCGCCCCCGTCCGCACCGCGGTCCGCATCGGAGTCGCTGGAGTCGCTGGAGTCGGTTCTCATCTCCCCAGGTTTAGCTGACGATTCGTCAGTTGTGGAGGGGTGCGGGAGTGCGCGACCGGATCGCGGACAGTTCGGTCGTGCACGACCGGTCCGCCATAGGCTGCGCGCACCTTCCCGAGCCGAGGAGCCAGGAGAGTCCCATGCGCGCCGATGTCCCCGCCCTTGCCACCCGTGCCGCGTCCGTGGCCGGGTCGCCGGTACGCGACCTCCTCGCGCTCACCGCCCGCCCCGAGGTGATCTCCTTCGCGGGCGGGATGCCCGCGGCCGAGCTGTTCGACAGCGAGGGCATCGCCGCCGCCTTCGGGCGGGTACTGACCGAAGTGCCGGGCGCGGCCCTCCAGTACTCGACCACCGAGGGCGACCCCGGGCTGCGCACCGCGACCGCCGCCCGGCTGACCGCGCGCGGACTGCACACCGGGGCGGACGACCTGCTCATCACCAGCGGTTCACAGCAGGCGCTGACACTGCTGGCCACCGCGTTGCTGGAGCCGGGCGACACGGTGCTGGTGGAGAGCCCCACCTATCTCGCGGCGCTCCAGTGCTTCGCCTTCGCCGGGGCGCGGGTGGTGCCGGTGCCCGGCGACGACGAGGGGCTGGACCCCGAGGCGCTCGCGGAACTCGTCCGGCGCGAACGGCCGAAGCTGCTCTACACCGTCCCCACCTTCCAGAACCCCACCGGACGCACGCTGCCCGCCGGCCGCCGGGAGGCGGTGGCGGCGGTGGCCGAGCGCCACGGTCTGTGGATCGTGGAGGACGACCCCTACGGGGAGCTGCGGTTCGCCGGTGAGCCGGTGCCGTGGATCGCGGCCGGGCCGCGGGCCGCGGACCGGACCGTGCTGCTCGGCAGCTACTCCAAGATCATGGCGCCGGGGCTGCGGCTCGGCTGGCTGCGCGCCCCGGCCGCACTGCTCCGCGCCTGTGTGATCGTCAAGCAGGCCGCCGATCTGCACTGCCCGACGGTCAACCAGCTCGCGGCGGCGCGCTATCTGACTGACGCGGATCTGGACGCCCATCTGTCCCGGGTGCGCGTGGCCTACCGGGAACGCCGGGACGCGCTGCTCGACGGGCTGGCCGGGGCGCTGCCCGAGGGGTCCCGCTGGAACCGGCCGGAGGGCGGGATGTTCGTGTGGGCGTCGCTGCCGGAGGGGTACGACGCGACGGAGCGGCTGCGGGTGGCGGTGGAGCACGACGTGGCGTTCGTCCCCGGCGCGCCGTTCTTCGCCGCGGATCCGGATCCGGCGGCGATGCGGCTGTCCTTCGTGACCCACACCCCGGACGAGATCGCCGAGGGGCTGCGCCGTCTGGCCAAGGCGCTGCACTGACCACGACGGCTCGGTCACTCCCGTCGGGCTCTGGCCTTCTCGGGACGGCAGCTTTAACCTGACGCCCCTGACAGCCGCCCCCGGGAGGTACGCCATGCTGCTGCGCGGCAAGACCGTGGTCGTCTCCGGAGTCGGCCCCGGTCTCGGGCACCAGGTGGCCGCCGCGGCCGTCCGCGACGGTGCCAACGCCGTGCTCGGCGCGCGGACCGGGGAGCGGCTGTCCCGGGCCGCCGCGGAGCTCGACCCGGACGGCACGCACACCGCCTGGCGGGTCACCGACATCGCGGACGAGGGCCAGTGCGAGGCCCTGGCCGCCCTGGCCGTCGAGCGGTTCGGCGGTATCGACGCCGTGGTCCATGTGGCCGCGCTGGACAGCCACTTCGGCGGTCTGGAGGACGCCGACTTCGCGGCCTGGGCCCGGGTCGTCGACATCAATCTGCTCGGCACCCTCCGGATGACCCGCGCCTGTCTGCCCGCGCTCAGCCGGCGGGGCGGTTCGGTGGTGCTGATCGGCACCCAGTCGTCGGTCGCCGCCCCCAGCGAGGTGCGCCAGACCGCGTACGCCGCCTCCAAGGGGGCGCTGGTCTCGGCGATGTACGGGCTGGCGCGTGAACTGGGCCCGCACCGGATCAGGGTCAACACCGTGCAGCCGGGCTGGATGTGGGGTCCCCCGGTCCAGGGCTATGTCTCCCTCGCGGCGCGGTCCGAGGGCGTATCCGAGGCCGAGGTGAGGGATCGCCTCGCGGGCCGGATGGCGCTGCCCGAACTGGCGACGGACGGCGAGGTGGCGGAGGCCGTGGTGTTTCTGGCCTCCGACCGCGCGCGTGCGATCACCGGACAGTCGTTGCTGGTCAACGCCGGTGAGTTGATGCGCTAGGGTCCCGGCGGCGGCGCGGACCGACGCGGCTCACTCCGTCCCCGGCGCACCACGCGGCGCCTGAGCCACCAGGGCCGCGAGGACCAGCTCGAGGGCGTCCTCGAAAGAGCTCTCGGCCAGGATGTCCAGGTCGTCGCGGACCGACGCCAGCACGGGATACACGTCCGCGTCGACCGACCGGTAGGCCAGGGTGGACGCCCAGCCGTCGGTCTCCCGCTGGGCGGCGGGCAGCGCCAGGGTCGCCGCGTCCAGGGCGGCATGGCCGAGCACGGTGTCCACGAAGGCCAGATAGAGCCGCAGGGCGCGGGCGGGGGCGAAGCCCGCCCGGAGCAGGATGCCCACCCCGGTCTCGACGGAGTGGAACTCGTTCTCCCTGCGGGTGACCCGGTACGAGGCCAGCGCGGCGGCCCGGGGATGGGCGAGATAGCCGTCCCGCACCCGCCGTGCCATCTCGCGCAGCGAGTCCACCCAGTCCGACCCCGGGACGAAGCCCGCCATCGAATCGCCGATGATCCGGTCCGCGACCGCCAGCAGCAGATCGTCGGTGTTGCGGAAGTAGCGGTAGACCGCGCTCGGATCACAGCCCAGGGCCGCTCCGAGACGGCGCACGCTCAGCGCCTCGGGACCGTGCTCACCGATCAGCCGCAGGGCGCAGTCGACGATCAGCTCGGCGGACAGCAGCGTGCCCGAGCGGGTGGGTCGACGGCGTCTGCGCTGGTGGGGGATGCGTTCATCCGCTGCGCCGGTCATGGTGGGCCCCTCTCCGCGGCTGCCGCCCCGCTCTCACCTCTGCTGTCGTTCTGGGCAGTGAAAGGCTCCCGACTTCTTATGTCAACACCATTGACGCAAGTTTGGCACCCGTTGTTCCATGCGTGGCACCCGTACGGCTCTTCCCCGTCCCCCTGTCCTCCGTGAGGAGCCCGTCATGTCCCAATCTCCCCCCGAGATGCGCCGCTCGCTCGGCGTCATCGACGGCGTCGCCATCGCCGCGTCCAGTACGGCGGCCACCACCAGCATCGCCATCGGCATGGGCACCCTCGCCCTGACCGTCGGGCTCCAGGGCCCGATCATGCTTCTGCTCGCCTTCATCCCGGTCCTCGGCATCGCCTACTCCTACGCCCGGCTCAACAAGTCCGAGCCCAACTGCGGCAGCGGCTATACGTGGGTCGGCGCCTCACTGGGGCCCTGGCCCGGGTTCCTCACCGGGTGGGTCAATATCGTCGGCGTGATCATCTTTCTGGCGTACACCAGCGCGGTGACCGGATCGGTGATCCTCCAGTTCGCCAACAAGGCGCATCTCAACAGCGTCGCCGGGATCACCCTGGATCCCAACTCGACCGCCGTGACCACCGTCGTGGGACTGGTGATACTCACCGGGGTCACCGTCATGGCTGTCAAGGGGGTGCGCGGCGCCACCCGTCTCCAGGCGTGGCTGCTGGTCTTCGAGTACGCGGTGCTGCTGTTCTTCTGCGGCTGGGCGCTGATCACCGGTGAGCACTCGATATCGCTCTCCTGGTTCAACCCGTTCGCGATCGAGAGCGGTGAGGCGTTCGCCCAGGGGCTGGTGCTGGCCGTGTTCTTCTTCTGGGGCTGGGACGCGGCGTTCAGCATCACCGAGGAGACCAAGGAGGTCGGGAACTCGGCGCGCGGCGGGTTCATCGCGCTCTTCGCCATGCTGGGGCTCTTCATCTTCGCCTCGGTCGCCTTCCAGCGGGAGATGAGCCTGACCGAGCTGATCGCGAACGGCCCGCAGGGCTTCACCTACCTCGGCGCGAAGCTGGCCGACGAGCCCTGGGCGAGTCTGCCGCTGCTCGCCCTGATGTTCTCGGCCGTGGCCTCCGTCCAGTCCTCCGTCATCCCGACCGCCCGCGGACTGCTGGCCATGGGCCGGGACCGGACGATGGGGCAGGTGTGGACCCGGGTCCACCCGCGCCACGGCACCCCGGCCGCCGGCACCGTCCTGGTGATGGCCATCGCCACCGTGGTCGCCCTGCTCGCCCTGGCCATCCCCAAGCTCAACGACATGATCCTGGCCGCGGTCAACTCCATCGGCCTGGTCGTCGCCCTCTACTACGGCCTGACGGCGATCGCCTGCGCCGTGCGCTTCCGCTCCGCGCTGCACCAAGGGGCGCGCGAGGCGGTGCTCGCGGTCGGGGTGCCCGCGGCGTCCGGGCTGGCCCTGCTCGGGATCGGCAGCTACCTCGGCTACTCGTATCTGACCAGCACCGACCACTTCGAACTCAACCCGGACAACGGCTGGTTCATGTTCTCCCTGCCCTGCGCGATCGTGGCCAGCGGACTGGTCATGGCCGCGTGGGCGAAGTACCGGCGGCGTTCGCCGTACTTCGTCACCGGGCGCGGTACGGACGGCGACGCGCTGCTGCTGCCGATGGACCAGCCGGCCGGAGCCGCCTCTGAGACCACTGCCCCGTAAAGCCTTCCAGAGCCTTCTCCTCCGACACCTGACACGTTCGACAACCCCCCATGGAGCTCTACTGATGTCCGACACCACCGCCGATCTCGTCTTCACCGGTGGCCCGGTACACACCGGTGACCCGGCCCTCGGCCGGGTCACCGCCGTCGCCGTACGCGGCGGGCGCGTCGTCGCCGTCGGTCAGGACGCGGTGGACGAGCTGACCGGGCCCGGTACCGAGGTGGTGGACCTGGCCGGGCGGCTGCTGCTGCCCGGCTTCCAGGACGCCCATGTCCATCCGCTGGGCGCCGGTATCGAGCTGGGACAGTGCCACCTCGCCGACTCCACCGACGCCCACACCTATCTGTCCGCGATCGCCGCCTACGCCGACGCGCATCCGGACGCCGCCTGGATCACCGGCGGCGGCTGGTCCATGGAAGCCTTCCCCGGCGGCACCCCCACCGCCGCGATGCTCGACGCCATCGTCCCGGACCGGCCGGTCTATCTGCCCAACCGCGACCACCACGGCGCCTGGGCCAACTCCCGTGCCCTCCAGCTCGCCGGCATCGACGCCCGCACCCCCGACCCGGTCGACGGCCGGATCGAACGCGACGAGCACGGCAACCCCACCGGGATGCTCCAGGAGGGCGCCACCGAACTCGTCGGCTCACTGGTGCCCGGGGTCACACCCGACGAGCAGCTCGAAGCCCTGCTGCGCGCCCAGTCCGTACTGCACTCGCTGGGGATCACGGGCTGGCAGGACGCCATCGTCGGCGCCTACGCCAATATGAGCGACCCGACACCCGTGTACCACGCGGCCATCGACCGCGGTCTGCTCACCGCCCGGGTGGTCGGCGCGCTGTGGTGGGACCGGGCGCGCGGCGCCGAGCAGATACCGGAGCTGATCGCCCGCCGGGAGGCCACCGGGCGCGGACGGGCGCTGCGCGCCTCGACCGTGAAGATCATGCAGGACGGTATCGCCGAGAACCACACCGCGGCCATGCTCGGCCCCTATCTCACCGGCTGCGGCTGCGCCTCCGACAACTCCGGGATCAGCTTCGTCGATCCGGCGGAGCTGAAGAAGTACGTCACCGAACTGGACGCGCACGGCTTCCAGGTCCACTTCCACGCACTCGGCGACCGCGCCGTACGGGAGGCGCTGGACGCGGTCGAGGCCGCGCGGACCGCGAACGGCCACCGTGACACCCGGCACCATCTCGCCCATCTCCAGGTGGTCGACCCCGCCGACGTGCCGCGCTTCCGCACGCTCGGCGCCACCGCCAACATCCAGCCGCTGTGGGCCGCGCACGAACCGCAGATGGACGAGCTGACCCTGCCCTTCCTCACACCCGAACGCGGTGGCCGGCAGTACCCGTTCGGCGCGCTGCTGCGGGCCGGGGCCACGCTCGCCGCGGGCAGCGACTGGCCGGTCAGCAGCCCCGATCCGCTGGAGGGCATCCATGTCGCGGTCAACCGGCGGCTGCCCGGAGCGGACGCGGGGGCCCCGGTGTTCCTGCCCGAGCAGCGCATCGGTCTGGAGGCGGCGATCACCGCGTACACGGCGGGCAGCGCGTATGTGAACCACGCGGACGACACGGGCACCATCGCCCCCGGTCAGCTCGCCGACCTCGTCGTGCTGGACGGCGACCCCTTCGACGGCCCGCCGGAGGAGATCGCCGAGCGCCGGGTGCTCCAGACCTTCGTAGGAGGTGAGCGGGTGTACGCGGCGGATGACGCCTGATCAGGCGTCGTCCCCGGCCGCCGTACCGGGCGCTGCCGCCGTCAGATCGCGCTGCATCAGTGTGGTGTCGATCCAGCGGCCGTGCTTGTGCCCGACGGCGGCCAGCCGCCCCGCCGGGGTGAACCCGAAGCGGCGGTGCAGCGCGGTCGAGGCCGCGTCGCCGCTGTCGGCGATGACCGCGACAACCTGCCGCATCCCCGCCCGCGCGCAGCGGGCGAGCAGGGGTTCGAGGAGGGCGCGGCCCAGACCCGCGCCGGTGCGGCCGGGGGCGAGGTAGATGCTGTCCTCGACGGTGTGGCGGTAGGCGGGCTTCGGCCGGTACGGCGCGGCGTACGCGTAACCCGCGATGCCGCCCGCCCCGGGAGCGGGCCCGGTCCCGGGGCCGTCGCCGGTGTCCGCGACGAGGAACGGCAGCCCGCGCTCGGTCAGTTCGGCCAGCCGCCGTGCCCAGTCGGCCGTGGTGGGCGGTGTCTCGTCGAACGTGGCCACGGTCTCGGTGACGTAGTGCGCGTAGATCGCCGCCACGGCGTCGAGGTCGGCGGGTGCGGCATCGCGTATCACCGGGACGGCTGCGGTCATGGCGCTCAGCCTAGGATCCGTCTCCTCCGCCGTGCGAGGGCGGCTCCTTGGAAGACGGGCCCTATGCCCGAACCGCGGGCGGCTCGTGGTCGGCGGGCGCGCAGGCGACGGCGATGGCGAGGCTGTCCTCGTAGATGCGGTAGCGGGTGATCAGCCCGTCCTCGACGGTGAGCCGCATCGCGAAGGGCGAGCGGTAGGGGCGGCCGGTCGCGCGGACGGTCCCGGCGAGCGTCCCGGTGAGCACCGCCCCCGGCCCGTCCACGACCACCGCGTCGACGGTGTTGCCGTCCGGGTCCGGCTGGACCCCCTGGGCCAGGTCGCGGAAGTGGGCCGCGACATCGGCACGGGTGGAGCGGGGACGGATCCACCAGGCGGCCGGGTTCTCGGCGATCTGCCAGTCGACCCGCTCCGCGAACAGCGCGGCGATCCGCTCGGGGTCGCCCTCGACCAGCCGTCCCAGCAGTTCCTGGACCGTGGCCCGGGTGCGCTCGGTGACGGCGGCGGTGGTGGTGGTGTCGATGCTGGTCATACGGGTTGTCCCCTCTCGTCCGTGCTCGGCACGATCCTGGCCGTTGCCCCTCGGGTACGTCGATGACCTCGCAGGTCATGGTCAACTCGCCCGCTCCTGTGAGCAACCTCTCCTCCGCCCGGGTCATCCTCCGGAACGTATTAGGGTCGGCCGTCTGTGCCGACCGCCGCCGATCCGCTGGTCCTCCGAACCGCCGACCCGCCGTCCCCCCACGGCCGCTCTGGAGCCTCCCCCGTGACCTCGACACAGACGCGCCCCGCTGCCGCGACGCATCCGGCCCGCGCCTTCGTGCTCCGCCGTCCGACGCTGTGCGCGGCGGTTCTGTGCCTGCTGTCCTTCACGGGGTTCTGGATCGCCCAGCGAGCCGCCCAGGTGTCGATGGTCGATCTGCTGGTCTACCGCGCCGAGGGCTGGACGGTGCGCAACGCCGCGGACCTCTACGACATGCGGGCGACGGTCCACAATCTGCCCAATACGTATCCGCCCTTCGCCTCTCTGCTGTTCACCCCGCTGACCCTGATGGGGACGAGCACCCTGCGGACCTTCGGCACCACCGTCAACCTCGCCCTGATGGTCGCGCTCGCCCATCTGTCGCTTCGGCTGACCGGGCTGCCGCGCGCCCTGCCGCGTCCGGCCGCCGTACTGGCCCTGGCGGCGGTGGCGGTCTGGTGCGAGCCGGTGTGGACGACACTGCGCTTCGGGCAGATCAATCTGCTGGTCACGGTGCTGGTGCTGTGGGACCTCACCCGCCGGGCGGGCCACCGCGGGGCCGGGCTGGGGACCGGGATCGCCGCCGGGATCAAGCTGACCCCGGGGCTCTTCGTCGTCTTCCTGGCGCTGGCCGGGCTGGTGGCCGGGGTGCGGCGGCTGCGGCTGTACGGCAGGCCGCTGACCGCCTTCTGCAATGACCACCTGCGGCGGGCCGTCGTCGCCACCGCCGTCTTCGCGGGCACGGTCGGGCTCTCGGCGCTCGCGCTGCCGCACGACTCCCGGCGGTTCTGGACCGAGGTGCTGTTCGCGACCGACCGCCCCGGGGACATCGAGGGCGCGGGCAATCAGAACCTCCGCGGTGTCCTCGCCCGGTTGCTGCACACCCCCGACCCGGGGCTGTGGTGGGTCGCCGCCGTGGCGCTGGTCGGCGGTGTGGGCCTGACCGCGGCGGTCGCGGCCCAGGTCATGGACGACCGGCAGTTGCCGAACGCACGCGCCTGGGCAGCCGTCGGCTGCGCGGTCACCGCCCTCATGATCAGCCCGGTCTCCTGGTCGCACCACTGGGTCTGGGCGGTGCCGATGGGGCTGCTGCTCGCCCTGGAGGCGGCGCGGCGGCGCACCGCGGGGTGGATCACCGGGGCGGTGGTGACCTGGCTGCTGTTCTGCTCCTTCATGCTCTGGTACGTGCCGCACGCCCAGGCGACACGGGTCGAACTCCACCAGAACCCGGCCCAGATGCTGCTGACCGCGGTCTACCCGCTGATCGGACTGGTCTTCCTGGCCGTCCTGGCCCGGCTGGTCCTGCGCGCGGCCCACACCCCCGCGGCCGCCCCGGACCTGCCGCGCCCGGCGGGCCCCGGCACACGCCCGCCGGAGCGCCTGCCGCAGTCGGCGAGGGGTGTCGGCGGGCCCTTCTAGGGTGACCGCATGCAGCAAACGATCAACGACCTGACCGCGGAGCTGGACCGCGAGGACGGCACCGAGGAATCCCGCCGGGCGGCGGTCGAGCGGCTGGCCGCGCTGGGCGACGAGGCCGTACCGGCCCTGGTGGCGGCCGCGGACAGGGCACGGCCGTGGGCGCCGCAGGAGATATCCGCCGCCCTGCTGCGGATCGGCCCGGCCGCCTTCGACGCGGTGGTCGCCCAGCAGGCGGCCGAACAGGCCGAGCGCCGCCGACCAGTCTTCCCCGGGCTGCTCCGCTCCTTCGACGAGCGCTGCGTCGACCGCTATGTGACGGCGCTCGGCCATGAGTCCCTGCACATCCGGCTGGAGGCGCTGCGCGGACTGGCCGGGCTGGGCGCCGCGGCCGCGCCCGCCACCCCCGTCCTGCTGTCGCTGTTGGACTCCCCCGACCTCGATACCCGCACCGAGGCCGAACAGATCCTGGGCACCCTCGGCCCGGCCGCCGTTCCGGCCCTGCGGGCGATCCGCCGCGAGGGCGCCACCCGGCGGCTGCGCCGCCAGTCGCTGTCGGCGCTGGTGATGACCGGTGGCCACGAGGGGCCGGAGCCGCGCGACCGCGCCGCGCTGGAGCGGCTGGTGCGGATGCGGCTCGCCGACGAGCGGCCGGACTGGATGCCGGCCCACTGGTGGCTGGCGGTACCCGGCGACACCTACGAGCGCGCCTTCGAGGTGCTGGGGCTGCACGACCGGATCCCGGCGACGCAGGAGATGGGGCGGTCCTCCCAGGAAGCCGACTCCAAGGTGGTCCAGGGGCCCGACGGAGAGTCGACCTATGTCTGCCGGGTCTTCATCACCCCCGAGTACGACGGCTGGCGGCTGATCTACGCCAACTCCCTGCTGGGCGACATCTCCTGGCAGCCGTATCACACGGCCGAGCTGCTGAGCTCGGCCTGCGGCCGGGCCCAGGTCTTCTACGAGGACGGGTGCGCGGGCGCGAGGATCTGGGCTCACGCCGAGGACGGTTTGGTGGAGCGCGGCTACTGGAGCCATGAGGACCCCGAGTGGACGGGTGAACCGCTGCCGTGGGAAAGGGTCGTCACGGTCGACGACTACGACGGGGACCAGGAGGCGTTCGAGGACGACTACCCCGACCCCAACACCTCCGAGGAGACGGACCCGGGCGCCGCTGCCGCCGCGCTCTCCATCCATCCGGGCGCGATCTCCTCCGCCGCCACACGCGGTCATGGCTGGATCGCCCTCACCGTGCCGGGCGCCGGCCACGGCGGCTTCCCCGGGATGATGCGGATCTGAGCCCGGGGCTGCGGAGCCCGGGGGCTCAGCCAGGGTGCGCGGCTCGCCCTACGCGCGCGGGTAGCGGGCGAGCCAGGCGGCGGCGGAGCCGCCCGGGCCGTGGAGGGCGGGTCCCTGGGTCATCTCCATCGCGAAGTCGTCGGCCAGCTCCAGGATGGTGCCGCGCCCCTCCACCTCGGCCAGCCAGGCGGGCGGCAGCGCCGTCTCACCGTGCAGGACGCCCAGGAGGTTGCCGCAGATGGCGCCCGTGGAGTCGCTGTCCCCGCCGTGATTGACCGCGAGCAGCAGTCCATGGCGTACGTCCTCGGCCACCAGCGCGCAGTACAGCCCCATCGCCAGGGCCTCCTCGGCGGTCCAGCCCTCGCCCAGGGACGCGACGCGCTCGGCGGTCGGCAAGCCCTGGCGTACGGCGCCGAGCGCCTGCCGGAGCGCCTGGGTGGTCTCCTCGTGGCCGGGGCGGGTGGCCAGCTGGGCCAGGGACCGCTGGACCGCGCCGTCGAGCCCCTCGCCGCGGGCCAGACCGTGCACGATCAGGGCGAAGGCCCCGGCCGCGAGATAGCCGGTGGGGTGGCCGTGGGTCTGGGCGGCGCATTCGATGGCGAGTTGGAAGACCAGTTGGGGTTCCCAGCCGACCAGCAGCCCGAAGGGCGCGGAGCGCATCACCGCGCCGCAGCCCTTGGAGTCGGGGTTCTTGGGTGCGTCGAGGGTGCCCATGGTCTCGTCGGCGAGCCCGTTCAGACAGGCCCGGCCGGGGGCGCGGCGCGCGTACAGCCACTCCTCGCGCGCCAGCCAGCCCGCGTCCTCACGGCGCTCGTCGGGGCCCCAGTCGCGCTGAGTGGCGTACCAGCGGCGGTGTGCGGCGTGGATGTCGGTGGGCGGATGCCAGGCACCGGTGTCCCGGCGCACCTGTGCGCGTATCAGCCCGTCGACGGTGAACAGGCTCATCTGGGTGTCGTCGGTGACCCGGCCGCGCCCCCCGTAGGCGGGCAGGAAGTCGGTGACGCCCTCCGGGCCGTGTTCCGCCCGGATGTCGTCCAGGGAGGAGAACTCGACGGCCGCCCCCAGCGCGTCCCCGATGGCGCCCCCGAGCAGACAGCCGCGTACCCGACTGCGGAAATCCTGCTGCTCGGCACGGCCCCATACGCCGGTCGCTGCGCTGGCGGTTGCGGTCACGACCTTTCTCCTTTTCTTTCCTCATGGAGTGTCTTGTGGTGTGTCTCGCGGTATGTCTCGTGGCGTGTACGGCCCCGGACTGCCTCGCACTGTAATGGACACGGAATGATCGCCTTGAGCCACCGTCCGCGGTGAAACCGAATGTGAAGGCGTCATCACGCGGAAACCGGCGGACCTGCTCATTCTGAACTGTGATCGGCATCGGCAATTCCTCCGCCATATCCGCGCGATTTTCTCACCGTTGCCCCCACCGTGGCCGATGTGTTCGGAATGCGGTACGGCGTTTGTGCGAATAGCGCCGCACTTCCGCGATCTTCCAGCCGTTCCGGGGCACGCCCGGTTCCGTCGGGAATGTTCGCGGAGGATCAGTGTCCAGGACCGGCCGCGCGGACGACAGAGGGCCCTCAGGGGCGCGGGAGGTATCGTCCCCGGCATGGCTGACGGGGTACTGCGATGCGGAGTGTGCGGGTCGGGCCGGTTGAGCCCGATCGCCGAGCTCAGGTCCGATGACGGCCGGCACGGCAGACTCCGGCTGCGCTTCCCCGCCGGGGCGGCCTGCGCCCCCGTCCCACCTTCCACGCCGAGTACGCCCGCGCCTGCCGGGACTGCGGCGCGGTGATCCCCTTCCTCGGCGAGGAGGACCGCCGTGAACTGGCCGAGGACGAGCTGACGGGGTACGACCCCCGCTGACCGGCCGGGCGGCTGACAGCGGCAGGACCTCAGTCCCCCAGCACCGGCAGCAGCTCCGGCAGATGGCCGTCCGAGGCCAAGGCGGCGGCCTGGCGTTCGTCGGAGACCGGGCCGTAGGACGTGGTGCGCGGGCGGGCGGGGCGGCCGGCCAGGTCGGCGATGGCGATCAGGTCCTGGATGGAACGGTAGGAGCCGTAGGAGGAGCCCGCCATCCGGGAGATGGTCTCCTCCATGAGGGTGCCGCCCAGGTCATTGGCGCCGGAGCGAAGCATCTCGGCGGCACCGTCGGTGCCGAGTTTGACCCAGCTTGTCTGGATGTTGGGGATATGGGGGTGCAGCAGGATCCGGGCCATGGCGGTGACCGCGCGGTTGTCGCGGGTGGTGGGGCCGGGGCGGGCGATGCCCGCGAGATAGACCGGGGCGTTGGTGTGGATGAACGGCAGGGTGACGAACTCGGTGAAACCGCCCGTCTCCTGCTGGATGGAGGCGAGCAGCCGGAGGTGGCCCAGCCAGTGGCGCGGCTGGTCCACATGGCCGTACATCATCGTCGAGGACGAGCGGATGCCCAGTTCGTGGGCGGTCTTGATGACCTCGACCCAGGTGGCGGTCGGCAGCTTGCCCTTGGTGAGGACCCAGCGCACCTCGTCGTCCAGGATCTCGGCGGCGGTGCCGGGGATGGAGTCGAGCCCGGCCTCCTTCGCGGCGGTCAGCCACTCACGGATGGACAGTCCGGTGCGGGTCGCGCCGTTGACGACCTCCATCGGGGAGAAGGCGTGCACATGCATCCCGGGCACGCGTTCCTTCACCGCGCGGGCGATGTCGAAGTAGGCGGTACCGGGCAGGTCCGGGTGGATACCGCCCTGCATGCAGACCTCCACCGCGCCCACGTCCCACGCCTGTTGGGCGCGGTCGGCGACCTGGGTCAGGGAGAGGGTGTAGGCGTCGGCGTCCGTGCGGCGCTGAGCGAAGGCGCAGAAGCGGCAGCCGGTGTAGCAGACGTTGGTGAAGTTGATGTTCCGGGTGACGATGTAGGTGACGTCGTCACCGACGGTCGCCCGGCGCAGATCGTCCGCGATCCGGCAGAGCGCGTCCAGCGCCGGTCCGTCGGCGTGCAGCAGGGCCAGCGCCTCGGGGTCGGTCAGCCGGGTCGGGTCGTCGGCGGCCCGCGCGAGAGCGGACTTGAGGTCGGCGTCGATCCGGGAGGGGACCATGCCCGGGGCCGCCGCCTCGCGCAGTGCCTCCCAGTCGCCGTACACCTCGTCGAAGTCCTCACGGCGGTCGCCGGTGCGGCCCTCGGTGTCGATGGAGTGGTGCAGATCGGTGCGGCCGGAGGAGGTGAACGCCTCCTCGGGCTCCTGCCAGGGCAGCCCGGCCGGGAGGACGTCCTCGCGGGCCAGCCCGGTGTCCGGGTCGGCGAGTGCCCGGACATGGGGCAGCAGCCGCGGGTCCAGCCAGGGTTCACCGCGCTGGATGTACTCGGGGTAGACGGCGAGCCGCTCGCGCAGCGCGAAGCCCGCGGCGGCGGAGCGCTCGGCCAGCTCGTCCAGCTGGGGCCAGGGGCGCTCCGGGTTGACGTGGTCCGGGGTGAGCGGGGAGACGCCGCCCCAGTCGTCGATCCCGGCGCCGATGAGCTGTTCATACTCCGCGTCGACCAGGTTGGGCGGCGCCTGGATGCAGGCGGAGGGGCCCAGGATGTGACGGGCGACCGCGACCGTGGCCACCAGATCGGCCAGTTCGGCGTCGGGCATCCCGCGCATCGCGGTGTCCGGTTTGGCGCGGAAGTTCTGGATGATGACTTCCTGGATGCCGTGGTACGCGCGGGAGACCCGGCGCAGCGCGAACAGCGACTCCGCGCGCTCCTCAGGGGTCTCGCCGATACCGATCAGCAGTCCGCTGGTGAAGGGAACGGAGCTGCGCCCGGCATCCTCCAGGACCCGCACCCGCACGGCGGGCTCCTTGTCGGGCGAGCCGTAGTGCGGGCCCCCCGGCTCGCTCCACAGCCGCTCGGCGGTGGTCTCCAGCATCATCCCCATGGAGGGCGCGACCGGCTTGAGCCGCTGGAAGTCGGTCCAGGTCATCGCGCCGGGGTTGAGGTGGGGCAGCAGCCCGGTCTCCTCCAGGATGCGGATGGCCATGGCCCGTACGTACGCGATGGTGTCGTCGTAGCCCTCGGCCTCCAGCCACTCGCGCGCCTCGGGCCAGCGGTCCTCGGGGCGGTCGCCGAGGGTGATCAGCGCTTCCTTGCAGCCGAGTTCGGCGCCGCGGCGGGCGATGGTGAGCACCTCGTCGGGCGACATGAACATCCCGTGGCCCGCGCGGCGCAGCTTGCCGGGAACCGTGGCGAAGGTGCAGTAGTGGCACTTGTCCCGGCACAGCCGGGTGAGCGGGATGAAGACGCTGCGCGAGTAGGTGATGATCCCGGGGCGGCCCGCGGCCTCCAGTCCGGCGTCACGGACCCGGGCGGCGGAGGCCGTGAGGTCCTTCAGATCGTCACCGCGCGCCTGGAGCAGCACCGCCGCCTCGGCGGTGTCCAGCGCCACGCCGTCACGGGCCCGTTTGAGCGCGCGGCGCATCGCGTTGGCGGTGGGGCCGTTCGGGGCGGGCGATGGGGTTCCCTGCGCGCTCGTGGTCATCCTCCGAGGATACGAGTGGTGCGGAACACCACCAGAGTGCCCGGGCCTGCGGTTTTGTGGATCTGATCACGGCGGTTCAGGCGGGCTTGCGGGAATACGGGACGGCGGGCGGGGCGGGGCATCGACCGCGCGGGTCACAGGTACTGCGCGTAATCGTCGAGGGTGCGCAGGATCTCGGCGCCGTCGGCCGCCCCGGACGTCCCGGGTTCGGCGGCCGGGAGCTGGACGACGACCTCCTCGATACCGAGGTCGGCGTAGTGGGCCAGCTTTCCGGGCGAGGGCAGCACCGCGTACGGCACCACCTCCAGCGCCGCGGGGTCCCGGCCCGCCTCCTCCCACACCCGGCGCAGTGCGGGGATCGCCTCCGTCAGACCGCGTCCCCCGGTGGGCATCCAGCCGTCCGCGTACGCGGCGATGTGGGCGAACAGCTTCGGCCCGGCCGCCCCGCCGATCAGGGTGCGGGGGCCGGTGAGCGGGTCGGCCGGGGAGCGCCGCCGAGCCGGTTTGGGGTGCGCGAGGCTGGCCCGCACCGATCCGAACCGGCCCTGGTAGGCGGTGGGCTCCGGGGTCCACAGGGCACGCATCAGCGCCATCCGGTCCTGGACGAGATCGCGGCGGTCGGACCAGGAGACGTTGTGGTCGGCCGCCTCCTCGACGTTCCAGCCGTAGCCGATGCCGAAGGTGAGGCGGCCGTCGGACAGATGGTCGAGGGAGGCCACACGCTTCGCGAGGCTGACGGGGTCGTGCTGGGCGACGAGGGTGATACCGGTGCCGACGCCGAGCTGTTCGGTGACCGCGGCGGCCTGCGCGAGCGCCACGAACGGGTCAAGGGTGCGGCCGTACTGACGCGGCAGCGGCTCGCCCATCGGGGCGGGGGTGTCGCGGCTGACGGGGATGTGGGTGTGCTCGGGCAGATAGAGCCCGGCGAAGCCGCGCTGCTCCAACTCCTGGGCGAGCCGGGCGGGGCGGACGGATTCATCGGTGAGGAAGACGGTGGTCGCGATGCGCATGGGGCTGCACCTCCGCGTGGGCCGGTGGGGCTGCGCGTATGTTCCCCCGCCGCCATGGAGTTATCCACAGGGCTTTCCGTGGGAGTCACCCACGCGTACAACGGTGTCACGCGGGTGTCGGACGGCACCCGCGTGACACGGCACAGCACTCTGCACTGCACGGCACTGCACGGCACGTTCGATGGCGGGCACATTCGACGGTGGGGGCGACGACGGTGGGGGCACGCATGCAGCGACGCGACGTACTGAGGCTCTCCGCGCTTGCGGGCGCGGCGGGGGCGCTCACGCTCGATCCCGTGACGTTCGCACAGGCCGATGAGCGGGACGACGGTGGCGGGGAGAAGACGCGAACCGTCTCCGGCCATCTGCCCACCGGCTCACCGGACTTCGTCTATCTGCCGGTCGAGGTGCCCGGCGGGGTCCGCGAGATCGCCGTGTACTACAGCTACGACAAGCCGACGGTCCCGGCCGGGACCCAGGGAAACGCCTGTGACATCGGCATCTTCGACGAGCGCGGCACCGATCTGGGCGGGCGCGGCTTCCGCGGCTGGTCGGGCGGGGCGCGTACGGAGTTCGCGATCAGCGCCGAGAAGGCGACACCGGCGTATCTGGCCGGGCCGGTGCGGGCGGGCACCTGGCATGTGGTGCTGGGGCCGTACACGGTCGCGCCGCAGGGCCTGAACTACAAGGTCACCGTCACCCTGCGGTTCGGCGAGCCGGGTGAGACCCCCAAGCCGGTCTATCCGCCCCAGCGGGCCAAGGGGCGCGGCCGGGCCTGGTACCGGGGCGACTGCCATCTGCACACGGTGCACTCCGACGGCAAGCGCACCCCCGCCGAGGTGGCCGCCGCGGCCCGCGCCGCCGGGCTCGACTTCATCACCACCACCGAGCACAACACCACGTCCGGGCACGGCGCGTGGGACGGGCTGTGGGGCGATGACCTACTGATCCTCACCGGTGAGGAGGTCACCACCCGCAATGGCCATGTGGTGGCCCTCGGAACCGATCCCGGTGTCTTCATCGACTGGCGCTACCGCGCGCGGGACAACGCCTTCGGGCGCTACGCCCGCAAGATCCGCCAGGCGGGCGGTCTCGTCGTCCCCGCGCATCCGCACGGCACCTGTGTCGGCTGCAACTGGAAGTTCGGCTTCAACGACGCGGACGCGGTCGAGGTGTGGAACGCGGACTTCACCCCGGACGACGAGGTCTCGATCGCCGAGTGGGACAACACCCTGGTGGCCGCGGCCCGGGGCGACGGCCGCTGGCTCCCGGCGATGGGCAACAGCGACGCCCACCGCGAGCCGCAGGTCGTCGGACTCCCGCAGACGGTCGTGCTCGCCGAGGAGCTGTCCCGCACCGCGATCCAGGAGGGCATCCGCAAGGGCCGCAGCTGGATCGCCGAGTCCTCCGCGATCGATCTGGCCTTCGAGGCGGTCGGCGGTCGCGGTCGGCACGCCGGCATCGGCGAGCGGCTGGCGGTGGACCGCGCGGAGGAGGTCACGGTCCGGCTGAAGGTCTCGGGCGCCGGGCCGGACTGCTCGGTGCGGTTCATCACCGACCAGGGCCAGCTGTACGGGACGGCGCTGCCGGGTTCCGGGGCGGGCACGGCGGAGTGGCGCACCACACCCTCGTACGCCGCCTATGTACGCGCCGAGGTGCGCCACGCCCCGACCGACGGCGGAGCGTCCGGTATACCCGGGCGGATGGCGGCCATGACCAACCCCATCTGGCTCGGCGAGCGCGGCCACTGACGAGAGTCGTCCGCTCAACGCGGGGCAGCCGGGCCTTGCCTGCCGCCCCGCGTCACGGGTCCGGAGAGTGCGGGCACGACTTACGGTGTCAACGTGTCCCCGGGCGTCGGGGTCTCGCGCTGAACCCAGGTGCCGCAGGACGTGATCACCGCCCCCGTGCGGTCGCAGGTAATGCCGTGCACGGTCCCCGACGTGGTGATCACGTCGATGAAAATGTCACTGCCGGGGCCACCCGGGCCGACGTCAATGGAGACACCGCAGGCGCCCACGGGTACATCGCCCCCCTCGTCGGTGAGGTCGTCCCAGTCGATGTCCCCGCCGGGACCGGACTCGTCCCCGACGTAGGGGATTCCGAAACTGACGGCTGCGTAGAAGCCCCCACCGCCGGCGGCTTCCTGACGAACGGTGTCGATGTCGAAGCACCCGTTGGCCCCCGGCCGCGGCGGCTTCGGCTTGGGTTTGCCGGCGTCAGCGACAGGGTCGGGGTCATCCAAGGAGAAGGCACGGTCAGCGGACACGACGGTCGAAGCCGACTGCGCTTTCGCTCCTGGGCTTTGCGCCTCGGCGGGTAGGGCACCCAGTACACCTACCAGCGAGACGGCGGTCAGTGAGGTGAGGCCGCCGAGCGCCAGCCGTCTGGACCGCCATGAACACCGCACCCGCGGCGATGCGGCCCTGCTTTGAGGACGCATTCCATACTCCTTTGGGAATCGAACCGGGCAATCTCCCGGAAAGGTGCCCTCATCTTGTGCTGTTTTCCACGCAAATCCTGGTATTTATCTGATGAATCATTCGATGAGCCTAATGCGGAGAGCTGCGCGCGCAGGTCGGAACGGAACGGTCGCACGCAGGACGCCGCCGGGACGGTCACGTCTCCGATGCCGAACATCGGCTGGGCGTGCGGTGGGGCGGGGAGGGGACTCCAGCCCGAGCGGCGGGGCGGATTCGCCCGCCCAGCCCAACCGCACCCGGGCCAGGTCCCGCAGTCCGTCCCCGCGGGGCGGCGAGCCGGCGGGTGAGGCGGAAGAGGGCGGTCTTGCCGGCGCCGTAGGCGCCGACGCCGGAGCCGACGCCATGGGTGCCCCCGGTTGGGTGCCCCGGTGCAGATACTGACGATCGCGCCCCGTGGTCGCGCATCCAGGCGCGCCAGGCCGCCTGGGTCAGCCGGAGCGGGGCTCCACGGTGACCGTGAAGGCCCGTGCGCCGGGCGAGCGGGGCGGCGTCGATCAACGGCCGAGCGGGGCGCTGATCGCGGCGTTGCTGCCGACGATGTCGAGGCGGCCGAATTCCGCGACCGTACCTGCCACGCCCTCTTCCAGGTGCGCCGGACCCGCCACGTCGCCCGGGCAGGCGATGGCGTGCGGGCCCAGGCGGCGTAGGGCGGAGGTCAGTTCGGCCGCGCCCCGCGCCATGACGCACCCCGCCGTGCCGACGGTCGCCGGCGCCTGCGCCTGCGTCTGCGCCACGGACGGGCCGATGCCGTGGGATGCGCCCGCGACCAGGGCGACGCGTCGCAGCGGCTCAGGCCCTCGTGCTCACCGTCTCGGTGTCGCGGCCGGAGCGCAGGACCTTCCCCGGCACGGCGCCGGTGATCTCGTCGTCCCGGAGGGTCTCCACCCCGCCCACCCGGACGCTCACCACGCCCACCGCCCGCGAGTCCAGCCGCGGGCTGTCGCCGGGCAGGTCATGGACCAGGGTGGCCTGGCCCGCGTCGATCCGCTCCGGATCGAGGAGCACCAGGTCGGCGTGGTAACCCTCGGCGATCCGGCCGCGGTCCCGCAGTCCGAACAGCCGCGCCGGGTCGTCGGTCAGCATCCGTACCGCCCGCTCCAGACCGACCAGCTTCCGGCCGCGCAGACAGTCGCCGAGGAAGCGGGTGGTGTACGGGGCGCCGCACATCCGGTCCAGATGCGCCCCGGCGTCCGAGCCGCCGAGCATGACGTCCTCGTGCTCCCAGGTCTGCCGCCGCAGCTCCCAGCTGGCCGGGTCGTTGTCGCTCGGCATCGGCCACAGCACGGTGCGCAGTCCGTCGGCGGCGCAGATCTCCACCAGAGCGCCGAAGGCGTCCTGTCCGCGCTCGGCGGCGATGTCGCGGACGACCCGTCCGGTGAGCCCGGCGTTGGCCTCGCTGTAGGTGTCGCCGATGACATAGCGCTCGAAGTCGGCCAGCCGCTTGAAGACCCCGGCCTCGGGGCTCCGGGCGCGGCGCAGCATCTCCTCCCGTACGGCGGGGTCGCGGAGCTTCGCGATCCGCTCGGCGACCGGCAGCCCGAGGAGGTCGCCCCAGCCGGGGATGAGGTTGAGCGCGCAGAAGGTGCCGAGGGACATGTTCATGGGGGTGAGGATCGGCATGGTGAGCGCGACGATCCGGCCGCCCGCCTTGCGGGCGCGTTCACTGGCCGTCAGCTGGCGCGGCACCCGCTCCGGAACGGCCGCGTCGATGGTCAGGACGTTCCAGTTGAGCGGGCGTCCGGCGGCGGCGCTCATCTCCACCAGCAGATCGATCTCCTCGTCCGCGAACCGGTCCAGACAGCCCGCGACGATCGCCTCGATCTGTGTCCCCTCGTGGTCGGCGACGGCCCGGGAGAGCGCGATCAGCTCCTCGGGCCGGGCGTGCCGGGAGGCGACCGGCTCGCCGTCTCCGTCCGCGTGGGTGGAGGACTGGGTGGTGGACAGACCCCACGCCCCCGCGTCCATCGCCTCGTGGAACAGCCGCAGCATCGCCTCCAGCTGGGCCGCGGTGGGTTGGCCGCCGATCGCGTCGGCGCCCATCACATGGCGGCGCAGGGCGCAGTGCCCCACCATGAAGCCCGCGTTGACGGCAGTACGACCCTCCAGCGCGTCGAGGTACTCACCGAAGCCGTGCCAGTCCCAGGGCGCGCCCTGCTCCAGCGCGACCAGTGACATCCCCTCGACCCGGCTCATCATCCGTCGGGTGTAGTCGGCGTCGCCGGGGCGCTCGGGGTTGAGCGGCGCCAGGGTGAAGCCGCAGTTGCCGCCGACCACGGTGGTCACCCCGTGGTTCATGGACGGGGTGGCGTAGGGGTCCCAGAAGAGCTGGGCATCGTAGTGGGTGTGCGGGTCGACGAACCCGGGCGTGAGCACCAGCCCGGTCGCGTCCTCGGTGGACCGGGCGGGCTCCGTGACGGACCCGGGCTCGCCGACGGCGACGATCCTCCCGTCACGGAGGCCGACATCGGCGGTGCGGGACGGCGCGCCCGTGCCGTCCGCCACGGTGGCGCCCTTGATCAGATGGTCGAGCACGGCTGGAGATCCCTTCGTCTCGGCGGCAGGACGGCGAGGCCGGGCAGAACAGGGCCTAGGGCCTAACGGGCCGCCGTCCGGCGGAAGCGCGTGGTGCGGTGGACGGGATCGGTGTCGATCTTGGGGATCACATGCTCACCGATGAGCTTGATGGTGTTCATGGTGTCCTCGTAGCCGATGCCGATCGGCAGTCCGAACGAGAGCTGGTCGGCCCCGGCCTGCTCCCACCGCTTGCACTGCCGGAACACCTCGTCCGGGTCGCCGCAGATCATCAGCTCCTCGGCGATGAGGAGTTCGATGATCTCCTCGGTGTAGTCCGGTAGCAGTTCCGGCCACTCCGGGATGCCGTCGGGCCGGGGGAAGGTGTCGTGGTAGCGGAACAGCAGCGACTGGAGGTAGTTGAGTCCGCCGCCGACCGCGATCTCGACGGCCTTGGCGTGGGTCTCCGCGCAGATCGCGGTGGAGGTCACCATCACGTTGTCGTTGACGAAGCCGCCGACCGGCTCGGCCCGTTCGACCGCGGTCTTGTACGAGTCGAGCACCCACTCCATGTCGGAGACCTTCTGGATGGAGAAGCCGAGCACACCGAGCCCCTTCTCGCCCGCCATCGCGTACGAGGGGGGCGATCCGGCCGCGTACCACATGGCCGGGTGCCCGGGTCCGTACGGCTTGGGCAGCACCTTGCGCGGCGGCAGCGACCAGTGCCTGCCGTCGAAGCCCGGGTACTCGTCCTGGAGCCACATCCTGGCGAACTCGCCGATGGTCTCTTCCCAGATCTCCTTGGTGTGGTTCATATCGGTCACACCCGGAATGAACCCCAGGATCTCGTGGCTGCCCGCGCCGCGCCCGGATCCGAACTCGAACCGTCCGCCGGAGAGATGGTCGAGCATGGCGACCTTCTCGGCCACCTTGACCGGGTGGTTGACCTGCGGCAGCGGGTTGAAGATTCCGGAGCCGAGGTGGATGCGTTCGGTGGCGTGGGCGAGATAGCCGAGGAAGACGTCATTGGCGGAGAGATGGGAGTACTCCTCCAGGAAGTGGTGCTCGGAGGCCCAGGCGTACTTGAAGCCGGACCGGTCGGCCTGGATGACGTACTCGGTCTCCTCGAGCAGCGCGTGGTGCTCGGCCTCCGGGTCGGCGCGGCGCCGTCGCTCCGGTACGTACCCCTGCACGAACAATCCGAATTCCATGGAGGTTCACCGCCTCTGGCATCGCCCGCCACATCGATCTGACGGATCGTCAGATTTTGATTGACTCTGGCACCGTGAGGGTGGAGCGTCAAGGGCAGCGTCTAGAAGACCGACACCCCGGCCAGCCAGCCGCCGTCCACCACGAACGGCTGGCCGGTGATGTACGAGGAGTCGTCCGAGGAGAGGAAGAGCGCCAGCCTCGCCACCTCCTCCGGGCGTCCGATCCGCCCCATCGGCACCAGCTTCCGGTACAGCTCGTCCACCGCCGCCGACGCCTCCGCCGGGTCCGCGTCCGGGTCGAGCTGGGCGGGGTTGGTCATCGCGGTGTCGATCGCGCCCGGACACATCGCGTTGACGCGGATCCCCTTATCCGCCAGTTCCATCGCCGCCACCCGGGTCATCCCCACGATGGCTGCCTTGGTGGCGGCGTACGAGGTGAGGAAGGCCATCCCGGTCAGGGCGACGTAGGAGGCGGTGTTCACGATCGTGCCGCCCCCCGCGGCTTCCAGCTCCGGGGCGACCGTCCGCATCCCGAGGAACGCCCCGACCTGGTTCACCCGCACCACGGTCAGATACTCCTCCAGCGGGGTGCCGGTCAGCTCGTTGAAGCGGAGGATTCCGGCGTTGTTGACCAGTCCGTCCACCGAGCCGAAGGCGTCCTTGGCGGCGGCGACGGCCGTCGTCCAGTCCTCCTCGCGGCCCACGTCCAGATGGACATAGCGGGCCCGCTCCTCGCCCAGCTCCTTGGCCAGCGCCTCGCCCTGCGCGTCCAGCACATCGCCGAGCACGACCCGCGCGCCCTCGGCGGCGAACAGCCGCGCCTCCCGCTCCCCCTGTCCGCGCGCCGCACCGGTGATGATGACAACCCGCCCGTCGAGCTTGCCCACTTCTGCCTCCTGGTCAGTCGTTGAGGTGCGGAACGACGTCGGCGGCGAACGCCGCCATCTGGTCGAGGAGTTCGGCGCGGCCACGGCTGCGGAACCGCACCTGGATCTGATCCACCCCCATGGCCGGAAACGCGCGCAGCGATGCGGCGAGCCGGTCCGGGGCCCCGGTCAGCGTCCGCCGCCCGACCTCCCAGCCGGGCTCGCCCACGTACAGCGGTTCGGTGATGGCCCCGATCTCCAGCGGTTCCGCACAGCTGGGGTCGTGGTCGGCGGCCTTCTCACGCAGCGCGCGCAGCCGGGCGATCTGGCCCGGCAGCAGCTCCCGGGGATCGCCCTGCGGCAGCCAGCCGTCGCCGCGGACCGCGGCCCGGCGCACCGCGGCGGGCGAGGAGCCGCCCACCCACACCGGGGGACGTGGCGTCTGGACCGGGCGCGGAGCCACCGCCAGATCGCTGAAGGTGAACCGCTCACCGTGGAACGACGGGAACTCCTCCGGCCCCAGCAGGGACTTGAGCGCGTCGATCGACTCGTCCAGCAGCGGCCCGCGGGCGGCGAAGTCCACCCCGAGCGCGTCGAACTCCTCGCGCACATGGCCGGCCCCGACCCCGAGGATCAGCCGACCGCCGGAGAGGTGGTCCAAGGTCGCGTACTGCTTGGCGTTGAGCAGCGGATGGCGCAGCGCGGCCACCGCGACATGACTGAGCAGCCGGACCCGCTCGGTGGCCGCGGCGAGAGCGCCGAGGGTGGCCACCGGGTCGTACCAGACGGTGCCCATCGCACCGGCCAGCCGCCGCGGGATCGCGACATGGTCGCAGACGGCGAGATAGGCGAAGCCGAGCCGGTCGGCGGCGCGGGCGAGGGCCAGCAGATCGGCCGGGCCCGCCGCCGCCTCCCATGGCTCGGCGTAGAGGGTGCTCTGCGACTGGATCGGCAGCTGCATTCCGTAACTGAGCCGCCCCGAGGGCAGGACGCGCATGGCGTGCCTCCTTGTCGGTGGACCGCCATCGTCGTATCTGACGGTCCATCAGACAAGCCCTCGCCAAGACCCCGCCCGCACCGGAACAGCGGGCGGGGCGGTACCGGAGCATGCCGCCCGCAGGGTGTTTCAGCCCCGCGGGCGCACCTCGATGCCGATCCATTCGTATCTGCCGTACGCGTACCACTCGGGCCCGCAGAAGAGCGTCACCAGATAGGCGCCCCGCTCCCAGACCATCCCCCGCTCCGCGTCCAGCATTTCCGCCGGCTCCAGCCCCGACGGCTCGCCCAGCCGCCCGCGCACGCACGCCTCCACCCGCCGGTACTCGGCCTCCCAGTCGTCCTCCACGGCCTCCGGCAGCCAGGTACCGCCGCCCATGGAGTCCAGGTCCCAGTACTCCTCCGGCGGTACCGGCACATCGTCGTGGTCGACGACCCCGAACGCGCTGTAGGCGACGGGCAGCATCACCGAACAGTCCTTACGGCACTCCGGGTGGTCGCACACCACGGTGGGCGCGGCGTCCCGCTCATCGCAGCCGGGGTACTCGCCGAGCGAGATGTGCCAGCCCTTGTCGAAGTCCTCGGCCAGCGGCCATATGTCGACCCAGTGGACGACGGGCTCGCCGTCCTCGCCCTCCAGATGCCAGCCGTTGCGCACAAACAGGTCGTCATGGGCCTGGCGGCTCCACGGCAGCTCCGCGAACTCCAGGATCCGGTCGAGCCACGCGTCGTCGAGGGGCAGCACCATCATCGCCATACCCGGGACGCTACCGGCCGCCACCGACAACGCCCCGGGCCCGCCTTACCACCTCACCGCCTTACCGCTTCACCGCTCCATCGCCTCAGGCTCCCGGCCCCGGCCACAGCCCGTCGTCCGTCAGCCCCAGCAGCTCGATGGCATTGCCGCGGACGATCCGCTCGACGACATCCGGCGCCAGATGGCCCATCTGCGCCTCGCCGACCTCCCTGGACTTGGGCCAGGTGGAGTCGGAGTGCGGATAGTCCGTCTCGTACAGGACGTTGCCCACCCCGATCGCGTCCAGGTTCCGCAGCCCGAAGGCGTCGTCGAAGAAGCACCCGTACACATGCTCCGCGAACAGCTCCGACGGCGGCCGCAGCACCTTGTCGGCCACTCCGCCCCAGCCGCGGTTCTCCTCCCAGACCACATCGGCGCGCTCCAGGATGTAGGGGATCCAGCCGATCTGCCCCTCGGCGTACATGACCTTGAGGTTCGGGAAGCGCTCGAACTTCCCGCTCATCAGCCAGTCGACCATCGAGAAGCAGCAGTTGGCGAAGGTGATGGTGGAGCCGACCGCCGGAGGCGCGTCCGCGGAGGTCGAGGGCATCCGCGAGGACGAGCCGATGTGCATGGCGACGACCGTGCCGGTCTCGTCGCAGGCCGCGAAGAACGGATCCCAGTCGTCGGTGTGGACGGAGGGCAGCCCCAGGTTCGGGGGTATCTCCGAGAAGCAGACGGCCCGTACCCCGCGCGCCGCGTTCCGCCGCACCTCGGCGGCGGCCAACTCGGCGTCCCACAGCGGGATGATGATGAGCGGGATCAGCCGCCCCCGCGCCTCGGGGCCGCACCACTCCTCCACCATCCAGTCGTTGTACGCCCGCACCCCCAGCAGCCCCAGCTCACGGTCGCGGGCCTCGGTGAAGGTCTGCCCGCAGAACCGGGGGAAGGTCGGGAAGCAGAGCGCGGACTGCACATGGTTCACCTCCATGTCCGCGAGCCGCTCGGGCACCGAGTAGGAGCCCGGCCGCATCTGCTCGTAGGTGATGGCCTCCAGCCGGACTTCGTCCCTGGCGTATCCGACCGCGGTGTCCAGCCGGGTCAGCGGCCGCCGCAGCTCCTCGTACACCCACCAGTCCGCGAGCGGCCCGTCGTCGCCGGGTGCACCCATCTTCGGCGCGAACCGGCCACCGACGAAGGTCATTTCCTTCAGCGGCGCGCGGACGATCCGCGGGGCGGTGTCGCGGTACTTCGACGGGAGGCGGTCCTGCCAGACGTGAGGGGGTTCAACCGTGTGGTCGTCCACCGAGATGATCTTGGGGAAGCTCTCCATGGGTGTCACGGTAGCGCTGATCTGACAGGGCGTCAGCTCCCCTCGTCAGCCTATGAGTATCCACAGACACGTCGCGCGCTTTGCTGACGTACGAGCCATGCGCACGGCAGACTGGCTGTACAGCGGGAAGCATGTGCGGGGGGCAGCATGGAGGGCGACAAACGGCTTGGACAGCAAGGGGGAGGCGCAGCGCCCGGACCGGTCGGGCCCCGGCCCGGCCAGGAGGCGGATCTCGCGCTCACCGAGACCCGCATCGAACTGGAGTTGGAATGCGGGCGTCACGCCGAGGTCGTCTCGGAGCTCACCGCACTGACGACGACGCACCCACTGCGCGAGCGACTGCGTGAGCTGCTCATGCTGGCCCTGTACCGAGGCGGTCGCCGGGCCGAGGCACTGGCGGTCCACGCCGACACCCAGCAGCTGCTCGCCGACGAACTGGGCGCCCAGCCAGGCCCCGCTCTCACCGACCTCCGGCACCGCATCCTCCAGGACGACGCCGAACTCGCCGCCCGTACCGCCACCGTCGACGGAGTGGCTTTTGTCCGGCCGGCGCAACTGCCCGCCTCGGTAGCCGACTTCACCGGCCGTTCGGACGTCGTAGACGCGTTACACACCCGTCTCGTCTCGCCGCGACGCGACGCACCCCCTGTCCTGGCCGTCGCGGGCACCGGCGGCATCGGCAAGACCGCCCTGGCCGTCCATGTCGCGCACGCGGCACGCCGCCACTTCCCCGACGGCCAGCTCTACGCCGATCTATGCGGTGCGGGCCCCTCCCCCGCCGAACCCGAAGCGGTGCTGGGCGCCTTCCTGCGGGCCCTCGGCATGCCCGACTCCGCTGTGCCCGATGGACTCGAGGAGCGCGCCGCGCTGTATCGCTCCGCGCTGCGTGGACGCCGCGTTCTGGTCCTCCTCGACAACGCGCGCGACTCGGCGCAGGTCCGCATGCTGCTGCCCGAGGACGGAGAAAGCTGCGTGACGCTGATCACCAGCCGCACGCGCATGGCCGGCCTGGAGGGGTCGCATCTCGTCGACCTGGACGTGATGAGCCCGAGCGAGGCCTTCACCCTCTTCGCGCGCATCGCGGGAGAAGAGCGGGCCCTTATCGAGTACGAGGCAACCATGGACGTGGTGACGTCCTGTGGCTTCCTGCCGCTCGCGATACGCATCGCGGCGTCGCGCCTCGCCGCCCGCCGCACATGGACCGTCTCCACACTGGCTCGCAAGCTGGCCGACGAACGGCGGCGACTGGACGAACTGCGGGCCGGTGACCTGGCCGTGAAGGCGACCTTCGAGCTCGGCTACAAACAGCTGGAGCCGCGGCAGGCACGGGCGTTCCGGCTGCTGGGGCTGGTGGGGGGCCCGGACATCTCGCTCACGGCCGCCGCTGCCGCGCTCGACCTGGGGACCGACGAGACGGAAGGGCTTCTCTCCTCCCTCGTGGACATCTCGCTCCTGGAGTGCTGTGTGCCGGGGCGCTATCGCTTCCACGACCTCGCGCGGCTCTACGCGCGGGCGTGCGCGGAACGGGACGAACGACCGGTGTCGGAGCGTGAGGCCGCTCAGTCGAGACTCCTTGACTTCTATCTGGCAACGGCCGCACGTGTGTACGCCATCGAGCGGCCCGGAGACCGGACGGTCGATCACCTGGAGCCCACCGGCCACGCCGGGCTGACCTTCGAAACCTCGGCCGACGCCCTGGACTGGCTGTTCACCGAAGGCGAGTGCCTGATCAGTTGCGCACGCCGCTGCACCGGAGACGGCGTGCGCAAGCGTGCCGCGAACCTCCTGATGGCGGCGCTCGACCTCGCCGAGTCGGGGATCAAGTCGGGGCAGTACGAGAGCGCCGCAAAGGCGATCAGCGAAGCGGCACAGGCGGCCGGCGATGAACGGGCCGAGGGCCATGCCCGCTTAGCTCTCGGCCATCTCTACCACTCCACCGGCAGATTCGGCCGGGCGGAGGCGGAGATGCGTCGCGCACTGCAACTGGGGGCGATGGTCGGTGACGCCATCCTGTCCTGCCGGGTCCCGAACCAGCGCGGCATCATCGCTCTCTACCAAGGCCGTCACATCGAGGCGGAGGAGCACCTGAGGCAGGCACTGGCCGCCTTCCGCGCCGACGCCAACGGGCCCGGCGAGGCGAGCGCCCTGTCGAACCTCGCACGGGTCCACCTGAACACGGGGCGCACCCAGGCCGGGGTCGAACTCGCCGAGCAGGCCCTCGCCATCTACCGGCGGCTCGGTACGTCGCTCCGGCTCGCCAACGGGATGTACGTCCTCGGTATCGCGCTCCTTCGCACCGGAAGGCTGGAGGAATCGGTCGCCCAACTGACGGAGGCGCTCGATATTTTCGGAAAGAACCGCCAACCGCTGTGGGAAGGCATGACTCATATCCGGCTGGCCGAAACCTATCTCGCCGCGGGCCGTCCGGCCCTGGCGGCCGAACATGCCGAACGAGCACTCGCGCTGGGCGGCCTCGGCGGCGAATGGCGTCGCGGTTCCTTTCTCACCGTGCTGGGCAAGGCGCTGATCAGGGTGGGGCAACGGGGCCGGGCCCGCGAGTGCTGGCGAGAGGCCCGGTCCATCTACGAGCGGCTGGGGGCGCCGGAGCTGGAAGAGACCCTTGCGCTGCTCGCCGACGCCACCCCGGAAGCACGGACGGCCCCGGAGCATACTCTCGGCCATCGGAGCTCCCTTCACGAGACGTATCCATGGCTGAAAGCACTGAGCGGAACTGACGATCCGTCGGGTTCGTGACTTCGGACAAGTGTGGTGGGCCTTGTGGAGACACCAGGTCCCTACTGACGTAGGGGGTGTCGACAAGGCAAACTGACCCCTGCGACCAGGAAGCTCAGGCAGGGGGAGACCATGGCCGGCGACACAGAGCGGGTGCAGGGGCAGCAATTGCGCTTCACCGTGCTCGGACCGGTCCGAGCCTGGCGGGGTGAGACACAGCTCAGCATGGGCTCGCCACAGCAGCGCGCGCTGCTCGCCGCCCTGCTGCTGCGCGGCGGACGCACGGTGACCGCACCGGAGCTGGTCGACGGTCTGTGGGGGGAGGACCCGCCGGACGCCGCGGTGGCCGCGCTGCGGACCTACGCCTCGCGGCTCCGCAAGGCGTTCGGGCCGGACTCGGACGTACTGATCAGCGAATCGGGCGGCTACGCGATCCGCGCGGGCATGGACGCCCTGGATGCCGATGTCGCTGAGCAGTTGGTCGCGGAGTCGGAGAAGGCACAGCAGTCCGGAGACCGTGCCCTGGCTCATGAGCTGACCACAAAGGCGTTGGACCTGTGGGCCGGTGAACCGCTCGCCGGAGTTCCCGGTCCGTACGCGGAGGCACAGCGCATCCGGCTCGAGGAGCGCCATCTGGCGTTGATCGAGTCGCGCCTCGACCTGGATCTGGAGCTCGGCCACCACGCGGAGGCGGTATCCGAGCTCACCGCCCTGACCGCCGCCCATCCCCTGCGCGAGCATCTGCGCATGCTCCTGATGCTGGCCCTGTACCGCAGCGGTCGTCAGGCCGAGGCACTGGCCGTGTACGCCGACACCCGCGAACTGCTCGCCGAGGAGTTGGGCGTCGACCCGTGCGCCGAGCTCTCCGAGCTTCAACAACGCATCCTTCAGGCCGACGCGGAGCTGGCCAGCCCCGCCGCGGCAGCCAGCGGGCTCGGGCCGACCGGGCCCACCTTCGTGCGGCCCGCACAGCTCCCGGCGACAGTGCCGGACTTCACCGGCCGTGTCTCTTTTGTCAATGAACTGAGCGACCAGCTCTCCACAACTGGCCAGGATGTCATGGCCTTGTCAGCGGTGGCGGGCATCGGCGGCGTCGGCAAGACCACGCTCGCCGTCCATGTGGCACACGCCGCGCGCCATCACTTCCCCGACGGTCAGCTCTACGTCGATCTACAGGGCGCAGGCCCGGTCGTGGCCGAACCCCACGCGGTCCTGGGCGCGTTCCTCCGTTCTCTGGGAACCCCTGACTCCGCCATTCCCGACGGCGTCGAGGAGCGCGCCGCGCTGTACCGGTCGACACTGGACGGACGCCGTGTCCTGGCGCTGCTGGACAACGCCCGGGACGCGGCACAGGTGCGGCCCCTGCTGCCCGGCGCGGAAGGCTGCGCGGCCCTCATCACCAGCCGCAATCGCATGGTCGACCTGGAAGGCGCACATCTGGTCGACCTCGATGTGATGAGCCCGGAGGAGGCGCTGGCCCTCTTCACCCGGATAGTGGGCGACGAGCGGGTGGGCGCGGAGCGGAAGGCCGCCATGGACGTGGTGGCGGCGTGCGGCTTCCTTCCTCTGGCCATCCGCATCGCCGCCTCCAGGCTCGCCTCACGCCGGACGTGGACCGTCGCCGTACTCGCGCGCAAGCTCGCGGACGAGCGGCGGCGACTGGCGGAGCTGCGCGCCGGGGACCTCGCGGTCGAAGCCACCTTCGAGCTCGGCTACGGACAGCTGGAACCCGCCCAGGCCCAGGCGTTCCGTCTGCTGGGCCTCGCCGACGGCCCGGACATCTCCCTGGCCGCGGCGGCCATCGCCCTCGATATGGACACCTTCGCCGCCGAGGAACTGCTCGAATCGCTCGTCGACGCCTCACTGCTGGAATCCGCGGCCCCGGGTCGCTACCGGTACCACGATCTCGTGCGGCTCTACGCGCGTGACTGCGCGGAGCGCGATCAGCCCAAGGCCGACTGCGACGCGGCGCTGTCGCGCCTGCTCGACTTCTATCTCGCCACGGCGGGACGGGTCTACGCGATGGAACGTCCCGGAGACCGTCTGGTCGACCATCTGGCACCGACCGAGCAGCCGGGGCTGGACTTCCCGGACCAGGACGCGGCGCTCGACTGGCTCTTCACCGAGGCGGACTGTCTGCTGGCCTGTGCCCAGCAATCCGCCTCCGGGGCCACGCTGCGGCGTGCCGCGGATCTGCTCATGGCCTCGGTGGACCTCGCGGAGTCCGGCGCCAACTCCCGCCGGTACGAGATCGTCGCCTCGTCGATCAGCAGCGCCGCGCATGTGGCGGGGGACCTCCAGGCGGAGGGCCGCGCACGCACCTTCCTGACGCATGCGCTCAGCCTGGCCGGACGGTACGAGAAGGCCGACCAGCAGGCGCAGCGCGCCATGGACGTGGGCCTGGCCGGGCAGGATCCGGTGCCCCTCAGCCGTATCCCGAACCAGCGCGGCATCATTTACGCCCTGCACCTGAAGCGTCCCGACGAGGCGGAGACCTGCTTCCTGGCGGCCATCGACGCCTTCCGGAACGATCGCAATCGCCCCGGCGAAGCGAGCGCGCTGTGCAACCTGTCCCGCGTCCATCTCCGGCTGGACCGCACGGACAGCGCGGTGGAGCTCGCGCAGCAAGGGGTGTACATCTACCAGAGCCTGGGGCACGTCCTGCGCCTGGCCAATGGGAAGTACGCGCTCGGCATGGCTCTGACGCAGGCCGCCAAGGGGCTCGAGGCGCTTCAGGAGCTGACCGAGGCGCTCGCGCTGTTCCGTGAGAGCCGCCAGCCCCTGTGGGAAGGGATGACGCACCAGCGCCTGGCGGAAGTTCACCTGACGATGCACAGTCCCGCCCAGGCCGCCACCCATGCCGAACAGGCCCTCGCCCTGCGCGGAATCGGCGGTGAATGGCGTCGTGCCATCGTCCTGACGGTGCTCGGCAAGGCGCTCATGGAGCTTGGCCAGAGCGGTCGCGCCGAGGCCTGCTGGCGGGAAGCCCTCGGCATCCACGAGCAGTTGAGCGCGCCCGAGGCCGACGAGGTGCGCCGCCTGCTGGCGCCGGCCGCGGCCGCATAGCCGCGCGCGCTCCTGACCGTTCATCAATCGTTTATCGCCGCCCGGCACTCTTAATGCAGTCGATCCGTCCCCGCGGGGGGCAGGCGGGTCGGTTGTCAGGCCCCCACCGTATGGTGATGCGGCTCTGAGACGCTCGTCCGGCGACCCACGGGGGAGTCGCCGGGCGGGCGTCGCACATCCTGCCAACCACAGCTGTGAGGAATGATCGCGATGTCCGAAGACAAGAAGCCCCAGTCCGACGCCTTCCGGCCGATGGACGAGCACATGCCCGCGCCGCCTCAGCTCGCCACGCAGGACGAGCACATGCCTGCGCCGCCCAAACTCCGCGCCGACGAGCACATGCCCGCGCCGCCGAAGGTCCGTTCCGGCGGTGCCGAGGGGGCCGGAGTCGACCCCAGCACCATCCAGACCGCGGATGAGCACATGCCGGCGCCGCCCAAGGTTCTCTCCGCGAAGAACGAGCCCGCCGCCAAGGACGGCGAGTAGGGGCGGCGCCACAGCCCACTGAGGTAATACCCAGGGCCGACGTCGACGGCGGGGAGGGGAAGCCGTCGGCGTCGGCCCTTGTTGTGTCGCGGGACCTCTCTTTTGGCCAATACCCGCCATTTTCAAGCCGGATGACCGAACATATGCACCCATTGTATGGGCATTTGTTATACAAAGTGGGAATCTCAACCCCCCGCCCGGAGGAGCTGGAATGACTCGCGCCAAAAAGACCCTGATAACCGTGGCCGTCGCGGCCGCCGCCGCCGTGGGCATCGCCGCCCCGGCACTGGCATCCACCGGTGACCCTGCGCACCCGGCCCTGTCCCAGTCCAACGGGGCCACCGCCCACTACTCCCTCGCGGACGAGCACTTCCCCGCGCCCGTACCTCACTAGGACCTCATCACCTCACACGGGGGCCGGGCCGAAAGGCTCGGCCCGTTCCTTTGCCAGGCCCGGTGTTGCCCTCACATCGATGTCACGCCTTGGAAAGGGGCCATTCGATCCACCGGAGTCACAGGAGCCCCCATGCGGCTGCACGTCGTCCTTTTCGACGCCGCCGGGCTCGACTTCGCCGACCGCCGCGCCCCGCACGACCCGTGCCCTGCGGCTGATCCGCCATCTCCACCAGGGCCCTGAGAACGGCGGCGGGGCGTACCGGGACGCGTAGCACTCCTTCGACGAGCGGGCGGTGTTCCAGCCCGTTCCGGAGCGCCCGGTACCGTTCCTCGTCGGCGGCAACTCCCCCGCCGCGCCGCGCCGGGCCGCCGAGCTGGGCGACTGGTGGCAAGGGGTGATGCTGACCCCGGAGACGTTCGCCGGGCACCGCGCGCGGCTGGACGAGCTGAGCGGCGGTCGGCCGGTCAACGCCGGGGCGCGGATCGCCTGGGACGGCGAGGGCCGCGACGCGGACGAGGCAGGGGCGAAGGTGGGGGCGTGGCGCGCCGTCGGGGCCGGGCGTCTCGCCGTCTCCTCGGGGGAGCTGGGCGAGGTGGCGCGGCGGATGCGGGTCCTGGCCGGGGCGGTGGGCCTCAGCGCGCCCGCAGCGCGGTCTTGAGCACCTTGCCGCCGGCGTTGCGCGGCAGTTCGGGCAGGAACTCCACCTGCCGTGGCACCTTGTAGTTCGCCATCTCCCGCCGCGACCACGCGATCAGATCGTCCGCGGTCAGCGTGGACTCGGGGCGGCGGACGGCGTACGCCTTGGCCACCTCCCCCAGCCGTGGGTCGGGGATGCCGATCACGGCGACATCGGCCACATCCGGGTGGCGGGCGATCAGCCGCTCGATCTCGGCGGGATAGGCGTTGAACCCGCCCACGATGAACATGTCCTTGACCCGGTCGGTGATCCGCAGATTGCCCTCCGCGTCGAGAACGCCGATGTCACCGGTCCGCAGCCAGCCGTCCGGGGTGATCGCCCGCGCGGTGGCCGCCTCGTCCTCGAAGTAGCCCCGCATCACGTGGTAGCCGCGGACGAGGACCTCGCCCGGGGTGCCCGGCGGCAGGGTGGCGCCGCCCGGTCCCACGACCTTGATCTCGGTGTCCGGGATGGCGCGCCCGGAGGATCCCGAGACGACCTCCGGCGGATCGCCGCGGCGGCACATGCTGACCGTGCCGGAGGCTTCCGACAGACCGTAGGCGGTCAGCACGGTGGCGATCCGCAGTTCGCCGCGCAGCCGGTCCACCAGCTCCAGCGGGACGACGGCGGCGCCGGTGACGACCAGACGCAGCGCGGACAAGTCGTGGGCGGCGCGCGCCGGATGGTCCAGGAGCGACTGGTGGAGGGTGGGCGGTCCGGGCAGCACGCTGATGCGCTCGGCCGCGATGTTGGCGAGCGCGGTCTCCACGCCGAACACCGGCTGCGGCACCATCGTGGCGCCGCGCAGCAGACAGGCGATGATCCCGGCCTTGTAGCCGAAGGTGTGGAAGAACGGATTGACGATGAGGTAGCGGTCGCCCCGTACCAGTCCGGTGATCTCGCTCCAGGTGTCGTAGACCCGCACGGTCTGGGCGTGGGTGATCACCACGCCCTTGGGGTCACCGGTGGTGCCGGAGGTGAAGGTGATGTCGGAGGGGTCGTCGGGACGTATCGCGTCGGCCCGGGTCCGTACCGCCGAGTCCGGTACGGCGGCACCGGCGGCCAGGAATTCCTTCCAGGTGCGGAAGTCGTCCGGGGCGTCGTCGGCGAGGACGACCACCTCGCGCAGCCGCGACAGCCCCGGCAGCGGGCCGGGGCCCGGCCCCTCCCCCACGGCCCTGCGCAGCGAGGCCACATACGAGGTGCCCAGAAAGGTGCCGGTGATGAACAGATGGGTGGCGCGGGTCCGGCGCAGGACGTACGCGGCCTCGGCACCCTTGAAGCGGGTGTTGAGCGGGACCAGCACCCCGCCCGCGGTGACCGCGCCCAGCGCCGCCACGATCCAGTCGGTGGTGTTGGGCGCCCACACCGCGATCCGGTCGCCCGGCACCACGCCCGAGGCGAGACAGGCCGCGGCGGCCCGCTCGATCCGCGCGCCCAGCTCCGCGTAGGAGATCCGGGAGCGGCCCTCGACCACGGCCTCGGTCGGGCCGTACCGCCCGGCCGCCGCCCGCACCAGCGCCGGGATGGTGTCCTCCGCCATGTGCCGCCTCCCGCCGGGTTCGCCCGCCCGTACGCACTAGCTGACTGTCCGTCAGATTAGCGGTAGCCTTCCCCGCTGTCAGCACCGGTGGCCACGGGCACCGGGGACCTCGACCACGGAGGTGGCGATGGCGGCGACCCTGAAAGACGCGACGGCGATAGCCGGAATCGGCCGGACCCCCTTCGCCAAACGGCTCCCCGAGTCCGAGAAGGCCCTCGCCTGCCGCGCGATCCTCACCGCGCTGGACGACGCCGGGATCGCCCCGTCCGAGGTGGACGCCTTCGCCTCGTACACCATGGAGGAGACCGACGAGGTCGAGGTCGCCAAGGCCATCGGCGCCGGGGACGTGACCTTCTTCGCCAAGGCCGGATACGGCGGCGGAGGTTCCTGCGCCACCGTCGCCCATCTCGCCGCCGCCATCGCCACCGGGCAGGCGAGCGTCGGGGTGGCCTGGCGCTCCCGCAAACGCGGCAGCGGGCCGCGCCCCTGGACCAACACCCGCGTCCAGCTGCCCACTCCGGCCCAGTGGACCCGGCCCTACGGACTGCTGCGCCCCGCCGATGAGATCGGGATGCTGGCCCGGCGCTATATGCACGAGTACGGCGCCACCCGCGACCACTTCTTCAATGTGGCCCTCGCCTGCCGCAACCGGGCCAACCAGAACCCGGCAGCGATGATGTACGAACGCCCGCTGACCCGCGAGATGTACATGACCGCGCGCTGGATCAGCGAACCGCTGTGCCTGTTCGACAACTGCCTGGAGACGGATGGCGCGCTCGCCTGTGTAGTGGTCTCCGCCGAGCGGGCGCGCGACTGCCGGCGGCGGCCTGTCTACATCCACTCCGCCGCCCAGGGGCTGCCGTCCCAGCACCACGGGATGGTCAACTACTGGAACGACGATCCGCTCTCCGGACCCTCCTGGACCGCCGGCCGCCAGCTGTGGAAGACCGCCGACTTCGGACCCCAGGACGTGGACGTGGCCCAGATCTATGACGCCTTCACCGCCCTGATCCCGCTGTCGCTCGAGGGCTACGGCTTCTGCGCGCGGGGCGAGGGCGCCGCGTTCACCGAGGGGGGCGCCCTGGAGATCGGCGGGCGGCTGCCGCTCAACACCAGCGGCGGCGGGCTCAGCGAGGCGTACGTCCACGGCTTCAACCTGATCACCGAGGGGGTCAGCCAGCTGCGCGGCACCAGCACCGCACAGGTCCCCGGCGCCACCACCTGCCTGGTCACGGCGGGCGAGGGGGTTCCCACATCCGCCCTGCTCCTGAGGAGTTGAGTCGACCGACATGACAACGGCATTGCTCCAGCCCGTCCCCGACGAGGACGGCGCCCCCTTCTTCACCTACGCCGCCCGCGGGGAGCTGCGCGTCCAGACCTGCGCCGCCTGCGCCGAACCGCGCTTCCCGCCCCGGCCCTGCTGTCCGTCCTGCCAGTCCTTCGAGCACCTGTGGAAAAGGACCAACGGCCGTGGCCGGATCTGGTCGTACGTCCTGCCCCATCCACCACTGCTGCCCGGCTACGCCGCCCAGGCCCCGTACAACGTGGTCCTGGTGGAGCTGGCCGAGCATCCGCGGATCCGGCTGGTGGGCAATCTCGTCGAGTCCGCCGACGCCCCGCTGAACTCCGTCGCCCCCGACCGGATCCGGATCGGCGCCCCGGTGAAGGCGGTCTTCCACCAGCCCGCGGACGGACCCACCGTGCTGCGCTGGCTGCTGGAGCGGCCATGACGGTGCGCGTCAGGACCGAGGAGGGCGGCGTCGCCGTGGTCACCCTCGACCGGCCCGAGCGGCACAACGCCATCGACCTGGAGACCGCGGACGAACTGATCGCCGTCTGGCGCCGCTTCCGCCGGGACGACTCGGTCCGGGCCGTGGTCCTCACCGGCGCGGGCGAACGGGCCTTCTGCACCGGGGTCGACCGCTCGGTGGAGGTGCCCCAGCCCTCGTCGCCGTACGCCCTCGACGATCCGCTGCGCACGGTCGGGCCGAAGGCGAACGACCTGTGGAAGCCGGTGGTCGCGGCGGTGGGCGGAATGGCCTGCGGCGGGGCGTTCTACCTGCTGGGCGAGGCGGAGTTCATCGTTGCCGACGAGCAGGCGACCTTCTTCGATCCGCACACCACCTATGGGATGGTCAGCGCCTACGAGGCCATCTACATGGCGCAGCGTATGCCGTTCGGCGAGGTCGCGCGGATGGCGCTGATGGGCACCGCGGAGCGGGTCTCGGCCCGGCGGGCGTATGAGACGGGCCTGGTGAGCGAGGTGGTTCCGGCCGGAGAGGCCACGGCGGCCGCCGTGCGCGCCGCCTCCGTCATGGCGTCGTACCCGACGGAGGCGGTGCAGGGGACGGTACGGGCGCTGTGGACGGCGAAGGAGGCGGCACTGACCCAGGCGCTCGCCCAGGCCCCGCAGTTGATCGCGCTGGGGAATCTGCCGCCGGAACGCCAGGCCGCGCGGTTCGCGGCCCGTACGCCCGGCTTCCGGCTGCGCTGAACACCGGTCGGCCCCGCTCAGTGGTAGTGCGTCAGCTCTCCGGGCCGCTCGAGGGAGAAGCCCCGCGGACCCTCGCGCTCACCGTCCCCCCCGGGCCGGCTCAGCTGGTGGTGTACTTACTGGCCAGACTGATCTGGCAGGTGTACTGGGTCCGCTTGGTGATGGTGTAGCCGGCGGTCGCGGTGAAGGTCTCGCTCTGGCCGGGCAGGACGGTCACGTCCTGGCTGTCGTAGCCGAGCAGTCCGTCGTCCGCGTAGTCGTTCCACTTGACGCTGATCGAGTAGCGGAAGCTCCGGCTGGAGTCGGTGTTGGTGACCTTCACGTCGTACTTGAACTGCCCGGTGGACTGGTCGTAGCGGCAGTTGGTGCCGCTGGTCTCGTTCGTGGCGTCCGGGTTGTAGGTGGGCGGCGCCGAGTAGCTGTAGGAGCTGGAGGGCGTCGGGTAGCCCGGGGTGTACGAGGGGGCGCCCGAGGGCAGATCGGTGGGCACGCCGCTGGGCAGACCGCTGGGGTCGGACGCCGGGGAGTCACCGCCGCTGCCGCCCGAGCCGAGGCCGCCCAAGCCGCCGCCGTGGCTCCTGCCCTTCTTTCCGCATCCGGTGAGCGCCATCAGTCCGATGAGGGTGACGGCAAGCAGGCGTACAGAACGGCGATGCATGGAATTCTCCCCCGTTGAAAGACACAAACGAGCCAACTACAAGCCAGTTGACAAGTGCACGCCACCCTAGCAACGGCACTCCCTACCCCAAAGTCACATCGGGGTCGGCCCGGATCCTCAGTAGCCCGGATCCTTCAGTAGCCCGGATTCTCAGTAGGCGGAGACGACCTCACCCGTCACCGCGGTTCCGGACGGCGTCGAGGTTCCGCGAACGCGGCGGATGGGGGAAACGGAGCCCGGTCCCGGCGCCTTCGGGAAGGGAACTCCTCAAACCGGTCCACCGACCTCCCGTGCTCCCCCGGGAGGTCGCTGAACGCGCGCAACGGTAGCAGGAGTTGTCAGGAGCACCGCCGTCGGCCCGGGAGCGCAGCCCGGACCGACCCGTCCGTCAGGGGCGGTTGCTGGAGGGGCGCGACTGCCCGGTGCCCTTGACCGCGTCCAGCGCGTAGACACAGCGGTCCTTGCTGCACGCGTACACCACACCCCCGGCGGCCACCGGGGACCCGGTGATCTCACCGCCCGTGGCCAGCTTCCACCGCAGCTGTCCGCCCGCCGCGTCCACCGTGTAGAGACAGTGGTCGGCCGAGCCGAAGTGGACCCGTCCGTCCGCGACGACCGGGGAGCCGATGACCTCGCCGCCCGCGGCGAAACGCCACTTGGGGGTGCCGGTGACCGCGTCGAGCGTGTACAGCGCGCTGCCGCTGCCCAGATGCACCGAGCCGTCCGCCACCAGCACCGGTTCGATCGACTGGCGCGACTCGGTGGCGATCCGCCAGCGGTCGCGTCCGTTCGCCGCGTCCAGGGCGTAGACCGTGCCGAGGTAGTCGGCGATGTAGATACCGCCGCCGGTCACCGCGGGCCCCGGCGCGTACGCGGGCGCGCACAGGAAGACGGCGGGCGCCTCGAAACGCCACCGCACATCGCCGCGCGCGATGTCGATCGCCAGCACCCGGGTACCGGCGGTGACATAGACGACCCCATCGGGGGCCGACAGCAACCGCATCGGAACCCCGCCACAGGCCGCCGCGTCGCCGATCGGGTACGACCAGCGCTCCGCGCCGGTGCGCGCCTCCAGGGCGCGCAGCCGCCCCTCCGCCCACACAAAGACCGTGCCGTCGTGGATGACCGGCCCGGACTCGGGCGTCTCGAAGTCCGTCTGGAGGCCCTGCTTCTCCCACAGCAGCTCGCCGTTGGCCGCCTCCCACGCCTGGACGCCACCGCCGCGGGTACCGGTGACGACCGTGCCGCGGTCCACCGTGAGCGAGTAGACCCAGCCGTCGGTCGACAGCCGCCAGCGCTCGGCGCCGTCCTCCGCGTCCAGCGCGTAGAGCGTCGGGCCGTCGGAGGCGTGGATCCGCCCGTTGGCCACGGCCATCGCCCAGGCCACGTCGCGGGTCTTGAACTGTCGCCGCCCGGTGGCCACATCCAGGGCGTGCACCTCGAAGGAGGTGACGTAGAGCAGATCGTCGGCGACGGCCGGGGTGCCCCAGACGTCGTTGGACATCCGGAACCGCCAGGGCCGCCAGCGGCCCTGGCCGCCCGCGCCGCCCGGCCCGTCGGCCGCGTCGGCGGACACGTCGGGGGAGGGCGGCGGCACGGCGCCCGTGGCCGCGGCCTCACCGCCGTTCGCCCCGCCGGTGGTCAGCCCGCTGGGCGGGCGCACCCAGCCCGTGGCGGGGCCGGTGTCCTGCCGCGGCTGCGGCTCACGGGTGTCCGCGGCCCGCATCCCGGGCCCGATCGGCACCTTCGAGCCGGGCAACTGCACCGGGCCGTCGGCCGCGGCGGGCAGGGGCGCGGACGGTACGGCGGACGGGGGCCCGGCGGGGGCGGCATGCCGGCCCGGTCCGATGGAGCCCAGGGCGCTCGGCGGGCTCGCGGCCTCCGGGGCGCGCAGACCGCCGCGCGGGTCACCCACGCCCACCGGCTCCCAGCCGCCCGCACCGGCGGGCGACGACGCGCCGTGGCGGCCGCCGGGGCCGTCCCCGGTGGCGGCTCCGGCGCCGGCCGGCTGCGCGTAGGAGGGCGGCGGTGTGGGCGGGCGCTCCGGCGGCAGCGGGGCCGAGGCACGCCCGGCGCCGCCGCTTCCACCGCCCGGGGAGGCGCCCGGGGAGGCGCCCTGGGAGGAGCGGCCGCCGCCACCGGGCGCGGGGCGCGAGCCGGAGGCGCCGCGCACCTGGTTGCGCCCGCTGCGCTTGCGCTCGATGAGCGCGACGGCGCCCCCGGGCAGCCAGGCCGAGGCCGTACCGCTGTCGTCGGCGTTGGAGGCGAACAGATGCGGGGCCAGCTGCGCCTGAAGGTCGGCCGGGGAGGGGCGGCGGTCGGCCTCCATCTGCATGCACGATTCGATCAGCGGCCGCAGCTCATCGGGCAGCCCGGCCAGATCCGGGCCCTCGCGCAGCAGCATGAACACGGTCTCCACCGGGTTCGCGCCGTGGAAGGGCGCATGTCCGGTGGCCGCGAAGGTCAGGGTCGAGCCGAGCGAGAAGATGTCGCTGGCGCCGGTCACACTGCGCGAGTCACGCGCCTGCTCGGGCGACATGTAGGCGGGGGTGCCGACAGCGACGTTCGTCATCGTCAGCCGGGTGTTCGAGACACCGGAGGCGATACCGAAGTCGATCACGCGCGGGCCGTCCTCGACGACCAGGACGTTCGACGGCTTCAGATCCCGGTGGACCAGCCCCGCGCCGTGGATGGACTGCAACGCCTCGGCGACCCCGGCCGCCAGCCAGCGCACCGCCTGGGCGGGCATGGGTCCGCACTCGTTGACGATCTCCTCGAGGGAGGGCGCGGGGACGTACGCCGTGGCCAGCCAGGGCACCGCCGCCCGTGGATCGGCGTCGACCACCGCGGCCGTGTAGAAGCCGCTGACCGCGCGGGCCGCCTCCACCTCACGGGTGAACCGGACGCGGAACAGCTGGTCCTCGGCGAGCTCGGTCCGCACCGTCTTGATCGCGACCCGTCGGCCCGATGCCGAGCGGGCCAGATAGACCAGCCCCATGCCGCCCGCGCCGAGCCGACCGAGCACCTCGAAAGGGCCGATCCGCCTCGGATCGTGCTGCGTCAGCTGCTCCACCACTTGCCTGCCACCTCCCCGTGGGGGCTTGAAAAAATACAGCCCCGTGCAGCGTCTCACCGACAAACCGTCCGGCGGCACGCATCCCGCATTCTCTCTGGCGAAGGCGGCGGTTGCGAACCCGGGGGCGAATCGTCGTGTCATCGGGCGATACGGAGCCGGACACCACCCGGTTCGACGGCGCGGCCGTCACCGCGCTCTCAGCCCGGCCCCGCCCTGCTCTCCGCCGCGGAAGGAGCCGTCGCCGAGGTGTCGATGACGGCGAAGACCGCGCCCTGATTGTCCGCAAGGACCGCGAAACGCCCGTACGGCGTATCTTCGGGGTCATTGAGAACTCGCGCGCCCAGCCGGTGGGCCGTGCGCAGCGCTTGGTCGCAGCCCGCCACCACAAAGTACGTGAGGAAATGCGCGGGCAGTTCGGCCGGGTACCGGTCGTCGATCACCACCCGTCCACCGATCGCGTACCGGGGCCCGGTGGGCCCGCCGCGCGGTGACCAGAGAACAAGATCGGGTGCGGCGGCGTCCCGGGGCCCGGGCGCCGCGGCGGCACCGGACTCGCGCAGGGTGACGGGCTCCATGTCGTATCCGAAGACCGCCCGGTAGAAGGCGTCCACCGGACGGGGCTGACGGGTGTGGACCTCGGTCCAGCCGTACGAGCCCGGGGTTCCGCGCCGGGCGAAGCCGGAGTGGCTGCCCGCCTGCCAGAGCCCGAAGACCGCGCCGCCCGGGTCGGCGGCCGTGGCCATGACACAGGAGTCGTCGATCCATACGGGGGGAGCGATCACCCGGCCGCCCGCCTCACGGATCCGGGCGGCGGTCGCGGCGGCGTCCCTGGTGGCGAAGTAGATGTTCCAGACGGTCGGCATCCGTCCGTCGGGCTTGGGCACGAGCCCGGCGACATCCTTTCCGCCGAGCAGCGCGCGGGTGTACAGGCCGTAGTCCGTGGCGCGCTCCTCGAAGGTCCAGCCGAACAGCTCGCCATAGAAGCGCTTGCCCGCCTCGAGGTCGGGAAGCATCGCGTCCGCCCAGCAGGGCACGCCTTCGGCGAATGCGGCCATGTCCCGGATCCTCCCGCGTCCTCCTGTAGGGAGCGTTCTTCCCTATTGCCACGCTAACGGGGGATCGCCCCCCGCGCCCGCTCCGGAATTCTCACCTTTCGGCCAATCCTGCACCATCGCCTCCGGGTCCCCGGCAGCTCATCCACCATTGTTATCCACAGGCTGTTGATAACATGAATCACTCAGGTGGGTGAGTGCTCTCGGATCGGGTTCCGCGGGTCGACAACAGCCGGAATAAGCCATTCCGACCTGCTCGGGAGGCCCGACAAACCCTCTCATCCCTCGCTAAACCCATTTGCACGCAGCCGAATCGCGCTCTGATCACCCCTCGGTAAGCTGACGGCATGACAGGACAAGTACGCACCGTCGACGGGCGGGTGGCCGGTCGCCGCGGGCAGGCGACGCGGCAGAAGCTGCTCGACTGCCTCAGCGAGATGCTCAGCTCATCCCCGTACCGAGATGTCAAGGTCATCGATGTCGCACGCAAGGCAGGGACCTCGCCTGCGACGTTCTACCAATACTTCCCCGATGTGGAGGGCGCCGTCCTCGAGCTCGCGGAGGAGATGGCGAAGGAGGGCGCGGCGCTGACCGATCTGGTCGCCGGGCGCTCCTGGGCCGGGAAGTCCGGGGCACAGGCCGCGGAGGACCTGGTCGACGGCTTCCTCTCGTTCTGGCGCAAACACGACGCCATCCTGCGGGTGGTCGACCTGGGTGCGGCCGAGGGCGACAAGCGGTTCTACAAAATCCGCATGAAGATCCTCAACGCCGTGACCAACTCCCTCACGGACGCCGTCAAGGACCTCCAGGCGAAGGGCCGGATCGACAAGCACATCAGCGCCGCGGCGGTCGCGGGCTCGCTCGTCGCGATGCTGGCCGCGGTCGCCGCGCACCAGAAGGGCTTCCAGAGCTGGGGTGTGAAGCAGGCCGAGCTCAAGCCGAGCCTGGCCCACATCGTGCACCTGGGCGTCACCGGCCGTAAGCCGGCGAAATAGCCGGGTAGTACCGCGCGCCGGTCCGGCCGACCGGCGGGCCAGCACGTCCTGTCACGCCGCGGCGGACCACTCGACCCGAGTGGTCCGCCGCTGCCGTTCCCCGGAACGGGGCGGGGGCCGCAGGGAACGGAGGGGCATCCGGGACAGAAGGAAGGTTTCCGCTCAGTCGCGCGAGTCCGGTTCCAGCCGGAAGAGGCGGATCCGGCGCTCCACCCGCGCCTGATAGCTCGCGTACGGCGGCCAGAAGGCCAGCACCGCCGCCCAGGCCGACTCCCGCTCCGGCCCCTCCAGCAGCCGTGCCCGCACCACGATGTCCCGGCCCTGCCAGCTGATCTCCGCGTCCGGATGCCGCAGCAGATTCGCGGTCCACGCCGGATGCCCCGGGCGGCCGAAGTTGCTGCCGACCAGGATCCAGCTGCCGCCCTCCTCCGGCATGCACGCCAGCGGTGTACGGCGGGGCTGTCCCGTCCGCGCGCCCCGGGCCGTGAGGATCACCCCGGGCAGCATCAGCGCGCTCGGCAGCACCCGGCCGCGGGTCAGCCGGTGGACGGTGCGGTCGAACACCGGGATCACATGCGGTGCGACCTTCGCGAACGCGCGGGTCGACGACACCTTCCGCACCAGCCGCACACCGTGACCGGCCATCAGACCGCCACCGCCGTCCGGGAGGCCGCCGAGGGCGACGCGACGCCGAACAGCCCGTCCCGCTCCGCCGCGCACGCCCGCAGCCGGTGGACAGGGCCGAAGAGCAGTTCGTCCGAAGCCGCCCGCTTGAAGGCGAGATGGGCGTCGTGCTCCCAGGTGAAGCCGATACCGCCGTGGAGCTGTACGGCCTCGGCCGCCGCCGCGCGCTGCGCCTCCAGCGCCTGGGCAAGCGCCAGGCCGCCCGCGACCGCCGCCTCGTGGTCGTCCCGCCGCCGGTCCGGGGCGTCCGTCCGGTCCGTTGCCCAGGCCGCGTAGTACGCCGCCGAACGGGCCGCCTGGACCCGGACATAGACATCCGCCAGCCGGTGCTTGACCGCCTGGAAGGAGCCGATGGGACGGCCGAACTGCTCCCGCTCCCGTACGTACGCGACCGTGTGCGCCAGCGCCGCGTCGGCCACCCCCACGGCCTCGGCGGCGAGTTGAGCCGCGGCCGTGACGCCCAGCCGGACCAGCCCGTCCACTGCCCGCTCCGGGTCCCCGTCCGCGGCACGGCCGGGGTCGCCGCCCAGCGGCTGCGCCGCCACGTCCCGCAGCTCGATACGGGCCTGCGGCCGCGTCTCGTCGAGCGCGGTCAGCCGGGTGCGGGTGAGTCCGGCCGCCTCGCCCCGGACCAGGAACAGCAGGGTCCGGCCGCGCGTACAGCCCCCGGCGTGGGCCGCGACCAGCAGCAGCCCCGCGCTGTGACCGTCGAGCACCTGCTCCACCTGTCCGTACAGCCGCCACCCTGCCTCGCCGTCATGACGCGCCTGCACCCCGCCCGCGCGTCCGCCGCCCGCCCAGCCGTTCCGCGTTCCCCCGGCGGCCTCCGCGCGCGTTCCGGTCAGCCCGAGCGCCTCCGGCAGCGCACCACCCGGCACCGCGAGCGCCGCCGTCAGCTCCCCGCTGACGATCCGCGGCAGCAGTTCGGCGCACTGGGCGTCGGTGCCGAGCCGGGCGAGGAGCGGCGCGGTGAGCACGGCGGTGGCCAGCAGGGGCGAGGGAAGCAGCGCCCGTCCGGCCTCCTCGCAGGCCAGGGCCAGTTCGACGGATCCGCAGCCGACACCGCCGTACGCCTCGGGCAGGGCCAGCCCGGGGAGGCCCGGACGCCGGGCGAGCAGCCGCCACAGCGAACCGTCATGGCCGGGCGCGGTGCGGACCGCCGCCTTGACCGCGTGCGCGTCGCACCGCTCCCGCAGCAGTGCCCGCAGCGTACGGCGGATCTGGTCCTGTTCCTCGGTGAACGCGGCGTCCATCGGCGAGCCCTCCGTCTCCGACCGGCCGTTTCTGACGGGCCGTCATACTAGAGAGGCAATCCACACTTTCCCACCCCTTCCGCCCGCCGCCCTTTGTAGGATGGGCGCCGCCCCACCACGTTCCTCCCTTCAGCTCCGCCGGAGTTCGAAACCGGCGGTGGCCCTGTCCTCCGGGGCCTGTCGGAGGAGCGAGGAGGGGTGATGGACGATCGGGACACGCAGGAGACGGACGGCCGGTGGACCAGCCCTGACAAGTGGCAGGTCGCGATCGGGCTGTTGAGCCTTCTGGTGGCGATCGCCGCGTGCGCGGCGCAGTTCCTGCAGTAGCCGCCGCACCTGAGGTCCGGACGGGGACCACGCTCGACCGCCGACGGCGGCGAGAGTGCGACTACGAGGGCGTCCGGGCCCCCACCGCACGGCGCTGCCGCCTGCCCATGCACCGCTGCCGCACCTCATCTCGATGCCATGGCCCGTACAGCCCTGCCCCGGTCTCGGGCTATCTGATGTACCGTCAGATCCATGCCCGCAGCGAAGCGCACCCGCAAGGTTGCCGTCGTCGGCGTCTCCCTCTCCGACTGCGGCCGTGTCGACACGGCCACCCCCTACGCGCTGCACGCCCAGGCCGCGCGCCGTGCGCTCGCCGACTCCGGGCTCGACCGCTCGGTCGTGGACGGCTTCGCCTCCGCCGGGCTGGGCACGCTCGCGCCACTGGAGGTCGCCGAGTATCTGGGGCTGCGTCCCACCTGGGCCGACTCCACCGCCGTCGGCGGCTCCACCTGGGAAGTGATGGCCGCCCACGCCGCGGACGCGATCGCCGCCGGCCGCGCCCGGGCCGTGCTGCTGGTCTACGGCTCGACCGCCCGCGCCGACATCCGGTCCGGCCGCCGCACCGCCAACCTCTCCTTCGGGGCGCGTGGCCCCCTCCAGTTCGAGGCGCCCTACGGCCATACGCTCATCGCCAAGTACGCGATGGCCGCCCGTCGTCATATGCATGAGTACGGCACCACACTCGAGCAGCTCGCGGACATCGCCGTTCAGGCGCGTGCCAACGCCGCACACAATCCGGATGCGATGTTTCGGGATCCGATCACCGTCGAGGACGTCCTGAGCGGGCCGATGATCGCCGACCCGTTCACCAAACTGCACTGCTGCATCCGCTCGGACGGCGGCTGCGCGGTGCTGCTGGCGGGCGAGGAGTATGTGCCGGACACGGCCGCGCCGCCGGTGTGGGTGCTCGGCTCCGGTACCGCCCTCTCGCACACCACCATGTCCGAGTGGGACGACTTCACGGTCTCCCCCGCGGCGGTCTCGGGGCGCGCGGCGTTCGAGCGGGCGGGGGTGCGCCCGTCGGAGATCGATGTGGCGCAGCTGTACGACGCCTTCACCTATATGACCCTGGTGACCCTTGAGGACCTGGGCTTCTGCGCCAAGGGCGAGGGCGGGGCGTTCGCGGCGAAGGGACGGCTGACGCTCGGCGGCGATCTGCCCACCAACACCGACGGTGGGGGCCTCTCGGCTTGCCACCCCGGGATGCGCGGGCTGTTCCTGCTGGTCGAGGCGGTACGGCAGGTGCGCGGGGAGGCGGGCGAACGCCAGGTCCGCAGGGCGGACGGACAACTGCCGGAGCTGGCCGTGGCATCGGGCACGGGCGGCTGGTTCTGCTCGTCGGGCACGGTGGTGCTGGGCCGCGGCTGACGGCCCGCCGCGCTTGCCCCGGCCGGGTCCGGATGATCGGATGGCCGGAATCGAGGGGCAGGCGAGCGTGCGCGGAGTGCGCGGGCGCGGGAGGCGGAGAACGTCCGATGAGCGGAGCCGAGGAGAACGAGCCCGGGGCGCCGGGGGCCGGTGCGGCCGGTGACAGCGACGCGGTCGGTGAGACCGACACGGTCGGTGACAGCGACGCGGTTGACACCGACGCGGTTGACAGCGACGCGTCCTTCCAGGAGCTGCTGCGCGGGCTGCGGGTGCGCCACGGCGGCGAACTGCCGGTCCTCGACCCGGACATGGCTCCGGACGCACCGCTTCCGCTGTTCCGGCGCTGGCTGCGTGAGGCCGCCGGGTCGGACGAACCGGCCGCGCACACCATGATGCTGGCCACCGCCGGGGCCGACGGCCGCCCGTCCCAGCGCACCGTGATGCTGCACGGCGCCGACGCCCGCGGCTGGCACTTCGGCACCCATCGCACCAGCCGCAAGGGCCGGGAGCTGGCCGAGCGCCCGTACGCCTCGCTCGCGTTCCACTGGCCGCGCACCGGACGTCAGGTGCGGATCGGCGGCCGGGTCCACGAGGCCGGGGCCGAGGAGAGCGCGGCGGATCTGCGCGGCCGGTCCCCCGCCGCGCTCGCGGCCGCGCTGGCCGGAGCCGGGCGTCAGAGCGAGGTGCTCGGTTCGTACCAGGAGCTGGTGCGCGCCTTCGAGGCGGCGTACGAGCGGGCCGAACGGGAGCCGGACGCCACCGCCCCGAGCTGGACGCTGTACGTACTGGAGCCGGACGAGGTGGAGTTCTACCAGGAGGAGGCGCGGCGGCGGCACGTACGGGTCCGCTACCGGCGCGCCCCGGAGGAGCCCGGCGGCTGGCGGCGGGAGCTGCTCTGGCCCTGAAGGCCGGGACGGGCCTGGTCGGTGACGGCTGCCGTGACCGGCTTGGTCGGTTACGGCGGGCCGTCGACGGCCAGGCGGGCGTGCAGATGGACATCGTGGGGCGCCCCGCCGAGGTCGAAGCGCGCCTGGCGCATCACGCCCTCGGGGACGTAACCGCAGCGGAGACCGACGCGACAGGACACCTCGTTGCCGATGTCGTGCCGGAGTTCCAGACGGTGCAGACCGAGATCGTGGAAGGCCCAGCCGGTGACCGCCTGGACGGCGCGGGAGGCGATCCGGCGGTCGCGGGCCTCGGGCAGCACCCAGTAGCCGACGCGGGCGCTCCGCGCCCCGTAGTCGATCACGTTGAGGGAAACATGGCCGCGGATCTCGGTGTCCTCCAGGACCGCGAACGACGCCGTGTCACCGCGCCGCCAGCCGTCGACCCGGCCATGGGTCCACGCCCGGGCGTCCTCCTCGCCGTCGACGAGGGCCACCGGGGTGTTCCACCGGCGGAAGTCGGGGTCGGCCAGCCCGCGCAGGGCGGCCCGGCGGTCGCCCGGCGTGTTCTCCCACGGGCGCAGCCGCAATCCAGGGGCCTGGAGCTCCACCGGTTTCAGCACCCGATCATTCAAGCAGCGGCCGGAAGACGGGAACAGGCGGCGCGGCGCCGTCGCGCGGGGCGCGGAAGGCGGCGCGGAGCGGCATCCCGATCCACAGCCCGGTCCCGTGGTGCGGATCACCCGTGGGGCCGTCGACCAGTTCGGTCATCATCCGAGGCCCTTCGGCGAGATCGACGACGGCGGCGGTGTACGGAACGCGCTCGCCGAACGGCGGGAGGTCATTGCGGTGCACCACGGACCAGGTGTAGAGGGTCGCGTCACCGCTCGCCTCCTCCCACGCCACGTCCTCGCTCCAGCAGTGCGGACAGAATTCGCGGGGGTAGTGGTGGGCGCGTCCGCAGGCGGCACAGCGGCGGATCAGCAACCGGCCCTCGGCGGCGGCGTCCCAGTAGGGGCGGGTGAAGGCATCGGGCTCGGGCAGATCGAAGCGCGGAGCCGGTGGCGGGCCGGTGCTGGTGTGCGCCGCTCCGGCCGCGCCGCCCGGCACGGCGCCGGCCCCGGCGCCCGGCGCGGCGTTCGACCCGGCGCTCACAGGAACAGCCCCCATGCCTCGTCCAGCGACCAGGTCTGCCAGCTCATACCGGCCAGCCCGACCAGGGAGATCAGCATCATCATGCTGTTCTGCCCCTGCTCGGCCCAGTCGTGGATCATGAGCAGGAAGTACATCAGGTTGAGGAGCAGACCGCCGATCAGGGCGATGGGGGTCAGCAGGCCGAGGATCAGCCCGAGACCGAGGGCCAGTTCGGCATAGACCACCACATACGCCATGGCCATGGGCCTCGGTGTGACGACGGTGTCGAAACCGCGCCGGACGAACGTCCAGCGATGCTCGTCCGCCACCCCCTTCGCCCAGGCGATACCGCTGCCGCTCCGGAACCAGCTCTTCTTGTCCTTGTGCCGCCAACTCTCCAGCCACCACAGCCCGAGTCCGATACGCAGCACCGCGAGCCATTCGGGGCCGCTGAGCCAGATCGTGCGCATGGTGTCCCCACCTCCTGCCCGGCTGATCCCCATCTCGATTCTGACGGTACGTCAGTTTCAAGGGACGGACGAGCTGTGCGCAAGGGGTAGGGGTGGCGGTACATGCCGTGACCTTTCCGCAATCGATTCGGAATCCATTTGACCGAAACCCGTCAATTACCCGACTACGCTCGCCCGCATGGCAGTCGACAGTTCCTCTCCGAAGTCCTCACCGGTGTATGTGATCGGCGGCGGACCGGGCGGACTCGCCACCGCCGCCACGCTGCGCGAACGCGGGATCCACGCCGTGGTCCTGGAGAAGTCCGACGCGGTCGCCGCCTCCTGGCGCAACCACTACGACCGGCTGCGTCTGCACACCACCCGCCGGCTGTCCGCGCTCCCCGGGCTCGCGATACCCCGGCCGTTCGGACGGTGGGTCGCCCGGGACGACGTCATCCGGTATCTGGAGCGCTATACCGAACACCACCGGCTGGAGGTCGTCACCGGGGTGGAGGTCTCCCGGATCGAACGGACGGCGGACAACACGGAGTGGATGCTGCGAGCCACGGGCGGCCGGGTGCTGACCTCGCCGGTGGTCGTGGTCGCGACCGGCTTCAACCACACTCCGCGGCTGCCGGACTGGCCGGGCCGCGACACCTACACCGGCGAACTGCTGCACGCCGCGCACTACCGCAACGCCCGCCCCTATGCGGGCAAGGACGTCCTGGTGGTCGGGGTCGGCAACACGGGCGCCGAGATCGCGGTCGATCTGGTCGAGGGCGGCGCGGAGCGGGTACGGCTCGCGGTCCGCACCCCACCGCACATCCTGCGCCGCTCGACGGCGGGCTGGCCCACGCAGCGCACCGGCATCCTGGTGCGGCGGCTGCCGCGGCCGGTGGTGGACCGGGCCGCGCGGGTGATCTGCCGGGTGAGCATGCCGGATCTGACCGAACGCGGGCTGCCCTGGCCGGACACCGGGCTCTACACCCGGGTACGGCAGGGCGCCATCCCGGTGCAGGACGTGGGGCTCGTCGACGCGGTGCGGAGGGGCACGGTGGAGGTGGTGACGGCGGTCGACTCCTTCGACCAGGACAAGGTGGTACTGGCGGACGGCGCCCGGATCGGACCCGAGGTCGTCATCGCGGCGACCGGCTACCGGCGCGGACTGGAGGAGCTGGTCGGCCACCTGGGCGTACTCGACACCCGCGGCCGCCCCCTCGCCCACGGCAGGCGCACTCTGAAGTCCGCCCCGGGACTGCACTTCACCGGCTACACCAACCCGATCAGCGGCATGCTGCGCGAACTGGCCATCGACGCCCGCAAGATCGCGAAGACCGTAGCCCGCACCACGTCCTGACCGCCCCGTTTTTCGCTGCTTGGCCACCCCCGCTCCACCCGCTCCGGCCGCCCCCGGCCGTCACGGTGCGTGTTATCCGCGCATCGAGGATTCCTGACACGCCATCGCTTCAGTAGCCTGACTAGAGAGTAATTTGACTGGTCGTCAGATATTTGACTATTGGCCATCGAGCAGGAGTGGCGGACACCGATGCTTGGATCGACTCACGGCACCCTCACCACCAACTCCCGTCACGCCCGCGCCGTCGCCTGCGGACGGGCCCCCGGCCCCACCGTCCATGTCCACACCGGCTCAGCGGGGGCCGGGAGCGCCGAGGAGGCGGAGGACAGGGACGTCAGCGGCCGTCCGCTGCACGCCGACGTGCCCGACCTGGACCGCTTCTTCCGCCCCGAGTCGATGGCGCTCGTCGGCGCCTCCGACGCCGAGGGCCGCCCCAACACCGGTATCACCCGGCAGCTCGTGGCCTGGGCCGAGCGGGTCGGCGCCCGGCTGCACCCCGTACATCCCTCCCGTCCGTCCGTCTTCGGCATCCCCTGTGTCCCGTCCGTGGCCGACCTGCCCGAACCGGTCGACCTCGCCGTACTCCTCGTCCGCGACCCGCTCCCGCTGATCGAGGAACTGGGCGAGGCCAAGGTGAAGTTCGCCGTCGTCTTCGCCTCCGGCTTCGCCGAGACCGGCCCCGAGGGCGCCGCCGCCCAGGCACGGCTGACCACCGCGGCCCGCCGCGCCGGGCTGCGGCTGCTGGGTCCCAACACCAACCTCAACGCCTTCGAGGAGTTCCGCGACGACCTCGAGGGGCCCGCCATCGCCCTGATCACCCAGTCCGGCCATCAGGGCCGCCCCGTCTTCACCCTCCAGGAGCTCGGCATCCGGCTCAGCCACTGGGCCCCGACCGGCAATGAAGCGGATCTGGAGGCGGCCGACTTCATCTCCTACTTCGCCACCCGGCCCGAGGTCGGAGCCATCGCCCTGTACGCGGAGGGGCTGAAGGACGGACGCGGCTTCCTGCTGGCCGCCGACCGGGCCGCCCGCGCCAAGGTGCCCGTCGTGGCCGTGAAGGTGGGCCGCACCGAGACCGGCACCCGCACCGCCGCCTCCCACACCGGAAAACTGACCGGTTCGGACGCGGTGGTGGACGCGGCCATGCGGCAGTTCGGCGTGATCCGGGTGGACGGCCTGGACGAGTTGCAGGACACCGCCGCGCTACTGGCCCGCGCCCGGCCCCCGCGCGCCGAGGGCGTGGTGGTGTATTCGATCTCCGGGGGCACCGGCGCCCACTTCGCCGACCTCGCCACCGCGGCCGGACTCCCCCTGCCCACTCTCTCCGCCGAGAAGCAGACCGAACTGCACCAGTGGATACCCGCCGATCTGAGCGTGGCCAACCCGGTCGACAACGGCGGCCATCCGGTCGGCGACTGGCGCGGCCGGAAGATCGTCGACGCGATCCTCGCCGATCCGGCCGTAGGGGTGCTGATCTGCCCCATCACCGGCCCCTTCCCGCCGATGAGCGACCGTCTCGCCCAGGACCTGGTGGCCGCGGCCGAGCAGACCGACAAGCTGGTGTGCGTGGTGTGGGGCTCCCCGGTGGGCACCGAGGACGCCTATCGCACCACCCTGCTCGGCTCCTCCCGGGTGGCGACCTTCCGCACCTTCGCCAACTGCATCACGGCCGTCCGCGCCTATCTGGGCCACCACCGCTTCACCGCCGGCTACCGCTCCCCCTTCGACGACGCCCCGCGCACCCCCTCCCCCGCGGTGCGCAAGGTGCGCGGTCTGCTGCGGCCCGGCCAGCGGCTGAGCGAGCACGCGGCCAAGCAGCTGCTGCGGGCGTACGGCATCCGGGTGCCGCGCGAGCAGCTGGTGACCAGCGCCGCCGCGGCCGTCCGCGCCGCCGGGCTGGTCGGCTACCCGGTCGTGATGAAGGCGTCCGCCCCGCAGCTCGCCCACAAGACCGAACTCGGCCTGGTCAGGCTGGGGCTGACCTCCGCCAGCCAGGTCCGCGACACCTATCGCGAGCTGACCGACATCGCCCGCTACGAAGGAGTCGAACTCGACGGTGTCCTGGTCTGCCAGATGGTCCAGCGCGGTGTGGAGATGGTCGTCGGCCTCAGCCACGACTCCCTCTTCGGCCCCACCGTGACCGTGGGTGTCGGCGGTGTGCTCGTCGAGGTCCTGAAGGACACCGCCGTACGCGTCCCCCCGTTCGGCGAGGACCACGCCCGCGCGATGCTCGACGAACTGCGCGGCCGCGGCCTCCTCGACGGCGTCCGCGGCGCTCCCCCGTCCGATGTGGACGCCCTGGTCGAGGTGGTGCTGCGGGTCCAGCGCATGGCCCTGGAACTCGGCGACGACCTCGCCGAACTCGACGTCAACCCCCTGATGGTGCTGGAACGCGGCCAGGGCGCGGTGGCCCTCGACGCACTCGCGATCTGCCGCTGAGCCCGCCGCGCTCGTCCCTCCACCCGGCCTCCTCCGCCCCGCCGGGCGCGTCCACCCCGCCGAGCACACCGATGTCCGGAGCTCCCCCATGATGTCTCCCTCCCCCGAAGACTCCCTCGACTCCGTTGTACGGCACGCCACTGACAACGGCGTCTCGTGGATCACCCTCAACCGCCCGGCCGCGCTGAACGCCATCACCCCCGACCAGCGGGAAAGGCTGATTTCCCTGCTCGACGACGCCTCCGCCGACCCGGCGGTCCGGGCGGTCGTGCTCACCGCCACCGGCAAGGGGTTCTGCGCGGGCGCCGATCTGCGCGGTCCCTCCGCGAACGGACAGCCGGGCGAGACGGCGAACGGACAGCAGGGCATGGCCGCGAACGGACGGCCGGACGAGCGGATCCCCGGCGATGTGGCACGACTGATCCAGGCGGGGGCGCAGCGGCTGATCGCCGCCGTACTCGACTGCGAGAAGCCGGTCATCGCCGCCGTGAACGGCACGGCGGCCGGGCTCGGCGCCCACCTCGCCCTCGCCTGCGATCTGGTGCTGGCCGCCGAATCGGCCACCTTCATCGAGGTGTTCATCCGCCGCGGGCTGGTCCCGGACGGCGGCGGGGCCTATCTGCTCCCCCGGCTGACCGGTCCGCAGCGGGCGAAGGAGCTGATGTTCTTCGGGGACAGGCTGCCCGCCGCCGAGGCCGAACGGCTCGGCCTGGTCAACCGCGTCGTCCCGGACGCCGAACTGGTCGCGACCGCCCGCTCCTGGGCCGAACGCCTGGCCACCGGCCCCACCCGCGCCATCGCCCTCACCAAGGCGCTGGTGAACGCCTCGCTCGAATCGGGCCGGGCCGCCGCGTTCGCCGCCGAGGCGACAGCCCAGGAGATCAACATGACCACGGCGGACGCGGGTGAGGGCATCCGCGCGTTCGCCGAACGACGCTCCCCCGCCTACCGCGGCCGATGAGCGGTCGATGAGCGGTCGGCGATCGGGTCCGGTCGGGCACGCGGACCGGGCGGACAGGGCGGATCGGGTGCGAAAACCGTGGTCACCTCACTTCCAATCTGACGTTCCATCAGATTCACTGGGGCGCATGATGGGACATGCCGGGATGGCCGCCACCGCCGTCCGTTATCTGCGCGCGGTCGGCTCACCGACCTCCGCCCCACGCGCGGTGGATCCGCTGCCCCCGCCCGAGCTGCGCTGCGTCCGGGCGGGCGAGCGCGTTCCGTTCGGTCCGGCCGAATTCCGCCGGGTGCTGGGGCACTTCGCGAGCGGCATCACCGTGATCACGACCGTCGACGAGGACGGCCCGGCGGGCTTCGCCTGCCAGTCGTTCACCTCGCTGTCCCTGGCTCCGCCGCTGATCGCCTTCATGGTCGCCCGTTCGTCCACCACCTGGCCGCGGATCGCCCGCGCCGGGGTCTTCTGCGTCAATGTCCTCGGCGCGGACCAGGGCGAGTTGTGCCGGGGCTTCGCGGTGAGCGCGTCCGTACGGCCGGACAAGTTCGCGGGCGTCGCCCATGAACCGTCCCCGGCCACCGGCTCCCCCCGGCTCACCGGCGTTCCGGCCTGGATCGACTGCACGGTGCACGCCGTGCACACCGGTGGCGACCACCTGGTCGTCGTCGGCCGGGTGGGTGCGCTCGGCACGGACGAGACGGCGGCGCGGACGGGGCCGCTGCTCTTCCACCGGGGCGAGTTCGGCGCCTTCACCCCCGCGTCCTAGCAACTGGCAACCCGGCTCCGCCCCTCAGGCGGCGGACGGCACCGGCTCGGCCGCGACCGGCCCGGACCGCCGGATCACCAGCGCCATCAGGGCGGCCACCGCGCACAGTGCCCCCGACGCGTACCAGACGACGTCGTAGGATCCGAACGTGTCGCGCGCCACGCCGCCCAGGAAGGCCACGAGCCCCGCCCCCACCTGGTGGGAGGCCAGCACCCAGCCGAAGACGATCGCGCTGTCCTCGCCGTAGCGCTCCCGGCACAGCGCCATGGTCGGCGGCACGGTGGCGACCCAGTCGAGCCCGTAGAAGACGATGAAGAAGATCATCGGCGGATGCACCGCGTCGGCCAGCAGGATCGGCAGGAACATCAGCGAGATCCCGCGCAGCGCGTAGTAGACGGCCAGCAGCCGCCGCGCGTCGAAGCGGTCGGTGAACCAGCCGGAGGCCACCGTCCCCAGGATGTCGAAGACCCCGATGACCGCGAGCAGGCTCGCGGCGGCCACCACCGGCATCTCGTGGTCGTGCGCCGCGGGGACGAAGTGCGTCTTGATCAGGCCGTTGGTCGACGCGCCGCAGATCGCGAAGGTCCCGGCGAGCAGCCAGAAGGTGCCGCCGCGGGCCGCGGAGGTCAGCGCGGTGACCGCGCGGCGGGCAGCGCCCCGCCGTGGCGCGGGCCGCGGGAGGGGCGGGCCGTCGGCGCCGTAGGGGGTGAGCCCCACGTCCGAGGGGTAGTCGCGCATGAGCAGCCAGACGAACGGCACGATCGCGAGGGCGGAGAGCGCGACGGTCACGGCGGCGGCGCGCCAGTCGTGGTGTTCGACGATCCAGGAGAGCAGCGGCAGGAAGACCAGTTGCCCGGAGGCACCGCCCGCGGTGAGGATGCCGGTCACCAGCCCGCGCCGGGCGACGAACCACCGGTTGGCGATGGTCGCGGCGAACGCGAGCGCCATGGAGCCGCTGCCGAGTCCCACCAGCACGCCCCAGCAGAGGATGAACTGCCATGCGGCGGTCATGAAAACCGTCAACCCGCCGCCCGTGGCGATCACGATCAGCGCGCCGGCGATGACCTTACGGATGCCGAAGCGATCCATCAGGGCGGCCGCGAACGGCGCGGTGAGCCCATAGAGGGCGAGGTTGACGGAGACCGCGAATCCGATCGTGCCGCGCGACCAGCCGAACTTCTCATGGAGCGGATCAATCAGCAGACCGGGCAGCGAGGCGAAACCGGCCGCCCCGATGATCGTCACAAACCCGACGGCGGCGACCAGCCATGCCCGGTGCGGGGCGCGACGGGGGAGGCGTACGCGAGGCGCCCGCCGCGGGGCCCTCTCGGGCCGACGCTCATCCTGTTCTGAGGCTCCGGGGAGTCCGGTTGTCTGTGTCACCGGACCAGGATCCGCACGGTGGCCGGAACGAGCGAGTGGCCCGCGGGACAGCATTCGTTAGGATCGGGCCAGGCCCGTGTCCCGCGCTCTGTTTCGCTCTGGAGGTGGCGGATGTCCCAGCCGGAGACTGCCGTAAGGCCCCACCGTGTTGTGGTGCTCGCCCTGCACGGCGTGATCCCCTTCGAACTCGGCATCCCCTACCGGATCTTCGGCAAGGCCCGCTCCCCCGAGGGCCACGCCCTCTACGACGTGGTGACCTGCACCCCCGAGCCCGGGACGGTGCGGACCGACGCCGACTTCCCGATCACCGTGGAGCGTGGCCCGGAGGCCCTGGCCGAGGCCGACACCGTCGTGGTGCCCGCCTCGTACGGACTCGGGCCGGTCTTCGAGGAGGGCAGACTGCCCGCGTCGCTCGCCGCGGCGCTCGCCCATGCCCGCCCCGGCACCCGCTGGGTGTCCATCTGCACGGGCTCCTTCGTGCTGGCGGCGGCCGGTCTGCTCGACGGCCGCCCGGCCACCACCCACTGGCACAGCGCCGACCACTTCCAGCGGCTCTTCCCGGCCGTCACGGTCGACCCGGACGTGCTCTTCGTGGACGACGGCGATGTGCTCACCTCCGCCGGTGTCGCCTCCGGTCTCGATCTGTGTCTGCACATCGTGCGGCGCGACCACGGCACGGCCGTGGCCAACGAGGTCGCCCGGCACAGTGTGGTGCCACCCCACCGCGACGGCGGCCAGGCGCAGTACATCCGCCGTCCGCTCCCCGAGCCCCAGCAGGCCACCACGACGGCGGCGCGTGCCTGGGCCCTGGGACGCCTGGACCGCCCCATCTCGCTGCGCGAGCTGGCCGCCCAGGAGTCGATGAGCGTACGGACCTTCACCCGGCGCTTCCGCGAGGAGACCGGTGTCAGCCCCGGCCGGTGGCTGGCGGCGCAGCGGATCGAACGCGCGCGGCAGCTGCTGGAGGACACCGATCTGTCCATGGACCGGATCGCGCGGGACGCGGGCTTCGGCACCCCCGCGTCGATGCGCCAGCACCTTCAGGCGGCGCTCGGTGTCTCGCCGACGGTCTACCGGCGCACCTTCCGCAGCGGGGCCGTGGCTTCCACCGCCTCGCTGGAGACGGAGGTCAGAAGGTGAGCACGGCCCGTGCCACCCGCCCGTGGTGGGCGTCGTCGGCGGCCTTGGCGAAGTCCTCCACCGGATACCTGCGGGTGATCAGTTCATCCAGCAGCAGTCTGCCCCGCCGGTAGAGATCGGCGTACACGGCGATGTCGCGCTGGGGACGGGAGGAGCCGTAACGGCAGCCCAGGATGGACTTGTCCAGATAGAGCGAGGAGACCTGGAAGGACGCTTCGGCGTCGGCGGGCGGAACGCCGAGCAGCACCGCCTGGCCGTGCCGGTCGAGCAGATCGACGGCCTGCCGGATGAGCTGGGTGGAGCCGACGCATTCGAAGACGTGGTCCGCGCCGGACGGCAGGATCTCCCGGGCGGCTTCGGCGGACGGGACGAAGTGAGTCGCGCCGAAGTGCCGGGCCAGGGGCTCCTTGGCGGGGTTGGAGTCGACGGCCACAACGGTGGAGGCCGCGGCGATACGGGCGCCCTGGAGCACATTGAGCCCGATCCCCCCGGCACCGATCACCACGACGGACTCACCGCGGTCCACCCGGGCACGGTTGAGCACGGCGCCGATGCCGGTGAGGACACCGCAGCCGATGAGGGCGGCCGAGGTGAGCGGAATCTGTTCGGGAATCTTCACCGCCTGAACGGCCTTGACCAGAGTGCGTTCGGCAAAGGCCGAGTTCGAGGCGAAGTTGAACAGCCGCTCACCGCCGGGGCGGGAGAACGGCCGGGACGGCCGGCCGATGGCCGCACGGCACATGGTGGGGCGGCCGCGGTCGCAGTCCGGGCAGGTCCCGCAGTTGGCGAGGGTGGAGAGCGCGACATGGTCGCCGGGGGTCACATGGCCGACGCCGGGGCCGACCGCCTCGACCACACCCGCCCCTTCGTGGCCGAGGACGACCGGGACGGGAAAGGGGATGGTGCCGTCGATGACCGACAGATCGCTGTGGCAGAGCCCGGCGGCAGCGACGCGCACCAGCACCTCGCCGGGGCCGGGGTCCCGTATCTCCAGGTCGTCGACGACCCGTGGCTCCGTGCCGTCGAAGACGACGCCTCGCATCCTCATCACACTCCCCGATCCCTGGCGTTGGCGTTGGCGTTCCGTGGATGTCCCGGGCGCCTCGGCTCTCTCACGGCTCGCACGGTTCGCACGGCTCGCACGGTTCTCGCTGCTCGCCGCTCTCTCACCGCTCTCACCGCTCTCATGAGACCCAGACGACCGACTGGAGTTCGCTGTACGCGTGCAGGCCGAACGAGCCGCCGTCGCGGCCCACTCCGCTGTCCTTGAACCCGCCGAACGGGGTCTCGGGGTGGCGCTGGACGGTGTTGATGCCGACATTTCCACTGCGCAGGCGGGCGGCGAGGGACCAGGCGCGGCCCGCGTCGGCGCTGAAGACGTAGTCGTAGAGGCCATACGGGGTCCCGTTCGCGATCCGCACCGCCTCGTCCTCGTCGTCGAACGGCAGGGCCACGACGACCGGGCCGAACACCTCCTCCTGCGCAATGGCCATCGCGGGGTCGGCGTCGGCGACGAGGGCGGGGGCGGCGTAGAAGCCGGGTGTGAGGGCGGGGCGTTCACCGCCCACGACCACACGAGCGCCCTGTTCACGGGCTCCGGCGAGATACGCCTCGACGCGGTCGCGCTGGGCCGCGGAGATCAGCGGGCCGACGATCGTGGAGTTATCCACAGGGTCACCGATCTTGAGTGACCGTGCGTAATGTGTGAGTGCGGCGATGACCTTCTCGTACAGCGATCGATGGACGAGCACGCGGGTCGGCGCCGTGCAGATCTGCCCGCTGTGAAAGGAGAAGGTCGAACCGACCGCCCCGACCGCCGACGCGATCACTCGCTCGTCGGCGTCCCCCAGGACGATGGCCGCGCCCTTGCCCCCGAGTTCCATCAGGGTGCGTTTCATCGACCGCCCCGCGGATTCGGCGATCTTCCTCCCCACGGTGGTGGATCCGGTGAAGCTGACCATGTCGACGCCGGGGTGGGCGACCAGCGCCTCGCCCACCACCGCGCGCGAGCCGGTGACGACATTGAAGGCACCGTCCGGGAGCCCGGCCTCCTTCAGCAGCGGGCCGAGTTCAAGACAGCACAGCGGATCCTGCGGGGCCGGTTTGGCCACGACCGTATTGCCCATGGCCAGGGCCGGGGCGACCTTGCCCGCAAGATTCGCGAGAGGGAAGTTGTAGGAGGTGATACAGGCGACCACACCCAGGGGGCGGCGGACCGCGGCCGCCCCGATGAGCCCACCGGCCGCCAGCGGGGTGGCGGCCACGGGCAGCGGGGCGAGCGGAAGGGTGTCCGGTTCGACGGCGCCGCGCGCATAGCGGCGGAAGCGGTCGACGGCCGGGGGCACTTGCAGCGCCGAGGTGACGCGCAGCGTCGCGCCGGTCTCCGCCTGGAGGAGGGGCACCAGGTCCGGAGAGCGCTCGGCCAGCAGGGCGGCCACGCGATCGAGTACGGCGGCGCGCTCCCGTGGGGCGGTGCGCGACCAGCCGTCGTACGCGGCGCGGGCGGCCCGGACCGCGGCATCGACATCCGCCTCGGCCGCCTCGGGGGCATGGCCGACGGTCTCCTCGGTGGCGGGATTGACCACGGGGTAGTGCCCCTGGCCGGGCGCCTGCCAGGCGCCACCGATCCAGTGTCCGTACGCACTCTGCCGGTCTGTGGTCATCGGCGTGATTCCTTGGGGAGGTGAAGTACCCGCTCGGCGATGATGTTGCGCTGGATCTCGTCCGAGCCGCCGTAGATGGTGTCGGCGCGGGAGAAGAGGAAGAGACGCTGGGAAGCGTCGAGTTCATAGGGGTGTTCCGCGGTCCAGCACGTTGGGCCCAGTGCGGCCGCCGCACCCCTGACCTGCACGGCCAGCTCGCCGAGGCGCTGATGCCAGCCGCCCCACAGCAACTTGGCGACACTGGGCGCGCCCGGATCCTGTGCGGCGCCGAGCGTCCGCAGGGCGTTCCAGCGCATCACCTTCAGCTCGGCCCACTGCCGTACCAGCTGGTCGCGCAGCACGGGTTCACGGGCGGCCCCGGTCTCCAGGGCCTGTTCCACGACCCGGCCGAGCTCCTGGGCGAAGCCGATCTGCTGGGCAAGGGTGGAGACCCCGCGCTCCACCGCGAGCAGGCCCATGGCCACCTGCCAGCCGTGGCCCGCGCCGCCGACGAGGTGCTCGGCGCGGGCCACGGCCCCCTCGAAGAACACCTCGTTGAACTCCGCGGTCCCGGTCATCTGCCGGATCGGCCGCACCTCGATCCGGCCCGGCTGGTCCATCGGCAGCAGCAGAAAGGAGAGTCCATGGTGGCGCTGTGAGTCCCGCTCGGTGCGCGCCAGCACAAAGCACCAGTCCGCCTCCCGGGCGAGGGAGGTCCAGATCTTCTGCCCGGTGATGCGGTAGGTGTCCTCGCGCGGGTCGCGGACTGCGCGGGTCCGCACCCCGGCGAGGTCCGAGCCCGCGTCCGGTTCGCTGTAGCCCTGGCACCACAGCTCCTCGCCGCGCGCGATGGCGGGCAGGAAACGGGCGCGCTGGGCGGTGTTGCCGTAGGCGAGCAGGGTGGGCGCGAGGAGGTTCTCGCCGATGTGCCCAAGCCGTGCGGGCGCCCCGGCGCGGGCGTACTCCTCGGCCCAGACAACCTGCTGGGTCAGGGTGGCGGCCCGGTTCCCGTAGGTCCCGTGCGTGCGGTCCCAGCCGAGGCCGATCCAGCCGCCACCGCCGAGCGCGCGCTCCCACTTCCGGTGTGCCGCCGCCCGGCCGTCCTGCCCGGGCGGCAGCGCGCGCAGGGACGCGAACGGACCGGCGACATGCTCCTCCAGCCAGGCCCGCGCTTCACCGCGAAACCGCTCGTCGTCCGCCCCGAAAGCGAAGTCCACAGCCTCTCCCCTCTCCCATACGGCCGTTCCCGACGGCGGAGTGGTCCCCGGTGGCGTCAGGCATTGGGGCGTTGGTTGCCGGCCGCCGCCCGCGCCATCGCTTCCAGCTGTGCCAGCATCGGCATCGGGTCGGTGCCGACCGTGCCCGGGAGGAAGTCGGCAATTTTCTCGGGGGTCCAAGCGCCGTCCGCGTACCCGGCGCGCAGCTCCCGCGGTTGGGCCCAGACCGCGATCTTGGGACCCGCGACCGTATAGACCTGCCCGGTGATCCGCTCCGCGCGGGCGCGTTCGCTCAGCAGGTAGACCACGAGTGCCGCCACATCCTCCGGTTCGCCGATCTCCTTGAGCTCCATCGGAACGTTGGCGGACATCCGGGTGCGGGCGACCGGGGCCACACAGTTCGCGGTGACCCCGTATTTGTGCAGGCCCAGCGCGGCACTTCGGACCAGCGAAATGATCCCGCCCTTGGCGGAGGCGTAGTTGGCCTGGGCGACGCTTCCCTGGTGATTGCCGCTGGTGAAGCCGATCAGAGTGCCGGAGCGCTGCCCCCGCATCACGGCCGCCGCGGCCCGGAAGACCGTGAACGTGCCCTTGAGGTGGGTGGCAACCACCGGGTCCCACTCCTCCTCGGTCATATTGAAGAGCATCCGCTCACGCAGGATCCCGGCGACGCAGACAACGCCGTCGAGCCGACCGAACCGTGCGAGGGCGGTGTCCACGATCCGCTGGCCACCGGCCATGGTCGAGACATCGTCGGCGACCGCGACCGCCGCACCGCCCGACCCCGTCGCCGTCTTGGCCTCGATCTCCTTGACCACGGCCTCGGCGACCTCGCTGGTCGGCTCGGCTCCCTCGATCGAGACCCCATAGTCGTTGACGACGACCTTCGCCCCCTCGGCCGCGCAGGCGAGGGCCACGGCTCGTCCGATGCCACGCCCGGCCCCGGTGACGGCGATCACCTTGCCGTCCAAGAAGTTGCCCACGTCGCGTCCCCTCCCGGAGTTTCTGACGGTCCGTTAGATTTTTGAGCAGAGGCGGCCCGAGTACAAGCCCTCGAACGGAAACCACGAAGGAGACGCCATGTCGCTGCCGGCCGAGTTCCACGAGATCGCGAAGCGCGTCAACAACTGGGGCCGCTGGGGGGCCGCGGATGAGATCGGGACCCTCAACCTGATCACCGACGAGGTGGTCCGGGAGGCCGCGGCGACGCTACGGACCGGTCGCCGCGTCCCGCTCGCGGTCCCGCTGCACCAGGACGGCATCCAGACCGGAATGATCCCCGGGCGGGTCAACCCCCTGCACACCATGGTCGCCGTCAATATGGAGGTGTTCGGCCCGGGCACCGTCGCCACCAGCGACGACGCCGTGACCATGGGCCTCCAGGCGGGCACCCACTGGGACGGGCTCGGCCATGTCTCGCACTCCGGCAGGATCTACAACGGCCGCCCCGCCGACTCCATCACCGCCCACACCCGCGCCGCGTTCAGCGGTATCGAGAAGGCGCGCCATATCGTCTCCCGGGGCGTGCTCCTCGATGTGGCGCGCGCCCACGGCGCGGACCGGCTGCCCGAGGGGCGCCCGGTCACCCCCGAAGACCTCGACGCGGCCGAGGAGCTGGCCGGAGTGAAGGTGCGCTCCGGCGACATCGTGCTCATCCGGACCGGTCAGATCCAACGCTGCCTGGCGGGCGAGAAGGAGGCGTACGCGTTCCCCTCACCCGGGCTGTCGGTCCGCACCCCGGAGTGGTTCCACGCACGCGATGTGGCCGCGGTCGCCAATGACACGCTCACCTTCGAGATCTTCCCACCGGAGATCGAGGATCTGTGGCTGCCCGTACACGCCCTGGACCTTGTCGAGATGGGCATGATGCAGGGCCAGAACTGGAACCTGGAGGAGCTGGCGGCGGTGTGCGCCGACGAGGGTCGCTGGGCGTTTCTGCTGTCGGCCACACCCGAGCCGTTCACCGGCGGTACGGGCTCCCCAGTCGCCCCCGTGGCGATCCTCTGACCCCGCACAACCGGCGCCCCCACCGCCCCCGGGCGGCCAAGCGGCGCCGAACGGCGCGAGGGGACGAGCGGGTCATCGGGCGGCGGTGCGCACATGCACACCCCGAGCACGGCACCGCGCACCGCCACCCGGCTCCGGCGCTGAGCCCTGTTCAGCCACCGGGCCGCGACCCGCACTCGCCGAGGAACGACTCTCTGAACTCAGAGCCCACAGAGCCATCAACGCCCTCGACGTCCCCTCACGACGAATCGCTGATCCTAGAGTGATCAACCGACCACGTCACGTCAACACCTGGTCTGGACTTTGTCGAGTTCGCCCTATTTGTGATGGGGCATGAGCGGTACCGCGGGCGGCCAGAAAGGGATCTTCGCGCTTCTCGCGGTCGATCTCGCACCAGATGCGCTTGCCCGCGCCCTCCGGCTGCCAGCCCCAGCGGTCGGCAAGTCCGTCAACCAGCTCCAGACCGCGGCCGTTCGTGGCCTCTTCATCGGCACAGCGCTGCCGGGGCGCACGGGTGCTGGTGTCCGCGACCTCGACCCGGACGGTCCCGAAGCCCGGCCCCTTGCCCGCGAACGATCCACCCCCACCGACCGCACCACCGCCACCGCCACCGCTTCCGACACCACTCCCGACACCTCCGCCGCTTCCGGCACCGCCGCCCGCGGCGGACTGCTCGGGCAAGAGCATGCGCAGCACCGCGGGACAGCCCGTGTGCACCACGGCATTGGTGACAAGCTCGGAAATCAGCAGGATCAACGTATCGGCGAGTGCCTCATCGGCCGCGATCCCGGTACCGGCGAGACGCGAGCGCGCCCACCGGCGGGCCCGGCTCACCTCCGCGGGGTCTGGCCTGACCTCCATCTGCATCTGAAGCACCTGCACCGCTCACACCATCCGAACTGGCGGACACATCGCCTCGTACCTCCAAGAGGTCACGGACCGTGACTCACTTGCGAGACAGCATGGTTGACGTACAGTCACCCCAACAAGCGCTTCGGTCATATTCCAGCGCCAAGGAGTATGCGTGGGGCATACTGTGCGACGCGCGGTACACGGACTCGAACACCGAGCCCGAACCGCCGCACACCCCGCGCGACCGGGGCACATCGGCATGCCCGGAGTCGCCCCACGGGCAACACCGGGTTCACCGCACCCCAAAAGCGCTCGCACCCAACGGAGAGTACCCGAGCTCGAGCCCGACTCCCCCCTGTGACGAGTCACGCCTAGGAAACAACCCGGTATCAACGCTCGGTCACCTCAAAGCCCAGGGCGCTACCCCAGAGATTGCGACATCCCAACAATTCAGGCGTATCCCCTGAGCTCGGCTACAAACATGGCGCACCGGTCGACATCAGACGAGCGGCGAGTTCCTCCTCCGCCGCGGCCACGGTCTGCCACTGCTCGGCCCTCACCCAGGCCCGCTTGAGGTGCAGATGGACATCAGCCTCCCAGGTGAAGCCCATCCCGCCGTGGACTTGCAGACAATCTCGGGCATTACGGATAGCCGCCTCGTCCGCCAGCAGCGTGGCGGCGGCGATATCACCCGGGTCTTCTGTGATCGCGGCCGCATACACCACACTTCTGGCTGTTTCCGCGCGTACCAACATGGACGCGCATAGATGCTGAACTGCCTGGAATGCGCCGATCGCCCGGCCGAACTGCACACGCCCCCCGGCATGGGCCACCGCCATCTCGACCGTCCGCGCCGCACTGCCGAGCTGCTGCGCGGCGGTCAGCAGCGCGGCCTCCCGCCGGAGCCGGGCGGCGATCCCGCGCCCCCGGGATGACCACCCCCCGCTCCGCAGCCCGTTCCGCACTCCGCCACCGCGCACCCGGTGCAGCGGTGTTGCCGGGTCCACCGACCGTATGGCCTCGGCCGAGGGCATGACCTCCTTCGCCGGACACACCTCGGCATCCTCGGCGCCGAGCACCAGGACCGCGTCGGCGGACGCCAGATGCTCAACCAGCACCCCGCCCGTCCCCTGCGTCACAACTGACACGCCCGACGCACCCAGCGCACCCGGTGCGTCCAGCCCCGTCACCACGGCCTCCCCCTCGGCCGCACCCGCCGCCGAAAAGCCCGCCGCCGAAGGGCCCGCCGCCAGATGTGTGGTGACCAGCGGGCCCGGCAGCAGCGCCCGGCCGGCCTCCTCGAAGGCCAGTACCGCTTCCGGCAGTCCGAGCCCCACCCCGCCCGCCGCCTCCGGCAGCCGCAGAGCGAAGAATCCGGCCGCCCCCAGCTCCCGCCACAGCGATCGATCGACCGCGGCCTCCCCCTCCGCGTCCACCACCGCCCGCAGCGCCGCGCGCGGAAAGCGCCGTTCCATCAGCGTGCGCATACCCGTTCGCAGCGCCCGCTGGTCCTCGGTGAGCGAGAAGTCCACGGCCAGGTCACCGCCCCTTCGGCAGGCCGAGGATCCGCTCGGCGACGATGTTCCGCTGGATCTGCGAGGTCCCGGCCGCGATCGTGTACGACAGCGACGCGAGGCGGCCCACGACCCACTCCTCCCCCGCGTCCAGCGCGTCCGGCCCCAGCACCTCGGCGGCGGCGTCGTACAGCTCCTGCCGTACCTGCGAGAAGCGCAGTTTGAAGACCGAGCCGCCGACGCCCGGCACCCCGCCGGTGCGCTGCGCCTCGCTCACATTCCACTGGGTGAGCCGCCACAGCGCGGCGCAGTGGGCCGCGAGCCGCCCCAGCCTCCTCCGCAGCACGGGGTCGTCCCAACGGCCGTTGGCCTTCGCCGTCCGGGCCAGCGACTCCAGCACCCGGCGGCAGGCGACGACCTCGCCCACGAAGGCGGTGCCGCGCTCGAAGGAGAGGGTCACCATGGTCACCCGCCAGCCGTCGTTCTCCGCGCCGACCCGGTGGTCGACCGGCACCCGCACCTCGTCCAGGAACACCTCGGCGAACTCCGCGGTCCCGGCGAGGGTACGCAGCGGCCGTACGGTCACCCCCGGCGCGTCCATCGGCAGAGCGAGCCAGGAGATGCCCCGATGCTTCGGGGTGTCCGCGTTTACCGGAGCGGTGCGCACCAAGAGTTCGCACCAGTCGGCCACCTCCGCGTGCGAGGTCCAGATCTTGCTGCCGCTGACGACGTAGGTGTCACCGTCCCGTACCGCCCGCGTGCGCAGCGCCGCCAGGTCGGATCCGGCCTCGGGTTCGGAGAAGCCCTGGCACCAGACCTCGTCCCCGCGCAGGATCGGCGGCAGCCAGCGTGCCCGCTGCGCGGCCGTGCCCTCGGCGGCGATGGTGGGGCCCGCGTGCAGCAGCCCCACGAAGTTGGCGCCCACATAGGGCGCACCGGCGCGCTCCGTCTCCTCCAGGAAGATCAGGTGCTGGGTGGGGGTGGCACCCTGGCCTCCGGCGTCCTCCGGCCAGTGCAGCCCGGCGTATCCGGCGTCGTACAGCATGCGCTGCCAGCCGCAGTCGTAGGCGCGGCGGGCGGGCCAGTCGGCCGGGTCCGGGCGGGGCGGCAGCGTGGGCAGCGCCGTGGCGAGCCAGGCGCGCAGCCGGTGCCGGAAGTCCTCCTCGTCCTCCGTGCAGGAGAGATCCATCGGTCACCGTCCGCCCTTCATTTCTGATGGAGCGTCAGATCAGCGTGACATCGGAAGGCTAACCCGCACCCCCTGGACCGACAAGGCCCGGGGCCTTACGCTTCCGGGCACGATCTGACTGTCCGTCAGCTATGGCGAGCGCGTGCCACGGGAGGCCGGGATGACCGACACCGCGCATGACCTCGGACGATCGGCGACGCTGTGGGAGCTGCTGGAGCGGCGCGCCGTCCTCACCCCCGACGGCCCCGCCCTGATCCAGGCCGCCGACTCCCCCCGCCACGACCGGCGGCTGACCTTCCGCGCCCTGCGCCGTCGCGCGGAGCGGACCGCCGCCGGCCTCCACGAGCTGGGCGTACGCCCCGGCAGCCGGGTCGCCTGGCAGCTGCCCACCCGTGTCGAGACGGTCGTCCTGGCCATGGCGCTGGCCCGCCTCGGCGCGGTCCAGTCCCCGCTGATCCCCTCCTACCGCGACCGCGAAGTGGGGTTCGCGCTCCGCGAGTCCGGGGCGCGCTTCTTCGCCGTCCCCGGGCGCTGGCGCGGCTTCGACCACACGGCGCTGGCTCACCGGCTCGCCGCCGAACTGCCCGAACCACCGCTGGTCCTCGAGGCGTACGACACCCTGCCGGAGGCCGACCCGGCGACCGTACGGCTGCCGCCGCCCCCGGCCGACGGAACCGAAGTGCGCTGGATCTACTGGACCTCGGGTACCACCTCCGACCCCAAGGGTGTGCTGCACACCGACCGCAGCCTCATCGCCGCGGGCGCCTGTCTCGCCCACGCGCTGCGGCTCGGCCCGGACGACGTCGGCTCCATGGCCTTCCCCTACGCCCATGTCGCCGGGCCCGACTACACCGTGATGATGCTGCTCTACGGCTTCCCCGCGATCCTGCTGGAGCATTTCGCGCTGCCCGGCTCGCTCGCCGCGTACCGGCGGCACGGGGTGACCACCGCGGGCGGCAGCACCGCCTTCTACTCGATGTTCCTGGCCGAACAGCGCAAGGACCCGGCACAGCCGCTCCTCCCCACCCTGCGGCTCCTCGCGGGCGGTGGCGCCCCCAAACCACCCGAGCTGTACTACGAGGTCACCCGGGAGCTGGGCTGTGTGCTCACCCACGGCTACGGCATGACCGAAGCCCCCATGATCACCATGGGTGCGCCGGACGACCCCGACGAACTGCTCGCGACGACCGAGGGACGCCCCCCGGCGGACATGGAGATCCGGGTGGTGGACGGGGAGGTACGGCTGCGCGGCGAAGCCGTCTGCGCCGGATATCTGGACAAAGCCCAGACCCGGGAGGCGTTCGACGAGGACGGCTTCTTCCGCACCGGTGACCTCGGCCGGCTCACCGAAAGCGGCCATCTCGTCCTCACCGGGCGGGCCAAGGACATCATCATCCGCAAGGGCGAGAACATCTCGGCCAAGGAGATCGAGCAACTGCTGTACGAGCACCCGGACGTGGCTGACGCGGCGGTGATCGGACTGCCGGACCCGGTACGCGGCGAAATGGTCTGCGCCGTGGTCGAACAGCCCGCGCGGGCCCGGCCGCTCACCCTCGACGGCGTGACCGCGCATCTGCGGAACGCGGGACTCAGCGTCCACAAGCTCCCGGAGCGGCTGGAGGTGGTGGACGCGCTGCCACGGAATCCGACGCTGGGGAAGGTGCTGAAGTACCGGCTGCGCGAGCGGTTCGGCGATGCCCCGGCCCCGAAGGGCTAGCCGGTGGTGCTGTACGTCGCGGTCGCCTGCTCGAAGTAGCGGGCGACCGCGCGGCGTTCGTCGGACGGGCCGATCACCAGCACCACGTGGTACCGGCCGTCGATCAGCATCGCGAGGTTCCGGGCGTAGACATCGCGCCCGCTGCTGTCCCGCCAGCTGAACGCGCCCTCCGCCATCGCCGTCCGCCCGACGTCGATCCGCCGCAGCCCCGACGAGGAGGCCCAGGAGGAGCCGCGGAAGGCGGCGAGCTCCGACTCCCGGTTCTGCTGGTAGGCCATCGGGTCGTCGCCGAACTCCGACGCCTTGTCCCGCCCGGCCACCACCAGCAGTTCGAAGTCCCCGCCGAGGTAGCGGATCTGGCCGCGCTCGTTCTCGCCCCGGCGGGTCCAGTCCTCGTCCACGGCGACCTTGAAGCCCTTGGGGTCCTTGCGGACCACGAAGCCCTTCGCCACTCCCGCCGGACGGGTGGACTGCGCCTCCGGCGACTCCCCTTCGCCATCGGAGGAGGTGGTTCCGGAGGCCGGGTCGTGGGGTGCGCTGGGCGCCGCGCTCTGCGCACCGGCCGAACCCGTACGGTCCTGGCCGCCGTTCTCCTTGTCCCGCGGCATGAACATCATCGCGTACAGCATTGCCGCCACCAGCGCCAGCAGTATCAGCAGCAACAGCACCCGGCCCAGTCTGCGCGGCTCGCGCTCCTCCCCCGCCGCCCCGGTGGACGTCAGCGGCCGCTGTGGCGCCGTCCGGTCGACGCGCGGCGCTCTGGGCTGCCGCGGCTGCTTGGCGCGCTTATGCCGTCCGTGCGCGGCGGCCGACGGGGCGGGGCGGCCCCGGCCCCTGCGCACCAGCCAGCCGCGGCGGCGCACCACCGGCAGCCGCCGGGGGTCGGACGTCCCGCCCGGCCCGATCGACGGCACCGTGACCGTACGGCTGCCCACATCGGGTTCGGGCGCGGACCGGATCAGCGACCGCAGCCAGCCCCGCAGCTCCTCGAAGTCCGGCCGCTCGGTGGGGTCCTGGCGCAGCAGGGACTCGACGACGGGACGCAGCGGACCGCATTCCTCCGCGTACGCGGGCGCCTCCGCGCACACCAGCTGGACCAGCTCCGCGGCGCTGTCCTCCGGGTACGGGGCATGGCCCTGGACGGCGCGGAAGAGCAGCACGCCGAGCGCCCACAGGTCGGCGGCGGGGCCGACCGGCGGCGCGAGCCGCCAGTTCTCGTGGACCGGGACCGCCTGCTCGGGCGCCCACCGCTCGCTGACGGCGCCCACGACGACGATCCGTGCCTGCCGGGCCCGTTCGGCGGCCAGCGCGGTTCCGGGACCGCGGCCGGTGGTGCCGCCCGGGGCGCTGTCGGCATCCCAGCCATCGCCGCCGGTGCGCGGGCCGGGCTCCGGTGTTCCGGGCCAGGACGCACCGCCGGTGACGAGGTCCTGGTCATGATCTTCGTCGGATGCGGGATCGATGTCGTGCTCGTCGTACGGGTCCGCGTACGCGTCCGCGGACTCGCCGCCCGCCCGCGCGGCGGCGCGTGCTCCCGCCGCGTACGCGGCGATGGCGCCGGCGCGCGCGGCACGCTCGCCCGCGCCCTGCGGATCCGCCGTACGGCCATCCGGCTCGCCCTCCCGCGCACCCGGCACCCACGGCACGCCCGGCTCCCGGCCCGGCCCACCGGACCCGCCCGGTACGCCCGTTCTGCCGCTCCCGCCCGCCGTGTCCGCCTCAGGCGCGGTCCGCGGGCCGGGGAAGCCACCGGCCGCACCCTGGTCGTGGTAGCGCGGTCCGGCGCTCCGTTCCGTCGCGACCGGAGCCGGCGCCGGGGTCGGCACCGGGGTCGGCACCGGGGTCGGGGTGGGCTCCTCGGCCGGACCGTCGTCCTCGTCCGCCCCGGAGGGGGGTGGCACCGGGTCGTAGCCGCACAGCGCTTCCTCGGCCGCCCCGGCCGCCAGCCCCGTCAGCATCGCCCGGCCGTCCTCGCACAACAGGACCGTGCGCGTGGTGATGTTGCGATGCGTCCAGCCGTGGGCGTGCAGGGCGCGCAAGGCGGTCAGGATGTCATTGGCGATCTCGGCGGCGCGGTGCGGGGAGAGCGTGCCCTCCGCGAGGAGCGCGGCGAGCGGACGTCCGGCGACCAGTTCGCTGACGATCCACAGGCTTCCGGACTCGGCGAAGACATGGAAGACCTGTCCCAGCCGCGGATGGTCGGGGAGTTGGGCGGCGGCCGTCGCCGCGACCATGGCACGCCGTACCGCCGGGTCGCCGCCTCCGGCCGTACCGTCCGCCCCGCCTCCGCCCGCCCTTCCCGGGCCGCCGGAGCGGGGCCCGCCCAAGCGCGCCTCGTCGTCGACGACTTCGGCGTCGACGACCTCCGGAAGCGGTATCTGCCGCAGATGGACTTCCTGCGCGCTGTAGGTGTCAAAGGCCCGGGTCTCGACGAACTCGTACTCGTCGGCAGGTGGCAGGGGCAGGCGATAGCGGTCGGCCAGCACCCGACCGGCGTACTCGTCCACGACGCCTCCCCGAGCGCGTGCTCCACACGCTCATCAGCACAGCCTGAAACCGTCAAGTACGGTCATTTTTCCGGTCCATACGGCTGCGCACGGTCCAGGGCCTCTCACGATACGTGCCCGCGCGGCGCTTCGCCGACAGGAGCGCTCAGTCCGAGACGTCGAAGGTCCTGAAGGCGGTCTCCCGGAGGGTCTTGCACTCGTTGTCGTCCCACGTGGACGCCTCGCAGGTGACCACGATGGCGAAGCCGTGCGTGCTGTCCACCTTGAAGCCGCGGTTGATCGCCCGGACCCGCTTGCCCCCGGTGTTGTACTCGAACTTCCAGTCCGCGACCGTCGGGTAGCCGTGCCAGTCGATCGCCTTGATGCCCAGCCCCTTGTAGTTGGTCATCCGCCCCGGGGCACTCGCCTCGCTCTTGCGCCAGTCCGCCGCCGCGTCGTCCCGGGGGGAGTTGGTGAAGTCGACCTGGATACGCGGAAGGGTGGACCCGCCGTAGTACTTCCGGCCGCCGTCGTAGCCGTCCATCCGGTGGGCGGACCAGCCCTTCGGCATCGCCATGGTGAAGGGGAAGTCGGAGCTCTTGACCGTCTCGTACCCGTCGGGCAGCGAACCGCCCTCCTTGCCGCCGCCCTTGCCCCCGGCGTCCTCGCCCTTGCCGCCGTTCCCGTCCGAGCCCTTGCCCTTGCCGGAGTCCTCGTCCTCCTGGTCCGACCCACCGCCGGACACCTCGGTGCCCGGGGACTTCTTGGTCGAGCCCTCGGGCCTCTTCGCGTCGCCCTTCTCGGTCTTCACATGGCCCGCCGCACCGGCCGAAGCGGCCTTGTCGCCGCCGGACGAGCCCTTGGCGCCGTCGCTGCTGTCACCACTGTTGAGGACGATGACAAGAACGACGGTGAGGATGGCGAGGACCACGGCCACGGCGATGATGATCAGCGTGCGCCTGGGCACCACATCCGTGAGCGAGGCGCGGGGCGGCTGGGGCGGTTCCGGGTTGACCGGGGACCGGGACGACGCGGAAGCGGCCTTCTTCGCCGCGGGCTTCTTCGCGGCGGACTTCTTCGCGGCGGACTTCTTCGCGGCGGCAGCGGACCCGGAACCAGCACCGGAGCCGGAACCCGCCCCCGACTCCGACGACTTCTGCCCCGAACCCCCGGCAGCCTTCGCACCGGAACCGGAACCCGACGAGCCCGCCCCGGAACCCGATTTCTGCGCGGCCTCCGACCGCTTCGCCGACACGGCTGCCGAAGCCGCGTTGCGCACCGAGCGCAGCGCGCCCCGTCTGCGCTCCGACGCGGCCGACTCCTTGGCCTTGGCGGCGGCCTCTTCCTCCGCCGAGGGAGCCGGCGGCAGGCTCATGGTGCGGGTGGCGTCGACGGGGGGCGGGGTGGCGGAGCCCTCCGGGGCGCTCAGCGCGTCCTCCAGCAGCGCCCGCGCACCGGCGTCGTCGAGCCGCCGCTCGGGGTCCTTGTCGAGCAGGCCGTAGATGACCTCCTCCAGCGGGCCCGCGTTCTTCGGCTGCTCCACCGGCTCGGTCATCACGGCGGTGAGCGTCGCTATGGCCGTGCTCTTGTCGTAGGGCGGTACGCCCTCCACCGCCGCGTACAGCAGACCGCCCAGCGACCACAGGTCGGCGGGCGGGCCCGGCTTGTGGCCGCGGGCGCGCTCGGGCGAGATGTAGGAGGGCGCGCCGACGAGCATGCCGGTGGAGGTGACGGACGGGTCGCCCTCGACCTGGGCGATACCGAAGTCGGTGAGCACCACCCGGCCGTCGTCGGAGATCAGGACGTTGGACGGCTTGACATCGCGGTGCAGGATGCCCGCCTGGTGGGCGGCGCGCAGCACATCGAGGACGGCGAGCCCGACCTCGGCGGCGCGGCGCGGGGTGAGCGGTCCGTCGTCCCGGACCACATCGGCGAGGGAGTGGCCCTCGATCAGCTCCATGACGATCCAGGGCCGGTCGTCCTCGTCGACCACGTCGTAGACGGTGACGGCCCCGTTGCTGCGGATCCGGGCGATCGCCTTCGCCTCGCGCAGCGTACGGGTGATGAGCCGTCTCTTCTCGTCCTCGTCGACGCTGGACGGGAAGCGCAGCTCCTTGACCGCGACCGTACGGCCGAGGGTCTCGTCGCTCGCGCGCCAGACCGTTCCCATGCCGCCCTGACCGAGCATCTCCCCGAGCCGGTACCGCCCGGCGAGGAGGCGCCCAGTCGAACCCTGCGTCTGCTCCGCCTCCGACATGCGACCCCTCTGTAAATCAACCCACCCTGAACCCACCCTGGGAGAGCGACCATTGTCTCTCATCCGCAGACCCGCGGTAGTCCGGGGTCCACGGCGCGGCGTGCCGCCCTCCGTGACACCTGCGAACATCGGTGTATACGCAGGAAGGAAAGGTCCGTGTCATGCCCATCTCCGCCCTACCATGGCACAGGCGGAGCCGTATGCCGACCGCCCTCGCTCGGCCGACCGCGCTGACGGCGACGCTGACGGCCGCGCTGACGGTCGCGCTGTCCGGCTGCGGTCCGGGCGCGAACGGCGGTGCGGGCGGGGAGACACGGGCGAGCGCGGCGGCGTCGCGGGACGCGGCGGTGCGTACGGCGGTCCGCGCGCTGGTGGCGGACGGCGCCGCGCCGGGGGCCGCGGTGCTGGTCCGGGACGGGCGCAATACGCGGTTCACGGCGGCGGGGGTCGCCGATATCCGCACCGGGCGGCGGATCCGCCGGAACGACCACTTCCGCGCGGGAAGCCTCACCAAGACCGTGATCGCGGCGACAACGCTGCGGCTGGCCGCCCAGGGGCGGCTGCGTCTCGACGACCGCGTCGCGCGCCATCTGCCGGGGCTGGTGGCCGGTCAGGGGAACGACGGGCGGCGCATCACCCTCCGTCAGCTGCTCAACCACACCAGCGGTCTGTACGACTACACCGCCGATCCGGAGCTGGCCCGGCAGCTGAACGCGGCCGACACCCGTACCCGCACCCCGGCCTCGCTGGTCCGCACCGCCGTCTCCCACCGCCCGTACTTCCGGCCCGGCTCCGGCTGGCGCTACTCCAACACCAACTACGTCCTGCTGGGCATGGTGATCGAGCGGGTCACCGGCCGCCCGTACGCCGAGGCGGCGCGGCGGCTGGGCTTGCGTCCGCTCGCCCTGGACGCCACCACCTTCCCGGGCACCCGCAGCACGCTTCCGGCACCGCACGGCCGCGCGTACTCCGGCGAGGACGGCGCCCGACGGGACGTCACCGACCTCAACCCCTCGGCGGCGGGGGCCGCGGGCGAGATGGTCTCCACCCTCGACGATCTGACCCGGCTGGTCTCCGGCCTCCAGCGCGGCCGGGCAACGGACCGCGCCGGGCTGCGCGCCATGCGGGACACCTCGGCGTCCCACGGCCGGTACGGCATGGGGCTGTTCCCGGTGCGGCTGCCCTGCGGGGTGCGGCTCTGGGGCCACAACGGGGAGATCACCGGCTCCTACGCGCTGGCCGTCTCCACACCCGACGGGCGCCGCAGTCTCGCCTACCGCCTCAACAGCGGCGCCCGGCCCTCCGCCGCCGCCGAGTCGGCTCTGCTCAAGGCCGCGTTCTGCTCGGGCGGATAGCCACGCTCACCGGCTCACAGGGGGATGATGTCCGGCGCGCCCAGCCGGGCGGCGTCCGCCGTCAGATCGTCCGGCTGCCGCTGTGATTCGCGTTCGGCCTCCACCCGCTTCTCGTAGTGCTCGACCTCCTTGTCGACCTGCTCCTGGCCCCAGCCGAGCACCCCGGCCATCAACTCGGCCGCCTCGCGCGCGCTGCGCGTACCGCGGTCGAAGGTCTCGATGGAGATGCGGGTGCGGCGGGTGAGCACATCGTCGAGATGGCGGGCGCCCTCATGGGACGCGGCGTAGACGATCTCGGCGCGCAGATAGTCCTCGGCCCCGGGCAGCGGTTCGCCGAGGGAGGGGTCCTGGGCGATCAGCTCCAGCACCTCGTCGGCCAGCGCTCCGTAGCGGTTCAGCAGATGCTCCACCCGCGCCACATGGAGTCCGGCCCGCCGGGCGATCCGGGCCCGTGCGTTCCACAGGGCCTTGTAGCCCACGGCGCCGATGAGCGGCACCTCTTCGGTCACGCACGGCCCGACCCGGCGGTCGAGGCCGTGCACCGCCTCGTCCACCGCGTCCTTGGCCATCACCCGGTAGGTGGTGTACTTGCCGCCCGCGACCACCACCATCCCCGGCACGGGGTGGGCCACCGTGTGCTCGCGCGAGAGCTTGCTGGTGGCGTCCGACTCCCCGGCCAGCAGCGGGCGCAGCCCGGCGTAGACCCCCTCCACGTCGTCGCGGGTCAGCGGCACCGCCAGCACCTCGTTGACATGCTCCAGCAGATAGTCGATATCGGCGCTGGAGGCGGCCGGATGGGCCTTGTCCAGGTCCCAGTCGGTGTCGGTGGTGCCGACGATCCAGTGGCGGCCCCAGGGGATGACGAACAGCACGCTCTTCTCGGTGCGCAGGATCAGCCCGGTCGTGGAGTGGATCCGGTCGCGGGGCACGACCAGGTGGATGCCCTTGGAGGCGCGGACGTGGAACTGGCCACGCTCCCCGATCAGCGCCTGGGTCTCGTCCGTCCACACCCCGCTGGCGTTCACCACTTGGCGGGCGCGGACCTCGAACTCCCCGCCCTGTTCCAGATCGTGCACCCGGGCGCCGACCACCCGCGCCCCCTCCCGCAGAAAGCCGACCACCCGCGCCCGGTTGGCGGCATACGCCCCGTAGCGGGCGGCCGTGCGCACCAGCGCGGTGACGAAGCGGGCGTCGTCCACCTGGGCGTCGTAGTACTGCAACGCCCCGACCAGGGTGTCCTTGCGGAGACAGGGAGCCACCCGCAGCGCACGGCCCCGGGTCAGATGGCGGTGGACGGGCAGCCCGCGGCCGTGTCCGGAGGAGACCGACATCGCGTCGTAGAGCGCGACCCCCGCCCCCGCGTAGAGCCGCTCCCAGCCCCGGTGCTTGAGGGGATAGAGGAACGGCACCGGCTTCACCAGATGCGGAGCGATCCTCTCCAGCAGCAGTCCGCGCTCCTTCAGCGCCTCTCTGACGAGGGCGAAGTCCAGCATTTCCAGATAGCGCAGCCCCCCGTGGACCAGCTTGCTGGACCGGCTGGAGGTGCCCGAGGCCCAGTCGCGCGCCTCGACCAGGCCGGTTTCCAGACCGCGGGTCGCGGCGTCCAGCGCGGTGCCCGCGCCGACCACTCCGCTGCCCACGACCAGCACGTCCAGCTCACGGTCCGCCATCCGGGCCAGCGCCTCGCCTCGCTCGGACGGTCCCAGTGCCGGTGTCCTCACCGCTGCCTCCCGTTGTGATCGACATCACGTCGCACGTGCAGAGATTTTCCTGGCTTTCTCCTCGCCGTGCCATGGCGCTGCTCCGCCCACTGCCGCAACACCGGGCCAACACCCCCCACCAATACTGAATACGAGTCATATTTCCGCTTAGTCTGCCTTTGCGCCATCCGGAATCGCCTCGGGAAGGACGGCTCGCAGTCATGCCCGCAGATCTCGCCGTCATCGGACTCGGCCATCTCGGTCTCCCCCTCGCCCAGGCCGCCACCGCCGCGGCCATCACCACCGTCGGCTACGACCCCGATCCGCGCGCCATCGGCGATCTGCGGGCCGGCCGGCTGCCCTCCGGGGCCGGTGACGGCCGGCTGTCCGCCGCCGAGCTGCGCCGGATGGTGGCCGGTGGCTTCCGGATCACCGCCGACCCCACCGAGCTGGGCCGCGTCCGTACCGCCGTGATCTGCGCCCCGACCCCGCTGGGCGAGGACCGGAAGCTCGATCTGTCGGCGGTCGCCGAGGCGGCCCGTACGCTTGCGGCGCGGCTGCGCCCGCACACCACTGTCCTGTTGGAATCCACCGTGTACCCCGGCACCACCGAGGAATTCCTGCGTCCGGTCCTGGAGGAGGGGTCCGGACTGCGGGCCGGACGCGACTTCCATCTCGCCTACTCCCCCTGCCGCCTCGACCCCGGCAACCGCGCCCACGGCCTCGCCAACACCCCCAAGGTGATCGGCGGTCTCACCCCCGCCTGCACCGAGGCCGCCGCCGCGTTCTACGGCCGGTTCACCGAGAAGGTGGTGCGCGCCCGCGGCCCGCGCGAGGCCGAGACCGTCAAGGTCCTGGAGACCAACTACCGCCACGTCAATATCGCCCTGGTCAACGAGATGGCGGTGTACTGCCACGACCTGGGCGTGGACCTGTGGGACGTGGTCCGGTGCGCCGAGACCAAGCCCTTCGGCTTCCAGTCCTTCCGCCCCGGGCCCGGCGTCGGCGGCCACGGTGTGCCCGTCGACCACGACCACATGGCCTACCAGCAGCGCGGGCTCGGCCTCCCGCTGCGGATGGTCGAGCTGGCGCAGCAGGTCAACGGGCGGATGCCGGGCTATGTCACCCAGCGGTGCACGGCCCTGCTCAACGAGTACGGCAAGTCCGCGCGCGGTGCGCACATCCTGCTGCTGGGCGTCGGCTACAAGCCCGACATCGCCGACGAGGAGTGCTCACCCGCCCGGGAGATCGCGTCCCGGCTGATGGAGCTGGGCGCCGAGATCAGCTACCACGACCCGTATGTGCCGCAGTGGCGGGTGCGGGGACGGCGGGTGGAGCGCACGGACGCGCTGTACGAGGCGGCGGCCGACGCGGACCTGACGGTGCTGCTGCAACACCACCGGGCGTACGACCTGCAAGGGCTCGCGGTGAAGGCCCAACTGCTGCTGGACACCAGGGGGGCGAGCCCGGCGGGAACGGCGCACCGGCTCTGACGGCGGCCCGGGCGCCGGGCGCGGTGGCCGTCCGTCACGCCCGGCGCGTGCGGCGCAGCCGGACCGCGGCGGCCAGCATGATCAGCAGCACCCCGCCCCCGACGAACGCGATGGCCCCCGAGGGCACCGACCGCACCTGCGCGGTGAACGTCATCGGCTCGCCCCAGGGCTCGCCGTCCGAGGTGGTGTAGAGCCGGGCGGTCAGCCGCACCGGGCCGTTGGCGTAGGCGCTCACCCTGACCCGTACCGTCCGGCTCACCGCCCGGGACGCCCGTACCTCCACCGACCGCTCCACTGTGCTCAGCCGCTCCGGCCGGCTGGAGAGCACCCGCAGTTCGACCCCGGTGAGGTCCTGCTGAAGCCCGTTGTCGACGGTGACCGGGATGGTCGCGGAGCCCCCGGCCACCACCACCGTCGACTTGGGCACCAGCCGCACCGACGCCATCGAAGCGCTCAGATATCGGGCCACACCCCGCTGGTAGGCACCGGCGGCCTCCGCGTCACCGCGCCAGGCGGTCGACAGGGAGCGCGCCATCGCCGCCCGTACGGACGCGGCGGTGGCCCGCGCGTCCGACAGCACCTTCGCCAGCGCCCGCAGCCGCCGCCGGTCCCGGGCGACCGCCGCGAGCCGGGCGGGCGGCAGCTCGGAGGCGCGCAGCGCCGCCGGATAGCCCTCAAAGCTCCGCAACTCCCCCGGCTCCGGCTCGCGCAGCGCCACCTCGAACCGGGCGGGCGCCAGCCAGCCCGCCTTCTGGCCGTCGGCCAGCGCCCCGAGCAGTACGCCCGCCACCGCGACCGACATCCGGCGCGGCGGCGCCACCACCAGATCGCGGCGGACGTACGGCAGTTCCCGTACGGCCGTCAGCGTCTCGGCGAGCAGCCGCTGCCGCAGCCGCAGCCGGGCGGGCGCTCCGGCGGCGGACCTGCCGCGGGAACCCTGGGAGAGCAGGGCGGCGAGCGTGGTGTCAAAGGTCAGCGCGGTCGTTCCGTCGCCGAGGGACACCGCGCCGTCGTCCGTCGCTCCTCCTGCGACCAGCGCGGCCGACGGGCCGACCGTGCCGCCGGAGGCCAGCACCGTGCCGAGGCCGAGCCGCCGGGTGTACGCGGCGATCGCACCGTCCACCGCGCCGCCCGCGGGCCAGGCCACATCGGCGCGGGCGTGGGTGTCCAGCGCCCGGTCCACCACCGTCCGGCCCACCCGGGACCACCTGCGCAGCAGCCCGGCCAGGGACGCGTCGCCGCGCGCGAGCGAGGCCAGATCCGGGTCCGCGTACGGCAGCGCGATGACGTCCCGTCCGTGGACCGCCCTGCGCAGCGCGGCCAGCCAGTCCGCCGCCACGTCGCCGCCCTCGCCGTCGGTGGCGTCCTGCGGATCGGCGCCACCGGGGGTCCTGGCGACCCGGTAGCCCTCGGCCATGGCCTGGGCCTGGGCGACGAGATCGGGGTCGATCACCCAGGTCACCGGCTGGTCCTGGCCCATCTCGACCAGCCGCCGCAGCCGTCCGCCGGGCCCGAAGGCGGCCTTCAGCGCATCGTCGCGGAAGACCGGCAGCACACGGTCGCGGGTGCGCTGGGTCAGCGCCTCCATATGCGGCACATCGGTGATCGGCCACAGGACGGTGGTGTGCAGCGGCTCCAGATCGGCGCCGTCGGGATAGGCGCACACATAACCGCGCGTCACCCCAAGGACGGTGACGGTGCCGCTGCCGTCCCGGCGGGCCACGTCCACCGTGAGCGCAAACGCCCCGGGCCCGTCGAGGCCCAGGTCCGGTACGGGCACGGTGAGCCGGAAGCGGTGCGCGGCGCCGGGGGCGAGCGCGGCGACGGCGGCGTTGCGGCCCGGCACGGGCGGGCCGTCGGCGCGGCCCAGGGCGGTACGCCCGGCCACGGCGGCGAGCCCGCTGCGGGTGTCGATCGCCCCCGGTCCCCCGATCCGCACCTCGAGGCGGGTGGCACCGACCCGGCGGCCGGAGGTGTTGGTGACGGTCCCGCTGATCTTCAGCTCCCCGCCCTCCCGCACCACCGAGGGGTTCAGCGACTCCAGTTCGACGGAGGTGGGATACGGCACCCGGCTGACGGACCGTGGTCCGGCGGACCGGCCGGGTGCGGTGCCGGGGCCGTGGGCGGACGGCGCGCGGGCGCTCGGGGGCGGTGTACGGGCGACGGCGGAGGGCAGCAGGGAGGCGATCGCGGCCAGGACGGCGACGGTCACGACGACCGCTCGCCTGTGGGCCCCGCGCTCGACTGCCGTCACCTCGACGCCCGCACCTCCCGTCCGCCCGCGTCGCACGGGACGCGGTGCCACCAGCCCACCACGGCCGCCGCACCGCCGCACGTCCGGACACACCGACCGAGGGTCCGGCGCGGAGACCCCGTACCGAGCCCGCCGGACCGGTGCGGGGGGTACGCCGCACGGCCGCGGGCCGTACGGGCACGTCCGCCACGGGCGGACGGGCACGAGGGCCCCGCGCGGGCCATCAGACCCGGACGGTGTCGTGGCGCCTGGGGCGGGCCTCCATGGCGGTCCGCAGGGACGCGAAGTCCTCGACACAGCGGCCGGTGCCGGTGGCCACGCAGTCCAGCGGGTCGTCGGCCACCAGTACCGGGATGTCCAACTCACGGGCCAGCCGGACATCCAGTCCGCGCAGCAATGCGCCGCCGCCGGTCAGCACGATGCCGCGATCCATGATGTCGCCCGCCAGCTCCGGGGGGGTCTCGTCCAGCGTGGACCGGACCGCGGCCACGATGCTGTCCACCGGTTCACCCAGCGCATGCCGCACCTCGTCGGCGGTCAGTTCGAGCACCTTGGGCAGTCCGGTGGCCTGGTCACGGCCGCGGATGGTGCAGCGGTCCGGCGGCAACAGCGCCTGGGTGTCCTCCGGATCGCCGCTGTCGCCCCGAAGGACGACCTCCACATTCCGCTCCGCCCGCCGGACGGCCGCGGCGACGCGCGGCGTCGACTGCGAACCGCCCGGTGCGGCGGAGCCGATGCTCACCTTGATCTCCTCGGCGGTCCGTTCACCGATCGCGAGTGCGTAGTGCTTCTTCACATACGCGCTGATCGCGGTGTCCATCGCATCGCCCGCCACCCGCACCGAACGGGCGGTGACAATGCCGCCCAGCGAGACGACCGCGACCTCCGTCGTCCCGCCGCCGACGTCCACCACCATGCAGCCGGTCGGCTCGCTCACCGGCAGCCCCGCCCCGATGGCCGCCGCGATCGGCTCCTCGACCAGGTGCACTTGGCGCGCACCGGCCTGGGCGGCGGCCTCCATCACCGCGCGCCGCTCCACGCCGGTGATACCGGACGGCACACAGACGACAACACGGGGACGGGCGAGACGGCGGCTGCCCGTAACCTTCTTGATGAAGTACCGCAGCATCCGCTCCGCGATCTCGAAATCGGCGATCACGCCATCGCGCAGCGGACGGACGGCGACAATGTTCGTCGGTGTCCGCCCCATGGTCTCCTTCGCCGCCGAACCCACCGACAGCACACTGCCGTCGAGCGTGTTGACGGCCACGACCGACGGCTCGTTGAGCACGATTCCCTTGCCCCGGACGTACACCAGCGTGTTCGCGGTGCCCAGGTCGATGCCCATGTCTCGTCCTGTGAACGACTTGTTCTGCGCCATAAGTTGACATTATTGCTTATGCCGGATTCTGTCCTCCCCGCGGGCATCGCGGCCGGACTGCTCGGCCACTGGTCTTCGGGGAGGTAGAGGGGAAATTCGGCCAGGGCGGTCAGGAGGTCGGCTACTGGGCCCTGCGCATCGGGCTGTTGGCCGGCGCCGCGCTCGGCGCGCTGGGCGGCCGCGCTCCGCTTCTCGCGCTGATCGGCGTACCGTTGGCCCTGGTGAGCATGTGCTTCGCGGAACTGATCGGCGTCGCGGTGCAGATGGGGGACGAGAGTTCCCTGACCCACCCCGGATACCCTGATCGACCACTTCGGGCTGGTGGCCGACCACTGGCGCGGAGAGGTCCTGGGCCGTAACGACATCACGTTCTACGCCGTGGCGGGGGCGGAAAGTTACCTCGTGGCGCAGCGGATCGCTGAAGAGCACCCGGGATATCCATATATGCCGGGACACCGTGTCTCCGTCCGGTCCCAGCCATGTCACGGACGCCAGACACGACTTGTCCCTTTGTCATGCCCTGCTGTTAGTTTTATGGCGCGAACTATTCGTCCGCGTTCCCAGCCCACCGCACCGCAGGTCAGGGCTGTCCCCGGAACGCGGATTTCCACCTTCATCCCCGGGGGATCTCCATGAGCCAGAACTGGCAGCAGCCACAGCAGCCCCAGCAGCCGCAGCAGCCCCAGCAGCCGGCGGGCTACGGCTACCCGCAGCAGCCGCAGGCCCCGCAGTACGGCGCTCCGCAGCCGCAGTACGGTGCGCCGCAGCCGCAGTTCGGCGGCGGCTTCCCGCCGCCCGTGCCGCAGGGCCGACCGGGCAACCCGCTGCTGGCCGTCGGTGCGGCACTCGGGGCCGCCATCGTCGGTGCGCTGGTCTACGCCTTCCTGCTGCTCGCGCTCGCGGACACGGACAGTGGCGAGCCGAAGATTACGCAGTTCGCCTACACCGGTGTAGCCGTCGGTGCGCTCATCGGATTCGTGGTCGCCAAGCTGGGCGGCCGCAACCCCGGTCTCTGGGTGGTCGGCGCGCTGCTGGCCATCGCCGCGGTGTTCGTCGGTGAGCTCTACGGCTACGCCCTGATCATTCACGACACGACCAGCAACATGGCCGAGAAGATGGGCGGCGACGCCAGTTCCGTCCTGTCCTCGAACGAGATCTTCTTCGACCACTTCAGCGACCTGTTCGACACGTGGAAGGAGGAGGCCGAGCCGCTGACGTACATCTTCATGGCCCTCGCTCCGATCGCCGCCGTCAGCTCCGCCTTCCGCCTCAGCAACAACGACTGACGCCACACCACGCACGAAGGGGAAGGCCCCGGCCGCGATGCGGTCGGGGCCTTCCCCTTCGCTGTGGAACCTCCGGCGCGGAACGCTCAGCGCTGGTCGTGCTGCGACGGCGCGACCGTGACCTCGACCCGCTGGAACTCCTTGAGCTCCGAGTAACCGGTGGTGGCCATCGCCCGGCGCAGCGCGCCGAAGAAGTTCATCGAACCGTCCGGGGTGTGCGAGGGGCCGAGCAGAATCTCCTCGGTGGTGCCCACCGCGCCCAGGTTCATCCGCTTGCCGCGCGGCACCTCGTCATGGACGGCCTCCATGCCCCAGTGGTGGCCCCGGCCGGGCGCGTCGGTGGCGCGGGCCAGCGGCGAGCCCATCATCACGGCGTCCGCACCGCAGGCGATGGCCTTCGGCAGATCGCCGCTCCAGCCGACACCGCCGTCGGCGATCACATGCACATAGCGGCCGCCGGACTCGTCCATGTAGTCCCGGCGGGCGGCGGCGACATCGGCCACCGCGGTGGCCATCGGCACCTGGATGCCCAGCACATTGCGGGTGGTGTGCGCGGCGCCGCCGCCGAAGCCGACCAGCACACCGGCCGCGCCGGTGCGCATCAGATGCAGCGCGGCGGTGTACGTGGCGCAGCCGCCCACGATCACCGGCACATCGAGCTCATAGATGAACTGCTTGAGGTTCAGCGGCTCGGCGGCGCCCGACACATGCTCGGCGGAGACCGTCGTACCGCGGATCACGAAGATGTCGACCCCGGCGTCCACCACGGCCTTGGAGAACTGCGCGGTGCGCTGCGGCGACAGGGCGGCGGCGGTCACCACACCCGAATCGCGCACCTCCTTGAGGCGCTGGCCGATCAGATCCTCCTTGATCGGCTCTGCGTAGATCTCCTGCAAACGCCGGGTGGCGGTGCGCTCGTCCAGCTCGGCGATCTCCGCCAGCAGCGGCTCGGGGTCCTCGTAGCGGGTCCACAGCCCCTCGAGGTTGAGAACGCCGAGTCCGCCCAGCTCACCGATGCGGATCGCGGTCTGCGGGGAGACCACCGAGTCCATCGGCGCGGCCAGGAACGGCAGCTCGAAGCGGTAGGCGTCGATCTGCCAGGCGATCGAGACCTCCTTCGGGTCCCGGGTACGACGACTCGGCACAACGGCGATGTCGTCGAACGCATACGCCCTGCGGCCGCGCTTGCCGCGCCCGATCTCGATCTCAGTCACGTGGGTGCCTTTCGCTGCCTGAATCTGCCCTATCAGTATCCCTGCCCGCCGCGCGGGCCCCGTGGCCCGGGGTCGCGCGGGGCATGGGCGTCAGCGGCCGGAGTAGTTGGGCGCCTCGGTGGTCATCTGGATGTCATGCGGGTGGCTCTCCTTGAGACCGGCCGCGGTGATCCGCACAAAGCGGCCCTTGTCCTTCAGCTCCGCCACATCGGCCGAGCCGACATAGCCCATGGACGCCCGCAGACCGCCCACCAGCTGATGGGCGACGGAGGCCAGCGGGCCGCGGTAAGGCACCTGGCCCTCGATGCCCTCGGGGACCAGCTTGTCCTCGGAGAGGACATTGTCCTGGAAGTAGCGGTCCTTGGAGAAGGAACGGCCCTGGCCGCGCGACTGCATGGCGCCCAGCGACCCCATGCCCCGGTAGGACTTGAACTGCTTGCCGTTGATGAAGACCATCTCGCCCGGCGACTCCTCGCACCCGGCCAGCAGGCTGCCCAGCATCACCGTGTCGGCACCGGCCGCGATGGCCTTGGCGATATCACCGGAGAACTGGAGCCCGCCATCGCCGATCAGCGGCACACCGGCCGCGTGGCACGCCTGCGCCGCCTCGTAGATCGCGGTCACCTGGGGCACACCGATACCCGCGACCACGCGGGTGGTGCAGATGGAGCCCGGACCGACGCCGACCTTGACCCCGTCCACACCGGCGTCGATCAGCGCCTGGGCGCCGTCCCGGGTGGCGACATTGCCGCCCACCACATCGACCGCGACATTGGACTTCACCTTGGCGATCATGTCGAGGATGCCCCGGCTGTGGCCATGGGCGCTGTCCACCACCAGGAAGTCGGCCCCGGCCTCGACCAGCGCCTGGGCCCGGTCGAACGCCTCGTCGCCGACACCCACGGCCGCGCCCACGACCAGCCGGCCCTCGGCGTCCTTGGCAGCGTGGGGGTACTGCTCGGCCTTGACGAAGTCCTTGACCGTGATCAGGCCCTTGAGCACCCCGGCGTCGTCCACCAGGGGCAGCTTCTCGATCTTGTGGCGGCGCAGCAGCTGCATCGCGTCCTCGCCGGAGATCCCCACCTTGCCGGTGACCAGCGGCATCGGGGTCATCACCTCGCGGACCTGACGGCCGCGGTCCACCTCGAAGGCCATGTCACGGTTGGTGACGATGCCGAGCAGCTTCCCCGCCGCGTCGGTCACCGGGACACCGCTGATGCGGAACTTCGCGCACAGCGCGTCCGCCTCGTGGAGCGTGGCGTCCGGGCGGACCGTGATCGGGTCGGTCACCATGCCGGACTCGGAGCGCTTGACCAGATCGACCTGGTTGGCCTGGTCCTCGATGGACAGATTGCGGTGCAGCACACCCGCGCCGCCCTGCCGGGCCATGGCGATGGCCATCCGGGACTCGGTGACCTTGTCCATCGCGGCGGACAGCAGCGGGATGTTCACCCGGACGTTCCGAGAGACCCTGGACGAGGTGTCGACCGCGTTCGGCAGCACCTCGGAGGCGCCCGGCAGCAGCAGCACGTCGTCGTACGTCAGCCCGAGCATCGCGAACTTCTCAGGCACTCCGTCGACGTTGTCAGTCATGACACCCTTCCAATGGTCTTGCCCCAGCGCGGACTCCCATGCTAACGGCCTTCCCAGGTGCCCCATCCCGCCCTGTGGACAACTGTGCGCACCCGCACAATGCCGCAGCTCAGGCCGGGCCCATGGCTACTGCTCGGCGAGCGCGCGCAGCCTGCTGAGGGCGCGGTGCTGCGCGACCCGTACCGCTCCGGGCGACATCCCGAGCATCTGTCCGGTCTCCTCGGCGGTCAGCCCGACCGCGACCCGGAGCAGCACCAGCTCGCGCTGGTTCTCCGGGAGATTGGCGAGCAGCTTCTTGGCCCACTCCGCGTCACTGCTGAGCAGCGCCCGCTCCTCGGGCCCCAGGGAGTCGTCCGGCTGCTCCGGCATCTCGTCCGAGGGCACGGCGGTGCTCCCCGGGTGACGCATGGCGGCCCGCTGGAGATCCGCGACCTTGTGCGCGGCGATGGCCACGACGAACGCCTCGAAGGGCTTGCCGGTGTCGCGGTAGCGCGGCAGCGCGCAGAGCACCGCGAGACAGACCTCCTGCGCGAGGTCGTCCACAAAGTGCCGGGCGTCCCCGGGCAGTCTGGACAGCCGCGTACGGCAGTAGCGCAGGGCCAGCGGATGCACATGGGCGAGCAGGTCATGAGTGGCCTGCTCATCCCCTTCGACGGCGCGCCCGACCAGGGCACCGATCGCCCCGGTGGCCCCCGGGGCACCGCCCTTGGGCAGCCCTGGCCTCTCGTCGTCGCGCATCCGTCCATGGTGCCTTGGGCCCGGAGGCTCCGTGGCACCGCGTCCTTGGTTGTGCGCTGAAGCGTTATGAGCAGGTGCGCCGGCTGTCGTCACGTCCTGCGCTCTCCCCTCACGCCCTACCGACTCGTCCCCGAGGAACTCCACACCATCAAGGATGCGGCATCGCGCGGGGAACTGATACAAGCCGTTGCCACAGCACCCGCCGCACCCGCTCTCGCCCCGCCCGCCACCCGGCGGGCGGGGACCGTCGCGCCCCCGCTGCGCAGCACGTCGACGATGGGCTGGTCCGCTAGCGGACCAGCCCCCAGCGGAACCCGAGGGCCACCGCATGCGCCCGGTCCGAAGCACCGAGCTTCTTGAACAGCCGGCGGGCGTGCGTCTTGACCGTGTCCTCGGAGAGGAACAGCTCACGGCCGATCTCGGCGTTGGACCGGCCGTGGCTCATGCCCTCCAGCACCTGGATCTCCCGCGCGGTGAGGGTGGGCGCCGCGCCCATCTCGGCGGACCGCAGCCGCCTCGGCGCCAGCCGCCACGTGGGGTCGGCCAGCGCCTGGGTCACGGTGGCCCGCAACTCGGCGCGCGAGGCGTCCTTGTGCAGATAGCCACGGGCGCCGGCGGCCACCGCCAGCGCCACTCCATCGAGATCCTCGGCCACCGTGAGCATGATGATCCGGGCGCCGGGGTCGGCGGACAGCAGCCGCCGCACGGTCTCGACTCCGCCGAGACCGGGCATCCGTACGTCCATCAGAATCAGATCCGAGCGGTCGGCACCCCAGCGGCGGAGGACTTCCTCGCCGTTGGCCGCTGTCGTCACACGCTCGACACCGGGCACGGTCGCCACCGCGCGGCGCAGTGCTTCTCGGGCAAGCGGGGAGTCGTCGCAGACGAGGACGGATGTCATGGCCGCCCTCCGCAGCTGATGCGCGTCACCTTGAGCCTCCAGGCTGGTACATATCGTCACCTGTGCGATTGACAGCCCCGGATATCTGTCCGAGAGCTTTACCCATCAACCGCCTCCGCACTCTCAACGACGGTCACCCGAAAGAGTTACGGGGTTCGGCGGCCACCTTCGACACTCTACGTGAGGGGACGGATACAGAGCTGCTTCGTCGCGCCGGTCGCGCCGCAGTGCCTCTCCCCCATCGGTCCTCCCCAGGTCATCCCCTTCGGTGGCATTTGGCGACCTTGCTTCCAATTTGCCGAGCTGTGTGGCTAGATTCGCAATGAGTCATATTTACATCTACTTACACCGTAGGTGTACGACCCAGGACACAGCGTCCGCAGCCGATCGCTTCGAGGAGACAAGGCAATGGCAGATTTCTCCCGTCTTCCCGGTCCGAACGCCGACCTGTGGGACTGGCAGCTTCTGGCCGCGTGTCGCGGGGTCGACAGCTCGCTCTTCTTCCACCCGGAGGGAGAGCGCGGCGCGGCCCGCAGCGCGCGGGAGATGTCGGCGAAAGAGGTGTGCATGCGCTGCCCGGTACGGGCGCAGTGCGCGGCTCACGCACTCGCCGTACGCGAGCCGTACGGCGTGTGGGGCGGACTGACCGAGGACGAACGCGAGGAGCTCATGGGGCGGGCGCGCCACCGCGCGGTGGCCACCTCGTCAGGACCTCCCGGATCCTGACGGCAGGCCCCACCCGACCGACTGAAGAAACGTTCCATCACCCATCCGGCCGCATCCGGAGACGACGAGCTGCGGATTTCCGTCCGTACGGCGCGGGTTCTCAACGCCTCTCACCGCGCAGGCCCCCGGCCCGACGCGCCCCTCAGCGGCATGCCGCCCGCTCCAGCCGGTCCAGCGTGGCCGCCACCGCGGGCACCCGTGCCAGGTCCGGCAGTGTCAGCGCCACCACCTCACGCCGCACCGCGGGCTTGACCTCCAGCGTCACCGCCCCCTTGGCGCGCACCGACTCCAGCGCCAGCTCCGGCAGCACCGCGACCCCGAGCCCGGCCGCCACCAGGCCGATCACCGCCGGGTAGTCGTCCGTCGCGAAGTCGATCCGCGGGGTGAAGCCCTCGGACTCGCACACCTCCACCAGGTGACGGCGGCAGCGCGGGCAGCCCGCGATCCACGGCTCCTCCGCCAGCTCCGCCATCCCCACCGTCCCGGTCCCCGCCAGCCGGTGCTCCCGCGGGACCACGACCACCAGCCGGTCGCTCAGCAGCGGCCGGGCCACCAGGTCCTCCCAGCCCGGACCCGCCTCCGCCGCGCCATCGACCTGCGGATAGCGGAAGGCCACGGCGATCTCACAGTCACCCGCCCGGAGCATCTCCACCGAGCGCGGCGGTTCGGCCTCCACCAGCGAGACCCGGGTCCCTGGGTGAGCGGCGCGCATCTCGGCGAGCGCGGTCGGCACCAGCGTCGAACTGCCGCTGGGGAACGACACCAGCCGCACCCGGCCCGCCCGCAGCCCGGCTATCGCCGCGACCTCCTCCTCGGCGGCGGTCAGCCCGGCCAGGATGCCCGCGGCGTGCCGCACCAGGGCCTCGCCCGCCTCGGTCAGCCGCATCTCCCGGCCGGTACGGATCAGCAGCGGGGTGCCCGCGGCTCCCTCCAGGGCCTTCATCTGCTGGCTGACGGCCGGCTGGGTGCAGCCCAGCTCACGCGCCGCCGCGGAGAAGGAGCCGGTGGCGGCCACCGCGCGCAGCACCCTGAGATGACGGGCCTCGATCATGTCTTTGAGCATAAGCGACCCTTGGACACGAACCGCACTATCGCGTCGACGCTTTGGTCTTGGTCGTTTACCGTTCGAGCATGGTGCAATTCGCGGGCGTGCTCACCGTGAACGTCGGGCGCGCGATGATGGTCGACTACACCGACTGCCCCACCGGCACCGGTATCGACAAGCGGCCGGTCGACGGCCCGGTGCGGGTGACGGCTCCCGGACCGAAGGGCATCGGCGGCAGCGGTCTGGCGGGAGACGCCGTCTGCGACACCCGCTACCACGGCGGCGACGACCAGGCGGTTTATGCCTACGCGCGCGAGGACCTCGACCTCTGGGAGCGCGAGTTGGGCCGTGAGCTGCACAACGGCGCCTTCGGCGAGAACCTCACCACGCGCGGGATCGATGTCTCCGGCACCCTGGTCGGCGAGCGCTGGCGGATCGGCCGCGATCTGCTGCTGGAGGTGACCTCGCCGCGCATCCCCTGCCGGACGTTCGCGGGCTGGCTGGGCGAGCGGGGCTGGCTGAAGCGGTTCACCCTGGCCGCCGTCCCCGGCGCCTATCTGCGGGTGCTCGAACCGGGTGAGGTCCGCTCCGGCGACCGCGTCGAGATCGTGCACCGGCCCGACCACGAGGTGTCCGTCTCCTTCCTGTTCCGCGCCCAGACCACCGAACGGGTGCTGCTGCCGCGGGTGCTGGCCGCGGGTGACGCTCTGCACCCCGAGGCGCGGGAGAAGGCTCTCGACTACCTGGCGAAGGCCGAGCGGCGGCGGGGCGCCGACACCGACCGCTGACGAGCCCTCCCGCGGACGCCGAGGAACCGCTCCGGGCCACCACGGAGAAACGCAGCGGAGCTCAGGGGAACGCAACGCGGAGGAACACAGGGGAACGCGGGGGAACGCCACGGGAACCCGCGCCCCGACGGAAGCATTCGTTCCGGCCAAGACCGATCGAGATCGCCGCACGGCCCGCCCGGTCGCTCCCCTGCCGATAACGTGCGCCTATGACGACTGCACTGATTACCGGGACCACGGCGGGCATCGGCGCCTCCTTCGCGAGCCGGCTTGCCGCCGACGGGCACAACCTGGTGCTCGTCGCCCGCGACGAGAAGCGGCTGCACGAGCAGGCGGCGGATCTGCACGACCGGCACGGCGTGGAGGCCGAGGTGCTGCGGGCCGACCTGTCCGAGGAGGACGGCATCGCGGCGGTCGAGGCCCGGCTCGCCGATCGCACACACCCGGTCGATCTGCTCGTCAACAACGCCGGGTTCGGCAACCGCGGCCGCTATCTGGAGGCGCCGCTCACCGATGAGCTGCGGATGCTCAAACTCCACTGCGAGGCGGTGCTCCGGCTCACCAGCGCGGCCTGCGAGACGATGCGCACCCGGGGCCGCGGCGGGGTGATCAACGTGGCGTCGATCGCGGCGTTCTTCCCGCGCGGGACGTACGGCGCGAGCAAGGCGTGGGTCGTGCAGTTCACCCAGGGCGCGGCGAAGGACCTGGCCGGTGCGGGTGTCCGGCTGATGGTGCTGTGCCCCGGTTTTGTACGGACGGAGTTCCACGCGCGGGCCGGGATCAAGCCGGACAGCGTGCCGAGCTGGATGTGGCTGGACGCCGACCGGCTGGTCGCGACGGCGCTGAAGGACTTCTCGCGCGGGAAGTCGCTGTCGATTCCGGACCCGCGCTACAAGACGATGACGGGGCTGGCGAAGCTGGTCCCGAGGTCCGCGGTGTCCGCGGTCTCCCACCGGGTCGGCCGCAACTACGCCCGCCGGTAACGCGCCCGCAGCAGTCGCCCCTCAGCGTGAAGGCCCAGCGAAGGCTCAGCGAAGGCGCAGCGAACGCGCCCCCGTGCAGCGCGAAGGCGCGGTCACCCCGACCGGGGTGACCGCGCCTTCGTGGCGTACGGCGCGCGTCAGTGCGCGTGACCGTGGCCGTGGCCCGCGGCCTCCGGCTCTTCCTCGGCCGGCTTCTCGACCACCAGGGTCTCGGTGGTGAGCAGCAGCGAGGCGATCGACGCGGCGTTCTCCAGCGCGGAGCGGGTGACCTTGACGGGGTCGATGACGCCCGCCTTCACCAGGTCGCCGTACTCCTCGGTGGCCGCGTTGTAGCCGTGGCCCTTCTCGAGCTCGGCCACCTTCGCGGTGATGACGTAGCCCTCGAGACCGGCGTTCTCGGCGATCCAGCGCAGCGGCTCGACGGAGGCGCGGCGGACCACGGCGACACCGGTGGCCTCGTCGCCGTCCAGGCCGAGGTTGCCCTCGAGCACCTTGGCGGCGTGGACCAGAGCGGAGCCACCACCGGAGACGATGCCCTCCTCGACCGCGGCGCGGGTCGCGGAGATGGCGTCCTCCAGACGGTGCTTCTTCTCCTTGAGCTCGACCTCGGTGGCCGCGCCCACGCGGATCACGCACACACCGCCGGCCAGCTTCGCCAGACGCTCCTGGAGCTTCTCGCGGTCCCAGTCGGAGTCGGTGGCCTCGATCTCGGCCTTGATCTGGGCGATCCGGCCGGTGACGTCCTCGGGCTTGCCGCCACCGTCGACGATGGTGGTGTCGTCCTTGGTGACGGTCACACGGCGGGCGGTGCCCAGCACGTCCAGACCGGCCTGGTCCAGCTTGAGGCCGACCTCCTCGGCGATGACGGTGGCGCCGGTGAGGGTCGCCATGTCGCCGAGCATCGCCTTGCGGCGGTCACCGAAGCCCGGGGCCTTCACCGCGACGGCGTTGAAGGTGCCACGGATCTTGTTGACGACGAGGGTGGACAGGGCCTCGCCCTCCACGTCCTCGGCGATGATCAGCAGCGGCTTGCTGGCACCGGCCTGGATGACCTTCTCCAGCAGCGGCAGCAGGTCCTGGATCGAGGCGATCTTGCCCTGGTGGATCAGGATGTACGGGTCGTCGAGGACGGCCTCCATACGCTCCTGGTCGGTCACCATGTACGGCGAGAGGTAGCCCTTGTCGAAGGCCATGCCCTCGGTGAAGTCGAGCTCCAGACCGAAGGTGTTGGACTCCTCGACGGTGATGACGCCGTCCTTGCCGACCTTGTCCATCGCCTCGGCGATGAGCTCGCCGACCTGCTTGTCCTGCGCGGACAGCGCGGCCACGGCGGCGATGTCGGACTTGGAGTCGATCGGGCGGGCGGTGGCCAGCAGGTCGTCCGAGACGGCCTTGACCGCGGCGTCGATGCCCTTCTTCAGGGCGGCCGGGGAGGCACCGGCGGCCACGTTGCGCAGGCCCTCGCGGACCAGCGCCTGGGCCAGCACGGTGGCGGTGGTGGTGCCGTCACCCGCGATGTCGTTGGTCTTGGTCGCCACCTCCTTGACGAGCTGGGCGCCGAGGTTCTCGTACGGGTCCTCGACCTCGACCTCACGGGCGATGGTGACACCGTCGTTGGTGATGGTCGGCGCGCCGAACTTCTTGTCGATGACCACGTTGCGGCCACGGGGGCCGATGGTCACCTTGACCGTGTCCGCCAGCTTGTTGACGCCGCGCTCGAGGGCGCGACGGGCGTCCTCGTCGAACTTCAGGATCTTCGCCATGAGTTGCGTATGTCCTCTCAAACGAACCGCGCCCCGACCCCGGGTATCTGTGACACGGGCACCGGGGCGCGGCTCATAGGCAAAACTTCGGTGATTACTTCTCGATGATCGCGAGGACGTCGCGAGCCGAGAGGACGAGGTACTCCTCGCCGCTGTACTTCACCTCGGTGCCGCCGTACTTGCTGTAGAGCACGACGTCACCGACGGCGACGTCGAGCGGAAGACGGTTGCCGTCCTCGAAGCGGCCCGGGCCCACGGCCAGGACGACGCCCTCCTGGGGCTTCTCCTTGGCGGTGTCCGGGATGACCAGACCGGAAGCCGTGGTCTGCTCGGCGTCGAGCGGCTGGACCACGATGCGGTCCTCGAGCGGCTTGATGGCAACCTTGGAGCTGGTGGTCGTCACGATCCGACCTCCCCCTTCGGAGATCTCACGGGGTTAACTGTCTGAGGTGGCGACCAGGTGGATCCGTCGTCGCGGGTGCCGGACCTGCCCGTCGCTGTGTGGCTGGCACTCCGCAGTGCCGAGTGCCAGCCACGACATTATGACGCGGTTAGCACTCAGTCAACTAGAGTGCCAAACGACGCGGGGGCGGCTGACGCCCGCCACCGCGCCGCCGCCCCCGCCGGGCCCCGTCGTCGGCCCGGTCAGACGTAGTCCTCCAGCCGCGCGACCGTGAACCCCTGCTCCTGGATCGACCGCACCAGCTCCGTGATCATGTCGGTCATGGACTTCCCCTCCAGCTGCTCCGGGCCGCGGAAGTGCGCGAGCACGATGTCCCCCGGCTGGAGACTGCCGCCGGACCGGTACGCCAGCCCGCCCGGCTCCATCTCGGCGCGCCACAGCACCACGGTCTGCGCCCCGCAGTCGGCCGCCGCGCGGAGCGTCGTGTCGTCGTACGCGCCGTAGGGCGGGCGGAACAGCCGCGGCTGGCGGCCGAGGTGGTTGCGGAGGTTCTCCTGCTGGCCGCAGATCTCCTGCCGCTGACTGTCGTAGTCGCGACCGGCCAGGCTGGGGTGGGTGAGGGTGTGGTTCCCCATCGAGTTGCCGAGCCGCTGGAGCTCGTCGAAGTAGTCGTAGTGGTCGCCGATCACGTTGTCGGTGAGGAAGCCGGTGAACGGCAGACCGAGGTCGCGGGCCTGCTCCACGAAGCGCGGATCCTTCTCGATGCCGTCGTCGATCGTCAGGAAGACCACCCGATCGTTGGTCCGCACCCGCCGGATGACCGGCGGCAGCCCCTCGCCGGACGGCTCCACCGGGGCGAGCAGCGGTTTGGCGGCGGGCGCGGGCGGCGGTTTGTCCAGCGGCCGGTCCAGACCCCACCGGTGGTACGCCCCGGGGATGCCCGCGGGGGCCGCGGGCGGTAAGGAGGGCGCACCCGAGGCCCCTTGCGATCCCGGGGGAACCGGCCGCGCGGAGGGGGAACGCTCCGCGGACGGTGACGTGGAGGACGCCGTCGCCTGGCCGGCGTCCTCGGCGGTGCGGGCGAGCGGACCGTCGAGGCTTCCGCAGCCCGTGAACACGGCCGCCGCGGCGGCCAGAACCAGATACCTCGAAAACCCATTCTTGATCATCATCACATAACCGATCTTCAGTCGGAATGTGGGGAAGCGCGCGCCGCGCTGGTACGAATGCGCCCGCCGGAGCGGGGAGAATGGGCCATGTGGACGTTGACGCCTTCGACTCACTGCTCGGCGACGAGGGGCAGGCGCTGCTCACCGCGCTCCGGGACCACGACCCCGCGGACGAGCTCGCCACCGCGACCCGGCTGCGCCGGGACCATCCGGCCGCGCTGGTCTCGGCGGCGCTGACACAGGCCCAGTTGCGCCAGCGGGCGGTCGCCAAGTTCGGCGAGGACGCCCACCGGATGTACTTCACGCCGCACGGTGTCGAGCAGTCCACCCGTACCTCCGTGGCCGTCTACCGCGCCGAGCGGTTCGCCGGGTTCGGGGCGCGCAGCGTCGCTGATCTGTGCTGTGGCATCGGGGGCGACGCCATCGCGCTCGCGCGGGCCGGGATCTCCGTGCTGGCCGTCGACCGGGATCCGCTGACCTGCGCGGTGACCCGCGCCAACGCCGAGGCGCTGGGCCTGTCCGACCTCATCGAGGTCCGCTGCGCGGATGTCACCGAGATCGACACCGCCCCCTTCGACGCGGTCTTCGTCGACCCCGCCCGGCGCGGCGGCCGGGGCCGGGTCTTCGACCCCGAGGCGTACTCACCGCCGCTCTCCTGGGCCATCGAGACCGCCCGCACCACTGGGCGCGCCGCCCTCAAGATCGCCCCGGGCGTTCCCCACGAGGCGGTACCGGAGGACGCGGAGGCCGAGTGGATCTCGGACCACGGGCATGTGAAGGAGGCCGTGCTGTGGTTCGGCACGGCCCGCCCCGGGATGCGCCGCGCCACCCTCCTCCCGGCCGCGCACTCCCTCCTGGGCACCCGGCTGCTGCCCGATCCGCCGGCCGGCCCGGTGGGGCGCTGGCTGTACGAGCCGGACGGCGCCGTCATCCGCGCCCATCTGGTGGCGGATGTCGCGGCCCGCATCGGCGGCCGTCTGATCGACCCGACGATCGCCTACATCACGGCGGACGAGCTGCGCCCGACGCCGTACGCCACGGCGTACGAGATCACCGATGTGCTGCCGTTCAACCTCAAGAAGCTCAAGGCGCTGCTGCGGGAGCGGGAGATCGGCATCGCCACGATCAAGAAGCGCGGTTCGGCGGTGGAGCCGGAGGTGCTGCGCAAGAAGCTGCGCCTGGCCGGGCGGAACTCCTGCACCATCCTGCTCACGCGCACCGACGGCGCCCCGACGATGCTGCTGGGGCATCCGGCCGAGACCGATCCGGCTATTCCGTGAGCGAAGCCCCCTCCGGGCTCCGCAGCTCGAACCAGACCGCCTTGGCGTAGGCGCCCGCCGGATCCCCCTCCGCCGTCCCCCAGGCGTCGGCGAGCGCGCCGACCACACGCAGCCCCCGGCCGTGCGGATGGTCGCCGTCCGGGAGGCGCGAGGGCACCGGGAGCGCGGCGCAGCCGTCGTAGAGCAGCACGCGCAGCCGCGGGGGCTCGATCACCACGCGCAGCATCAGCGCGTCGCCCTCGGCGTGCAGCCAGGCGTTGGTGACCAGTTCCGAGGTGCAGACGGTCGCGGTGTCCACCAGGGCCTGCCGGCCGGTGCAGTTCAGGACGCAGGCGACGAAGTCCCGCAGGATCTTGGGCGAGGCGGGGCCGCGGCTGCCGCGCAGGGTGTAGACGTACGGATCGCCGGAGGCGGCGGCCGCGGCGGAACCGGAGCCGGGTCCGGCGGCGCGCGGGGACGGCGAGGCGGACGCGGACGGCGGGAGGTCCTCGGACTCGTGGTCGGTACCCATGGGTCAACTCCCAGCGAGGGGGCCGATGGTGCGCGTACCGTTGCGGCGATCAACGGGTGGTAGCGGTTCCGCCACCCACGGTAGGGCAGATATGGAAACATCTGCTACGGCACCGGTTAATTTCCCCGACACTCGGCCCCTGCGGGCGAAAGAGCAACGGAGGAGCATGCCCCCCAGAAGCGCCCCCACCGCCCGTCAACTCCGGCTGGGCACCGAGCTGAGGAGGATGCGCGAGAAGGCGGGACTCAGCATCCAGGACGCCGCCGGCCGACTGGGCATCAACCGCACCCACATCACCAACCTGGAGCTGGCGCGCTTCGGGGTGAGCGAGGAGCGGGTCCGCGCGCTGGCCTCGATCTACGCCTGTGCGGACCGCGCCTACGTCGACGCGCTCGTCGCCATGGCCCGGGAGCGCAAGGGCGGTTGGTGGGAGGAGTACCGCGGCCATATCGCCACCGGCGGACTCGACCTCGCCGAGCTGGAGTACTACGCGGAGAGCCTGCGCGTGGTCGAGCTGATGTTTCTGCCCGGTCTGTTGCAGACGGAGGCGTACGCCACCGCCGTCCTCAACGAGACGGTGCCGCCGTGGTCCCCGACCGAGCTCCGGCGCAGGCTCTCCCACCGGATGAAGCGCCGGGACATCCTCGACCGGGACGAGCCGCCGCCGTGCACCTTCTTCGTCCACGAGGCGTCCCTGCGGATGCGGTTCGGCGGACCGCAGCTGATGCGCGCCCAGCTGGAAAGCCTGCTGGAGGCGTCCACGCGGAAGAACGTCACCGTGCGGGTGATCCCCTTCGAGGCGGGCGGCTTCCCCGTCTCCGGCGTCTCCGTCACCTACGCCTCGGGCGCGGTGCCGCAGCTGGACACCGTGCAGCTGGATTCGGCGCACGGGCCCATGTTCCTGCACGCCGAGACCCAACTGACCATCCACCGGGCGGTCCTGGACCGGACGACGAAGGTGAGCCTGGCCGCGGCCCCGTCGCGGGACCTGATCCACGGCATCATCCGGCAGCTCTGACCACCAGCCCCGCACACATCGCCCGTACACATCATTCGAAAGCGCGCACATGCCCGAGATCACCTGGCGCAAGTCCTCCTACTCCACCCAAGGGGACGGCAGTTCCTGTGTGGAGATCGCCTCCATACCCGGCGGCGGGGTCGCCCTGCGCGAGAGCGACGACCCCGACACCGTCCTGGCCACCACTCCCGCGCGGCTGCGGGCACTGCTCGACGCCGTCAAGGCAGGCGCGTTCGATCACCTCGCGGCGCCGTGACGGGGGACTCGGCCGACGCCGCCGCTCCCGCCACCACCGGTTCCGTACGCTTCGGCAGCAGCAGCGCCGCGCTCAGCGCGGCCACCGCCAGCAGCGCGCCCGCCACTCCGAAGGCCGTGGCGTAGCCGGATACGAGCGCGGACGGGCCGGCCGGGCCGCTGCCGCCCTCGGCGTCCGTGGTGTGCGAGGCCACCGTCGCGAGGACCGCGAGCCCCAGCGAACCCCCGATCTGCCGTGAGCTGTTGACCAGGCCGGAGGCCATACCGGCCTCTCGCGCCGCCACGCCCGTCGTCGCGGCCGTGCCCATCGGGACGACGCACAGCCCGATGCCGACGCTCGCCAGGAGCGAGGGGCCGAGGACCGAGTCCGCGAATCCGCCGTCCACCCCGACCGCCAGCCGGAACCAGCCGAACCCGGCGGCGCCCAGCAGCCCGCCCGCGACCAGCAGCGTACGCACCCCGAACCGGGCCACCGTGCGGGTCGCCGTGAGCGAGCCGATCACGATGCCGGTGCAGAAGGGCAGAAACGCGGTCCCGGCCCTGATCGGCCCGTACCCGAGGATCTGCTGCACATAGAGCGAGGTGAAGTAGAAGGCCGCGAACTGGCCGGAGAACAGCAGCAGGACGAAGAGGTTCGCGACCAGCACCGAGCGCTGCCGCAGCAGCCCGATCCGCAACAGCGGTTGCGCCACCCGCTGTTCCACCACGACGAACGCCACCAGCAGCACGGCCGCGACGCCGAGGGCGGTCAGGGTGGTCGCCGAACCCCAGGAGTGGGTCCCGGTGTGCACCAGCGCCAGCACCAGGGCCGTCATTCCCCCCGTGACCAGCAGCGCCCCGGCCGCGTCCAGCCGGGCGGGCGGGCCCTCGCGCCGGTCGGGCGGCACCGAGAAGCGGGCCGCGGCCATCGCGGCGAGCACGATCGGCACATTGATCAGCAGAACGGAGCGCCAGCCCGCCCACTCGGTGAGCAGCCCGCCGGCCAGCACCCCGACCGCGCCGCCCGCCGCCGCGGCCATCCCCCACAGCCCCAGGGCCCGCGCCCGCGCGGGTCCGGCCGGGAAGGTGACGGCGATCAGCGTGAACGCCACCGGCGCGAGCGCCGCCGCGCCCACCCCCTGCACCGCTCGCGCGGCGATCAGCCATCCCGGCGACCCCACCAGCCCGCCGCCGAGACTGGCGACGCCGAAGAGCGCGAGCCCGGCCATCAGCGTGGTGCGCCGGCCCACGATGTCCGCGAGCCGGCCGCCGAGCATCAGCAGCCCGCCGAAGGCGAGGGCGTAGGCGTTGACGACCCAGAGCAGGCCGCCGGGCGCGAAGCCGAGGTCGTCACGGATGCCGGGCAGCGCGACATTCACCACGGACATGTCCAGCGCGACGACGAACTGCACGGTGAGTGCGACGGCCAGCAGCCAACCCGTCCGTTCCGGTTGGTCGTTCATGGTCCTCCTCCATCGGATCCCCCCGGGGCCAGGACGTTAGTATACGCGTATACTTAACGCGTACACCAACCCCGTGCATGGACAATGAGCCGGTGACGAAGGAGACCGAGACCCACGCGGCGGAGACGGCGGCAGGGGCCGCGGAGGACCGGCCGGCCCGGCGGACCGGCGGCCGCCCCCGCCGTCTGGAGCTGGAGACGATCGTCGCCACCGCGCGCCGCATCCTCGAGGAGGAGGGCACCGCGGCCTTGAGCATGCGGCGCCTGGCCAAGGAGGTCGGCTCCACACCGATGGCCCTCTACCGCCACGTCCGCGACAAGGACGAGCTGCTCCAGCTCGTCCTGTCCGGTATGGCACGGACGCGGCCCCGCCCCCAACTGCCCGGGGACCCGCGCGAGCGGGTGTACGCCGCGGCCCTGTACATGCATCGCACGCTCGAGGAACTGCCGTGGGTGGTCGAGGTGCTCAGCCTTGGCGAACTCACCGACCGGGACGCCCTGTGGATGGTCGAGGAGATCATCGAATCGGCCATGGCCTGCGGGCAGGACGAGCGCCGGGCGGTGCACACCTACCGCTCGATCTGGCACTACGTCCTCGGCACGCTCGTCTTCCGCGCCGCCCTCACCCGCCGCGCGGAGGCCCCGGGCCGCCGGGCCGCGTTCCCGGCGCTGCTGGCCGACGCGGACCCCTCCGAGCTGCCCCGGCTGGCCGCGCTCGCGAACCGCTGGGACGGGATCACGGACGCGTACGACGTGTCGGAGGAGCTGCGGGCGGTTGTGGCGGGGCTGCTCGGCCGGGACACCGGGCCCGGGAGCGGCTGATCGGCCAGGGGCCCGGGAGCGGCTGATCGGCCCGAAGTCCTCGGTCCGGAGGAGGAGTCGGGGTCCGCCCCTGGGGAGGAGGCCCGCCACCTCCCGCGGCGTTACCGTCGGACATATGACCGACGCACCGACCGAGACCACACCTCAGCTGGACCTCGACGCCTATCTGACCCGTATCGGCTGGACCGGCCCCCGTCCGCCGGCCCCGACCGTGGAGACGCTGCGCGCGGTGCACCTGGCGCATGTGACCTCCATCCCCTTCGAGAACCTCCAGCCCCTCCTCGGCTCGGTACCCTCCCTCGCCCTGCCCGATCTGGAGGCCAAGCTGGTCCGCAGTCGGCGCGGCGGCTACTGCTACGAACAGAACTCCCTGCTCACCGCCGCCCTGCGGGCCCTCGGCTACGGCGTCATCGGCCTCGCCGCCCGCGTCCGCGCGGGTGCCGCCCCCGGCGCCGTCCGCCCGCGCAGCCATATGGTGCTGTTGGTCGAGATCCCGGGCGAGACACAGCGCTGGATCGCCGATGTGGGCTTCGGCGCGATCGGCGGTCTGCTGGCAGCCGTACCGTTCGTCACCGGCACCGAGTTCCGCGCAGGCAATCGCCACCACCGCTACATCCGCGAACCGCACCCGGACGGACTCGAGGACCTGTGGGTCTTCCAGGCGCTCCGGGACGGTGTCTGGGAGGACCAGTACGCCTTCAGCCGCGAGCCCTTCCTTCCGCAGGACTACGCGGTCATCAACTGGCACACGGCCACCAACCCTCGCTCCCCCTTCCAGCACACCCTGCGCGCCCAGCGCACCTTCGCCGACCGCCACCTCCAGCTGATCCACCGCACGTTGACCGAGACCCACCCCGACGGCTCCGTCAAGGAGCGCGAACTGACCGACAACGACGAGGTCCTGCGCGTCCTGGCCGCCGACTTCGGCATCGATCTGCCCTCGGACACGGTCCTGCCCGCCTGAGCCGCCCCCGTCCCCGCCACCCCCGCCGGACCGTGGATGCACCGGATTCCCCGGGTGCCGCTCCGCGCCGCCGGGCCGCATGGCACGATCATCCCCCTAATGGGCCGATCGGAGGGTGGCAGGGACGGGACGATGAGCCAAGACAAGCTGTCCGTGTCGGATCAGGAACTTCCTGATCTCATCAAGGACCTCGAGGAGATGATCAGTTACCTCGAGCGGAAGATCGAGCGCCTCGATCATCTGGTCCACTCGCTGGACGCCGACTGGAAGGGCCCCGCCGCCACGGCCTACAAGAAGCTTCAGCGCGACGCCTACATGGACGCGGCCCGCATCAGACAGCTGATGACCCGTATCGAGGACGCCACCAAGCGGCACGGCGACGGCCTGAGCCCGGCCTACCTCGAACTGCGCCACCGCTTCCTGTCCCTCCAGCGGTCGTCGGCGGACGACACGGAGGAGGGGCACGACACCTGACCGGACGTCCGGACCGGACTACCGGTCCTCCGCCCCCGCATCGGGGGTGAGTTCACGGCTGACGAGGCGGTATCGCCTTGGCCAGGCCCAGCCCACCGGCGGCCGCGAAGACCACCGAGACGCCCATCAGCATGCCGAAGCCCTCGGGCTCCGTCCCGGAGAACACCGTGGACATCCCCAGCACCGACCCAAGGCTGCACAGCACGACCGACGGCAGCAGCCACAGCAGCGCGCTGCCGGGGACGCGCCAGAGGGGGAGGGTTTGGGCGTCGCGGTCCAGCCTGGCCCAGTCACGGAGCCGCCCGCCCACGACGACGTCGCGCCGGATGCCGTGGGCCACGCCCAGGCTCGACGGGATCGTGGCGCCCAGCGCCAGGACCAGGAACATCACGCCCAGGACCTGTTCGACGAGCCGGCCCGTCACCAGGAACTGGAAGCCGGACACGGCCAGTACCCACCCCAGCGCGAAGACGCCTGCCGCCAGCCACAGCAGCAGCGCCCGTTGCGGCGCCAGGTACCAGCGCGCCAGCATCCCCATCGCCCGCGCCCGCTCCTCGAGCAACCCCGCCCGGTCGGCCCGTTCCCCCGGGGGCGGTGCGGGCGGGGGCGGTGGTGGAAGGGTGGTGGCAGGGAGCATGGCGTCCTTTCGCCTGGCACGGCACGGCGTCATGGGGTACGGCGCCATGGGGTACGGCGCCATGGGGCACGGCGTCATGGGGACGGCACAGTCTTCCCGTTGCGGGAACGGCGCGCGCGGCCGGGCCGTCGCCCCGTCCCTATGCGGGCGTCAGCTCCCGTCCGCGACTGATTCGAAGCGCCACCGGTGGACCGCGCGGCGGACCAAGTCCTCGCCCGGTTCCGGGAGTTCCGGGAGGCCGGGGGTGTGATAGTCGGCGTCCCACCAGGTGATGACCAGGACCCGGTCCTCGGGGGCGCGGAAGGTCTCGCGGCGCAGTGGGGGCGGGTCGAGGGGCTGGTGGGTGGCCCAGGTGAGCAGATCGGCTCCGCGGCCCTCGACGGCCCGGGCCTCCCACATCAGGGCGACGGTCATGCGTAGAGGTTCTTCCGGCTCAGCTCGTGCACATGGTCGTGGTCATGGGAGTGGGTGTGGGTCTGCGGGTGGGTGTGGGTGGCTGCCTCGGGGTCGGGGACGTGCGGGTCCGTCACCGGGAGCGAGGAGTCGGCGGACAGGTCCCAGGCGGAGGCCGAGCGGCCGCGGGCGACCATCTCCGCGCCCAGCGCCGCGACCATCGCGCCGTTGTCCGTGCACAGCTTGGGGCGCGGAACGCGCAGGGTGATGCCCGCGTCCTCGCAGCGGCGCTCGGCCAGGGCGCGCAGCCGGGAGTTGGCGGCGACGCCGCCGCCGATCATCAGGTGGTCGACGCCCTCGTCCTTGCAGGCGCGGACGGCCTTGCGGGTCAGGACGTCGACGACCGCCTCCTGGAAGGAGGCCGAGACATCGGCGACCGGGACCTCCTCACCCGCCGTCCGCTTGGCCTCGATCCAGCGGGCCACCGCGGTCTTGAGGCCGGAGAAGGAGAAGTCGTAGGCGGCGTCGCGCGGACCGGTGAGGCCGCGGGGGAAGGCGATGGCGCCGGGGTCGCCGTCACGCGCGATGCGGTCGATGACCGGGCCGCCCGGGAAGCCGAGGTTCAGCACCCGGGCGATCTTGTCGAACGCCTCCCCCGCCGCGTCGTCGATGGTCGAGCCCAGCGGGCGGACGTCGGAGGTGATGTCGGGGGCGAGGAGCAGCGAGGAGTGGCCGCCACTGACCAGGAGGGCCATGGTCGGCTCGGGCAGCGGGCCGTGCTCCAGCTGGTCGACGCAGATGTGCGAGGCGAGGTGGTTCACGCCGTAGAGCGGCTTGCCGAGGGCGTAGGCGTACGCCTTGGCCGCGGAGACGCCCACGAGCAGGGCGCCCGCGAGTCCGGGACCGGCGGTGACGGCGATGCCGTCGAGGTCGGAGGCGGCGACCCCGGCCTCCTTCAGGGCGCGCTGGATGGTGGGGACCATCGCCTCCAGATGGGCGCGGCTGGCGACCTCGGGGACCACACCGCCGAAGCGGGCGTGCTCGTCCACGCTGGAGGCGACCGCGTCGGCGAGCAGGGTGTGGCCGCGGACGATCCCGACGCCGGTCTCGTCGCAGGAGGTCTCGATGCCGAGTACGAGAGGTTCGCTGCGTGAGTCAGCCATGGGTCTTCGTTCCTTGTACTGAGGAGGGCGGCACGGCCGCGGCCGCGGAGGGGGTGGTGGGCGCGGCCGGATCGGTCAGCCGCATGACGAGGGCGTCCACATTGCCCGGCTGGTAGTAGCCCTTGCGGAGCCCGATGGGCTCGAAGCCGAAGCGCTCGTACAGGCGCTGTGCGCGGATGTTGTCGACGCGCACCTCGAGGAGCACCTCACGGCATTCGAAGGCGGTGGCGGCGCCGAGGAGATCGGTGAGGAGACGGGCACCGAGTCCGGTGCCCCAGTAGTCGCGGGCGGTGGCGATGGTCTGGACGTCGCCGGTGTGGTCAAAGACCGCGAGCCCGGCGTAGCCGACTATGCGGCCCGGCTCCGCACCCCGATCCGCCCCGGCGCCGCCCGCTTCCGCGACCACGTAGTGGCGGGTGACGTCCCGGCCCCGGGCGTGGGCCAGCTCGGACCAGAACATCCCGCGCGACCACGCGTCGTCGGGGAACAGGTCCTCCTCGAGCGCGAGCACCGGTTCGATGTCCCACCAGCGCATCTCGCGCAACGTCACGGTCGTGCCGGTCACTTGGGGGTGACCACCTTGTAGTTCGCGGGCACCTTGGCGTCGGGGCGGCGCAGATACAGCGGCCGGGGCGGCGGCAGCTCCTCGCCGCGCGCCAGCTTCTCGGCCGCGAGCGAGGCCAGCGCGGCGGCCGACTGGTACTCGGGCATCCCGGGCGGGACCTCGGCGAAGGCGGCCGGGTACAGGAGCGCGCCCGCGCCGACGGCGGGCAGCCCGGCGGCCGGCCCGGCCTCGGTGAGGTCGGCGGGGTGGTCCACGGCGGGCTCGGTCACCCGGGTCCGCGGGTCGTCGTAACGGGCCCAGTAGACCTCCTTGCGGCGCGCGTCGGTGGCCACCACGAAGGGTCCGTTGAGACCGGCCTGCCCGGCGGCGTACGCGATGCCGTCCAGCGTGCACAGCCCGTGGACGGGGATGCCGAGCACGGACCCGAAGGTCGCGGCCGTCACCAGCCCGACCCGCAGCCCGGTGTAGGGGCCGGGGCCGATCCCTACGACGATCTCCGTCACCTCGGCCAGCTCGGTGCCCGCCGCCCGCAGGGTCCGGTGGACGGCGGGGAGCAGCAGCTCGCCATGGCGCCGGGCGTCGATGTCGGCGGACTCGGCGAGGACTTCGGAGCCGTCGTGCAGGGCGACCGTGACGGCGGGGGTGGCGGTATCAAGAGCGAGCAACAGCACGAGGACAGCCTACGGCGCCCCCGGAAGATCGTTCTTCGGTGTACGGCGGCGTTCGTCCGCCCCCGCCGTTCTCTTGCGTACCAAGGGCGCATTCGTACCAAGGGCGCAACAGGGCCGCGGTGGGGCGCGGTGAGCGCGTACCGGTGCACCGAGCCGGTGCTACGGTCGGCATACGTATCTACGGGCCGTGAGCGCGTACTGACCGCAGGAGAGGATGTCCGCCGTGCCGAGGAGCAGCACCGCGCCCGCCGTCGCCGTTCTCACCGCCGCCGCGCTCGGCGCCGTCGGCTTCCTCGGCTACCAGGCCGCGGCGACCGCACCCGACCATCCCACCCAGGCCCGGCCCGGCTCGCACGCCGACGCGTCGAAGGACCGGCCGAAGAAGGCGAAGAAGAAGTCCACGGTCCTGCCCAAGGGGTCGGGGACGGGTACGCGGATCGTCTACGCGCTCGGGGACCGGCGGGTGTGGCTGGTCGGCGCGGACGGACGGGCCACCCGCACCTTCGAGGTCGGCGCCAGCTCGGCCAGCCCGGACCCCGGAACGTACGAGGTCAGCTCACGGAACGCGGGCGGGGTGGGGTCGGACGGGGTGCAGGTCGAGCACGTCGTCGTCTTCCACTCGGAAGGGGGCGTGGTGTTCGGTTTCAGCGCGGCCATGGACGGCTCGATGCCCGACCCGAACGCCCGCAAGCGCACCGGCGCGGTGCGGGAGTCCCGGGCCGACGGATCGGCGATGTGGGAGTTCGCGCAGGTCGGCACAGCGGTTGTGGTGATCGCGTAGGCGGTCGGGACCGACGCGCCGCGGGATCCTATGCGGCGTCGCGGCGCTCACGCACGGGTTCGTCCGGCTCGGGCGCCTGCCGCTCGGCAGCGGGCCGGGCTTCCTCCGCCGGCGGTGTGGACACCGCGCTGGCCGCCGCACAGGCCGCCAGCAGATCCCTCATCGACGGTGAACGGCCATCGTCGCGCCGGTCTGTCCCGACGACGGGTTCATGGGCCGACATGGATGCCTCCTGAGGGTCCTGGGGCATTCGGACGAACAAGGAAAATCCGACAGTGGTTAGGCACGCCTAACCATGCTCCCTCTCCCATGTGACCACGGCTGATGCCCACAGCGCAACATCATGCCGACGGCTTGTCGGAATGTACCCCGTGAGCCGCCCCTCATCCCTGTCGTTCACCCGTGCCGTCCAGGAGAAGTCCCCCGGGCGGCCCGCGCCGTCATCCGGCCAGCGACGCCAGGTCCTCACCGGCCCACCGGGGACCGACCCCGGTGACCACCACGTCGCGGGGGTCGTCCGGGTCACCGGCCGCGCCGTCGCCCACCGCCCGCTCGATCACCACATGCAGCCGGTCCTCCGACAGCCCCTCGACCTTGCCCTCGCCCCACTCGACGGCGATCACCGACTCCGGCAGCGACACATCGAGGTCGAGGTCCTCCATCTCGTCCAGACCGCCGCCCAGACGGTAGGCGTCCACATGGACCAGGGGCGGACCGGAGCCCAGCGAGGGGTGGACGCGGGCGATCACGAACGTCGGCGAGGTGACCGCGCCCCGCACGCCCAGGCCCTCCCCCAGGCCCCGGGTCAGCGTGGTCTTGCCCGCGCCCAGTTCACCGGTGAGCAGCACCAGATCGCCGGGGCGCAGCAGCTTGGCCAGCCTGCGGCCCAGGTCCCGCATCTGCTCGGGGGAGGTGACGGTGATACGTGTCGCTACGTCCATACCGGCCGATGGTACTCAGCCGGACACCCCGCGCCGGGCCCGTCCGTCGACCCCGCCCACCGCTCTGGCCAGCAGTTCGGTCAGATGTCCGTTGACCACCTCGGGGTGCTCGAGGATCACCAGATGACCGGCCTCCTCGACGATCACCAGCTCGGCGCCGGGCAGCATCTCCGCGATGGCCTCGCTGTGCTCCATCGGGGTGATCAGGTCCTTGTCGCCCGCCAGCACCAGCACCGGCAGCCCGTCGAAATGCGGCAGCGCCGCGGCCTTGTCATGGGCGAGGAACGCCGGATAGAACTCCGCGACCACATCGATCGGGGTGGCCTCGATCAGCCGCTCCGCGAACCGCGCGACACCGGGGTCCACGTCCTTCGAGCCGAACGAATAGCGCTTGATCAGCCCGGCGAAGAGATCGGCGGTGGCCCGGCGGCCCCGCTCGACCAGTTCCACCTGCCAGCCCAGCGCCTTCAGCAGCCCCGGCAGCACCCTGCGCACCGCGTTCACCCCGACGACCGGCAGGCCGAAGCTGACCTCGCCGAGACGGCCCGCCGAGGTGCCGAGGAACGCCACGCCGACCACCCGCTCCCGCACCAGCTCGGGGTACTGCGCGGCCAGCGCCATCAGCGTCATGCCGCCCATGGAGTGGCCGACCAGCACCAGCGGGCCCTCGGGCGCCGCGGCGTCGATGACCGCCTTCAGATCACGGCCGAGCTGGTCGATGGTGAGCGCGTCGCCGTCGGCCTGGGCACAGCCGCGCGCCGAGCGGCCGTGGCAGCGCTGGTCCCAGTAGACGGTGCGGACCACCTCGCGCAGCGCGGAGCGCTGGAAGTGCCAGGAGTCCTGGGCGAGGCAGTAACCATGGCTGAAGATCATGGTGACGGGGGCGGCCGCGGCCTTGCGGCCGAACCGCCGCTTGCGCCGGGACGGCGTGGGCGCGCTGCGCTCCCGGACCTCTTCGACCTCGTAGTACAGCTCGGTGCCGTCGTCGGCCACCGCCGTGCCGGGGGTGCCGCGCAGGCTGCCGTACGGGCCCTCGGCGTCCAGCGCGAGCCGTGCCTTGCGCCGTACGCCGCGGCCGACCGTGAGGCGCTCCAGGGCAACGCCCGCCGCCGCTCCGGCCGCGAGGACACCGATCGCGGCGCCCGCGAACCCGGCTCCGCGCCTCCAGCTCACGGCTGTGGCCCCCGCCACGACTCGTGTCGCCGTCTCTGCCGTGCTGTCGTCGCCCATGGTCAGATCCCTGTGCCCCCCTAATGACCTACATAAACGCGTGGTACCCGGGAACCCACACGGGTGACGATCTCATACGCGATCGTGCCCACGGCACGTGCCCAGTCCTCGACCGTCGGCTCGCCCCGGTCCCCGGGCCCGAAGAGCACCGCCTCCTCGCCCTCCTCCGCGCTGTCGCCGCCGAGGTCCACCACGAACTGGTCCATGGCCACCGTGCCCGCGACCGTCCGCCACTTCCCCGCGACCAGCACCGGGCCGGTCCCCGAGGCATGGCGCGGGATGCCGTCCGCGTAGCCCACCGGCACCAGGGCGAGGGTCGTTTCGCCGGGGGTGACATAGCGGTGTCCGTAGGAGACCCCGTGTCCGCCCGGCACCCGCTTGACCGAGGCGAGCCGGGCGGACAGCGTCATCACCGGCCGCAGCCCGAAATCGGCGGGCAGGCCGACCTCGGGGCTCGGCGAGATGCCGTAGGTGGCAATACCGGTCCGGACGAGGTCGAAGTGGGACTCGGGGAGGGTCAGGGTGGCCGGGGAGTTGGCCATATGACGCACCTCCGGCCGCAGCCCCGCCCGCTCGGCGTGCCCGGCCATCTCGCGGAAGGTGGTCAGCTGGGCCTCGATGGAGGGGTGGCCCGGCTCGTCGGCGCAGGCGAAGTGGGACCACACACCCGTCACGCGTACGGTGCCCTCCGCCTCCGCGGCACGGGCCTCGGCGACCAACTCCGGCCAGTCGGCGGGCTGGCAGCCGCTGCGGCCGAGCCCGGTGTCGGCCTTCAGCTGGAGCCGGGCGGTCCGGCCCGCGGCGCGGGCCGCGGTGACGGCCTCCCGCAGCGCCCACAGACCGCTGGCCGAGACGTCGATGTCCGCCTCGATCGCCTCCCGCCAGGGGTCGCCGGGCGTCCACAGCCAGCACATCAGCCGGCCGGTGTCACCCGCCGCGCGCAGCGCGAGCGCCTCCTCCGGCGTGGCGGTGCCCAGCCAGCTCGCACCGGCCTCGCGGGCGGCGCGCGCGCAGGGCAGCGCGCCGTGGCCGTAGCCGTCCGCCTTGACGACGGTCATCAGCTCGGCGGTGGGCGCCGCGGCGCGCAGCGCCCGAACGTTGTCCCGCAGGGCGGCCAGATCGACCACGGCACGGGCGCGCATCGGTGTCTCGTCCATCCCGGTCAGTCTCTCAGGCCCGTGGGCCGACCGGAGTGTGTGCTTTCCCGCACGGAGTGCCCTCCGTTCGGGAGACTGTGACCATGAGGACTGCCTACAGCGTCGAGACCGTACGGGCCGCGGAGCGGGAGCTGATGGCGCGGCTGCCGGACGGAGCGCTCATGCAGCGGGCGGCGGCCGGACTGGCCGCGGCCTGCGCCGATCTGCTGCGCCGGGTGTCCGGCGCCCGGGTAGCCGTGCTGGCGGGAAGCGGGGACAACGGGGGCGACGCGCTCTACGCGGGCGCCCGGCTGGCCCGGCGCGGCGCCGGGGTCACGGCGGTGCTGCTCGCCCCGGACCGGGCCCATCCGGGGGGTCTGCGCGCGCTGCTCGCGGCGGGCGGACGGGCCGTACCGGCCCATGACGACCGCGCCGAACCGGCCCTGGCCCGCGCCGAACTGGTCGTGGACGGAATCGTGGGCATCGGCGGCAAGGGCGGGCTGCGGACCGAGGCGGAGCGGCTGACGCGGGCGGTGCGCGGCATGGTCGTCGCCGTGGACCTGCCGAGCGGGGTGGACGCCGACACCGGGGAGGTCAAGGGCGCCGCGGTGCGCGCCGACGCCACCATCACCTTCGGTACGTACAAACCGGGCCTGCTGATCGACCCGGCCCGGACCTACGCGGGCGCGCTGCGGCTGATCGGCATCGGCCTGGAGCCGTATCTGCCGCCCGTACCGGACGCGGAGGCGCTTCAGCACGAGGACGTGGCGGCGCTGCTGCCCCGGCCCTCGGCGGAGAGCGACAAGTACCGGCGCGGGGTGGTCGGTGTGGTGGCGGGCTCCGCCCGCTACCCGGGCGCCGCGGTGCTGGCCGTCGCGGGCGCGCTGCGCGGCGGCGCGGGGGCGGTGCGCTATGTGGGCCCGGCGGCCGACACGGTCATCGCGCGCTTCCCCGAGACGCTGGTGCACTCCGGTCCCCCGGCCAAGGCGGGCCGGGTCCAGGCGTGGGTGGTCGGCCCCGGCCTCGGCGACGGCGCGGCGGCCCGGCACTCGCTGGAGGACGTGCTCCGCTCCGATGTCCCCGTCCTGGTCGACGCCGACGGGCTGCGCCTCCTGCCGCCCGGCGATCTGCGCAAGCGCGAGGCGCCCACGGTGCTGACCCCGCACGCGGGCGAGGCCGCGGCCCTGCTCGGGGTCTCCCGCGAGGAGGTGGAGTCCGGGCGGCTGGCGGCGGTACGGGAGCTGGCCGGGCGCTATGGCGCCACGGTGCTCCTCAAGGGGTCCACCACTCTGGTCGCGGGCGAGGGGGGTCCGGTGCGGGTGAACCCCACCGGCACCGGCTGGCTGGCCACGGCGGGCAGCGGCGATGTGCTGTCCGGGCTGACCGGCTCCCTGCTGGCGGCGGGCCTCGGCGCCCTCGACGCGGCCTCGGTCGGCGGCTATCTCCACGGCCTGGCGGCGCGCCGCGCGGCGGGCCCGCACGGCGCGCCGATCGCGGCGTACGACGTGGCGACGGCGCTCGCGGAGGCATGGCGGGACGTCCTGGCCTGACGGCACGCGGCGCGCTGACCGGATGGCGGGCGGCAGGGGAGGCCGCGTGGCCCCCTCGTCCCCCGTCCGGTCCCCGAGCCAACACCCCGCACCACGACGGGAGCCCACTGCCCGGCCGCGCCTTCGCCCGTGCCCCGGTCGCCGGGGCTCGCGAAGGGCCGCGCGCCCGGACAACGCCCAGCGGTGTGGCCGGAAGTGATGCCTGAGCGCAAAACCGGTGGCACCCCGCGCGGCGGTCCGTAGCCTGGCCCGCATGACCACCCTGAGCCTGGACCGCTACGCCGCCGAAATCGTCACGCAGACCGAGCGGTTGAGGGACTGCGTCAAGGGCGCGGACCTTCACGCGCCGGTACCCAGCTGCCCGGAGTGGACCCTCGGCCAGCTGCTGCGCCATCTGAACGGTGCGCACCGCTGGGCCCAGGGAGCGGTCGGCTCCCGGTCGACGGAGCCGGTCTCCGACGAACTGGTCAACGACGTCCCGCGGATCGACGGCGAGAGCGCGGAGGCGCTGGACGCCCAGCTCGCCGACGGTGCCGCCCGGCTGGCGGAGACCCTGCGCGCGGCAGGGCCCGACGTACCGGTGTGGACGCCGGGGCCGGGCGGCACCCCGATGTTCTGGGCCCGCCGGATGGCCTACGAGACGGCCGTGCACCGGGCGGACGCCGCCCTGGCCGTCGGCGTGGAGTACACCCTCGACGCGGAGCCGGCGTCCGACGCGCTGGACGAGTGGATGGACTTCGGCACGGTGCCGGAGGCCTATGAGTCCGAGCCCACGCTGCTCGGTCCCGGCCGGACCCTCCGGTTCCAGGCCACGGACACCGGGGCGCGGTGGCTGGTCGACCTCACCGGGCCCGCCCCGGTCTGGTGCCGTACCGACGAGGAGGCGGCCGTGACGGTGCGCGGTCCGCTGACGGAACTGCTGCTGCTGATCTACCGGCGGCCCGCGCCCCGCGTCGACGTCCTCGGGGACACCGCCCTGCTGGAGCTGTGGCTGACGCGGACCGGCTTCTGGTTGCAGTGACGGGGGCCGGGTACGGCTATCCGGCCGCCGCGATGCCCTCGGGTCCGCGCGCCCGGTCGCTGATCTTCATCAGGATCGCGATCAGCACCCAGAAGAGGGGGCGACGCACCGGGACGGTTCCGCGCGGGGATCGACGGCCAGGGCCCAACGCCCGTCGTTTAAAGGGGCCTAGAGCTGGCGGAGGTGGTCTCGCAGGGTCCGGGCGACCCGGGCCATCAGCGCCTCGGCGCCGGGCTGGCGGCTGGCGGGCACCACGGACTCGGTGAGCACGGCAACGGCGAAGCTCTGGCCGTCGGCGTGCTCCACGACACCGATCTCATGGCGGAGGTTGAGGAGGGTGCCGGTCTTGGAGGACCAGATGGCGGCGTCCGAGGCGAAGTCCGGGGCGAGGCGTTGCCGCATCAGGTTGTGGGCCATCAGACCGCGTACCCGCTCGGCCACCTCCGAGTGGATCGACGACGGTGTCCACAGGGCTTGCAGCAGATCGGCCCAGGCGCGGGCGCTGCCGGTGTTGGCGCGGGTGGTGTCGAGCTGCGGCACCCGGTGGCCGCGGCCGGAGGTGCCCGCGTCGATGGCGAGGGCGTGGGCGAGATGGGCCTGTGCGCCGTCGAAGCGTTCCTCGGGGGTGTCGGACAGCTCGTACACGGTGTGCCGGACGGTGATGCCGTGCAGACCGAGTTCATGGAGGATCCGGGTGACCCGGTCGGGCGGGGTGAGCTCGAACAGCGCGTCGGCGGCGGTTCCGTCGCTGATGCAGGTGCTCAGATAGACCAGGTCGTCGACGGCGACCCGGGCGGGATGGCGGAAGCGGCTCAGCCCGGTCGGGCCGGGGGTGGTGATCCCCCCGGGCCGCACCTCCAGTGTGGTCGCCCCGTCGAGTTCACCGCGCCGGATGCGCTCGGCCGTCGCCAGCGCGAGCGGCACCTTCACCAGGGAGGCGGACGGCAGTTGGGCATCCGGTTCGATGCCCAGCTCCTCACCGGTACGCAGATCCCGGACCAGCAGATAGCCGCGCAGACCGCCGTCGCGCAGCTGTCCGCGCATCTCGCGCAGCAGCGTCTCGGTCATGTCACGCCCCCTTCGGTGGACGGTACGGCGCCGAGGCAGCGCGCTATCGCGTCGCCCAGGCGGGCCTGGATGTGCCGGGGGTTACCGGCCGCGGCTGCCGTGACGGCGTAGCCCCGGGCGAGGGTGAGCTCGCCCATGGGCCGCCAGCTCAGGGCCAGTTCACGGGCCTGGGCGGGGGAGCACAGCAGCAGATCGTCGGAGCACAGGACGTCCGCCGCGGCTGTGGTGAGGTCGTCGGCGACCACGAGCTGCGCGGGCCGCAGCCCGAGCGCGTCCCGCAGCCGGGTCAGCGGATCGCGGATGTGCGGAACGTCGTCCTCCGGCTGGATCCGGATCCGGCGGGGCGGTTCGGGGGCGCCCCGGCCCATCCGCAGGGTCTCCAGGTAGACGCGCTTCACCCCGGGGTTCCGGGCTCCGGCCAGCCCGAGCGGCACCGACCACAGCGCCTCGTCCGGCGGCACCGGCAGCAGGGCGGCCCGCACCTGTTGGGAGCGGACCAGCTCCTCCCGCCGGCGCGGCGGCGCGACCCGGAGGTCGAGGGTGACACCGTGCCCCCGCGCGTCGGCCACCAGTTGGGCGAGGTCGACGGTGGAGCAGATACCGGGCATCGCCAGCCGCCACGGCTTGTGCTTGGCGGCCTCCGCCTCGTGGTGCAGCACATCGGCCGCCAGGACGAGCTGCCGGGCGGCGGGCAGCAGGTCCCGGCCGAAGGGGGTGAGAACGGCCTGCCGTGAGGTGCGCTCGAACAGCCGCTCCCCGAAGTGCGCCTCCAGCGCGGCGATCCGGCGGCTGGCCACCGGCTGGGACATCCGGGCGGCGGCCGCCCCGACGGTGAAACTGCCGCGCTCACTCACGCTCACGAACGCGCGACACGCTCCCACCAGATCCACAACCGCCACTCCACACCACTGTCATGCCACTTCCGCATGGAAACCCTCAGAAGTGTATTGGACCGTATGGCCGAACGCGGCAAGGGTGTGCGCAGAAGGCATCCCATCCCCCGTATGTCCTGTCATACGGGGCAGATCAGGAGGTACCGGACCATGCGGCACACCCGCGCCCGGCGCGCCCTTCGCGGTGCGCTCACCACCCTCGTCCTCGTCCCGCTCGCGGCCTGCGGCCAGGACGACTCCCCGCCGTCGTCGTCCTCCATGGCGGCGAAGCCCGCCGCCACCCGCTCGTTCAGCGACGAGTTCAAGGGCCTGGAGAAGAAGTTCGACGCACGCCTGGGGGTCTACGCCATCGACACCGGAACCGGGCGGGAGGTGGCGTACAACGACGGCGCACGCTTCCCCTTCGCCTCCACCTTCAAGGCCATGGCCGCCGGCGCCATCCTGCGCGAGCGCTCGCTCGACGGCATGGACAAGAAGATCACGTACTCCAAGGACGATCTGATCGAATGGTCCCCGATCACCGAGAAGCATGTGGACACCGGAATGACCCTGGGTGAGCTGTGCGACGCCGCCGTCCGCTACAGCGACAACACCGCGGCCAATCTGATCCTCGAAGAACTCGGCGGCCCCAAGTCGCTCGACGCCGATCTGGAGAAGATGGGCGACGACATCACCCGGATGGAACGGAACGAACCGGGTCTGAACGACTGGAACCCCAAGAACACCCGGGACACCACCACTCCCCGGGCGTTCGCCAAGGACCTGCGCTCCTTCGTCCTCGGTGACACGCTCGAGAAGCCCGAACGCGCACAGCTCGCCGACTGGCTGAAGAGGAACACCACGGGCGCGACCACCATCCGGGCGGGCATGCCCAAGAACTGGACGGTCGGCGACAAGACCGGCACCGGCGCCACCTACGGCTCCCGCAACGACATCGCGGTGGTGTGGCGCCCCGGTGCGGACCCCATCGTCGTGGCGATCATGACGAACCGCACCGCGGAGGACGGCAAGCCCGACGACCGGCTGCTCGCGCAGGCCGCCGAGGTGGTGGCCGACACCCTCGGGTAGCGGGTACGGGACCGTCCGGAAGGGGCCAAGGGTCCGGGAGCCGGGTCACCCCTCGGCGATCACCACCGCGGAGGCGACCCCCGCGTCATGGCTCAGCGAGACATGCCAGCCGCGGACGCCCAGCTCCGCCGCGCGCTGCGCGACCGTGCCGCGGACGGTCAGCCGCGGACGGCCGGAGTCCTCGGTCACGATCTCGGCATCCGTCCAGCGCAGTCCGCCCGGTGCGCCCAGCGACTTGGCCAGCGCCTCCTTGGCGGCGAACCGGGCGGCGAGCGACGCGATCCCGCGCCGCTCGCCGCTCGGCAGCGTCAGCTCGTCCGCCACGAACAGCCGCTCCGCCAGCCCCGGCGTACGCCGCAGGGCATCGGCGAAGCGGTCGATCTCGGCCACATCGATACCGACACCGATGATCACGGGATCACGATCACTCGACGGTCACCGACTTGGCCAGGTTGCGCGGCTGGTCCACCTCGTTGCCGCGCGCGGTCGCCAGCTCGCAGGCGAAGACCTGGAGCGGCACGGTGGCCACCAGCGGCTGGAGCAGGGTCGGGGTCGCGGGGATCTCGATCAGGTGGTCGGCGTAGGGCGCCACCGCCTCGTCGCCGCGCTCGGCGATCACGATCGTGCGGGCACCGCGCGCCCGGATCTCCTGGATATTGGAGACGATCTTGTCGTGGAGGACCGACCGCCCGCGCGGCGACGGCACCACGACGACCACCGGGACGTCCTGCTCGATCAGCGCGATCGGACCGTGCTTCAGCTCACCGGCCGCGAAGCCCTCGGCGTGCATGTACGCCAGCTCCTTGAGCTTGAGCGCACCCTCCAGCGCCACCGGGTAGCCCACATGGCGCCCGAGGAAGAGCACCGTGTTCTTGTCGGCCAGGGTGCGGGCCAGCTCGCGCACCGGCTCCATCGTCTCCAGGACCTGCTCCACCTGGGTGGCGATCTCCGACAGCTCGCGGATCACCGAGATGATCTCGTCGCCCCACTTGGTGCCGCGCACCTGCCCCAGGTACAGCGCCACCAGATAGCAGGCCACCAGCTGGGTGAGGAACGCCTTGGTCGAGGCGACCGCGACCTCGGGACCGGCGTGGGTGTAGAGCACCGCGTCGGACTCGCGCGGAATCGTCGAGCCGTTGGTGTTGCAGATCGCCAGCACCTTGGCGCCCTGCTCACGGGCGTGGCGCAGCGCCATCAGGGTGTCCATGGTCTCGCCGGACTGCGAGATGGCGATCACCAGGGTGCGCTGGTCCAGGATCGGGTCCCGGTAGCGGAACTCGCTCGCCAGCTCCGTCTCGCAGGGGATCCGCGTCCAGTGCTCGATGGCGTACTTCGCGATCATCCCGGCGTGGTACGCGGTGCCGCACGCGACGATCACGACCTTGCTGACCTCGCGCAGCACGGAGGCGGGGATACGGACCTCGTCCAGGCACAGGTTGCCGGAGAGGTCGATCCGGCCGAGGAGGGTGTCCGCGACCGCCTTCGGCTGCTCGGCGATCTCCTTGAGCATGAAGTAGTCGTAGCCGCCCTTCTCGGCGGCGGAGGCGTCCCAGTCCACGTGGTACGGACGGACCTCGGCGGGCGCCCCGTCGAAGTCGGTGACCGTCACCACGTCGCGGCGGGCCTCGACCACCTGGTCCTGGCCCAGCTCGATGGCCTCGCGGGTGTGCGCGATGAAGGCGGCCACATCGGAGGCGAGGAACGCCTCGTCCTCGCCGACCCCGACCACCAGCGGCGAGTTCCGGCGCGCCCCGACCACCACATCGGGCGCGTCCGCGTGCACCGCGACCAGGGTGAAGGCGCCCTCCAGCTGACGGCACACCTGGCGCATCGCCTCGGCCAGGTCACCACAGGAGGAGAAGGACTCGGCGAGCAGATGCGCCACGACCTCGGTGTCGGTCTCCGAGGCGAGATCATGGCCACGCTCGGCCAACTCGGCGCGCAGTACCGCGAAGTTCTCGATGATGCCGTTGTGGACGACCGAGACCCGGCCCGCGTTGTCCAGGTGCGGATGGGCGTTGGCGTCGGTCGGGCCGCCGTGGGTGGCCCACCGGGTATGGCCGATCCCGGTGCCGCCGCTGGGCAGCGGCCGGTCGGCCAGCTCCTTCTCCAGGTTGGCGAGCTTGCCCGCCTTCTTGGCGGAGGCCAGCCCGCCGTCGGCGAGCACGGCCACCCCGGCCGAGTCATAGCCGCGGTACTCGAGCCGCTTGAGACCGGCCAGAACAACATCGAGGGCGGACTGCCCTCCCACATAACCAACGATTCCGCACATGAAGGCAGCGTACGACCCGTCCCCTCGGGGACGGACGACGGCCCGCGCGTCGCGCACGCCGCGCGGCGTGCGCGGGCGGCGCCGGCGCCCTGCCGGGATGACCGGTGGTGGCCCGGGCATGGCCCGGTGGTGGCCCGGGGGTGGCTCCCGGGGGTGACCGACTCCACGCCGCCTGGGCCCCACAGTTCCGGGCCCAGCCCCGACAATGAAGGTGTGATCACGTCAACTGCGCGCGGTGCGCGCACCGTGCGCGCACCGCAGCGGCGGAGCGAGGCCAGCCCGTACGTGGATCTCTCGCGCGCGGAGTGGAGCGCACTGCGGGACAAGACGCCGCTGCCGCTGACCGCCGAGGAGGTCGAGCGGCTGCGGGGGCTCGGCGACGTCATCGACCTCGACGAGGTGCGGGACGTCTATCTGCCGCTGTCCCGGCTGCTCAACCTCTACGTCGCGGCCACCGGACGGCTGCGCGGCGCCCTCAACACCTTCCTCGGGGACACCAAGAAGGGCAGCGGCACCCAGCCCGGCACCCCCTTCGTCATCGGGGTGGCGGGCAGTGTCGCGGTCGGCAAGTCCACCACCGCCCGGCTGCTCCAGGCGCTGCTGGCCCGCTGGCCGGAGCATCCGCGCGTCGAGCTGATCACCACCGACGGCTTCCTCTACCCCAACACCGAGCTGCACCGGCGCGGGCTGATGTCCCGCAAGGGGTTCCCCGAGTCCTACGACCGCCGGGCGCTGACCCGTTTCGTCGCCGATGTGAAGGCGGGCAAGGCGGAGGTCTCCGCGCCGGTCTACTCGCATCTGATCTACGACATCGTCCCGGACGAGCGGCTCACGGTGCACCGCCCCGACATCCTGATCGTCGAGGGACTCAATGTGCTGCAACCGGCGCTGCCGGGGAAGGACGGGCGGACCCGGGTCGGACTCGCCGACTTCTTCGACTTCAGCGTGTACGTGGACGCCCGCACCGCGGACATCGAGAGCTGGTACCTCGGCCGCTTCAGGAAGCTGCGCGAGACCGCCTTCCAGGACCCGTCCTCGTACTTCCGCAAGTACACCCAGGTCTCGGAGGAGGAGGCGCTGGACTACGGCCGGATGATCTGGCGGACCATCAACAAGCCCAACCTCCAGCAGAACGTGCAGCCCACCCGCGGGCGTGCCACGCTCGTCCTCCGCAAGGGGCCCGACCACAAGGTGCAGCGGCTCTCCCTGCGCAAACTCTGAGGTCCGCCGGAGGGGCCGCGTACGGCAGCCCCTCCGCGATGCGTTCCCGCTCAGCCCAGGCGCTCAGCCCAGGGCGGACTTCACCGCGTCGGCCAGGCGGCCGGCCACGGAGCGGGCCTGGTCGATGTCGGCGGCCTCGACCATGACCCGGACCAGCGGCTCGGTGCCGGAGGGGCGCAGCAGGACGCGGCCGGTCTCGCCGAGCTCGCGCTCGGCCTCGGCGACCGCGGCGGCGAGGTCGGCGCTGGAGGCCACGCGGGACTTGTCCACGTCCGGGACGTTGATCAGCACCTGCGGCAGCCGCTCCATGACGGCCGCGAGGTCGGCCAGGGTGCGGCCGGTGGCGGCGCAGCGGGCGGCCAGCAGCAGACCGGTGAGGGTGCCGTCACCAGTGGTGGCGTGGTCGAGGACGATCACATGGCCGGACTGCTCGCCGCCGAGCGCGTAGTCGCGGCTCTTCATCTCCTCCAGCACATAGCGGTCACCGACCGCCGTCTGGACCAGCTCCAGGCCCTCCCGCTGCATGGCGAGCTTGAAGCCGAGGTTGGACATCACGGTGCCGACCACCGTGTTGTTGCGCAGGGTGCCCGCCTCGCGCATCGCCAGCGCGAGGACGGCGAGGATCTGGTCGCCGTCGACCTCCCGGCCGGTGGCATCCACGGCCAGACAGCGGTCGGCGTCGCCGTCGTGGGCCACACCGAGGTCGGCGTGCTGCTCGACCACGGCGGCCTGGAGTTTCGCCAGATGGGTGGAGCCGTGGCCGTCGTTGATGTTGAGCCCGTCCGGCTCGGCGCCGATGGTGACGACCTCGGCCCCGGCCCGGGCGAACGCCTCCGGGGAGACCCGGGAGGCAGCGCCGTGGGCACCGTCGACGACGACCTTGAGCCCGTCGAGCCGGCCCGGCAGCGCGGCGACCAGGTGGGCGACGTAGTTGTCGAAGCCCTCCTCGTAGTCGCGGACCCGGCCCACCCCGGCGCCGGTCGGCCGGTCCCACGGCTCGCCCGAGGCATGGGCGCGGTAGGTGGTCTCGATCCGGTCCTCCAGCTCGTCGGCCAGCTTGTGGCCGCCGCGGGCGAAGAACTTGATGCCGTTGTCGGGCATCGGGTTGTGGCTGGCGGAGAGCATCACCCCGAGGTCCGCGTCGAGCGCGCCGGTGAGATGGGCGACCGCGGGCGTCGGCAGCACGCCCACCCGCAGCACGTCCACCCCAGCACTGGCCAGCCCCGCCACCACGGCGGCCTCCAGGAACTCCCCGGACGCGCGCGGATCCCGCCCGACCACGGCCACCGGCCGGTGGCCCTCGAAGGTTCCCGCTTCGGCGAGCACATGCGCTGCCGCGACCGACAGGCCGAGCGCCATCTCAGCTGTCAGGTCGGCGTTCGCGACACCGCGCACACCATCCGTACCGAAGAGTCGTCCCACTGGTGTCCTCCGAGATTGCGAGCTGGGGGGCAGGAGCTTGCTTGTAGGTATACGCCCCCTGGCGGCGATAGCCGAACGCCCCGGGGCACTGGTGGTGCCGCCGGGGCGTTCGAATGAACAGCGATTCCGCTGGGCCGATGGGCTCGGGCGGATTAGCGCTTGCTGTACTGCGGCGCCTTGCGGGCCTTCTTCAGACCGGCCTTCTTACGCTCGGTGGCGCGGTCGTCACGCGTCAGGAAGCCGGCCTTCTTCAGCGGGCCGCGGTTGTTGTCCACGTCCGCCTCGTTCAGCGCGCGGGCGATGCCCAGGCGCAGCGCACCGGCCTGTCCGGAGACGCCGCCGCCCGAGATGCGGGCGATGACGTCGTAGCGGTCGTCCAGCTCGAGCACCTTGAAGGGCTCGTTGACTTCCTGCTGGTGCACCTTGTTGGGGAAGTACTCCTCAAGGGTGCGCCCGTTGATCTTCCACTGGCCGCTGCCCGGCACGATGCGGACACGCGCCACGGCGTTCTTGCGGCGCCCGGTGCCGGCGGCCGGCTGCGGCTCGCCGAAGCGGGAAGCGAGCGACTCGGAGGTGTACTCCGACTCGACCGTCTCAACGCTCTCGGTGGTGTACTCCTCGACCTCGAGGGGGGTCTCGGCGGTGGTCTCGGCCACGATGCTCCTCAGATTCTTTTCGTCTTAGGGGGTGGCCGGGACTACTGCGCGACCTGGGTGATCTCGAACGGGACCGGCTGCTGAGCGGCGTGCGGGTGCTGGTCACCCGAGTACACCTTCAGCTTCGAGAGCATCTGACGGCCCAGGGTGTTCTTGGGGAGCATGCCCTTGATGGCCTTCTCGACGGCCTTCTCCGGGTTCTTCTCCAGCAGCTCGTCGTAGCGGATGGAACGCAGACCACCCGGGTAGCCGGAGTGGCGGTACGCCATCTTCTGGGTCCGCTTGTTGCCGGAGAGGTGCACCTTGTCGGCGTTGATGATGATGACGAAGTCACCAGCGTCGACATGCGGCGCGTATACGGGCTTGTGCTTGCCCCGCAGGAGGGTGGCAGCCTGGGAGGCCAGGCGGCCGAGAACGACGTCGGTGGCGTCGATGACGTGCCACTGACGCTGGACGTCGCCGGGCTTGGGGCTGTACGTACGCACGGTCGTAGCCTTCGCTTCTCAGTGTGGGGTCTCCCCAGGTCCGCTAGGACCGAGGGGACGGGTCCTTACAAGGCCACCCGGACGATCACGACAGCCCTGGCCGCACCTCGGTGACGCATCCGGGTGCATTGCCGCTGGTCATCGGCCCGGTGGACCGGCGTAACGGCCTCTCACGTGAGAACGAGCAAGCCAATACGCATAACGAACTGGCAGAATACCGGTCCGCCCCCGGACGGGTCAAAACACACCCGGCACCACTCGGGCACACCCCGGCCACTCAGCGTTTACGCGCCACCCGGGCCTCGTCCCAGACCGGCTCGGTGACCTCACGGACCCGTCCGTCCGCGCCGAAGACCAGGAAGCGGTCGAAGGAGCGGGCGAACCAGCGGTCGTGGGTGACGGCCAGCACCGTGCCGTCGTAACGCTCCAGCCCCTCCTGGAGCGCCTCCGCGCTCTCCAGGTCCAGGTTGTCCGTCGGCTCGTCCAGCAGCAGGGCGGTGGTCCCGGTCAGCTCCAGCAGCAGGATCTGGAAGCGGGCCTGCTGTCCGCCGGAGAGCTTGTCGAAGGGCTGGTCGCCCTGGCGCTCCAGCTCGTAGCGGCGCAGCGCGCTCATCGCGGCACCCCGGTCCCGGGCGTGCTCGGTCCACAGGATGTCCACCAGGGTGCGCCCGGCCAGCTCGGGGTGGGCGTGGGTCTGGGCGAAGTGGCCGGGGACGACCCGGGCGCCCAGCTTCCACTCCCCGGTGTGCGCCACGTCCTCACCCGCCAGCAGCCGCAGGAAGTGGGACTTCCCGGAGCCGTTGCTGCCGAGCACCGCGACCCGCTCGCCGTAGAAGACCTCCAGGTCGAAGGGGCGCATCAGCCCGGTGAGCTCCAGCCCCCGGCAGGTGACGGCGCGCACCCCGGTGCGGCCGCCCTTCAGCCGCATCCGGATGTCCTGCTCGCGCGGCGGCTCCTGCGGCGGGCCCGCCTCCTCGAACTTCCGCAGCCGGGTCTTGGCGGCCTGGTAGCGCCCGGCCATGTCCGAGTTGTACGCCGCCTTCTGCTTGAAGGTGAGCATCAGGCGGCGCAGCTTGGCGTGCTCCTCGTCCCAGCGGCGGCGCAGCTCCTCGAAACGGGCGAAGCGCTCCTTGCGGGCCTGGTGGTAGGTGGCGAAGCCGCCGCCGTGCACCCAGACGTCACTGCCCGCCGGACCCGGCTCAACGCTGATGATCTTCTCGGCGGCGCGGGCCAGCAGCTCCCGGTCGTGGGAGACGAACAGCACGGTCTTCTTGGTCTCCCGCAGCCGCTCCTCCAGCCAGCGCTTGCCGGGGACGTCCAGATAGTTGTCCGGCTCGTCCAGCAGCAGCACCTCGTCGGTGCCGCGCAGCAGCGACTCCAGGACCAGGCGCTTCTGCTCACCGCCGGAGAGGGTGCGCACCTCGCGCCACTGGGCGCGGTCATAGGGGACGCCGAGCGCGGCCGCGGTGCACATGTCCCACACGGTCTCGGTCTCATAGCCACCGGCCTCGGCCCAGTCGCTGAGCGCCTGGGCGTAGGCCATCTGGGCGGGCTCGTCGTCCCGCGTCATGATCGCGTACTCGGCGTCGTCCACGGCCTTCGCGGCCTGGCGGATCCGCGGCCGGGCGACGGAGACCAGCAGGTCGCGCACGGTCCGCTCATCCCGTACGGACCCCACGAACTGCGGCATCACCCCGAGACCGCCACCAGCCGTCACCGATCCGCCGTGCGGCTGGAGTTCTCCCGCGATCAGCCTCAGCAGGGTGGTCTTGCCCGCGCCGTTGGCCCCGACGAGTGCGACCGCGGCGCCCTCCCCGACCCGGAACGACACATCGCCGAGCAAGGCCCGTCCATCGGGCAGGTAGTACTCCAGGTGTGCCGCCTCCAGATGACCCATGCCCGGATTGTGACCTCGTGGCCACGGGCAGGCCAACCGGTTTATGAGCTGGGCGGATTAAGATGCGGGCCATGAGCTTTGGGCAAGGGGGACCGTACGGGCCCGGGGGTGGGGCGCCTCAGCCGCCGACACCGGACTGGAACGCGCTGGCGGACGACACCGCCGCGCGCGGCAGGCGCCGCACATGGCTGCTGGCCGGTGGTGGACTGCTCGCGACGGGCGCCGTGGCCGCGATCGTGGCCATCGCGGTGACCAGCGGCGACAACAAGGGCTCGGGCTCCAACGCGTCGGCGAGCCGGCTGCCCACACCGCAGGATCTGCCGAGCGGCTCATCCACCCCCGAGCCCACCTTCTCCAATGTGGCCCCACCGGCGCCGCCGAAGCCGCTGGACATCATCTCCAGCGCGAAGCGGGACAAGGCGCCGCTCAGTGCGGGAACCCTGTTCCCGGAGAAGAAGGCGGTCACCCAGGGGCGCGGCTATACGAAGGCGGCGACGTCCACCGCCTCCAACTGCGCCTCGGTGGCTCAGGGCGGGCTCGCCCCGGCGCTCAGCGGCAACGGCTGCCGCAAGCTGTTCCGCGCGACCTACTCCCGGAACGGGGTCGCGGTCACCGTCGGCGTCGCCGTCTTCGACACCAAGGCCGCGGCGGAGAAGGCGAAGAAGCAGGCCGAGGGCGGGGTCGCGGCCCTGACCGGGGGCGGTGTGAACTTCTGCCACGGCCCGGTGTGCCGCAGATCCACCAACGCCATCGGCCGCTACGCCTACTTCACGATATCCGGCTACACCTCGGGAAAGTCGGTGACCACGTCGGACACCAAGGCGCTGGGGGCCGGACGCGACCTCGCGGACTACGCCTTCCGCCGCATCCTGGCCCGCGGCAACACCCAGGCGTCAGCGGCGGCCTCGGCCACCGACTGACGCCCGCGCCGTCCTCAGGAGGCGTTCGCCTTCTCGAGCTTGGTGGTCTGCGCCTTCAACAGCTCCGCCGGAACATCGGACTTGCTTGCGTCCATGAGGTTCACCCCGAAGAACACGCTCAGCTGGGAACCGGCGCGCACCACGGCGAACTTCACCACGGCCTTGTCCTTGCTCGCGTCCAGCAGGCTGAAGGACAGCGACTCATCGCCCAGCCCGGGGTCGGCCTGCGGAGTCACCTTGGCGACATCGGACTTCTTCCCGGAGCCGTCCTTGGCGGCGAACCCGCCCTGACAGGCCGACACGGCGCCGCGCAGGTCCTTGACCGTGCGCTCGGCGTCACCGCCGCCGTACGTGGAGAGCCGGATCAAGCCGGAGCCGCCCAGCTTCCCGCCCTTGGACTGGGCGTACGTCCGGTAGACGGACGCCTTCGGCGCGGGGTCGAACGAGGACCCCATCAGCTGGGCGATCGGCTGGCATGCGGCCTTCTCGGCCTTGGCGGACCCGCCGTCGGAGAACTCCTTCTCCGACATCTTCTCGATCTCAAAGCCCTTGACATCGGCCTTGGTCACGGCGGCCTTCTCCAACTGCGCCGCGGACAGCGGCGCGGCGGCCGCGGTCCGCTCGTCCTTGACGCCGCCCCCCTTGCCCTTGGCATCGTCACTGTCGCCGCCGCACCCGGTCAGCAGACCGAGCGTCGCGGCCACTGCCGCCGCGACGACAACACGCGTACCAGACTTCATCACGATTCCGTCCATCTCTGATCGATGCCCCGCCCTCTTGTCCGAGGTCATCCAACAACGGTGGGGCGCGGCACACCAAGGGATTTCCCTCACGATCCGGTATCGCCCCCCATGCGCGGACCGCCGGGAGCGTCCGACAGTTGCACGGCGCGCCCGCATTGTGGCGCATGTCCCTTGACGACAGGCACAAGCAACTTTTCCGACCGGCGCCTGTCTTACCGACTGACCGACCGGAGCGCATCCGGAAAGGGGGCAGTCGCGGCGGCCGGACCGGGCCGCACGGCGATCACCGTGAAGATTTCTTTTCTGCTGCACAACGCCTACGGGATCGGCGGCACCATCCGGTCGACCTTCAATGTGGCCGGTGCTCTCGCGGCACGGCACACCGTGGAGATCGTCTCCGTCATCCGTACCGTGGACTCCCCGAGTCTGCCCCTCCACCCCGCCGTCCGGCTCAGCCCTCTGATCGACCAACGCCCCGCCGCCGAGGGCAGATCGACCGACCTCGGCCATCCGCTGCTGGAGCGGCCCAGCGCCCATGTCCCCGCCGCGGAGGCGCAGGGCACGGTCAACTTCAACGCCCTCACCGACGAACGCATCGCCGCCCATCTCCACGGCACCGACGCGGATGTGGTCATCGCCACCCGCCCCGGCCTCGTCATCGCTCTCGCGGCCCTGGGCCGGGAGGGCCGCTATCTGCGGATCGGCCAGGAGCACCGGCTCTACGGCACCCACCGGGCCGAGATCCGCGCCGCCTGCGACACCGCGATCGCCCGCCTCGACGCGCACACCGCCGTCTCCGAGGCGGACGCGGCCACCCACCGCGCCCGGCTGCCCGGGATCCCCACCCGGCGGCTGACCGCCCTGCCCAACGCCGTGCCCGCCACCGGCGTCGAGCCCTCCGACGGCCGGGCCAAACTGGTGGTGGCCGCCGGGCGGCTGATCCCGGTCAAACGGTACGACCTGCTGGTCGGCGCCTGGGCGACGGTCGCGGCCGAACACCCCGACTGGCGGCTGCGGATCTACGGCCGCGGTCCGCAACAGCCCGCGCTGCGCCGCCAGATCGACGACCTCGGCCTGACCGCGCGGATCACCCTCATGGGCGCCCACTCGCCCATCGAGACCGAATGGGCCAAGGGCGCGATCGCCGCCGTCACCTCCCGTGAGGAGTCCTTCGGCATGACGATCGTGGAGGCCATGCACTGCGGAGTGCCCGTCGTCGCCACCGACTGCCCGCACGGTCCCGGCGAGATCATCACCAACGGCCGGGACGGTCTGCTCGTCCCGCCCGGTGACGCCGACGGCATCGCCAAGGGACTGCTCACCCTGATCGAGGACAACGCGCTGCGCCGCACCATGGCCGCCGCGGCCCGTGAGTCCGCCCGGCGTTACGCACCGGAGCGGGTGGCCGCCGCGTACGAGGAACTGTTCGCCGAACTCTACGCCGCACGCGGCACCCCGCCCCCCGCTGCCGCCGCCACCCGGTATGGCACCGGCGCCTTCATGCCGGGCATCCCACGGCAGGGAGCGGCGGGACACCCGGCCGGCACCCCGCTGGCCTCCCTCAAGGGCGCGGTCAGAGCGCTGATCCGCAAACCCCTGCGCCCCGTCGCCGACTGCCGGGTCACCCCCGACGGCCGGCTGTCGCTCCTGATCGAGCCCGACGGCGTGCACGGCAGCGGACTCGCGCTCACCCTCACCCGCCGCCACGCCGACGACGGCAGCGAACCGGTCCGGGTGCCGCTCCTCCCGCCGACCGCGCCCGCCGGACCCTGGACGGCCACCCTCGACCGCGGCGTCCTGGACCTCGCCGAGGGCCGCTGGGACCTGCATGTCGTACGCCCCTCCGACGGCGCCCGCCGCCGTGTCCTCAGCCGCTACGCCGAAGGACGCGGACTGCTCGGCCTGGAGCCGCTGCCCGGCTCCCCGTTCTGCTGGTGGATCCCCTATCCCACCGTCGACGGCCATCTCGCGCTGCGCACCTGGCACCGCCCGTCCCACGCCGAGGCCCGGGAGATCCATGCGGGCGACGACGGAATCACCGTCGAAGGCACCCTGCACGGTGTGCGCTTCGGACCCGGCACCTCCCCGCGGGCCGTCGCCACGCCGCGCGGCGCCTGCCGCGCCCTGTACGCGGACGTCGCCGTCCTGGACGGCGGACGGTTCCGCTTCACCCTGCCCTACGAGCGCATCCACGCCGCCCGCGACGGCCGCTCCGGATCCGCCCGGTGGGAGCTGACGCTCCGTAAGTCCCCCGATTCCACCGCCCCGATCACCCTCGGACGGATCATCGGCGACATCCTCGACCGCGACCGGACCGATCTCCACCCGGTCGGCCACGGGGTGCGCCCGTATCTCACCCGGGCCGGTGACCTGGCCATCGCATGCCCCACCACGGTGAATTGAGACCCCGAAGCCAACGGAGTGTGTTTGGCCCGGGCGACTTCGGTAACACTCGGTGATATCAGCCTCGAGCGAGGAAACCTCTGCGGAAGGCATAACGATGTCAACAGTTGCGCTCATCATCCTGGTGGCGGCCCTGGGGGCCATGGCGGCGCTGGTGTTCGCCCCGTCGGTCCGCCAGAGCGGCCGCGGCGGACTCATGAACCGGTTCGGCCCCGAGTACGACCGGGCCGTCTCCCGGCACAACGGCGATGAGAAAGCCGCGCTGTGGGAGCTGAGCGAGCGGGTCCGTCACTACGGCAATCTGCCGGTACAGCGCCTGTCACCGGAGGCCCGTGAGAGCTACGCGGCACGGTGGGCGGGCCTTCAGGAGCAGTTCGTCGACGCCCCGGCCCACGCGGTGCGGGAAGCCGACCGGCTGCTCGGTGAGTTGGCCGTCGAGCGCGGTTACGCCTCGGCGTCCCACGAGGAGCAGATGGACGCGATGTCCGTCCGCCACGCCTACACCGTCGACGGCTACCGCCGACTGCATCTGATGGCCGCGCAGACCCGAGGTGGCGGCGAGGTCGAGACCGAGCGGATGCGTGAGGCACTGGTCTCCGCCCGCTCCCTGTTCGAGGAGCTGGTCCGCGCCCAGCCCCAGGACAGGGGCCTACGCCGTCGGCACCCCTCGCGGCGGCCGGTGCTGCCGCAGCAGAGCCGGGGCGGACAGCGCCCCGGCCGGATCCCGGGGCAGCGGCTGGGTCCCGCCCGGTGATCACCCGTCAGCCGTCGGCGGCCGATCCGGCGATCGGCCGTCGATGAACCGGACAGCCAGGGCGAGGGTGTCGTCCGGGTGGAGGATCACGGTGTGCATATCCCGTGCGATCGCGCCGGGGATGTCCTCCGTCGGGCGGCCCCGGTGGCTCCGCGCGGCCTCCATCAGCCGCTTCTCGCCCTCGATCGGGTCCCTCCGGCTCTCGGTGAGGCCGTCGGTGTAGAGCAGCAGAAGGTCGCCCGGGGCCAGCCGCTCGCCGACCAGCCGGTCGCTTCCGGGCATCGGAAAGCCGATCCCGCGCCCACGGGCCTCCAGATAACGGGCCGTTCCGTCCTCCCGCAGCAGCAGCGCGGGAGGATGGCTGCCGTTGGCCACCCGCAGCTCACCGGAGGCCGGATTCACCCGGGCCAGCAGCACGGTGGCCATCACGCTCCGGTCGAAGGGCAGCAGGATCTCGTCGGTCCGCGCCACGATCGACTCCAGGTGATGCCCCTCCAGGGTCAGGGTGCGCACGGCGTGGGTGACATTGAGCGCGCTGCGCGTACTGGTCACGCCGTGTCCGAGGGCGTCCACGATGGTGATGTGGACGGTGCCGTCGGGCAGGACGAACCAGTCGTAGAGATCCCCGCCGGTGGGGGCGTCGGTGCCCGCCGGCGCGTAGTGGACGGCCAGTTCGAGCCCCTCGACCTCCAGCGGGGAGGGGCGCAGCGCGTCCTCGAGTTCCCGCAGGGTCTGGCCGTGGGCGGTGCGCAACTGCTCGTCGCGCTCGTCGAGCTGGACGTAGAGGGCGAGAACCCCGCTGTTGGTCTCCTCCAGTTCGTCCTTCAGCCTGCGGTGCTCGGCGGTGAGCGCGTCGGCACGGGCCATCACGGCGCGCAACTCCTCGTCGGCGAGCGCGGCGTCGTCGGACGAACCGCCACCGTTGACGGAGCCGCCTGCTGGGCCGCCGTTCCCGACCGGTCCGGTCGCCGCCGCGCGGGCCGGGAGCCGCCACACCACATCCAGGCCGTGCACCGCGTCCGCGGGCAGCGGCAGCTCCGTCACCGACCGCGGGGCCGGGGGCCGGGCCGTGCGCAGCGTGACCGTGAGCACGCCCAGACCACTGCCCCGCGCATTGCGGTCCGGCTCGAACGACCAGGTCACGCTGGTGCCCTCGGCGGTACGTACGGCCTCCGCCGCGACCTCGGCCGCCGACAGCACCAGCCGGCCCCGGAGCGCGGGATCCAGGCCGTGGTCATGGGCCAGCCGTCGTACGGCCCGGCACAGCTCCGCCTTGGTGGCGCATCCAGCGGTCCGGGTCGTCATGGCAGCCTCGGTGTCTGTGGGGATCTGGACGCGAGGACCGTCGCGTCGTCACGGAGGCGACGGTGGCCGTGGGCGAGCGCCGCGGACAGCAGGGACGGGGGCAGGCGCAGCAGGGACGGCGACGGCTCACGCGCCCACCGGCAGTCGATACCGTCGCTGTACAGCACCACGGTGGCCCCCGGCGGCACCGGAAAGCCGTGGGTGCGCGGTGTCGGCATGCTCCAGCCGACCACCCCGGGCTGCCCGGTCAGCCGGTGGTGCACCCCCGTGTGGGAGAGGGTCAGCGCGCGGACGTTGCCGATACCGCAGTAGTCGGCGCTCTCCGGGCGCAGCCGCAGCAGCCCGACGGCGGCCCCCCGGGTGCGGCGCAGGGCGCGGTTCATCGCGGTGAGCAGATCGGGCAGCGGCCGACCGGGGTCGGCGAGGAAGGACCGCAGGGCCACCTGGGCCGCCTCGGCCGCCCGCGAGCCGTGGCCCAGCCCGTCCAGGACGGCGGCGGTGCGGGTCTCACCGGTCTGCACCACCGCGCGGGCGTCACCGCAGTCCTCCTCCCCCTCCACCGCCAGACACACCGAGCCCACGTCCTGGAGCGCGGTCTCGCGGTCGCCGGGCGGGGTGAGCCGGGCGCATGCCCACGTCCCGCCACCGGCGTCGGTCCCGGTGCGGATGGTGAAGTGGGTGGCCATCCGGCTCACCGCGCCCAGCCCCACCCCCAGCGTGCCGGCCGTGGTGTAGCCATCGGTCAGACAGCGCTCCAGCTCCGGCATCCCCGGGCCGCGGTCGGCGGCCAGGATCTCCACTCCGGCGCCGAGCGGGGTCGGCTGGATGTAGAGCGTGCCGTCGCTGGCGTGCTTGTCGAGATTGCTCGCCAGCTCCGAGGCGATCACCGCCGCCTGGTCGGGCAGCGCGCCCGGCAGTCCGCAGTCCCGCGCCACACCGCGCGCGGTCACCGCGGCCAGTTGCACCGCGCTGTGGTGGTCCACCCGTACGGCGGCGGTGGGGGTCGCGCGGTGACGGATCACCGGGCCGTCCAGCGGGTGGCGGTCACCACGGTGCCCTCACCCGGCCCGGTCTGCACCGTAAACTCGTCCATCAGCCGCCGGGCACCGCCCAGTCCATGGCCCAGGCCCGAGCCCGTGGTGAAGCCGTCGGTCAGCGCCGCGTCCAGATCCGCGATACCCGGCCCGTCGTCCTTGACCACCAGCCGCAGCCCCCGGGCGCCCGGCCGCCGCGGATACTCGATGGTGACGGTGCCGCCGCCGCCGTGGACATACGCGTTACGGGCCAGCTCGCTCGCCGCCGTGACCACCCGGGTCTGGTCCACCAGGCCGAAGCCGACCTCCACCGTGGCCGCGCGCACCGCGTGCCGGACCGTCAGCAGATCCTCCTCGGTCCGCACCACATGGGCCGACGGTGCGGGAGCACCCTCCTCCGCGGACGTGGGGACCGCCCTCCCCCACGACGCCAGGGCGGACTCACCGGGCAGCGCCACGCCGGGACCCTTCCACGGACTGCTGGGCCTGCCGCCACCCCAGCGCGGCCAGCCCCTGCTCGGGGTTGAGCGCGGTCTCCACCCCGACCAGTTCGATCCCCAGCTCGACCAGCGTGATCGCCACCGGCGGCCGCATCCCCGCCACGATGACCCGCGCGCCCAGCAGCCGCGCCACCGTGGTCAGTTCCATCAGGGTGCGCGCCACGAAGGAGTCGATGATCTCCAGCCGTGAGATGTCGATGAGCACCCCGCGGGCGCCCTCCGCCGAGATGCGCTCGGTCAGCTCCTCGGTGAAGGCGATGGCGGCCCCGTCGTCCAGCTCATTGAGCAGCCCGGTGACCAGCACATCACCCAGCCGCAGAATCGGCACGCCCGCCGGGCGGGGCGCGGTCACCGGCCCTCTCCGTCGTCCCCGTCGGGGCCCGGACCGTCGATGAGCTTGATCGCGGCTGCCAGCGCGTCGGCCAGCGTCGCCCGGGTGAGGATGGCGGACAGATCGATACCGAGCTGGGCGATGGTCTGCGCGATCGACGGCCGGACCCCGCTGATCACACAGTCCGCGCCCATCAGCCGTACCGCGTTGACGGTCTGCATCAGATGCTGGGCGACCGCGGTGTCCACCGTGGGCACACCCGTGATGTCCACGATCGCGACCAGCGCCTCGTGGTCCTGTATGGCCTGGAGCAGATTCTCCATCACCACCTGTGTCCGGGCGGTGTCCAGGGTGCCGATCAGCGGCACCGCCAGCACCTGCCGCCACAGCCGCACCACCGGCGTCGACAGCTCCATCAACTGCTGGCTCTGCCGCCGGATGATCTCCTCGCGGCCCTCGACATAGGTCTCGAACGACAGCGCTCCGGCCACATCCAGCAGCCGGTTGATGAACACCGCCGACGCGAACAGCTCCTCGGCGTCCCGGGTCTCCCGCTGCACCGCCTTGAGCAGCGCCTCCTTGAGCGCGAGCACCGCGAGCGAGGTCACCGTCGGGGTGGCCCCGCCCCGCGCCCGGCGCATCGACAGCCGCACCACCGCTTCCTGGAGACCGGAGTTGGAGGTGACGACCCGGTCCACCGGTGCCCCGCTCTCCAGCCCGGGCACCAGCGCGTCGATCAACGCATCGGCCTCTTCGCGGAGTTCGGCCTCACTGATGTCCGTCCCCAGCAGCGCCTGTTCCAGCTGCAACTCCACCCAGCGGTCGGCGATTTCCGCGTCCCGCTCACGCAGAGCCCTGGTCAGGCGTTCCCGTACGGCGGCCTCACTGGTACTCACGCGCATCCCTTTCGCGGCAGCCTGCGCTCAGTTGTCGGACGGCAAATGCTATCGATCTTCCAGATACCCCGGAAGACGATTCCCGCCCATCCCACCGTCCCCATCCCGCCGCTTTCCCCCGCCTTCCGTCGCCTTCCGCCGCGGCGCTCAGCCGACTCCCGACGCCATACGCGGCGCCGAGTACCCCCCTGCGCGCGGCTCACACCCGCCCGCGGTGGAAGGGGATTCAGCAGCACCCCGCGTTCAGGTCCACCGCGGTGGCCGCGCCCGGGAGGGAACGCTTGTTGCGGGAGGCGCGGTTGCGCGCCGCGAGGTGGTCATCGGCGGGGTAGCCGACCTCTTCGAGGGTCAGTCCATGGGGGCGGACGACATGGACGGCGGAGTCGCGCACACCCGCGGCCAGCACCGTGCCGGGCCAGTCCGGGGGGCGGTGGCCGTCGCCGACGAAGAGCAGCGCGCCGACCAGCGAGCGCACCATGTTGTGGCAGAAGGCGTCGGCGCGCACCGTGGCGGTGATGACGCCGTCCGCGCCGCGCTCCCAGCTCAGCCGCTGAAGGGTGCGGATGGTGGTGGCGCCGTCGCGGCGCTTGCAGTACGCCGCGAAGTCGTGTTCGCCCAGCAGCCGTGTCGAGGCGGCGTTCATCGCGTCGACGTCCAGCGGCCAGTCGTGCCAGAGCACATGGCCGCGCAGCAGCGGATCGACACCGCCGGGGTGGTCGATGACGCGATAGGCGTAGCGGCGCCAGATCGCGGAGAAGCGGGCGTTGAAACCGGCGGGTGCCTCGGTGACGCGCCAGACGCGGACATCGTGCGGCAGCCGGCCCGCGAGGCGGCGCAGCAGTTTGTCCCGGTGCTCGGCCCACAGCGGCTCCGGCAGATCGACATGGGCGACCTGCCCACGGGCGTGCACCCCCGCGTCGGTACGGCCCGCGACGGTCAGCTCATAGGTCTCGGACGAGCGGGTGACCGTACGCAGCGCGCTCTCCAACTCGCCCTGGACGGTGCGCCGTTCCCGCTGTTTCGCCCAGCCCGAGAAGTCCGCGCCGTCATAGCTCAGGTCCAGCCGGACCCGTACGAAGCCGGGCGCCGCCTCGTCACTCACCACAGTTCCTCTCGATACGCGGGACATGCGGGACGGGCCCGCCCCCGATGTCGCTGGGGGCGGGCCCGTCCATGGCCGTCAGACGGCTCAGGCGTCCTTGGACTCCTCGGCCGGAGCCTCGGTGGCCTCGGCCTCGTCCTTCTTCAGGTCCGCGATCGCCTGGTCACCGGCAGCGTCCTTGGCGGAGCGCTGGGTGGCGGCCTCGGCCTCGCCGACAGCCTCCTGCTGCACGGTCAGCGCCTCGACCAGCTCGATGACCGCCATCGGGGCGTTGTCGCCACGACGGTTACCGATCTTGGTGATACGGGTGTAGCCACCCGGCCGGTTCTCGTAGCGCGGCGCGATCTCGGTGAAGAGAGTGTGCACAACGCCCTTGTCACGGATGGTCTGGAGCACCAGACGGCGGTTGTGAAGGTCGCCCTTCTTCGCCTTGGTGACCAGCTTCTCCGCGACCGGGCGCAGGCGGCGGGCCTTTGCCTCGGTGGTGGTGATCCGGCCGTGCTCGAACAGCGCGGTGGCGAGGTTCGCCAGCATGAGCCGCTCGTGCGCAGCGCTGCCGCCCAGACGGGCGCCCTTGGTGGGCTTCGGCATGTGTTTCTCCTAGGTGTCTGCACCGGCCGTGTCAGGTACCGGTGTCAGTGAACAAAATCCAGCCCGTCCGGCGATTGAGGACAAGACCTCAGCCACAGTGGACCGGCAGGTTCTAGTACTGCTCGGTCTCCACGAAACCGGCGTCCGCGTCGTCATCGGCGCCGAAGGCGTCAGCCGCGGCGGTCGGGTCGAACCCGGGCGGGCTGTCCTTGAGCGCCAGGCCCATCCCGGCCAGCTTCGCCTTGACCTCGTCGATCGACTTGGCGCCGAAGTTGCGGATGTCCAGCAGGTCCGCCTCGGAGCGGGCCACCAGCTCGCCCACCGAGTGGATGCCCTCGCGCTTGAGGCAGTTGTACGAGCGGACGGTGAGCTCGAGCTCCTCGATCGGCAGCGCCAGATCGGCGGCCAGGGCGGCATCCGTCGGGGACGGGCCCATGTCGATGCCCTCGGCGTCCACGTTCAGCTCGCGGGCC
>NZ_JAERRF010000129.1 GCF_016741875.1 Streptomyces coffeae | reverse complement strand
GGGTTCGGATGCGGTGGTGCTGACGTCGCGGCTGTCGGTGAAGTCGCACCCGTGGCTCGCCGATCATGTGGTGGTTGGTTCGGTGTTGGTGCCGGGGACAGCATTGGTGGAGTTGGCAGTGCAGGCGGGTGACCGGGTCGGCTGTGACCGTGTTGAGGAGTTGACGCTCCAGGCGCCGTTGGTGCTGCCGCAGGACGGCGCCGTCGACATACAGATCAGCGTCGATGCTTCGGAGTCTGGTGAGGGGCGACGTGAGGTGCGGGTCTACTCCCGTGGGGAGGATGCCGGTACTGATGAGCCGTGGACGTTGCATGCCACTGGAGTCCTGACGGCGACGGCTGAGCGCGGGGCCGTGGACTGGGACCTGCGGGCGTGGCCGCCCGCAGGAGCGGAGTCTGTCTCGCTGGAGGGGCTGTACGAGCGACTGGCCGGGGTCGGGCTGGCCTACGGTCCTGCGTTCCGTGGCCTGCGCGGGGTCTGGAAGCAGGGTGAGGACCTGTTTGTGGAGGCGGTGCTGCCCGAGCATGTCGCGGATGAGGCGAGCGGGTTTGGCCTGCATCCCGCGCTGTTGGACTCGGTGTTGCATGCGCTGGGGCTGCGGGGTGAGTCCGTTGAGGGTGTGCTGCTTCCGTTCTTGTGGTCGGGGGTGTCGCTGTCGGCGGTGGGGGCGTCCGCGGTGCGGGTCCGGCTCACGCCGCGGGGTACGGGCGAAATCGGGTTGCGGGTCGCCGATGCTACGGGTGACCCGGTCGCCGAGATCGACTCCCTGGTGCTGCGTCCTGTGCAAGCCGCGGAGTTGGCTGTGGCCAATCGCTCGCATGCGGACAGCTTGTTCCGGCTGGAGTGGACTCCTGCGCCGCCCTCGACAGGGTCTGATGAGACGGTTCAGGACGGCGCCTGGGTTGCGCTGGGCGGGCCCGGGGAGTGGCGGGAGGCTGGCATTCCGGTCACGACGTACGCCGACCTGTCGGGCCTGATCGCCGCGCTGGATGGCGGCGCCGACACTCCCGAGACCGTCCTGCTCCCGGTCCCGGTCCCGGATGTTGCCGGGGTCGACTCGGGCACCACTGACGTCGTTGCCTCTGTGCTTGAGGTGGTTCGGGGGTGGTTGGGGGAGTCGCGGTTTGTTTCTTCGCGGTTGGTGGTGGTGACGTGTGGTGCGATGGGGGTGTCTGAGGGTGATGGGGTGGATTTGGGTGGTGCGGGTGTGTGGGGTTTGGTT
>NZ_JAERRF010000128.1 GCF_016741875.1 Streptomyces coffeae | reverse complement strand
CACCGCACTGGCCGAGGGCAGGCAGGCAGCGGGTGTTCTGGCGGGTTCCGTCGCCACCGGATTGTTAGGTTTCCTGTTCTCGGGCCAGGGGTCGCAGCGGCTGGGCATGGGGCGTGGGCTGGCTGACCGGTTCCCGGTCTTCGCCGAGGCGTTGGACGAGGCGCTGGGCCAGTTTGATCCGCAGGTGCGCGAGGTGCTGTTCGGTGAGGACGCCGATGCCCTGAACGAGACCGGGGTGACCCAGCCCGCGCTGTTCGCGGTCGAGGTCGCGCTGTTCCGCCTGCTGGAGTCGTCGGGAGTCCGGCCCGATGTGCTGGCGGGACACTCGATCGGCGAGTTGGCCGCCGCGCACGTGGCGGGTGTGTGGTCGTTGGCTGATGCGGCAAAGGTGGTGTCGGCGCGGGGTGCGCTGATGCAGGCGCTTCCGTCGGGTGGCGCGATGGTGGCGATCCAGGCGACCGAGGCCGAGGTCGCGCCCGCTCTGCCGGAGAGCGTGAGCATTGCCGCGGTGAACGGGCCGATGTCGGTGGTTGTCTCCGGTGTCGCCGCCGACGTGGAGGCCGTTGCCGAGCGGTGGCGTGAGGCGGGTCGGAAGGTGAGCCGGCTGCGCGTCAGTCACGCGTTCCACTCGCCGCTGATGGACCCGATGTTGGACGAGTTCCGCCGGGTGCTGGAAGGCGTGTCCTACGAGGCGCCTGAGATTCCCATCGCGTCGACGCTGACGGGGCAGTTGGCCACCGCCGACGAACTCGCCTCGCCGGAGTACTGGGTGCGGCATGTGCGGGAGTCGGTGCGGTTCGCCGACGCCGTGAGCACGTTGCGGGACGAGGGCGTGACCACGTTCGTTGAGGTTGGGCCGGGTGGGACGCTGTCGGCACTGGGGCAGGAGACCGCGCCCGACGCCGGGTTCGTGCCGGTGCTGCGGACCGACCGCCCGGAGGAGTCGGCGCTGACCGCTGCGATAGCGGAAGCGCATGCGCGGGGCGCCCACGTGGACTGGGTCGCCTACTTCGAGGGCAGCGGGGCTCGGCGGGTCGATCTGCCGACGTACGCGTTCCAGCGCGAGCGCTTCTGGCTGGACGTGCTGCCGTTGGTCGGTGATGTCTCGGCGGCCGGGCTCGGTGCGGCAGAGCACCCGTTGCTGGGTGCGACTGTCGCGGTGGGCGACACGGATGGTGTGCTGCTGACCGGCCGGTTGTCGGTTCAGAGCCACCCGTGGCTGGCTGAT
>NZ_JAERRF010000127.1 GCF_016741875.1 Streptomyces coffeae | reverse complement strand
ACTGAGCCGACCGCCCATGCCTTCGGCCTGCTCCCACATACCCCACGCCAACGACACCGCCGGCAAACCCTGCACCCGCCGCGACACCGCAAGCCCATCCAACACACTGTTCGCCGCCGCATACGCCGCCTGCCCCGCATTCCCCACCACACCAGCAAAGGAAGAAAACAGAACAAACGCATCCAGCTCACGATCGCGAGTCAGCTCATGCAAATGCACCGCCGACTCCGCCTTCACCGCCAACACCCGACCCAACCGCTCAGGAGACAACTCCGCGATCAGGCCGTCATCAAGCACACCAGCGGCATGCACAACACCCCGAAGCGGCACATCCGCCGGAATCGCATCCAACACATCCGCCAAAGCCTCACGATCACTGACATCACACGCGGTGACCGTCACGCGGGCGCCCAGAGCGGTCAGCTCCTCCTCAAGCGCAGCAGCGCCAGGGGCGTCGATACCCCGCCGGGATATCAGCAGCAGATCCCGCACCCCATGCACCGCAACCAGGTGCCGAGCCACCACCGCACCCAGACCACCCGTACCACCGGTCACCAGGACCGTGCCCGACTCCGGCCACGGCGCAGGGATGCGCAGGACGACCTTGCCGATGTGTTTGGCCTGGCCGAGGAACCGCAAAGCCTCCGGCGCCCGCGCGACATCCCATGCCGTGACCGGAACCGGCCGCAACACCCCCCGATCAAACAACCCCACCAACACAGCCAGCATCTGACCGATCCGCTCCGGACCCGCGTCCATCACATCGAACGCCTGATACACCACCCCCGGATAAGCAGCAGCCACCTCCCCCGCATCACGGACATCGGTCTTGCCCATCTCCACAAACCGACCACCCTCACCCATCAACCGCAACGACGCATCAACAAACTCCCCCGCCAGACAATCCAGCACCACATCCACCCCAACACCACCCGTAGCCCGGGAAAACACCTCCTCGAACTCAGTCGTCCGCGACGAAGCAATACGACCAGCCGGAACACCCAACTCACGCACCGCGGGCCACTTGCCCTCACTGGCGGTCGCGAACACCTCCGCCCCCACATGCGCAGCCAACTGCACCGCCGCCATACCCACACCACCCGCAGCCGCATGAACCACCACCGACTCCCCCGCCCGGAGATCGGCCAGATCCATCAACGCGTAATACGCCGTCAAGAACACCACCGGCACCGACGCCGCCTGCTCAAACGACCAACCCCGCGGAACAC
>NZ_JAERRF010000126.1 GCF_016741875.1 Streptomyces coffeae | reverse complement strand
GTGGGCAGTTCGGTGTGGTGAGCGCCGGTCCCGGCAAACAACTCCGACCAGTTCACCGCCACCCCGGCGGTGAACAACGCACCCAGCCCCGCCAGCACCGACTCGACCTCGCCATGACCGTGGCGCAGACCAGGCACCGCCGTAATGTCCTGGCCGTCCAAGCATTCCCGCACCGACCCGGTCAGCACCGCGTCCGGACCCAGCTCGACAAACCGCGTCGCACCCCGCTCATGCAACCGCGTGACAGTGTCGGCGAACCGAACCGTGTCACGCACATGCCGCACCCAATACTCCGGATCCGCTATCGCCTCATTCACGGTCGCGATATGCGGCGGCTGAAAAGCCAACCCGGCCACCACCGCGCGGAAATCGTCCAGCATCGGCTCCATCAACGGCGAATGGAACGCATGACTCACCACGAGCCGTTTCGTCCGGCAACCCTGCTCGGACAGCCGCTGCACGACCCGCTCGACCGCGGACTCGGCCCCCGACACCACCACCGACGTCGGACTGTTCACCGCGGCGATCGACACCTGGACGCCCCGCTCAGCCACCACCGGCGCCACCACGTCCTCACCCGCGGCGACCGCCACCATCACCCCACCGGGCGCCAGCCCCTGCATCAACCGACCCCGCGCGGTCACCAACGCGCAGGCATCCGCCAGCGACAGCACCCCCGACACATGAGCCGCGGCGATCTCCCCCACAGAATGACCGGTCACAAAATCCGGGACCACACCCCACGACCCGAACAACCGGAACAGCGCCACCTCAACGGCGAACAACGCCGGCTGCGCGAACTCCGTCGAATCCAGACGGCCCCCAGCACCGTCCTCGCCGAAAACAGCCGCCCTCACCATCGGATCCAGCAACTCACATACCTGATCAAAAGCAGCCGCGAACACCGGGAACCGCCGATACAACTCCCGGCCCATCCCGACCCGCTGCGAACCCTGACCGGTAAACACCACCGCCACACGGCCCCGGCCCGCCACACCAGACCCACACCCGGCCCCGGCCTCACCCCCGGCAACAACCACCAGCCGATCCAGCAACTGCTCCCGCCCCGACGCAACCACAACCGCCCGATGCCCATGCACAGCACGATCAGCCGTCAACGAATACGCAACATCCACCAACGCCACATCCGGCCGCTCCACCACAAACGACCGCAAACGAGCAGCCTGACCACACAACGCCCCCGACCCACGACCCGACAACACAAACGGCAACACCG
>NZ_JAERRF010000125.1 GCF_016741875.1 Streptomyces coffeae | reverse complement strand
GAGGGCTGGGGAGCTTGCGGCATGTCGGGTCCGGTTGGAGGAGTTCGCGTCCGATGTGTTCGCGCCGTTGGTGCGGCGGGATCAGCGTGAGAAGGGCTCGCTGTATGTGCGGGGGCTCTTGCTGGACGGTCGGCGCAAGTCGATGCAGCCGATGGCCGAGCGCCTGGGCATCGATCACCAGCAACTTCAGCAGTTCATGACGTCCTCGACCTGGCCCGTCGAGGACGTCCGTGCCCGGCTGGCGTGGCGGGCCGTGGCCGCGGTCCGCCCGCAGGTGTGGGTGGTGGACGACACCGGCTTCCCCAAGGACGGCATCTCCTCGCCCGGGGTGGCCCGCCAGTACTCGGGCACCCTGGGAAAGGTCGGCAACTGCCAGATCGGCGTCAGTGTCCACGCTGCCTCCGACACCGCCTCGTGCCCGCTGTCGTGGCGGCTGTTCCTGCCCAGCAGCTGGGACAACACCCCTGAGGCTGCCGCACGTCGCAAGAGCTGCCGGATTCCCGATACCGAGCACCACCGCCCCAAGTGGCAGCTCGCTATGGAGATGCTCGACGAACTCGACCGGATCTGCCTGCGGCCCGCCGTACTGGTCGCGGATACCGGTTACGGCGCGAACGCCGGCTTCCGTCACGGTCTGGAAGACCGCCACCTGGCCTACGTCCTGCAGGTCAAGGGGGAGATGACCGCCCATGGCGAGGAGGCCGTGCCGCATGAGCCCGCCTACGGCGGACTCGGCCCCAGGCCCCTGCCGCGCTACCGGACCCGCCCGCGGTCCTTACGGGAACATGTGATGGACGCTGGTCGCGGCCGAGGACGGACCCTGGCTTGGCGCAAGGGCTCGAAGGGGGCGATGAGCTCGCACTTCGTGCTCCTGCGGGTCCGCCTCGCCGGCCGCCGCCCGAAGCCCGCCGCGGACGGGACGATCCCGCTGGTCTGGCTGATCGCCCAATGGCCCGAAGGCGAGGCGGAGCCGGTGAAGTACTGGATCTCGAACCTGCCCGCCGACATTCCCGCCAAGGATCTCGTCCGTCTGGCGAAGACCCGTTGGCGGATCGAGCATGACTACCGCGAGCTGAAGACAGCTCTGGGGCTGGACCACTTCGAGGGCCGCTCGTTCACCGGCTGGCACCGGCACGTCACCCTCGTCACCGCAGCCCACCTGTTCCTGACCGAGCAGCGGACCTGCCCAAAAGCCCCTGCCAGGGCCTGACCCTCTACCAGGCCCTGGGCCTCCTCCAGCACCTCATCGCCACCTGG
>NZ_JAERRF010000124.1 GCF_016741875.1 Streptomyces coffeae | reverse complement strand
CGCCAGGCCCGCGCCCGCCACATAGAGCTCCCCGGGCACGCCCACCGGCACCGGGCGCAGCCCCGGGCCGAGGACGTAGAGCCGGGTGTTGGCGAGGGGCCGCCCGATCGGCAGCGGGCCCTCGTCCGGTGTCGCGCCCGGCGGCAGACGGTACTCGGCGCAGCTGACGGTGGTCTCGGTGGGCCCGTAGACATTGCGCACCGTCACCGCGGGGTGAGCGGCCCGCCAGCGCTCCAGGGCCTCGGCGGTCAGCGCCTCACCGGCCAGCAGAAGGTCCCCGGTGGGCGACAGATGCGGTGGCAACGCGTCCAGCAGGGCGAGGTGGCTGGGGGTCGCCTTGAGCAGGGTGGGGGCGGTGTCCGGCGGCGCGGTGTCGTCGAGTGCCCCGACACACACCCGGCCTCCGACGGTCAGCGGTGTGAAGAGCGTGGTGACCGTCATGTCGAAGGACACCGACGAGTGCAGCAGTGCGGTGCCACCGGCGCTCGGGTAGGACCGGCCCGCCCACCGGAGGTAGTCGGCCAGGGCGCCGTGCTCGACCACCACCCCCTTGGGCAGACCGGTGGACCCCGAGGTGTAGATGACATATGCCGGGTGGTGCGGCAGCAGCGGGCGGATCCGGTCGCGGTCGGCCGGGCCGTTCTCCGCGGGCCGCACGTCGTCCAGGTGGACGCGGGGGAGGGAGCCGAACTCCTCGCGTTCCGCGGTCTGTTCCCCGGCGGTCAGCAGCAGGGCGGGCACCGCGTCGCGGAGCATATGGGCGATGCGCTCGGCGGGGTACTCCGGGTCGACGGGCAGATACGCGGCTCCCGCCTTGGCCACGCCGAGGAGCGCGGCCAGCAGTGCCACCGACCGTGGCGCCGCCACGGCGACCAGGTCCTCGGGCCCGATGCCGTGGGCGATGAGCCGCTGGGCGATGCCGTTGGCGCACGCGTCGAGTTGGGCGTAGCTGAGCGTGCGGGCGCCGTCGGCCACCGCGATGGCCTCCGGGGTGCGCGCCACCTGGGCCTCGAAGAGCTCCGGGAGCCCGGCGGGGGCACCGGCCACCGCGGTGGCGTTCCAGTCGACCAGGATCCGCTGCCGCTCGTCCTCGGCGAGGAGGTCCACCCGGCTCAGCGGACGCTCCGGGTCGGCCATCAGGGCGCGCAGCAGCCGCTCGAACCGTCCGGCCAGGGCGGTGGCGGACTCCCGGTCGAAGAGGTCGCCGTTGTACTCCAGCACACCGTGGACACCCGCGGCGCCCTGCTTGTCGTGGCGTTCCTGGACGTTGAACGAGAGATCGAACTTGGCGATGCCGAGGTCGAGCTGTTCGAGC
>NZ_JAERRF010000123.1 GCF_016741875.1 Streptomyces coffeae | reverse complement strand
ACCGGTCCCACTCGACCTGGGGATCTCCAAGTTCGACCTGCTCTGGAGCGTGCGCGAACGGCCGGGTTCCGCCGGTATCCACGGCATTCTGGAGTACAGCGCCGACCTCTACGACGAGGCCACGGTCGCCGGACTCGTCCGCAGGCTCGAGCGTGTCCTGCGGGCGGTCGTCGCCGACCCGGACCGCCGGATCAGCGGTGTGGACCTGCTCCAGGACGACGAGCGGCAGCGCGTTCTGGTGGAGTGGAACGACACCGCCAGGCAGCTGCCCCGCACTCCCTGGCCGGTGCTGTTCGAGGCCCGGACGGCCCGGCGCCCCGACGCGATCGCGGTACGCCACGACGGGGACGGGATCGGCTACGCCGAGCTGAACGCCCGGGCGAACCGGCTGGCCCGCTGGCTGCTCGCGCACGGCGCGGGACCGGAGACCGTGATCGGTCTGGCCCTGCCCCGTTCGGCCGAGCTGGTGGCCGCTGTGCTGGCCGTGGTCAAGACGGGCGCCGCCTATCTGTCCATCGACCCGGACCTCCCCGCCGCCCGCGCCCGCTTCATGTGCGCCGACGCCGCCCCGCTGTACGTGCTGACCACCGGTACCTCCGGTGAACGCATCCCGCAGGAGGTACCGTGCCACCGGCTGGACGACCCGGCGGTCCGGGCCGAGGTGGAGCGCCACTCCGCCGTCGACCTCACCGACGCCGAGCGGTCGTCCCCGCTGGACGCCTCCCATCCCGCGTATCTCGTCTACACCTCCGGTTCCACCGGTACGCCCAAGGGCGTCCAGGTCACCCACCAGGGCCTGGCCGGGCTGGCCGTCGCGCATCAGGAGGCGCTCGGGCTGGACGCGGACGCGCGCGTCCTCCAGTTCGCGTCGCTGAACTTCGACGCCTCGGCCTGCGAACTGGTCATGACGCTGCTCGCTGGTGCCACCCTGGTGGTACCCCGGCCGGACCAGATCATCGGCGACGGCGTGGTGGCGCTGATCGACCGCGAGCGGGTCAGCCACGCCATGCTGCCGCCCGCGTTCATCGCCACCCTCGACCCGGCCACCGTGCCCACCCTCCGCGCCCTGATCACCGGTGGTGAGGCGTGTCCGCCCGATGTGGCGGCGCGCTGGTCGCGGGGCCGCCGGATGCTCAACGCCTACGGGCCCACCGAGTCGACGGTGTGCGCGACGCTGAGCGCGCCGCTCTCCGGCGAGATCGCCGCGCCGATCGGACGCCCCATCGCCAACACCCGGGTCTATGTCCTCGGCCCGGGGCTGCGCCCGGTCCCCGCCGGTGTGGTCGGCCAGCTGTATCTGGCGGGCGCGGGCCTGGCA
>NZ_JAERRF010000122.1 GCF_016741875.1 Streptomyces coffeae | reverse complement strand
ACCGCCTGTGCGGCGCGGCGGGCGTCCTCGGCGGTGTCCGCGGCGCGTGCCGCGGCGGCGGCGCGCTCGCACTGGGCGAGGGTGTGTTTGGCGAGGGTGGCGCGTACGTAGGGGATGGATGCGGCGCCCATGGAGAGGCTGGTGACGCCCAGGCCGGTCAGGACGCAGGCCAGCAGCGGGTCGGAGGCGGCTTCGCCGCACACACCGCAGCTCTTGCCCTCGGCCCGGGCGGCTTCGGCGGATGCCGCCACCAGGTCCAGCAGTGCGGGCTGCCAGGGGTCCTGGAGCCGGGAGACCGCGCCGACCTGGCGGTCGGCGGCGAAGGTGTACTGCGCGAGGTCGTTGGTGCCCAGCGACAGGAACTCGACCTCCTGGAGGATCGAGCGCGCCCGCAGCGCGGCGGAGGGGATCTCCACCATCGCGCCGAACTTCGCCTGAAGCCCCGCCGCCCGGCAGGCGTCGGCGAACGCCCTCGCGTCGGTCCGGTCGGCCACCATCGGGGCCATCACCTCGAGATAGACCGGCAGTCCCTCGGCCGCCCTGGCCAGTGCCGTCAGCTGGGTGCGCAGCACATCCGGGTGGTCCAGCAGGGTCCGCAGACCCCGTACGCCCAGTGCCGGGTTGGGCTCATCGGCGGGAGTGAGGAAGTCCAGCGGCTTGTCCGCGCCCGCGTCCAGCACCCGTACCACCACACGGCCCTCGGGGAACGCCTCCAGCACCTGCCGGTACGCCTCGGTCTGCTTCTCCTCCGACGGCGCCTTGGCGCTGTCGTCCAGGAACAGGAACTCGGTACGGAACAGCCCCACCCCCTCCGCACCCGCCTCGACCGCCGCCGGCACATCCGCCGGACCCCCCACATTCGCCAGCAACGGCACCTTGTGGCCGTCGGACGTCGCGCCCGGGCCGGAGGACGCGGCCAGCGCGGCCCGGCGCTCCTCGGCCGCCCGGGTCAGCTCGGCCCGCTTCTCCTCGTTCGGCGCCACGAAGATCTCACCGGTGCTGCCGTCCACGGCGATCACGGTGCCCTCGATCAGCTCCCCGGCACCCGGCAGCGCGACCACGGCCGGAACACCCAGGGCGCGCGCGAGGATCGCGCTGTGGCTGGTCGGGCCGCCCTCCTCGGTGACAAAGCCCAGGACCAGCGTCGGATCGAGCAGCGCGGTGTCCGCCGGTGCCAGATCACGGGCGATCAGCACATACGGCTCATCGCTGTCCGGCACCCCCGGCATCGGCACACCCAGCAGCCGCGCCACGATCCGGTTCCGTACGTCATCCAGGTCGGCCACCCGGCCCGCCAGATACTCACCGGCCCCGGCCAGCAGCGCCCGGTACGCGGCGAA
>NZ_JAERRF010000121.1 GCF_016741875.1 Streptomyces coffeae | reverse complement strand
ACTAGCTTGACTCTGTTGGGGATCTTGGAGTTTGCCGGTGCGGCAGCGTGATCAGCGGGCATGCTCGGGCTGTTCCGAAGGCCGATGCAGTTGTCGAGGTGCCCGTTGTCCCTCCGTCCCTGTTCCGGTGAGCAGGTCCCGTCGCTGACTGCGCAGGTTGCGCGGGCGAGTAGCCCGGGGGGACGAGGGCGATGTGGGTGAGAGACCGGCTGGACGGCCTGTGGTGCGATGAGGACTTCGTCGACTGGTACCCGCGGGACGGACGTCCCGGTCTCTCGCCCGCGCAGTTGGCCACCGCCTGCGTGCTGCAGTTCCTGCTCGACCTGTCGGATCGGCAGGCTGCCGAGGCGGTGCGCTGCCGCATCGATTTCACGTACTCCCTGGCCCTGGAACTGGACGATCCCGGCTTTCATCACAGTGTGCTGGCCGACGTCCGTGAGCGCCTCGCCCAGGGCGATCGCGCTGACCGTCTCCTCGATCTCGCGCTGGCGCGTCTCAAGGATGCCGGGCTGGTGCGTGAGCGCACCACGCAGCGCACCGATTCCACTCATGTCCTGGCCGCAGTGCGTGACCTGACTCGGCTGGAGCTGATCACCGAGGCGGTGCGGGCCGCGCTGGAGGAACTCGCCGGCACTGCCCCGCATCTGCTGGTCGGCCTGGTGGACGAGGAGTGGGGACGCCGCTATGGCCGTCCGGTCCGCCTGGGCAAGAACCCCGCCCGGCCCAAGACCAGGATCAACACCACGGGTGACGACGCCTTACGGCTGCTGGAGCATCTCTATCGGTACGGGGCAGGTCGCGCGTTCGGCCGCCGGGTCCAGGCCCTGCGGCAGATCATGGTGCAGAACTACTACCGCGACGCGGCAGGCCGCCTGCGCTGGCGCACCGGCGACGACGGCGGCGGGCTGCCGCCCTCGTCGGTCGCGATCGTCTCCCCCTACGACCCCACGGCTCGCTACGCGCGCCGTGGGCAGACCACCCGCTGGAAGGGGTTCGTCGCCCATCTCACCAAGACCTGTTCATCCGACGGCGCCAACGTCATCACGGATGTGGCCACCACCCCGGCCACCACATACGACGCTCAGGCCCTGCCCGGCATCCACACCCGCCTCAAGCGCCGTGGCCTGCTACCGGCCGAGCACCTCGTCGACGGCGGCTACACCTCCCTTGTCCACCTGGAACAGGCCGCCCTCGAGCACCGGGTCACGGTCACCGGGCCGCTGCCGGGCAATCCCACCCGCCAGCACCGCAAAAACGAAGGCTTCGGCCGGGACGACTTCCACAACGACTTCGAGCGCCGACAGGCGACCTGTCACCAGGGCCAGGTCAGCAAAGGCCGGCA
>NZ_JAERRF010000120.1 GCF_016741875.1 Streptomyces coffeae | reverse complement strand
GGTTCTGCTGCCGGGGACGGCGTTTGTGGAGTTGGCGGTGCGGGCCGGTGACGAGGTGGGGTGTGAGCGGATCGAGGAGTTGACCCTGTCGGCACCGCTGATGCTGCCCGAGCACGGCGCCGTGCAGGTTCAGGTAGGTGTGGGTGAAGCCGCGGAGGACGGTCGGCGGCTGTTCACTGTGCACGGGCGGCCTGAGAATGCTGCGGATGAGCCCTGGACGCAGTATGCGACGGGCTTGTTGGCTGCCGGCAGCTCGGCCCAGGAGCGGGCGGGCATGACGTTCGATGTGACCGCTTGGCCTCCTGCGGGTGCCGAGGTGGTCGATCTCGGCGATCACTATGAGCGTCTTGCGGAGCTGGGCTTTGACTATGGTCCGGGGTTCCAGGGGCTGCGGGCTGTGTGGAGGCGTGGTGACGACCTGTTCACTGAGGTCGAACTGCCGGATGAGGTGCAGGCCGGTGGGTTCGGTGTGCACCCGGCTCTGCTGGATGCCGTACTGCATGCGGTGGGGTCCGCTGGCGGAAACCAGGGCGAGCCGAGCGTGGGACTGCCGTTCTCCTGGGAGGGCGTGAGGCTTCACGCTTCCGAGGCCACGGCGGTGCGAGCGCAGCTGACGCCCACTGGCCGGGGTGCGGTCGCGATCGAGATGGTCGATGCTGCCGGGGATCCGGTGGTTTCCGTGGAGGCTCTGCTCGTACGCCCGGTAGCGGCGGATGACGTGCGTGTTGACCAGGTTGTTGGTCGCGATTCGTTGTTCCGGGTGGACTGGACCACGGTGGCCGACTCGGCGGATGGCCTGCCGTCTGCCATTGCGGTGGTCGATTCGCATGCCGATGCGGAAGCTGGTGTGGCCGGGACGTTGCGTGAAGCCGGAGCAGAGGTGACGACGTATCCGGACCTGGCTGCGTTGGCAGCGGCGGACGGTCCTGTGCCTGAGGTCGTGCTGGCTGATCCGCTTGTGGATGGCTCCGCCAACGGGGTAGCGGGGCAGGTTCATGCCACGGTCTTGGCGGCGTTGGAGATGGTGCAGTACTGGCTTTCTGAGGAGCGGTTCGCGGGTTCGCGTTTGGTGGCGGCGGCCCGTGGTGAGGCTGACGGTCTCGCTGTGGCGTCGGTGTGGGGTCTGTTGCGGTCGGCGCAGGCGGAGCATCCGGACCGGATCACTCTGTTGGATGGCGGGGGTCAGGAGCTTTCGGCGTCGCTGTGGCCTCAGGTTTTGAGTTTGGCGGAGCCGGAGGTTGGGGTTCGCGATGGGGGTGTTGTGGTTCCTCGGTTGGTGCGGGTGGGGGTGTCTGGTTCGGCGGCAGCGGCGGTGTGGTCTGGGCCGGGTGCGATGTTGATTACG
>NZ_JAERRF010000012.1 GCF_016741875.1 Streptomyces coffeae | reverse complement strand
CAACCCGCCAGTCCCGGGCCTCGGTCAGCAGCCGCACCTCGCCGGACTCCCAGTCCACATGCGGCGACGGCTCATCGACATGCAGGGTCGGCGGCAGCACACCATGCCGCATCGCCATCACCATCTTGATCACACCCGCCACACCCGCCGCGGCAGACGTATGACCGATATTCGACTTGATCGAGCCCAACCACAGCGGATCCCCGTCCCGCTCCCGGCCGTACGTGGCCAGCAGCGCCTGCGCCTCGATCGGGTCGCCCAGCTTCGTACCCGTCCCGTGGCCCTCGACGGCGTCCACCTCGAACGGTCGCAGCCCGGCGTTCTCCAGGGCGCGCCGGATGACCCGCTCCTGGGAGGGGCCGTTCGGCGCGGTCAGACCATTGCTGGCGCCGTCCTGATTCACCGCGCTGCCCCGGATCACACCCAGGATCGCCCGCCCGTTCCGCTGGGCATCCGACAGGCGCTCCAGCACCACCACACCGACACCGTCGGAGAACCCGGTCCCGTCGGCCGACGCCGAGTACGCCTTGCAGCGTCCGTCCGGCGACACCGCGCGCTGGCGGCTGAACTCGGTCAGGAGGTACGGGCCGGCCAGCAGGGTCACACCGCCCACCAGCGCCAGCGAGCATTCACCGGCTCGCAGCGCCTGCCCCGCCAGGTGCAGGGCGACGGCGGAGGAGGAGCAGGCGGTGTCCACGGACACCGCCGGACCCTCCAGGCCCAGTGTGTACGCGATCCGGCCGGACACCACGCTCGTCGTGGTCCCGGTCAGGCGGTAGCCCTCCAACTCGCCGGAGGACATGCCACCGTAGTCGGTGGTCACCACGCCCGCGAACACACCGGTGTCACTGCCCCGCAGCGTCGTCGGGTCGATACTCGCGCGCTCGAACGCCTCCCACGACGCCTCCAGCAGCAGCCGCTGCTGCGGGTCCATCGCGGTGGCCTCGCGCGGGCTGATGCCGAAGAACTCCGCGTCGAACTCCCCGATGCGCTCGAGGAAGGCACCGCCACTGGTGTTGATTTTCCCGATCTGGTCCGGGTCGGGGTCGTAGATGGCCGGGTCCCAGCCGCGGTCGGTGGGCAGCCCGCCCACCGCGTCACGGCCCTGGGACACCAGCTCCCACAGCTCCTCCGGCGAGCTCACCCCGCCGGGGTAGCGGCAGCTCATGCCGACGATGGCCAGTGGCTCGTCCAGCGTGACCCGCTTCGTCCGGGTGACGGGCTTCGGCGCTGCCTCCACACCGCCGAACTCGGACAGCAGCAGCCGCGCGACGGCGGTCGGGGTGGGGTGGTCGAAGATCAGCGTGGCGGGCAGACGTACACCGGTGGCCTGGGTGAGCCGGTTGCGCAGCTCCACCGCGCTCAGCGAGTCGAACCCGAGCTCCTTGAAGGCGCGGTCGGTGTCGATCGCTGTGGCGGAGGCGTGGCCGAGGACGGCCGCCACCTGCTCCCGCACCACGTCCAGGACGATCCGCTCCCGGTCGGCCTCCGCGACGCCCGCGAGGCGCTGAGCGAGCGAACCGCCGCTTTCGGCGCGCCGGGCGGGCACGGGTGCCATACCGCGCAGCAGCGCGGGCAGCAGACCGGCCCGAGCCTGGGCCCGCAGCGCGGCCGGATCGAGCTGGACGGGCGCCAGGATCGCCACGCCGGTGCCGAGGGCCAGGTCGAACAGCTCGAGTCCGCGCTCCAGGGCCAGCGCGCCCACACCGGTGCGCTCCAGACGGGTCAGGTCGGCCTCGCTGAGCTCGCCCGACATTCCGCCCGCGTCACCCCACAGGCCCCAGGCCAGTGAGGTGGCGGGCAGCCCCGAGGCATGGCGCGACGCGGCGAGCGCGTCCAGCGCGGCGTTGGCCGCCGCGTAGTTGCCCTGACCGGGGCTGCCGATGAGCGCGGACACCGACGAGAACAGTACGAAGGCCGACAGATCCGTCCCGGCGGTCAGTTCGTGCAGATGCCACGCTGCGTCCACCTTCGGCCGCATCACCCGCTCGATGTGCTCCGGCGACAGCGCCTCGATCACACCGTCGTCAAGTACACCGGCCGCATGCACCACAGCCGTCAGCGGACGCTCCGGAGAACCGAGCGCCGCCGCGAGCTGGTCCCGGTCGGACACATCACACGCGGCGACCCGGACTCGACAGCCCAGGCCCTCCAGCTCCGTGACCAACTCGGCGGCGCCATCGGCCTTCAGACCGCGACGGCTGAGCAGCAGCAGATGACGGACGCCATGCGTGGTCGCGAGGTGACGGGCGAACACCGCGCCCAGACCAGCCGTACCACCGGTGACCAGGACGGTTCCGTCCGGGTCGAGGGCGGGCGGCTGACCGACCGCCGCGTCGGGACGCGCGAGCCGCGGCGCCAGCAACCGGCCGTCGCGCACCGCCCATTGGGGCTCGTCCGTGCTGAGCAGGGCGTCCCAGTCGGGCTCGGCACCGTCCACGTCGACCAGTACGAACCGGCCCGGGTGCTCGGACTGCGCACTGCGCAGCAGACCCCATACCGCCGCCTGGGCGGCGTCGGGAGCCTCACCGTCGACGGCGACCGCATGACGGGTCACCACCACCAGCCTTGCCTCACCCAGCCACTCACTGGCCAGCCATCGCTGGGCCAGAAGGAGTGCCCCGCCGACGGTGGCGCGCGCCGCGTCGGGGGTGTCCTCGCCGGTGGCGGACACGGTGGCGAGCACCGCCCGCGGCGCCGTAGCGCCCTCGGCGAGCGCACGCTCCAAAGCGTCCAGGTCCGGGTAGGTCTCCCCCGCGCCGATCCGGATGTGGTCCTGTGTCCCGTCGATCGGGCCGGTCTCGATCCGCATCCAGTCCACCGTGTACAGCGACTGCCGCGCGTCGCCGCGAGTGCTGTCGATGCGTTCCTGCTCCACGGGACGGACGACGAGGGAGCGTACGGACACCACCGGGGCTCCGTCCTCGTCCACCGCGTCCAGCCGCAGCGAGGTGCCACCGGTCATCGTGGAGCGAACCCGCAGCCGTGAGGCATCGGGACGATGGAGCCGTACACCGCTCCAGCTGAACGGCATGAGGTGCGCGGCGGCGTCGTTTCCGGTCAGCAGGATGACGCCGCTCTGCAACGCGGAGTCGAAGAGCGCGGGGTGGATGCCGAAGCCCTCGTGGCCCTCGGGCAGGGTCACCTCGGCGTAGGTCTCGTCGCCGTCGCGCCAGACGGCCTCGACGCCGTGGAACAGCGGGCCGTAGTCGTATCCGAGGTCGGCGAGACGGCCGTAGAGCTCGTCGACGGGCATGGGTTCGGCGTCCTGCGGCGGCCATTGCTCCGGCCAGGCCCCGGCAGGCGCACTGTCGGTGCCGAGGGTGCCGCGGGCGTGGCACGTGGTCTCGGTCTCCGCGGTACCGGTGCCGTTCTCCGGCCGTGAGTAGATGGCCACATCGCGACGGCCGTCCGGGCCCGACGCCCCGACGGTGATGTGCAGTTGCCGGGTGACGTCGGGCTGGATGACCAGGGGCGATTCCAGCACCAGCTCGTCGAGGACCGGGGTTCCGGTGTGACGTCCGGCGGTGAGGGCCAGCTCGACCAGCCCGGTACCGGGCACGACCATGGTGCCGAGCAGCAGATGCTCCGCGGCCCAGGGCTGGGTCTCAGTGGAGATGCGGCCCGTGAGAACCCATTCGTCGTGGTCGCCGACCTGCACGGCCGCGGCCAGGACGGGGTGCTCGACGCCGACGAGTCCGGCGGCCGAGACATCGCCCGGAGCGGTGCCCGGGGTCAGCCAGTACCGCTCACGCTGGAAGGCGTACGTGGGCAGATCCACGCGCTGGGCACCGGTGTTGGCGTAGAAGGCGTTCCAGTCCACGTCCACGCCCGCGGTGTGAGCGCGGCCGAGGAAGCCGACGAAGGTCGCGCTCTCGCCGTGTTTGGCCCGCAGAGCGGGGATGAACGCGGCCTCGGTGTCATCCTCCACGCACTGCCGCGCCATCGCCGTCAGGACGGCATCGGGGCCCAGCTCCAGGAACCGCCGCACACCCAGATCCCACAGCGTCCGCACACCATCGGCGAACCGGACCGCCCGACGGACATGACGCACCCAGTAGTCCGCGTCAAACGCCGACACCAGCTCACCGGACACATTGGAGACGACCGGGATCCGGGGCTCCGAATACTCCAACCGCTCCGCGACACCGCGGAACTCCTCGAGCATCGGCTCCATCCGCGGGGAGTGGAACGCATGCGACACCCGAAGCCGGGACGTCTTCCGCCCCTCCCACCACGGCAGCCACTCCTCCACGACGTCCTCATCACCGGACACCACCACCGCCAGCGGCCCGTTGACCGCGGCAATCTCCAACCGGCCCTCGAACCCGGCCAGCGACTCGGCCACCTCATCCTCAGCAGCCTGAACGGCCACCATCGCACCACCGGTGGGCAGCGCACCCATCAACCGGCCCCGCGCCACCATCAGTTCGGCCGCATCCGCCAACGACAGCACACCCGCCACATGCGCGGCAGCGATCTCACCAACCGAATGCCCGATCAGGTAATCCGGGCGCGCACCCAACGACTCCGCCAACCGGAACAGCGCCACCTCAACCGCAAACAACACCACCTGCGTGAACTCCGTCGCGTTCAGCACATCACCGTCAGCGGCCAGCAACTCCCGCACCGAACGACCAAGCCGCGGATCCAACTCCGCACACACCTCGGTCAACGCCTGATCGAACACCGGGAACGCCCCGGCCAGCTCCAGCCCCATCCCCGAACGCTGCGAACCCTGCCCCGTGAACAGAAACGCCGACTTACCCCCGACAGCGGCCTCACCCGTCGTCACCCCGGTCAGCCGCGCCAGCAGCTCCTCCCGGCCCCCGGCCACCACCACCGCCCGGCGGTCCAGCAACGCGCGCGAGGTCACCAGGGAGTACGCCGTGTCCACCACAGGCACCTCAGGCCGCGACATCAGGTGCGAACGCAACCGCTCCACCTGCGCCCGCAACGCCTCGTCCGTCCGCGCGGACACCACCACCGGCACCGCACCGGCAAGCCGCACGGGCTCGACCGGCGTCACTTCCTCGGACGGCTCCTCGGCCGGAGCCTCCTCGAGGATCAGATGCGCGTTGGTGCCACTCACACCGAACGACGACACACCCGCACGACGTGGACGACCCTCAACCCGCCAGTCCCGGGCCTCGGTCAGCAACTCGACGCGACCCGACTCCCAGTCCACGTGCGGCGACGGCTCATCGACATGCAGGGTCGGCGGCAGCACACCATGCCGCATCGCCATCACCATCTTGATCACACCCGCCACACCCGCCGCGGCAGACGTATGACCGATGTTCGACTTGATCGAGCCCAGCCACAGCGGATCCCCGTCCCGCTCCCGGCCATAGGTGGCCAGCAGGGCATGGGCCTCGATCGGGTCCCCGAGCTTGGTGCCCGTCCCGTGGCCTTCCACCGCGTCGATCTCGACCGGGCTCAACCCGGCGCTGGCCAGGGCCTGGCGGATGACCCGCTCCTGGGACGGGCCGTTCGGCGCGGTCAGACCGTTGCTGGCGCCGTCCTGGTTCACCGCGCTGCCCCGGATCAGACCGAGGATCGTCCGCCCGTTGCGCTGGGCGTCCGACAGCCGCTCCAGCACCACCAGACCGACACCGTCGGAGAATCCGGTCCCGTCCGCGGACGCCGAGTACGCCTTGCACCGCCCGTCGCGGGCCAGTCCGCGCTGCCGACTGAACTCCACGAACAGGAAGGGCCCGGCCAGCACGGTGACACCACCGGCAAGCGCGAGCGAGCACTCCCCCGCCCGCAGGGCCTGCGCGGCCAGATGCAGGGCCACGAGGGAGGCGGAGCATGCGGTGTCGATCGAGACCGCCGGTCCCTCGAGACCGAGGCTGTAGGCGACGCGGCCGGACATCACGCTGCTCTGGGTGCCGGTCACCCGGAACCCCTCCAGCTCGGGCAGCGTCGACGGGCCGTAGTCGGAGGAGACGGTGCCCGCGAACACACCGGTGTCACTGCCCCGCAGGGTCGTCGGGTCGATGCCCGCGTCCTCCAGGGCCTCCCACGCCGTCTCCAGCGTCAAGCGCTGGGTCGGGTCCATGGCCAGCGCCTCACGCGGGCTGATCCCGAAGAAGTCGGCGTCGAAGGTGGGAACGGTGTCGACGAACCCGCCTTCCGTCGCGTAGGCGCTGCCCGGCCGCTCCGGGTCGGGGGCGTAGAGCCGCTCCAGGTCCCAGCCACGGTCGGTCGGGAACGGGCCCATGGCGTCCCGCCCGGACGCCACCAGCTCCCACAGTTCCTCCGGCGAAGTCACCCCGCCGGGGAAGCGGCAGCTCATGCCGACGATCGCGATCGGCTCGACGTCACGCTGCTCCAGCTCGCGCACCTTGCGGTTGGCGGTGCGCAGTTCGGAGGTCACCCGGCGCAGGTAGCTGCGGAGTTTCTGCTCTTCGCCCATCGATCCGCTCGATCCGCTCAGGCCGTTGTCTGTCTTCCCGGTCATGCGGATCCGAGCTCCTTGTCGATCAGGTCGAACATCTCGCTGTCGGAGACGAAGTCGAGGTCGTCTTCGGGGGTGTTGTCAGTGGTGTCGTGGCCGCCGCCCGTCGTGCTCAGCAGGATCTTCAGCCGGTTGCTGAGCGAGCGCAGCCGCGGCTCGGCACCGGCCAGTTGCTGCTCCTGCTCGGACAGGGTGATCAGGAGTGTTTCGAGCCGCTGGAGCTCTTCGTCGAGCGGCGAGGAGCGCTGTGCGCTGGTGGCTCCGCCGACCTCGGCGAGGATCAGCCGGGCGACCTCGACCGGGGTGGGGTGGTCGAAGACCAGCGTCGCGGGCAGGCGGATACCGGTCACCTGGCTGAGACGGTTGCGCACCTCGACCGCGGCGAGGGAGTCGAAGCCGAGCTCCTTGAAGCTGCGTTCGGGGTCGATGGCGGCGGCCGAGGCATGGCCGAGCACGGACGCGACCTGGGTACCCACCAGGTCCAGCACGACCTGCTCGCGGTCGGCCTCGGGCACTCCGGCGAGCCGCCGCTCGAGCGACCGGGCGTTGTCGGCACGGCGCGCGGGGGCTCGCACCAGACCGCGGAGCAGGGCGGGCAGCATGCCGGACCGGGCCTGGGTGCGCAGCGCGGCCGGGTCCAGTCGCACCGGGGCCAGCAGGGCCGCCTCGGAGCCGAGGGCCTGGTCGAACAGTTCCAGGCCGAGGTCCTCGGAGATCGCGCCGATGCCGGTGCGCTCCATGCGGGCGAGGTCGGCTTCGTCCAGCTCACCGGTCATCCCGGTGGAGTCGGACCACAGGCCCCAGGCCAGGGAGAGGGTGGGCAGACCGGCCGCCCGGCGCAGCGCGGCGAGCGCGTCGACGGCGGCGTTGGCGGCGGCGTAGTTGGCCTGGCCCGGGTTGCCGAGCAGTCCGGCGGCGGAGGAGAACAGCACGAACGCCGACAGGTCCATCCGCGAGGTGAGCTCGTGCAGATGCCATGCGGCATCGAGCTTGGGCCGCATGACGTGCCGCATCTGCTCGGGCGTCAGCGACTCGATGACGCCGTCGGCCAGCACACCGGCTGTGTGGATCACAGCGGTGAGCGGGCGGTCGAGCGAGTCGAGGAGACCGGCGACCTGTTCGCGGTCGGCCACATCGCAGGCGGCCACGTGTGCCTGCGCGCCGAGCGCTTCCAGCTCGCTGACGAGCTCGGCGGCGCCCTCGGCGGCCGGGCCACGCCTGCTGACCAGCAGCAGATGGCGTACGCCGTGGCGGGTGACCAGGTGTTTGGCGAACAGGGCGCCCAGGCCACCGGTGCCACCGGTGATCAGCACGGTGCGCTCGGGGTCCAGGGGGGCCGGAACGGTGAGTACGACCTTGCCGACGTTGCGGCCCTCGCGCAGGAAGCGGAACGCCTCCTGGCCCCGGCGCACATCCCAGGCGCGGATCGGCGAGGAGGACAGCATGCCGCGTTCGAACAGGTCGGCGATGGCAACCAGCATCTCCTGGATGCGCTCCGGCCCCGCCTCCATCAGGTCGTAGGAGCGGTAGCGCACACCGGCCCACCCCTGTGCGATGGCCTCGGGGTCGCGGATGTCGGTCTTGCCCATCTCGATGAAGCGACCGCCGCGCGGCAGCAGTTCCAGTGTGGCGTCGACGAACTCGCCCGCCAGGGAGTTCAGGACGACGTCCACGCCCGCGCCACCGGTGGCCTCGTGGAGGGTGTCCCGGAAGCCCAGGTCGCGGGAGTTGGCGATGCGCTCCGCGGGCACGCCCAGGGCACGTACGGCGTCCCACTTGGCCGGGCTCGCCGTGGCGAACACCTCGGCGCCGAAGTGGTGGGCGAGTTGTACGGCGGCCATGCCGACGCCACCGGCGGCGGCGTGCACCAGCAGCTTCTCGCCCGCTTGCAGATCGGCCAGGTCGACCAGACCGTAGTACGCGGTCAGGTAGACGACGGGGATCGCGGCCGCCTCGGCGAAGGTGAGATGTTCCGGCATGGGCGCGACGGTCTTCCGGTCGGCGACGGCGACGGGGCCGAAGGCGTCCATCACCAGTCCGAACACCCGGTCGCCGGGCTTGAGGTCGGTCACGCCGGAGCCGACCTCGAGCACCACGCCCGCCGCCTCGCTGCCCAGGGGCGCTTCACCCGGGTACATGCCGAGTGCGATGAGCACGTCGCGGAAGTTCAGGCCGGCGGCCCGGATGGCGACGCGGACCTCGCCGACACCCAGCGCGCGGGTGCCGTCGGAGGGCAGGATGGTGAGGTTCTCCAGGGAGCCCTTCTCCGTGCTGCCCAGCCGCCACGCCTCACCGGACGGCCCGGCCACCGGCCGTCCCAGCCGGGGGGCCAGCAGCGGGCCGCCGCGCACGGCCAACTGCGGCTCGTCCAGACCGGCCAGGGAGCTCCAGTCCGGCTGGGTGCCACCGTCGGTGTCGACCAGGACAAAGCGGCCGGGGTGTTCGGTCTGCGCGCTGCGCAGCAGACCCCAGGCCGGTGCCTGGGCCAGGTCCACGGACTCCGCGCCGACGGCGACCGCCTGCCGGGTCACCGCCACGAGGGTGGCCTCGCCCAGCCATTCGCTGGCCAGCCATCGCTGGGCCAGGGCGAGGGTGCGCTCGGCGACCTCGTTGGCGGCGTGGGCGGGGTCGTCCGCGGCCGGGGTCGCGATCTCGGCGAGCACCAGGTCGGCACCGGCGGCGCCGTCGGCGAGCGCGGCTTCCAGGGCGGGCAGATCGGCGTAGCGCTCACCCGGCGCGTCGAGATCGCCGAGGACCACCACACGGGCCTGCGAGGACGTGCCGGTGATCGGCGTCCAGTCCAGCTGGAACAGCGCGTTCTGCTCGCCCCGGGCGCGGGTCAACTGCGCCGGGTCCACCGGGCGTACGGCGAGGCTGTCGACGGAGACGACCATCTCGCCGTTCTCGTCGGCGACATCGACGCGGAAGGCGGACTCACCCGTGGCGCCGATGCGCACCCGAACCCGGGAGGTGGCGGGGCGGCCGCAGCGCACTCCGGACCAGGAGAACGGCAGGTCCGGAGCGGATCCGGGGTCCTTGTCCAGCATGCCGGCGTGCAGTGCGGAGTCGAACAGCGCCGGGTGGATGGCGAATCCGTCGACGGCGGTGTCCTCCGGCAGGGCCACCTCGGCGTACACCTCGGTGCCGCCGCGCCACACCGCCTGTACGCCCTGGAACAGCGGGCCGTAGTCGAGCCCGACGTCGGCCAGCCGCTCGTACAGGGCGTCGGCGGAGGACTCGACGGCGGCAACCGGCGGCCAGGAGGCGGGGAAGGGCGCCGCGGACCCGTCGGCCTCGGGGGCCAGCCGGCCGCGCGCGTGCCTGACGACCTGCCGCTCGCGGTCCTCACCGGTCCCGGAGGCGGCGGTTTCGGAGAGGGAGTGGAGGGCGACCTCGCGGCGGCCGTCCTCCCCCGGCAGCCCCACGGTGACCCTGATGTGCCGGGCGGAGCCCTCGTCGAGGGTCAGCGGAACCTCGAAGATCAGCTCGTCGAGGAGTTCACAGCCGAGGCGGCGGGCGGCGGCGAGGACGAGTTCGACGAGCGCGGCGCCCGGCACGATCACCGAGCCCAGCACCACATGGTCGCTCACCCACGGCTGCGACTCGGTGGAGAAGCGACCGGTGAACACCCACTCGTCGCGGTCGCCGACCTGCACGGCCGCGCCCAGGACCGGGTGCCGCAGCCGGTCCAGGCCGACCGCCGCGACATCACCGCCCTGCGCCGACGGCGTCAGCCAGTACTTCTCCCGCTGGAAGGCGTAGGTGGGCAGGTCCACCCGCTGTGCTCCGGTGCCCGCGTACACCGCCTCCCAGTCGATGCGCACACCCGCGACATGCGTCTGGCCGAGCGAGAGCAGGAACCGGGGCAGTCCGCCCTCGTCCCGCCGCAGGGAGCCGACCACGGCGACGCGGCCCACCGCGTCCCGCGCCTCGACGGTCTCGTCGACCGCCATCGTCAGCACCGGATGCGGCGACACCTCGACAAAGCAACCCATGCCCTTGTCGATGAGGGCCCGGATGGCGGGCTCGAACCCGACCTGCCCGCGCAGGTTCCGGTACCAGTACGCGGCGTCCATGGTGGCGGTGTCGATGAACCCGCCGGTCACCGTGGAGTAGAAGGGCACTCGTCCGCTCGAGGGCTCGACCGGCGCGAGCGCCTCCAGCAGTTCGGCCTCGATGGCCTCCACCTGGGCCGAGTGCGACGCGTAGTCCACCTTGACCCGGCGCGCCCGCACCCCGTCGCGCTCGCAGGCCGCGAGCACCTCGTCCAGCGCCTGCGGCTCTCCGGCGACGATCACCGCTGCCGGGCCGTTCACCGCCGCCACCGAGATCCGGCCCCGGTACGGGGCGATCAGCTCCTCGGCCCGCTCCACCGGAAGGGCGACGGACATCATGCCGCCGAGCCCGGCGAGGCGGTCACGGACCAACTGGCTGCGCAGCGCCACGATCCGGGCCGCGTCCCGCAGCGACAGACCACCGGCCACATACGCGGCGGCGATCTCGCCCTGGGAGTGGCCGACCACCGCCGACGGCTCCACACCGTAGGAGCGCCACAGCGCCGCCAGGCTCACCATCACCGAGAAAAGGGCGGGCTGCACCACATCGACGCGTTCCAGGGTCGGCGCGCCGGGCGCACCGCGCAGCACATCCTCCAGGCGCCAGTCCACGAACTCCGCCAGCGCCTCACCACACGCGGCGATCTCGGCGGCGAACACCGGAGAGGCTTCGAGCAGTTCGACCGCCATGCCCATCCATTGCGCACCCTGCCCGGGGAACACGAACACCGGCTTCACACCCGCACCGGCGACCTGGCCCTCCGCCACGTTCGCGGCCGGCTCGGCCGAGCTCAGCTCGCTCAGACCGGTCAGCAGGGCGCCCCGGTCCGTGGCCACGACCACGGCGCGGCGCTCGAGATGGGCGCGGGTGCTCGCCTGGGCGAACGCGATGTCCAGGTGGTCCAGCTCCGGACGAGCGATCATGTGCGCCCGCAGCCGGTCGGCCTGCTCACGCAGTGCCGCCTCGCCGCGCGCCGAGAGCGGTACGAGAACCGGCGGCCGGATACCCGTGCCGTGCTCCCCGGTCGGCGCGTGGTCCTCGGCCCGGTCCCCTTCCGGAGCCTCCTCCAGGATCACATGGGCGTTGGTGCCGCTCACGCCGAACGACGAGACGCCCGCGCGCCGGACGCGCTCCCCCGGAGTCCACGGCCGGGCCTCGGTCAGCAGCGCGACCTCGCCCGATGCCCAGTCCACATGCGAGGACGGGGCGTCCACGTGCAGGGTGGGCGGAAGCGTCTGATGACGCATCGCCATCACCATCTTGATCACGCCCGCCACCCCGGCCGCGGCCTGGGTGTGGCCGAAGTTCGACTTGACCGAGCCGAGCCACAGGGGGCCGTTCTCCCGGTTCTGGCCGTAGGTGGCCAGCAGCGCTTCCGCCTCGATCGGGTCACCCAGCGGGGTTCCCGTGCCATGTCCCTCGACGGCGTCCACATCGGACGGGGACAGCCCGGCGGCGGCCAGCGCCTGCCGGATCACCCGCTCCTGGGACGGACCGTTCGGCGCGGTCAGGCCGTTGCTGGCACCGTCCTGGTTGACGGCGCTGCCGCGCACGAGGGCCAGGATCCGCCGTCCGTTGCGCTGGGCGTCGGAGAGCCGCTCCAGAACGAGCAGGCCCATGCCCTCCGCCCAGCCGACACCGTCCGCCGCCTCCGCGTACGCCTTGCAGCGCCCGTCCGGTGACAGGGCGCGCTGGCGGCTGAACTCGATGAAGGCGCTGGGCCGGGCGAGGGTCGTCGCTCCGCCGACCACGGCGAGCGAGCACTCCTTGGCGCGCAGGGACTTGGCCGCCAGGTCGATCGCTACGAGCGAGGAGGAGCACACCGTGTCCACGGTGACCGCGGGGCCCTCGAAGCCGAAGGTGTAGCTGATACGGCCCGATGCCACGCTGGGCGAGGACGCGATGGAGAGGTAGCCCTCGATCTCCGGCCGCCGGTCGCTGAGGCCCGCGACGAATTGGTAGTCGGAGAACATGAGCCCGCAGAAGACGCCGGTGTCGCTCTCCTTGAGCGTCAGTGGGTCGATTCCCGCGTCCTCGAACGCCTCCCAGGCCCCTTCGAGCAGCAGCCGCTGCTGCGGGTCCATGGCCAGTGCCTCACGGGGGCTGATACCGAAGAACTCGGCGTCGAACTCCGCCATGCTGTCGAGGAATCCGCCGTGGCGGGTATAGGCCGTACCGGGGTGGTCCGGGTCCGGGTCATAGAGGTTGTCCAGGTCCCAGCCGCGGTCGTCGGGGAACTCCGAGAACCCCATGCGTCCCTCGGCGACCAGCGACCACAATTCCTCCGGTGAGGTCACCCCTCCGGGAAAGCGGCAGCTGATCCCCACAATGGCCAGGGGCTCGCCCGCCTGGTCGAGCAGCTGCTGGTTCTGCCGCCGCAGACGCTCGGTCTCCTTCAGCGACTTACGCAGGGCTCCGACGATGTCGGGCTTCTCGAGGGCCATGCTTGTTTCCCCCACCTTCGGGCTCTTGCCGGCAACCATGTGGTCGACTCTTTAGATCCCGCGGTGACCCGTCCGGATACAGCCATTCAAGAGGTTTTTCCCGAGAGAGGTTTGAGGGCCGCCGATGCTGTGGCGGACCGGCCCGGAGGCACTTTCGGGCATGGCGAAGCGACCCGGCCGCGCGGGGCTCCGGGATGGCTACCGAAGCCCGCGCGGCGGGTCGCCCGAGCCGTCAGAACCTCACGGCTTCACAGCAAGCGCGTCGTTCAGTGCCTTGTTGATGGAATCCGTCAGGCGGGCGCCGTTGTCGGTGAAGAAGAAGTGGCCGCCCTCATGGGTGTCGAGGGTGAACTCACCGGTGGTGCTCCGCTGCCACTCGGCCGCCTCGGGCTCGTTCACCTTGGGGTCGACCGTGCCGATGTGCACATGAACCGGCACCGAGATCCGCGTCTCCGGCGAGGCGCAATACGTCTCCGCCAGCCGGTAGTCGGCACGCATGGGAGGCAGGACCAAATCGAGGATCTCCTCGTCCTGGAGCAGCTCATGCCCCATGCCGCCGAGCAGCGCCATCTCCTGGAGGAATGCGTCATCGCCCTTGAGGTGCGTTCCCTCGTCCTTGCGCAGCGTCGGCGCCACCCGACCGCAGGCGAAGAGGGCCAATGGCGCATTGCCCTTGGCCTCCAGGCGATGGGTCACCTCAAAGGCCACCAGCGCGCCCATGCTGTTCCCCATCAGGACGACGGGCAGATCGTTCCACTCGCCGATGAGTTCGGCGATCTCGTCGGCCAGCTCCTCGACGGTTTCCCGGAAAGGCTCATGGCGTCGATCCTGCCGACCGGGGTACTGCACCGCATAGACGTCCACATCGCGGAATCCGCGCGCGAACTGGAAGTAGGAGTTCGCTGAACCTCCGGCGTGCGGAAAGAAAATCAATCTGGCCTTGGGATCGTCCGTGGAGCTGAGTTTGCGGATCCAGCGGCCGAATTCTTCAGTGGTACCCATAGGAGACCCTCCCCGTTCATTTCCGCATGACGTCGACTGGCGTTCGGAGGTCAACTGGCGTCATCGACCTTCTGCATGGCGACGCGCTCGTTCTCTTTCTGTGTCTCCTGCGACGGGAAGCGGATGAACAGGGTGCAGGCGATCGCGCCCAGCACCAGGAAGGCGACGGGCAGCAGACCCGTCTCGCTCAGCGCCGTGCTGTAGGGCTCCTTGAACATATCGGGAATGGCGGTGACGCTGCCCTCGACATGGCCCCCGCCCCCGCCGATACCCGGCAGGTGCGCGTCGAGCCGGTCCACGAACAGCGCGCCGACCGCGGCACTGCCGAGTACGGCGCCCACCTGGCGGTTGGTGTTGTAGACGCCGGAGCCCGCACCGGACTGGTGGATGGGGAGGTTGCGGGTGGCGATGGCGCCCAGCGGGCCCCAGACCATGCCGTTGCCGATACCGGTCACGGCGGCCGTGGCCGAGAACATCCACAGGTCCGAGTCCGGCTTCATCAACTCGCTGTACGCGACGATGGTGATGCCGAACAGCACAAAGCCGGTGGTGGTGAAGGTGCGCGGATGCATCGTGTCGGACAGCTTGCCGACGACCGGGGCGCAGGCACCGGTCAGGATCGCCAACGGGGCGAAGATCAGGGCCGACTCCATGGAGGTGAGCCCGCGCACGCCCTGGAGGTAGAAGTAGGTGGGCACGGTCATCGCGGTCACCGCGGCGCCCATGGCCGCGATGCCCACGTTGGCCAGCGCGAAGTTGCGGTCGCGGAACAGACTCAGCATCAGCAGGGGCTCACCCTTGTTGAGCGCCTGTGTCACGACGAACATCGTCAGCACGGCGAGCCCCGCGCCGATCATCAGCCATATGGTCGCCGACCAGTTCCTGTTGTTGCCCTCCTGAAGGCCGAAGACCAGCAGGAACATGCCCCCGCAGGACAGCACGATGCCGATCAGGTCGAACTTGTGGGGCCTGGTCTCGAGCGTGGGCACCATCTTCCAGGCGAGGAGGAAGGCCACGATGCCGATCGGTACGTTGATCAGGAAGATCCACTCCCAGCCGGCGGAGTCCACCAGCAGACCGCCGATGACCGGGCCCACCAGGAGCGCGACTCCGGCGGAACCGCCCCATGCGCCCATCGCGGCACCCCGCTTGTCCGCGGGGAAGATCCGGGTGACCACCGCCATGGTCTGGGGTGTCATCAGCGCGGCCCCGAGTCCCTGCACGGCGCGGGCCGCGATGAGCATGTCGATGCTCCCCGCCACACCGCACCACAGGGAGGCGAGCGTGAACACCACCAGGCCGACGAGATAGACGTTCTTGGGGCCGAAGCGGTCGCCCAGCCGTCCGGTGAAGAGCAACGGCGCGGCGTAGGTGAGCAGATAGGCGCTGGTCACCCAGACCACTTCGGAGACATCGGCCTCGAGCGACTCCATGATGGCGGGGTTGGCGACCGCCACCACGCTCATGTCCAGCAAAATGAGGGAGAATCCGACAAGCAGCGCGCCTAGAACGTGCCACGGATTTCGTTCAACGGTCACGGTTATCTTCCCACCCTCAAGCTGACTGTTCCCTCTCCGGACCACAGATCCGGGCGCACCCGGTCCGGATACATCCGCGGCGGACTTCCCGCACAGATGTGGCAGAGGTCACAGCAGTGCCGGGTGCCCCAGCAGGTCGGCGGAACCCGGGGACCCTCCCGTGTGCCGATCGTCGGGGCACGCCACAATCGGTCCGTGGGAACAGACATCGAGGGCTTCGTGGAGTGCCGCACCTGGGGGCCTGGCCTCGACATCGGAGAAACGGCCTGGTACTCCGCCATCGAGCTGTCGATGCTCGGCATGACCCGGGACTACCCCGCCTTCGCCTGCCTCTTCGGGGTCCGGGCCCTCAGTGGCCATTGGCGGCCGGTCGCGGCCGACCGTGGTATCCCGGCCGATGCCTCGACGGTGACCCGGGCCGGGCACGCGGCGTCGGGGAAGGCGGCGTTCGGTGCCACCTGGATCGGCTGGGACGAGGTCCTCGCCGTCGACTGGGACGAACCAGCGATCCCCCGGGCAACCGATATCGCCCGTTACCGGCGGCATCCGGACGGCACCCTGGAGCTGATGCACCGGGGTGACTGGGGCCGTGGCTTCGCCAGGGCCAGTGGCGTCGACACCCTGTCCGTCGCCCCCGACCGGGTCGGAGAACTGTGGGACGAGGGCACCGAATGGGACGTCGGTACCACCGTCTTCCGCGTCGAACGCGCCCGGCGCCGTGACGCGGTCTCCGCCGACGGCCCGTGGGAACCGGTGTGGACGGTGATGCGGACGCTTGCGAGCGTCCATGGTGACTCCCAGGTCCGCCTGGTGGTCTGGTTCGACGCATGAGCCCCTCGCCCGCAACGGCTACGCGAACGCCTTGCGGGTGTCCTCACCGTGGGTCCACCAGACGCCGAGCCGCTGGCGGGTCAGGAGCCAGCCGTCCCGGCCCCGGCTGAACTCCCATGCGTAGGGGCCTCCCATGGAGTAGGGAGAGGCGGTCCTCCCGGGCTCGGTGACGGCGACGAACCACATGTATCCGATGCCGGTGGCCCGGTCCTCGTTCTCGTCCTCGATGGCGATATGCATGTTCAGGATGTGGTGCTGCATGCTCGGATAGGCCGACTCCGCCCTCTCCACCGTCGCCCGGATCGCCTCCTTCCCGCGGATCGTCTCCCACGGGCCGAATTCGAGCGTCGCGTCGTCGGCCCAGCACGCGATCCAGGTCTCCCAGTCCTTGAGATCCAGCGCCCGCCACCCGCGGATCATCAAGGTGCGCAGCGCTTCCTTGTCCTCCAGAACACGAACTCTCCGCATCAGGCTGTTGTAGTCGGCGGCAGAGGATGACATATCCGTTCCCTTCCTTCCGGGGCTGACGGGCGTTCACCGTTGCGCTCCGGAGTCTGACCGGCGGCGAAAACACGGGCCAGGATGCGCCGTCCCTGGGAGGGGCACACCCAGGCGGACCGCCCTGTGACTACGACTTCAGAACCACCTGCGGGCCGGTCTGTCCCCCCACGGTCGGACACCATTCCACCCCCGTGGGGGTTACCTCCCAACCGCCCCGTGCGAAAAGGTGAATGCGTCCGACACACACTGCCCAGAAGGACACCGCAGGTGCGAAACAGACCCTTAACTCATGTGCTGGCGGCGAGTACCCTCGCCGCCCTGGTGCCGGCCCTCGCGCCGGGCACCGCCTCCGCCGCAGAAAACCCCCTGGAGCAGTACGTCAAGCAGCGGCCGGCGTGGCACCGCTGCCACAGCGAAACTCCGGCCTCCTTCCAGTGCGCCACCATCAAGGTCCCGCTGGACTACAGCCGTCCCGACGGCAAGAAGGTCAGCCTCGCGATATCGCGGATGAAGACCAGCACCGCGGCGGAGCGCCGTGGGGTGCTGCTGCTCAACCCCGGTGGCCCGGGCGGCTCGGGCATTGACATGCCGTTCACGTCGTCCGGTGAGCTGCCCGCGTCCGTGAAGAAGAAGTACGACCTCGTCGGCTTCGACCCCCGGGGTGTCGGCCAGAGCTCCCCCGTCACCTGTGGCCTGACCGCCACGGAGGAGAACTGGCAACGCCCCTACCGGGCCGATAAGTTGGCCAAGGACGTGAAGTGGGCCCGTACCGTCGCCAAGAAGTGCGACACCAAACAGGGCGACAGGCTGAGCCACATCACCACCCGGAACACGGCGCGTGACATGGATGTGATCCGGGCCGTGCTGGGTGAGAAGAAGATCTCCTATCTGGGGTACTCGTACGGCACCTACCTCGGGGCCGTGTATACGCAGTTGTTCCCCCAGCACGCCGACCGATTCGTTCTGGACAGCGCCGTGGACCCGGCACGAATATGGCGCGGCATGATCCAGGTCTGGGCCGAGGGCGCCGAACCCGCCTTCAAGCGGTGGAGCGAGTGGACCGCTCAGCGGCACAGCACGTACAAGCTGGGCAAGACTCCCAAGGCCGTTCGCAAGACCTTCTGGGACCTTGTCGCCCAGGCCGACCGCAAGCCGATCGAGCTCGACGGCCAGAAGCTGACCGGCGATGACATTCGCGCCGGCAGCCGCGCCGGGTTCTTCACCGTGCGCGAAGGCGCGGAGGGCATCGCCAAGCTGAAAAAGGCTGCCGACCGGGCCCCGGCCCGCACCGGTGAGCCCAAGGCGCCCAGCCGTCCCACCCAGCCGACCTTCGGCCGGGCCGCCCCCGACGACAACGGCACCGCCGCCTTCTGGTCCGTGGTGTGCGCCGACACCCGTGAGTGGCCGCGCGACCCCGAGCAGTACCGCAGCGACGCGGTGCGGGACAAGGCGAAGTATCCGCTGTACGGCGACTTCGGCTCCACCATCAAGCCGTGTGCTTTCTGGAAGAAGGAGGGCAGCGAGCCCGCCACCACGTTCAACACCAAGGTCGACACGCTCGTTCTGCAGAACGAGTGGGACTCGCAGACGCCTCTCACCAGCGGTCGCGGTATGCACCGGGCCCTGAAGGGCTCGCGGATGGTCACCGTTGCCGGAGGTGAGGGCCACGGCATCTACGGCTCCAAGTCCTGTGCCGACAAGACGGCCACCAGCTATCTGACCACCGGACGTCTCCCGGCGGAGGACCTGACCTGCCGGACGCCCGCCTCCCAGCGCGAGCGCGGCGCCACGAAGCTGCCCCTTCCCACACCTCCGGGACTCCCGGGTATGGCGGACGGCTTCTGATCCGCTTCTGCATGAGGTGAGTTGACGTGGGGTTCCGGCAAACCGGAGCCCCACGTCGCGTTCCGTCCACGTCACGGAAGCCGCCCCTGGCACACTGACGCGGCAGACGCTACGATCACCGCGATGATGACTCCTTCTCTCCACAGAATGGGGGTCCCGTCCGCGCAAGGTGAGTGCTGATGCTCACTCGAACCGCGAACGGGGATTCCCGACTTTCCTTCTGGCTGCGCGTGCGTCAGTACGCCGTGCCGCCGTCCATGATCGAGACTGCGACCGCTCGCCGTTGTGCCGGGGACTGGGCAGGGGCATGCGCCGCCGCAGGCTTTGATGTCGATCTCAACCTGCGTTCCCTGGCACGCACCCATGGCCGGGAGCTGGCAACCCGCCTCCGGGCAGATCTCCGCCGGCTGGCTCCTGACCTGTTGCGCTGGCATATGCCGAGGATCGCTCCTGACGGGTTGCTGCGCCCAGGAGTGACCATCACCCTGGCTCGGTACGCCGCTCCGGGGCGCACTGGCGAACACCCCGTGCATCTCGTGGCCCGGACTGCTCCGGCCTGGGCGGATGCCGGTCAGCGCATCAGCCTCGCGGTGTGGGACGGCTCCCACCCCGAGGCCGGCGCCTGCCGTCATCCGCATCCGCGCCCCAACCGGCGGTTCCGCCTCGATCTGCACCGCCACCTGTGGGACGCCCGCAGAACCGATGAGCTGCGGATCCGGTCCGGGGCCGAACGGCCGCCCGTCGACGGCAGTCCCGTGGTGGACCCCGACGCACTGGAGATGGTGCCGCGGGGACGCCGCTGTGCCGTTGACCGGTGGGCGGCCGAGGCGGGGATTCTGCTCCACGCCGAGGACCGGTCCACCCGTGCCGTCGGCGTGCGGCTCGGGGGCCGGCATCGGCTGGTCCTGAACCTCGTGCCGCACCGCGAGGGCGTCGGGCCGCCCGCCCTGCGGATCGCCACGGCAACCACGGAGAGCGGAGCCTCCGCGCTGCCCGTCCTGCCCGATGCGGCCACCTGGGTCCTCCCCGATCTGGAACTCCTCCGCACCGGCGCGATCGAGATCGATCAACTGCACCCGCTGGTCGCCTCGGCGCTGGTGCCGGATCGTGTTCCGACCGCTCCGTCCAGCACCCCGGACCGGGCAGGACCACCACACCTCGTGGAGTGCCGAGGAGCACAGCACCGGATCGGCCTGGTCGACGGGGTGTTGGCGGCACTGGACCACGACCCGGCCGAGATCCGCCGGGAGGAACTGCTGGCCGCGCTGAGCGGTACTCCGCTTCCGTGTCTGCGGGCCATCGACGAGGCGCACCGTCGTCCGGACTGCCTCCCCGGCATCCGCGAACGCCTGAACCACGGCGACACCGCCGGTGCGCTGGCCGTCGTCGAGGACCTGCTGGGCCCCAACGCGGTGCTGCGCAACGGCGCTTTGCGGGACGAGCTGGAGACGGCCGCGCGGCGGCGGATCACCTACGGCCTGTTCCGGGCGGGCCTGGCCGGAACAGGCCGGGTGCGGTCGAGTCCGCCACGTCGGCGTGACCGCCGTTCGCACCCGCGCAACGCGACCCTCAGCTGACCCGGGGCCCGCTCCCCCACTTATTCGGATCACTTGGATCACTACGAGCCTTGAGGTGATGACACATGCCCATGAAGACCCCGTTTGCCACGACCGACCACCTCGCCGGCCCGGTCTCCGCCGCCCAACTCGACGTCGCCGGGGAGCTGCTGGACCTGCTGCGCGACTCGGCCACCGAACCGCGCGCCGACACACAGCTGGCGGCCCTGACGCTCGCCGTGGCCGCCGATCTGCCCGTGCTGCTGTGGGGTGAGCCGGGTATCGGCAAGACCGCGGCCCTGACACAGCTCGCCGCGGCCCTGGACCTTTCGCTGACCACCGTGATCGCCAGCGTGCACGAGCCGTCCGACTTCTCGGGGCTGCCCATCATCGGCGACGACCCCGCGGAACACGGTGTCCCGATGGCCCCGCCGGACTGGGCGGTGCGACTGGTACGGGCCGGACGAGGACTGCTGTTCCTGGACGAGCTGTCGACGGCGCCGCCCGCCGTACAAGCCGCCCTGCTCCGCCTCGTACTGGAGCGGCGGATCGGCACCCTGCGACTGCCGCCCGGCGTCCGGATCGTGGCTGCCGCCAATCCGCGGTCCTCCGCGGCCGATGGCTGGGAGCTGAGCCCGCCCCTGGCCAACCGGTTCGTCCATCTTCAGTGGACCCACGACCACGACGTCGTGGTACGCGGCCTGGGCGGGACGTGGCCCCGGGCCACACTGCCCCGGCTCGACCGGGAGAAGTTGCCGGAGGCCGTGGCCTTCGCCCGCCGCGCGGTGTGCGGGCTCCTCACCGCGCGCCCTGGGCTGGTCCACCGGCTGCCCAGCAGTGAAAGCCGCCGGGGCGGCCCCTGGCCGTCCCCCCGGAGCTGGGAGATGACCCTGTGCCTGATCGCCTTCGCGACCGCGGCCGGATCCTCCCGGGACGTACTGTCGCTTCTGGTCCGGGGCACCGTGGGGGACGGTCCGGGGCTGGAACTGCTGGCCTCTCTGGACCGGATGGACCTGCCGGATCCCGAAGTGCTGCTCGCCGACCCGGCCGGTGGTGTCCTGCCCGAGCGGGGGGATCTGCGCCAGGCCGTGCTGGACGCGGTGGTGGACGCGGTCCGCAAGCGCCCGGAGAAGCCCCGCTGGGACGCCGCGTGGACGCTGCTGGTCCGGGCGGTGGAGACCGGAGCTCCGGACCTGGTGGTCGTCCCCGCCACCACGCTCGCCACACTGCGCCGGGAGGAGTGGGAGGTGCCCGCGTCGATCGAACAGCTCGCCGGAGCGGTGACGGTGTCCCGGCGTGCGGACCACGTGGCGACCCGGGCCGCCGTCACCGCGCGGGGCGGCCGATGACCACGGACACACCGGGGACGCTGGACCGCGACAAGCTCTTCGCCGCCCGGCTGCACGCGGCGCGGGTCCGGCCCTACTTGGCGACGGCGCTCTTCGCCCTGCACACCGTGGAATCGCGTCGGGTGCCCACGATGGCTGTCGACCGGCACTGGCGGTGTTACGTCTCTCCCGTGTTCGTGGACCGGACGCCGGTGGAGGAACTGGCCGGGGTTTGGGTGCACGAGGTGTCGCATCTGCTGCGTGATCATCATGGACGCGGTGACCGGGTCGCGCGCGAGCGCGGGCTGACGGGTCCGGCGGAACGGCTGCGGATGAACATCGCCGCGGACTGCGAGATCAACGACGATGTGTACGGCGACGGGTTGGTGCGGCCCGAAGGCGCGGTCGATCCAGGGGCGTTGGCGCTGAGCGACGGGGAGCTCATGGAGGACTACCTGCGCCAGTTCCGGCTCGGACCGCGTACGCAGAGCCTGGCCTGGCTCGACTGCGGCAGTGGTGCCGATGGGCTGGAACGGGAGTGGGACCTGGGACCGGACGGCGCACACGGCCTCAGCACGCAGGAACGGGACGCGGTGCGGTTCCGGGTGGCACAGGGCATCACCGGACGTCCGGGAAACGCCTCGAGGGGGTGGCGGCGCTGGGCCGAGGAGGTGTTCCACCCGCCGCAGCCGTGGCGGGAGCTGCTGGGAGCGGCGGTCCGCTCGGCGACGTCCGGCCCCGGAGCGGGCGAGGACTACCACTACGGACGGCCGTCGCGACGCTCGGCCGGGGTGCCCGGCGCTGTGCTGCCGAGCCTTCGGCGAAGGCCGCCCCGGGTCTGCGTGGTCATCGACACCTCCGGGTCGGTCAGTGACACCGAACTGGGCAGCGCCCTGCTAGAGGTTGCCGCGATCTCCCGTGCCGTGGGCGGCCGTCGCGACCTGGTCACGGTGGTGCCGTGTGACGCGGCGGCCCGGGTGGTGCACCCGCTGTGCCGTGCCGAGGGCATTCCGCTGATGGGTGGTGGGGGGACGGATCTGCGCACGGGCTTCGCCAAGGCGCTCCGGAGCCGGCCCCGACCGGATGCCATCGTGGCCCTGACCGACGGGCAGACGCCCTGGCCGACGAGTCGGCCACCGTGCCGGACGGTGGTGGGTCTGTTCCCTCGACAGCACTCGGCGCGGACGTGGAACGAGGACGACCCCGACTACGTGCCGGACTCACCTCCCGAGTGGGCCCGGGTGGTGGTCATCGGATCGGATTCCGCCGCCCGGTGAGGACCGGGCACCTGTCACCCGGTGGTGGCCAGTCGTTCACGCCACCAGTCCACCGTCGCCTTGACCTGCTCCCCGACGGGGGTGGCCCGGACCGTGAACTCGGCTTCGTAGGCGCTGGAATCAACGGCGAACGGGTGGTCGAACTGATACCGGATCTCCTTCAGTTCACGGATCAGCGGGGAGAAGACCCCCATGACACCGAGGACGGCGGGCGACAGCCTGCGCACGGCGACCGGCCCCGTTCCCGCGTGAGCGGCAAGGCGGTCGGCCATCCCCCGGATGGACAGCGCGGGCTCCGTGGGGACGTGCCAGGCGCGTCCCCAGGCCCGTTCCTCGTCTGCGACCTCGACCAGGGCCCTGGCCACATCGGGGAGATAGGTCCAGCTGTGCGGGGCGTCCGGATCCCCGAGCACGGAGACCGGCTTGCCGCGCAGCAGCCGTGGCATGACCCGCGCGGCCAGATGCCCGCCGTCGGTCACACCGGGCCCGAAGAAGTCCGAGGCCCGCACTTCGACCGCCTTGATACGACCCCGCTCATACAGGGTCCGCGCCTCCTCCCAAGCGGCGGCGCGCACCCGCCCCTTGGGGCCGGTCGCCGCGAGTGGCATCTCCTCGGTCATGGGACGGTCCACCGGTCCGTAGCCGTAGAGGTTGCCCAGCGTGACCAGGACGGCCCCGGTCGCCTCGGCCGCCGCGCAGGTCGACGAGGCCAGCGGCGGCCATTCACTTGCCCAGCGATGGTAGGGCGGTGCGGCACAGTTGTAGATCGCGGCCGCCCCTTCTGTGACCGCGATCAGCCGCTCGCTGTCCCTGGCGTCCATGGCGACATGGGCGATGCCGGGCTCCGGGTCGCGGCCCGACGTGGTGATGACCCGTACCGAATGGCCCTTTTCGACCAGCAGTTGAGCAGTGGCCGCGCCGGCCGGCCCGGATCCGATAACGACATAAAAGCTCACAGGCGCACACTAGCGCGAAGGGCATGACGCCGTGCCGGGCCCGGCTGGTCCACCGGGGGAAGGACGGCACGGACAGGCTGCGACGGACAGCGACCGGGATCGCAACATGGCAGGTAGAGGCCGCTGCCGACCCCCGTCCAGGGTAGGGGGCGCCCACTCCGGACCGACCGGGGCGGGATCGGACGGATAGCGCGACAACGGCGCCTCCGGCGACCGAACACTCATGAATCACACATGATTCGTCCCTGCCTCTTCCCGGTTGAACACGAAAGTGACATCCTCGCCGCCCGGATCGGTGCTCTGTCGAAACGTGCTCGAATTGTCCCTTTTCCCAGCGTTATCGACCTCTCGGGAGAAGACATGGCGTCCGCTGTTCACGTGGGGGATCTTGTCATCGGTGTCACCCCCTTCGGGGAACCGGACGCCAGACTCGCGGCGGCGATCAGTCGCGCCGGTGGGCTCGGTGTACTCGATCTGGGTGCTGGTGGCCGTCAGGCGCGAGACACGCTGGAACGCACCCGGCGATGGGTGGGCGACGGCCGCTTCGGGGTCCGGGTGGCGGCGGGCTGCCGACTCGCACCCGCCGATCTGACCGCACCGCCTGCCGGTGCGTCTCCCAGGGCGGCCGGTGTGAACAAGCGGCCCGTGGACCCGGATCCACGGGCCGCCGGTGCGAACGGGCCGCATACGGTGGTGCTCTGCCGGGACGCTCCGTGGGCGGTCCAGGACATCGCGCGTCACCACCGGGTGCTCGTCGAGGTCACCTCCCCGGACGAGGCCCTCGACGCCGTCGCGGCCGGGGCCCATGGCGTGATCGCGCGGGGCTGCGAGAGCGGCGGCCGGGTGGGAGAGCTGAGCACCTTCGTACTGCTCCAACGACTCCTCGCCGACCCGGAGATGACCGTACCGGTGTGGGCGTGCGGTGGCATCGGCCCGCACACGGCGGCGGCCGCCGTCGTGGCGGGCGCCGCCGGCGTTGTGCTGGACAGCCAGCTGTCGCTGCTCACCGAATGCGGGCTTCCCGAGGAGCGCGTGGCCGCGATCCGCTCCATGGACGGTTCGGAGACCGTCGTGACCGACGGTCACCGCGTTCTGCGGCGGAGAGTGTCCGCGCCCGGCCTACGCCCCCTCCCCGTCGGCCAGGACGGCTTCCTCGCGGCACGGTTCGCCGAGCGCTGGCGGGACGCCGCGCGGACGGTCCGGGCCCTCACCGACGCCATCCGCCACGCGGGAGCGGTGGCGGACGGGCGGGAGGAGGGAGACGGGGAACGCCACGGTGGTTCCGCCCCACAGGCGTCACCACACGCGGCATTACGGCCCGACGCGGCATTACGGCCCGGCGGGGCATCAGGGCCCGGCGCGGTGCTGCGGCCCGGTTCGCCGATGACCCGTACGACCGGGACCCGGCTGCCGCTCGCCCAGGGCCCGATGACCCGGGTCAGCGACCAGGCGGGCTTCGCGTCCGCCGTGGCCGACGGCGGTGCGCTGCCGTTCATCGCGCTCGCCCTGGCCGGACGCGACCAGGCGCGCGCGCTGCTGGAGGAGGCCGGGGCCGCCATGGCGGGGCGGCCCTGGGGCGTGGGTGTGCTCGGCTTCGCGCCCGAGGAGATCAGGAACGCACAGCTGGAGGCCGTACGCGAGGTCCGGCCCAGCCACGCCGTCATCGCCGGTGGACGGCCGTCCCAGGCCATGGCGCTGGAACGGGAGGGCATCACCACTTTTCTGCATGTGCCCTCACCGGGGCTGCTCGGGCAGTTCCTGCGGGCCGGAGCCCGCCGGTTCGTCTTCGAGGGTTCCGAGTGCGGGGGGCATGTCGGCCCGAGGAACAGCTTCCCGCTGTGGGAGGCGCAGTTGGGGGTGATCGAGGACTTCCTCGATGGGGTGGACGGTGCGGCGGGCGCGAACACAGCGAACGGCGCGGACGACACCGGCCAGGGGCATCGCATCGAGGTGTTCTTCGCCGGTGGCATCCACGACGAACGGTCAGCCGCCATGGTGGCCGAGCTCGCCGCCCCGCTCACCCGGCGCGGTGGCGCCGTGGGCCTGCTGATGGGCACCGCCTACCTGTTCACCGAGGAGGCCGTGGCGCAGGGTGCTGTCCAGCCGCTGTTCCAGCGCCAGGTGGTCGCAGCCCGGCGCACCGCGCTGCTGGAAACCGCGCCCGGACATGCCACCCGGTGTGTGGTCAGCCCGTACGCCGACAGCTTTCACACCGTCCGGGAAGGGCTGCGGAGCCGCGGCACACCGGACCGGCGGATGTGGGAGGAGCTGGAGCGCCTCAACGTCGGCCGACTGCGGATCGCCAGCAAGGGTGTCGAACGCGGCCCCGATGGCGGGCTGGTGGGGGTCGGCGAGGACCGTCAGCTCGCCGAGGGGATGTTCATGGCCGGGGACGTGGCCGTGCTGCGCTCGGCCACCACCACCGTCGACGCGCTGCACCACTCCGTCACCTCCGGGGCGGCGGACTTCCTCGACCGGAACACGGCCGAGCTGCGCGAGCGGCTGGGCACCGGTACGGAACGGCTGGGTGGAGAACCGAAGGCGCCACCGCCGCTGGACATCGCCGTGATCGGCATGGCCTGTATGTTTCCGCAGGCCCCCGACCTCGCCACGTTCTGGGCCCATGTGGTGGGTGGCGTGGACGCCGTGACGGAGGTGCCCGCCCAGCGGTGGGATCCGGCCGTCCACTACAGGGCGGACGGGGGCGGAAGCACCGGCGCCACCAACTCCCGCTGGGGCGGCTTCCTGCCTAGGATCCCCTTCGACCCGTTGCGCTACGGCATCCCTCCGGCCTCGCTGGGCAGTATCGAACCGGTCCAGCTGCTCGCGCTGGAGGCCGCGCGTCAGGCCCTGGAGGACGCCGGATACGGCGATGGAGAGAGCGGCCGTGCCCTCGACCGTGCCCGCACCTCCGTGGTGTTCGGGGCCGAGTCGGGCAGCGATCTGTCCCACGCGCAGACGCTGCGGGCCGTTCTCCCCTCGTACTTCGGCGAGGTGCCGCGCGGTGTTGCGGAGCAGCTGCCCGCGCTCACCGAGGACGGTTTCCCGGGCATGCTCGCCAATGTGATCGCCGGACGGATCGCCAACCGGCTCGACCTGGGCGGGGCCAACTACACCGTGGACGCGGCGTGCGCGTCGTCGCTGGCCGCCGTGGACGTGGCGTGCAAGGAGCTGGTCGGCGGCACCAGTGACACCGTTCTGTGCGGCGGCGCCGATCTGCACAACAGCATCACCGACTACATGCTGTTCTCGTCGGTCCACGCGCTCTCCCCGACCGGCCGGTCACGTACGTTCGACAGCTCCGCCGACGGCATCGTCCTGGGCGAGGGCGTGGCATGTCTGGTGCTCAAGCGGCTGGCCGACGCCGAACGCGACGGCGACCACGTCTACGGGGTGATCAAGGGCGTGGGCAGCTCCAGCGACGGCCGTTCGCTGGGTCTCACCGCGCCACGTCCCGAGGGACAGCGGGCGGCGCTGGAGCGCGCGTACCGCAACGCCCGTGTCTCGCCCGCGGACGTCGGTCTCCTCGAGGCCCACGGCACGGGAACGGTCGTCGGGGACCGCACCGAACTCAGCGTCCTCACCGAGGTGTTCGGCGCCGCCGGGGCCCGGCCGGGGAGCTGTGCCCTCGGCTCGGTGAAGTCCCAGATCGGGCACACCAAATGCGCCGCGGGCCTGGCCGGTCTGATCAAGACCGTGCTGGGACTGCACACCGGCGTCAAGCCACCGACCCTGCATCTGAAGCGGCCGAACTCCGCCTGGAACGAGGACAGCAGCCCCTTCTCCTTTCCCGCCGAGGCCCGGCCGTGGGGGGTGCCCGCCGCCGAACGTGTCGCGGGGGTCAGCGGATTCGGTTTCGGCGGTACCAACTTCCATGTGGTCGTGGCGGCCCACGACGGCGGCGCTCCCCCGCCGCACGGTCTCCGAGCCTGGCCCGCGGAGCTGTTCACCTTCCGTGGCGCCGACCACGCGGCGGCGCTCCGCGCCGTGGAGGACCTTCTGAGGTCGGCAACCACGGACGGTACCGGCATCCGACCGTGGCGGCTGCGCGATCTGGCGCTGGCCGCCTCCCGGCGGTCGGATGCCGACCCCACGCCGGTGCGGGTGGCGGTGGTGGCCGAGGACGTGGAGGGGCTGACGGCACGGTTGCGCCGGGTGCTGGCGGGCGAACACGACCCGGCGGCGGGGATCCATCTCGCCGGAGTACCGGAGGCAGGCCGCACCGGGGACAGCGACGGCACCGGCAAAGTGGCCTTCCTCTTCCCCGGCCAGGGCAGTCAGCGGCCCGGGATGTTCGGCGGCCACTTCATCGCCTTCCCCGAACTCCAGCGCCATCTGGAACTCGGCCGCGCCCACGCCGATGTGCTCTATCCGCCCGCCGCGTTCGACCCGGCGGGGAGGGCGGCACAGCGCGCGGCGCTGACCGACACCCGGGTGGCGCAGCCCGCCCTCGGTATGACCGGGCTGGCCGCGTACGACCTGCTCACCTCCGCCGGTGTGGTGCCCGACATGGCGGGCGGGCACAGCTACGGGGAGCTGGTGGCGCTCTGCGCGGCGGGGGCCCTCACCCCCTATGCCCTGCTGGAGCTGAGTGCGGAGCGCGCGTCGGCCATCGTGGCGGCCGCGGGGGACACTCCCGGGGCCATGGCCGCGGTGACGGCACCGGCCGAGGACGTCCTACGGGTGCTGCGGGACGCCGGTCTCCAGGAGCGGGTGGTCCTCGCCAACCACAACGCCCCGCGCCAGGCAGTGATCTCCGGGCCGGAGGAGGCGGTGGCCGAGGCGGTACGGCTGCTGCGGGACGCCGGACACTCGGCCAAACCCCTCCCGGTGGCCTGCGCCTTCCACAGCCCCCTGGTCGCGGGCGCCTCGGCACGCTTCACCGAGGCACTGGCCCGGCAGACGGTGGAGCCACCCGAGTTCCCGGTGTGGGCGAATCGCACGGCCACCCCGCACCGCCCGGCCCCGGACGCGATCCGGGCGGAACTCGCCGCCCAGATCGGCGCGCCGGTGCGCTTCATGGAGCAGATCGAGGCCATGTACGCGGCGGGTGCCCGGGTGTTCGTCGAGGCGGGCCCCGGCACGGTGCTCACCGGGCTGGTCGGGGCGATCCTCGGCGACCGCCCACACCGCGCCGTCGCCTGCGAGGGTGCGCGGGACGGTACGGGCGGGCTGCGCGGTTTCCTCGACGCGCTCGCCCAACTGGGGGTGGCCGGGCTGCCGGTGCGGACCGGCTGGATGTTCCGGGGCCGGGACACCGTGGACGCCGGACACGGCGATCCGCCGCGCCGGGTGGGCTGGACGGTCGACGGACAGCTGGTCCGCACCGCCGCCGGTGAACTTCTCCCCGGTGCGCTCGCACCGGCCCGACGTGTTGTGGAGGCAACGGTGAGCCAGACGGAACACACGGAGGGCGCGCGGGGCGACCGGGACGCCCTGATCTCCGAATTCCTGAAGGCGAGCCGGGAGATGGTCGCGGCGCAGCGCGATGTGCTGCTGACGTACCTCGGCGCCACGCCGGACGCCCGGCCGAGCGCACCGGAAAGCGTTCCCGTGCCGGTGCCGGCGTCGGTGGCCGCACCGGCTCCCGTGGACGCGCCCGTCCCCGTGGAAATGCCACCGCCCGCCGCCGATGACACCGAAGCGCCCGCCCGGGAACACACCGTGGAGGAGGTGCTCCGCGCCGTCTCGGACATCATCGGTGAACGCACCGGCTACCCCCTCGACATGATCGAGCCGGATCTCGATCTGGAGGCCGATCTCAGCATCGACTCCATCAAACGGGCCGAGATCGCGGGAGAGCTGGCCCGCCGTCTGGGCATGGCCGGTACGGATGCCCTTGGCGACGAGGAGCTGGAGGAGCTGGCCAAGGCCCGTACGGCGATGGCCGTCGCCACCTGGCTGACCGCCCGGCTGTCGCCCACAGCCGCCGAACCCATCGACGCCGCCCCACCCACCGAGGTCCCCACCGCGGCCAAGGCAGCGGAGTCCTCGGACACCCTCACGGGAACGGCACCCCGCCGGTTCCTGTTGCGCCCGGTGCCGCTCACCGCTCCCGACACCGCCGACACCGCACCGGCGCTGCTGTCCGGCACCCGCTTCGCCCTGCTCGGCCCCGACGACGACGTGGCCCACGCGCTCACCGCGCGGCTGACCGGGTATGGCGCCGAAGCCGTGGTGTTCGACGCGGAACACCTGCTGGACGAAGGCGACGGCCGGGTGGACGGGGTCATCCTGCTCGACCCGCTCACCGGCTCCGGCGCGCCCGTGCTGCCCGCGGCGTTTCCCGTCGTCCAGGCGGCCCTGCGCCGCGGTCCGCGATGGCTGCTGGCCGCCCGCCGCGCCGATCCGCTCGACCTCCGTCCGGCCGGGCTGCGCGGGCTGTTCCGCACGGTGGCCAAGGAATTCCCCGGGATCGCGGCGACGGTTGTCGAGTTCCCCACGGACTTCCCCACGGACTTCCCCCCGGACTTCCCCCCGGACGGGACGGCCACCGCGGCCGCCGTCGCCGACGCGCTGCTCGACGAGGTGGCCGCCGAGGACCGGGCACCGGTCGTGCTGCGCACCGCCACCGGGCGACAGGGTCTTGAGGCAGTGGAGAGCGGGCCGGGGACACTCGCCGCATCGGGCGCGGGCCCCGCGGGCGAGGGCGCGGCGGAGGCCGCGGCCCTGGGGCTCGACCAGGACGCGGTGGTGGTCCTGGTCGGCGGTGGCCGGGGCATCACCGCTCGCTTCGCCGCCACGCTCGCGGCCGCCTCCCGCTGCCGGATCGAACTGCTGGGCCGCACCCCCGAACCCGTTGGTCCCGAGGACCCGGCCACCGCCGGGGCCCGGGACGAGCCCGCGCTGCGCGCCGCGCTCGCCGCCCGGGGCGGGGGCCGGACACCGGCGGAGATCCAACGGGAGGCCACCCGGATCCTGAGTGCACGCGAAGTGGCGTCCACGGTCGAGGAGTTACGGCGATGGGGCAGCCGGGTGCGGTACCGCTCGGTGGACGTGCGCGACGCGGGCGCGGTGCTCCAGGCCGTCAAGGAGATCCACGCGGACCACGGACGGCTGGACGGCGTGGTGTACGCGGCCGGTGTGATCGACGACCATCTGATCGAGGAGAAGACCGCCGAGTCCTTCCAGCGCGTGTTCGGCACCAAGACGGACGGCGCGAGCACACTGCTGGACGCGCTGGACAAGGTCTCCGCCGAGCCCTCGTTCGCGGTGCTCTTCGGCAGTGTCTCCGCGGTGTCCGGCAACCGCGGTCAGGCGGACTACGCGGCGGCCAACGACGTGCTGGAGGCCATCGGGACCCGGTGGGCGGCCCGCACCGGACGCAGGGCGCTCACCGTGCACTGGGGCCCCTGGGCGCCCACGGGCGCGCACCACGGGATGGTGACCCCGGAGCTGGCGCGCGCCTACGCCCGGCGTGGCATCGCGCTGATCGACCCCGAGGAGGGCGCGTTGGCCCTGCTGCGCGAGCTGGCCTGGGGCGACACGTCCGTCCGTGCCGTCGTCTGCACCGCCTCGCGCTGGTGACCGGGGCCGCGGGCGGTACGGCGGACGGGGCTGCCGGGGACGGCCGTGTCCCGCCGGTGGCGATCGTCGGGATGTCCGTGCTGTTCCCCGGCGCCCCGGGGCTCGCCGCCTATTGGCGGAACCTGCTGGACGGCGTGGACGCCATCACCGATGTCCCGGACGGGCGGTGGGACGCGTCGTTCTACGCCCCCGGGAGCGCGGGGGGCGGTACGGCGGGACCGGACCGGGTGTACTGCCGACGTGGCGGGTTCGTCGACGAGTTCGCCGAGGTGGAGGCCGTACGGTTCGGGATCACTCCGTCCTCGGTGTCCGGTACCGAGCCCGACCAGCTGATCGCGCTGAAGGTGGCCGCGGAGGCCCTGGACGACGCGGGCGGCCCGGACCGGCTGCCCGCTCCGGAGCGGGTGGGGGTGGTCCTCGGACGCGGTGGCTATCTCACCCCGGGGCTCGCCCGGCTGGACCAACGGGTGCGTACCGCACATCAGTTGACGCATACGCTCGCGGAACTGCTGCCCGGACTCCGGGACGACGTACTGGACCGGGTCCGGGCGGCGTTCGTGGCTCGGCTGGGGCCCGATCGCCCCGAGGCGGCCATCGGGCTGGTGCCCAACCTGGCCGCCTCCCGGGTGGCCAACCGGCTCGATCTGCGCGGCCCCGTGTACACGGTGGACGCCGCGTGTGCTTCCTCGCTCGTCGCCGTCGACCAGGCCGTGGCCGAACTGGCCTCCGGCCGGTGCGACGTGATGCTCGCGGGCGGTGTGCACCACTGCCACGACATCACGTTGTGGAGTGTGTTCACGCAACTGCGCGCGCTGTCGCCGAGTCAGCGCATCCGCCCGTTCCACCGGGCCGCCGACGGAGTGCTGATCGGCGAGGGCACCGGTGTGGTGGTGCTCAAGCGGCTGGCCGACGCCATGCGGGACGGGGACCGTGTCTACGCGGTCGTACGGGGCACCGGGGTGGCGGGCGACGGCCGCGCCGCGGGTCTGACCACCCCCGACCCCGACGGCCAGACCCGGGCCGTGCGGCAGGCCTGGCGGGCGGCCGGTCTGGACCCGCGGGAGCCCGGGGCGATCGGACTGCTGGAGGCACACGGCACCGGCACACCGGCCGGAGACTCGGCCGAACTCACCACTGTGGCCGAGGTTTTCGGGCCTCCTCGTGATGCCGCTGAGGTGGCGGTCATGGGCTCGGTGAAGTCCATGATCGGCCACACCATGCCCGCGGCGGGTGTGGCCGGACTGGTCAAGGCCGCGCTGGCACTCCACCATGGACAGCTGCTGCCGACGCTGCACTGTGACGACCCTCATCCCGCGCTCGCGGCCACCCGCTTCCGCACCCTCGACAAGGCCGAGCCCTGGGAGACCTGGCCCGGTGCGCCGGTGCGCCGGGCCGCGGTGAACGCCTTCGGATTCGGCGGGATCAACGCGCATGTGGTGCTGGAGGAAGCGCCCTCGCCATCGCGCTCCGGCCCCTCCCCCACTCCGGCCCCTGCCCCTGCCCCTGCCTTCGCCGTGAGCGAGCCCGAGCCCGTGCTCGCCCTCGCCGCCGCCACTCCGGAGGCCCTGGGCGAGCTGCTCGCGGCGGACGACGCCACGCTGCGTGCCGCCGGCTCGGACGGCCACCGCACACCGGGCCGCGCCCGGCTCGGCATCGTCGCACCGACCGCCAAACGGCTGGCCCTGGCCCGGCGGGTGGTGACGGGCGGCCGGGCGTGGCGGGGTCGCGGCGACCTCTGGTTCACCCCGGCCCCGCTGCTCGGCGAGGGTGGCGAGCGACACCCCGACGACGGTGGTCTGGCGTTCGTGTTCCCCGGTCTGGAGGCGGAGTTCGCGCCCCAAGTGGACGGCGTCGCCGCGTACTTCGGGATACCGGGTGGGGTCGCCCGCGCGTCCGCCGAAGCGGCGCGGGTCGGCGACGTGGGCCGCCATGGGGTGGGAGTCTTCGCGGTCGGGCGGCTCCTCGACCGCGCGCTGCGGCGGATGGGTCTGGTGCCGGACGCGCTCGCGGGCCACAGTGTCGGCGAGTGGACGGCCATGGCGGCCGGCGGGCTCTGCTCCGGGGAGGCCGTCGACGCCTTCCTCGACTCATTCGACCCCGATGCGCTCCGGGTGCCCGGCCTGGCCTTCGCCGCCCTGGGCGCCTCCGCCGAGCGGGTGGTGGCCGCCCTCGCCGAGCGGCCGTACGCGCAGACGGTGCTCTCCCATGACAACGCCCCGCGTCAGTCGATGGTGTGCGGACCGCGCGCCGCCGTCGAGGAGTTCGTCACCGCGATGCGTGCCGAGGGGGTCATCGCGCAGCTGCTTCCGTTCCAGTCCGGCTTCCACACCCCGATGCTGGCGCCCTATCTGGAGCCCATCAAGGAGAGCGTGGGACGGTTCGAGCTGCTGGTCCCGGCCACCCCGGTGTGGTCGGCGACGACGGCCGCGCCCTATCCGCACGACGAGGCGGCGGTGCGTGACCTGTTCGTGCGCCATCTGCTGGAGCCGGTGCGTTTCCGCGCGTTGACCGAGGCGCTCCACGCATCGGGGGTGCGGGCTTTTGTCCAGGTGGGCACCGGGCAGTTGGCCTCGCTCATCGGCGACACGCTCCAGGGCAGGGACCACCTGGTGGTGGCGGCGGGTTCGGCCCGCCGTGACGGTGTCGCCCAGCTCCGCCGGGTGGCCACCGCTCTGTGGACCGAAGGTGCCCGCGTCGACCCCGCGTTGCCCAGACCCGGCGCGGTCGGCCACGGAAAGCTCCGAGCCACCGCGTCGCTGCCACCGGTGCGGCTCGACCTCGGCGGCTCCCTGGTGTCGCTCGGCCGACGGGAGGCCGACGCGCTGCGGGCGGAGGTTTCCGACATCCGGCCGTCCCCCGTGGCGGCCAACGGCCGGACGACGCCGGGCGGCCTCGGGGCCCTCGCCGGACACCACCCCATGGCCGCCGAACTCGACGCGCTGCTGCGCGAGACGGCGGACACGGCGGCGGAGGTCATCGCCGCGGCCGCCGCCCGTCCCGCCCCGGCGGGCAATCCTCCGGCCACACCCGTCACGGCACGGAGCACCCGGCATGTCGCGGAACCACACGCGGAGCGGCACACGACGCGCACCGTGCTGCACATCTCCACCCGCGCCATGCCCTATCTGCTCGATCACTGCTTCTTTCCGCAACGCCCCGGCTGGCCCGATGAGACGGACCGCAGACCGGTGGTCCCGGCCACGACGATCCTCCAGCACCTCATGGACGCGGCGGAACGGGCCGCCCCCGGGCAGCGGGCGGTCGCCGTGCACGGAGCGCGGTTCGACCAGTGGGTGGCGGCCGCGCCACCGGTCGAGGTGCCCATCACCGTGACGCCCTCCCCCGGCCGTCCGGACCGGTTCGAGGTCGCGTTCGGGGACGGCGCGCGCGGTGTGGTGGAGACGGCCTCCGGTCATCCGGCCGACCGCCCCGCCCCGTGGCGTACGGATCCCGCCGACGAACGCGCCCCCGATCACACCGCGGCCGAGCTGTACCGCGAGCGGTGGATGTTCCACGGCCCCGCGTTCCAGGGCCTCACCCGGCTCACCGCCATCGGCGCGTCCCAGGTGCGCGGCACGATCACGGCACCGTCCGCGCCCGGCGCGCTGCTGGACAACGTGGGCCAGCTCCTGGGCTACTGGATCATGGCCACCCGCACCGAGCGCACCGTGGTCTTCCCCGTCGCCCTGCGCCGGCTGCGCCTCTTCGGGCCGCCACCGGCACCGGGTACCGCGCTCGAGTGCGTGGTGCGGATCGTGTCGCTGAGCGACACCACGCTGGAGGCCGATATGCAGCTCCACGTCGGTGGCGTGGTGTGGGCGGAGCTGAACGGCTGGCAGGACCGCCGCTTCGACAACCACCCCCGTACGGTGGCGGCCCAGCGCTTCCCGCAGCGCAACACACTGTCGAGCGCCCGCCCCGGCGGCTGGGTGCTGGTCCATGAACGCTGGCCCGACCTGGCGTCCCGTGACCTCATCATGCGCAACCACCTGGGCGCGGCCGAGCGCGCCGCGTACGAGCGCCACGCGCCGCGCGGCCGCAGACAGTGGCTGCTCGGCCGGATCGCGGCCAAGGACGCGGTGCGGCAGTGGCTCTGGGAGCACGGGGAGGGTCCGGTCTTCCCGGCCGAGATCAGGATCCAGGAGGACGAGCGGGGGCGCCCGTGTGCCACCGGGGCGCACGGACGGGCGCTGCCGGAGCTGGAGGTGTCCCTCGCGCACCGGGCCGAGGCCGGGGTGGCCGTGGTGCGTCCCCGCCCGCCGGGCGGCCGAGGGCTGCTGGGCATCGGCATCGAGGCGGTCGGGGACCCCGGCGGAGGGACCCCGGTGGCGGACCGGGAACGGGAGGCACTGGCCGCGGTGTGCGACGCGACCGGTGTGCCCGAGGCCCGGTGGGTGGCGGCCTTCCGCGCCGCGCACCGGGCCGTGACCGCGGCGGAGGGCACACCGGTACCCGGCCGGGCACCGGAAACGGCCGTGGTCGCGGCCGGGCCCGGGTGGCTGCTGGCCGAGGTGTCCGAGGTGTCGGGGGTGTCAGCGGTGTCCGCGGATTCCGGTCCGCCGCGCCGCTACCGGATGCGGTGCGCGGAGACGGCCAACCCACCCGGGTTGCCGGTCAGGGACTACGCCGTGGCCTGGACGACCGGCACGGTGGACAACAACGAGGAGAACGCACTGTGACCATCGGTGAGCAGACGGCCCCACCCGTGGCGGACGAGCGGTCCGTCCTCGCGGACATCGCGGGGATGCTCCGGACCATGCTCGACGAATACGGCGTCGACGACATCGAGATCACCATGCAGACCCGCTTCACCGAGGACCTGGAGCTGGAGAGCATCGACCTGGTGGCCCTGGCGGGCACCCTGGAGGCGCGGTACGGACAACACGTCAACTTCGCCGAGTTCGTGGCCGATCTGGAGCTCGACGAGATCATCGACCTCACGGTGGGACGCCTGGTCGGCCATGTGGTGCGGAAGCTACGGGCCGCCGAAGGAGGCAGCTGACGATGGCGATGGTCCACACCGGCGGCCCCCGCGACGGTATCGAACTCCATGTCCAGCGGCTGCCCCCGCCCGCGGGCCACCCGGCCGCCGCCACCGCCGTGCTGCTGCACGGACTGCTCACCGACAGCCTGGCGAGCTACTACTTCACCGTGGCACCCGGCCTCGCCGCCGCCGGGCTCGATGTGGTCATGTACGACCACCGGGGCCACGGGCGCAGCCGTCGCCCGGCCACCGGCTACCAACTGGAGTCGTTCGTCACCGATCTGGAACGGCTGCTGGACCGGCTGGAGATCACCGGTCCGGTCCATCTGGTCGGCAACTGCTTCGGTGGCACGGTGGCCTTCGAGTACGCCATCCGCCACCCGGAACGGGTCGCGGGGCTCGTGGCAATCGAGGCGAAGCCCGCCACCGCGTCGTGGGCCACGGAGATCGACGGGATCTTCCGCCGGATGGTCGGCGAACTGATCGAGCACGAGGCCGAGTCGATGGCCTGGATCACCGCGCACCGCGGGGCGCACACGGCCCGGCTGGCGCGGTCGGCGGCCCGTCTGGTGCGCGCTACCACCATCGCCCGGGACGTGCCGGGCAGCCGCACACGCGGTGCGGAGCAGGTCCGTTCGGTGCGGTGTCCGGTGCTCGCGGTGTACGGCGCCGAGTCCGAGCTCGCCGGGGCCGGGGAGTGGCTGGAGTCCTTGCTGCCCGGTGCCCGGTCGGTCGTCCTGCCGGGCCAGGGCCACTCCGTCCTGGCCGAGGCGCCTGGGCCGCTGCTCGACCTGTTGCTGTGGTGGCTGCTCGACCCCGGTGGCACACCACCGTCCCCCGTACCGGGGGCCGGGCTCGGCCGCGGCCCGGTGGCGGCTGGGGCGGACGTCCGGTGAGCCGGTTCCTGTTCGTGGTGCCACCGCTCGTCGGACACATCAATCCCACCCTCGGGGTGGGCGCCGAACTGGCCGCGCGGGGCCATGAGGTGGCCTGGGCGGGGCTCCCCGAGCTGCTGGAGCCGCTGACGGGGGGCCGGGCGGCCGTCTTCCCCTGCGCGGGGATCCGGCTCGGCGCGGGCGGCGCCGTCCGGCCGCCGGACATCCGGGGGCCGGGCGCGCTGAAGTTCCTCTGGGAGCGGTTCCTGGTGCCGCTCGCGGAGGAGATGGCCCCGGGGACGGAGCGGGCGGTGGCCCGGTTCCGCCCGGATGTGGTGGTGGCGGACCAGCAGACCGTCGCCGGTGGTCTGGTGGCGGAGCGGAGGGGTGTCCGGTGGGCCACCTCGGCCACCACCTCGGCCGAGTTCAGCGGTGCGCTCGACGGGATGCCCAAGGTCGATGCGTGGCTGGAGGGGCTGCTGAAGGAGTTGCGCGGGCGCATCGGGGATCCGCGGGGCACCGCCGATCCCCGGTTCTCGCCGCACCTCGTCCTCGCGTTCACCACCGAGGAACTGGCGGGCCGGGCCACCGGGCGGGGCGGTGGGCGGATCCGCTTCGTGGGCCCCTCGGTCGCCGCCCGCCCGGCCGAACCTCCCTTCCCCTGGGACTGGCTGGACACCGCGCGCCGCACCGTGCTGGTCTCCCTGGGCACCGCCAACGCCGACGCCGGGGCGCGGTTCCTCGCGGAGTGCCGCGCGGCCGGGCGCCGGAGCGCCGACCGTCTCCAGATGGTGATCGTCGATCCGGCGGCCACCGCGGATCCGGACACCGCGGCGGACCGCGATGTGCTCGCCCTTCCCTACGTACCCCAACTCCCCCTGCTGGAAGGGGCCGACGCGGTCATCTGCCACGCGGGGCACAACACGGTGTGCGAGGCGCTGTGGCACGGGGTCCCGCTGGTGGTGGCCCCGATCCGGGACGACCAGCCGGTGGTGGCGGCGCAGGTGGTCGACGCCGGGGCCGGGGTGCGGGTGCGCTTCGGGAGGGCGACGGCGTCCCAGCTGTGCGCGGCGCTGGACACCGTGCTCGGGCAGCCCGGCTACCGGGGTGCGGCCGAGCGGGTCAGCGCGTCGTTCCGCGCGGCAGGTGGCGCCCCGGTCGCCGCCACACATCTGGAACATCTGGCGGACCCGGCGGCCGGGGACCACCGGATCACCGAGGAGGAGCGATGAGCGACACCATCGAGGGCGCCGAGCACGGCAAGCGGTCGGCTCGCGCCGATCGCGCGGCGCTCGTCACCGCGTTGCGACCGCGCTATCTGGCCGATGCGGCCCAGGGCACGGAGCGGTTCTTCGAGCCGCGCCGCCCCGACTGCCCGTGGTGCGGCTCGGACCGGCTGCGGCGTCGGCTGCGCACGGTCGACCGCTTCCAGCGCAAGCCGGGCCGTTTCACCCTGGACGTATGCCGGGCGTGCGGCCATGTCTTCCAGAACCCCAGACTCAGCGCAGCGGGCCTGGAGTACTACTACCGGGACTTCTACGACGGGCTCGGCGAGAAGGACCTCGGCAACATCTTCGCCGGGAAGGGGAAGACCTACCGGCAGCGCGCCGAGCCGCTGAGACGCTTCGCCCCGGCGCCGCGGAACTGGCTGGACGTCGGTACCGGACACGGCCACTTCTGCGAGGCGGCCCGCGCGGTCTTCCCCCGCACATCCTTCGACGGGCTGGACTTCACCGACGGCGTGGAGCTGGCGAAGCGTGCGGGGCGGGTGGACCGGGCGATCCGCGGCGCCTTCACCGAACTGGCCGAGGAACTGGCCCAGGGGTACGACGCGGTGAGCATGTACCACTACCTGGAGCACAGCACCGATCCCCGCGCCGAGTTGAGGGCCGCACAACGGGTACTGCGGCCCGGCGGCCATCTGCTGATCGAGGTGCCCGACGCGCAGTGCCTGTTCGCGCGGCTCTTCGGCCGCTGGTGGCTGCCCTGGCTACAGCCCCAGCATCTGCACTTCGTGCCGGTGGCCAATCTCCGCGCGGAGCTGGCCCGGCTGGGCTTCACCGTGGTCGTGGAGCAGCACCGCGAACCACACGACACGGTGGATCTGCTGGGCGCCGTGTGGCTGCTGCTGAACGCGGTCGCCCCGCCCGAGGACGCCCCGTGGCTGGAGAAACGGCCGGGGCGACTGCGCTGGCTGACGCGGTGCGCCATCCTCCTGGCGGGCGTGCCCGCGCTGATCGTCGCGACCATGCTGGACCGCCTGCTGATCAAGCCGATGGCGGGCCACTTCCGTCTGGCCAACGCCTATCGGGTCATCGCACGCCGCGACTGACTGTTGTTGCCTCCTGGAGGCTCGGCGGTGCGTGGTGCAGTCCCAGCGTGGTCCAGGACACTCCCTCGCGGGTGTGCGGGTCCTCGCGGTGAGCGAGGTGCAGCACCTTCAGGCCGTGTTCTTCGGCGAGAGCGATGGTCTCCTGCGCGGAGACGGGGAACATACGGCGCCCGGCCGGAACGGGGCCGTGACGCAGCGACAGGATCACCCGTCCCCCGGCGCCGAGCAGACGGACGAGGGCGGCCATGCCCGCCGCCCGTTGCGGCGGGTCCAGGTGCATCCACACCGCGGTCAGCAGGATCAGGTCGAATCGACGTGCGCACACACTCAGAGCGGGCAGCTCGGGGAGGGCATCGTCGATCCACTCGATCTCCTTGTCGGCGTGGATGCGCCGACCCAACGCACGGAGTTCGGCGGTGGGTTCCGCGGCCACGACCCGGTGTCCCCGAGCGGCCAGTGCCGCCGCGTCGCGTCCGCTGCCCGCCCCGATGTCCAGCACCGAGCTGGGGTGTGCCGGAAACAGGTGCAGTACCTCCCGGTGCACCTCGGCGAAGGTCACGCTCTCGTACTGCTCGGCAAGGGACTCGGCCGCGTCGCCGTATCCCGCGGTGCTGTCCAGGGAAAGCAACCGCCCATCGGATATGTCGTTGTCCACAAAGCGGCACCCTATGCGCAGGGGACGTCCGCAACGGGCAGCGCGCCCTCGAGATCGGTCGCCACCGGCACCGGCTACCGCATGGCGCCCGCGGCCGCGCGCAGCGCCGTCAGCCCGCGGGCGATCGGGGGCCGGTGCTCGCTGCCGCGCCGTACGACCGCCACGAACCGCCGCACCGGAACGGGCTCTCCGCGCAGCGGCACCCGTACGACCCGGTCCCGGTAGCCGTCCGGCACCTGAGCCAACCGCGGCAGCAGGCAGATTCCGCAGTCATGGGCGACCAGGGCCACGACCGCGGCCCACTCCACCGCGCTGTGCCGCAATCGTGGGGTGAAACCGGCGGCCGCGCAGGCGGCCAGCAGCAGTTGATGCTGATCGGCCGGATCGCCCGCGCGGATCCAGCACTCCTCGCCGGCCGCCGCCAGCGTCACCCCGTCCGCCGCCCGCGCGGCGAACCGGTGCCCGGCCGGCACCAGCAGATCCTGCGGCTCCTGGAGAACCGGCCGCTGGGTGAAACGCACATCGTCCGGCGGCGGGCCGCCCGGCGTCGGGATCACGACGGCGATGTCCGCCCGGCCCGCCAGCAGCAGATCGAAGCGGTTCTCGCCCGGATCCTCTCCGATCTCCACCTCCAGCCTCGGCACTTCGCGGGCGAGCCGCTCCGCCGCCGGTGCCAGCACCCCCGTGATGGCGGTCGCCACCCCCGTCATCCGCAGCCGCCCGGCCACCCCGTCCGCATACCCGGCCAGATCCGCGAGGGCCTCCTCCCAGCGCGCGAACAGCGCGTCCGCATGCCCGAGCAGTGCCAGCGCCGCAGGTGTCAGCCGTACCCGGCGGCCCGCCGGCTCCAACAGCTCCACACCGAGCCGCGCGGCGAGTTGGCGCAGTTGCTGGGAGACCGTGGAGGGAGTCAGATGCAGCGCCTGGGCGGTGGCGGTGACGGTGCCCTGTTCGTGCAGGACACGGAGAGTCTGCAACCGGGGGTCGATCATACGGCGATCGTAGGTGGCGCGGATCGTACGGCGGTGCCGCACGGTTCCGTACAAAAACATTCGATGGACCCGAACAATGGCGGCCTCCGATGCTGAGGGCATGTCCCAGACGCTGACCGAGCTGCTGACCGAGTCGTTTCTGCCAGGGCTGTGGGCGGGCTATGCGCTGGCCATGCCGGTCGGTGCGCTGGCCGTGCTCCTGGTGAGCGTGACCGCCCGGACGTCGTTCCGGGTCGGCGCCGCGGCCGCCCTCGGGGTGGGCACCGCCGACGGCTGCTACGCCCTGGTCGCGGTGGTCGGCGGCGCCGCGGTCGCACGGACCGTCGCCCCCGTGGCGGGGCTGTTGCGCGCACTCGCCGCGGTCATTCTGCTCGGCATGGCCTCACGGACCGCCGTACGGGCATGGCGCCACCGGCACCGGGACGCCCCGCCCGGCCCGGAGCGGAACGTCCTGGGCCGCCCCGTCCGGGCCTATCTCGCCTTCCTCGGCCTGACGTTGGTGAACCCCTGGGCGGTCATCTACTTCTCCGCGCTGGTGCTCGCCGGAGGCACGGGCACCGGAACCGGCCCCTCCGGCCAAGCGGCCTTCGTGGCCGCCGTGATCACCGCCTCCGTGAGCTGGCAGCTGTTCCTGGCCGCGGGTGGAGCCACACTGGGCAGAACGCTGACCGGCCCACGGGGGCGGGCCGTTACCGCCCTGGCCTCCGCGGTGGTGGTCGCGGCGCTGGCGGTCGGTCTGCTGCTGCCCGGCTGAGCCACCGCCGTGCCATGCGGCTCCCTGCCCTCGACCGGTCGCGCGAGCGGAAGTCACCCCACGGGCTCCCCGGCAAGACCCCGGACTCGGCCAGAACCACTGAGCCCGGGTGAGCCCTCCAGCACCCGCCGGGGCGACCACCGCCCCACCGGCAGCACCGCCCTCAGCGCCCAAGGCCAACAAGCCGCCGACGCGCTGCCCACCCTCGAGGGGCAAGTTAGGCGACCCTAACCTTGCTGTACCCTCCGACCCATGAGTGTTTGGGAGTTACTGGGAATCAGCCTGGGTTGCGCCACGGTTCTTGTGACACTGTTCAGCGGAAGCGTCATCGGCTCACTGCTGGTGGCCCCCGACGCTCTGGTCGCGGACTATCCACAGGCGATACAGGAGCGGTACGGCACGCAGAGCGCGCGGGGCAAGCGAGCGGCGGCCGCAGCAGGCACGGTGAACCTGCTGGCGTTCATCGCCGTGCCGGTGGCCGGCGTCTGGGCGCTGCACCGGCGTTCGGACGGTGCGCTCGGTTTCTGGCCGCCGTTTGCGCTGGGCACGATCTGCTTCCTGGCCCTCATCCTCTTCGACCTGCTGGTGCTGGACTGGTGGCTGTTCTGCACGATCCAGCCTCGCTTCATGGTGCTGCCCGGCACGGAAGGCATGCCAGAGTACCGGGACTTCGGCTTCCATGTGCGGGTGCTCGTGCCGCGCCCCGTGCCCTGGCCGCTGCTTGCCGTCCCCGGGTATGGGACGGCTGTCGGGAGCATCGCGTACCTTGCGGAGACCGTGGCCGGATGAAAGCGGCTTGCGCCACGTGGATGGACAACTCCCGTGCCGGGCCGGCCGATGACGCGTGCCCACCGCGAACAAGCGGTGCGTTTCCGTGGAGCCGGAGCCGGGGCCGCCCGGCGATAGGCTCCGGGCCATGTCCCCTTCTGTTGTCCCTTGGATCCTGTCAGCGGTGTTCATACTGGTCGGCGGCGTCTTCTGCCTGCTGATGTTCCTCGCCCTCCGGCAGGTTCGGAGTCTGCTCCAGCGGGGCGTGAGGACGGAGGGTGTGGTGAGCCGCTTGGAATCCCGGCAGCTGAGCGGCCACGGCTCGGAGTCGACGACCACGCTGCGAAGCCGGGGAACCACCGTGTACGCCCCGGTCGTCGCCTGGACCACAGCCGACAACCAACCCAGGGAAACCAAGGGCAACATGGCCCGCCCCCTCGACAAGACCGTTCGCCCCGGTACCCGGGTCGCGGTGGTCTACGACCCGGCGGACCCCTCCCACTCGACGCTTCCGTCCGAGGGCATGAGCCTCGGCCACTACTGGTCCGCGATCGGGTTCGGGGCGCTCTTCGTGGTGGTGGGGGTGGCGATCCTGTCGGTGAAGCTGTTCATGATGGCCTTCTGAGCTTGGCCCAGAGCATGCCGAGCGGCAACGGATGTCCTCCTCAGCCCTCCGCCCAGGCCGCTTCCTCCGCGCGGGCCGTGTCATAGGCCTGACGGGCGGTGGCCACCTGCGGCAGGTGGGCGTCGGACCAGTCGGCGATGACATCGAAGACGGGGACGAGGGTGCGGCCCAGGTCGCTGATGGTGTACTCGACCCTCGGCGGGATCTCGGCGTGGTACGTGCGGATGATCAGGCCGTCGCGTTCCAGCTGGCGCAGGCGCTGGGTGAGCACCTTCGGGGTGATCGTCGGCAGGAGCCGCTGGAGTTCGTTGAAGCGCGAGCGCCCGTGGTGTTCGAGGGCCCACAGGATCGGGGTGGTCCAGCGGCTGAAGATCAGCTCCACCACCGGATTGATCGGGCACGCCTCCCGCGCCGGGTCGGTCACGGCATCTTTCCCTTCGCTCTCGTCCGCCCTCTCCATACTCAGCGGGCAGGGGGGCACTTTCCTGAAGGAAACCACTATACGAAGGATACTAGCGTGGTGGTGTCAGCAAGCGGCCCGGCAGAGAGCCGGACCGCTCCACCGAAGGAGGCACCACGATGATGTTCCCGGCGCTGCCCGTACGTGCGGGTGACCGGCCCGAGACCGGGCCCGAGGTCCCGCATCTCCAGCTCACCCAGACCAGCCCGGCGCAGATCAAGGAAGCGCTGCGGCAGTGGATGTCCACCGCGCTCCCCGGTACCGCCCCGGGCCGCAGCGAGATCTCCGTCCCCAGCACCTGGGCGGTGTTCCTCAGCGATGTCGCCCCGGCCGGCGGCGCCCGGCTGTTCCTGCCACGCGGGGACGCGGAGTTCGTGCATCTGCACGCCGATGGCAGTCTGCACCTGGCCCTGGATCCGGCCGACCACGCGGCATTCCTGGCCTCCGGGTGGGGCGAGAAGCACCCGCTCTACGACCGTGGCGCCAATGTCGTGATGTTCTACGCGCCGCGCGACGAAGCCGAACTGGAAGTGGCCAAGAAGGTCATCGCCGCTTCCTACCGGTACGCCACGGGTCATGCACCGACCGCCGGGTCCGCCGCGGTCTGACCGCTCTCCCCACCCGCGCCGAAAACACCGGCGCGTGCCGCGGAGAACCGCCCCGCGTTCCCTTCACACCACTCACACCTCGCGGAGAAACCCCATGCCCAGGATCACCACTGGAAAAGTTCTGCTGACCCTCACCTCACTGGTCACCCTGACCGGTGCCTACCTCGCGGACTGGAACGATACCCACATCTACAACCCCAACTGGCCTCCGCACGCGAAGTTCCACAACGCCCAGACCATGAGCATGGGCGCCGCGCTCGGCCTGCTGGGCCTGTATCTGCTGTGGGTGCACCGAGGCGTCTGGACGCGCTCCCTGGTCCAGGTGATCGTGGTGACCGAGTCGCTGTACTGGATCACCCAGCTGTCGGCGATCCTCTACCCCGGCACCGCCCTCGTCGACGGCGACTGGGTGCCACCCATTCAGCCGGTCCTCGCCGGGACCATGCTGGTCCTCAACACACTGGCGTACGTCCTTGAATCCCGGCGGCTGGAGCACCGGATCGCCTAGGCACCCGCGCCCGGTGCCCCGGACCGTACGTGCGCACCGCGGGACGGGTCCCGGACCCGTCGCGAACAATGCCACCGGTCCCCGGCACTCCTGACGGGCGGCCGCGCCCTGCACCGCTTCCCAGTCGTCCGGAATCTCGGCGAAAACGGGCCAGATGGAATGCTGGCCCTCAGCGGATTGACCATCGAATTCTCCCCTTCCTGGCACTGTCACCGAATTCAACTCGGCCCTAAACACCGGGGAATCACCACAGACAAGGTCTGAGGGCAGCCACTTGGGCTCCGCGTTCGAGAGATTGCAATGAGAAGAACTGAATGCTGCGTTGCGCGGATGTAAGCCGCTCTGTTCGCAGTCGGTGTGGGGACTCGGCCGCGCATCGCGCATCACAGCTGGTGGGCTCCGCTCGAACCCTTGCCACCGCTCCGGCCGGAGCGGTGGCCGCCGCCATCACTCGCCCCGCGCCCGTGGTCGCCGAGGGTCACGTAGGGGCATCGAAGATTTCACGGAAACGTACCGGGCCGGGCACCGCTCACCGCAAGGAATATGGCAGGAAGCTGCCGATTCGAAATGCCACGCACCGGGAACGGCCCCGAAGCCGGTCCGTCACGTCGGCGCGCAGACAACCTTCATGCTCTCGATCAGGGCGAGTACGGCCCGGGCGGACGGAAGGATCATGCGGCCTTCCCTGGTGAGTCTCACCCCGGTGGAATCACGAGTGAAGAGTTTCGTTCCCAGTATCTGCTCCAGGCACTTGATCTGGTAGCTGATGGCAGGTTGCGAATACCCCAGCACTCTCGCCGCCTGGTCCATGCGCCCGATCTCGGCCACGGAAACAAACGCCCGAAACTCACGTTCGTGCATCACTCCCCCTGTCTCTCTGTGAAACACAAGCGAGTTCAAGCGATTCCAGCTCTGTAGAGCTGGAATCGCTTGAATTCCACTCCATATCAGCTCACTTGGAGTACGAGGGCAATGGGCGGTGCAGGAAGCTGCACCTTCGCGTTCCCGATCGCCGCGCGGGCGGCCGAAAGATGGTGCCTTCGGCCGCCCGCGCGGCGAAGCTCGGTGAGGAGCCGCATGGGGCGCCGGTCACAGGGGCCGGCGCATCGCGGTGTAGAGGGCCCTGAGCATGAGGATCGCGCTCACCGCGAGCACGTGGTAGCCGAGCAGCGGGTACAGCTCCAGCTGCTGCGACACCCTGGGACCCTTGCCGGTACCGAACACCACCAGCATCACGCCCATCAGGCCGGTGCAGGTGGCCAGCAGGGTGACCGTCACCTGGTGGATCAGACCGGAGACGAACCGCCGCTCCCGTGCGTCCGAGAGCAGCCTGACCCGTACGCCCAGCCTGCCCTCCTCCAGTGAGGCGCTGATGCGCTCGGCCCGCCGCGGCAGTCGGCGCAGCATCGGCAGCACCGACATCACTTCCTGGGCGGCGATGTGCAGCACGGACGACATGGATGACGGAGCGAAGCCGCCGGTAGCAGCGCCACCGTGCCCCGGCGAGGGTCCGTACGTCAGCCGGTCCGCCCGCAGCCCGAGGGCGAACCCCCGTGCCTCCTCGAGGAGGTTGAAGCCCGGAGCGACCTGGGTGAGGGTGCCCTCGATGGTGGCCAGGGCCCGGAACACCGCGGCGACCTCGGGCGGCACCGCGAGTCGGAACCGGGCGAACATACGGAACAGCACGGTGAACATCTCCGTGTCGGGCTGGGCGGTCACGCCCAGATGCCGGGCCATGAAACGACCCAACTCCCGCTCCAGCAGCAGCGGATCCGGGTTCAGCTCCTCGTGCGTGGTGGCCCGGGTGCCGAGGAGGCTGAGCAGCGTGTCGTGCAGTCCGGCCGGGTCACCGCGATCCACCGCCACCAGCAGCTCCTGGATGGCGATCTGCACCGAGGGGTCGATGCGGCCGACCGAACCGAAGTCGATCAGTCCGATCCTCCCGTCCGCCAGCAGCAGCATGTTGCCCGGGTGGGGATCGGCGTGGAAGACCCCCACTTGCAGGATCTGGTGGAGCATGGAACCGAAGGCGGTGCGGGCCAGCTTCTCACGGTCGAGGCCGGCCCGGTCGGCGGCCGGTCCGGCCCGGTCGAAGGTGACTCCGTCAAGCCACTCCTGCACCAGGACCCTTGCCGAGGTGAATGCGTAGTACACCTGCGGAATACGGACCGGCGCGTCGAGTTCGAGCCCGCCGGTCGCCTTCGCCACCGCGGCCGAATTGCGCGCCTCGATACGGAAATCGAGTTCCTCGCGCACGGACTCGGCGAAAGCGTCCCCCAGTTCGCGCAGGCCGAGAGCGTGGGCGGAGCGGGCCCGGCTCTCCAGACTGCGGCTGACGGTGAGCACGATATCCAGGTCCCGCTCGACGACCTCGCGGATGCCGGGGCGCTGTACTTTCACCACGACCGTGGGGCCGCCGTGCAGCCGGGCGCGGTGCACCTGGGCGATGGAGGCGGCGGCCAGCGGCTTGTGCTCGATCCACTCGAAGACCTCCGAGACCGGCTTGCCCAGCTCCTCGCGGAGCACCACCTCCACCTCCGGCCAGGGCGCCGGTGGTACGTCGCTCTGGAGTCGGCGCAGTTCGTCGGTGAAGTGTGTGGGCAGCAGATCGCGCCGGGTGGAGAGCACCTGGCCGAGCTTGATGAGCGCGCCCCCGCACTCCTCCAGCGTCAGCCGCGCCGACCGGGCGCACTTCTCGCCGTACGGGCCGGGCTGCATCGCCCGGTCCCAGCCGGCCCGTCCGCGCAGCAGCCGGCCCAGGCCATGCCGTACGAAGATCCGGCTGATCCGGGAGTAGCGGCGGGCCCGGCGCATCCGGTCGCCGAAACCGCGCACCGCATGCAGCGGTCTGGCCCAACTGCCGTAAGGGAGAAAGACCTCCAGGATCACCAGCGTGGCCATCGCGGCGAACAGCGCGAGAGGGATCTGCATGGTGGAGAGCGCGTCCAGGTCCTTGCCACTGTGTTCCATCGCCTGTCCGCAGGCGCTCATGGCGGCCACCCCCGCCAGGCCCGCGCCGAGAGCACGCAGCGGACCGACCCTGATGCCCAGGAGGCGACGAGAGGCTGCCGAGAGGCCGAAGGCGACCGGGCCGAGCAGGATCGCGGCTGTCAGGACGATGAGGAGAGCGAGGGGTATGTCATCGTTGCCGCCGGTGGCCACTAATCCCATGAAACCGCTCCCTCGGTAGGTCGCGGGACACACTAGGCGCAATTCGACGGAATCGAGCGGAGCGTGTCAGCTTCATGCAACCGCACGGTGATGCCGTCGGCGCAGGTGGGCGTGTGCACGGAGCATCACCGACGAAGGGGACACCTCGCTGCCATCGCGGCGGGCTCCATGCCCATGCGCCGGGCGGCCACCCGGGCCGCCCGCTCCGCGTCCTTGACCACGCCCGGATCGGGCCGTGCCAGGCGTCGGGAGCAGGGCGGACCCTGTGAAGACGGGGCCCTAGACCAGCGGGACCTCCTCCTGCCAGGCCCAGCCGTTCTCGTCGAGCAGTCGCCGTACGATCGTCACCGACGCCACGTCCACGAGCAGTTCGACCAGGCCGCGGGGCTTGTCGAGGGAGTGCTCGATGTGGACGTCCTCGATGTTGACCCCCGCGGCACTCACCGCGGAGAACAACCGGGCGAGCGCGCCGGGCTGGTCGGGGACGGCCACCGGGACGGCGATGAACTCGATGGGCAGGGAGGTGCGTTTGTCCGGAACCCTGGCGTGGCCGCGGTTGCCCCGGCGCAGCATCTCCTCCAGTTCCGCGGACGCCTTCTCGCGTGCGGGCTCGTCGTCGCCGCGCTGGGCGCGAAGCACCGAGATCATCTGCTCCAGGTCGGCCGCGTACGCCTCCAGGACGTCGGCGACCGCGTCGGCGTTGGCCGTCAGGATGTCGCTCCACAGCGCGGGGTCGCCCCCGGCGATGCGGGTGACGTCTCGCAGCCCCTGGCCCGACACCCGGATGTACTCGCTGTTCGCCTCCTCCAGCCTGGCGGCCATCATCGACGCGACCAGATGTGGGGCGTGCGAGGTCAGGGCCACGGCCCGGTCGTGGGCATCGGTGTCCATGAGGATGGGCACACCGCCGCAGAGCGAGATCAGTTCCAGGCCCTGGTTGAGGGTCGCGCGGTCGGTTTGCGGGGAGGGCGTCAGAACCCAGGGCCTGCCCTCGAAGAGGTCCGCCCGGGCGGCGAGCGGCCCGGAGCGCTCGGCGCCCGCCAGCGGGTGGCCGCCGACGTAGCTGCCCGGGTCACCGCCGGCGGCGCGGATCTCGTCGTGCGGCCGGGCCTTGACGCTCGCCGCGTCCGTGTAGGCGCGGGCCAGGCCCTTGCGCTGGCAGTCGGCGAGCACGGCGCCGACGTGCGCCGGCGGCACGGCGAGCACGGCGAGGTCGACCCGGGCGGGCGGCGGCTCCAGGTAGCCGGCACCGAGGGCCTCCGCGGTTCTGACCGCCGTGGTGTCTCGGTCGTCCAGGTAGACGGTGACCCCGCTCCTGCTGAGCGCCAGGGCGATCGAGGTACCGATCAGCCCCGTCCCCACGATCAGCGCGCTCCTCATGTGTCACGTCCCGCCGTGTTCCCGATCGCCCGCGGAGCGCTCGATTTCCGCGCGGAGGAAGGCGGCCAGCCGCCCGACGCCCTCCTCGATCTCCGTGTGGCTCAGATAGCTGAAGGAGAGCCGGATCGTGCGCTCGCCGCCCGACTCCGGGTAGAAGTACGACATGGGTGTCCAGATGACGCCGAACTCCTGGGCCGAGCGCAGCAGTACGGTGTTGTCCACCTCGAACGGGACGCGCACCGCGAGGAAGAAACCGCCGCTGGGCCGGTTCCAGCTGACGCCGCGCGCTTCGAGACCCATGGCGGTGAACTGCCGGTCGAGCTGCTCGAGCATGACATGCAGGGCATCGCCGTAGTGCTTGGCGGGTAGCTCGTTGTGCGCGGTGAGGCTGCCGCCGGAGGCCAGCAGCGCCCCGGCGACCACCGCCTGGCTGATCGCTGGGGTGTTCACCGTGACCATGCTCTTGATCTTGGCGAGTTCGTCGGCGAGGAGGCTGCTGCCCCGGTCGTCCACCACGGGCTGGTCGGCGACGACAAATCCGATGCGGGCACCGGGGAAGACCGTCTTGGAGTACGAGCCCAGGTGCACCACCCGGCGTTCGCGGTCGAGCGACTTCAGGGTGGGTTGCTGACGGCCGGGGCTGACGAGCCGGTAGGGGCTGTCCTCCACGATGAGCAGATCGTGCCGCGTGGCGAGGGCGAGGAGTTCTTCGCGGGCCTCACGGGGCATGGTGCTGCCGGAGGGGTTGGAGTGGTCGGGTACCACGTAGAAGGCCCGGGGGCGCCGTCCCGCCGCCTTCTCGGCGACCACGACGGCTTCGAGTGCCGCGCAGTCGATGCCGTTCTCGCCCTCCTCGACCGGCCGGAGCGGGATGTCGAGCAGCCGGGCGGCGCCGGTGATGCCGACGTAGCAGGGGCTCGCGACGAGCAGGATGTCCCGCGGGTCGCGGAAGAGCGCCCTGAGGATCAGCAGCATGCCCTCCTGCGCGCCCACGGTGACGACGATGGACTCCGGCGCGGCGTCGATGTCCTCGTCGGTGCGGAGCGAGTCGGCGATGAGGTCTCGGATGATCCCGGCAGTCGGACCGTACTGGTAGACGGCGGTTCTGATGTCGTCGGGCGTCGAGCCGCCCGCCGTCAGATGGTCGACGTAGCGGCGGATGAACCCGAAGATCTCCTCCGTGTCGAAAAACCCCTCGTACGGCCTGCCGGGGGCGAAGGAGACGGCGTCGGGGAAACGGCCCGTGATCTCGTTCAGGAAGTTCATGGTGTCGAGAACCGGGTCGGACACACTGTCGTGCAGCTGCTCCCTGCGCAGCGTCGCGGCCCCGGAGCTGCGGGCGGACGCGGGCACGGAAGCGGAGCCGGGCACGGACAGGCGCGCCGCGGTGGCGGGGGCGGCGAGCAGCGAGGCGTCCGCGTCGGCCACCGTGGCGGTCCCGGTCAGCGTCATGGCCTCCGTCAGTTCGTCGACGACCAGGTCCAGTACCTGGGCCACGCCCTCCTGGCCCGCCACGGCGAGCCCGTGCAGGATCGGCCGTCCCAGGAGCACGGCATCGGCGCCGAGCGCGAGGGCCGCCAGAACATCGGCGCCGCGGCGGATCCCGCCGTCCAGGAGGAGTGCGCGGCGGCCGTCGACCACGGCGGCGACGTCGGCGAGTACATCCAACGTTGCCTGTGCGGCGTCCAGTTGGCGTCCGCCGTGGTTGGAGACGATGATGCCGTCGACACCCGCGGCGACCGCGAGCGCGGCGTCCTCCGGCGTCATGACACCCTTGACGAGCACCGGCAGACCGCTCACCGAGCGCAGCCAGTCGACGACCGACCAGTCGAGCGAGGGGTCCATACCCGTGCGGCTGTGCTCCCAGGGGGAGGAGTAGTCCGCGCCCTCCACCGGGAGGTTGGCGGGGGTGATGTGCGGCGGCAGCCGGAAGCCGTTGCGCAGATCGCGCAGTCTGCGGCCCAGGCGCGGGGTGTCGACGGTGAGGACCAGGGCCTCGAAGCCCGCGCGCTCCGCGCGTTCGATGAGACGGCGGGTGGTCTCGCGGTCCCGGAAGCAGTAGACCTGCAACCACAGCGGGGAGTCGGCGGCGCGGGCGATGTCCTCGAAGGGCTGCCCGGCGAAGGTGGACACGACCAGGGGGATGCCCGCGGCGCCCGCGGCACCGGCGGTGGCCATCTCTCCCCCGCGGTGCACCAGCGTGTGGTATGCCATCGGAGCCACCGCCAGCGGTGCGGCCCACCGCCGCCCGAGGACGGTGGTGGCCGGATCGCCCTCCCCGGCTCCGGTCAGCACGCGGGTGCGCAGCCGGGTGCGGGTGAACGCCTGCCGGTTGGCGGCGAGCGAGCGCTCCTCGCCCGCCCCGCCCTCGATGAAGTCCCAGACCTCGGGCCGCATGCGAGCGCGGGCGCGGGCCTCGAATTCATCGAGGGACAGCGGCGGTGGTGCGTGGTCGTTGGCGGGGTGAACGGTCACGAGCTGATCTCCCGGGCACGCTCCACGGCCTCGTACAGCGCCCGGATGTTGGCGCTGCCGAAGCCCTGGGCTCCATGCCGCTGGATCAGCTCGAAGAAGAGGGTGCGCCGCTCGAACGGGGAGCGGGTGAAGAGCTGGAGGAGGTAGCCCCATTCGTCGCGGTCCGCGAGCACGTTCGTCTTGCGGAGGTCGGCGATCCCCTCGTCGAGGTCGCTGATCCGCTCCGCGAGGGCGTCGTAGTAAGTGCCCGGCGTCTGAAGGAACTCGACGCCGCGGGCCTCGAACTCCAGGACGGCCGGGATGATCTCGTCGACGAGGAACGCCAGGTGCTGGACGCCTCCGCCGCCGTTCCGCTTCAGGAACGCGTCGATCTGGCCCGGCTTCTTCGCGGGGTCGGGCTCGATGAGGGTGAAGGTGATTCCGCCGGAGGGGCTGCGGACCACGATGGAGTCCATGGCCTGCTCACCGACGGCGACGTACTCGCTGTAGTACTGCTCGAAGCCGAAGCCGTCGATGTAGAAGCGGACCACGTCGTGCAGTTGACCCGCCTCCAGGCAGACGGCGATGTGGTCGAGGAGGCGCAGCTCGGGGGCGTCGTCGGAGTGGGCGGCCGGGGCCGCCACCGGGGTCCAGGACCGGCCGACGGGCAGTCCGCGCTCCTCGCCGGCGGCGCGCTGGACGAGGGTGTGGCGCACATTCCCGAAGCCGGACACGACGGGCACCGGGGCGTCGGCGGGGGCGAGGGAGATGGCTCCGGTCGCGATCGCGCCGTCCCGGGCCGCGGCGGCGTCCGCACAGGAGAAGGCGATGTCGCAAATGCCGTCACCGTGCGCGGCGAGGAATTCCGCCGCGCCCGGGCCCGCGGAGACGACAAGATGGAGCTGGTTCTGGACGAGAAGTACCGAATCCAGTCCTTCCGCGACACCTTTCGCCTTTTCACGGAATCCAAACAGCGACACGAAATAGTCCGTGGTCTTCTGCTGGTCGCTGGTGTAAATCTCTATGTACTCGACATCGTGCGCGGTCACGATATCCCCCATCCGACAATTAGACTCGCATGTTCACATCGATGAGACGCACTCTAATTCAGTCGACTTCAGTGCGGGAAGACCACATTAAATAATTGCATACAGGCCTTCGCGCCGGTCCCGCCCGCGGCGGTTCCAGGGCTTTTCCGGCGCAGCCAGGCCCCCTTCGGGCTGAGCGGCCGTCACCGCTCGGCGCCCTCCGCGGTTCCGTCCTCCTCGTCATACAGCACCTGGACCGGGACACCCGCGCCCGCTCACCCGCGTCGTAGCGGTAGCCGTCCATGACGCGCATGTCGGCACGGAGGATGTCGACGGCGATCAGCGCCTCGGGCGGGGCGACGGCCGCGCGCGGGGCACGGTGTGCCAGGTCGCAGGCGACCCAGGCGCCGGAAGGGTGCCGTACCGCCGCCGCAGAAGCACCGGGACACCTGAACTCTCCCTGGACATTGCGCTGACGCAGGAGACCGTACCCGGCGGTGCCGGGCGGCCGAGCGGGTCACCATGAATTCTTCGATGCCCTTTCGACGTGCTGCGGCGGACCCGGCGGGATATGCGCGCGAGCACCTATGGCACGGCTCCCGGAAATGCGGACACGAACGAAGAGGACCTGGCTTTTTCGGGCGCGCCGACGCGCCACGGAAACAGCCGGGGGCGGAACCGGCAACGACCTATAGAATTCCTCTTCTTCACACGTGTTTGTGCTGGAGGGCCGTCAGGACGGCCGGGGCGCACGCCTGTTCTTGCGCTGCTCCAGCTCCTTCTCGTCGACGAGGACAAGCATGGGCTTGTCGGGCAGACACATCATGGTCACGAGGAACCGGACCGGTACGTCCGTACGATGGTTGCCGTCCTGGTAGTGGATCACATCGCCTCCCGGCTCCCAGAACGCCTCCCCCGCCCGGATCACCCGCTCCGGCTCTCCCTCCAGCTCGAACAGCATCTCCCCCTCCAGCACATAGCCGAAGGCCGGTCCGAAGTGCCGGTGGGGCGGTGTGCCAGGGTCTCCGGGAGGGAACTCGACCACCACCGTCATGGCGTGCGCACCCTCCGGAACGACAAGTGTTTTCGCCTCCTGTATCACCGTGAGAGCGGTCCTCCATGCCTCCGATCGATGCCCTTGGTTCGCTGAAGGGTGGGCCGTCGGCTCGTCGTTCGCCATCACGCCACCTCCGTCCGGGCGCCGACATGGAGGGCCGAACGGTGTGGTCACAGGTGGCCGCGTCACATCACAACGCCTCGGCCGATACGGCCCGCATGTCGCCTCGTCGCGTGGATCAAGCAACCGCCGCCCGCCGTCCGGCGCCGAGCGCCGGAGCGGACCGGCTTCGTACGCAACACTACTGCGCATCGGTACAGGCCACCCCTTGTGGCCGCCTCCGATCGGCCACGCTGCGGCCGTCGCACGGTCGGGCGTACCGTGGTGTCAGGCGACGGATTCCCCTCCGGAGCCGCCGGGAAGCCGGGCGTGCGCGGTACGGCGCGGTGTGACGACGGCCCCGCTCGTCGTGGTCATTGCCTTGACGCCATCCGCCGCACACAACGGCATGGCAGGCTTCCCCGGACACCTCGGGAACCGGACGCCTCAGGAATCCGAACACTCGACGAAGGGTGCGTCATGAAGTTCACAGTCCTGGGGGCAAGCGGCCGGATCGGCGCCCAGGTGGTCGAGCTCCTGACAGCGGCCGGACACGAGGTGGTACCGGCTTCGCTGTCGACGGGGGTCGACGTGCTCAGCGGCAAGGGCCTGAAGGAGGTCCTCTCGGGCACCGATGTGCTGATCAACCTGACGAACTCCCCCGCGTTCGACGCCTCCTCCATCGAATTCTTCGAAACATCGATGAACACCATCGGAACCGCGGCGGAGGAGGCCGGAGTACACCACGTGGTGATTCTCTCGATCGTCGGCGTGGACCAGGTGCCCCAGCTCGACTACTACCGGGCCAAGACGATCCAGGAGAACGCTCTCGCGAACGGGCCGACGCCGTACTCGATCGTGCGGGCCACGCAGTTCTTCGAGTTCATCGAACCGATCATGTCCTGGACGACCGACGGCGACATCGTCCGGCTGCCGTCCACCCCCGTGCAGCCGATGGCGGCCGCCGACATCGCCGCCGCGGTCGCGGATACCGCCTCCGGCCCCCCGTTGCGGGGCATCCGCAACATCGGCGGCCCCGAGGTGTTCCCGCTCGACGAGCTGGGCCGGATCACACTGGACGCCCGACCCGACGGTCGCCGTGTGGTCACCGATGACAAGGCGGGCATGTTCGGTGTGATCACGGGAGAGGTGCTCACCGCGCCGGAAGGCGCCGACCTGGCCCCCACCCACTACCGGGACTGGCTCAAGCGCCCATAGGCGCTCCAGGCGCCCGAGGGCGCTGGTCGCGGCGCGGGCGGTGCGGGCATCGTGGCGTGCCGCGTCCACCCCGACCTGACGTCCACACCGGCCTACGACCCGTCAGCCAGTGCCCGGGCCGCCAGCCGGAGATCCGATACGAGGCCCGCGTACCGTGCCTCACGATCCTCGGCACGCAGAACCGCCGCGGGGTGGAGTGTCGGGACAACAAAGCCCTCTGCCCCGGCGGTCGGAGCCGGAGCACCGTCTCTCCCGGATACCCTTTCCCCGGGCAGGCGAATGAGGGTGCCCCGGTCCTTCGTCACCCGGAAGGACGGCCCCAGCAGCGCCTTGCCCGCGGTGGCGCCGAGCGCCACCACCACCTCCGGGCCGATCAGGCGCAACTCGGCGTTCAGCCAGGGTCGGCAGGCCGAAACCTCCCGCAGACTGGGTGGTTTGTGGATCCGGCGCTTGCCCCGTGGCGCGATGGTGAACTTGAAGTGCTTGACCGCGTTGGTGAAATACGCCTGCGCCTCGTCGAGACCGGCCTCCCGCAGTGCCCTCCTCAGCAGACCGCCGGCCGGCCCGACGAACGGCTCCCCTTGGCGGTCCTCCTGGTCGCCCGGCTGCTCGCCGACGAGCATGAGCCGAGCCGAGGGGCTGCCCGCTCCGAACACGGTCTGTGACGCGTTTTCGAACAGCGGGCAGCCCCGACAACCCGCCGCGGCTCGCCGATGCGCCGCGAGTCCTCCGCGCGGGGGCAGATACGGGGTGGCGTCGTACGGCTGCCCCATACCGGGCCACCTCCTCGTGGTGCCGGGCGACCGGCCTGCCCGGCACCCGCCCCATCCGGTTCCCGAAGGCGGGGAGCTCCTAACGCGACGACCGGCAGACGGCCACGACCGGAGGAACGGCACCAGGGCGGCCAGGGGCTCAGGCGAGCAGGGCTCCCAGGAGGGTGATGCCCGCCAGGAACCAGGCGACGTAGTCGCCCACATGGCCGGAGTGCATCCGCCTGAGCGGGGTGAACCAGCGGGCCGGTTCCGCCGCGGCGCGCCGTACGGCCAGCAGTGCGAGCGCCACGGCCAGGGCGGTGACCAGCAGACCCACCAGCACACCGGCCGCCGTCCAGTGCGGTGCGGGTGTGGCCGCGGGCGGTGCCGCACGGCCGTACAGCACGGAGGTGAGATAGCCGTGGTGATCGGTGAAGGTGTCCGCGGCGTGGCCGACAGCGGTGCGCAGAGCGGGGACCAGTCCCACCGCCAGCGCCCCGGCGAGCAGTACGGCCGGTACCGCGAGCATCGAGCCCGGGATCCGGGACAGCGGCCCGCCACGGGTCTCCGGCTCTTCCGCTTCGCCGGTCGTCTCTTCCGGGGCGTCCGGAGGGCGGGTGCCGAGCCCGAGGAACACCCGGCCGCCCGCTCGTAGCACCGCGCCGCCGGTGATCGCCGAGGCCGACACGAACAGCGCGGTCGCCCCGCCTCCAGCGGCCTCCTCGGTGACCGCTTTGCCCAGCGCGGTGCCGAACGGGGGCAGCCCGGCGAGGGCGAGCCCCCCGAGCCCGAACATCGCCCCCACCCAGGGCAGTTCCCGCCCCCTGCCGTGCAGTTGGTGCTCGTCGACACTGCCGTAACGGTCGAGCAGGATCCCCACGCACGCGAACAGCGCCGCCTTGACCCCGGCGTGTGCCAGGACATACAGCGTGACTCCGCCGGTCCCCTCCGGAGTGAGCTGCGCCAGGCCGATGAGGAACAGCCCGGTGTGCGCCACCGTGGAGTAGGCGAGCAACCGCTTGAGGTGGCGCTGCTGCCAGCACATCACCGAGCCCAGGACGGCCGTCAGCACCCCCAGGGCCAGCAGAGCCCGGTGTGCGTCGGGCGCGGGGATGCCGCCAGGCCCGGCGAAGACGGTCCAGTAGACCCGGGCCGTCCCGTACACGCCCAGCTCCACCATCACCCCCGAGAGCAGCATGCACACGGGAGTCGGCGCCACCGCGTGCGCGTCGGCGAGCCAGAAGTGGAACGGCACCGCGGCGGCCTTGACGAGCAGTCCGGTGGCGACGAGGACAAAGGCGGTGATCACCAGCGCGTCCGGGCCGCCGTCGGCGTGTGTGTCCAGTGCCCGCCCGATCTGCGCGAAGCCCAGTTCGCCGGTGCGGGCGTACAGCAGGCCGATGCCTGACAACGTGGCATAGCCGCCGAGGGAGTTGATGATCCCGAACACCAGACCGCCCTGAACGGCGCGTGCCTCCTCGACGCGGTAGCCGGTCAGCGCGTACGCGACCACGCTCATCAACTCGAAGAAGACGAAGGCGTTGAAGAGGTCGCCGGTCAGGGCGAAGCCGCACATGCCCGCCTGGAAGAGCAGCACCAGCCCGGGGTAGGAACCGGCATGGCGGCGCGGGGGTTCGTCGAAGTACCGCCAGGCGTAGCAGAGCGAGGCCAGCACCAGCAGCGACACCAGTGTGGCGAGCCCGAGGCCGATGCGGTCGCCGACCAGGACGATGCCGACGCTCGCCCCGTTGTGCGGCCGCCAGCCCCCCACCCACTCGACGGGCCGCGCGACGGCCGAGGGGGTGGCCGCCGCGGCCCACAGGGCGAGCGCGGCGGCGCCCGCAGCGAACAGGCAGGCCAGCAGCTCGGCGGCGGGCCGCGGCAGCCGCCGTCCCGCTCCGACCAGCACCGCGGCCCCGAACAGCGGGACGGCCACGATCAGTGGCAGGAGCCGCGCGGCGGTCATCCCCTCAGCTCCGAGAGCTGGTCGGGATCCACCGTTCCGTGCCGCTTGGCGATCTGGACGACCAGGGAGAGCAGCAGTGCGGTGACGGTCGCCCCGATGACGATGTCGGTGAGGGTGAGGGCCTGGACAACAGGGTCGACGACCGGGCGGGAGCCGGGGGTGAGGTCGGAGAAGACCGGGGCGGTGCCGCCCTTGCGGTACCCGACGGCAAGCAGCAGCACATAGGTGGAGGACTGACAGACCGAGAGACAGCCCACCGCGTGGATGAGGTTGCGACTGGTGGCCAGCCCGTAACAGCCGATCAGGAACAGCCACCCCGCGGTCACATACGGCAGCACGCTCATCGCTCGCCCTCCGCTCCGGTGTCCTGTTGTTCGCTTTCGATCTCCACGGCCTGGTCCAGGAAACCGGCCAGCAGGACGACAACACCGGCCGCGACCTCCACGCCGATGGCGGCGTTGAGCAGTGGGACGGTGCCGCCGGAGGCGAGGGTGTTGAGGGTGCCATAGGGCAGGAAGTTGGTCAGAAAGGCCGCACCGGTCAGCAGCGCGGCCGCGCCCAGCAGGAGATACCCGGCCTCGCCCGCGGCGTCCGCCACCTCGTAGAAGCCGACGGGACGGATCCGCTCCAGCGCCCGGTAGTCCACGGCGATGTAGAGCAGGTGCAGCGCGGTCGCCACCACTACGCCGCCCTGGAACCCGCCGCCGGGGCTGAGCTGGCCGTGGGCGACGACATACAGCCCGATCAGCAGGGTGACCGGCAGTGCGAGCAGGGCGTAACGGCGCACCGGCGGGGCCACCCGGACCGGCCGCGGGGGCAGCCGGTCCTCGTCGCGGGTCTGCCGCAGCAGCACGACGGTGCCCAGGACGGAGCCGAAGAGGATGGATTCCTCGCCGAGGGTGTCCAGGGACCGCTGGTCGAAGTTGACCGAGGAGACGGTGTTGGCGGTGTGCCGGGTGAGGGCGGCGTGCACCGCCCGGTCACCGTAGGGGTGCCACAGTCCGCCGAACGCGGGCAGATCGCGGCAGGCCAGCAGGTACAGCACCGCCGTGCCCAGGCTCCCGACGGCCAGGACCCACAGCCGCGTCCGCATGCTCACTCGCGCTCCTCCCGTCGCTCGCCGCGGGCCCTGCGACGCACCTTGCGTACGGACAGCAGCACCATCAGCGGTGTCAGCGCGGAACCGACCGCCAGCTGGGAGAGCGCGACATCTGGCGCCTGGAGCAGCAGGAACAGGGTGGCGAGGGCCAGGCCGAACAGTGACATCACAAAGGACTGCCGCACGGGGTCGCGTACCAGGACGGTGCCGGTCCCGGCCGCTGCCACCAGCAGCAGACCGAGCAGCAGCGGCAGGTCGTCAGCCATCGTCCGTTCCTTCCACGGGTGCACCGATCGTGTGTCCGGCAGTGGCGGCGGCGGTCACCGCACGGGCCGCGCTCCAGCTGCCGCATACCAACAAGGCGCCGATGACCAGGAGTTTCCCCATGGCACGGCCGGGTCCGGTGATGAAGCACAGAGGCAGCAGCACCGCCGGGACCGCCAGGTAACTCAGCGTGGTCACCGTACGCAGCACGCGCGGCCGGGGCGGACGGTCCGCCAACTCATCGGCGAGCAGACGCACATAGAGCAGGGTGCCGGCCGGACCGAGCACCGAGAGCACCAGCGCCGTATCGGTGTAGGCCGTGCGGTGAAAGCCCTGGGCCAGCAGGAGGAAGACCAGGCTCAGAAAGGTGCTGGTCAGATTCTGTGCGGGCACCCGGCGACGGACCGGTCCGGTGGCCGCGCACCCCGCGGCCGGTGCCACTCCGCAGGCCAGCAGTGCGGCGCCCGCGGCGATCCAGCCGTTCACCGGTCACCGGCCGCGCGCCGCGCGCCGCGGGCGGCAGCGGCCGACACCAGTCCGGCCCCGGCGCCGACCAGCCACTCCAGGGGGTCCACGGGGCCGATCAACACGATCCACAGGAGGGTCAACGCCCCCCACCAGCCGACCAGTTCGGCGCCCGCCATCAGCCGTCGCGCCACCGTCCACACACCTCCCGCCGCCCGGGTACCCGGCCCTCAGGCTCACATGCACGGCGCCGCGGCCCCCGTCACCGCGCCGCGCATTACCCCCGTCGGAGGTGCGTCCGACGTGCCGCGCGTCCTTCCGGTCGGGAAGTGCAGGCAACCCCCGGTGGTCATGGGGACGTCTCGCCGGCACCCGCTCCCGATCGTGGCTCTCGCCAACGAACTCCTCGCGCTCCGGGACCGCCCCCCGATCCCCCACACCATCGTCGAAGGCCGTCTCCGCCCCCATTGACCCGGCCGCGAGCCGCGGAGAACGGTCGACCCGACCGGCCCGGACGTGGCTCAGTCGGGGATGTTGTTCTCCTCGATGGGCGGCATGTAGGCGCGCAGCCACCGTTCGGTCTGGGCGACGTGGGCCTCGGCCGCGCCCGCCGCGGCGCCGGGGTCCCGGTCGGCGATGGCCTGGGCCAGCACACGGTGGTCCTCGTCGCTCTTGCGCCGCAGGTCAGGGCCATCGGGGAGGTTGAAGACCTGGTATTTGCGGGATCGGGCGCGGAAGACGGCGAGCAGGGAGACAAGAGTCGGGTTGCCGCCGGTCCGGGCGATCTCGGCGTGGAAGCGGTGGTCGAGCTCGGAAGCCTCGGTGGCGTCCTCGGTCGCCTCCATGGCCTCGATGAGGGAGAAGAGTGTGTCCACCGTGTCCGGGGTGGCACGGGCGGCTGCCTTCGCCGCGACATGGGCCTCGAGCACCCGCCGGATCTCGTAGACCTCCAACAGGCCGGTCAGCGGCAGCAGTTCGAGAGTCAGCGAGAGGCTGCCGATGATGTCCTCCGGCCTGAGCGGGGAGACATAGGTGCCGGAGCCATGGCGCGGTTCGACCACTCCCAGGGCGGCGAGCATCCGCACGGCCTCGCGCAACGGCCCCCGCGAGACGCCCAGTTCCTCGCAGAGGTCCGCCTCGGGCGGGATGCGCTCGCCCGCGCCGAGGCGCCCCGACGCGATCATGTGCCGTAGGCCGTGGAACGCCTTGTCGACTGCTGACATCCGATTCCTCCCTGCCACGGCCGATGGCCTCGCCGACCGGCCTCGGTGCACTGTAGCGATTCAGCGGACGTCGTCAGTCATCGAAAGTCATCAGATGACCTACAGGCATCGACCGAAATTCATCTGATGACTAGCCGTGCATGCCCCTTGTTTGAGCTGCACCCCTGTGCCAACATGCCGGAGTCATCATACATGTCCTGGTCGCGATCTGGTGTCTCGCGAGACACGGGTCCCGTGGATGGGGAGTCATGTGAGCGAGACCGAGGTCACCACCGCACCGCGCCCCCTGCTGCTTGCCGACGGCCGGCCCGCCGCCCGGGCCTGGTCACTGGACCCCGCCCTGCGGCATCTCAACCACGGTTCGTTCGGGGCGGTTCCCCTCGTGGCGCAGGAGCGGCAGAACCAGCTGCGCGAAGAGATGGACCGCTCTCCGGTGGTGTGGTTCCCGGCGCTGCCGCAACGTGTCGCCGACACCCGGGTCGAACTCGCGGCCTTCCTGCGGGTCAGCCCCGGCGACCTGGCCCTGGTGCCGAACGCGAGCGCGGGCGTCAGCACCGTCTACGGCGCGCTCGCCCCGCGCCCCGGCGGGGAGATCGTCGTCACCGACCACGGCTACGGAGCCGTCACCATGGGGGCCGAGCGGCTGGCACGCCGCTGGGGCGGCCGGGTGCGCACCGCCAGGGTGCCGCTGGAGGCGGACGAGGAGCAGGCGTACGAGGCGGTGGTGGCGGAGTTGAGCGATGCCACCGGCCTCATCGTGCTCGATCACATCACCTCCGTGACCGCACGCCGGATGCCGGTGGACCGGGTGGGCGCCGAGGCCCGGCGGCGCGGCATCCCGCTGCTGGTGGACGGTGCGCACGCCCCTGGGCTGATCGCCGCCCCGCTCTCCGGTGTGACCTGCGACTTCTGGGTCGGCAATCTGCACAAGTGGGGCTGTGCGCCGCGCGGCACCGCGGCGCTGGTCGCCCGTGGCCCGCTGCGCGAGGAGCTCCATCCGCTGATCGACTCCTGGAGCGCCGCCGATCCGTACCCCGACCGCTTCGACCAGCAGGGCACGCTGGACGCCACCGGCTATCTCGCGGCACCGACGGCGCTCGACTTCATCGAGCACACCTGGGGCTGGGAGACCGCCCGCCGGTACATGGACGACCTGGCCGGCTATGCCGAGCGGGTCGTCGGCGCCACGTTCGCCGAGCTGACCGGTGTCAGCAGCACGGTGGACGTCGGTATGCCGGTCCCCGGTATGCGGCTGGTGCGGCTGCCCGCGGGCCTGGCGGCCACGCGCGTCGAGGCCGACGCCCTGCGCGACCGGGTCGCCGGGGAGCTGGGCGTGGAGTCGGCCTTCACCAGTTTCGGCGGTGTGGGGTATCTGCGGCTGTCCGCACATGTCTACAACACGGCCGCCGACTACGAGTACTTCGCCGAGTCCTGCGTCCCCGTCCTCGGCGAGTGGGCCGCTTCGACCCGCGGGCACCACAGCGGGCGCTAGCGGAGCGCAGCATGCCCACACCCCTGTCCCCGAAGCCGCTGCCAGCGCGGCCGTCATCCACGGAAAGGTCGGCACGATGAAGAGAAGGACGGCAGCCCTCGCCCTCGGCTCAGCCGCCATGATGGTCCTGACGGGCTGTTCCACCATGAGTCCCGGTAAGGACGGAACGGTCACCCTCAATATGGTCGAGAGCCTGACGAATCCGGCCCGCAGCGACTTGATCAAGAACCTCATAGCCGACTTCGAGCAGCAGAACCCCAAGATCAAGGTCAATCTGATCTCGCCGCCCACCGAGCAGGCCGACCAGAAGATCCAGCAGATGCTCCAGTCCGGCAGCGGCGTCGATGTGCTCGAAGTGCGGGACATCACCGTCGGCCCGTGGTCGAACAACGGCTGGCTCTATGACATGAAGAAGGACCTGGGGGGCTGGAAGGGCTGGAAGGCCATGACGGAGAACGCCGTCAAGGCCGCCGAGGACACCAAGGGCAGGACCTACTTCGTTCCGTACGGCTTCTACGGGCTGAGCCTCTTCTACCGCACCGACCTGATCAAGGAGGCCGGTTTCAGCAAGCCGCCTGCCACCTGGGATGAGCTGCTGGAGCAGGCCTCCGCCATCCACGACCCGGCGAAGCGGCGGTTCGGCTACGCCTTCCGCGGCGGCGCCAACGCCAACAGCAATGCCACCGCCGTGATCGAGGCGTATGTCGCCGACAAGGTCGACACCGCCAACGGCTACAAGCTCACCAACGGAAAACCCATCTTCTCCGCGCCCGAGGCGCAGGACGCCCTCAAGACCTATCTGAAGCTCTTCAAGGAGGCGTCCCCCAAGTCGTCCGTCTCCTGGGGCTATCCGGAGATGGTCGAGGGCTTCTCCAACGGCTCCACCGGCTTTCTGCTCCAGGACCCCGAAGTGATCGCCACTGTCTCGGAGTCCAAGTCGATCAAGAAGGACCAGTGGGACACCGCCCCGCTGGTGGCCGGGCCCAGCGGCAAGACCGTCCAGCCGCTGGCCACCGCCGGGTGGGGGATCGCCGACGGCAGCAAGCACAAGGCCGAAGCCGTCAAGCTGGTGCAGTTCCTCTCCCAGGGCAAGGCGTCGACGTCCTTCACCAAGAAGAACAGCCTGGTCCCGATCCTCAAGTCGGCGATCGCCGACCCGTTCTACAAGACCGGCCCCTGGTCCAGCTACGTCACCATGACCGAACACCCGGAGAAGTACCTCAATGTGAGCCAGCCGCGCGGCGTGGCCTGGTGGACCGAGTGGGAGCAGAAGGCCGACGCCGATGTGCAGAAGATGGTGCTCGGCAAGATGACGCCCAAGGAACTGCTGGCCGGCTGGGACGCGTACTGGACCAAGAAGTGGCAGCGGGAGAAGTAGACATGCCGGCCACGTCCGCAATCACGAAGACGGCGAAGCGCCCCTCTCACACGAGGGGCGCCCCGCCCGTCCCGGGCCGCCGGCGGCGGGAGTTCACCACCCGCCGCGGCCTGATGATCGCCGCCTTTATGGCACCGGCCGCTGTCTTCGTGGCCGTCTTCACCTACTACCCCATGATCGCCGGCAGCCAGATGGCCTTTCGCAACTGGAAGCTGACGGATCTGACCGACACCTCCTGGGTGGGCCTGAAGAACTTTCGTGATGTCTTCGGCGACCCCATCTGGGGCACGGTCCTGGGCAACTCCTTCCTCTGGGTGTTCGGCTCGATCGTGCCCCAGCTGGTGATCGGTTTCGCGCTCGCCCTGTGGCTGCGCCGCCGGTTCCGCTTCCGCGGTCTCTACCAGGCGCTGGTCTTCTTTCCCTGGGCGATCTCCGGGTTCCTCATCGGCATCCTGTTCCGCTGGATGTTCAACAGCGAGTTCGGCGTCGTCAACGACCTGCTCGAGAAGGCAGGACTGATCGACGAGCCCATCGCGTGGCTGGCCGATCCGAAGACCGCGATGATCGCCGTCCTGATCGCCAACATCTGGTACGGCGTCACCTTCTTCGCCATCATGATCCTGGCCGCACTCCAGTCGATCCCCGACGAGCTGTACGAGGCGGCGGCCCTGGACGGCGCGAGCAAGACGCGCACCCTCTTCCAGATCACCATCCCCTACATCCGCACCACGCTGGCGCTCACCGTGCTGCTACGGATCATCTGGATCTTCAACTTCCCCGACCTGATCTTCGGGATGACCGGCGGCGGACCCAACAACGAGACACAGATCGTGACCACCTGGATGATCAAGATCACTCAGCAGGGCGACTACGGCAGAGCCTCCGCGCTCGGCCTCCTCGTGGTCGCCACGCTGCTGGTGTTCGCGGTGTTCTTCCTGCTGGCAACGCGCGAGAAGCGAGGGGTGAAGCAATGATCGGCAAAGCGACCGCGGCCGGCCGGACCGTCCGGTTCGCCTTCCTGGGGCTGTGGCTGGTGTTCACCGTCTTCCCGCTCTACTGGATCATCGTCACCTCGCTCAAGGCGCCCGGCGACATCTTCGCCTTCCCGATCGCCTATTGGCCCGAGCACTTCTCGCTGGAGAACTACCGAGGACTGTTCGGCAAGGCCGACTTCGGGACCTACATCACCAACAGCCTCATCGTCGCGACCGTGGCCGGCGCGGCCGCCACCGCGATCTCGATGCTGTCCGCGTATGTGCTGGCGCGCTTCGAGTTCCGTACCAAGTCCGCGCTGCTGATGGCCGCCCTGGTCACCCAGATGATCCCCGCCTTCATCGCCCTGGGCCCGCTGTACCTGCTGATGACCGACCTCTCGCTGGTCGACAACCGGCTCGGGCTCATCCTCGTCTACATCGCCGTGTGCATCCCGTTCTGCACGGTGATGCTCCGTGGTTTCTTCGAGAACATCCCGGACGCTTTGGAGGAGGCCGCCATGATCGACGGGCTGTCCCGGTTCGGAGCCCTGTTCCGGGTGCTGCTTCCGGTGATGAAGCCGGGCATCATCGCCGCCTTCATCTTCAACTTCGTCAACTGCTGGAACGAGCTTTTCCTGTCGGTGACCCTGTTGAACAGCGACAGCAACAAAACCGTCCCCACCGCCCTCAACGGATTCATCTCCAGCTTCAACATCGACTGGGGCTCGATGTCGGCGGCGGCCGTGTTCACCATCCTGCCCACGATGCTGTTGTTCGCCTTCGCCAGCCGCCATATCGTCCAGGGACTGACCTCGGGGGCGGTGAAGGGCTGACGCGGCCACCCGAACGGGCCAACGGACACCGGCGGACCCTGATCACTCCGCGATCCGTCGGTAGAAATAGTTTATGTGCGGAATGTTCGGCAAAATCCGGCACGGAATTCTTCATTCGCCCAGGAGGATTCGTGTGCCGGGTCGGCTTCACCGTGCGGGAGATGGCCGTCAAGGACACCAGGAGCACGGCCGGGTCCCTCAGGGGCAGCCGTGGCAATCGCTCAGGGGCCAGGGCCCCCTGCTGAGCGTGCGCAGCCTGGCCGGACAGGTGTTCCTTCTGCAATTGGCGGTCGTGGTGCTGCTCGTCGCCGCCGCACTGATCGCTCTCGTGGTGCAGGTCCGACGCGACACCATGGCGGATGCCCAGCACCGGACGCTTGCCGCCGCCCAGGCGTTCGCGCATTCCCCAGGGATGCTGGAGGCACTGGACAGCCGCGATCCGAGCGCAGTGCTCCAGCCGCGCGCCGAGGCGGCGCGGAAGGCCGCCGGGGTCGATGCCATCATCGTGTACACGTTGGACGGGATCACCCTCACGCACAGCGACCCGCGTCAGATCGGCAAACACATCATCGGGCCCTATGCGGAGGCGGCCGCCGGCAAGCCGTTCACCAGAACCTTTCGAGGATCCCTGGGCCTCTCCGTGGTCTCCGCGGTGCCCGTCAAGGACACGCACGGCTCCGTTGTCGCCGTTGTCGCCGTCCCCGTCACGGTCGGGACGGTGCAACAGGGGGTGAGACGGCAGCTGCCGGTCCTCATCGGGGGCGCTGTCGGGGCTCTTGCCGTCGCCGCGGGTGGGGCGGGTCTGGTGAGCCGGCGGTTGCGGCGGCAGACCCATGGCCTGGGCCCGGTCGAGATGACCCGTATGTACGAGCACCACGACGCGGTTCTGCACGCGGTGCGGGAGGGGGTACTCATCGTCGGGGGCGACGGCCGGATCCTGCTGGCCAACGACGAGGCGCGGCGGCTGCTGGACCTGCCGCAGGACGCGGAGCGGCACCATGTCGCCGGTCTCGGGCTGGAGGGGGATCTCGCCGAGGTGCTGGCCTCCGATCGCCCGGCGACCGATGAGGTGCATCTGGCGGGCGACCGGCTGCTGGCGGTCAACAAGCGGCTCACCGCCCCTCGGGGGCCGGTCGGCAGCGTGGTGACCCTGCGGGACACCACCGAGCTGCGGGCTCTCTCCGGCAAGGCCGAGCTGGCTCGCGAACGGTTGAGACTGCTCTACGAGGCGGGGGTACGGATCGGGACCACGCTGGATGTCACACGTACCGCCGAGGAGCTGGCGGAGGCGGCGGTCCCCACCTTCGCCGACGTCGTCACCGTCGAGCTCCGGGACCCGGTCCTGCACGGCGAGGAGCCGTCCGGTGCGAGCACCGAGATGCGCCGCACCGCCGCTGTCGGCCTGGAGGGTGACCATCCCCTCTACCCCGTCGGGAAGCTGATCCGGTTCGCCGCCACTCATCCCATCGCCGCCGGGGTGGCCAGCGGCCGAGCGGTCCTCGTCCGTGAGCTGAGCGCCTGCGACGGGTGGCGGGCCCAGGACCCCGAGCGTGCCCAGCGGGTCCTGGACTTCGGCATCCACTCCTTGGTCCTGGTCCCGCTCCGGGCCCGCGGGGTGCTCCTCGGGATGGCGCACTTCTGGCGGACGAGCGCCTCCCCTCCGTTCGAGGAGGAGGACGTGTCCTTCGCGGAGGAACTGACCGCCCGGGCAGCGGTGTGCATCGACAACGCCCGCCGGTACACCCGCGAGCACGCCATGGCCGTCGCCCTCCAGCGCAGCCTGCTGCCCCGCGGGCTGCCCGAACTGCCGGCCCTCGAGGTGGCCTACCGCTATCTGCCGGCCCGGGCCGGTGTGGGCGGGGACTGGTTCGACGTCATCCCGCTGTCCAGCGCCCGGGTGGCCCTGGTGGTCGGCGATGTCGTCGGCCACGGGCTGCACGCGGCGGCCACCATGGGCCGGCTGCGCACCGCCGTTCACAACTTCTCCGTCCTGGACATGCCTCCGGACGAGTTGCTGGCCCGTATGGACGAGCTGGTGGCACAGATCGACGCCGAAGAGGCCGACACCGGCAACGGACCGGGAATCACCGGGGCCACCTGTCAGTACGCCATCTACGACCCCACCTCCGGACGGGTGGCCGTCGCCACCGCCGGCCATCCGGGTCTTGCGATGGTCCACCCCGACGGCACCGTGGCCTTCCCCTCGGTGCCGATCTCCCCACCGCTGGGCCTGGGCGCCGGCCTGCCCCACGAGAGCGCCGGGCTGACGGTGCCGGAAGGTTCCCGGATGGTGCTCTACACCGACGGGCTGATGGCCGACCGCGACCTCGACGCCGGTTTGGAGTCCCTGCGCACTGCCCTGACCGGGCCCGACCGCGATCCGGAGACCACCTGTGCCGCGGTGATCGAGGTCATGCTGCCCACCCAGCCCAAGGATGACATCGCGCTGCTGGTGGCCCGTACGCGCCGGCTCGACCGCACGCAGATCGCCGAATGGGAGGTGCCCCGTGACCCCGCGGCGGTGGCGCCGGTTCGCGCGGCCTGTGTCCGCCGGCTGACGGAGTGGGGCCTGGAGCAGCTCGCCCTCACCGCGGAGCTCATCCTCAGCGAATTGATCACCAACGCCATCCGCTACGGCGCGGAGCCCATCACCGTGCGGCTGCTCCGTGAGCGCACCCTGATCTACGAGGTCTCCGACGGCAGCAGCACCACGCCCCGTCTGCGGCTGGCCAAGGTCACCGATGAAGGCGGCCGCGGTCTCTTCCTGGTCGCCCAGTTCACCGAGCGCTGGGGCACCCGCTACACCCCCACCGGCAAAGTCATCTGGGCCGAACAATCCCTCCACGAGGGTGGCCCGCCGACGGCGGAAGGCATCGGAGAGGACCTGCTCGACCGATGGGACGACACGGCGGGGTGAGGGTGGTGACGCGTCCGGCCGCAGCGCGGCCTCGCCCGCGCTGAGCCGTTCACTCCAGTGACACGACGTGCCTGCTGCGGCCGGGAGCCCACCGGTGATAGCGCTCGTTCCTGTGTCCCGTTTCCTGGAGTCATCGTGACCGCACCTCGTGCCCGAACGGCGGCCGTCTGCGGCTGCCTCACCCTCCTGGTGGCCCTGAGCGCCTGTGATCAGACCCCGACCCCCATGCCCAGGAAGCCTTCGGCCGCCACCTCCGTCCGGGACATGGGCGGCATGGACGCGCTGATCGCCGCGGCGAAGCACGAGGGCAGGCTGAACGCGATCGCGCTTCCGCGCGACTGGGCCAACTACGGCGGTCTGATCGACGGCTTCGAGAAGAGGTACGGAATCAAGGTCACGGTGGCCAATCCGCAGGGCTCCAGCCAGGACGAGCTCGACGCCGTGCGGAAGGGCGGGAAGAGTCACCATGCCCCCGATGTGCTGGATGTGGCGGACACCTTCGCGCGGGCGGCGGCCCGGGAGAACCTGCTCGCGCCCTACACGGTCATCGAGTACGACGCGATCCCGAGGAATCAGAAGGACCGGCGGGGCCGCTGGGCCAACAACTACGGGGGCTATATCTCCATCGGCTGCAATGCCAAGCGCGTCAAGACCTGCCCCCGAACCTTCGCCGATCTGCTGAAACCCCAGTACAAGGGCAAGGTCTCGCTGGACGGCGACCCCACCCGGTCCGGTACCGCCTTCGCCGGTGTGTACGCCGCCGCCCTGGCGAACAACGGATCCTTCGGCAACATCCGGCCCGGCCTCGACTTCTTCGCCAAACTGAAGAAGAAAGGCAACTTCAACCCCGTCGAGTCCACCTCGACCGCGGTCAAGAGCGGTCAGACGGCCATCGGTATCGATTGGGACTACGTCAACCTCGAATACGCCGACCAGTTCCGCAGCAAGGGCGTGACGTGGCGGGTCGCGATCCCCTTCGACGGAACTTTCGCCCAGTACTACGCGCTGGCGGTCAACCGACACGCGCCCCACCCGGCGGCCGCCCGCCTGTGGCTGGAGTACCTCTTCAGCCCCGGGGGGCAGAACCTCCGGCTCCAGGGCTACGCCCGCCCCGCGCTGTTGGCCGCCATGGAGCAGGACGGCACCCTCGACGAGGCCGCCGCCGCGATGCTGCCGACGGTTGAGGGGACACCGCAGTTCCCCACGGATGCGCAGTTGGAGAAGGCGAGGGACATCGTCGACCGAGGCTGGGCGAAGGCCGTCTCGGGCTGACCACCCCACCCGGGCGGCCCCGGACCTCACCTGGCCCTGGCGGAGGTGGAGTTCTGCCGACGACGTGTTCAGCTGATCAGAGGGGAAAATCGCCGACGGAGACGCACTTCGTGTAGGTCCGGAGGGGCTTTGCCCTCCGGCTGATGTCCACGAGAGTGGCATCGATCGCCGTGGCACCGTCCTGGACGGTGACCTCCACGGCCGGGGTACGGCCGTAGGTGATGAGGCTCTTCCTCCGGTGGACTTGGCCGGGAACCGCCTTCAACCCTGCTGGTAGGCGTTGCCCTCCTCGTTGATGAGCACATGGCCGGGGTCGAGGGCCTCGGCCGCGCGCGCCCGCTCCAGCAGCCAGGTCAGGGGCGGGAGCGGAGCCAGGTCGAGGCGGTCGAGGAGTTCGGCGCGCATTCCGGCCAAGTCCTCGATCTCCGCGGCCTCGATGTAGTCCGCGTCGTCCTCGTCGCGCATGGCCTCGAGCGCCCGCTCGTCCATCTCCCGCCCCTGCCGCTCCCCGTGCAGGGCCTCCCCGGAGCACGGCAGCCCGATCAGCAGGAGCAGCGCATCCCGGAGGTTGGTCCCGACCACCCCGGCGGAGCCCTCGGAGTCGGCGAAGAGCACCGGGCGGTCCTCGCCGTCACCCTCGCCGCAGAGGAAGTACGTACCACCGCCGTGGTCCTTCGCGATCGGCTCCAGCGGGGCACCGGAGGCCAGCCGCACCGGTTCCACATGGGTGATGGAGTCCATGAGGGTGTCGAACTCGAAGGGGAAATCGGCCAGCAGGGCCGCCTGGCGGTCGGCCTTGAGCCGGGCGAGAAGTGATCCGGACGTTGTCATGGGCCGGACCCTACAGCGGTGCCCCGACAGCGCCGGGCACGGTTTCACCGCGGGGATGACGACCCGGCCTTCCGGTACGCCTGTCGGACCTCGAAGTTGTCGAACTGCTGCGTCTGGTAGCCGGTGACACCGAGGCCCGTCAGGCCCTTGGTGTACGAGCTGTCGGTCGCTTCGCCGATGGTCTGTCCGTCGACGGATGCCGTGAGCTTGTCGCCCCGCATGGTGAACGACACGGTGTGCCAGCTGTTCAGGTCCAGGGGCGTCGTCTTTCCACTGGCGAGCGTGGTGAACTTCCACGTCTGGTCACTCTTGTCGATCGACCAGTCGCCAGTGTCGCTCACCCTCAAGTGATAGGCGTCCAGGCCGTTGTTGTTCTTGGCCTGCCGGCCGACACGGCCCAGGAGTTCCACACTGCCGGACTGCTCGAACATCGCGTCGGTGGTGACCGTGTAGTTGTCCCACGACCCGTCACCCATGAGGGAGTAGGGCGCGTTGTAGGGCTCGTCGGTCCAGCGGATCGGGGTGGTCGGGGCCATCTGCCGCAGGCAGGTACCCGTACGGTCGCCGCCGCACCGCACGGTCTTGAAGGCGCCGTTCATATCGGAGAAGTACGTGGCGTTCGTGGAGCCCGCCGGCTTGTCGAAGTGGTCGGTGTAGGGCAGCTTCAGTCCGGCTGCGGCCGGGGGCTTGGCGGTGCCCTTGCCCTGGCCGGTGGTCGTCGTCAGGGAGTAGACGTGTCCCGGCTTGAGGGTCAGGGAGTACCTGCCCTCCGACGGCACGATGTCCTCGCCCCGGACGAAGTCGTCCTTGCCGTCCGACGATTTCACGTCGGTGGACCACACGTGGACGACCCCGTCGGACAGACCGCCCTCGACCGTGAAGGTCGCGGTCTGGTCCTCCGTGGCGTCCATCGTCTCGATGACCGTGGAGTAGTCGGTGTTGTTCGTCGACTTCAGGGACACATAGCTGCCGTTGGCGTTGTTGCCGCCGAGATAGCCGCCGGCGGAGTCGATGTAGTGCCAGCCGGGCTTGGTGAACTGGGTGGTGTGTGCGGTGATCCACGTGGTTCTGCCGATGTGGTAGTTGCCGGACCACGGCTGCGCCGCGATCGACATGCCATCACTCGAAAAGTGGAGATTCGGATACAGCGCGGCGATGACCGGCCAGTGGAAGAAGCCGGTCATCCTGCCGTCGATGTAGTGCCGGTTGACCGCGCGGGCCACCGCCGCGGCCCCGGTGTCGGTGTCCTGTGAGCCGTTCTCACTCGCCCACAGCGGCTTGCCCAGGTTCTTCGCGGTGTCACTGCTCGGGCAGGAGGTGTAGTCACCGAGGTAGCCACAGGGGTAGTGGGAGCCGACGATGTCGACCGCGTCCTTGAAACCGCTGTCGGCGGCCATGGCGTCGGCGGCGTCCCAGCCGAAGCTCTCGGCCGCGACCACCCTGGTCCGGTAACCCTTCTCAACGAGCGTGGACTTGAGCTTCTTGAACCACTCGACGTCCCAGCCGCGCTCGTTCCAGCCGCCGAGGTAGTCGATGTTCAGATGGTGCTTCTTGGCACAGCCCAGCCAGGACATGTAGTAGTCGATCATGTCCTGGGACCAGAACTTTCCGCCGCCGATCCATCCCGGCGCGCCCCACGCCAGTGCGGCGATCTTGATGTCCGGGTTGCGGGCCTTGGCCTGCTCGGCAAGCCACCACTGATAGCCCTGATCGCAGTCCACGGTGTCGCGCGTGTGCATATGGCTGGGCTCGGCGCCGTCGGTGGAGTTGGTGTCGCCACCCACCTCGAGCTTCAGCGTCTGGAGTGCCGCGCCGTAGCCGGGCTTGAAGAGGTAGTCCAGCAACTCGCCACGCTGCTTCCTGGGGTAGTCGATCAGCAGTCGTGAGTTGCCCCCGCCCCCGCTGATCGCCCCGACACCGTCGAAGGTACGGCCGGGCCGCGTACCGTCGATCGTGATCGATGTGCTCGGAGCGGCTTGGGCGAGGGGTGGGCCCCAGCCGATGAGGGCACCGATCAGAAGCGCCAGGGAAGTGAGCAACGCTGGACGTCGTCGGCGGAGCGCTCGACGCCGACGGACTGTGGGGGTCATGTCGACTCCAGGAATGTGGGCTTCAGCTGGGTGATCCAGGGCCGGTTGATCGGCATGAACTACTGGGCCGCCCTCGGAGGCGGTGTGAGCGTGGTGGACTCACCGGCGGCAAGGGTCACCTTCCGCGTCCACTTCCCGTACGCCACCGTGGTCCTCCCACCCCGGGCGCTGTGCACGGTTGCCGAGGTGACCTGGCCGTCGGCCCACGCCAGGTCGATGGTGAAGCCGCCGCGTGCTCCGATGCCGGTGACATTGCCGCGCGCGGCCCATGCCGAGGGCAGTGCGGGAAGCAGCTCGATCAGGCCCGGGCGCGAGTAGAGCAGCATCTCCAGCGCGGCGGTGGGCACACCGAAGTTGGCGTCGATCTGGAACGTGGCCCGGTCGCCGAGGGCGTACATGTCGAAGAAGTTGATCGCCGTGCCGTTGCTGTTGTCCTTCGACGGGCGCAACGGGGTCAGGAACCCCTGATAGGCCCTGGCGGCGTCCTTCAGCCGCGCCCAGCACAGGGCGCGCCAGGCCATGCCCCAGCCGAACGAGTTCATACCGCGTGCGGTGAGGAGCTTGGTCACCCCGTCGGCGATGTCACCGGGCATGTCCTGGGAGGTCAGCCGGTCCCCCGGGAACAGGCCCACCAGCGGGGACAGATGGCGATGTGTGGTCTCGCCCAGGTTGTCCGGGCTCATCCACTCCTCCAGCCACCCGGTCTTCGGGCTGACCACCGGGAGATGGAGGCGGCGCTGCAACCCGGCGATGGTCGAGGCGTATCGGGGATCGACGCCCAGTTCCTGCGCGGCCACACGGTAGTTCTGGAACAGCTGCCAGACCAGTTCCTGCGCGTAGGTGATCCCCTTGGCGTCTTCGGGGCCGTGCTCGGGCGACCAGTCCTTGTCGTCGATCAGCACCTCCCTCGTTCCGCCGTCGGGGTCGGTCACCGTGGTGGTGATCAGCCGTGCCTCCCAGAACTGGCAGGCGCCCTTCAACAGCGGATAGATCTTCGACAGGTACTCCGTGTCCTGTGTGAACTCGTAGTGCTCAAAGACCGAGTTGCACAGCCAGGCGTTGCCCGCCGGGTGCCAGTACCAGCCCAGTCCGCCGGAGATGTTGTGGGAGATCGCGGTGGTCCAGCCGGCCACCTTGCCGGAGGAGTTGCGGAACCGGTTGCGGGTGTCGTTGAACAGCGCCTGGGTCGTCCTGGTCCAGACCGGCACCTGGGCGAGCAGATAGTCGGCCAACGGCTCGAAGCACGCGCCGAGCCCTGCCCGGTCCGGGAACCAGTAGTTCATCTGGACATTGATGTCGGTGTGGTAGTCGGCCATCCAGTCGGGGTCGTTGCGGTCCAGCCACAGCCCCTGGAGATTCGACGGAACACTGCCGCGCGAGCTGCTGATCGTCAAGTACCGGGCGAACTGTAGGTAGGCCGCCTCCAGTTCGGGGTCGGGCGCGGCACCGTCGGCGGCGCGTGCGGCCAGTCGGCCGGCGGTGTCCTTGCCGCGCTGCTCCTCGGTGGAGGTACCGAGATCGACCGTCATCGCCCCGTACAGCTTCCGGTAGTCCTCGACGTGCGTGGCGAGCAGTGCGTCGCCGGACTCCTTGGCGGCGGCGGTGGCCTTCTCGCGGGCCACGCTCTTCGGGTCGACGGCCGGGTCCTGATACCCCTTGCTCGGGTCGGGGACGTAGTTCGTACCCCCCGCGATCACGATCAGCACCTCGGAGCAGCCGTCGAAGCGGACCTGACCACCGTCGACCGAGACCTTGCCACCGGTGCCCGTCGCGGTGACCACCGCGCCGTAGACGAGGCCGTTGCCGAGTGTGCCGCCGAAGGAGGCGGAGCCGGGGGCGCTGTCGCTGCCGGTGGACTCGCCGTGGGTACCGTTCAGCGCCACGCTGCCGGTGTAGCTTCCGCCGCCGCTCTGCTTCAGCCGCACCACGACCACGTCGTCGGGGTGGCTGGCGTACACCTCGCGGGTGTAGGTGGCGCCGCTGTGCTGGTAGCTCGCCGATACGTATCCGTTGCTCAGGTCGAGCTGCCGGCGGTATCCGCTGATCGCCGTCGAGGTGTGCGCGGGCACCGACACATAGGCCTTCGCGAGCAGGGACAGGGTGCCGAACTTCTCTGATTCGTACGGGAATTGGCCGCCCGAGTCGAGTGTGTCGTTCAGACCACCGGTCCAGAGTGTCGCGTCGGTGAGGAACAGGACGTCCTTGGCGGGGTCGCCGGTGACGAGCGCGCCGAAGCGGCCGTTTCCGACGGCCAGACCCTCCTGGATGATGTGGGCCTCGGTGCCGGGCTTCGGGTACCAGAGGGTGGTGGCCTCGTCCGCCGCCACGAGCGACGGGGCGGATGGCCGCGACGGGGACGCCATCGCGCGGAACACCGGCAGGCCGCCCAGCGCCAGACCCGCACCAACACCGGTACTCAGGCCCAGGAATGTCCGTCTCGAGGTGGTGCGGTGTTCGTCGCGGTGCCGGGGCTGTTCTGACATGGTGCGGCTCCTTGAGGGTGCAGGGTCCCGTTGACGCTGAACAGGGCGAATCGGGGTCATCGGTGGACGGCGGGGCACGGAGTGTGAGCCGCACTGAGGTGTGCACACCGCCGAGGTGACATCGGATGTATTAAGGAGCATCGCCCTGCCTCTCGTCCAGAGGGAGGACGAGATCTCATGAATATTGCCAGCTCACCCGCTGGGCGCCGCAAGAGACTTCACGGCACATCCGATGTTTGATCGCCGGGGAGGTGGGCGGAATCCGCCCCGCCGAAACCGTTGACGAACCCCCGGACCACCTCTACGGTCCCTCAACAGAGTCGCACAGATTTCACCAATTCAGCGCGCCCATCGCCACCGGTACGATCAGCACCATGCCCAAGAAGGCCCCCGACCCTCTCACCCCACCCGGCACAACCGGCGTTCACGCCCACGGCATGTCGGATACACTGCACAGTTTCCCGGGCAGCGGGCAGCGGGCAGCGGGCAGCGGGCAGCGGGCAGCGGGCAGCGGGCAGTGCTGCTTGCTGTGCGCTCGGCGGGGGCTCTGCACCGCCTGCTCGATGTGGTGCCCGTCTTCGAGGGTGACGCGCGTGTGGTCCTCCGGTTCACCCTGGTACCGGGGTCGGAGTTCGACCTGGGCACCCTGGCCGCCCTGGAGCGGTCCGACGCTCGTGTCGTCCCTTGGGACGAAGCCGTCAGGCACGAGCACGACTTGATCCTGACCGCCAGCCCGAAGGGCGCGCTGCGGGTCCTCTCCGGGCCACGGGTGGTTCTTCCCCACGGTGCGGGCTTCAACAAGACCGTCGGCGACGAGGGTTCACCCCATCTGCCGTCCGGACTCGATCCGCACTACTTGCTCACCGACGGCGAACCATGGGCCGCCCTTCACGCGCTGGCGCACGACGAGCAACTCACTCGTCTCACCGCGTACTGCCCGTCGGCCGCCGACCGTGCGACCGTGGTGGGTGACCCGACCCTCGATCGTCTGCTCAACTCGATCCGCCACCGCGAGAGCTACCGTTCCGCACTGGGAACGGGCGAGCGTCGGCTCATTGTGCTCACCTCCACATGGGGGCCGGAGTCGCTGCTGACCAGACGGCCAGAGCTGCCGAGGGAACTCATCAGCCGGCTCCCCCACGACGCCTACCAACTCGCCCTGGTCCTGCATCCCAACGAGTACAGCCGGACGGGCTCGTTCGACCTCTCCCGACAGCTCGCACCGGCTCTCGCGGCGGGCCTCGTACTGGCCGGACCTCACGAGGAGTGGGCCGCTCTCCTGGTCGCGGGCGATGCGGTGGTCACCGATCACGGCTCGACCGCTCTGTACGCGGCCGCCCTCGGCCGACCCGTCATCGGAGCGTACGACGGGGGAAGCGAGCTGATCCCCGGCAGCCCCATGGCACAGATGCTGGCCAAGGTGCCCCATCTGACCGAGGCTGCCGACCTGACCCAGGCTCTGCGGGCAGCCGAGGCCCAGGACAGCACGGGCTTCGCCGACGCGGCCTTCGCCCTGCGGGGCCAGGCCCTGCCGCGGCTGCGCCGCGAGTGCTACCGACTGCTGGGGATACATCCGCCGACCGTCCCGGCGACTCCGCACCCGCTCCCCCGCCCGGTCTCCACGGCCCAGAGCCCATCGGCCTTTGCCGTACGGGCCGATATCTCCGGGCTCCGGATCGGCATCACCCGGTTTCCCGCGTTCACCTCGGAGACGGTGAACCATCTGGCGGCCGAGCAACCGGAAGCCGAACAGCGACAGATACAGAGCGCGTCGGTGCTGTGGCGCCGTGCCCGGCCCGCCTCCACCGCACCGCATACGAGCTCCTGGACGGCGGCCGGCTGGACGGCACGGATGCTGGAGGAATCTCCGGGCTGCTGGACGGCTGCCGCGCTCCTCACTCCGGAGCGGTGTCTCCTCCGGCACCGCTCAGCGGGGGTACTCAGCGTCCGCATCGAGCCATGCAGAACCGGCGGACGGATTCTGCGCGCCGATCCCGCGGCAGTGGTGTCCGCTGCCCACGCCTGGCTCGGTAGCACCACGTCCCCGTGGAGAGCGCCGGTTTCGCTGCTCTGCGATATCGGCCCGCTCACGGTCCGGGCCGAGCTGACCCCGGCCGCGGAGGAAGACCTCGGCTACGAGCTCTGACCTTCCTCGGGCAGGCTGCCCGAGCGGGTGGCCAGCAGCCGCGCCGCGGTCCGGTACCGCTCCGCTTCGGCGGTTTCACCGAGCTCCTCAGCAAGAGCGGCCGATTCCTTCAGGACGCGTACCTCGTCGGAGTCCGAGCCCCGGTCGCGGGCGCCGACCAGCGCGGCCCGTACCAGGGGGACCGCTTCCGCCGGACGTCCGGCACGCCTCAGCGCCCGACCGAGTTCAAAGCCGGTCCTGGCCGTCATACGCTCTCTGTCCTGCTCTTGTGCCATCCTGTGCGCCTCGGTCAGCAGGGCCACCGCCGCCCCGGCTTCACCCTGGCCGAGGGCGGCACGGCCCAAGAGATACGTCTGGAGCAGCACACCGTAGGCGTTCCCGATGGCCTCGTGGGCTTCCTTGGCGGCGGTGAAGTCCTGGGCCGCGCCCGCCCAGTCCCCCTGAGCCGACTTCAGCAAGCCCTGGAACTCCACGGCCGATGCCGTGAGTTTGCGTTCCTGGGTGGACTCCCCCAGAGCCCCGGCGGCGGCCAATGCGGTGTGCAGGTGTTCCGCGGCCTCGTCATAGCGCTCCTGCTCCCACAACGGCCTGGCCAGCTGGCATCGCATCCGGACCATGGCCGGAAGGTGCTCCAGGCGATCAGCGGCCGCCACGCCGGTCCGGAAGGCATCGGTGACGTCCGCGTAATGCGGGTGGTCCAGAAAGTGCGTCCACAGCGGTTCGCACAGGGCCCACGCGTCCTCGTACAGACCGGTCTCAAACGCCACCCGAACACAGCCGTACAGAGCCAGACGCCGCGATTCCAGCCATCTCAGAGCCGCTGTCTTATCGGTGAACTCGACGTCGGGGATGTCTCGTACCACCGCTGAAGGCTCCGCGAACGTCATGCGCGGGCCGGCGGCCAGCAGATCCGCCCGCGCCGACTGACGCCGGTACCAGCGGATCAGCCCCTGGCGTGCCTCGGCCCGGTCCGTTCCGTCCGGGTCGTCCTGACCCGCACGGCGGTCCGCGTGCCCGCGCAGCAGGTCATGCATCCGGTACCCCTCGGGCCTGCTCTCCAGCAGACCGGCCACTTCCAGTTCCTCCAACGCGTCCTCGGCCGGCTGAAGACGACCGCCAAGGAGTGCGGCAGCGTCCGGGCCCGTGACCACGGGAGCCGGGTGCTGCGGCAGCAGGCGGTAGAGCCGAGCGGCTTCGGGCCCCAGTCCCGCATACGCCGCGTCCCACACCGCCTCGACCATGGGAATGCCCTTCTCGTGCAGCTCAGTGCTGAGTTCGCCGATCAGCCGGGACAGGCTGCGCCTGCGGTACTTGCGCACCCACTGACCGGCCACCTGAAGCGCCGCCGGCAGACCGCCACAGCCATGGGCGAGCTGTGTCAACGCGTCCGGTTCGGCGGCAAGCCGCGGATCGTCCACGATGTGTCCGAGCAACCGCACCGCCTCGTCCACCGCCAGCGGGTTCACCGGCACCTCGACCGCCGCGACGCCGCCCAGGTCATAGAGCAGACCCTGACTCGTCACGATGGCGAGGCTCCCGGCGGACGCCGGAAGCAGCGGCGCGACCTCGGCGCCGTAACGGGCGTTGTCGATGACCACGATGAGCCGCTTGTCGCGGGTACGTGTCCAGTACTGCTTCGACCGGTCGGCGAAGGAACGCGCCAGGCAGTCCGGAGAGGTGTCCAGAGCAGTCAGCAGTTCGCCGAGTGCGTCGGCGACTTCGACCACTCCGTCCCGGCGGAGATCATCGAGATCGACGTAGAGCACTCCGTGCGGATACTTCTCGCTGTGCTGCCGCGCGACATGGAATCCCAGCGCCGTCTTGCCGATACCCCCGATACCGGTCAATGCCACGACCAGCGGCCCGGCATGGCTCCCGTGGCTCTCGGCAGCCCGTGCGATGCGGTCCTGTTCGTCCTGTCTGTTCTCGAAGTGCACCAGGGCGGGCGGCACTTGGAACGGCACCGGCTGTTCCGAAGCGGCCGCCGCGTGCAGGTGGTGATGCAACTCCCCGATGTGCCCGGCCTGGACCACCACGTCCGCGTGCCCGCTCATGCTGTTGTGTGTCTCCCCGGTCATTCCTCAACCCTACGGCGGTGGCGCTCGTATGACGGGAGAACAGCTGAGCCACGAAAGGGTGGAAGGCACCTGATTTCTGAGTACGTACCTGAGTATCCGGTCGGATGCGGAGTCGGGGGCGTCCACCGATCCTTGTCCGCATGAGTGAGACACCGGTCAAACAACAAAGTACGGCCGCGTTCTACGGTCAGGCGGTCGCTTCCTTCTCCGTCGCCATGGCGGCCACCGCCATCGGCATCTTCCGGCTGGACGCCAACGCCTGGGTCCGCGGCTTCCTGGCCATCGCCGTGCTCTACCTGGTGACCTCGGCCTTCACCCTGGCCAAGGTGATCCGCGACCGGCAGGAGGCCGGGCAGATCGTCAGCCGGGTCGACCAGGCGCGGGTGGAGAAGCTGCTCGCCGAGCACGACCCCTTCGAAAAGCTGTGACCACGTCCCCGCGCTCGGGGACCGGGGAAAGCCTGGCCGGCCGGTTACAGGTCGGCGACGAGGAGCCGGTATCCGGCTTCGTGTGTTTCGCGGTCCAGCAAGTCGGCGTGGCGTTCGTGCCATGCGCCGGACGACAGATCGGCGGCCAATCGGTCCAGGCCCGGGCGGAGGACCTCTTCATTATTCTGGGCGAGCATCGACATACCGGCCCGCACCCGCGGATCCAGGTATGCCTGCGGACGGCGCCAGAAAGCGGCGCCGAATCCGTCGGTGCAGTCGTGCGGGATCGAGACCGTCTCGATACGAGCGCCCCCCAGCAGTGCGGCAAGCCGGTCGATCGCCACGGCTCGCCCCTCGTCGAATGCCGCCACCTCCGGCAGGTACTCGTCCAACAGCCAGAACCTGCGGAAGACGTTCTGGTCCCAGGTGAAGATGACAACGCGCTGCCGGGCGACCCGGAGAAGTTCCCGGATTCCGGCTTCCAGGTCTGTCCAGTGGTGCACGGTCAGGAGGGCCATCACCGCGTCGGCCGAGTCGGTGCGGAGCGGGAGCGACTCGGCGGATGCCTGCACAGCCGGCGCGGCTTCGGGCGGGCGTTGGGCGATCATGACTGGACTGGGCTCGATGGCCACTGACGTCTGTGGTGGCTCGTACGAGCCCGTGCCGGCTCCTACGTTGATCACCGAGGTGGCATCACCAAGCGCCGCTTGGATCCTCGCAGCGATCCGAGGATCCGGCCGCCGGGTGCAACTGTAGGTGGCACCGATACCTTCATACGTTGTCACGACGGACAGTATGCCCGGGGATGTTTCCTCCGTACGGGTTTTCCCGCCCACTCGCGTGAGTATCCGGCTGCCCGAATCTGTCCCCGGCGAGGGCGTGATGCCGGAGCTCACAGAGACACGGGCAACTCTCGCAGGCTCCGGCTCCGCAGTGATGCCACCCACTCCAACGCGTCGCCGGAGCCGACCAGGGAAAGGCGTGGGAATCGCCGGATCAACGAGGCAACCGCGATGTTGTTCTCCATACGGGCGAGGGCGGCACCGGGACAGTAGTGGGGCCCGTGTCCGAAGGCGAGATGCGCGCCGACATCGGCGCGGTGGGGGTCGAACGTCGCCGGATCGCGGAAACGAGCGGGGTCGCGATTGGCGGACGCCCACGACAGCCAGACGCGCTCACCGGCCGGTATCGCTGTTCCGCCGATCCGGATGTCCTCCGTGGCGAAACGGCGCACGGCGAGCATGGCCGGGGGATTCCAGCGCAGCGCCTCCTCGGCCACGGCGTCGATGGGCAGTTCGCCGGTGCGGACGGCCGCCAGGTGGTGGGGATGTGTCAGCAGCGCCAGCACGGTGGTGGCGAGCAGGCTTGCCGAGTTGTGGTAGCCACCGAACAGCAGCAGAAAGGCCATGGCTATCAACTCGTCCTCGCTGAGCCGGTCCCCCGCGTCGCGCGCGGTGATGAGCGCCGAGAGCAGGTCGTCGGCCAGCGCACCGCGTTTGCTGTCGATGAGTTCGGCCAGGAAGCGGTGCATCTCGCGCATGGCCTTGCGCGAGTGCTCCGGGGCGCCGGGCTCCGAGCTCAGCAGGGTGTCCGTCCAGCGCCGGAAGTCCAGCCTGCTGTGGGCCGGGATGCCCAGCAGATCGCAGATCACCGATAGGGACAGCGGCAGGGCGAGGTCGGCCATGACATCGGCGTGATCCTTGACGGCCATCTCGTCCAGCAACCGGTCGGTGGTCCGCTGCACGGCGGCCCGCAGGTTTTCCGTTCGGCGGGGGGTGAGCGCCGAACTCACCAGGCGGCGCAGCCGGGTATGGGCCGGCGGGTCACTGTTGAGGAGATGCGCGTCCAGCTCGGCCGGCATGGAGTGACGGTGGCCGGCCACGGCCCGCGCATGTCGCTTGTCCACCGACAGCCGCGGGTCCATGGCGGCGTCGCGGACCGCCTGATAGCTCGTGACCAGGACCAGTGGTGTGCCGTCCGGGTCGATGGCCTGGTGGACCGGGCCGACGCGGCGCAAGGCGGCGTAGGAGGCATGCGGCTCAGCCGTGAAGAGTGCGTCGAGCGGCAGGGGATCGCGTGACGGCGGCATGGGGGGCCGGCTCCTACGGTGAAGTCGTCGCGACTGCATTCAACCAATCGAAGCAACCACCGCTGACCCAGCCCGGACACGTCAAGAGAAAAACCCTATGTAGGACGAGGCCACGCTTGAGGCCAGCCAGAACAACCCGTAGGCCATACCGATGATGAGCAATATCGCCAGCGCGTTGTCTATCTTGCCGACGAGTGTCAGCGGAGGTCGAGGCTCCTGGTCATGTGAGCTCATTCGCTCAATATACGACAAGAAGTGGCCGTGTGCGGAGGCATGTTGATGTTTCCGGGCGGGCCGGGCGGGCCCCCTGGCCAGGGAACCCGCCCTTCATGAGTGTGGCGCGACTCCGCTGACGCCGCCTGACGCCGTGCGCTCACACCAGCGACGCGGGGGCCTCGCGGAATGCCCGGATCAGCGGGAGCAGTTCGGCCAGCCCCGTGTCGATCCGGCCGCGCAGCGCGTCGGCCGCCTCGGGGCGGGCCAGCTCCGCGCGCTCGGCCACGATCTGGGTGGGCGCGGACCAGCCGCCCAGGGCGCGGACGACCGAGCGTAGATGGTCGCAGGCGGTGGCGCCGTTGTAGAGGCTGGCGGCGGCGGAGGCGAGCAGCACCGGTTTGCCGCACAGCGCGGTGGAGGGCAGATGGTCCAGCGCGTTCTTCAGGGCGCCCGACAGGCTGCCGTGCTGTACAGGGGTGGTCAGCACGACCGCGTCGGCCTCCGCCACCTCCTTGAGCAGCCGGCGGACGTCCAGGTCCTCGAAGAGCTCACCGGAGACATAGCGTTCGGGGGCCAGTACGGGCAGCGCGAGCAGGGCGCGGTCCAGCTCCCGGGTGTCGAACCCGGCGTCCTCCGCGCGGTCGCGGATGAGCGCGGTGAGCCGGTGGCACCCGGAGACGGCCGCCGTGGTGCCGGAGACAAGACACAGTTTCATCGGGCGCTCCGGACGTCGTCGCCACCCCGCCGCCGGTCCCAGGCGGCGCGCAGTTCGCCGAGGTGCTCCAGTCCGGCCAGCACCTGATCCGGGGCGATGCCGAAGTCGATCAGACAGGCCACCTCGTCCACACCGATGGCGTCGAGCCGCGCCAGGAGCGGAAGAGTGTCCTCCACGGTGCCGAAGAGACCGCCGGTGGAGAAGTAGCGGTCGAAGGAGCGCTGGACGAGGAACTCCTCGTCGTCGGGGTCGAGGTCGTCCGGATCGACACCCGGCAGGATGTCCCCGGCCGCCTTCATGATCAGGCCGAGGGAGCTGCGGATGTACGCGGTGAACGGCTCACGGACGGTCTCGCGGACCGCGTCCTTGTCCGTGCCGAGGAAGGTGTGCAGCATCAGGGCCACCTGGCCGGCCGCGGGGTTGCGCTGCGCCTCGTCCCCGGGCAGGTGTGCCCGGTACTCGGCGATCTTCTTCTCCAGGTCGGGCAGTTCCTGGCCGAGCAGATGCGTCAGCAGCCCGTAGCCGCGGCGCCCGGCCTCCTGGAAGGTCTGCGGGCTGCCCGCGCTGGTCACCCAGACCGGCAGCCGGGGCTGGACGGGCCGGGGGAAGGTGCGCACCTCGGCCGGTTCCCGTTCGCCGTCGGGCAGGGATATGGACTCCCCCTGCCACAGCCGCTCGACGGTGCCGATGGTGTCGTTGAGGATGCGGCGGCGGTCGGCGTAGTTCTCCGGGCACAGGGTGAAGTCCCGGGCGTGCCAGCCGGAGGCGAAAGAGAGCCCGACCCGGCCTGCGGAGAGGTTGTCCACGACCGACCACTCCTCGGCCAGGCGGAGCGGGTGGTGCAGGGGGCCGACGACGCTGCCCGCCCGGATGCCGATCCGTGTCGTGACCGCGGCCACCGCGGCGCCGGTCACCGCCGGATTGGGGTAGGGGCCGCCGAACTCGTGGAAGTGGCGCTCGGGCGTCCACACGGCGCTGAAGCCGTGCCGGTCGGCGAACCGCGCGCCGTCCAGCAGGAGCCGGTAGCCGTCGGCACCGGCCTCCTGGCCGGCCGCGAAGTAGAAGAGGCTGAAGTCCATCGGATGCTTCTCCCTGAGGTCTGAGGCGTTCCGGGTGGGCGGGGCGCGGCGGCGGTCAGCCGCCGGCCGCCTCGGATGTCGCCTCCGGGCCGGGCAGCGGGGCGGCCGCCTCCGCGGGCCGCGCGGCCGGCCGCTCGCGGACGGCGAGGGTGGCGGCGGCGCCGGCCAGCATGATGGCGACGGGCAGCAGATAGGTGATGCGGATGGCGGTGGTCATGTCGGTGCGGTCCAGCTGGGTCTGGAGCAGCGCTCCGACGGCCGCGCTGCCGAGCAGACTGCCGCACAGCCGGGTGGTGTTGAACAGCCCGGACGCCGCCCCTGCCATCGCGGGGTCGATGTCCTGGAAGGCGACGACGCTGGCGGGAGCGAAGGCCACGCCCATGCCGACGCCGACCAGCGCCAGCCCGGGAAGCGTGGCGGAGGCCCCGGAGTCGGCCCGGATCAGGGCGGCGATGAGCGCGATACCGCCGGAGAACGAGAGCAGGCCGGTGATCATCACGTACTTGCCGCCGAACCGGTCGGTGAGCCGTCCCGAGTACGGGGCGATGAACACCGACACCAGAGGGGCGACGGCGATCAGCAGCCCGGCCCGGAACGCGGACAGGTGCTGGACGTCCTGGAGATACAGCCCCGTCAGCAGCAGCATCCCGCCGAGCCCGCAGGGCAGGACGCACACCACGGCGGACATCAGGGTGAAGTTGCGGTTGCGCAGGACCGCGAACGGGACCAGCGGGTCGTGTTCCTGACGCCCGCGTTCGACGAGGAAGAACACGCCGAGCACCAGCAGTCCGGCGACGACCAGGGCCGGGACGGTGACCGGTCCCCACACCGTCCCCCAGTTGTGCGACTCGCCCTCCAGGAGCCCGTAGACGACGCAGAGCATGGCGAGGGACAGCAGGACCGATCCCACGATGTCGATCCGCGGTCTGCCGCGGCCGGCCATCCGGGGCACGGCGAGCAGCACCAGCGCACCGCCGATCAGGCCGATCGGGATGTTGATGTAGAAGATCCAGCGCCAGCCCAGCGAGGCCACCAGCAGTCCGCCGACGGTGGGTCCGGCGGCCGCCACGATGCCCGCGAAGGATCCCCAGACCCCGAGCGCCGCGCCGCGCCGCTCGGCCGGGAACATCTGATTGATGATCACCAGGGTCTGCGGGGTGAGCAGTGCGCCGCCGACGCCCTGGAGCACCCGCGCGGCGATGGCCTGGCCGGGGTCCTGGGCGAATCCGCAGGCGGCCGACGCCAGGGTGAACAGCAGCAGACCGGCCAGGAAGACACGGCGGGAGCCGAAGAGGTCGCCGAGGCGACCGCCGGTGACCAACAGCACGGCGAAGGACAGCAGATACGCGTTGATCACCCACAGCACCTGGGTGAGCCCGGTGTCCAGGCCGGTGGTGATGGCGGGCACCGCGACGTTGACCGCGGTGGTGTCGAGCAGTACGACGGCCTGGGCGAAGCAGACCGCGAACAGCGCGTACCACGGCCTGCGCAGCCGCTCCCGAGCCGTGGCGAGCGGCCCGGCGGGTGGGGTGGTGCGGGTGTCCGTCCGCTCCTTGCTGTTGGTCATGGGGACTCCTAGGAGCGTGCGGTGTCGGTGCTGTGGATGAGGCTGAGCGGGCGCATATCGGTCCAGTGGGTCTCGATGTGGTCGAGGGCATCCTGACGGGCGGCGGGCCCGAAGGCGGTGCGCCACCCCGCGGGGGCCTCCAGGGCGTGGGGCCACAGGGAGTACTGGCCCTCGTCGTTCACCAGGGCGAGGAAGCGGGCTTCCGGGTCCTCGAACGGATTGGTCTGCATGGTCGTCCTTCGTCTGGATCACGGGTGGTGGTGCTCGGGTCGGGGCGGATCTCAGGTGTCGGCCAGCGCCCGGGCCAGCACCGGCCCGATCACGGCGAGCGCGGCCGGCTGGACCATGGCGCCGTGCGCGCAGGGCACCGGGTGGTGCCGGACGCGGCCGGTGGCATGGGGTGTCCAGGCCGTGTGGCGTTCTTCGCCGTGGGCCGGGGCGCTGTCGGCCGCGGTGAAGCAGAGCAGGTCCCCGTCGTGGATCCCGGGGGTGAATCCGTCGGCCAGGCGGGCGTTGTCGGTGAAGGTGGTGACGACGGCGGCGAGGCGGTCCTCGCCGAGGGCGGCCAGCGGGCTGAACTCGGCCCGCAGCAGCCGCAGGACGCCCGCCGGGGTGAGGTCGGCGGGATCGTCGGGGACTCGGTGGCCCAGCGATTCCAGCAGCTGGGTCAGGGTCTCGGGGCCGGACGGCGCGGTGGCGCCGGTCCCGCCGCCGACGCCGCTGTCGAGCAGCGCGAGCAGCGCCACGCGCTCCCCGGCCGCGCGCAGCAGGACGGCCATCTCATGGGCCACGGCACCGCCGAAGGACCAGCCCAGCAGGTGGTACGGGCCATGCGGCTGGATCTCCCGGATCCGGGCCACATAGTCCTCGGCCATCTCCGCCACGTCGGCGGGCGCGGCGTCCGGGTCCGTCAGGCCGCGGGACTGGAGCCCGAACACCGGCCGCTCGGGCTCCACATGGCGCAGCAGCCCGGAGTACACCCAGCTGATGCCCGCGGCGGGGTGGACGCAGAACAGCGGCGGGAGGTGGCCCTGCGCCCGCAGGGGCAGCACCACGTCGAAGTCGTCGCGCGGGGCGCCCCCGGTGGGCCGGTCCGCGAGGCGGCCGGCGAGTCCGGCGACCGTGGGGGTCTCGAACAGGCCGCGGATGCCCAGCTCGGTGCCGAGCACCGACCGGATGCGGCTGATCAGCCGGGTGGCGAGCAGGGAGTGGCCGCCCAGGGAGAAGAAGTTGTCGTCGATGCCGACCCGGGGCAGCCCCAGCACCTCGGCGAACAGCTCGCACAGCAGCTCTTCGTGGACGGTGCGCGGGCCGCGTTCGGACACCTGGACGTCCAGGGTGGGTTCGGGCAGGGCCTTGCGGTCGAGTTTCCCGCTGGGGGTGAGCGGCAGTTCGTCCAGGACGACGACGGCCGCGGGCACCATGTGCTCGGGGAGCGCCCCGGCCAGGAAGGAGCGGACCTCGGCGGAGGCGAGGGTGGCGCCGTCGCCCGGCACCGCGTAGCCGACCAGGTAACGGGTACCGTCGTCGGCGGTGCGGGCCACGGTCACCGCGGAGGCGACGGCCGGGTGCTTGGCCAGCGCCGCGTCGATCTCGCCGAGTTCGATACGGAAGCCGCGGATCTTGACCTGGTGGTCGACCCGGCCCAGGAACTCCAGTTGGCCGTCGTCCCGCCAGCGCGCCAGGTCACCGGTCCGGTACATCCGCGCGCCCGGCGGACCGTAGGGGCAGGCCACGAACCGCTCGGCGGTGAGCACCGCCCGGCTCCAGTAGCCGCGGGCCAGTCCGTCGCCCGCGAGGTACAGCTCACCGGCCACCCCCGGCGGCACCGGCCGCAGCACGGCGTCCAGCACATACACCCGCGCGTTCCACACCGGCCGGCCGATGGGCGGGGCGGTGCCGTCCGGGGTCAGCGGGCTGCTCATCGTCGTCACCACGGTGGCCTCGGTGGGGCCGTAGACCTGCATCACGCGGCGGCCGGGCGCCCACCGCTCCACCAGCTCGGCGGAGAGCGCCTCGCCGCCGACGACGAAGCCGCGCAGGGTGGGCAGGGCGCCCTCGGGCAGCGAGGCGAGCATGGGCGCCACGAGGTCGGTGTGGGTGATGGCGCGGGTGCTGATGAGTTCGCCCAGACCGTCGCCGAAGACCGGCTGTCCCGGCTCGGGGACGACCAGGGCCGCGCCGCAGACCAGGGTCATGACGATGTCGGCCATCGACACGTCGAAGGACAGGGAGACCAGCAGGAGGAAGCGGCTGGTCTCGTCCAGCCCGAGACGCTCGATGTGCACCCCGGCGACGGCGGCGATGCCGGTGTGGGTGACCACGACGCCCTTGGGCAGCCCGGTGGAGCCGGAGGTGTAGATGACATACGCCGGGTGGGCGGGGGTCAGCGGGGCCCGCCGGTCGGCGTCGGCCGGGTCGTGGGACGGCAGTCCGGCCAGGGCGTCCGCGGTCGCCGGGTCGTCCAGGACGAGTACGGGGATCTCGCCGGGGACCGTGTCCGCCACCGCGGTGGTGGTCAGGGCCAGCACCGGCCGGCCGTCGTGGACCATGTGGCGGATGCGCTCGGCCGGGTAGGCGGGGTCGACGGGCAGATAGGCGGCACCGGCCTTCACGGTGGCGAGGAGGGCCACGACCATCTCGACCGAACGCGGCACGACCAGGGCGACGAAGTCCTCGGGGCCGACGCCACGGGCGATGAGTCGGTGGGCGAGCCGGTTGGCCCGCTCGTTCAACTCCCGGTAGCTGACGGTCCGGTCGGCGAAGACCACGGCGTCGTGGCCGGGTGTCCGCCGCACCTGGTCCTCGAACAGCCGGGGCAGGGTACGGACGGGCAGCTCGCGGGCGGTGTCGTTCCAGGTGTGCAGGATCCGCTCGCGCTCCTCGTCCGGGAGCAGGGGGATCCGGCTGAGGGGCTGCGCGGGGTCCTCGGCGACGGCGCGCAGCACCCGCAGCAGATAGCCCGCGATACGGCGCGCCGTGGTCTCCTCGAAGAGGTCGGCGCTGTACTCCAGTACACCGCTGATGCCGTCGGGGCTTCCGTCCGCCGCGCGCCGCTCGGTGAGATCCACGGCAAGGTCGAAGCGGGCCGTGCCCAGGTGCGGGATCTCGACGGTGCCGTCGATGCCGGGCAGGGCGAGCTCCGGGCGCAGGCTGTCCTGGAAGGCCAGCAGCACCTGGAACAGGGGGTGCCGGGCGAGCGAGCGGGCCGGGTTGAGCACCTCCACCAGCCGCTCGAACGGCAGGTCGGGGTGGCCGAAGGCGGCCAGGTCGGATTCCCGTACCCGGGCGAGGAGTTCGGCGAAGGTGGGATCGCCGGAGGTGTCGGTGCGCAGCACGAGGGTGTTGGCGAAGAAGCCGACCAGACCGTCCAGGGCGGCGTCGGTGCGGGCGCCCACGGGGCTGCCGAGCGGGATGTCCTCTCCGGCGCCGAGCCGGGTGAGCACGGTGGCCAGGGCGGCCTGGAGCGCCATGAAGACGGTGGCGCCCGTGGCGCGGGCCATGTCGCCGAGCCGCCGGTGCAGTCCGGGGTCGATGTCCACCGGGACGGTACCGCCGCGGTATCCGGCGATGGCGGGCCGGGGCCGGTCGGCGGGCAGGTTGAGCTGGTCGGGCAGACCGTCGAGGGCGGACCGCCAGAAGGCGAGCTGGCGCGAGAGCCCGCTGTCGGGGTCGGTCTCGGTGCCGAGCGTGCGGCGCTGCCACAGCGCGTAGTCGGCGTAGCTGACCGGCAGCGGCTCCCAGCGGGGGGCGGCGCCGGTGGTCCGGGCGGCGTAGGCGTGGGACAGGTCGCGGGTCAGCGGGGTGGTGGAGGGGCCGTCGGCGGCGATGTGGTGGAGCACCAGCAGCAGGACGTGTACGTCCGGGGCGAGCTCCAGGAGGTGGGCACGCAGCGGGAGTTCACGGGTCAGGTCGAAACCGCGCCGGGACAGTTCACGGACAGTGTCGTCCACAGCGGCGCGTTCGCACCGCCGGTGCTCCAGCCGGGGCCGCGCCTCGTCGCCGTCCAGGACCCGCTGCCGCGGCTCCCCCGCGACCTCCGGGAACACCGAGCGCAGCGACTCCTGGTGTGCGGTCAGGTCGGCGAGGGCCGCGGTGAGCGCGTCGCGGTCCAGGGGTCCGTCGAGCCGGAGCGCCAACGGGATGTTGTAGAGCGCCCCGTCGTCCTCGAAGCGGTTGAGGAACCACAGGCGCTGCTGCTGGAAGGAGAGCGGTACGGCGGCGGGGCGGTCCGCGGTCCGGGCCAGGGGTTCCCGCTCGCCGCGCTCGCCGTCGAGGTGCTGGGCGAGGGAGGCGGGGGTGGGCGACTCGAACAGGTGGCGGACCTTCAGCTCCCGTCCGAGGAGGGTACGGGCGCGGGTGATCAGCCGGATGGCGAGCAGGGAGTGGCCGCCCAGGGCGAAGAAGTCGTCGTCCGCGCCGACCGCGGGCAGTCCGAGGACGTCGGCGAACAGCTCGCACAGCAGCGCCTCGCGGGGGCCGCGGGCGGCGCGGCCGCGGGTCCGGCCATCGGCCGCGGCGGCCGGGGCGGGCAGGGCGGCGCGGTCGAGCTTGCCGTTGGGGGTGAGCGGCAGTGCGTCCAGCACGACGATCGCCCCGGGCACCATGTACGCGGGCAGCCGCCGGGCGGCGGCCGTGCGCAGCGCCTCCGCGCTGAGCGGGCCCGCGCCGGGCGCGGGTACCGCGTAGCCGGTCAGCCGCGGGTCGCCGGGGACGTCCTCGCGTACCACGACGGCGGCCGTGGCCACCTCGGGCAGATCGGCGAGAACGGCCTCGATCTCGCCGAGTTCGATGCGGAAGCCGCGGACCTTGACCTGGTGGTCGACCCGGCCCAGGAACTCCAGTTGGCCGTCGTCCCGCCAGCGCGCCAGGTCACCGGTCCGGTACATCCGCGCGCCGGGCGGACCGTAGGGGCAGGCCACGAACCGCTCGGCGGTGAGCGTGGGCCGACCGCGGTAGCCGCGGGCCAGTCCGTCGCCCGCGAGGTACAGCTCACCGGCCACCCCGGGAGCCACCGGCCGCAGCGCCGCGTCCAGCACGTACACCTGGGTGTTGCGCATCGGCCGGCCGATGGTGGGCGGACCGTCCTCGCCGTCGAGCCCGGCCACCGTGGACCAGATGGTGGTCTCGGTGGGTCCGTAGAGGTTGGTGACGCTCCGGCAGTCGTGACGCAGCCGCGCGGCGAGGGCGTCCGGCAGGGCCTCCCCGCCGGTGAGGGCACGCAGCCCGGCCAGCGCCCCGGGGCGGTGGCTGACCAGGGTCTGCCACAGCGAGGGGGTGGCCTGCATGAGGGTGGCGCCGGTGTTCTCCAGCAGGGCGGCCAGCGCGGCCGGGTCGCGGACGGTGTCCTCGTCGGCGAGGACGACGGCGGCGCCGCCGAGCAGCGGCAGGTACATCTCCAGGGCGGCGATGTCGAAGGCGATGGTGGTGACGGCGGCGAGCCGGTCGCCGGGGCCGGGGGCGAACCGCTCCCCCATGGCGGCCAGAAAGTTCTCCAGGGCGCCGCGTGGCACGACCACGCCCTTGGGACGGCCGGTGGAGCCGGAGGTGTAGATGACGTACGCGGGGCGGGCGGCCGGGAGGTGCGCGGTGTCCGGGTCGGTGTCCGGATACCCCGCGAGGGTGTCCGCGGTCGCGGGCAGGTCGAGCAGGAGCCGTGGCACGGACTCCTCGCCGGGGAGCGCGGCGGTGGTGTCGGTGGTGGCCAGCACCAGCGCGGGGCGGGCGTCGTCGAGCATGTAGGCCACGCGGTCGGCGGGGTAGCCGGGGTCCAGCGGCAGGTACGCGGCCCCGGACTTCAGCACGGCCAGCAGCGCCACCAGCAGATCGGGGGTGCGGGGCAGGGCGATCGCCACGAAGTCCTCGGGGCCGGCACCGCGGGCGATGAGGTGGTGGGCGAGCCGGTTGGCGCGGGCGTTGAGCGTGGCGTAGTCGAGGGTGTCGCCGGTGGTGACGAGCGCGGGCGCGGCGGGACTCTCGAGCGCGAGGGCCTGGAAGCGTTCGACGAACCCGTGGGCGGGCGGGGTGTGGGCGGTGTCGTTCCAGCGGTGGAGGATCCGGTCCCGTTCGTCGTCGCCGAGGACGGCGAGCGAGGTCAGGGGACGCTCGGGGTCGGCCGCCGCGGCGGTGAGCAGCCGGGCCAGCCGTTCGGTCAGCAGCTCGGCGGTGGCCCGCTCGAACAGCTCGGTGCTGTACTCCAGGACGCCGCCGATCCCGGCCGGGTGGCCGTCGGCGTCGTGTTCCTCCTCGAGGTAGAACGAGAGGTCGAACTTGGCCACGGGCAGCGCCACCGGCTCCGCCTGGGCGGTCACACCGGGCAGCCGCAGCCGGGGGCGCGGGCCGCCCTGGAGGGCCAGCAGTACCTGGAACAGGGGGTGACGGGCCATCGAGCGGGCGGGGTTGAGCACCTCGACCAGCCGCTCGAAGGGCACGTTCTGGTGGGCGTAGGCGGCCACGTCCCGCTCCCGCACCCGGGCCAGCAGTTCACCGAAGGCCGGGTCGCCGGAGGTGTCGGTGCGCAGCACCAGGGTGTTGATGAAGAGTCCGGCCAGGCCCTCGGCCGCCTCGTCCTCCCGCCCGGCCACCGGGGCGCCGAGCGGGATGTCCTCGCCCGCGCCGAGCCGGGTCAGCAGGGCGGCCAGGCCCGCCTGGAGGACCATGAACAGGGTGCAGTGGTGGCGCTGGGCGAGGGTGCGCAGGGCCTGGTGCAAGGTGGCGTCGAAGCGGACCGGCAGGCTGTGGCCGCGGTAACCCAGACGGGCGGGGCGGGGGTGGTCGGTGGCCAGGCCGAGCTGGTCGGGAAGACCGGCCAACGCGTCCTTCCAGTAGGCGAGTTCGCGTGCCTGGAGGCTCTCCGCGTCGTCCTCGGCACCCAGCAGTTCCCGCTGCCACAGGGCGTAGTCGGCGTACTGCACGGGCAGCGGCGCCCAGTCGGGGGCGGCCCCGGCGGTCCTGGCGCGGTAGGCGCGGGAGAGGTCGTCCAACAGGGGTTGGTGCGACCAGCCGTCGGCGGCGATGTGGTGGAGGGTCAGCAGCAGGACGTGCTCGCGCTTCGCCAGGCGGAACAGCCGGGCGCGCAGCGGAGGTTCGGTGGCGAGGTCGAAGCCACGCCGGGCCTCGTCGGTCAGCGCGCGGGACAGCTCCGCCGCGGGGACGTCGGTGATCGGCAGTCCGGGGGCGTGGCCGGGCAGGACGCTCTGATGGGGCTCCCCGTCGGCGGTGGGGAACACGGTGCGCAGCGCCTCGTGACGGTCGCTGACGTCGGCCAGAGCCCGCCGCAGGGCGTCGGTGTCCAGCGGTCCGGTGAGCCGCTGCGCCAGGGGGATGTGATAGGTGGCGGGCGGGATGTCGTCCATACGGCTGAGGAACCACAGCCGCCGCTGCCCGTACGACAGCGGGACGCGCGTGGGCCGCACGGCCGGGAGCAGCGGCGGACGGGCCTCGTCGGCGCGCTCCGGATCCTCCAGACGCCGGGCGAGTGCCTCGGGGGTGGGGGCCTCGAACAGGCCGCGCGCGCCGAGCACCGCGCCGGTCGCGGCGCGGATCCGCCCGACCAGCCGGGTGGCCAGCAGGGAGTGGCCGCCGAGCGCGAAGAAGTCCTCGTCGGCACCGACCTTGTCCAGCCCCAGTACCTCGGCGAACAGCTCGCACAGCAGCGCTTCACGGGAGTTCGCGGCGTCCCGGCCCACGGCCTCGGGCGCACGGGCGCCGGACGGCGCGGGCAGGGCGGCGCGGTCCAGCTTGCCGTTGGGGGTGAGCGGGAAGGCGTCGAGGACCACGACGGCGGAGGGCACCATGTACTCGGGCAGCAGCCCGGCGAGCCGGGCGCGGACGGCGACGGGGTCGGCGGGTTCCCCGGGCTCGGGCACCAGGTAGCCGACCAGCCGACGGTCGCCGGGGCGGTCCTCACGGATGATCACGGTGGACTGGGCGATCCCCGGCAGGGTGGCGAACGCGGCCTCGATCTCGCCGAGTTCGATGCGCACACCGCGGATCTTGACCTGGTGGTCCACGCGTCCGACGTACTCGATCGCGCCGTTCCCGCGGCGTCTGGCCAGGTCGCCGGTGCGGTACATCCGGGAGCCGGGCGGGCCACCGGGGTCGGCCACGAAGCGCTCGGAGGTGAGGGCGGGGCGGCCCAGGTAGCCGCGGGCCAGCTGGACGCCCGCGAGGTACAGCTCACCGGTCTCCCCCGGCGCCACTTCCGTCAGGTCCGGGCCGAGGACATGGACCCTGGTGTTCCACACCGGGTGGCCGATGGGCACGGTGTGCGCGCCGGGTTCGGCGACGCACTCCCAGAAGGTGACGTCCACCGACGCCTCGGTGGGGCCGTACAGGTTGTGCAGCGCGGCGGTGGTGCCCAAGGTGGCGCGGAAGCGCTCGGCGAGGTCGGCGGGGAGCGCCTCACCGCTACAGATGACGTTGCGCAGGGACAGACACCGCGCGGCGGCCGGTTCCTCCAGGAACAGCTGGAGCATGGAGGGAACGAAGTGGAGGGTGGTGACGCGCTCCCGACGGATCACCTCGGTGAGGTATCCCGGGTCGCGGTGTCCCTCGGGCCGGGCCATCACCAGGGCGGCGCCGAAGGACAGCGGCCAGAAGAACTCCCAGACGGAGACGTCGAATCCGGAGGGTGTCTTCTGGAGAACGCGGTCCTCGGCGTCCAGCCGGTACTCCGCCTGCATCCACTGCAGCCGGTTGACGATCCCCTCGTGGGGGACGACCACACCCTTGGGGCGTCCGGTGGAGCCGGAGGTGTAGATGACGTACGCCGCGTCCTGGCCGGTCAACGGGCGGGCGGGCGCGGCCGGTCCGCCGGGCGGGGCCGCCAGACGCTCGCGGGTCTCCGGGGCGTCGAGCACCACGGTCTCCAGACCCTCGGGGCGGGCGCCGGGCGGTAGCACGGCCTCGGCGGCGGTGTGGCTGAGGACGAGCGCGGGCGCGGAGTCCCGTAACAGGTAGGTGATGCGGTCGGCCGGGTAGTCGGGGTCGACCGGGAGGTAGGCGGCGCCGGCCCGGACCACCGCGAACAGCGCGGTGATCAGCTCGACCGAGCGGGGCACAGTGATCGCGACGACGGTCTCCGGGCCAACGCCCCGGGCGATGAGCAGCCGGGTCAACCGGTCCACGCGCGCGTCCAGCTCCGCGTAGGTCAAACGCTCGTCCTCGTGGATCAGTGCGATCCGTTCCGGTGTGCGCGCCACCTGCGCGGCGAACAGCTCCGGCAGGGTCCTGTCCGTGCCGGGCAGCGGCACGGCAGTGTCATTCCAATTCACCTCAATGCCCTTCCAGAGCCTGCGAATCCGAAAAATCTAACGACGGGTGGTGTGCGCCTCCCCCGGCCCGGGGGTGCCCGCTACCGGCAATGGCCGGTAGCGGCCAGCGGGGTGTCATGGGCCGAAGCTGCGCACGGTGCGGGCGCGCAGCGCGTAGGGGGTCGTGGCGTCCACCGACACCCGGCCCGGGGGGCGTTCGGCGCCGTGGCGGACCGCGGCCCACTCCGGGGTCTGGGACGGGTCCATGGGGACGGGCCGGAACTGCGGCCAGGCCCTGGTGTCGGCACCGAGGTTGCAGCGGGTGAGCAGTGCCCACAGCAGATCCTCGGCGCATCCGATGGCGATGGTGTCGTCCGTGAAGAGCACCGTCTTCACGAACGGGTGCCGGTCCAGCAGTTCACGGGCGAGCACGTCCAATACATGGTCGCCCGCGGCCGACTCCTTCCGTACGGCGACGGTCAGCAGCAGCATGCCGCCGCCCGCCGCGGCCAGGTGCGTCCCGCACACCCGCACACCCGGCGCGCGCGGCAGCACCTCGCGGAGGGACAGCGCGGCCGAGAGCGCCCCGGCGGTGCCCAGGATGTGCGACTGCTCGCGTCCCGGCCCGATCACCGCCTGGTACAGCGGTGCGGACCGGTGGGTGACGGCGGTGACGGTCAGCACCGGCAGCCCGGTGCGCGCGCCGCCGTCGTAACCCAGGAACTCCGGCAGGGATCCGGCGGGTTGGGCACCGGGCAGCGCCTCGTCCGCGAGGGAGCCGTCCAGATACCCCTCCAGGACGATCTCGGCCTCCGCGAGTGCCGAGGCCGGCTGGGTGAGCGCGGGGGCCGTCGCGACCGGCTGCCGGGCGAGCGCGCCGGCGACGGCGAGCTTGTCCAGACCGCCGGGCAGGAAGCGGGAGCCGAGCGCGGAGGCCACCATGGCGGCGGGCGGCACCCCGATGTTCACGGTGACCGGCAGCGGGCGGCCGTCCCCCACCACCCGCTCGTACAGTGCCCCCAGCTGACGCCCCGGCACCATCCAGAGGGTGAGCCGGGTGCGGTCCAGCACCAGCATCCGGTGGGCGGACAGCGCGGTTTCGCCCGTCTCCGGGTCCTCGGCGCGCACCAGCGCGGCGGTCAGATACGGGCCCGCGTCGCGCGGGGTGCAGGTCAGCGCCGGAAGGGCCGTCAGGTCCACCGCCCCGCCGGTGAGCCGGTGCTGCTGACAGCCGGGACCGCGCACCGTGACGGGCGCGCACTGCGGCCGGGCAGCCTCGGCCATCAGCCGGTCCGCGGTGTCCGGGGTGACGCGCGGAGGCAGTCCGGGCAGCCAGCGGCGCAGCCGCTCCTCGTCCCCGTACAGGCCCAGCAGGACCGGGCCGCCGCGCACCCCCGGGTAGAGCACCGCGGGTTCGTCGCGGGAGCGGCCGGTGGCGGGGACGCCCGCGTAACGCCGGGCGTAGTGGTCGGCCACCTGGGTGGGGTCTTCCGGGCCCTCGTGCGCGGGGACGGCGCCGGGCCCGGCCGCGGACAGTTCGGCCAGGGCCGCCCGCAGGGACAGACCCGGCGGAGGCGTTGTCGTGGTACCGGTCACCGGGTGCCCTCCCGTTCGCGCGCCAGGCGGGCGAACCAGCCCGGGAGGTCGTCGTGGAGGAGGAGTCCGGTGCCCACCAGCAGCGCCCGGTATCCGGCGGTGAGCAGCCCGGCGGCCTGCTCGGGGGTGCGGATACCACTGGCGCTGACCGGCACCGGGGTGCCGGTGGCCAGGACGGCGGGCAGCAGGGCGTGGCTGCGGGCGGGGTCGCCGGGGTCGCGTTCCCGCTGCCGGATGTCCTTGTTGTTGACGGCGATGACGCACCGGTCGGCGTGGACGACCCGGGACAGCTCCTCCTCCTCGGTCACCTCGACGAACGGGGTCAGCCCCAGGGCGAGCGCGCTCTCGGTGAGCCGGGGCAGCACGGTCCGCGGCAGCAGGCCCGCGGTGAGCAGCACGGCGGAGGCGCCGTGCGCCGCGGCGTCCGCGAGTTGGCGCTCCTTGGTGAGGAAGTCCTTGACCAGCACCGGCAGCCGGGTGGCGGCTGTCACCTCGGCCAGCAGTCCCGGATCGCCGCCGAACCAGGCGCCGGTGACCACCGACAGCGCCGGGGCGCCCAGCGCCTCGTATCCGGTGACCAGTTGCTCCACCGTGCGGTTCCGGAAGAGATCGGCACCGTGGGCGCTGCGCCGCTTCAGCTCCATGACGACGGGGGTGTGCGCGGCGAGCAGCGCGTCGCGGAAGGGGGCCCTGGTGCCGGCCTCGGCGGCGGTCATGACGCGCACCGCACGGACTCGTGCCGCTCGCGCCAGGCGGTCCACAGGGCGTCGACCCGGCTCAGCCGCAGCGAGCCGTCTCCGCCGCGCAGCGCGCTGTCCACGTCCAGGCCGCGGAATCCGCTGTGCCGCAGCAGCCCGTCGTAACGGTCGGCGCCGTCCGCGCTGAGGCCACCGGCCAGCAGGAACGGCAGCTCGGCCCGGTCCAGCACCCGGGCCGCGGCCCCGGGGTCCAGCGGGGTGCCGGTGCTGCCGACCCGGCCGTCGTCACCCACCGAGTCGAAGAGGAAGAGATCGGCGCCCGCGCGCCGGTAGGCGTCGGCGAACGGCTCCTCGACGGCTCGCCCCGCACGCACATGGATCACCTTCACCAGCGTGACGTCCGGCAGCGCCGCCCGGATCCGCCGCACCCCCGCCGGTGCCGGGTAGCCGTGCAGCTGGACCCAGCGGACACCGGAGGCGGCGACCGCCGCCCGCAGCCGCCCGGGGTCGTCCAGGAGGGTGACCAGCACCGGTTCGACGGCCATCTCCCGTGCCGCGCCAGCCAGTTGTGCCAGCCGCTCCAGCGGCAGATCCCAGCGTCCGCCGGGCACGCCGTACCAGAGCCCGGCCAGCTCCACGGGGAAGCAGGACATCCGCCGCAGCTGGTGGACATCGGTCACCCCGCACACCTTGAGCAGCACGGCGCCTCAGTTCTCCGCTCCGGCGGGACCGGGGACCTCCGGGAGGGCGGTGAGCGATCGCGCCACCCCGTCGGGGTCGAACGCCTCGTCGCTCAGCTCACCGGCGAGGTACTTCTCGTACGAGCCCAGGTCGAAGTGGCCGTGTCCGGACAGGCCGAACAGCATCACCCGCGGTCTGCCCTCCTCGCGGCAGCGCACGGCCTCGTCGATGACCACGCGCACGGCGTGCGTGGACTCCGGCGCCGGAACGATGCCCTCGCTGCGCGCGAAGGCCAGTCCGGCCTCGAAGCAGCGGGTCTGGGGCACCGCGCGCGCCTCCATCAGCCCCTCCGACAGCGCCTGGCTGACGAGCGGGGAGATGCCGTGGTAGCGCAGGCCGCCGGCGTGGATGGAGGGCGGGACGAAGGAGTGGCCGAGGGTGTGCATCCGCATCAGCGGGGTGAGCCCGGTGGCGTCCCCGAAGTCGTAGGCGACCGTGCCACGGGTCAGCGAGGGGCAGGCTTCCGGCTCGGCCGCGATGACCTGGACCGAGTCGCCGCCGCGCAGCTGGGCGCCGAGGAAGGGGAAGGCGAGCCCGCCGAGGTTGCTGCCGCCGCCCGCACAGCCGACGACCAGGTCGGGGTAGTCGTCGGCCATGTCGAGCTGGGTCATGGCCTCCTGCCCGATCAGGGTCTGGTGCAGCACGACGTTGTTGAGCACGCTGCCGCCCGCGTAGTTGGTGTGCGGGTCGTTCATGGCCAGCTCCAGCGCCTCGGAGGTGGCGATGCCCAGGCTTCCCGGACAGTCCGGGTCGTCGTCGAGGATCCGGCTGCCGACGTCGGTGGCGCGGGAGGGACTGGGCAGACAGGTGGCACCGTAGGCGTGCATCAGGGCGCGGCGCTGGGGCTTCTGGTGGTAGCTGACGCGCACCATGTGCACCTGGACGTCGATCCCGAACAGGGCGCCGGCGAACGCGAGGGCCGAACCCCACTGTCCGGCGCCGGTCTCGGTGGTCAGCCGCCGGATGCCCGCCTGCTGGTTGTAGAAGCACTGCGGGATTGCGGTGTTGGGCTTGTGGCTGCCGGCCGGGCTGCCGCCCTCGTACTTGTAGTAGATCCGCGCGGGGGTGTTCAGGGCGCGCTCCAGACGGCGGGCGCGGAAGAGCGGCGAGGGCCGCCACTGGGCGTAGAGCTGCCGGACCGGGTCCGGGATCTCTATCTCGCGGGTGGTGGACAGCTCCTGCTCGGCGACCTCCTTGGGCATGATGCCGGTCAGATCGTCGACCGAGGCGGGGGCGCCGGTCGCCGGGTGCAGCGGCGGTGCGAGCCGGGGCAGATCGGCGGCGATGTTGTACCAGGCCCGGGGGATCTGGATGTCGCTGAGCTGGTACTTGACGGATTCCACTGCGGCTTTCCTCTCGGTCAGTGGGCGGGGAGCGCGGCGGTGCCGGCCGCGTCGGCTTCCAGCGAGCCGGCGACGAACCGGTCACCGCCTCCGGCCGGGAAGAGGCGCGGGTGTCCGGCCCGGAGCCCGGCCAGCACCTCCTCGTAGGGGAGGTCGTCGAACTCGCCGTGCTCCCACAGGAGTTCCATGTGGTGCTCGCCGGACTCGTCGTACGGGTGGTAGACGCTGTCGGCGGTCCCGTCGAACTCCATGGGCTCGATCCGGTACAGGCGGCACAGCAGGCGGTTGAAGACCGGGGTGGCGCGCAGCCACCGGTCCAGCCGCAGGGAGGTGAAGGCGTGGTAGCGGAAGACGTCGCCGCCGACGCGGGCGCGCACCGCCTCCGAGGAGAGGTGGTTGCGGACGTCGGCGAACACCAGCCGGGCGGGGATGCCCACCGAGCGGAGCGCGGCCACGTAGAGCACGGACTTGTGGATGCACAGTCCCTTGCCGGAGCGGACCACCTGGGAGGCGGTCAGACCGTTCCGGGAGAGGTCGGCGCCGTAGATCTCGTAGCGGATCCCGTCGCGTACGGCGTAGTAGAGCGCCACCGCGCGCTCCCGGTCGCCGGTGCCGGTGTCGCGCAGGGCCCGCTGGACGAAGTCCCCTACGTCGGGGGCGTCGTGGTCCAGGAAAGCGGTGCGGGCGAGTGCGGGGTCGGTCTCCATGGGGCCTCGTCGTCTCGGTGGGCGGTCGGGCGGCGGGCTCACAGGCCCAGGGTGGCGGCGATGCGGGAGGACTGGATCTCGGAGGTGCCCGAGTAGATGGTCCCGGCCACCGCGTTGCGCAGCTCCTGCTCCAGGCCGTACTCGGCGGTGTAGCCGTTGCCGCCGAAGATCTGGACGGCGCTGAGCGCGGAGGCCACGTTGGCCTCACTGACCACGCGTTTGGCCATGGCCAGGTCGGCGGTGATGTGCTGGCCCCGGGTGTGCTTCTCGGCGGTGTCGTAGAGCCACTTGTGGGCGCTCTCCACGCCGATCCTCATGTCGACGATCTTGTGCGAGACGGCCTGGAAACCGCCGATGGGCTGTCCGAAGGCCCGGCGCTCCTTGGCGTAGGCCACGCAGCGCTCCAGGCGCCGCCGCATCTCCCCCAGGGTCACGGCGAAGGAGCACAGGATCTCCCAGCGCATGACGTGGTCCAGGATGAGAAAACCGCTGCCTTCCCGGCCGATCAGGGCGTCGGCCGGGACCCGGCAGTCGTCGAGGAAGATCTCGCAGAACGGCGAGGACTTCAGCCCCATCTTGGCGATGGGGCTGCCGAAGGCCAGGCCGGGGGTGTCACGCCGGAGCAGGAAGGCGCTGACCCCCAGCGGTCCGGCGGCGGCGTCGGTGCGGGCGTACACCACGACCAGACCGGCCACCGGGCCGTTGCTGACGAACGTCTTGGAGCCGCGCAGCACATAGGTGTCGCCGTCGCGCGCGGCGGTGGTCCGCATGTTCATCATGTCCGACCCGGCGTCCGGTTCGCTGATGGCGTGGGCGCCGATCAGCGAACCGTCGCACACGGCCGGCAGGTACCGCCGCTTGAGGGCGGCGGATCCGAAGCGCTGGAGGGGCACTCCGGTACTGACCATGTGGGTGGTGACGGAGAAGTTCAGCCCGCCGTTGCGGCAGCCGTACCCGAGGGCGTCGAGTACGTACATGGTGGTCAGGAGCGACTGGCCGAGCCCGCCCCACTCCTCGCCGAACGGCAGCCGCAGGAGCCCGCTGTCCCGTACGGCCTCCCAGGGGCCGCGCGGGAACTCGGCCGCGGCGTCGTAACGGTCGTACTGGGCGGCGAACTTCTCGAACCAGGGGGTGAGTCCGTCCCGCAACCGCGTCTGCTCTTCGGACCATTCGATCACTGGGGCTCCTGCGTCTTCTTGTCGTGTGCCGGTCCGGTGTCTCAGTAAGTGCTCAGTAGTGCTCAGTAGTGGGAGGAGCCGGCGTCGCTCAGCGAGTGCTTCTCGTCGCCGCGCAGCGCCGGGGAGAAGACGCAGACCAGCCGCAGGTCCTCGGCGGGGTGGGCGATCAGCCAGTGCGCGTCGTGCCGGTCCAGCGCGTAGAGGGTGCCGGGGGTGATGGAGTGGCTGTCGCCGGCCATGTCCACGACCTCGCCGCTGCCGGAGATGCAGTAGCACGCCTCCAGGTGGTGCTTGTACTCCAGCAGGGACTTGCTCCCGGCCGAGACGACGGTGTCGGTGACCGTGTAGCCCAGGCCGTCCGAGGCCAGCAGGAAGCGACGGCTCAGGCCGTTGCCCCACTCGACGGACGGCACCTCCGCAAGCTGACGGACGATCATGGTTTCCTCCCGTTGGATGTGTCTGAGGTGCTGATGAGCAGGTCCGCGACGCAGGCGCGGGCCTCGACGACCGGATCCTCACCGGCCAGAACTGCCTGTTCCAGCCGGGCCACCAGGGCGGTGCCGACGACCGCGGCGTCCGCCCCCTGGCGGCCGAGCGCGGCGATGTCGGCGGCGCCGCGGACGCCGAAGCCCACCGCGAGCGGTGCGTCGGTCAGCTTCCTCAGCCGGGTCAGGACCGGGCCCAGGGACGCCGGTTGGACCGCGGCGGCGCCCGTGCGCCCGTAGTGGGCGACGAGGTACAGATAGGCCGACGCGGTGCGGGCGGCCTCCTCCAGCACGGCCGGTTCGGACCGGGCGTAGCAGGTCGTCACCATCGGCTGGCCGATGCGGTCCGCGGCCTCCAAGCACCGTGGCCGGGCCCGGGGCGGCGCCCCGTGCACCAGGACCGCGTCCGCGCCGCTGTCCCGGGCACGCAGCAGGAACTCCGGCGGCCCGAGCGGGGCCACGGTGTGCCGCCAGTCGGCGAGCAGGGCCACCGCGGTGTGGCGCATCCGCGGGCGGACTTGGGCCAGCAGCCGCAGGGTCGCCGCCAGATCGGCACCGTTGTCCAGGGCCCGGCGGGCCGAGCGGCGGATCACCGGGCCGTCGGTGACCGAGTCGGGGAACGGCACCGCCAGCTCCACGCAGTCCACCCCGGCGTCGTCCAGGGCGAGCAGCAGTGCGGCGAACACCTCCGGCGGGCCCGGGTCCCCGGCGTTGAGGAACACCGCGAGCCCCGGGTCGTGCGGTCCGCGGCCGGTGAAGAACGGGCGGGGTTCCAGGGCGAGTTCAGCCATGGCCGACCGCCCCGGCCGCGGCCCCCGCGCGGGGCGCGGTCAGCCGCTCGACGAGACCGAGCGCGGCACCGTCGGCGAGGGCGTCCAGCGCATCGGCCAGGGCGGTCGGCCAGTCCGGCCGGACGCCGCCGATGACGGCGGCCGCGGCCGCGTTGAGGGCGATGGTGTGTAAGCCGGCCTCCGGTCCCCGGCCGGCGAGGAGTTCCCTGAGCCGGGTCGCGGGGGGCGTGCCCTCGGGTGCGGGCGCGAGGTCGGCGAGGGTGCCCCGGGCGGGGCGCAGCGCGGGCAGGGTGCTCGGGCCGACGCGCAGCGCGGGGGCGTCGTGCGGCTGGACGGCGTTGTCGGTGAAGCTGACGAGCTCATCCACGCCGAGGTCGTTGGAGAGCAGCCACAGCCGGTGTCCGGGGCGTACGCGCCGGGCGGCGAGACCGGTGAGGACGGTGTGCACATGGCTGTCCGAGACCCCGGTGAGCTGTGCGGCCACCGGGACCCGGGCCAGCAGCGGCCCCAGGATGTTGACCACCCGGCCGATGTGCTTGAGGCCGTAGGGCAGGATGCGCCGGGCGAGCGTGGTGAGTTCGGGCGGGTAGACAAATCCGCCCGCGAAGGCGATGCCGTGGCGGTCCAGGCCGTCTTCGCACTGCGCGTAGGAGGCGGCGAGCGGGATGCCCAGCCGCTCCAGCACGTCGACCGATCCGGTGCGGCCGGTGTAGCCGCGGGACCCGGTCTTGACGATCCGTACCCCGAGGGTCGCGGCGAGCAGGGCGGCGGCGGTGCTCAGGTTGACGGTGGGCGGACCGCCGCCGGTGCCGACCACGTTGACCGTGCCCGGCCAGATGGCGGGCAGCGGTCCGGCGCCGCGCGGGCCGGTGTCGCGCCGCTGGTCGAGCGAGGTGAGGAAGGCGTCCAGGGTCTCGGCGTCGGGGAGCAGCGTGGACATCGCGGTCAGCGTGGCGAGGGCTTCGCCGGGCGGGCCGTCACCGGTCCGCAGCCGCTCCCAGAACTCCGCCCAGACATGGACGGGTACGGGGCGGTCACGGGCGATCAGGGCGGGGAGCAGTTCGTTCACGGCCGGCGCGCCCCCGTGGTGGCAGCCTCCGTCGCACCGGTGGTCCCCGCGGCCGGGCCGGGCGCGCTCGCGGCGTCGCAGAAGGCGTCGATCGCCCTCACGGAGCGGAAGTTGTCGGGCGCGACGTCGAGCACGTCCACGTTCAGTCCGTAGGTGTCCTCCAGCCAGCTCACCAGGGTGAGCAGGCCCAGGCTGTCGATGACACCGCCGGCCAGCAGGTCGTAGTCGTCGGCGAGCTCGTCCGGCTGGATCTCGAGCGAGAACTGCTCGATCAGGTACTTCTTGATCTGCGTGGTGCGGGCCATGGTCAGTCTCCGGTTCCTTGGCTGATACGGCGGATGTCCGCGGACAGGCGGGCGGCGGGCGCGCCGACGGCCGCGGGCGCACGGGGGACGGACGGCCCGGGGCCCAGGACGTCCGTCAGCGCGGTCCGGTCGAGCTTTCCGGTGGAGGTGCGGGGCAGCGGCTCACCGGACCAGCGCACGGTCCGGGGCAGCGCGGCGCGGGGCAGCCGCTGCCCGAGGTAGTGGCGGAGGGTGAGGCTGTCGAGAGTGGCCGCGGGTGCCCGGCGCACGACCGCGTGCAGCACCTTCCCGGCCTCGTCGTCGGGGAGCGCGAGGACCGCGGCCTCCTCGATCCCGTCGTGCGCGCACAGGGCGGCCTCGACCTCGGCGGTGTTGACGCGGACGCCGCGCACCTTCACCACGAAGTCCCGGCGGCCCTCCAGGGTCAGCGTGCCGTCGGGGTGCCGGCGCACCAGGTCGCCGGTGCGGTAGCAGGGACCGCCGTCCTGGTCCTGCGGATGCGGGACGAAGGGGCTGACGGCGGGGGCGGCGCCGAGGTAGCCGGGGGTCTGGAAGGGGGTGCGCACCACGAGTTCACCGCGTCCGGGGCCGTGCAGCACCCCGCCGTCCTCGGTGCGGATCCACGCGCGGGTGCCCGCCACGGGCCGGCCGAGGGGCAGTGCGCCGTGCGGCATGGGGTCCTGGGGGTCGATCTCGTGGACGAAGCTGTCGTTGGTCTCGGTGCAGCCGTAGACGTTGTGGAAGCGCGCCCGCGGGAAGAGCGGCGGCAGGGCGGCGAAGGCCGGTCCGGAGATGGCGTCACCGGTGATCAGGACGTGCCGGACCGGGGCGAGGTGGGAGGCGTCACCGCCCGCGGCGGTCCGGGCGAGCAGAGCGTGGAGCAGGGGCACCCCCTGGACCACGTGGACGGGCCGTGCGCGCAGGATCCCCTCCAGATGGGCCGGGTTGACGGCGAGGTCCTGGTCCACCAGGGCGGCACAGCCGCCGCTGCCGAGCGTCGTCCAGATGTCGAAGAGGCACAGGTCGAAGTTGAGGGGGGCGTGGTTGAGCACGGTCGTCCGCGCGTCGAGGCCGAAGTGACCGGCCGCCCACGCGGTGAAGCGGTCGAGCGCGCCGAAGGTGACCGGTGCGATTTTGGGGATGCCGGTGGAGCCCGACGTGGTCAGCAGCAGAGCGATGTCGTCGGGGTCGCCCGTGGCCGGGTACGGCGCGGAGGGGACGGGCGGGGCGCCCTCGCCGGGGCTCGCGGTGAGCTCCGCGGGGGCCGGCAGCCGCGTGGCCCCGGCCGACACCAGCAGGGCGGACAGCGCTTCCGCGCCGAGGTCCGCGGAGGCGATGAGGAGGGGACGGCGCAGCAGCAGACAGGCGAGCACCACCGCCACGGCCTCGGGTGACTTCTTCGCGACCAGGGCCAGGGGCCGCGGCCGCTCTCCGGAACCCGGCCCGGGGGCCGCGGCACCGCCGTGGTGTGCCGCGATCCACGTGGCCGCCCGGCCGGCCATGGCGGTCAGCTCGCCGTAACCGGTGGTGTTCCCGTGCCAGAACAGGGCGGGTGCGTCAGGGTGGTGTGCCGCGTGCCGCACGATGCGCGCAGGCAGACAACTCGACATGGGGCTGACCTCCTCGGCACGCGGTCGCGTGCAAGGGAAACGGCGGAAGGGGCAGGCGAATTCAGCACCCGGCGTCAAGGAATGCCAGGATGTTGAGCGCCGAACAATTGACATGGGTGCCTATCTGAATCCGGGCCGGCACCCCAATGGCCGGAAAGGTGTTGCCGCGGTCTCAGCCGCGCGGCGCGATCAGCCCCACTCGAAGTCGTCCCCGCCATCCGGGCGCGCCCAGGAAGCGTTTTCCCCCCGCTGCCCCGCGACCGTGGCGTACGGCGTGCCCGCCGCCGCTCCGGCCGATGATCTCTTGACCGTCCCCCGTTTCATACGTCCCGCCTCACCGGCGGATCCGTATGCAGTCCCTCTTGCCATGTCCCTCTGCACTCCTTTCAACCGATCCGCTCCCCCGCGATGAGATCCCGCGAGGAAGCTGCCTGGGGAACAACTCTGCTGTCGGAAAAAAGCCCAGTAAAGTGACCAAGGCTGGCCGACAAGGGACGTGACGCACATGGGCCAGCAAAATGATTCATTCCACTTTTCCGCAAGGGGGTTCACGTGGATATCGAAGAGGACCGAAAAGTGCTTGCGGACCTGTATCGGAACATGCTGAAGGAACCGGCACTGAAGCTGGGCGAGTTAAGTGAGCGCACCAGCCTCGACCCGGACACCTGCCGCGAAGCGACCGATCTGCTGCGTGAGGTCGGGCTGCTCACCGACGCGGGCTCCGGCCGGCTCGCCACCGTCTCCACCGAGAAGGCGCTGGCCAGACTGGCGCTCCTGGCCGAGGAGTCGGCCGATATGTGGCTGGCCGACACCGTACGGCTGCGCAAGTCGATCCGGCTGCTGTGCACCGAACTGGCCGACCAGTACCACGACCAGCGGAGCCTGGCCCCGGCGGAACTGATCACCGGGATGGACAGGATCTCGGAGGTACTGGAGGACTCCGCCGAGATCGCGGTCAACGAGGTCCTGAGTATGCAGCCCGGTCCGGTGATCGAGAGCCGGACCCGGGACCGTATCGCCCGCAACCAGCGCGTCATCAAGCGCGGGGTGGCCATGCGCACGATCCACCTGGCCTCCACCAGCCGCATCCCGCACGGTCTGCGCTATCTGCGCGAACTCCAGGCCATCGGCGCGGAGATCCGGCTGGCCCCCACCATCCCCTTCCGGCTGATCGTGGTCGACGACGTGATGGCCTTCACCCCGGCCCCCGGCAACGCCGACCAAGCGGCCGCCCTGGTCACCCGCGGCCCGCTCATCACCCATCTGCTGCGCCGGGTCTTCGAGCACTGCTGGCACTCGGCGACACCGCTCGACAGGGTGTGCCCCGACACCGGCCGCGAGCAGACCGCCCCACCGCTGGACACCCAGCAGTTCACGGTGCTCCAGATGCTCAACGCCGGACTCAAGGACGAGGCCATCGCCCGTGAACTGGGTGTATCCATACGTACCTTGCGCCGGATCACCGCTGATCTGATGGACAAGCTCAACGCCACCAGCCGCTTCCAGGCGGGGGTGCGCGCGCACGAACTGGGCTGGCTCGATCACAGCGCCGGAACCACCGCGAACAGTCCCAGCGCGATGTAGACCGCTCCGACCGCATGCGGCTGGCGCCGAAGGATCCGGGGGCGGTCGCGCAGCCATCCGCCCAAGCGACCGCCCGCCACGGCCCAGACCAGGTCCAGGGCCAGCGCCACCACGAAGAACACCGCGCCCAGCACCAGCATCTGGCCCCGCGCCCCGGCCGTGTCCGCCCCGGAACCCACGAACTGCGGCAGGAAGGCGAGGAAGAACAGCGCGACCTTCGGGTTGAGCACGTTCACCAGGACCCCGTCCCGGAACACTGTGACCAGGGGTGTCCGGGCCGCCGTCCCGGAGAGGTCCAGCGCACCGGGCTGCCGCACGGCCCGCACACCGAGGTGGACGAGGTAGGCGGCACCGGCGTACTTCAGCGTCGCGTAGGCCACTTCGGAGCGCGCGATCAGGGCGGAGAGCCCGAACACGGCCGCCGCGATATGCACCAGCGTGCCGGTCTCCACCCCGAGCGCCGAGCACACCCCGGAGCGCCGCCCCTGGCTGACGCTCCGGGTGAGGACGTAGACCAGATTGGGGCCGGGGATCACGACGAGGGCGAACGACGCGACGACGAAGGCGAGGAGCCGCGAAGTCTCCGGGATCATGCGCCCTCCTACGCTGTACGGTACCGGCGGCCGAAGCCTGCCTCCGGTGGGGTCCCCTCCAGCCTGACGGTGCGGGAGGATGTGCGACCGGGCCAATGAAGGGGGAAGTGGACCGGATGACGGACCTCGGCACGGACCGGGCGGCCCATCCACCGGAGCTGTTGCTCCTGCTCGACGACTGGATGGCCGGGCCCGGACCGCTGTACACCAAGCTGGCACGGGCGCTGCACCGCGCCGTGCGCGCGGGAGACCTGGGGGCCAGCGCCCGGCTGCCCTCCGAACGCGGGCTGGCGAAGGCGCTGGGCGTCAGCCGGGCCACTGTGGTGGCGGCCTACGACGAACTGCGGGCGCTGGGCGCGGTGGAGAGCCGCCGCGGCAGCGGCACCCGAGTGGCCCCGCGCCCGGTACCGCGCCCGGCCGGGACCGATGGCCGGGTCTCCGGCGGCCGGGCGACCGCCCTGCTGCAACGGATGGTCGACCGCCGGGAGAACACCATCTCGCTGGCCATGGCGGCCGAACCGGCGGTGGCCGAGGTGCGGGAGGCGCTGCACGACGTGCTGCGCACCGACCTGGACGGGCTCATGGCGGACACCGGATACCACCCCGGTGGACTGCCGGGTCTGCGGCACGCGCTCGCGGACCACTTCTCCACCGCCGGGCTGGCCACGGCCCCCGAACAGGTGCTGGTGACCACGGGTGCGACCCAGGCGCTGGGGCTGGTGGCCCAGTTGTATCTGCGCAAGGGCTCGGGGGTGGTGGTGGAGTGCCCCAGCTGGCCCGGCTGCCTGGATGTGTTCCGCGCCGCCGGGGCCCTGCCGCACGGGGTGCCGCTGGACCAGGACGGGATCCGGGTCGACGGGCTGGCACAAGCGCTTGCCCGGCATCGCCCCGAGCTGGTGTACGTGACGCCGACCTACCACAACCCGACGGGTGTGCTGATGTCCGCGGGGCGGCGCCGCCGCGTGGCCGAACTGTGCGCCCACCACGGCGTACCCGTCGTGGAGGACCTCGCCTACGACATCGGTATCGACGAGGGTGTGCGGGAGCCCGCGCCCATCGCCGCATTCGCCACGGCGGGTGCGGGCGCCGGTGTGCGCGGGGCCGCCGAGGTGCTCACCGTCGGCTCACTGGCGAAGGCGGTCTGGGGCGGGCTGCGGATCGGCTGGGTCCGCGGTCCGGCCGAGGTGGTCGGGCGGCTGGCCCGGCTGAAGGCGCTGGCCGACCTGGGCAGTCCGGTGCTCGACCAAGCCCTCGCCGCCCGGCTGCTGCCGCGGCTGGACGAACTGAAGGCCCGCCGTGCCCTGACCCTGCGCCACCGCCTGGACCATCTGGAAGGACTCCTCACCGCGAGGCTGCCCGCCTGGCAGTGGAGCCGGCAGCCGGGCGGCTCCGCGCTGTGGGCGAGGCTGCCCCATGACACCGATGCCCAGGTGTACGCCCAAGTGGCCCTGCGGCACGGGGTCGAGGTGGTACCGGGAGCGGTGACGGATCCCAGCGGGGCGCACGACAGCCACATCAGGATTCCCCTCACCCTGCCCGAGGAACGGCTCACCGAACTGGTGGACCGGCTCGCCGCCGCGTGGGTGGATCTGCGTCCCTGACGGTGTGCAGTCGTCCGTTACCCTGCGTGACCGCCGGGAGCGAGCACGAGGGTCCACAGCATTTTCGGCAAAGAGGGAGAATGGTGACATGGGTGACAGAAACCCCGAACCGGAGCCCCGTCGCACCTCCGAGCCGGCGGCATCAGCAAGAGGCGTTCCCCCCGGCGAGACGCCTCCCGCGGAGGGAAGCACGGCCGACGCGGGCCCGCTGGAGACCTACAACCCCACGAAGGGCTGGAGCAAGGGTCCCATCTTCGTCATCCTGGTCCTGGTGGTGTTCTTCGTCGCGTTCTGCATCGCCTTCGCCGCGGCCGTGTGACACGCCGCGGAAACGCTCCGTCCCCGTTCAGCCGAGGTTCGGACCCAAACGTCTGCCCACCGATCGCGCCCGGTGCTGGGTCGGTCCGACCCCGGATGCCCCTCTGGACATCGATACATCGCAGCGACGGACACCACACCCGGGGAGCTGGCCGCCGCCCGACCCATGGGCCAGACTGCTCACACTTTCCACGACCCAGCAACGTAAGGACGCCTGATGGGCGCGTACGACGAGACTTACCACCGCAGCCTCGAGGACCCCGAGGGCTTCTGGCTGGATGCGGCCGCGGCGATCGACTGGACCCGGCCACCGACCCGTGCCCTGGACAACTCCCGTGCACCGCTGATGCGGTGGTTCCCCGACGGCGAGCTCAACACCTCGTACAACGCGCTGGACCGGCATGTGGAAGCCGGACTCGGCGACCGGACCGCGCTGATCTACGACTCCCCGGTGACCGGTGCGGTCCGGCGCTTCAGCTACACCGAACTCCGTGACGAGGTCGCGCTCTTCGCCGGATCGCTGCGCTCGCTGGGTGTCACCAAGGGCGACCGGGTCATCGTCTACATGCCAATGGTGCCCGAAGCGGTCATCGCCATGCTGGCCTGCGCCAGGATCGGCGCGGTGCACTCGGTGGTGTTCGGCGGCTTCGCTCCCAAGGAACTGGCCGCCCGCGTCGAGGACGCCGAACCGGTCGTGATCGTCGCGGCGTCCTGCGGGATCGAGCCGACGCGGATCGTGGAGTACCAGCCCATCGTCGACGCGGCGCTCGAGCTGACCACCCATCAGCCGGAGAAGGTCGTCATCCTCCAGCGTGACGCGGCGCGAGCGGAGCTGGGCGACCGATACGTGGACTGGGCGGAGCTCGTCGCCGGCGCCGAGCCGGTCGATCCCGTTCCGGTGGCGGCGACCGACCCGCTGTATGTGCTCTACACCTCCGGTACCACCGGCAAGCCCAAAGGCGTCGTCCGCGACAACGGCGGCCACGCGGTCGCCATGTTGTGGTCGATGGCCGCGCTCTATGACATCGGTCCGGGCGACGTCTGGTGGACCGCGTCCGACGTCGGCTGGGTCGTCGGTCACTCCTACATCGTCTACGCACCGCTGCTGGCCGGTGCGACCACCGTGCTGTACGAGGGCAAGCCGGTCGGCACACCGGACGCCGGTGCGTTCTGGCGGGTGATCAGTGACCACGGCGTGAAGGCGCTGTTCACCGCTCCCACGGCCCTGAGGGCGATCAAGAGAGTCGACTCGGAGGCCGCCGAGCTGAAGAAGTACGACCTGTCGTCGTTCCGCACGCTCTTCATGGCCGGGGAGCGGCTCGACCCCGAGACCTACCACTGGGCGCACGAGAAACTCGGTACACCGGTGGTCGACCACTGGTGGCAGACCGAGACCGGCTGGGCGATCGCGGCGAACCTCCAGGGGCTGGAGCCGATGCCGGCAAAGCCCGGGTCGGCAACGGTTCCGGTTCCCGGCTGGGACGTGCGCATCCTCGACCAGGGCGGATCCGAACTGCCCGCGGGCGAGGAAGGCGTGATCGCCATCCGGCTCCCGCTGCCTCCCGGCGCGCTTCCCACACTGTGGGGTGACGACCAGCGATTCGTCGAGGCCTATCTGTCCCAGTACGAGGGCTACTACCTGACCGGTGACTCCGGGTACCGCGACGCGGACGGCTACCTGTTCGTCATGGGACGCACCGACGACGTGATCAACGTGGCGGGGCACCGATTGTCGACCGGTGCGATGGAAGCGGTACTCGCGGCGCACCCGGCCGTCGCCGAGTGCGCGGTGATCGGGGTGCACGACGAGCTCAAGGGTCAGCTGCCCCGGGGCTTCGTGGTGCTCAAGGCGGGCGTCGACATCAACGAGGAGGACCTCCACCAGGAGTTGGTCGCGGCCGTACGCCGCGAGATCGGCCCGGTCGCCGCGTTCCGGGCCGTCTCGGTGGTGGACGCGCTGCCCAAGACCCGGTCGGGAAAGATCCTGCGCAAGACGATGCGCGGGATCGCCGACGGACGCGACGAACCGGTGCCGTCGACGATCGAGGACCCGGCGGTGCTGGACGCACTGCGGCCCGTGCTGCGCCCCGCGGGACCTCCCCGGTGAGGTCCGCGACAAGGCTCTGACGCATCATGACTCAGGGCGTGGCAGGTGAGGGTCGTGTGGTTGGTGTAATCGACGACGTGGCCCTCGGCCTGCCGCGCCTTCGGCCGACTCCCGGCGTCGTCATGGACGACCCCGTTCCGCGTCACTCGGCGGACGGACGGCCAGGGCGTGGCGGAACTCGTCGCGCGGATCCCAGCGGGCCTTGATCCGCTGCAACCGCGGATAGTGTCCCTTGTAGTAGAGGGTGTGCCAGGCCGTGCCGGAGGTGTTCAGGGCGGTGTCGGCAAGGTCGGTGTCCGGGTAGTTGATGAAGGAGCCGTCGTTCGCCGCGCCCGGTACGGGCACGCCACCGCTGTCGGCGTACACGGTCCGGTAGAAGTCGCGGACCCACTCCAGCCGTGGGCCGCCGTCCTGCTGGGCTTCCCACTCGGCCACGTAGATCGCCTTGAGGATCGAGTCCCGCTGTGCGACGGCGGTCGCGTCCGCCGGGACCGTGTTGACCTTGCCGCCGTAGGAGACCAGCCACAGCGCGCCATCGAGACCGGCCCCCTCCTTGCCGGACAACCGCTCGTGGATGACGTCGATCTGAGTGTCCGTATAACGACGGCGCAGATAGGCCGCCTTCGCCTTGAACGGTGCGGCGGCACTCTCCTGCACGGCTCCGGCGGCCTGCAACCACGGTTGGCTCTCGTACCCGCGCACCGGTTTCGCCGTCACACCGCGCCCCACCGCGGCCAGGTAGTCGTCCAGCAGTCGCTCCGCGCCGCGGCCGCTGGAGTCCAACTGCCCGGCCAGGGTGATACTTTCCGCCTTGCGGCTTTTGAGCATCAGGACGCTGAACAGGCCGGCGTAGGACGAGTCCGGCCCGCTGTTGCGCTCGTGCCAGCTTCCGTGGTTGCGCACCAGCCGGGCGAACGAGCGCTGGTCCAGGTCCTGCCAGGGCCACGTGGCGTAGAAGGTCGTCACGGACTCCGGCGGCCGGGGCAGCAACCGCGCGGGATCGTCGCCCTTCGCGGCCGGGTCGCGGAACCAGTAACAGGTGACGATGCCGAAGTTGCCGCCGCCCCCACCGGTGTGCGCCCACCACAGGTCGTGGTGGGGGTCGGAGGGCTCGCGCGTGGCCACCACACTGCGCACCTCGCCGGACGCGTCCACCACCACGACCTCGATGGCGTACAAGTGGTCCACGGACAGCCCGTGCCGGCGCGACAGCGTCCCGTATCCGCCGCCGAGGATGTGCCCTCCCACCCCGACCTCGGGGGTCGCGCCCGCCGGGACGGTCACGCCCCAGCCGAGGAACAGCTTGCGGTACACCTCGCCGAGCAGAGCGCCCGGCTCGACCGCGAACGCCCTGCGGCGGGCGTCGTAGGAGACGGATGCCATCGGGGACAGGTCGATGAGGGCCTTCACCGCCGGGTCGTCGACGAAGTCCTCGAAGCAGTGCCCGCCACTGCGCACGGCGATGCGCTTGCCCTCCCGCACCGCCAGTCGCACCGCGCTGACCACCTCTTCGGTGGAGCTCACCACACGTACGTAGTCGGGCCGTCCGACGAAGCGGGCGTTCCAGCCGCGGTGCGTCAGGGACCGGTAGCGCGGATCGCCGGGCGCGACCGTGATCGAGCCCGGTGGCGCCGCCGCGCCACCTCGGGGCGACGCGACCGCCTCGTGAGCCGTCAAGCCCTGGGACACCAGCCCGGTGGCCGCCCCGCCGAGCGCCGCCGCCCCCGCCAGAACACCTCGCCGCGTCACTTCTGCCATGGTCCACTCCCGTCGGTGCCGGATGCCGGGACGAACCCGCCCCGTCCTCAGAATCATCGGGAAACCGGTGCGACGGGACATCGTCCGTGATGACCAACAGCCCTCTACATCAAAGGATTGAGCGGTGCCATCCCACAGGAGGTGGCCCCGGAGCTCCGGCCGCCCCTGCATGGGCAAAAAGGTCTACAACGGTGCCGGGTGGCCGCGAGGAACATGGCAGTGGGTTCACCACGCGCAAAGAGGCGGGTTTTTACCACCGACTTCTCTCCCCGGACCGCATCACAATGACTGGGTGGACCGCATCTCACATGTCCTCCACAGCATGGGAAGCAGAAGGGCTCAGGTTCAGATGGCCAGCACACGACAGTTCAGGGAAAGCCGACCGCCGACCGCCGATCAGGGGTTCTCGGTGTCCCGGGGGCTGACGGCATGGAAGCGTTGCGCCGTTCTATGGTGGCTGTCGTTGCGATCGTTCTGGCTGTCGCTGTGGATGGTGACGGTGTCCATGCTCCTCGGCAGCCGTCCGGGGGCCGGATTGCTGCCGAGTACGGTGCGGATGATCCGCAGACTGGCCGACCGGCAGCGGCACTTGGCGAAGGAGTGGTCGGGCATCGAGATCCCGGCCGTGTACGAGGACCTGCCGACCGGCAACCGCGGCGTCGCCCTCCGGTCCCAGTTGCTCGCCAGGAACAACCAGATCTGGCGCGACTGGCGGTGGGCGACCCTCGACCCCATCGTCGGCCCCCTCATCGCCATCGGTCCCTTCGCCCTGGTCCTCAGTGGGTTCTGGGGGCTTCTGACGGCGGTCTTCGGAGCCGAACTCTCCAAGCAGTGGGACAGCATCTGGTTCCTGTTCATCCCGGTCCAGAACGTGCCCACCGCCGTCCTCGCCGGGGTGCTGGGTGTGCTGATGTTCCCCCTCGCGCTGTGGACCGCGCCGCGCTCGGTGCACTGGCACTCCCGTTACCTCCGCGCCATGCTCGCGCCGAGCGAGAGCGAGATGATGGCGCACCGCATCGAGCACCTGACCACCACCCGTTCCGACGCCGTGGACACTCAGATGGCGGAGCTGCGCCGTATCGAGCGCGACCTGCACGACGGCGCCCAGGCTCGCCTGGTGGCGATGGGCATGACCCTGGACGCCGCCGAACGCCTGCTGGAAACCAACCCCGAGGCCGTACGCACACTGCTCGCCGAGGCACGGCAATCCTCGTCCAAGGCGCTGGAGGAACTGCGCGACCTGGTGCGCGGCATCCATCCGCCGATCCTGGCGGACCGTGGACTGGCCGATGCCGTACGCTCATTGGCGCTGACCTGCCCGATCAAGAGTGAGGTGGCGATCGACCTGCCCCGTCGGCCCGAACCACCACTGGAGTCCGCCGCGTACTTCGCGGTCTCGGAGATCCTGACCAACGCCACCAAGCACTCCGGTGCCGAGCGGGTCTGGATCGACCTGCGCCACGACGCCGGACAGCTGCGCATCAGCATCACCGACGACGGACGCGGCGGTGCCGACGCGTCCGGTGGCTCCGGACTCCACGGCATCGAACGCCGACTCGCCACCTTCGACGGGGTACTCGCCGTGAGCAGCCCGCTGGGCGGCCCCACGATCGTGACCATGGAGCTGCCGTGCGCGTTGTCCTCGCAGAAGACCACTTTCTCCTGAGGGACGGACTGAGCCGACTGCTCGAGGCATACCAGCACGAGGTGGTCGCGACGGTCGACAACGGCCCCGAACTGCTCTCCGCGCTCATCGATGTGGTCCCGGACGTGGCGATCGTCGATGTGCGGCTGCCACCGGCCTTCAGCGACGAGGGGCTGCGGGCTTCCGTGGAAGCCCGCAGCCGCATACCGGGCCTGCCCATTCTGCTCCTGTCCCAGTACGTCGAGCCGCTCTACGCCCATGAGTTGCTCGCCACGGGTTCGGAAGGGGTCGGCTACGTCCTCAAGGACCGGGTCACCAACGGAACCCAGTTCATGAGCACCATCCAACGGGTGGCCGAGGGCGGCACGGCCATGGACCCCGAGGTGGTCTCCCAGCTCCTCATCCGCAAGGACCGTGACGAGCACATGGGCAGCCTCACCCAGCGGGAGCGTGAAGTGCTGGAGTGTGTGGCCCAGGGGCGCTCCAACGCGGGTATCGCGGAAGCCCTGTTCATTACGGAGAAGGCCGTCGCCAAGCACATCAGCAACATCTTCAGCAAACTGGGGATGCCTCCCTCCGACACCGACAACCGCCGTGTGCTGGCGGTCCTCGCCTACCTGAATCGCTGATGTGATCTTCCGTCCCACTACGCAAGAAGCCGTGGGCTGATGGCTTTGACTATGCTCACGCACCATGCTGCCACCGCACACTCCCTCCCCCGCACCGAACGCCACGGTCATCAAGACCGGCCACCGCACCGCCATGACCGGGCTACCCTGCTCCATCCTCCTCATGGCGATGGGCGCCGTCGGCATCTTCGGCGCTGTCCTGGTTGCCACCGGGAACCAGAAGGGTGAGTCCAGTGTCGCGGGATTCGTGGGGCTCGCGTTCATGGTGGCCCTCGGTGTCCTCGGCGTCATCTTGTTCATCCCTATCTGGGCGGGCCGCCGCACCAGGGTCCTCGTCGACCGGACTGGCCTGTGGGTGGAACAAGGAAACCTTCGGAACGTCATCGCCTGGCGCACACTCACCGGGGTAGGCCTCTACTGGAGTGCGCTGGGGCGCAAGGGGAAGATCTACTCCCTGGAGCTGTACCCCAACGGTCCCATCGACCGGGACGACCCGGTCCTATGGGTCCTGGTTCGCGACGAGGAGCCACTCCACCCCGGACTCCCCCGGCTGCGCCACCGCCTCCCCCTCAGCGCCGCCAACCAGCGCCCCGTGGTCGCGGCGGTCCAGCCGTACATCCCGCCGGAGATCTGGCTCGGCGAATCCCAGCGACCGGCAGGCCATATCGGACGCCCCGACGTCAAGGGACACCGGGAGCGCACCCGGGGCCGTACTCCGTGAATGACGCGGATTGTGGCGGCGCCGGACGCGCGGCCCGCTTGTCACGCAAGGTGCGCGCGTGTCCGGTCAGAGGTCAGGCTGGCCGCCCTTGTCGATGGGGAGGCCCGCCGGAACCTTGGGCAGCAGCCGCTGTCGGCTGCCGGTCTCGGGGATCCGCTGCGGATCGGTGTAGGTGTGGCGGCCCGCTGGGCGGAAGGTGAGGGCCGGTCCGGCCTGGCGCAGGTTGCGGCCGGTGGGAGTGGGCCCGGCCACGGCGGGGAGCCGGTAGGCGGTGGCCTTGTGCACTGCCTGATCCATGAAGGCGGCGGTCAGCTGGGCGACCTGGTCGCGTGCGGCGTCCGGTTCGGCCACCTTCGAGGCGCGGCAGTCACCGACGCTGCCGTTCTTCCGGGTCGGCTCGAGGTTGGTGTTGAGCATGGCGTGGCCGGTGCCCGCCAGTCGCACGTCGGCGGCAACCTTGGTCGAGCCGGACCGGGCCAGGTCCTTCATCGTCCCCAGACCGGCGGTGGGTCCGGTGTCCTCGTCGCAGGCGCCGCGGATGTTGAGGACCGGGACCCTGTGCGGCGGCTTCTCCGCCTCTTCAGCGGGCTCGATGGCCACGGCCCCGAACAGACCCGTGCGCTGTCCGGCCGTCTTGCCCAGCACGTAACCACCGCCGCGGCTGTGCCCGACCAGACCGACTCGTGAGGTGTCGATCCGGCCCTTGACACCCTTGATGTCCAGACCGTGATCGATGCCCTTGTTCAGGTCGGAGAGCAGCTTCAGATGGGCGTCGATCAGCTGTGTGTACCCCTTGGTGGGGTTGGCCTCCCCCGACCACCAGTACTCCGCGCTCACCACGTCGATGGAGACGGCGGCGAAGCCCTTGCGGGTCAACGCCTGCACGACATGCGACAGTCCCGCGTTATGGCGCAGATAGCCCTGCCCGAGGCCCGGCTTCTCCTCCCCCTCGGCGGCGCAGACCAGGGGCCAGGTGGTCTTCACCGCACGGGGTGCCACACCGTCGTCGGCCCTGTCGGGCGTCGGGGCGCAGTTGGGGTGCATGCCGTGGAGGACAACAACCACCGGATGAGGGCCTTTGCCCTTCGGCATGCCCAGGACGCCGTGCACCTGGGTGGGGTTCAGCCCGGACTCGCTGCTGGTGTTCTTGATGACACCGGGGGCGAGCCGGTATCGGGTCAGCGAAGCCTTGTCATGGGTGCCACCGCCGCGGTCGGAGACCGCACCCTCACTGCCGGACGCCTGGAAGCCGCCGGCGGCGAAGGTCACGCCCACCGCGGCAGCAGTGGACATGAGGCCCATCGATACTGCTTTTGCTCGTCTCATGTCCCGGAAGATGCGGAACCTTGGGTTCACGTTCCGCCGCGCGGAACGTCAGGCAGGAGTACGCCGGATACGGGTGAACGCTGCCGGCCATCATGGCTCAGCCGTACCGAGGGCGTTCGCCTATCCTGGCAGGTGTGATCGATCTGCCGCTCTCCGCCCTGGAAGTCGCCATCGTCGAAGCCGGCACCTCGGCCGGGGACGCCCTGCGCAACTGCACTCAGGCCGCCGCCCATCTCGACAGTCTCGGCTACAAGCGGCTGTGGTTCGCCGAGCACCACCACTCCCCGGCGATCGGGGCGTTCCCGCCACCGATCATGACGTCGCACATCGCGTCCGCGACGACGGATCTGCGGGTGGGCTCGGGTGGAGTGATGGCGCCCAACCACGCACCGGTCACCATCGCCGAGCAGTTCACCACGCTGGCGGCACTGCACCCGGGACGCGTCGACCTCGGTCTCGGTCGTGGGCCCGGCACGTTCCATGAGGGCACGGCCCGCGCACTGCGCAGGGGTGCGCCTCCGGCGAGCGACGACGAGTACCGGCGCGATGTCGAGGAGACGTTGGAGCTCCTCCTCGAGGCGGAGTTCGGGGAGTTGCCCGAGCCATGGCTGCTCGTATCCAGCGAGGCGGGGGCATCGCTCGCCGCGGCGCTCGGCCTGCCGGTCGCGCTCGCCCATCACATCCGGCCGGAGAACACCCTGCGTGCGGCCGGACGCTATCGGGCCCGGTTCACGCCGTCGCGGTGGTCTGCGGCACCGCGCATTCTGGTGTGCGTGGAGACGGTGTGCGCCGACACCGAGGAGCGAGCGGCCGACCTGACGCGGCCCATGGCCGTCGTGAAGGCGGACCTGTTGCAGGGGCGCAGCGAGGCTCCGTTCCCGAGCGTCGAGGAGGCCGCGCGCCATCGGTTCAGCACCCGCGAACAGCAGGCCCTGGACGCGTTCGGCGCCCAACAGGCGTATGGCACACCGGATGTGGTGAGCAAGCAACTCCAACGGATCGCGGCCGAGACCCAGGCCGACGAGCTGATGCTGGTGACTCCGGTCTTTGGACTCGAAGACCGGATGAGGTCGTTCGAACTGGTTCGGTAGCCGTCCGTTACGGCGTGCTGAGCCGCACCGTGTCCCCGGAGGAATCGCCCGTGCCGACGGCGATCTGGACACCGGTGGCCGGATCGGTGAAGGACTGGCCGGGTGCGAGCGCGGCCATGTCCAGGGGGCCGCAGCCGCTCGGCGGCGTGGTGTCCGGGTTGGCGTTGATGATGCGGACGGGGCCGTCACCGGTCGGGGTCGCGGAGTCGACCTTGTAGATCAGTACCCCGGTGGAACAGGCCGTGCGGTCGTTGAGCTCGGCCCTGCGGGACTCCGCCACATATGCCGTCGTCTCACCGGTGCGGATCACGGCGATCTTGGTGCCGCCGGGGCGCTCCACCGGTGTGAGCCGCACGGTCCGGGTGCCGCTCGCGGGGAGGCAGGCGACCTGGCTGTCGCCTATCCACCCGAGTTTCCAGGAGTGCCAGCCGAGGTATTGCGGGGCGCGACCGGCGATGTCGCCCATGAGGTCCCAGCCGTTCACATGGCGGTGGGTCTCACCGTCGAAGGCGTACAGGTCGGGCAGCCCGAAGGTGTGGCCGGTCTCATGGTCCGCGACCTTGTGGCCCCAGCGCCACATGTCCTGGCCGAAGGTGACGGCCCACTTCACGCGCGAGCCGTCGGCGGTCACACCGGGGGTGGCCGGATCGTAGAGGTAGGTCGGGGAGAAGGAGATCGCGCGCGCCGCCTTGGCCGGGACGATGTAGACCATGTCGTAGCGCGAGAAGTCCACGAACGGGTCGGCCGCCGTCACAGCGTCGCGCAGGTAGCGCTCGTGGGCCTCGAAGGTGATGCCCCGGTCGAAACCGTAGGACGTGGCGGTGGACGGCATACGGACCCACCGGCGGTACGGCGTGGCGATGTCGAGCCGCGAGCGGCCGTAGGAGGCGGTGCGCATCCAGTCGGCGGCGGGTGCCAGGTGGGCGGCGTAGGCATCGGTGGAGTCGGTGGCCGGAGCGTCGGGAAAGTCCACGAACAGGGTCAGCACACGGTGGGTGCCGGTGGAGCGCTGGAACTGGACGTGGTCGGTGTCATGGCCCTCGTCGGTCCAGCCGGTTCTGCCCGGCAGCGCGCAGTCGGCCGCGGTGGACGGCGCATCGGCCGCCGGCTCCTGTGCGGTCGCCGCGGTGGTGGTCAGGCAGGTGGCGAGGACGGCGGCAACGGCCAGGGGGCGGGGGCGGAGCGGAAAGGTACGCATGTCTCTCCTTCGTCGGCTTCACGTGGTCAACACTTGGGTCGGGACGCTCATCAGCGGTCGGGGAGTTGGTGTGCGGTCAGGGAGCTACCGCGCGGTCAGGCACGTCCCGCGGCCAGGTCCATGAGGCGGGCCAGGACACGGCCACCGGACGCGGTGAGCCCGTCGTGCTCCCACTCGTTGGTGACCCAGACGCGGGTGGCGCCGACCTGGCGCGCGGTACGCAGCGACAGGCCCGCGTCCACATACATGTCGTCGTGGTAGACGACGGCCGCCACCGGGACCTCGTTGGCCGCCAGCCGACCGGTGTCGTACAGCGGCGGCCAGTCGGTCCGCCGGGCGAGGAGGTCGGCGGCTCGCGCGAAGGGGCGCAGGGTCCGGATGTCCCCGAACATCCAGGGGTAGATCATTTCGCCGGTGAGCAGAAGTGTCTCCGCGTCCTCGGCGAACTCGGGGAAGGCGGCGAGCGCGTGGGAGGCCGCCCAGCCCGTGGGCCCGGCCCCCTGTCCGTACAACGTCTCCTGCAACACGGCGAACAGCGGGTTGTCCGTGAACCCGGTCAGCCCCATTACCTGATGGAGGAAGGTGTCGGTCAACTCACCGCGTTCGTCCAGGGCTTCGTCGAGCAGCCAGTGCACACGCTGGAATCCGTCCCCCATGCCGAGGGCGAGGCCGAGGGTGCGCAGCCGCCGGACGGTGAGGCGGTCTCCGTCCGGCAGGCGCACATGGCCCGTCGCGAGGTGGTCGGCGACCCGACGCAGCAACGTGGCGTCGTCCGGGTAGCGGCCGTAGTACTCCAGGACGCGGTCGCGTACGCGCGGATAGGTGCGCGCGTACACGTCGTCGGCGGTGGCGGTGAGCCCCGGCAGTCCCCCGGCCACGTAGCATGCCGTCAGCCCCTCGGGGGCCCGGGAGAGGTACGTGAGGGTGAGGAAACCGCCGTAGCTCTGTCCGAGCGTCTCCCAGGGCCGCTCGCCGCACAGCTCGCGGCGTATCAGCTCCGCGTCCGCGACGATCGAGTCGGCTCTGAAGTGGGCGAGATATGCGGCGAGTCGGCCTGGATCCGCGAGCCGGGCGGCCGCCTTGGCGGTGACCGGGGTGGAGCGGCCGGTGCCGCGCTGGTCGAGGAGCAGTACGCGGTGGGTCTTCAGCGCCTGGGACAGCCAGCCGGGCGACCCGGCCACCGGGCGGGGCGACTTGCCGCCCGGTCCGCCCTCCAGGTACAGCAGCCAGGGCAGGTCGTCATCGGCGCGGCCCGGGTCGGCGACTTCCCGGGCGAAGATCTGGAGGGTGGGGCCGCTGGGGTCCGCGTGGTCCAGTGGGACGGTGAAGGAGTGGTCGACGGTCGCGTATGCGGGGTTCATGGCGCTCTTTCCCGGACCTGCGCGGCCGGGGCGGCGGGCAGGTGAGTGGCGGGCGGCGGTGTGCCGGGGGATAGGTGGCGTGTGAGATACCGCCCAGTGTGTGACGGCCCGATCCGCCCGCGGCAGCTCCCGCTTGGCCATAACCCCGCGTTATGCGAAAGGGCACGCGTGAGGGCGGGGTGCGTCCGCACCCCGCCCTCACACACGTGGCGATGTTCCCCCCCAGCAGGCTCAGCGGGCCGCGCCCAGCCTCCTCCTGGCCACCCGCTTGGTGGGCTTCTTCTCCTGCTCCTGGGCGCCCTTGGCCCACAGCGAGCGCACATGTCCGAGGTGGCGGGCCATGCACTTCTCGGCGCCCTCCGCGTCACCCGCCACCATCAGGTCGAGGAGTTCGATGTGCTCCTCGGCCGACGGGATCAGCTGGTCCCGCTCGTCCAGCGCGGTCAGTCCGTACAGGCGTGAACGCTTGCGCAGGTCGCCGACGGTCTCGACGAGCCGGTCGTTGCCGGCGAGGGCGAGCAGGGAGAGGTGGAAGCGGCGGTCGGCCTCCAGATAGCCGATGAGGTCGTGCTCACGAGCGGCGTGCACGATCTCCTCGGCCACCGGGCGCAGCGCTTCCAGGTCTTCGCGGGCGGCTTCGCGGGTGATCCGGCCGATCATGGGGACCTCGATCAGGGTGCGGATCTCGGTGTACTGGTCGAGGTCGTGTTCGTTGACCTCGGTGATACGGAAGCCCTTGTTGCGGACCGGCTCGACGAGGCCCTCGCGGGCCAGGTCGAGCATCGCCTCGCGCACCGGTGTCGCGGAGATGCCGAAGTCTTCCGCGAGACCGGGCGCCGAGTACACCTCGCCGGGGTGCAGTTCGCCGGAGATCAGCGCGGCCCGCAGGGCGTGGGCGACCTGGTCGCGCAGCCGCTCCCTGGTGGTGATGAGGTTGCGCTGCTTGAGGTGGCCCATGGTGGCGATGATCCCTTCGTGACCTGTTCCCTCGTGGCCGAGCGGATCACCAGCGTACAATGTCACGTTGTTTTCGCAGGTGCCGGTGGGTGTGCGGGGGCCAGTGTGTAGGTGCGGTCGGAGGTGTAGAAGGCCAGGGCGGCGTGTCCCTGTTCGCGCGGACCGTCGCTGGATGCCTTGGCTCCGCCGAAGGGCACATGGAAGTCGACCCCGGTGGACGGGGCGTTGACACGGATCATGCCGGTGTCGAGGTGGTCGAGCCCGTGCAGTGCCGTGTCGAACGAGGTGGTGTGCACCGAGGTGACCAGGCCGTATGCGACGGAGTTGGTGATCCGGACGGCGTGGGCCAGATCGTCGGCGGGCAGCAGCGCCGCCAGCGGTCCGAAGACCTCCTCACGCAGCAGCCGGTGGCCGGGTGGCACCTTCTCGACCAGGGTCGGGGCCGCGTACCAGCCGTCCGCCCGCTCGGGGGCGGCGGCGCCCGCGACCACGGAGAGGCCCTCCCCCGCCTGGGTCACCCGGTCCCGGGCCCGCTCGTCGATCAACGGTCCGCACACCGTGGCGGGGTCGGCGGGGTCGCCCACGGGGAGCGCTCGCAGGGCCTCGGCGAGGGCCTCGCGCAGCGGGTCGAGAGCGGCGCCGACCGCGATCACCCGGCTGGTGGCGGTGCACTTCTGCCCCGCGTATCCGGCGATCGCGGCGGCGATGTGCGCCGCGGCCCGGGGAATGTCCGCGTCGGGCAGGACGATCGCCGCGTTCAGCCCGCCCATCTCGGCCTGCACGGGGATGCCCCGTGCGGTGGCGGTGCGGACGACCACCTGGCCCACGGCCGTGGAGCCGGTGAAGGAGACCACATCGGCGGCGGAGACGACGGCGTTGCCCTCGACGGGTCCGCCGGGCAGCACGGTGAGGGCCTCGGCGGGCAGGGCTCGGTGGATGATCTCGGCCAGCCGCTGGGCGCACGCGGTGGCTTCCGGTGCCGGTTTCAGCACGACGGTGTTGCCCGTGGCGAGCGCCGGGGCCGCCTTCCAGCTGGGGATCGCGAAGGGGAAGTTCCACGGGGTGATGAGGCCCGCGACGCCGTGCGGGCGGCGGCGGGTCAGCAGCAACCCGGCGCCCTCGGCCGTCTCGTGGACCGCGCCGGTGGACCCGAAGGCGGCCTGGGCGTAGTAGCGCCAGATCGCGGCGGTGCGGGCCACTTCGGCGCGTGCTTCGGTGAGCGGCTTGCCCACCTCGCGTACGGCGAGGGCCGCCAGTTCATCCGCGCCGGAGTCGATGGCGGCGGCGACGGCGCCGAGCGCGGCCGAGCGAGCGGCGGCGCCGCTCAGGAGCCAGCGGGGCTGGGCGGCACGGGCCCGCTCCACGGCGTCGACGGCGGCGAAGGCCCCCGGGGGGCGGACCCGCACCAGGACATCGGAGGGGTCGGCCGGGTTGTGCGAGACAACCGGGGCAAGGGCGGTGGTCACAGGAGGAAACCTCCGGGGAAGGGGTCGTCCGGGTCCAGGAAGTACTGGGCGGTGCCGGTGATCCAGGCACGTCCCGTGATACGCGGAACGACGGCGGGCACCCCGCCGACCTCGGTCTCCGCCACGAGACGGCCGGTGAACTCGGTGCCGATGAAGGACTCGTTGACGAAGTCCTGGTGCAGCGGCAGCATCCCGCGGGCGTGCAGCTGCGCCATACGCGCGGAGGTGCCGGTGCCGCATGGGGAGCGGTCGAACCAGCCCGGGTGGATGGCCATGGCGTGGCGTGAGCGGTGCGCGTCGGAGCCGGGCGCGGCGAGGTAGACATGCTTGACCCCGGCGATCTCGGGCTGCCGCGGATGGACGGGGCGCTCCGGGGAGGCGTTGATCGCGTCCATGACGGCGAGCCCCGCCGCCAGCAGCTCGTCCTTGCGGGACCGGTCGAACGGCAGCCCCAGTGTGTCCAGTTCCACGAAGGCGTAGAAGTTGCCGCCGAAGGCGAGGTCGTAGCGCACCGTCCCGTACCCTGGCACGTCCACCTTTTGCTCGAGGCCGACGCAGAAGGCGGGGACGTTGGTGAGCGTGACCGCTTTCGCCGCTCCGTTCTCGACGTGTACGTCGACGGAGACAAGCCCGGCCGGGGTGTCGAGGCGGATGGGGGTGACCGGTTCGGTGACCGGGACCATGCCGGTCTCGACGAGCACGGTGGCCACCCCGATGGTGCCGTGTCCGCACATCGGCAGCAGCCCGGACACCTCGATGTACAGCACTCCGACATCGGCGTCGGGACGGGTCGGTGGCTGGAGGATCGCGCCGCTCATGGAGGCGTGGCCACGCGGCTCGTACATCAGGAGCGTGCGCAGGTGGTCCAGGTGCTCGATGAAGTGGAGCCTGCGCTCGGCCATCGTGGCGCCGGGGATCGCCCCGACACCTCCGGTGATCACCCGGGTGGGCATGCCCTCGGTGTGTGAGTCGACGGCGTGAAAGACATGACGGGTACGCACGAACGTCCCTTCCTTGAGCCCGCTTGCGGTCAGTGGTGGCCGTCGGCGACGGCCTTCTCGGTCGCCGCGCGGACCACGGTCTCGATCGCGGCGGGCAGCGGCAGGCGCGGCGGGCGGGTGGGACCGCCCCGGCGGCCGACGAGATCCATGGACAGCTTGATGGACTGCACGAACTCGGTCTTGGAGTCCCAGCGCAGCAGCGAGTGCAGCGACCTGTAGAGCGGCAGTGCGGTGCCGAGGTCCCCGGCGACCGCGGCGTGGTACAGCTCGGCGCAGGTGGCGGGGAAGGCGTTCGGGTAGCCGGCGATCCAGCCGACCGCCCCGGCCAGGGCCAGCTCCAGCAGGACGTCGTCCGCACCGATCAGGAGGTCGAGGTCCGGGGCGAGTTCGGCGATCTCGTAGGCCCTGCGCACATCGCCGCTGAACTCCTTGACGGCGACGATGCTGCCGTCGCCGTGGAGCCTGGCGAGGAGCGCGGGAGTGAGGTCGACCCTGGTGTCGGCGGGGTTGTTGTAGCCCACGACGGGCAGCCCCGCCCGTGCGGCCTCCGCGAAGTGGGCGCGCACCGCGCGGTCGTCCGCGCGGTAGGCATTCGGCGGGAGCAGCAGGACGCTGCCGCAGCCTTCCTCGGCGGCCTGTTCGGCCAGGCGACGGGAGTCCGCGCTGCCATAGGCGGAGACCCCGGGCATCACACGCGCGCCGTCTCCGGCGGCCTCGACCGCGGTGCGCACCACGCGGGCGCGCTCGTCGTCGGTGAGCGTCTGGTACTCGCCCAGGGAGCCGTTGGGTACGACCCCGTCGCAGCCGTTGTCGATGAGCCAGCGGACGTGTTCGGCGTAGGCGTCGTAGTCGATGGAGAGGTCCTCGCGCAGGGGAAGCGCGGTGGCGACCATGATGCCGCGCCAGGGGCGGTCGGCGTTCCAGGTGGTGGCATTCATGAAGAAGCTCCTTGTGTGGTGTGTGACATTTTATTGAGCCATGCGCCGAGCCCACAAGAGGAGCAGGTGGCCGAGGCTCGTTCAGGAGGTCTGCTCAGCTCCGGGATCCGGACCGGTGGCATCGGGCCGCCCGGTCGAGTCGGCGCCCGCGTCGTCCGGCTCGAGCGCGCCCAGCACCCCCAGCGGCACGGGCACCGCGAGTGGCCGGCGCTCGGCGGACGGCGGCACGGAGCCGTCGCCCGGCCCCGCCGCGAGGCAGGCCACGGCCGCCCCGCACACCCGGCCCTGGCACCAGCCCATACCCGCTCGGGTGAGAAGTTTGACGGTGCGCGCGTCATGGGCGCCGTAGTCGGTGACCGCCTCGCGGATGGCACCGGCAGTCACCTCCTCGCAGCGGCACACCTCCGTCGTGTCGTCGGGCCACCGCACCCAGCCCGGCCCCGGGGCGTGCGCCGCGGCCATGACGTCGGCGAAGGCCCGCATCCGGTCACGGCGGCGCTGGAGCTTGCGCACGCGGCCGTCGCGGGTGAGCGCGGGCTGGCCGTACACCCGGGCGGCGACCGCGATACCCGCGATATCACCTTCCGCGCGGGCGAGTTGCGCGCCGCCGATGCCGCCGGTCTCGCCCGCCGCCCAGAGCCCGGGTACCGAGGTTTCCTGCAATCCGTCCAGCACGAGGGCATACGCTCCGTCCGGGGTGCGCCGGGTCGCGCACCCCAACCCCGTGGCCAGCTCGGTCTGCGGGACGAGCCCGTGTCCGACCGCCAGCGCGTCGCAGGCGATCCGGCGGCCCGCCCCCCGTACGGGCCGCCAGTCACGGTCGACGCGGGAGACGGTGACCGCCTCGACCCGGTCGCTGCCGTGGACTTCGGTCACCGCGCTGCGCGTGCGCAGGCGCACGCCGTACCGCAGCAGTGCCGCGCCGTGGACCAGGGCCTCGACCAGCTTCTGCGGGTTGGCGGCGAGGACGCCCGGACGGCGGGCGTAGCCGAGATAGCCGGACGCCTCGACCACCGCGGGGACATGCGCTCCGGCGGTGGCGAGCGACGAAGCGACGGCGAGGAGCAGCGGGCCACTGCCCGCCACGACGACGCGGCTGCCGGGCAGGACCAGGCCGGACTTCATCATCGCCTGCGCTCCCCCGGCGCCCACGACGCCCGGCAGCGTCCAGCCGGGGAAGGGGAGGTGGCGTTCGTACGCGCCCGTCGCGAGCAGGACGGTGCGGGCGCGCACGCGGACCGGACGGTCCCCACCGCCGTCCGGGCCGGTGACCGCGTGCACCGCCCACCCGGCGCCCCCCTCGCTCCCCCGTGTCACCGCCCACACATGGTGCCCGGCGAGATGGACGACCTCACTGGCCTCCAGGCGTCCGCGCAGGTCGGCGAAGGCGGACCAGTCGTGGTGCAGGGCCTCGGGGCGCTTCGCGCCGAGCGCCGGGGCGGGCCGACGGTAGAACTGTCCGCCGATCTGGCCGGAGGCGTCCAACAGGGCGACGGACAGCCCCAGTTCGGACGCGGTGACGGCGCCCGCCAGGCCCGCGCAGCCCGCGCCGATCACCGCGAGATCGTACGGCGCCTCGTACGCGTCGTCGGTCACCTCGTCAGACGGCGAGTCCGGCATGACCGTCTCCTTCCTGGGTGGTGATGGTGTCGCCGGGGCGGGCGGGCACCAGGCAGGCTCGTCTGTTGGGCCGATCGTTGATCACGACGAGGCAGTCGTAGCACTGGCCGATGCCGCAGAAGGCGCCGCGCGCTCGACCGCCGCGGCGCGTGGTGCGCCAGGCGACGATGCCGGCCGACCAGAGAGCGGCGGCCACGGACTGTCCGGGCAGCGCGGGCAGCGCGCGCCCGTCGAAGGTGATCTCGAACGCGGCCTCGGGCGCCGCGCCCGCGAGTTCGGCGGGGGTGCGGTCACGCGCCATGGCGCGGCTCCTTCCGGGGTGAGAACTTTCGGGGGCCGGTTGTGTCACACGCCATCGAACCGCTCCGGCCGGAACGGCTCGATATCCAACGGGAGTTCTTCGCCGGACAGAATCCGGGCGACGATCAGGCCCGTGCCCGGGGCGAGCCCGATGCCCGCGCCCTCATGGCCGCAGGCGTGCAGCAGTCCTGGAACGCGCGGGTCCAGGCCGATCGCGGGCAGATGGTCGGGCAGATACGGGCGGAATCCCGCGTAGGTCCGCATCGCCCGTATCCGCGCGAGCACCGGAAACAGGCGGGTGGCCTGGGCCGCGAGGCGGCGCAGCACCTCCACCGAGAGTGTGCGGTCGAAGCCGACCCGTTCCCGGCTCGCGCCGATCAGGACCGGGCCCGCCGGGGTGCCCTCGACGACGGCGGAGGTCTGCAACGCCGCCGAGCCGCTGGCGACATCGGCGACATAGTCGGCCGCGTACACCTTGCGCCGCACCACCCGTGGCAGTGGTTCGGTGACGAGGACGAAACCGCGGCGGGGCAGTACCGGCAGGTCCACGCCCGCGAGCCGGGCCACCTCGCCGCCCCAGACCCCGGCCGCGTTCACGACATACGGGGCGTGCAGCTCACCGCCCACCGTCCGCACACCCCGCACCTCGCCGTGGGCGCCCGTCAGAACACCGGTGACCTCCTCGCCGAGCCGCAGCCGCACCCGGCCGGAGCCCTGCTCGTCCGCGGCCCTCAGCAGATGCGCCGCGGCGAGGGCGGGCTGCACCTGGGCGTCCTGCGGATAGTGAAAGCCGCCCGCCAGGTCCGGGGCCAGGTGGGGCTCCAGATCGCGGAGTCGGTCGCCCGTGACCTCCTCGGTCGTCACGCCCGCCCGCTCCTGGCGGTCGGCGAAGTCCCGCAGGGCCGCCATTCCCGTCTCGTCGGAGGCGACGACCAGACCGCCCTTCGTCTCGTACTCGATGCGGGGCGACAGCGCGCCGGACAGCGCTTGCCACAACCGCGTGGACAACAGGGCCAGGTCGAGCTCGGGTCCCGGCTCCTTGTCGGACACCAGCAGATTGCCTTCACCGGCTCCCGTGGTCCCGCCGGCGACGGGGCCACGGTCGAGCACGGTGACGGAGAGGCCGGACCGGGCCGCGTAGTAGGCGCACGCGGCGCCGACCACACCCGCTCCGACGACGATGAGATCCGGAGAGCTTCTCGTGGGCACGGCAGTAACATTTCACATTGCACTGCCGTTTGCCAAGAGGCTCAGCCCTCCATCAACCCACCCATCCACGCCTCGATCGCGTCCGGGGTACGCGGCAGGGCCCCCGACATCAGCCGCGCCCCCTCGGCGGTGATGACGAGGTCGTCCTCGATGCGTACGCCGATGCCCCGCAGTTCGGCCGGGAGCGTCTCGTCGTCCGGCTGAAGGTAGAGGCCGGGCTCGACCGTCAGCACCTGGCCCTCCTCCAGCACCCCGTCCAGATAGGTCTCCGCCCGCGCCTGCGCACAGTCATGGACGTCGAGCCCGAGCATGTGCCCGCTGCTGCACAGGGTGTAGCGGCGGTGGAAGTCACCCTCCGGACTCTTGAGCACACCCCACTCCGTGAGCCCCTCCGCGATCACCTTCATCGCGGCCCGGTGGAAGTCGCGGAAACACACGCCCGGCCTGAGCGCCGCGATCCCCGCGTCCTGGGCGGCGAGCACGAGGTCGTACACCTGCCGCTGCACCGGCGAGAAGCGGCCGGAGAGCGGGAGGGTGCGCGTGATGTCGGCGGTGTAGAGGCTGTCCGTCTCCACACCCGCGTCCAGGAGCAGCAACTGCCGTGCGTCCAGCGGGCCGTCGTTGCGGATCCAGTGCAGGACGCAGGCGTGGGCGCCGGACGCCACGATGGTCTCGTAGCCGGTGCCGTTGCCCTCGGCGCGGGCGCGCAGGCCGAACACGCCCTCGATCCAGCGCTCGCCGCGCGGGTGGGCGAGGGCGCGCGGCAGAGCGCGTACGACATCTTCGAAACCGGCGGCGGTGTGGTCCACGGCGCGTTGCAGCTGACCCACCTCCCAGGTGTCCTTGACGAGCCTCAATTCGCTGAGTGCCGAGGCGAGTTCAGCGTCGGCCGTGGCGTCGCGGCCGGGCGGCAGCTCCCCGGAGGTGTCGAGGTGGGCGCAGCGGATGCCGGTCATGCGCTCGGCCTCGGCGAGGTCGGGGCGCCGGCCGACCCAGAACTCGCCGTAGCGCCGGTCCCGGTAGAAGCCGCCGTCGGTGCGCGGCGAGCGGGGCCGTACGTACAGCACGGCCTCGTGCCGGTGGGGTCCGTCGGGCTCCAGGACCAGGACGTGCCCGGCCTGCTCCTCGCCGGTCAGACCGGTGAGCCAGACGTATGCGGTGTGCGGCCGGAAGCGGTGGTCGCAGTCGTTCGAGCGGACCCTCAGCTCCCCCGCGGGGACGATCAGCCGCTCGCCGGGGAAGCGGGCGGACAGCCGGGCGCGGCGGGCGGGGGTGACGTCGGCGGCGGCCAGCCGGATGTCCGCGGGCAGCGGGGTCGCCGCCCAGTCGCGCGCCATGAACTCCTCGAACTCCGCCGAAACGGGCAGATCATGGCTGACCGTGCGGGGTGCGGCGGACACGGATTCCTTCACGCTTTCCTCCTCGATCTCCTGGCGCCCCCGCCCGGCTCGTGGATGGCTCTCCCGGACACAGCTGGGTAAAGGAGCGGGCGACACCTTGCGCAGTACAATTTCACATTACTATGTTACGGGTCACATTCCAGCCCTCCCCGCTGTCCGACTGTTCCCGGAGTGACCACGATGAACAAGCACACCTGTACCGCCATCGCCACCATGCTGGTGGCGGCCCTCGCCCTGGGCACGACCGGCTGCTCCGGCGGCGAGCGCTCAACGGACGGCAAGGGCGGCGGCAAGAATCCCGCCCTCACCAACCAGGGCGCCGTCGTCGGTGGCACTCCGAAGAAGGGCGGCACGCTGACCGTGCTGTCCAACCAGGACTTCACCCACCTCGACCCCGCCCGGAACTGGGTGATGAGCGATATGGAGTTCGGCACCCGGCTGCTCTACCGCACCCTGGTGACCTACAAGGCGGCCCCCGGCACCAAGGGCAATGACCTGGTTCCCGACCTGGCCACCGACCTCGGCACCTCCTCCAACGGCGCCAAGACCTGGACCTTCCACCTGAAGAAGGGCATCCGATACGAGGACGGCACCCCCGTCACCGCGCAGGACGTGAAGTACAACGTGGAGCGGTCCTTCTCACCCGACCTGCCGGGCGGCGCCGACTACGCGGCCCGCTACCTCGCCGGAGCCAAGGGCTACCAGGGACCGGCCCAGGGCAAGCACCTCGACTCCATCAAGACGCCCGACGACCACACGATCGTCTTCGAACTGCGCAAGCCCTTCGCCGAGTTCCCCAACGCGACCGTGATGCCGACCTTCGCACCCGTACCGAAGGCGCGGGACAAGGGGCCGCGCTACGACAGCCGGCCGTTCTCCTCGGGCCCCTACAAGATCGAGTCGTATGGCCGCGGCAAGAAGCTCGTCCTGGTCCGCAATCCGCACTGGGACCCGAAGACCGACACGGTCCGCAAGGCGTATCCGGACAAGCTGGTCGTGGTGATGGGCCTGAAGGCCAATCAGGTCGACGACCGACTCATCGCGAGCCGGGGCCCGGACGCCTCCTCCGTCTCCTGGCAGGCGCTACGGCCGGAGAGCGCGGCCAAGGTGCTGCCAGACTCCGCAGTCAGAAAGCGCCTTCTCGCGGAATCCACCAACTGCACCGACATGGTGCAGATGCACACCGGGCGCGCCCCGTTCAATGACGTCCGGATACGCCGGGCGGTGCAGTACGCCCTCGACAGGGACACCGTCCTGACCGCGTCCGGCGGGCCCGCCTTCAACGACCTGTCCACCGCGTACATGCCCGCCACCCTCTTCGACGGCAAGCAGCCCGACACCCTGAAGATCCCCGCCGAGGGCGATGTGGCCAAGGCCAAGGAACTGCTCAAGGAGGCGGGCAAGCCGAACGGCTTCTCCACCAAGATCACCGTCTCGTCGGGCGACAAGGGGCGCGCCGAGGCGATCCAGCAATCCCTTGCCAAGGCCGGTATCAAGGTCACCATCGACACCGTCGACCCGTCCGCGTTCTACGCCACCATCGGGGACACCACCCACCGCACCGACATCGTCTACACGGGCTGGTGCCCGGACTACCCCTCCGGTTCGACCTTCCTGCCCTTCGTCTTCGACGGCCGCTCCATCAAGGAGAAGGGCAACTCCGGCAACCACTCCCTCTTCCGCGACAAGGCGACGATGAAGCGGATCGACGAGATCGCGGCGATGACCGATGCCAAGGCGGCGAACAGGGCCTGGCAGGAGCTGGACGGGGAGATCCTCAAGAAGGCGCCGACCGTTCCCGTTCTGGTGCGCCGCTGGCCGCTGGTGCTCGGCACCAACATCGCGGGCGCGTACGGACAGACCTCCTTCGGCGGCCAGCTCGACTACGCCTCCGTCGGCCTCAAGAACCCGTCGGCGAGCTAGAACTGACGGGAAGTCAGATATCATGTCCTCCACCGCACCCGCCTCCGCCACCACGGCCACCGCCCCCAGGACACCTACCGGCAGCGGCCCCTGGCAGCTCGCCCGCCGGGAACTGCGCCGCCGGGCCTCCGTGAAGGTCTCCCTGGTCATCGTCGCCGCCTTTCTGCTCATGGCGGCGGGCGCACCGCTGCTGAGCGCACTCGGCGGCTGGTCGCCCGACGAGTTCGACAAGTCCGCCGTCGACCCCTACCTGGGCGGCAAACCCATCGGACCGCTCGGCGGCATCTCCGCCGACCACTGGCTCGGCGTCGAACCGGTCACCGGGCGGGATCTGTTCGCCCGTGTGGTGCACGGCGCCCAGGTCTCCCTTCTGATCGCCCTGACCGCCACCGCGATCGTCGTGATCGCCGGAACGGCGGCCGGGATCGCGGCCGGCTACTTCGGGGGCCGCACCGACACCGTGCTCTCCCGCCTGATGGACCTCACCATGTCCTTCCCGTCCCTCATCTTCATGATCGCGATGATGTCGGTGGCCAAGGACGTCAACCGGATCGTGCTGATGATCGCCGTCATCGGCCTGTTCGGCTGGCCCGGCGTCGCCCGCGTGGTGCGCGGACAGACCCTCTCCCTCAAACACCGCGAGTACGTCGACGCGGCCCGCGTCGGCGGCGCCGGCTCCTGGCGGATCCTCACCCGCGACATCCTGCCCGGGGTGGCGGGCCCCGTGATCGCGTACACCACCCTGATCATCCCCGGCATGATCTCCACCGAGGCCGCCCTCAGCTATCTGGGCGTCGGCGTCCGTCCGCCCACTCCGTCCTGGGGCCAGATGATCGCCGAGAGCGTCTCCTTCTACGACACGGACCCCATGTACTTCGTCATCCCGAGCGCCTGTCTCTTCCTGACCGTGCTCGCCTTCACACTGCTCGGTGACGCCCTGCGGGACATCCTCGACCCGAGGGGGAGCCGCACATGATCTTCTACACCCTGCGGCGGCTGGCCGGTGTCATCGGTGTGCTGATCGCCGTCGCCGCCGTCACCTTCACCATCTTCTACGTCCTTCCCTCCGACCCCGCCGCCGCGGCCTGCGGCAAGGCGTGCAGCACTGAGCGCCTGGAGGCGATCCGCGCCCATATGGGTCTCGACCGGCCGCTGGCGCGGCAGTTCTGGGACTTCGCGAGCGGCATCTTCACCGGCCGCACCATGGGCACCGGTCAGTACGCGCTGCGCTGCGACTTCCCCTGCCTGGGCTACTCGTACGAGAACAGCGAGGCCGTCTGGGACCTGCTGATGGACCGGCTCCCCGTCTCCGCCTCGCTCGCCCTGGGCGCGGCCGTGCTGTGGCTGGCACTCGGCCTGACCGCGGGCGTGGTCGCGGCCCTGCGCAAGGACACCCTCACCGACCGCGTCCTGATGGTCGGTGCCGTCGGCGCCGCCTCGCTGCCGGTCTACTTCACCTCGATGATGCTGATCTACGGCCTCATCCGGGTGGCGGATCTGCTCCCGTACCCGAGTTACGTTTCCTTCGGCGACGACCCCGGACGCTGGGCGTCAAACCTGCTGCTGCCCTGGCTGGCCCTCGCCATCCTCTACGCGGCCATGTACGCGCGGCAGAGCCGCAGTTCGATGATCGAGACGATGGCGGAGCCGTACATCCGCACCGCCCGCGCAAAGGGCCTGCCGCGCCGCACCGTTGTGGTCAAGCACGGTCTGCGCTCCGGCATGACGCCGATCCTCACCCTCTTCGGCATGGACCTGGGCGGTCTGCTCGCCGGTGCGGTGATCACCGAGTCCATCTTCGGACTGCCGGGCATCGGGCGGCTCTTCTACGGGGCCCTGTCCACCGGCGACCAGCCGGTGATCCTGGGTGTGACCCTGCTCGCCGCCGCCTTCATCGTCGTCGCCAATCTCGGCGTCGACCTGCTGTACGCCGTCGTCGATCCGCGAGTGAGGCTGTGATGACCGCCGAAGCCGCACCCCTGCTGTCCGTGAGGGACTTGACGGTCACCTTCACGACCAAGGACGGTCCCGTACGCGCCGTCGACTCCCTCAGCTTGGAGGTCCACCGCGGACAGACCCTCGGTATCGTCGGTGAGTCCGGCTCCGGCAAGTCCGTCACCTCGATGGCGGTGATGGGCCTGCACACCGGCGCCGAGGTCACCGGCTCCATCACCCTGGACGGCCGTGAGCTGGTCGGACTCGCGGAGCGCGAGCTGAACCGGCTGCGCGGCCGGAAGATGGCCATGATCTTCCAGGACCCGCTCTCCAGCCTGCACCCCTACTACACGGTCGGCGAGCAGATAGCCGAGCACCACCGGGTCCACTTCGGCTCCCGCCGCGCCGCCGCCCGGCAGCGCGCCGTGGAGATGCTGGCCGAGGTCGGCATTCCGGAACCGAAACGCCGGGCGGGCGAGTACCCGCACCAGTTCTCGGGGGGCATGCGCCAGCGGGTGATGATCGCCATGGCACTCGCCTGCGAGCCGGAACTGCTGATCGCGGATGAGCCGACCACCGCCCTGGATGTCACCGTACAGGCCCAGATCCTGGAGCTCATCGCCCGGATCCAGCAGGAGCGCTCGCTCGCCGTCGTCATGATCACCCATGACCTCGGGGTGATCGCCCGCGTGGCGCACGAGGTCCTGGTGATGTACGGCGGCCGGGTGGCCGAACAGGCTCCGGTGGAGACCGTGTTCGCCGCCCCGGCCCACCCCTACACACAAGGCCTCCTCGACTCCCTGCCCCGCCTCGACGACGCCGAGGACGCCCCGCTGCGGACGATCCCCGGCAGCCCTCCGTCGCTGCTCGCCCCCGCACCGGGATGCGCGTTCGCACCGCGCTGCCCGCGAGCCGCCTCGGCCGGCACCGAGGCGAGGGAGCGCTGCGAGCGGGTCAGGCCGAGCCTGGTCGCGCCCGACGGGCACGCCGTGGCCTGCCATCTGCCGCTGAGCCCGGCCACCGCCCCCATGGACCACATCTGGAAGGCCATCCCATGACGCCCGTCGGCACTCCGCCCTCGCCACCCACCGAACCCCTGTCTCCCCCCGCCGATCCGCTGCTCTCCGTGCGCGACCTGACCATGACCTTCCCCGGCAGACGAAGCCGCTCGGCCCCGGTACGGGCCGTCGACAGCGTCAGCTTCGACGTGGCGGCGGGCGAAACCCTCGGTCTGGTCGGGGAGTCCGGCTGCGGCAAGTCCACCACCGGCCGGATGATCGTGCGGCTTCTGGAACCGACGGGAGGCTCGGTCACCTACGACGGCCGCGACATCAGCCACCTCGCCCAGCGCGAGCTGAGGCCGCTGCGGCGGGAGATCCAGATGGTCTTCCAGGATCCGCACTCCTCCCTCAACCCGCGCCAGACCGTGGCCCGGATCATCTCCGATCCCCTGCTGGTACAGGGAAGTGCGGCCGTTGACGCGCGCCGCAGGGCCGTTGAGCTGATGGAACTCGTCGGGCTCATCCCCGAACACATCGACCGCTATCCGCACGAGTTCTCCGGCGGACAGGCCCAGCGCATCGGCATCGCCCGCTCTCTGGCCACGAGCCCCCGCCTGGTCGTCGCCGACGAACCGGTCTCGGCGCTCGACGTCTCCGTCCAGGCGCAGATCGTCAACCTGATGGAGCGGCTGCAACGGGAACTCGGCCTCGCCTACCTCTTCATCGCGCACGACCTCTCGGTGGTCAAGCGGGTCTGCGACCGGGTCGCCGTGATGTATCTGGGCCGCATCGTCGAAATCGGCCCCAAGGAGCGGGTGTACACAGCCCCCGCCCACCCCTACACCCGGGCCCTGCTGTCCGCCGTACCCCTGCCCGATCCGGTCGCCGAGCGGGGCCGCGAGCGGATCACCCTGCTCGGTGACCCGCCGAGCCCGGCGGCTCCCCCGCCCGGCTGCACCTTCCACCCCCGCTGCGCCAAGGCCCAGGAGATCTGCCGGTCCGAGGCGCCGACGCTGAGCGTCGCGACACCCGGCGAGCCACGTCAGGTGGCGTGCCACTTTCCCGAAGCGGCCTGAGAGGACACGGCTGTGTCCTGTGCCATGGCACAGGACACAGCCGGTTCTCGGTGCCGGGAGGGATGGACCATGGATTTGGAAATACGGCATTTGCGCGTGGTGTGCGCCGTCGCGGAGGCCGGCAGCCTCACCCGCGCCGCGGCGTCGCTGGGGATGACCCAGCCGGGCCTGAGCGCCCAGGTGCGGCGCATCGAAAGGCTCCTGGGAGGCGCGCTGTTCGAGCGTGGCCGCGAAGGAGCCGTGCCCACCTCACTCGGCGACCTCGTGCTCTCCCGGGCCCACGCGATCCTCCCGGGCATCGACCAGCTCCTCGCGGACACCGACCGTGCCGCCCTCCGCGCCGCCTCCCCGGCCCGCGTTCGCGTCGGCTCGGTCGGCGCCCCGCTCCTGGGCCACCTCCTGCTGGCCGTACGCGACATCGTGCCGTGGGCCGAGGTGACCGCCCGCTGTCAGTACGCGCCCGCGCCGCTCCTCGACGACCTCGCCGCCGGACGGCTGGAGGCCGCGGTCCTCGGCGACCACCCGGGCCAGGAGCTCGCACCGCGCGACGGCGTGATCCTGCACCCGCTCGTCACGGAGCCCGTCTTCGCGCTGCTCCCCGCGGACCACCCGCTGACCGAGCGGAAAGAAGTGAGCCTGACCCGGCTCACCGAGGAGGAGTGGGCCGTGCCCCGCCCCGACAGCGACCGCACCCGCGAGTACTGGACCTCCGTCTTCGCCCTCGCCGACCGCCGTCCGCACACCCCCTACGAGGCCGAGGGGCGGCAGCTGATCGAGATCATCCGGGCGGGGCTGGCCGTCAGCCTCTGCCAGGCCACCTTCATCGAGATCCCCGGCGTCGCCGTCCGCCCCCTGGCGGGCAATCCGCTCTGGTACCGCCATGTGCTGGCCTGGCGCCGGGACAGCCCCCTCGCCCCGCACGGCGAGGCGATCCTGCGCCGGGTCCACGATGGCTATCTGAGCGGCTGCGCGACCGGCACCACCTACGCGCGCTGGCGGGAACGGCACCCGCACGCGGCACGCGACGCCCGCGGGTGACACCGCGCCGCGCCGCGCCGCCATCGCGTGCCTGAGAATCTTCCGAAAGATTCCTCTCGGCGAGCGATGAGTTCCGCGGGGCGGTGCGGTCCACCCCTATGCAAGGCAACGAAAGAAGGAGACGGCCCGTGTACCAGCAGATGATCTTCGTCAACCTCGCGACGAATGACCTGGAGACCTCGAAGAAGTTCTTCACCGAGCTCGGCTACTCGATCAACCCGCAGTTCACGACGGATGACTGCGCATGTGTGGTCATCAGCGAGACGATCATCGCCATGCTGCTCACCAGACAGCGCTACCAGGATTTCACCAACAAGGAGATCGCCGACTCCACCACGACCTCCGAGGTGCTTCTCTGCCTGAGCGCCGAGAGCCGCGCCAAGGTCGACGAGCTGGTGGACAAGGCACTGGCCGTGGGCGGCGCGCCCGCGGGAGAAACCCAGGACCACGGCTTTATGTACGGCCGCTCTTTCCAGGACCCCGATGGTCACACCTGGGAAGTGGTGTGGATGGACCCGGCAGCCGTCGAGGGCTGAGCTGCCACCGCACGCGCAGACGAAGGCGCTCCGGACCACCCCGACACGGCGGGGTCGGCCGGAGCGCCTGTCACGGTGTCGTGCGTCCGGTGCCTCCGACGGATCGGGACACCCCGGCGGCGGCATCGGCCAGGGCGCGCAGAACGGTCGCGCCGACGAGCACCAGCGCGGAGATCGGCAGACTCACCCACCGGGTCAGATCGCGCCGGGGGTCCGGGGCCACCTCGACCGTCACCCGGAAATATCTGCCGTGCAGGGTGGTGACCTCGGCGGACTGGGGTTCAGCGGTGTCCTGCTCGCGCTGCAACACCGCGCGGTACCTGTCCTTGCGCTGATTCATGCCGCGTCCTGACGCTTGATGAGTTCTTCGGCGAGTTCCATGTACGCCGAGCCCTTGACCTTCACCGGGCTCCCGAACGACTGGGCGTAGAGGTCGAGCCGCGCAATCTGCGTTCCGAGCACTTCGAAGCCTCGCTCGCTGAGCGCCTCCCGAGCGTCGGCATCGGGACCGGTGCGGGTGGCGTCGGGGCGGTTGGTCCGATTCAGCAGGACCGCGGTACGGGCCGGTGTCGTGCGCAAGGACTGTACGTCGCCCAGCTCGGATCGGATGGGTGCCATCCGGTCCAGCTCGATAGGAGCGGGGGTCACCGGTACGATCCACTCCCCCGCGTACCTCATGATGCTGCGGGCGATGCGTGGATGATCCTCCAGCTGCGGCGCGTCGAGCACCACGGCCTGCCGATTGCCGAGGAAATCATTCACACGACGGTGCACATCGCCCACCGGCAGAGCGACGACGGGAAACGGAAAGCCATCGGCCAATTCGCTCCAGCGCAGCGCGGAGCCTGCCGGGTCACCGTCCACGAGCAGCGGTGAGCGGCCTGACTCATGCAGCGCATGGGCCAGCCACACGGCACTCGTCGTCTTTCCGACTCCGGGCTTGAGGTTCACAAAAGCAAAGCTCAGCGACACGAGAGTCAAGATAACAAGTGTGATCAAATAATTTTGAACGACGCCAGCGCGGAGTCCTGTCGTTCACTCGTACGCAGTCAGCGAGGACCGTGAACGGTCCGCTGGAACAACCGGCGGACCGTTCACGGGAGGAGCGAGGTCAGGCGTTGGGGTCGAACGGGATATCAGCAGGCTTGGCCGCGGCGAGGTGAGAGGTGAACTGACCGTCCTTGATCCCGAATGTGGCTTTGCCGAAGTCGGCCTGGCTCAGCTTGTCGCGGATTCCGGCCGGGTAGCCGTCCCAGCCGACCAATGCGGGGAACTGCCACGCGCCCTTGTGGTTCTCCACCTGCTCATCCGCCGCGTTGGCGGGGCGGAAGCAGTGCGTCGAGATGCCGTCTTTGTGGTAGACGACCTTGGGATGCGTACCGTCAAAGGTGATCTGGGAGCGATCGTAGGTATTGAATTTGCCATGCGCTGACGTCGAAACGTACTGGACCTGATCGTCCTTCACCCACACCACGACATGCTCCCAGTCATGCCGATGCCCGGCACTTCCACCGCCGAGCGAAGCCTGGTCCTTCTCGAAGTAGAGGGTGTACATGATCGCGCACCACCCGTTGTTGCATTTCTGGCGCGAGTAGGAATTGGTGTTGTCGAGATCCGACGCGTCACGGCAGTTCCCGTTCATATCCCCACCGAGACTCAAGCCCGGGGCCACCGTGCCGTCGGGTCCGATGGCGGGGGTAGGGTAGCAGCCGTCCGTGTCGTAGTCGAAGGCGGGCTGGAATGTCCGCTCCGCGTCGCCCGCATTGCCGGGGAGCGCCGAAGGCGGGTCAGCCAGCGCGGTGGCCGGGAACGCGGCAACCAGCGCGGCGGCGCCGAGAAGGCCGTACGCGGCGCGTGATGCCTTGCCGAAGCGCCGATTTCCGCTGCCGTCCGAAGGTGTGCTGTCCTCGGCCGTGCGCTTCGCGGAGTCTCTACGAGATAACACCATCTTCTGCTCCTCAATGACGGGATCTGTCCCCTGGGTTCCTGTCCGGCACGCTGCCGCGCCATGGCGGACAGAAGTTGAACATCGCCCATCATGGGCGCCCGACGACGCAGCCCCAAGTCGGCCTCCCCGTCGCCCTCTTGCCGGGGATGCTCCTCCCGCTCATTACGTCCGGCGTAATCGACGATGTGGCTCCGCCGGTCGAGAGTTGTCACAGCGCAGCGGAACCTCATCGCCAAGGAAGGACTCGCCCACCATGCCGTACTTCGAAGGATCCGACGGGACAAGCCTGTTCTACACCGACTGGGGTCAGGGCAAGCCGATGGTGTTCGTGTCAGGGGCCTGGCTCAGCAGCAGCTCATGGGAGTTCCAGATGCTTCCGCTGTCCGAAGCGGGACTGCGCTGCGTGGCCTTCGACAAGCGGGGGCACGGCCGCTCGGACTGGGTCGGCCATGGCTTCGACTACCACACCCTCGCCGATGATCTCGCGGCGCTGCTCGATCACCTCGACCTCCGCGAAGTGACCCTGGTGGCACACTCGATGGGCGGAGGCGAGGTGATCCGCTACCTGTCCCGCCATGGCTATGACCGGGTGAGCCGGGTGGTGCTGATCTCGGTTACGGCGCCGTTGATGATCTGGACGCCGGACAACCCGGAGGGGATCGAGCGACACGTCTTCGACGCCGTGCTGGCGGAACGGAGCAGAGACCGCCCGAGGTGGATGGCCCAGAACGCACAGGCGTTCTTCGCGACGCATCTGGGCAACAAGATCTCCACCGAGCTGCTGGACTGGACGGTGCAGCGGTGCCTGGACTGCTCGGCCAAGGCGGCTGTCGAAGTGATCAGGACAGCGGGCTGTACCGATCTGCGCGAGGAGGCCGGTGCGCTCCAGGTGCCGACGCTGATCATCCACGGCGACGCCGACGCCTCCGCTCCCATCGATCTCTGCGGGCGACGGCTGGCCAAGCTGGTGCCGGGCAGCCTCTACAAGGAGTACGCCCGAGCGGGGCACGGGATCTTCATCACCCACGCCGATGAACTCAACCGAGATCTACTCGACTTCATCGGAGACAGCTCATCCTGACGACACCGGCCCCGTCGTGCTGTCAGGCGTAGAAGCGGGAGACGCTTTGCAGTACCGCCGCCGGCTTGGGTTCCCCCTCGATCTCGACCGTCCCGTCGACCGTGATGTGCAGGCCGCCCGGGATCTCCTCGACCTCGGCCAGGCGCCCCGCCAGGCGGATGCGCGCACCGACCTTCACGGGAGCGGGAAAGCGGACCTTGTTCAGGCCGTAGTTGACCTTCGTCGCGACGCCCTCGACCACGAGCAGCTCGGTGAAGAGCGGGATGAACAGCGAGAGCGTCAGGTAGCCATGGGCGATCGGCGCGCCGAACGGACCGGAGGCGGCGCGTTCGGGGTCGGTGTGGATCCACTGGTGGTCGCCGGTGGCGTCGGCGAAGAGGTTGACGCGGTCCTGGGTGATGTCGATCCAGGAGCTGGTGCCGAGGTCGGTGCCCGCGAGGGCTTTGAGCTCGTCGAGGCCGTTGACGATGAGTGCCATGAGTGCTGGTTCGCCTTTCGGTCGGGTCAGTTGCGGTACTGCGCACGGATCTGGTTCTTGGCGAGCTTTCCGGAGGCCGTGCGGGGCAGCCGGTCCACCAGAAGCAAGGTTTTGGGGAGTTTGTACTTGGCGAGCGCGCCGGCCAGTTGTGCCAGCAGCCGCTCGGGGTTCGGATCGGTGCCGGGTTCGGGGACGACGAGGGCGTGGCCGACCTCGCCCCACTTCTCGTCGGGCACGCCGATGACGGCACACGCGGCGACGCCGGGAAGGACGAGGAGGGCGTCCTCGACCTCGGCCGGATAGACGTTCTCGCCCCCGGATATGTACATGTCCTTGAGGCGGTCGGCGATGGTGACATAGCCGTCGGCGTCGACACGGGCGGCGTCGCCGCTGCGGAGCCAGCCGTCGGTGAAGGTGGCCGCGGTGGCCTCCGGACGTCGCCAGTAGCCGGGGCTGACATGCGGTCCGCGGACGACAATCTCGCCGAGCTCCCCCGGCGCGGCCTCCGACCCGTCCGGGGCCAGCACACGCGCGTCGCTGAAGAAGTGCGGCACGCCGGCCGAGCCCGCCTTGCTGATGGCGTGCTCGGCGTCCAGGAACAGCACACCGGGGCCCGCCTCGGTCAGGCCGAACCCCTGGAGCAGGGACAGGCCGCGCCGCTGGTAGACGGCGAGGAGAGAGGTGGGCACCGGGGCGCCGCCGCACAGGAGTCGGCGCAGACTGGTCAGGTCGGCCGTGGCCCAGCCCGGCTGGCGGGCCATCAGGTCGTACATGGTCGGTACGCCGAACATGCTGGTGATCCGGTGGCGCTCGACCAGCTCCAGGGTTTCGGCCGGGTCGAAGGATGCGACGAGGTGGCAGGTGCCGCCCTTGAGCAGGACCGGGAGCGCGAGCATGTTGAGCCCGGCGGTGTGGAAGAGCGGCGCGGAGACGAGGGCACGGTCGTCGGCGGTGAGCTCGTGGTCGACAAGAACGTTGACGGCGTTCCAGGTCAGATTGGCGTGTGTGAGTACGGCGCCCTTGGGGTGGCCGGTGGTGCCCGAGGTGTACATGATGAGGCACAGGTCCTCGGGCGCCACCGCCTCGTCGATCGGGGTGGCGTCGGCAGCCGTCAGGAGGGACTCGTAGGAGGTGCCCACCTCGATCGTCCGGAGCCCTCCGGTGTGGGCTCCGGCCTCGACCTGGTCCGCGTGGCCCGGGGCGTGGATCAGCACGACGGCGCCGCAGTCGTCGAGTTGATAGGTGATCTCGGGTGCGGCGAGGCGGGTGTTGAGCGGGACGAAGAGGGCTCCCAGCATCCCGGTCGCGAAGAGGGTCTCGAGGAAGGTGGGGTGGTTGGGGCCGAGGTAGGCGACGCGGTCGCCGCGGTGGACACCGGCGGCACGCAGCACATGGGCCAGGCGGGTGGCCCGCTCATGCAGCTCGGCGTAGCTGGTGGTGTGTCCGTCGTGCACGAGCGCGGTGCGGTGGGGGGTGTTACGGGCACGGCGGGCGGGCCAGGAGCCTATTCCCTCGTTGCGCATCGGCGGTGACCTCTCAGCCGAGCCCGAGCAGTCGGGCGGCGTTGTCCTTGAGGATCTTGGGCTTGACCGCGTCCTTGATGTTCAGCTTGTCGAAGTCCGCGAGCCAGCGGTCAGGGGTCAGCAGCGGGTAGTCGGAGCCGAAGAGAACCTTGTCCTGGAGCAGCGAGTTGGCGTACTGCACCAGCTGGGGCGGGAAGTACTTGGGTGACCACCCGGAGAGGTCGATATGGACGCCGGGCTTATGGGTGGCGACGGCCAGTGCCTCGTCCTGCCAGGGGAACGACGGATGCGCGAGGATGATCTTCAGATGCGGGAAGTCGACGGCCACGTCGTCGACGTACATCGGGTTGGAGTACTTCAGCCGGATGCCACCGCCTCCTGGGGTGCCCGCGCCGATGCCGGTCTGGCCGGTGTGGAACAGGGCCACCGTGCCGGTCTCCTCGATGACCTCGTAGAGCGGGTAGGCGAATCGGTCGTTGGGGAAGAAGCCCTGGATGCTGGGGTGGAACTTGAAGCCCTTGACCCCGAACTCCTCGACCAGCCGCCGAGCTTGCCGTGCCCCGGCCTTGCCCCGGAAGGGGTCGATGGAGGCGAAGGGGATGAGGACGTCCGGGTTGGCGGCGGCCGCCTCGGCGACCTCCTCGTTCGGGACGGGGGGCGTACCGGTGGCGTGCTCGGCGTCGACGGTGAAGACGACGGCGGCCATGCGGCGCTCGCGGTAGTAGGCGGCGATCTCGGGGAGGGTGGGCTTGCGCGCGCCCTCGACCTTGAAGTAGCCGCTGGATGCCTCGTGCAACTCGTCCGTGAGCGAGGAGCCGCCCTCGCTCGACACCTCGGCGTGTGTGTGCACGTCGATGGCGGTCAACTGCTCCACATTCACGCCGCGCCACCTCCGGGGATGACCGGAGCCGGGATGCCGGTGGTCTGCGGCTCGCGGCCGACGGAGGTGGCCCAGCTCGCGGCGATGGCCTCGGGGCTCCAGCCGCCGTCGGCGTAGGCGACCGCCGTCTCGTGCGGATGGGACCACAGGGCCAGCTTGTCGCCGCCGATGCCGATGCACTGACCGGTGACGGAGCGGGCGGCGCCGGAGGCGAGGAAGGGGACCAGAGCGGCGCAGTCCGCGGCGGTGCCGAAGCCCTCGCCCTTGCGCAGAAAGCCGGGCAGCGGCGCGCCCTGCTTCATGGCCTCGATGTACGGGGCGAAGGCGGGGATGGTCTCGGTCATCGCGGTGGCGGCGACCGGAACGATGGCGTTGACGGTGATGCCGGCGCGGGCCAGCTCCATGGACCAGGTGCGGACCATGGCGGCGATACCGGCCTTGGCGGCGGCGTAGTTGGTCTGCCCGAAGTTGCCGCGTTGTCCGGCCGGGGAGCCGACCATGATCAGGCTGCCGCCGTCGCCCTGCTCGCGCATCCGGATCGCCGCGGCGCGGGCACAGGTGAAGGTGCCGCGCAGGTGGGTGGTGACCACGGCGTCGAAGTCCTCGTCGGTCATCTTCCACAGCACCTTGTCGCGCAGGATGCCGGCGTTGGTGACCATGACGTCGAGGCGGCCGAACGCGGCGACGGCCCGGTCGACCAGCGCCTGCGCCGCCTCGCTCGTACCGACGGCGACGGCCTCGGCGACGGCGCGGCCCCCGGCCTCGGTGATGCTCGTCGCGGCCCGCTCGGCGGTCTCGGCGTCCAGGTCGTTGACGACCACGGCCGCACCGGCGCGGGCCAGCGCGGTGGCATACGCGAGCCCGAGCCCACGGCCGCTGCCGGTGACGACGGCGACCTTGCCGGTCAGGTCGATCGGTTCCTGCCTTGTCGCCGACGGGCCTTCGGGGTCGGCAGTGGAGTGTTCAGCGTTCATGCAATCGAAGCTAAGAGCAATCATTGTCGCTGTCAATGATTGATGAGGCACTTGGTCATACGGCAGGATGTCCCCATGAGTGACGCCCCCTGGCTGCGCGGCCTGCACACCGACACCGGCTACCTGCTGTACCGGCTCGGCCTCCGCTCCGGCAGCCTGTTCAACGCCGGACTGGAACTGCACGGGCTGCGACTTCGGCACTACTCCGTGCTGCGCTACCTCGCCACCGTGGAGGGCGCCCGGCAGCGGGAGCTCGCCGAACGCCTGGGCTACGACCCGAGCGCGATCGTCTCCCTCCTCGACGACCTCGAGCGGCTCCGCCTCGCCGAACGCAAGCCCGACCCGAACGACCGCCGCAACCGCATCGTCGTCCTCACCGAGGCCGGGCGGGCGCTTCTGCGCGACACCGTGCACGACGCCGCGCGGGTCACCGACCGCCTGCTCGCCTCGCTCTCCGCCGAGGAGCGCGACACCCTGCACGCGCTGCTGCTGCGCATCGCCGAACCCGGCGCCGACGAGGGCTGAGCCGAGCCGCCGGGTCGGTGTCGGCCGCGCCCCGATGGAGGTCGGGTCCGGCCGCTTGGGCAGAATCGGCCACTGTGACGAAGAACCGTATCGCCCTGCTGGCTCTGGCCGCCGCCCTGCTGATCGCCACCACCGTTGCGGCGACTCTCCTGATCACCGGCGCCGACGAGGAGACCTCCATCGGCAAGGCCGCACCCCGAAACGGGGACGCCGGTCTGCCCCCGCTGAAGGACGGCAGAATCCTGGCGGCGAACGAATGGCCGGACGCCTGCACGCTGGTGGACCTGGAGGACGTCAAGGCGATCCTTCCGGACGCCAAGGACATCCAGCAGCAACAACGCCGGGTCTACGCGCCCTCGATCGAGGACTTCGCCGCGGACCCCGCACAGAAGGAGAGCGACAGCGCCGATTCCGGCCAGTGCGACTACGACATGCGACTGCCGGGCGAAAAGTATCGCGCCACGCACTTCTGGATCCGTATCGACGCGGTGGCCCATCCCAAGCTGATCGCCGGTTACTACAAGAAGGTCGCGCCGGGTGCCAACATCAAGAAGACGAACGGCGCCGACCTCTGTGCCATCAACAGCCTCTCCGAAGGCAGTTGGACATGCCGCAAAGGCTCATTGATGTTCACGGTTGGCGGGCAGACCACCACAACATTCGACGGTCAGTCGGACGCGGCACCCTTCGTCTGGCGCGACCAGGTGGCCCCGCAGTTCGTACGGACCGTCACCGCGAAGGTCAGGTAGTACGGGCCCGGCATGTGGCGTTCCGACCGGAGTGGGAGAACCGTTCGTCAGGCCACGCGACGAGAACCTCCGGCAGCAGCACTGGGGTACCGGCCGCCGGGCCTGTGCCGGGTGCTGAGACACTGCCCCCGTGACCCTCGCTCCTCGTACACCGGAAGCTATCACTCCGGACCCGCCCGGCGACACCGCCCGCCCCCTTCTCACCCAGTCCTGGCTGGATCTCGCGTTCCTCCACTGGGTGGCCGATCCGGACGAAGTGGCGAGGGTCCTGCCTGCCGGGACGGTTCCCGACACGCTGAACGGGGTCACCTATGTCGGGCTCGTCGCCTTCCGTATGCACCGGGTCGGCTGGTTCCGTCTCCCCGGCATCCCCTATCTGGGCAGCTTTCCCGAGACCAACGTCCGTCTGTACTCGGTCGACGAGCACGGCCGCCGCGGTGTGGTCTTCCGCTCGCTCGACGCCTCCCGGCTGATCCCGGTGGCGATGGCCCGCACGGCCTTCCGGCTGCCCTATCTGTGGTCCCGGATGGCCGTCGAGCGCGACGGCGACACCCTCACGTACACCAGCACACGGCGCTGGCCGGGGCCCCGCGGGGCGCACAGCCGGATCGCGATACGCGTGGGGGAGCGCGTGGCCGAACCGAGCGAGCTGGAGCATTTCCTGACAGCGCGCTGGGGCATGCACAACGCCTTCTTCGAGCGTTCGGTGTACTTGCCGAACACCCACCCCCGCTGGCCCCTGCACCGCGCCGAACTGCTCCAGTGCGACGAGGACTTGATACAGGCGGCGGGACTGTCGGCCCCCACCGGACCGCCGGTGAGCCTGCTGTACTCCCCCGGAGTGCCCGTGCGCTTCGGCCGCCCGGCACGGCCCGGTGGGATCCCGACTCCCTGACGCTCGGGCAGAGTTTCTCCCCGCAAGCTACCGGAAGCGGGCCCGTCCGACGGCGGCCAGGGCCGTGAGCGGCACCGCCAGCAGCGCGGCCAGCCAGAACAACGGCCGGTAGGCATGTGCTCCGGCGGCGTGCGCGGTCAGGCCACCGGCCAGGGCACTGCCCGTGTACAGGGCCACTCCGAACATCGCGACACCGGTGGCGCGGGCGGAGGGCGCCACCTCGGTGGCCCACGCCTGGAGGGTGGAGTGCAGGAAGGACCAGCCGCCGCCCAGCAGCAGCGCCGTGACGACGAGTGTCGGCACCGACTGGTCCCATCCCGCGAGCAGGTAGCCCAGCGCCATCTGGGTTCCGCCGGCCACGATGAGCCGTACCGGTGTCCAGCGCCCGGCCAGGTGCTTGACCGCCTGCGCCGCCACCATGGAACCGACCCCGTAGAGGGCCGCGACCGCGCCGGCCACGGCGACGGGCACACCGTGTGCCTCGAGCGCGGGTGCCAGATAGGTGAGGAAGCCCAGCAGTACGGCCCCCTCCAGGAGGGCGACCGCCATGACGTACCACTGCCGGCGCGAGCGCAGCACCACACGGAACGGGGCGAGCGGCGAGGAGGGGTGCTCCCGCGGCGGCTCGGGAAGCCGTCGCAGCGCCACGGTCAGACCACCGGCGAGGAGGCCGGGCAGGGCGAACACCAGCCGCCAGCTGAGGTAGTGGGCCATGGCACCGGCCACGGCGGTGGCCACGGCCGTGCCCAGGGCGAAGGCGGTCATCAGCTCACTGAGCGGGCGCTGCCGCACACCGGCGGGCACGGTGTCACCGATGTACGTCAGCGAGGCGGCGATGGACGCGGCGAAGAAGCCACCGGCGACGGCCCGTGCGGCGATGAGGAACGGTGCGTCGGGTGCCAGCGCCGAGCACAGCGCGGCCAGTGCCGCTCCGGCGAGGGACAGGCGCATCACCCGCACCCGGCCCAGCAGATCACCGGCCAGGCCCCAGACCGGCTGCATCAGACCGTACGTCAGGGAGTAGCCGCTGGCAGCGAGGACGACGGCGGGCAGGGACACCCCCAGCCCGGACACGATGACCACGATCATGGGCGCGATGCAGAAGCGGTCGAAGTTGCTGGTGAAACCGGCAGCGCGGAGCAGCCACAGAGTGGACGGGGGCAGCGTGGCCACCGGTGGACGGCCGTTGGCGGACGGCGCGGGCACGGGTGGGAGGCCGCCAGGTGTCATGGACGGACGGGATTTCCTCGGCATGCCATCAGCCCATCACCGGGCGGGCCGGGAACGGGGCCGCAGCCTATTACCATCGCTCACAGTCACGAGCAACGCCAGTGAATCCGGGGGGACTCGCGCCATGAGCGCCGCGCGCACGCCCGCGCCGACCACGGCCCGCCGGGAGCTGGGCGCCTTTCTGCGGTCTCGCCGCGACCGGCTGCGGCCGGACGCGGTGGGGCTGCCGGACGCACCCGGCCGCCGCACACCAGGACTGCGCCGGTCCGAGGTGGCGCGGCTGGCAGGCATCAGCACGTCCTGGTACACCTGGCTGGAACAGGGCCGGGTACGCACGTCCGAGCAGGTGCTGCGGTCGGTGGCGCGTGCGCTGCGGCTCAATGCCGTGGAAGCCGCGCACGTACTGTCGTTCGTGGAGGAGAGCGCGCCGCCCTCGTGGGCACCGAGCTGGGCGTCGCCCAACCTGCTGACACTGGTACGGACGATGGACCCGCATCCGGCCGTGGTCCTGGACCCGCACTGGGATCTGATCGCGTGGAACGCCGGGTACGCTGCCCTCCTCACCGATCCGGCGCGACTGCGCCCCAAGGAGCGCAATCTGCTGTGGCTGGTCTTCCGTTGGCCTCCGGCCCGGTCCCTGCTGATGGACTGGGAGCAGGACGCGCGCGCCCTGCTGGGGCAGTTCCGGGCCCGCGCGGCGCGCAGTCCGCAGGACCCGCGGTTCGCCGAGCTGGTCGGTGAGGTGCTGACCGATCCGCACGCGGCCCGCTGGTACGAGCAGCGGGAGACGGCCGGTTACCAGCCCGCGGTGCGCCGTTTCCACCATCCGGTGGCCGGTCGACTGCGGCTGCGGTACGTGAAGCTGGCCGCCGTGGAGGAGCCCGGCCACCACTTTCTGACCTATCTGCCGGACGACCCCGCCACGGAGGAAGCGGTACGGATGCTGACGGCGACGAGCTGAGCCACGCCCTCGTCACTACTTTTCATCCCTATCGCCGACGCGGCGGGAACTCATCGCGCGTTCTCCCCGACTTCTAGACCGGGTGAGGGAAGTTCGCCCGCGTACCGAGTGGAAGCTGGAGACTTTCGATGCGTTCTCGTGTGTGGGGCGGTACGACCGCCGTCGTGCTCGTCGGCCTGCTGGCGGCGGGCTGCGGTGGTGGCGGGAAGGACACGTCGGAGCAGGGCGCCGGGGAGGCGGGCTCGGGCGACCTCCCCGGCGTCACCGTCACCGACTGCACGGGCGCCAAGGCCACCTTCTCCGGCCCCTCGAAGAAGATTGTCACCAGCAACACCTCCAGTCTGGAGCTGCTGCTGCGCCTCGGCGCCGGGGACAAGGTGATCGGCACCGGCTTCCCGCCCGGCAAGGGCACGCTGCCCGGCGCGCTGGAGGCGCAGGCGCGGAAGGTGAAGGTGCTCAGCAAGAGCGTGATCCCGAAGGAGAAGCTGCTCGGCTCCGGCGCCGACCTGTTCGTCGACACCTTCGCGTCGATGAACATGGGCGGTGGTATGGGCGACGCGCCCACCGAGGAAGAGTTCAAGGCCGTCGGGATCAAGCACATCTACCTCAAGTCCACCGCCTGCGCGGCGAAGCGCAAGGGCCCGATGACCGACCTGTCCGCCGTCGAGACCGACATCACCTCCCTCGGCGCGGTCACCGGCACGAGCGCGAAGGCGAAGGAGCTCGTCGACGGGATGAAGGAGAAGGTGGCCACCGTCCAGAAGGCGGTCAGTGGCACGGCGGAGAGCAAGCGGCCGACGTACTTCTTCTTCGACTACGACGCCGGGACCAAGCAGCCCACGGTGGTCTGCAACCGGCAGATCGCCAACGCCGTGATCACGCTGGGCGGGGCGCGCAACGTCTTCGCCGGCTGCGACGGGGACTTCAAGCAGGTCGGCTGGGAGGACGTCATCGCGAAGAATCCCGACTGGATCCAGCTCGGGGTGCGCAACCGGGGCAGTGCGGCGGCGAACGACAAGGCGTTCGACGAGGCCGAGAAGTGGCTGAGGTCCAATGCCGCCACCAAGGGCCTGAAGGCAGTGAAGAAGGGGCACTTCCTGCGTATCGGCTCCGAGCAGACCACCATCGCCGGTGTCCGGAACGCCGATTCGGTCCAGGAGATCGCCAAGACGCTGTACCCGGGCAAGGTCGGCCAGTCGTGACCTCCTTGCTGGCCCGCCGCTCCGGCACCGCCCCCGCGGAGCTGCGCGGACCGCGCACCGGCCCGCTGGCCGTCGCTCTCGGTGTGGCGCTGCTCGCGGCGCTGACCGCGGCGGTGGCCTGGGGGTCGACGTCCATCCCGCCCGGCGAGGTGTGGGGGGTGGTGTGGCGACGGCTGTCCGGCGAAGCGCCACGGCCGGGAACGAACGACCTGATCGTGTGGCAACTGCGGGTACCGCGGGCGCTGTTGGCGGCGCTCGTCGGTGCCGGGCTCGGTCTGGTCGGAACGGCGATGCAGGCCCTGGTGCGCAATCCGCTGGCCGACCCCTACTTCCTGGGCATCTCCAACGGTGCCTCCCTCGGGGCGGTCGCCGCGATCGTGCTCGGCCTCGGGACAGGAGGGGCGCTGGGGCTCGGCCTGTCGGGGGCGGCTTTCGCCGGGGCGCTGGGAACCTTCGCGCTGGTGTGGGCGGTGGCGCAGCGCCGGGGCGGGTTCGCGCCGCTGCGGCTGGTGCTGGCCGGGGTGGCGATCGGCCAGTTCCTGTCCGGCTTCACCAGCTATCTCGTGCTTCAGGCCGGGGACGAACAGCAGACCCACAGTGTGCTGTTCTGGCTCATGGGCAGTCTGAGCGGTGCGAGTTGGCCGCTCCTGGCCGCGCCCGCCGTCGCCGTACCCGCGACCCTGCTGTGGCTCCAGGCACGTGCCCGCGGGCTGAACGCCCTGACCATGGGTGACGAGACCGCGGCGGGACTCGGTGTGGATCCCACCCGGCTGCGCCGGGAACTGTTCACCCTCACCAGCCTGCTGACCGGTGTGCTGGTCGCCGTCTCCGGCGCGATCGCGTTTGTCGCACTGATGGTGCCGCACGTCTGTCGTCTGGTCATCGGTGGCGACCACCGCCGCCTGCTGCCGATCTCGGCGCTGTTCGGCGCGCTGCTGCTGGTGGTGGTCGACATCGTCTGCCGTACCGCGATGGACACGCAGGAGCTGCCGGTGGGCGTGGTCACCTCGCTGATCGGGGCGCCCGCGCTGTTGTATCTGCTGGACCGGCGGCTGGGGAGCGGCAGTTGAGGATCGACATCGAGAACCTGCATGTCGCGTACGCCGGTCGTACCGTCGTGGCGGGCGCCCATCTGATCGCGGCGGAAGGCGAGATCACCGGTCTGGTCGGACCGAACGGCAGTGGCAAGTCCACGCTCCTGCGCACGGTCTACCGCCACCTGAAACCCAGCGCCGGAAGGGTGCTGCTCGCCGGTACCGACATCCGGCGGATGGCCCCCGTCGAGTCGGCGCGGCACATCGCCGCCCTCCCGCAGGAGCGGGGCAGTGACTTCGAGCTGACCGTCCGCGAGGTGGTCGCGATGGGCCGCACCCCCTACAAGCGAGCCTTCGCGGGGGAGGACGCCCAGGACCGGGACACCGTCGCCGGAGCCCTTGCCGACGTGGGCATGGAGGATCACGCCGGGCGCCGCTTCACGGCCCTGTCCGGTGGCGAACGGCAACGCGTCCTGCTGGCCCGCGCGTTCGCGCAGAACCCGGATGTCCTGGTGCTGGACGAACCGACCAACCACCTCGACGTGCGTCACCAGGTGGAGCTGCTGGCCTTGCTGCGCGCGCAGCGCCGTACGACGCTGGTGTCACTCCATGACCTCAACGCGGCCGCCTCCGCCTGCGACCGGTTGCATGTCCTGCACGCCGGAGCCGTGATCGCCTCCGGACCGCCGCGCGAGGTGCTCACTCCGGACTTGATGGCCGAGGCGTTCGGAGTGCGGGCGGCTGTTGTCGAGCACCCGCTCACCGGCGATCCCTTGATCGCCTTCGACCACCGGGCACCAGCGGGTGCGGAGCCGACTACGGAGTGTCACAGATGAGGGGAGACTGGGGAATTCCGGGCAGGGTGCCATCTTCACTGGGCGACAGGCGGAATCGCGGGGCGGTCGCCAAGAGCCGGAACTCACCCCGCTCTCCGTCCGACCTTTGAGATGGGGCTGCCATCCGGCAGCCCCATCGGCGACGGTGAGGAGCGAAAGGATGAACCAGCGAAGTCCCGGTTCGGAACGGCCCGGTGACATACCCGCGGATTCCGCCGGTTCCGGAGGCGAGGACCGCTGGACGCTGGTGGCCGTGGCGGGCGTGCTGTCGTTCGTGGCGATGCTCGACATGAACATCGTCAATGTGGCCCTGGCGGACATCGCCGACAGCTTGGAGGTGTCCGCCGAGACCGCCCAGTGGGCCGTGCTGGCCTACCAGATCTCCGTAGTGGCCCTGCTGTTGCCGGTCGGCCGGTGGCTGGACCGCGTAGGGCCGCGCTCCGCCCTGCTGGCCGCCACCACCGGCTTCGCCCTGTGCAGTGCGCTGGCCGCCATCGCGCCCTGGGCCGGGTGGCTGATCGTCGCCCGCCTCGCGCAGGGGACGTTCGGTGCGGTGCTGTTCGTGCTGATGCCGGTGCTGGCGATCCGGTCGGTACGGCCGGAGCGGCGCGGGCGGGCCATGAGCGTGCCCGCCACCCTGGGCCCGCTGGGCGCGGTGACCGGACCGGCCCTCGGCGGTCTGCTGATCGACCACTTCGGCTGGCGGTCCGTCCTGCTGGTCAAGATCCCCTTCTGTGTACTGGCCCTGGCCGTCGCGTGGAAGGCGATGCCCCGGGACGACGGACTGCGCCCGCCCGATCGCCGGGCGGTGGCCGACGCACTGCTGGTGGCCACGGGCGTCGCGGCCCTGCTGCTGGCGTTGACGCTGGCACCGGGCGGGCCGTGGTGGCTGCTCCTCGCAACGGTCGCGCTGCCCCCGCTGTGGTGGTGGCTGCGCGGGCCGGGCGGTCGCCCGGTCACCGGCGTCCTGCGTACGACCGGGCTGCTCCCGGCCCACGGGGCCGTGCTGACCCTCGCGGCCGGATTCGCGGCCATGCATTACGTCGTCGCCCTGCACCTCCAGCGGGACGATGGCGTCAGCGCCACGACGACCGGGCTGATCGTCCTCGCCTTCCCGCTGGGCATGGGCCTGGCCGGGCCGCTCGGTGGACGCCTCGCCGACCGGTGCGGGGCCCGGTCGGTCGCGGTCGCCGGTGCCGCGCTCACCGCCACCGGACTGCTGCTGCTGGTTCCGCTGGACGGCGACTGGTCCGCGCTACAGATGGCCTGGCGGCTGGCGCTGGCCGGTGTGGGAATGGGGCTGAACGGCGGGCCCACCCAGGCCCTGGTCATGGGCGCCGCCCCACCGGAGCGGACCGCGACCGTCGGGTCGACCGTGCAGCTCGCCCGCAGCCTCGGTTTCACCCTCGGCCCCGCCCTGGCCACGGCCGCCTGGGGACTGAGCGGCGGGGCAGGAGCGGGTCTTGCCTTGGCCGCCACCGTCGCCTGTCTCGCCGTACCCCTGCTCGTATGGCCCGCCACCAAGCCCGGACCCGAGCCCGATAAGACCACCGACGCGGCGCCCGCCGCTCACCCCTGATCCAGGAGCCAGCTGTATGTGTGGAATCACCGGCTGGGCGTCCTTCCGCCCGCCCCTCCCCCACGACGCCCGCACGCGCGCCCCGGTCATCGAGGCCATGACCGCCGCCCTCACCCCACGCGGCCCCGACGCGGGCGGCGTCTGGCTCGGCCGGCACGCCGCGATCGGTCACCGCCGCCTGGCCGTCATCGACCTCGCCGGCGGCGTACAGCCCATGACCGACCGTCCGGATGAGCCGACCGCCGTGCTCAGCTACAGCGGTGAGGTCTACAACCACCACGAGCTGCGCGCCGAACTGCGGGCCCGGGGGCATGCCTTCCGCACCCGCAGCGACACCGAGGTGGTGCTGCGCGCCTACGCTGAGTGGGGCGAGGATGTCGCCGACCATCTGGACGGCATGTTCGCCTTCGCCGTCTGGGACGAGCGGGCCCAGCGGCTGCTGCTGGTGCGCGACCGGCTGGGCGTCAAACCGCTGTTCTGGGCGGCCGTCGATGGCGGCCTGGCCTTCGCCTCCGAACCCAAGGCGCTGTTCGCCCACCCCGAGATCCGGCCGCGGGTGGATGCCGACGGGCTGCGGGAGGCATACAGCCTGCTGTTCAACACCGGCCCGACCGTGTGGTCCGGTGTCCGCGAGGTCGAACCCGGTGGGCTGCTCGTCCTGGACCGCGACGGCATCCGTGAACGCCGCTACTGGCAGCTGGAGGCGCGGGCCCACGGCGACGGGCGGGACGAGACGGTCGAGCGGATCCGAGACCTGGTCGGCAGGGCCGCCCGCGGCCAGCTGGAGGCCGATGTACCGCTCTGCTCCCTGCTGTCCGGTGGCATCGACTCCACCGTTCTGACCGCCCTGCTCGCCGATGAACTGCGCCTGCGCGAAGGCCCGGACGCTCGCATCCGCTCCTACGCCGTCGATTACAGCGACCAGGCCGAGCAGTTCACCGGGGACGTACTGCGGACCGGCCATGACACCCCGTACGCCATCGAGGCCGGGGTCTTCATCGGCACCGACCACAGCACCGTCGTGCTCGACCCGCGTGCCCTGCTCGACCCCGAGCACCGCACGGCGGTCGTCGTGGCACGCGACTCGCCGATCGGCGTCGGCGACATGGACACCTCGCTCTATCTGCTCTTCGGGGAGATACGCGGGCACTCCACCGTCGCCCTGTCCGGCGAGGCAGCCGACGAGGTCTTCGGCGGCTACCCCTGGTTCCACAACCCCAAGGCCCTGGCGGCGGCCACCTTCCCCTGGCTCCTGGTCACCGGCGACGAGGCCGCCATGCCCCTCAACCCCGACCTCGACCTGCGCATCGCCGAGTTCCGCGAGGACACCTACCGCGGTGCCCTGGCTGCCGTACCGCACCTGGACGACGAGAGTCCGGCCGAGCACCGTCAGCGGGAGATGCAGCACCTCTCCCTCACCCGCTGGCTCCGTCAGCTGCTGCACCGCAAGGACCGGTTGAGCATGAGCCAGGGCCTGGAGGTGCGTGTCCCCTACTGCGACCACCGGCTCGTCGAGTACGCCTTCAACGCACCCTGGTCGCTGAAGAGTTTCGACGGCCGCGAGAAGAGCCTGCTGCGGGCCGCCGGTGCCGGTCTTGCCCCCGACTCGGTGCTGCACCGGCCCAAGAACCACTACCCGGCCACCCACCACCCCGACTACAACCGCGGCCTTCAGGACCTGGCCCGTGAGTCCCTGGCCACCGAGCGGGTCCGCGCCCTGGCCGACGAAACCCAGATCAAACCCTGCCTGGACACACCGCCCGACCGGCTGGAGTGGGGCCACCGGCTGCGGCTGGAACGTGTTGTCGACCTCGCCCTGTGGCTGGACCACCATCAGCCCGAACTCGCCCTCTGAGGAGCCCCGTTCATGACCCCCCACCACACCGAGACGGCCACCGAGCCCCTCACCGAACCGGTACCGCTGATGGGCTGCCCCTACAAGGCCGACCCCTACCCCCTCTACGAGCGCATGCGCGACACGGGCCCGGTCCACCGCGTGCTCTTCCCCAGCGGGGTACGGGCGTGGCTCGTCACCGGCTACGACGCCGCCCACTCCGCGCTCAACGACGACCGCCTGGGCAAGAACCACGACCGGGGCAACGACCGCTGGCGCGCCCGCGCCTCGATCATGCCGGAGCCGCAGCACTCTCAGCTCCAGGTCCACCTCCTCCACCAGGACCCGCCCCGGCACACCCGCATGCGGCGCTTCGTCACCGACGCCTTCACCCCGCGCCGTATCGAGGGTCTCCGGCCCCGTTTCCAACAACTGGCCGACGCCCTGATCGACGCGCTGCCCGAAACGGGCCCCGCTGATCTGGTGACCGGCTTCGCCGCCCACTATCCCTTCCAGGTTCTCGCCGAAGTCATCGGCCTTCCGAAGGAGTTGGCAGCCCGGTTCGACCGCGACTGGGGGAAGGTCGTCCAGCCGGTCGGCCCCACCGACCCCGGACGGCCGCTGTACGAGGCGCGACTGCACGGTCTACAGAGCTATATCGCCGAGATCGTCTCCCACAAGCGTGAGCATGGGGACGATGACCTGCTCAGCCGTCTGGTCGTGGCCCGCGACCACGGCGAACTGTCGCAGGAGGAGCTGGACTCCATGATCTTCCAGCTTCTGGTGGCGGGCCAGGAGCCGGTCACCAACCAGATCACCACGGCGCTGATCGCCCTCTTCCGCCACCCGGCCGAGCTGGCCCGGCTGCGTGACGACCCGGACCTCCTCCCCCGGGCGGTCGAGGAGCTCCTCCGCTACGACAGCGCCTTCGAACTGACCACCTGGCGCTTCTTCGACAAGGACAGCGACCTCCACGGGACCGAGATACCGGCCGGTGACTCCGTGATCGTCTCCCTGTGCGCCGCCAACCGCGACCCGCGCCGCTTCCCCGACCCCGACACCCTCGACCTCGACCGCAGCCCCAACCCGCATCTCGCTTTCGGCCACGGCATCCACTTCTGCCCCGGTGCCGCCCTCGCCCGCACCGAACTCCGGATCGCACTCGGGACTCTCCTCAGGCGCCTCCCCGGTCTTCGCCTGGCCATCAAGGACGAGGACATCGAGTGGATCCCGGCCGTCCTCGGCCGCGGCACCAACCACCTGCCGGTCGGCTACGACCGACGGCTCTGACACCGGCGTACGGCCGACCGGCTCCGACCGAGCAGCACCCCCCATCCGACCGACAGCGCCTGGCCACGTTCCGGCACAGCGCCATGCCGCCATGGCGCCATGTCCGCACGCCCCCACACGCCTCCCACACGCCTCCCGGAGGAACGACATGCCGTTGACTCCCGCGCCGGACACCCTCCCCACGAACATCAGCGCCGCGATCCTGAACCTGCTCCTGCCGCACCATCGAACGACCGGACACGCCCGTGCCTCCGCCGAGGCATTCCCGCACCAACTGCGCCAGATCAGTGACTTCGTACGCGAGGGCGCTCCCATCGTCTTCACCCTGCCCGGTTTCCCCTGCAAGTCCCCCAACCCCGCCAAGGTGCTCGGTCACCTCCCCGACATGGGTGAACGCCTCTCCCTCACCTTCCTCAACGCCCTGTGCGCCGAGATCGAGCGGATCCATCCGCCCGGCGCCCGCATGGTCATCTGCTCCGACGGCCACATCTTCGGCGACCTCATCGGCGTCCCCGACGAGCACATCGACGCCTACGCCGACGAACTGCGCGTCCTCATCAGCGGACTGGGCCTGGAGAGACTTTCCGTCTTCGATCTGCGAGATGTCCTGGGCGACCTGCCCCACGACGCGAAACGCAGCCACGTCCATGAGGCTTACGCCCCCGCCCTGGAATCGCTGCGCGCCGAGATCGGCACGGACGACCACACCCTCGCCCTCTACCGCGGCATCACCCGCTTTCTCGTCGAGGACACCGCCGACTACCCCGGCACTCGCTCGGCCCTCCAACGCCAGTGTCGTCAGCGGGCCTACGGAGTCATCCAGCGCAGCCGGGCCTGGGGTGACCTCATCGCCGACCACCATCCGCACTCCGTCCGTCTGTCCATCCATCCGCAGCCCATCGGCGCCCCAAAGTTCGGCATCCGCCTCCTCGACGCGCCGGACGTCTGGACCACGCCCTGGCATTCGGCCGCTCTGCACCGCGCCGACGGCAGTTGGACCCTCATGTCCCGCACCAGGGCCGCGCAGCAAGGGCGCCTGGTCCTGCGTGACGGGCGACCCAGCCACTTCACCCAGGGCCGCGCGGCCTGAAACCAGTGGTGCACCCCCGTCCGCGTGGGCGTCTCACCCGGTCACGTACCGGGTGTAGAGGGCCTTGGCACGGTTCACCCCGCCTGCGCCATGGATCAGGGTTCTGCCGCTGGCGAATGCCACGATGCGGCAACCATCGATGTCGACCCGCACACACTCGGGCGAGGAGCGCAGCGAGGGGTTCGCGCCATATCGCTGTCTCAGGCGTTCCAGATCGGGTGCGACGGCCGGGGCGCACAGCAGCACGGTGTCATCGCCGCACAACTGACGTGCCTCCGTGCCGTACTCGCCGCGCAGATAGCCGAAATCCCTGTCCCCGCAGGTGGGACACGCTTGTGAGCCGGTGCCGAACGGGGACAGGGGGACGCGGCGCAGCACCGCGTGCCAGACGTCGATCCGCAACAGGCCCGACAGTGCGGTGGCGTCCAGGCCAAGGAGGAGTTTCAGCGCCTCGGTTGCCTGGAGCGCAGCCACCGTGGCCACGGTCGACGGCAGCACTCCGCGGGTCTCACACGTCATGCGGCTCGCCGATTCGCTTGGTGTGGGCCAAAGGCATCGAAGGCAGTGGGTCACCCCGGGGACGACCGCCAGGACCGAGCCCTCGGTGCCCGCACACCCTCCGTAGACCAGCGGGGTCCCCGTTGCGACCGCGACATCGTTGAGCAGCAGCTTGGTCTCGAGGTTGTCGGCACCGTCCACCAGCAGGTCGGTCCCGGAGGCCAGCCGAAGGGCATTACTCGGTGTGAAGTCGGCGACAACGCCTTCGACACGGCAGTCCGCGTTGACACCGAGCAGATGCGCTGCCGCCGCCTCCGCCTTGAATCGCCGCGTCGCCGCGTCCTGCTCGGTGTAGAGGATCTGGTGGGTGAGGTTGCGGACTTCGACGATGTCACGGTCGATGACGCGGACCGTTCCCACCCCTCCACGAACGAGATGTGCTGCCACCGCCGACCCGAGGGCTCCGCATCCCACCACGAGGGCGCTGCGGTCTGCCAACTGTGAGAAGTCCGCCGAACGAAGCACCTCGACGCGCTCGACGATGGCGTACCGACCGCCCGAGGCCGCGGTGCCCGCGGTGGTGTCCGCCGGAGTGTCCGCTGTGGTGCCCGTACACGGCGTCCTGTCAGGCTCCGGCAAAGAGCGCCCCATCAACTTCGCGCAACTCTCCGAACAGGTGGGCTCGACCGGTTGCCAGAGCACCTGCGGCGGCCAGGCCGTCCAGGTTGTCCAGACTCTGCATCCGCACCCAGAGTTCCTCCTGTGCGTCGGCCGCCGCGAGAGCCGGGCGGAGGACCTGGGCCGACACGACCCCGGGGACTCCCCGCACGGCCGCCAGACAAGAGTCTGTCTCCCCGGTTCCGCAGGGAGCGACCAGGTGAATCGCTCCCTGCTCATTGAGGTGCCCGCCGTCACCAGCGGCAAAGCCGAGTACCCGCGCTTGCGCGAACGTACGGGCCCTGAACCACCTGGCGCGCGTCTCGCCCCACCCTCCCGCACCGGACGCCATGACGTGGTCGATCGTGGCGAGGGTGCCGAGCGTCTCGATGTCCACTCGCAACTGGTACTCGAGCTGGCCGCCCAAGGCCAGAGCGCCGCGCAGCAGCAGGAATCCGCTCACCCCGGGAATGCTGTCCCAGCGGGATGGCCAGGTGCGCACCGCTTCCTCCAGGAATCGATTCGCCTCATCGCCGCGCAGCCCCAGTTTGAATCCGAGCACGTAGCTGTACATTTTCTCCCCTTCGTTGATCGCCTGAGCGGGGCCGAGAGATCACTGCGCGGATTGTCGAAGACCGCGCGAAATGCATCGTGTCGACCCCATGGGACCGGGGCAATTCGTCCGGAGGGGATTCACCCATATGGCCGCGCTGATCCGAATGCGCATATATCGGCGGGCTGTTCGGCTCATGGACACGCCACGTGTGAAGCTGTGACGTCAGCGCACTCGAGGCGACATCGGGCTGCACGTCGTCACCCGGGCCATGCCCTCGACGATGGTCAGGTCGGGGTGGAGCCGAGCCGGCTCGGCGTACGCATCGTGCACGACCCGCTTCGCCCAGTAGTCATGGTCGTCCGCCGTGCCGTTGGTCGGCTCTCGGCCGCGCGCGTCGAGACCCACGGTGACGACGTATGCCATGGGCGTGTCCATTGCGCGAGAAGCCACTCCAGGACGCGAGTACCCCACGAGTTCCTTTCGGCCCACAACGGGGCCCATCCGGCCCCTCGCTCGAGGGCTTTCCGCCCCAGGACACCGCCTATCCGCGGTGACACATTGGAAGTGCGGACAGGGAGGCTGAATATCGATGCATGCTCACGTCGGCGACCAACTGATCGTGGAAAGCCCCACCACGGGTGCCGCCAAGCGGGATGGTGAGATCGTCGGGCTCCACCACGACGACGGGACACCCCCCTATGACGTGCGGTGGTCGGACTCCGACCAGGTCACCCTGGTGTTCCCCGGTCCGGACGCACACATTCACCACATCGGGCACGGGCCGGAAGGGCAACCGGAGGCGACCGGGCATCGCGTATCCGCGGCGGCGCACCGGAGCGCTCGTCCATTCTCCGACGCGGTAGTCATGGATCTGGTGCGGGACGCCACGGCCGCCCCCTCGATGCACAACGCCCAGCCCTGGCGGTTCCGGTACTTCCGGCGCAACCGCGTCTTCCACCTGAAGGCCGATCTCCGGGGCTCTCTGCCGCACACCGACCCCGAACTCCGCGCGCTGCACATCGGCTGTGGTGCCGCCCTGATGAACCTGCGGGTCGCGGTCGCACACGAGGGCCGGCAGGCGGTGACCCGGTTGCTGCCCGACCCCGGCGACCCGATGCTGCTGGCCTCCCTGACACTGACCGGCCCGCTCGGTGAAGAGGACGATCCGGCGGCTTTGTACCCCGCTGTGCACACCCGGCACACCAGCCGGTACCCCTTCGCCGAGACGGCGATACCCGACTCCGTGCGCACCGCTCTCGTCGAAGCCGCACACAGGGAGAAGGTTTCGCTGGCCTTCCCCTCCGGGTGGCATCTGGGGTCGGTTCTGGACTTGATTCAGGAGGCCGAGACCCGCAACCTCACCGATGCCGACACCGCGGCGGAACTGGCCCGCTTCACCCGCAGGGCGGACGATGCCCGGCCGGCCACCGAAGGAGTCCCGGAGCATGCCTTCGGGCCCCGCCGCCGGACCGGCAAGGCCCCCGTGCGGGATTTCGCGGGCGGCAGGACGGTCCCCGGCCGCCCGAGCGCGGATTTCGAATCCGTCCCCCACCTGGCGCTGCTGAGCACCGCACACGACCGGCCCGAGGACTGGCTGCGGGCCGGTCTGGCGATGGAACGGGTACTGCTGCGGGCCACCCTCGAGGGACTGGCCACCTCGTTCGTCACCCAGGCCCTCGAATGGCACGAGCTGCGCTGGCCGCTGCGCGACCCGACGTCAGGCATGGCATATGTGCAGATGGTGCTGCGGCTGGGGTACGGCCGCCCCGGTACGCGGACTCCCCGAAGGCCGGTCCAGGACGTGCTGGACGTGGAGCCGTAGCGCCGACGCGCACCCCGCAGGAATCCCTCAGGTCACGTTGTCGAGTCACGTTGTCGTGCCGGCGGCGTCGTCCGGTCCTACGCCCCGGAAATGGCATTCGACGTCAACGACGCCCTCCACGGCCCGGGTGAGACGCGCGGCCACCGGGATCAGCGCGGTGTCCCGCAACTGCCCGCTCAGGGTGACAACTCCGTCGGCCACCCGAACGCGAACGCTGCTGTTGCCGGGGAACAGGTACGACACCACGGTCTGCCGGACCTCCTCCTCGATGTCCTCTTCCGGACGGAGGAAGACCTTCAGCAGATCCCCCCGGCTGACGATGCCCTGCAACTTCCCCTCGGCATCGACCACGGGAAGCCGCTTGACCCCTTTGACGGCCATGATCCGGGCCGCCTCGGGCAGGGTGGCGTCCGTGTGCACGGTCACCGCCGGGGAGGTCATCAACTCCTCCGCCGTCACCGCCCCGGCCTTCGCCAGCTCGGGGCGGTGCCGCAACCGCTCGACGCGGTCCGGGTCGTCCCGGAATTCCTCCTTGGGCAGCAGATCCGCCTCGGAGACGACACCGATGACCCGCCCCTCGCCCTCCAGCACCGGCATGGCGCTCACCTGCCACTCGCCCAGGGTCCGCACCATCTCCTTGAACGGCGCGTCACGCCCGACGGCGACCACCGTCCGTGTCATCACATCACCCACGATGTGCGGAGTCTCGGGCACGGGCCTTCCTCCTCCCTCCACCGCTCCGCACGGCGTTCCGACGCCCCCACCATCTCCAGTGTCCGGCCAACGGGTGTCCCCGTGCCACCGGAGCGGATGCGCACCATGCGGAGGCAGGATGGAAACACGGCAGCACACGGGAAGGGCTGTGGTCACCATGGAGCCGCCCGTCGCCCTCGGCCCGGCGAGGCCCGACTGGACGTGGCCGTACGAGGGCTACGAACCGGCCGGGGAGCGGCTGAGGGAGTCGTTGTGTGCCCTGGGTAACGGCTACTTCGCAACCCGGGGCGCCCTCCCCGAGTGCGACGCGGACGCCGTTCACAGCCCCGGCACGTACGCCGCGGGCTGCTACGACCGGCTGGAGTCCGAAGTGGCGGGCCAGCGAGTGGAGAACGAGGACCTGGTCAATCTGCCCAATTGGCTGCCGCTGCGTTTCCGAACCCGCGCGACCGACACCGCCGACGACACAGCCACACCGTGGTTCACACCGGACACTCACACCCCGCTCGACCACCGTCTGAGGCTCGATCTGCGCGCGGGGATCCTGGAACGCACCACGCGCTACGCGGACGGTGCCGGACGCCATCTGCGCGTGCGGCAGCTGCGTCTGGTTCACATGGGCGATCCGCATCTGGCGGCGCTGCGGACCGAGCTCACGGCCGAGGACTGGTCGGGGCAGCTGGAGGTGGAATCGGCGCTGGACGGCACGGTCGCCAATACGGGCGTCGCCAGGTACCGGCAACTGGCCCATCAGCACCTCACTCATGTGCACACGGGTACCGCACCCGCCCGCGACACGATCTGGCTGCGTTGTCGCACCAGCACCTCCGACATCCGCGTCGGCATGGCCGCCCGTACCACCACCGACGGCGGCGGAGCCACCGCCACCGCCCATGAACCCGGGCGTGCCTCCATTCTGCTGCGGTTGCGTCTGGAGCGCCGCCGGACGGTGACCGTTGACAAGTGTGTCGCCCTGCACACCTCCCGCGACCCGGCGATCAGCGATCCCCTGCACGCCGCCATCGACCGCGTGGGCCGTGGGCCCGACTTCGAGACGCTGATGCGTTCACACCACACGGCATGGGATCAGCTGTGGCGGGCGTGTGATGTGGATGTGCCCGGGGAAGCCGGGCGGATCCTGCGGCTGCACCTGTTCCATCTGCTGCAAACGCTCTCCCCGCACACCGCGGACCTGGACGTCGGGGTGCCCGCGCGCGGGCTGCACGGCGAGGCGTACCGGGGCCATGTGTTCTGGGACGAGCTGTTCGTCCTCCCCTTTCTGAACCTGCACTTCCCCGAGGTCTCCCGGGCCCTGCTGAACTACCGCCACCGAAGGCTGGAACAAGCCTGCTTCGCGGCCCGGGACGCCGGACGGGCGGGCGCGATGTACCCGTGGCAGAGCGGGAGCGACGGCCGTGAGGAGACCCAGCGGCTGCATCTCAATCCGCGTTCGGAACGCTGGCTCCCCGACCATTCCCGGCTCCAGCGCCATGTCGGATCGGCGGTCGCCTACAACGTGTGGCAGTACGGCGAGGCCACCGGGGACACGGAGTTCATGCACACCAAGGGCGCCGAGATGCTGCTGGAAATCGCCCGGTTCTGGGCCGACGCGGCCGCCTGGGACAAGGCCCGCGGTCGCTACCGGATCCTCGGCGTGGTCGGCCCCGACGAGTATCACGACGCCTACCCCGGGGCCTCCCGTCCCGGCATCGACGACAACGCGTACACCAACGCCACCGCCGCATGGGTCCTCGCCCGCGCCCTCGACCTGCTGCGCTCCCTGCCCCAGCCGCGCCGCCGGGACCTTTTCGAGCGCACCGAGCTGGCCGACGCGGAGCTCGATGTCTGGGAGGACGTGTCCCGGAGGCTGCTGGTGCCCTGGCACCGCGGGCTCATCAGCCAGTTCGAGGGCTACGGTGAGCTCACCGAGCTCGAGTGGGACCACTACCGCAGCGCTTACGGCGACATCCGGCGACTGGACCGGATCCTGGAGGCGGAAGGCGACACGGTCAACCGCTACCAGGCGTCCAAACAGGCCGATGTGCTGATGCTCGGCTACCTCTTCTCGCCGCGGGAGCTCCACCGGCTCTTCCGGCGACTCGGGTACGAGCTGGACGACACCATCTGGCAGCACACCGTCGACTACTACCTGCGCCGCACCAGCCACGGCTCCACCCTCAGCAGCCTCGTCCACGCCTGGGTGCTGCCCCGGGTACGGCGGGCGGATGCCTGGCGGTACTGCCAGGAGGCACTTGCCGGGGACATCGCCGACCTGCAAGGCGGCACCACCGGGGAAGGCATCCACCTCGGTGCGATGGCCGGCACCCTCGACCTCGTACAGCGGGGCCTGACCGGTCTGGAGCCTCGCGGTGGGACACTGCGACTTGACCCCGTGCCCCTTCCCGAACTCTCGCGCTTCGGGCTGTCGATCCGCTACCGGGGCCACTGGGGAGTGCGCCTTCGACTGACGGCGCATCAGCTGCGGATCACCGTCCCTGCCTCCGACCGTGAACCCATCGACGTGGCGCTGGGCGACCGCACCGTCTCCGTGCCCCCGGGCGAGACCTGCCTGCTGCCACTGCCGCTGTCGCACGAGTGACCGGCAAGATCCAGGGGTCCACGCGTTCCGATGAGCCGTGGAGGCTTGACGATTCGAGCTCCACGAGGTCGGCATTCGGTGGCCGCACCGGTGACGTCCGGCCAAGAAATAGGTTGGCACGACCCTGACAAGTCAAGATTCCCGTGGCACGCTGCCTCACGCACGTCTATCCGCACCGCTCTTCATTCCCCCACCCTGCCCGGACCCGACCCGTCCTGGCACGGCAGAAGGAGACATGCGTGAGACGCCATCGCACTGCCGCGGGCATTCTGCTGGCCGTTGGAGCCCTGCTCACCGGCGGCCTCCTCGATGCCGGTGCGGCCAACGCGGCACCCCCCGAATCGGCCTCCGACCCCTCGGCAGCGGCTCGCACCGCCTCGACCACCGAACAGCACAGGGCCCGTACCTTCTGGACCGCCGAGCGGATGCGCGCGGCCACCCCGCTCGATCTGGAGCTGACCCCGCAGGCCGCCAAGAGGCTGCAGACCCCCAGGACCGGTGGCCGGTCGACGACCGTCGAACCCACCGCCGCCCCCGCCTCCTTCCCGCAGGCCGGTGGCCCGTGGACCGGCCGCGGGGCCGTCCTCAGCACCTCGGGCCGGGTGTTCTTCACGTACCAGGGGCGTAACGCCTCGTGCTCCGGCAACGCCGTGACAAGCCAGAACGCCAGCACCGTCATCACCGCCGGACACTGTGTGAAGTACCAGGGCAACTGGCACACCAACTGGGTCTTCGTGCCCGCCTACAACAACGGCGACGCACCGTACGGCAAGTGGGCCGCAGCCAAGACACTCACCACCCCGCAGTGGGAGGCGAGTCAGGACATGAACAACGACGTCGGCGCCGCGGTCGTGGCCCCGCTCGACGGCAAGAAACTCACCTCGGTCGTCGGTGCGCAAGGAATCCAGTTCAACGGCGGCTACAACAAGCCGATGTACTCCTTCGGCTTCCCGGCCGCCGCACCGTACGACGGCACGAAGCTCATCTATTGCAGCGGCAACAGCTCGAAGGACTTCCTCCTCACGCAGGATCACGGCCTCGCCTGCAACATGACGGGCGGCTCCAGCGGCGGCCCCTGGTTCACCGGCTTCAACGAGGCCACCGGCACCGGGCTCCAGGTCTCCGTGAACAGCTTCGGCTACACCTTCTGGCCGAACCAGATGTTCGGCCCGTACTTCGGTGATGTGGCGAAGGCCCTGTACGACAAGGCCCAGAACACCTGACAGCCGGCCACGGACCGACACACACCAAGTCCGTCAAGAACCCGCCGCCCGGACCGGAGGAGCCGGGCGGTGGGACTGGCGGCAGGGAACGGATCAGGTGCGGTAGGCGTAGTACGCGGAGTTCGGGTACGACGCGATGATGCTCGCCACCGACCGGCGGTAGGTGTTGGTGGAGTGGTAGGTCAGGTACGGCACACCCTGCGGGCTGCGGTATGTGACGATCATGGTGTGGTCCTTGGACCCGTCCTTGTCGAAGTCCACCTGGAGCACATCGCCGACATCCATCTGGTAGACGTGGCCAAGGCTGGTGACGCGCTTGGAGTTCAGCGCGAACCAGGACCACTCGTTGACGCCGACGAACGAGTCCGACTGGATGTCGGCGTTGCCGAACCACTTGGTGTAGTCATACACATAGCCGGGCACGTGCTTCCAGCCGCCCGCCTTGAGGGACTGGCTGACAAAGTTGGTGCAGTCGCCGCCCGCACCGTGCCCGTTGAAGTTCGGGTAGGCCGGGTTGTAGTTGCTCCAGTACTTCTCCGCGTAGGCAGCCATCGCCTTGTAGTCGTAGCGGCCGCTGGTGAGGTTCTTCGGCTTGGCGGGCGCGGGCCAGGTGATCGCGGCGCGGGGGGCTGACGGCATGTTGTCGTCGGCGGTGGTGGCGGCCGTCCTCGGCTTGACGGGCTGATTGACGGCGAGATAGCCGTCGTCCGTCTCACGGATGTCGGTCAGCCGCCAGTCGCCGCTCTCGTCGGCCCGGAACGTCAGCTTGTGGTGCGCCTGGAACCCGGTCGTCCTCGGCTCGTCACCGTGGACCTTCTTGTACACCAGCTTCGTGGTCTCCGTAACCGTGACGACGGCCTTGCGGCCGTTGACTCGGGTGCGGTCCAGGGTGACGGAGGTACCGCCCGCGCTGTACTCCTCGCCGTACCTCGCGAGGCGGTCCTTGCGGTCGCCGAGCTCGCCCAGGGCGCTGTCCTCGGTGCGAGCGGACTCGGAGGAGAGCGCGACCTTGCCGGAGAAGCCGTCAGTCAGCGGCCCCTTCTTCTTGCCCGGCTTGTCGACCAGCGCATTGGTGCGGTCGGTGAAGACCGCGTCGGCCAGCCGCTGGAACGTCGCCTTCGTCTTGGCGTCCACCTCGGGTTCGGTCGTGGTGGACGCGCCCGCGTTCCAGTTGGGCAGCAGGGCCGCCCCCGCGACGGCCGAGGCCGCAGCCGCCGTGATGATGGTCGCCCGGCCCCGCGTACGGCTCAATCTTCTTGACTTCACTGAAGTTTCCCCTCTTTCCCCCGGCCCAGGTATGCCGAGGTAGGAGGAATCTTGCACGCTGTGTGTGGCTTGTGTGAAGCGGTTGCCCTCCTGGCCGCACGGGAGTTACCCGACCGTCATCATCGCCCGCAACCGCCCCACCACATATGGTGACCATCAGCGGGCCCTGCCGCAGAGCCGGCGCCCGGACCCCGCGCGGCCCTCCGAACCAGGGGCTCAGCCGCGCTGCGCCTGGTCGTACACCGTCTTGGCCGTGGCACCCAGCACCGGCCCGTACATCTTCTTGCCGGTCTCCAGCCCTTCGCCGTGGCTGTTGACCGAGACCAGAACGCCCTTCCCCGTGGTGGCGTTGAAATCCGCCAGCCACGGGCCGCCGCTCGACCCGCCCGCCATACCGCAGGGAATGACCTGCTCATCCGCCTGCGGAGCCTGCTTCGCCTTACCCGTGCAGTGGAGAAGCTCTTCCCCGCGCGACGGGCGCGACGCGGGGTAGCCGAAGGCGTGGATCGCGCCGCCGACCGGGCGGTTGAAGGCGATGGCCTGGCCACCGACGACGTCCGTGAGCTTGCGGCCCGTGGTGTCGGCGTCGACGACAAGCGCGGCCAGGTCGTTGGTGGACTCCTCGGCCCAGGTGCGCGGGGTGAGGCTGGCCCGGACCGCGAAGGCGCCGTAGGGCTGTTGGCCCTTGTGGTAGCCGGGGACGAAGACCATCTCGATGTGGGTGAAGTCGGGTGCGGATCCCCGGCGGACACAGTGGCCCGCGGCCATGACCACCGAGCGGTTGGCGCTGTTGACGGCGGTGGCCGTGCACCAGGAGTCCTCACCGTTGCCGTTGACGAAGAAGAGCCGCCCGACGGACTTCATCTCGGTGCCCTTCCAGGGCGTGACCTTCGGATCGGTGGGCCCGAGGTCCGTCGACTCCCCAACGGCCTTGATCCGGGCGGGCGTCCAGTAGGCGAGGGCCTCACGGCGTTCCTTCGCGGTGTACGCCACCTTGGAAACAGCTGGGGCGGCCACCTTCGCGGCAGGAGCCGCGGCCCCGCCACCCGGAGCGGCGACGGCGGCCGACGCGGAAGTGATGACGGCGAGGGCGGCGCCCGCGGCCATGAAGGTGGTGAGGGCGGTGCGGGCGGTGATCCGGCGGCGGAGGGAGTGGGCGGCCATGTGCGGAAGTCTCCTCGGCAAGGTGCTCGGCAGTGCCTGTGGGTGTTGGACCGTCAGTCCGTAGGCGAAGACGAGGGGTCGGCGGTCCGGGTTTCCCACAGAGTGGACTCGTAGGGAATTCCCTCGTGCGGCCCGCCACCGGCCACAATCCTCCCCCGCGAGGGGGGCTGACCAGTGCTGCGTTCGGGGGCTGCCCCCACCGGGAAACATGGGGAAGGCACGATCGCCGTGCCGGTTCCCCGCCGGGATGCTGTGATCCATGAAACGACATCTGCCGATTCTTCTCATGGTGGCTCTGGCCAGTCTGGGGGCGCTCGTCACCGGTGCACCCGCGGAGGCCGAGCCCCGGCGGGACGAGCCCGCCTTACGCGCTCTGGAGCGGGCCGCCCTGCCGCTCCGGTCCACCGCACCGTCCGGGCCGACCAGCGATCTGCGTCCGCTGGGCCGGATGGTGAGCGACGCGAAGATCGTGGGACTGGGGGAAGCCACGCACGGTTCGCATGAGTTCTTCACCATGAAGCACCGCGTCCTCCGCTACCTGGTCCGGGAGAGAGGTTTCCGGACGTTCGCACTGGAGGCCCCCTGGAGCACCGGGCAGCGGCTCGACGCCTACGTACTGCGGGGCGAGGGCGATCCCCGACGGATCATGCGAGAGGAGTTCCAGAACTCCTACCGGGAGTGGAACAACCGCGAATACCTCTCCCTGCTCACCTGGATGCGCAACTACAACAGGGCCCATCCCGGCGACCCTGTCCACTTCATGGGCAACGACTTCGGCTACTCCGGGGCGGGCATCTATGACACGGTGACCGACTGGGTCCGTGACCACGAGCCCGCCCTGCTGCCCGAGTTCACCGAGTTGTACCGCGGGCTGCGTCCCACGGTAGACGTGAACACGTACATGAACAGCTATCTGGCCAAGCCGCTCGCCGAGCGGCGGCAGATGGCCGCCAGGACCGCCAAGGCCCGTCAGCTCCTCCAGCGGCAGCGACCGGATTCCCGGGAGGAGCGGGACCGGTTCGACTGGATCCTCCAGGACGCGACCGCCATCGCCCGGACCGCCCGCGGGTACGCGTTCGACTTCGGCGACCCCGAGCAGGGACGTGCGGCGATGCGCTACCGCGACCGTGTCATGGCCGACAACACGGTGTGGTGGCAGCGGAAGACGGGGGACAGGATCCTGCTGTCCGCGCACAACGCCCATATCGCCTACGAGACCTACGATCCGGAGCACTACCCGCGGATGCAGGGTGCCTTCATCCGCGACCGTGTCGGCCGGGACTACGTGAGCATCGGCTTCACCTTCGACCGCGGAGCGTTCAACGCGGAAGGCGGCGACGGGAAGTACCGGCGGTTCACCGTGGGTCCCGCCGCCCCGGGCAGCAACGAACACACCCTGGACCGGGTGCGTCACCGTGACTACCTGCTGGACCAGCGCACCGTCGCTCCAGCGGCCCGGGACTGGCTCGCCACCGCCCGCCCGACCCGGAGCATCGGCACCGCGTACCCGCAGCTGTCGACGTTCGACATCCCGCTGCTGCCCAGCCACGATGTGCTGATCCACCTGCACCGGGTCACGGCCTCGGGGCTGCTCCCGGACTGAAGGTCGTCGCAGCGATGGCCACGTGCGGGAAGGGGCGATGGTGAAGTGCCGCAGTGCCGTTATCGCCTGCCACCCACCGCCTGGGCGCGGGGCGCGGGCCCCGGGCCACCCGTCCCGGCGAGCAGGTCCAGGCCGAGCGGGGTGCACGAGTGCCAGACGGCCTTGCCGTCGCGCTCAGTGGTGATCAGCCGGGCCGCGCGCAGCGCCTTGGCGTGCTCGGACGCCGAGGACTTGGCGATGGACAGCTCGGCCGCCAGGTCGGTCGTGGTGCGCTGCCGGGTGAGCAGCCCGAGTGCGGCGGCCCGGGTGGACCCCAGCAGGGCGGCGAGCGGTTCAGCGCGCGGCACCTCGCCGAGCAGCGGCAGCGGGCTGAGCGCCGGATAGACCAGGACGCTGGGCAGGCCGGGCCGCAGGGCCAGCATGGGCCAGCCGCTCCACACGGTGGTCGGCAGCAGCACCAGACCCCGTCCGTCGAGTTCGAGCAGCGCCTCCTCGGGCCAGTCGAACTCCAGCGTGGTACCGCGCCATCCGGGCCCCGGAGCCAGCCCGGCCAGAGTGGCCCGGATGCCCTCCTCGGCCAGCAGCCGGGTGCGCCAGGCGCGTTCGGCGTCGAAGGCGGACCGGATGGTGCCCCATGACTCCCCGAGCACGCTGTCGTACGCGGTACGCAGGGAGTCGGCCAGCAGCCGCCAGGCGTCACGGTCCTGATCGGCCAGGGCGCGAAGCCAGGGGGTCACCGGGCGGCGGCCGGCCGAGCAGACCCGGTCGAGTTCCGAGCGCACATAGCCGCCCGGCGTGGACAGGACTGCGTCGAGCCCGTCGTCCAGCCCCCGGCTGAGCGGATCCATGAACAGCGGCCCCCGGCCCGAGGGCGGCACCAGTTCCAGCAGCGGCCGCGCCCCCCGCGGCAGGGTCCGCCGCAGCGACTGCTGCCATCTCCCGAAGACGGGCGGCAGCCCGATGCGCTGCATCGCGGCCAGGGCCAGCCCCAACTCCATCAGCGGCGCCGGCTCGCGGGCGAACGTCACCCTCAGCAGGTCATCAGCCGTGAACCGCACACGCAGCATCCCGCTCCCGCCCTCCCCCAGGGGCCCGTCCCCCGTGGTCAGGCCCGCGCGGTCACGGTTCGGTCAGGACCGAATCCATCGCGGGCCCCTGGGGGTCGCCTCGATTGTTGGCGGTGCGACCGGTGAAGCGTAAGGAGCGAACCGGACAAGCCACAGGAAAGGCGACCCCAGTGACACACGCAGCCCTCCGCACCCGGATGCGCCGCACCGCCCTGGTGACCGGAGCCCTCATCACCCTGGCCACCGCGACGGGCACCGCCGCGGCCACCGCCTCCGCCGCCTCGCCCGGGTCGGGCGCCCGCGTCACGGCGGCGCCCTCCGACTGCCCGAAGTACTACTTCTGCGGCTACAAGGACGCCAACTACCACCGCCTGGCCTTCACGTTCAAGGACTGCTACCTCCAGGAGATCCCGGACGGCCTGAACAGCGGCGGCTCCTGGTACAACAACCAGTCCAACGGCACCAAGGCGAAGATGTACGACAAGAACAAGCACCTCATCTACACCACCCCGGGCGCCCCCTACGGCGCCCCCCACGGAAACTGGGCGCCGGTCTGGTACATCGACGCCTGCTGATGCTCGCCCGGGGCGGCCTTCGGGGGAAGCCGTCCCGGGCGACGCGCCCCCGGCGCCACCCGCCCAGGGTGTGTGGGCGAGGACGACGTCGGCATCGGTGTCACACAGATGGACGCGATGCGGTCGTCGGTGAACGACGGAGGGCGCGATGCGGTGGTAGCCGACACCGGTGCCGGTGTGGATGGTGTTCGGCTGCCGGACCGCGGGGTCCTCGTCATCGCGGTCGGCGGGCTCGGGGTGTCCACCGATCAGCGGGACGAGGACCCATGGGCGCGCAGAGCGGGCGGCCAAGGTGCTGCCCGCTCTGCGCGCGCTGCTGCGGTACGTGTGCTGCGGGTACGTGTGCCGCGTCCACGAGTTGAGCACCGTCGGCATGCGTGAGCAGCGCTGTCGGACACCTCTGCGAGCATCAGGTGCGTTGCGTCCGTACCACCAGTTCCAGAGGAGACGACGATGTCGACCGACATGTACGGCGTACGGGTTCTTGCCGTGGATCCGGATGAACTCCGTGCCAGATTCCAGGTGTTCGTCGTCTACTACGACACCGGCTCCCGTACGCACACCCCACTGCCGAACGAGGAGCCCAACACCTTTCTGCACTTCCTCTGGGAGGCCGCATCCGGCTATCTGGACGACGGGGACGAACGCAAGGGCCCGCTCGGGCACGTCGTGAGCACCGACCAGCTCCTCGACTACGAATGGGCCGACACCAACGCCCGCCGGTTCATCTCCCGGGTCGAGCGTGTGGAGCGTCGCAACTACCCACTCTCGGACAAGCAGTGGGAAGACATGCACGACTTCTACCACGAGCGCGGCGGGTCCTGGCAGGACGAGGACCTGCTGATTCAGGCCGAGTACGAGATCCAGGTCACCGACCGCAGGTGGCTGGAGCCGCTGAGCGTGGGCGACGGCTGGGGCTCGGCGGCCTTCCCGCTCAACGGCGACAGCTGGACGGCCGAGGACTCCCCGCACATTCCTGACCTGGCCCGACCGGCCGTCACCCTGCGACCGTTCGAGACCACGACCGGCAGCGTCACGTACGACCACATCAACGGGATGGACTTCTCCGACGACGGCACGTACCTGGCCCTGTGCAGCGATCAGGGGCGGGTGTGGGTCTACGACACCGCCGACTGGAGCGAGGTGGTGCACACCCGCGCCGATGGCTGGTTGGTGCCGCTGATGATGTGGGTGCCGGGCGGTCACATCCTCGTGGTCAAGGACTACAGCAGTGGCAACGAGCCGGAGGAGGAGAAGCAGTGGGCCTACGACGTCGACCGGCGGGCGGAGACCGAGGCACCCTTCCAGGCCGGGAATCTGCGCTCCCGCGACGGCACGTACGGCATCAGCCCGAACCGCGCGGGCGAGGGCGGCTTCGATCTGCACGGCGACGAGCGTGAGCCCTCCCGTCGGCTCTCCCACGCGGGCACGTGGGACCCGATCCAGTGCACGGCCTTCTCCGGTGACTCCTCGCGGCTCTTCCTCGGAGCGCAGCAGAACCTCTACGTCGTCGACCCGATGGCGGGCGAAGTGATCGACAAGGTCGACCATGCCTCGAAACGGCTGTTCACCCTCGCCTCGAACGAGGACGGCAGCTATCTGGCCATCGGCAGCTTCAGCCGCAAGCTGAGCTATCTGGAGTTCGGCCAGGAGCGCCCGCACGAACTGTGCGTCTGGCGGATGGCCGACAAGAAGATCATCCTCGGCCGCCAGCTGCGCAGCTACGTCGATGCCCTCAGCTGGTCCCCGGACAACCGCTGCCTCGCCGCCGCCCTTGAACCCCTCTCCAAGCAGAGCTTCCACCGTGGCAAGACCGAGGTGGCCATCTTCCCGATGGGCCCGGTCGACGACTGAGAACGTCCGCCGAAGGACCGGGCTGACCCGCTGTCAGTGGTGGATGCGAGTATGTGCAGTTGCTGGAATGTCCGCAGGCTGAGGGGGGAACCGATGCCCAGGATCGGCGCATACTTCAAGAAGGACGGCACGAAGGTCTCGGCCCACTGGCGCTCGCCGGTGGGGGCGAAGGCTCAGACGGCACTCCTCGGTGTGGTCGCGCTGGTCGTGATCGGAGCGAGTGGTGGCACTGGATCCGATACCGGCTCTGGTTCCGGTTCGGGTTCCAGTTCCGGTTCGGGTTCGGGTTCCGGTGCGGAGCGTGGCAAGGCTCCTCAGCCGCGGGAGTCGGTGCGCTATCCGATCAAGTTCGAGAGAAGCGGGAAGGACCGGAAGCCGGAGCCTCGCTCGACGGTGTCCTATCCGATCAAGTTCCACTCGGGGGGTGAGCGGGGATGAGCCGACGTTCTCCCGCAAGGCCCCGTCGGCGGCGGCGTTCCAAGAAGGCTCCGGCTTCCGACCCGTTAGTGGTGCTGATCGTCGCCGCGGCGGCGATTGGCCTTGTGGTGACGGTCGTGACCTGGCTGTTGGAGCACTGGTGGATCCTGGCCGTCGCTGGTTTCGTGGCCGCGGTCGCGGGTGGCGGATGGCTCTATCACCGAGGCCAGCGTGCGCAGTGGGAGGCAGTACGGAGGCGGGGGCTGCGGTATGCGCTGGCGCAGCTGGACGCGTTGCACCACCGGCAGTTCGAGCACGCCGTGCGGGACTTGATGAGCAGGGACGGCTGCTCCGACGCGGTCCAGGTGGGCGGGGCCGGAGACAACGGGGCAGACGTCAAGGCCACGGATCCTTTCGGGCGCCGCTGGGTGATCCAGTGCAAGCACCGCCGGAACGGCCTGAACGGCTCCCCCGTCGGGACCCCGGATCTGCACGTACTCAACGGAACCGCCCGGCAGTTGCACGGTGCGGACGTCGTGGTCCTGGTGACGAACGGCCGCTTCACCTCCAAGTGTCCTCCGCTGGCCACGTCGCAGCGGCTGCATCTGGTGGACCGCCGTCTGCTGGGTGAGTGGGCGGGCGGCTCCCAGCCCCTGTGGGAGTTGCTGAACCGGCTCCCCCCACCGCGCAGACCGTCCTGACGGGCTCAGGGAGTGGCGCTCAGCACTCGGTACCGCCCGGCTCGGTGTTCAGCTTGACCGACCACCGCCGGTCAGGCCGTCACCCGCGTCCGTCGGGTGCACCAGTCGGGTGGCGGCGGGCACTGCGGCTCGTCTGACCTTGCCCAGGGAGCTCTTCGGCAGCGAGGCGACGAAGTCGACCGCAAGGGGCACCTGGTGAGGGAGGAGCCGGGCCCGGCAGTGGGCCGTGAGCCGGTCCGCGGACAGCGGTGCCCGCGCGACCACGGTGGCCCGTACCCGTTCACCGGTGTCACCGGTCTCCTCTCCCCACACCACCGCTTCGACGACGTCCGGGTGGGCCAGCAGCGCCTGCTCGACCTCGAGGGGATTCACCTTCTTGCCACCCACGTTGATGAAGGAGTCCTTGCGCCCGACCAGGTGCAGGTGCCCCTTGGGGCCGAGGCGGGCCATGTCGCCGGTCACGTACCAGCCGTTGCGGAAGGCCCGCCGTGTGGCCTCGGGGTGGTCGACGTAGTGCGTGAACATCGCGGACGTACGCACCAGCAGCGACCCCACTTCCCCACTGGGCACATCGTGCCCTCGCTCGTCGACCACACGGATGCGTACGCCGGGCATGGCCCGCCCCACACCGCGATCCGCGCCTGCGTCGTCCTCGGGACGCTGGGCGGCGATGACTCCGGCCTCCGTACAGCCGTAGACCTGTTGGATCTTCAGCCCGAGCCGCTCCCGGGCACGCTGGGCGACGGCGGGCGGCAGGGCCGCGCCCGACGAGAGACACAGTCGCAGACTGCGCGGGGGGTTCGGGGTATGCGGGCCGACGGCGGCACGCGTCGTCAGGTCATAGGCCATGGGAGCGGCGACCAGCACCGTGCAGGCGTGGATGTCCAGGGCTCGCAGGAGGCGAGCGGGGGTGAAGCGGCCGAGGAGGACGATCTGCGCTCCGGCGCGCAGTGCCGTGACGAGCCCGGCGACCATGCCGAAGGAGTGCGTCAGGGGAACACCGGCCAGGACACGGTCGTCCTCGTTGATGTCGTAGGCGCGTGCGTAGGCGTCACCGCCGTTGACGAGGTTGCGCTGCGTGTGGACCGCCGCCTTGGGGTGCCCGGTCGAACCGGAGGTGTACTGGTACAGGAAGGGGGCATCGGGACTGGCGGCTGTCGGCGGCTCCTCGCCGCCCGTCCCCCGTGGAGTGTCTCCGTCCGGCTCCTCCACCGGGACGAGGACACCGTCGCGCGGGCCCTGCTGCGTGGAGCCCCTCAGCGTACGGAGGCCCGCCTCGTGCCCCACGACGAACAGGGGACCCGCAGTGTCCAGCAGTCCGGCCAGCTGCGACGGGGTGGTACCTGCTTCGAGCGGGACCAGCCGCACCCCGAGGTGCGCGGCGGCGAGAAAGGCCACGACGCATTCGGGGGTGTTCTCCATGAGCAGTCCCACGGTGCCGTGTGTGCCGTTCGAGGCGAGGCCGAGGCCCTGCCAATGGCGGGCGGTCGCCCGTACGCGCTCGCGCAGCTCACCGTAGGTCAGGACGTCGTCCCCACACCGCACGGCAACGGCGTCCGGTCGGGCTCGGCACGCGGCGGCGAGGAGGTGTCCGAGCGTCCCGGGCGCGGGCGTCACCGGGGCGTCAGATGCGGTGGGCATCGATCACGTCCTCCTCTCCCTGCGGGGCCGCCGGGGTGGCCGGTCCGGACCCGGCCACGCCCGCATGCGACTCCCCGGGCGCTGCGAGCGGCAGCGCCTCGCCCGCGGGATCGTCGTCGGGCTGCTGGTAGCGGAAATACCGTTCGTAGAGTCGGCTGTAGGCACCGCCGCGCTGGAGCAGGGTGGTGTGGTCGCCCTCCTCGATGATCCGTCCGTCGTCGACGACAACGACCGTGTCGGCCTTGCGGACGGTGGGCAGACGATGGGCGACGACGATGGTCGTACGGTTCGCGGTGAGTGCGTCCAAGCCCTCCTGGATCTGGGCTTCCGTCAGGGGGTCGATACTGGCCGTGGCCTCGTCGAGGATCAGCACGGGGGCGTCTTGGAGGAAGACGCGGGCGAGAGCCACGAGTTGCCGCTGACCGGTGGACAGGTTGCGTCCGCCCTCGTCCGTCGGCGTGTCCAGACCCTGCGGGAGCTGTGCCAGCCAGTCGCCGCCGGCCACCGCGTGTGCGGCGGCCTCCAGCTCGTCGCGGCCGGCGGCCGGTCGGCCGCGGGCGATGTTGTCCGCCACGGTCCCGGAGAAGAGGAACGGCGTCTGGGTCACCACGCCGAGGCAGCGCCGGTACTGCTCGAGGTCCAGGGTGCGCACATCCTGCCCGTCGACCTCGATGCTCCCCTTCTGGAACTCGTAGGCCCGCATGATCAGCCGCACCACACTGGACTTGCCGGCCCCGGTGTGCCCGACCAGCGCCACGGTGTGCCCCGCCGGGACGGTCAGGCTCACGCCCGTGAGTACGGGGCGCTGAGCGTCGTAGCCGAAGTGGACGTCGCGCAGGGCGATCTCGCCCCGCAGGCTCACGACCGGGATCCGGTCGCGCTGGCGCACCGCAGGCTCACGGTCGATGAGCGAGAAGACCCGCTCCCCCGCGGCCAGACCCTGCTGGAGCTGGCTCCAGAAGGAGGCGATGCTGGTGAGCGGCGACCAGAACAGGGCCAGGGCCTCGAGGAACAGCACCCATTCGCCGGCTGAGACACCCCCCGCGTCCACCCGGTGTCCGCCCACCAGGACCACGGCGACGGTGCCCAGTCCGGTCAGCGAGATCAACAGCGGAAAGATGCCGCTGAACATGCGGTTGAGCCGGACGCTGGCCCGGAACCAGCGGTGATTGACCTCGTCCAGGCCGGCTTGCGCGGACTGCTGATGGCCGTGGTTCCGCGCCACGGTGATCCCCCGCAGGGTCTCCTGCACATAACCGTTGACCTGCGCCAGCGCCTCCTGCTGCCGCAGGGAGGCGCTGCGTGCCGCACGGCGGAAGGCGAGGCTGACGGCGATGACGACCGCGGCCACCAGAGCCGTCACCAGGGCCAGCGGCACATTGATCACGAAGAGGGCCGCCAGCAGGATTCCGATCATCAACACCTGGCCGAACAGGCTGAGCACCAGACTGACCAGCGTCGCAAAGGACTGTGTGTCGTTGCTGACCCGGCTGACCACCACCCCGGTGGGGTGGGCGTCATGGAACGCCATGTCCTGCCGCATGGCCGCGGCGAACACCTGCTCCCGCAGGGTGCACACCACGTCACCGACCAGCGTTCCGGTCACCCGCTCCTGGAGAAAGGTGAACAGCCAGGCGACCGTTCCCGCGGCGAGGATGGCCGTCACCAGCAGGGCGACCCGGCCGTCGCCTTCGTCGCCCAGGGCCGAGTCCACGGTCCGGGCCAGCAGCAGGGGAACGGCGCTGCCCGCCGTCGCGGCGATGCCCACGGCGATGGTCACGAACACCACCGCACCGCGTCTGCCGTGGAAGTACGGGGCGATCCGGCGGGCCAGTTCGCGGTCCCCGTGACGGCGGCCGTAGTCGTCCGGCTCGATGCCTTCCAGCAAGTGCGCCATCAGTGGCTCTCCTCCTTTGCGCCCGCGCCGTGCGGACCGGCGGGGGTCGGCTCGGTCAGATAGGGCGCGAAGATCCGGCGGTAGAACGAACACCCCCGCAGGAGCTGTTCGTGGCTGCCCTGGCTGACGATCCGGCCGGCGTCCAGGACGAGGATGTGGTCCGCCGCACGGATGCGGGACAGCCTGGGGGTGATCAGAAACGTGGTGCGTCCGGCCGATGCCTGCCGCATGGCGCGCTGTAGCTCGTACTCGGTGGCGCTGTCGACCGCGCTGGTGGCGTCGTCCAGGGCGAGGACGCGGGGGTCGGCCACCAGAGCGCGGGCGATGGCGAGGCGTTGGCGCTGCCCGCCGGAGAGGGTGACGCCACGTTCACCGATGACGGTGTCGTAGCCGCCCTCGCCCGCCATGATGAAGTCGTGGGCCTGTGCGGTGCGGGCCGCATCCTCCAGCCGTGCGCGATCGACGCCGGTGTCCGCACCGAGAGCGAGGTTCTCGGCGATGGTGCGGGAGAACAGCACCACGTCCTGCTCGATGACCGCGATCTGCGAGCGCAGTGACCTGGTGTCCCAGTCGGTGGTGGCGACACCGTCGATCAGGACCCGTCCCTCATCCGGTGTGTAGGTGCGGTTGAGCAGACTGAGCAGGGTGGACTTGCCGCTGCCGGTGGGGCCGACGACGGCCACCGTGGTACCGGGCGCCACTCGGAAGGACACATCCCGCAGTACGGGCTCGCCGGGCTCGTAGCCGAAGGTGACGTGCTCCATGGCCACTTCGCCGGTCATGTGCGCGACGTGCCGACCGCACTGCTCGTCCTCGTCGTCCGGGTCGTCGGCGACCTCCTTGATCCGCTGTGCTCCGGCCATGCCGAGGTAGATGAGTCCGAGGCTGAATGAGGCGAGCTGGGTGGGTGCCCGCAGGGTGCCCATCAGCCCCAGCACGGCGACGAGTTCACCGGTGCTGAGGGAGCCTGCGCGTAGCAGGATGACGCAGTGCACCAGAGCGCCCGCGGTGGCGAGGGTCAGCAGCAGCGGGGGCAGGGCCAGTGCCTGGGTGCGGACCTGGCGTACCGAAGCGTCGCGGTAGGCCGCGGCCAGTTCGGCGAACCGGGCCCGCTCCTGGTCGGCTCCGCCGGTCGACTCGACGACCTCCATACCGGCGATGCTCTCCGTGGCCTGGGCCGTCATATCGCCGAAGCGTTCCCGGGCGAGGTCGGACACCGGCTCCAGGCGCCGCCCGTGCTCGGCCAGGGCCACCGCGAACAGCAGGACGAAGGCGACGGGGGACACCAACAGCCGAGGATCCACCAGGGCGACGAAGACGACCGGCAGCAGGATGTTCAGTGCCAGATCGACCGCCATGTCGTAGCCGGGCGACACCATCAGGTTCAGCGACTCGGCGTCGCCGGTCGCCCGGGCCGTCAGATCGCCGACGCGCCGCCGGTTGAAGTAGCCCTGCCCTTTGCGGAGCAGGTTGGCGAACACCTGGGCGCGTGCCTCACGTTCCAGGCCACTGGCGAAGGACTCCAGGGAGTAGGTGGCTGTGATGCCGCCCAGTGCCCGGACGAGGACGAGCGCCAGCAGACCGGCGACGATGGCGTGAAAGGTGCCGAAGTCGGTTGCCGTGCCGCTCTGTTCGAGGACTTCGTCGAAGGCCAGACCGGTGACCAGGGGGATGGCCGCGTTCAGCGACTGCCAGACCACACTTCCCAGCAGGTGGAGGACGACATAGGGCCGGAAGGGCCGCATCTGTGCCAGCAGCCAGCGGATCACGCTGTCCTGAGCGCCGGTGCCGGAGCCGGCGGCGCCTGGTGCTGCCGGGGCGGCCGGATCCCTCCCGTCCGCGACGGTTTCGGCGGTCATCGGCTCTCCTTCGCTGGTGTCGGTGGCCGTGGCATCCCGGGCCGACACGGTCCGGAAAAACAAAGGCCCATGATTTTCGGCCATGATCTATCGAATTTTTGGACCCCGGACGGCACGTGGAATTTCCGGCCCTGGCATTCAATTTCTGCCGGGTCGACGTGGCCGACACGGAAGGGGTGACCGGCCGCCGCAGCGTTTGCGGGTCATGCCGCCGTTGCGCGGGCCGCACCGCGGAGCGGCCCCAGACAGCAGTCGGCGCGGGCCACCGAGAGAGCGGCGAGCTCGCGCGACCGAGGCTGCGGCGAGCCGGGTGAGGTGTTGATTTCCCTGCTCAGTGGGGCTTGCGCATACGTCCGGAGTAAGAGGTCGGGTCTGCGTGATCGGGGTTCCACGGCCGCGCCGGACGTTGTGGGCGTGCCGTGGCATGGAAGGTACTTGTTTTCCGAGAAAAACGAAAGCCGGACCAAGCAGATACGAATCAAGCCATCGAGTGAAAATTAAACTGTCGCGCTGACTCAAAATTTCCGTGGCCATCCGCATGACTCAAGGTCGGCCACCCGGGGTGGCATGGAATGGTTGATGTAGATCGACAAGCCTGGATACTCTGTCTGAGGTAGTTGAAAATAAGTTGCTATTGCCTATCAGAAGCAACAAGCAGGCCATGACCTGCGGCGGCCGGCACGGGGGGCAGCACGGTCCTCTTCGTCCGGCATATGCCGGAGGTGCCTGGCGGCAGTGAGGAGGAGCGGGAGTGAGCCAGACGCTGTGCCACCCCCCACGCCAAGAAGAGCAGCTCGTGGTGACCACTCTTGTGACGAACGGATTTCTGCAACTCGGCCTGCGAGCAGTGCTGTCGACAGCGCCCCTGGTGAGCGAGGTCAGGCACTGCGGCGACTGGAACGAAGTGGAGGACGCCCTGTGTGCGGGCCGGGTCGACGTCCTCTTCCTCCACGAGGACGATTACGTTCCGGATCGGGGCGCGCCCTTCGACGCCCTGCGCCGAAGGGCGAAGGTACTGCTGCTGCTGAGCAGCCCTGAGATACCCGAGGAAATCATCACGGGGTCCACGGTCCCCGACGGCTTCCTGGTCGGGAGCGAGTTGACCCCCTCCGCGGTCGAAGAGGCGCTCCAGCGGACGGTGGCTGGGGAAGTGCCCATGCCCACTTCCCTCACCCGGTCGCTGCTGCACCGCGTCCGTGATCCGGGACCACACCGCTGGCAGCGCGATGTGTCCCTGACCGGCCGCGAGAACGAGGTACTGCTCCTGCTCGCCGAGGGCTTGAGCAACAAACAGATCGCCCGGCGCCTCGGCATCTCCAGCCACGGCGTCAAGCGCATCGTCGCCAGTCTGTTGCTCAAGCTCGGTGCCCCCAACCGGACGGCGGCGGTGGTTACCGCCATACAGTCCGGCCTCATCGCCTGCTAGCCGGTCCGCCGAACCGGCCGGCACGGCCATGCCCGCCCGGTCGCCGCTACGACCCTCGGGGCGGGCGTGGCCCTCTCTCGGGGCCATGGGCGCACTGCCGGTGCGCCCTGAACGGGCAGGCCCATACGTGCCGGTGACGACCCCACGGGCGCTCACTAGGGTGAGCCCCGTATCGCGCTGATCCAGCGCGCCCCCTCCCCATCTCCCTCCCCTCCCCCGTCAGCGTGCCGGGAAAGGAACCAGCCATGGCAGAACTCGTCCAGCGCCGTGTCCGTTTCACAGGACGACGCGCCGCCACCGCACCGGCCACCTGTGCACAGCGCCACATGTGGAATCTGATCGAACGGCAACTCCCCGATGCGGCGTTCTACAACGTGTGCCACTGGGTGCACCTGCCCGGCCATGGCACCGAAGAGGACATCCTCGTCGTCTTCGCCGAACTGCTCGCACGCCACGAGTCGCTGCGCACCGGCTTCCACCGGAACGACGACGGCGCACTGGTCCAACAGGTGGAGAAATCGGGAGGGTTGGACGCCGAGGTGTGGACGACCGAGCGGGATGAGAGTCCTGGCGACGTCCTGAACGCCTGGCGGCGCCGAATGCAACACACCGCCTTCGAGGCCGGGCGCGCCCCGCTGATCCGTTTCATGACCGTCGTCGTCGACGGAGCACCCGTGCTCGCCGCGTTCTGCGTATCCCACCTGGCGGCGGACCTGATGTCGCTGCGCCTGCTGGCTTCGGAGACGACCCGGCTGCTGGACGCCCGCGCGGCCGGCCGCCTCCTGCCGCCCGCCGCGACGTCCCGCCAGCCCGTCGAACAGGCCCGGTTCGAGCACTCGCCGCGTGGACGGGCCCTGCTCGGACGCGCACGCACCTACTGGTTACGCCAGCTCGCGATCGCGCCCGCCACGCTGTTCCCGCCGCAGAGCGGAGCCGGGCGGGAGCCGGGGAAGGGCTCCGGGCCCAGCCTGGCCGCCCCTGTCCGCTACAGCGCTGCCATGGACTCCCGGGCGGTGGCACTCGCCGTGCCGGTGCTGGCACGACGCTGGCGGGTGAGCACCTCCGCGGTGCTGCTGACCGTCGTGGCACTGCTCCTCGGGCGCCGCGCCGGGCTGTCCTCGTGCACCCTGCGCCTGCTCACGGCCAACCGTGCCGAGCCGGAGCTGCGCGAGACCGTGGCCAATCTGCACGCGGAGGTCGCTGCGACGATCGATCTGGCGGGCGACCGCGTCGAGGACATCGCGCGTCGCGCCCTGGCCGCGTGCACCGCCGCGTACGCCAACGGCCTCTACGATCCCGATGAGGTGGAGGACCTGATCGGTGCCGCCGCCGGTGAGCGCGGGGTGCCCATCGACCTCTCGTACTGCTTCAACGACATCCGGGCGAGCCATGCCCTGCCCGAAGCGGCCGACGACCGTATCCCGGTGTCCACGGCCGCCCTGCGGAGCGCGGTGACCGACACCGTCGTCGCACCCCACGAGTTCCAGGAGGGCGAGACCTTCTTCCTCGTGGTCGACGACGAGGAACCGGGCTGGATCCGGCTGATACTCAACGCCGACCACTGTGCCCTCGCTCCGTCCGAGGTGCATGCCTTCCTGTACGACGTCGAGCGTGTCCTCGTCGAGCACGCGCTCGAGGTGCCGGACCACTGATCAGCTGACCGCGCACGCAGGCTACGGACACTGCCGCAGCCACCCCCACTTATTCCGCGGGAAGGGGCGATCCCCGAAACGTGGTCTCGGGCCTCCGATGCTTCCCGGACGCCGCCGCGCCCGCCAGGAGCATTCGGCCGCGCGATCGGTGTAGCCGGATGACCATAGCCCAAAGTGGGGGTGCCCGATCGGCTGCGGCCCGGTGAGACTGTTCTCCGGGCCGCCCGCAACGCGACGGCCCGGCAGAGGGCAAGGCGATCCGGCGGCGGGATGCCGGACGGCGGTCCGCAGGGTCGGCCTTCCCGCGGCCCTGGTCCGCGCATGTCCGGCGAACGGGCCCGCAGTCCATCCGTCCGCCGCCGACCGCCGTGCATCCGAGCCGTCCGTGGCGCCGTTCTCGCGCAGGCGCCGGCGGACACCGCTACGGGGCGCCCCCGAACGGGGCCCCCTCCAGTCGGCCACCGTCCCTTCCGCGACTTCCTCCTGGCGGGAACAGATGCCCGAAATTGCTGGCCAACCCATTCACCACGACGCCGAGTCCTTCCGTGACCGCGTGCCGACGCGGACGGAGGGCGACCGGTGAACGCTCGTGCCGCCGAACCGGAGGTTGGTGTCATGCCTCCGGCCGGGCACCCCGGCGCCGAGCGGTACGGACCCACGCCGGTCGAGAATCCCGCGCTCGGCGAGGTGTTCACCCACGCCCCGGGGTGCACTCCGCAAGCGCTCGACGCGGTGCTGAACGACGCGGCCCGGGCCCTCCCCGGCTGGGCGGCCATGTCCCTCGACACCCGCCGGGAGCGGCTCCTCGCATGCCACCACGTGCTGCTTGCCGCCGTGGACCCGATGTCCGAACTCCTCACCGGGGAGCAGGGCAAGCCGCTGCACCGGGCGCGGGACGAAGTCCGGCTGGCGGCCGACTGGTTCGCGGAAACCGCACGTCTGGACCTGGCACCGGAGCGGCTGGTCGACGAACCCGGCGCCCGTATCGGCCTGGAGCGGGTGCCGCACGGTGTGGTCGCCGCGATCGCCCCCTCCAACTATCCCGTTCTCCTGGCCGTGTGCAAGATCGCGCCCGCGCTGCTGGCCGGGAACACCGTAGTCCTCAAACCCTCCCCGGACACTCCGATGTCCAGCCTGATGATGGGAGAGCTCCTGGGCGAGGTGCTGCCTCCCGGCACGTTCACGGTCGTGGGCGGAGGCACCGAGCTCGGCGCCCGGCTCACCGTCCACCCCGCGGTTCGGCTGGTGTCGTTCACCGGCTCGGTGGGCACCGGCCGCGCCATCGCCCGGCAGGCGGCGGCCGACCTCAAGCGGGTCGTGCTGGAACTGGGCGGCAACGACGCGGCCATCGTGCTGCCCGGCACGGATGCCGCGGCCGTCGCGGCGGATCTGTTCGCCAGCGCCATGACGAACAGTGGACAGTTCTGCGCCGCGGTCAAGCGCGTCTACGCACCCCGCGGACAGCACCGCCAACTCGCCGAGGCCATGGCGGAGTCGGCGAGGTCGGCCGTCGTGGGCGACGGGCTCGACCCTGCCACCGAGTACGGTCCGCTCGTCAGCCGTGCCGGGCGGGACCGCGTCGCGGGCATGGTGGAGGAGGCCGTACGTTCCGGGGCCCAGTGTCTGGCCGGCGGCCATGTCCCCGAGGGGCCCGGCTACTTCTATCCCCCCACCGTCGTCACCGGGCTCCCGCCCGGAAGCCGCCTCGAGGAGGAGGAACAGTTCGGCCCGGTCGTCCCCGTCATCCCCTACGACGACCCGGCCGAGGCGATCGGCCGCGCCAATGCCTCGCCGTACGGGCTGGGCCTGTCGCTGTGGGGCGACGAGGACCGGGCACAAGCTCTGGCCGAGCTGCCGCAGTGCGGGACCGTGTGGCTCAACACCCATGGCGACCTGCGGCATGACGTGCCGTTCGGCGGTCACCGGCACTCCGGGATCGGCGTGGAGTACGGCCACTGGGGCCTTCTGGAGTACACGCAACTCAAGGTGCACCACATCGCGCTTCGCCAAGCAGATCGGGAGATGTCATGAGCGACACCACGGCGACCGGCATCGACGGGACGGAGGGCGTCGACCTGACCGGAGTCAGTGTCTTCGTCGGCGGCCCCATTCAGCACGCGATCCACCAGAACGGCTTCCACCAACCGTTACGGCACGCTATCCGCGACATCATCGATGCCGTCTCGGCCGCGCACGGCACGGTCTTCTCGGCCCATGTCGCCGAGAGGTTCGGCGCCGACACGAAGCTGTTCTCACCAGAGCAGGTCAGTGTGCGGGACTTCGACTGGATGCGTCGCTGCGATGTATTCGTACCGGTGCTGCCCGTGGACAAGGCAGGCGAACTGATGCGCACCGACGGCACCCATGTCGAACTCGGCTGGGCCTCCGCGCTCGGCCGGCCCGTCGTCGTCGTCACTCCCACGCCTCTCGCGCCCAACGCCAGCCATCTGCTGCGCGGACTGCCCTCCATCGGCGACGTCACCGTCTTCGACCTGGCCGAGGCCCAGGCCAACCCCGCCGAACTGCTCCGGCTGCTCGACAAGCTCGGCCGAGAGGTGGTGATGTCGGAGTGAGCGGCCTCGAGGGCGAGGACGGCGAGGTCCCGGACACCGGGCGGGGCGCCAGGGCCGCGACCGGGACCGGTGTCCGGCCCGCACCCGGACCGGCACAGATCCTCGGGCTGCGCCTGGCATCCCCCGTCGTCGTCGGCTCCGGTCTGCTCACCGACCAGGAGCGCAACATCCGCAGGCTGCTCGAGGACGGCGCGGGGGCCGTGGTCACCAAGACCATCCATCCCGACCCCAGCACCCCGGGCGGCGAACGACTGCTCCGCCTGCCCACCGGAATGCTCAACAGCACTACGTACTCCCGTCGTCCCGTCGACGACTGGTGCGCGATGCTCTGCCGGTTCGCCGACGAGAAGCTACCGGTGATCGCATCCCTGTACGCGGACTCGCCCGCCGAACTCGCCGATCTGGCCGCGCGCGTGACCGCGACGGGCACCCCCGCCCTGGAGCTCGGCATCTCGTGCCTGAACGAGGAGGGCGGCCTCGATGACACTCCCGAGCGTGTCGCCGCGTACACCGCCGCGGTGCGGCGCCGCACACCGGTGCCCTTCAGCGTCAAGCTGGCGTCCGGGGAGCGGGTGCGGGAGCGTGTCGATGCCGCCGTGGCCTCGGGCGCGAACGCCATCACCCTGAGCGACACTCTCCCCGGGCTGGCCGTGGACGCCGACACGGGCGAGGTGCTCCTCGGAGGGGTGTTCGGCTACTCGGGGCCCGGAATCAAACCGCTCGTGCTCGCCGAAATCTTCGGCCTCCGCAGGACCGGGCTGACGGTGCCGCTCATGGCGAGCGGCGGGGTGGAGAACGCCACCGACGTGGCGGAGTACCTGAGCGTGGGCGCCGACGTCGTCCAGGTCTACACCGCACTGCACCGAAACATGCACACCACCCTCCGCACCATCCGCGAGGACTTCGACGGCTGGCTGGGCTCAAAAGGCGGCGAGGTGGTGGACGTGATGGGGCGGAGCATCAAGAGGTCATGAGGTGAAGGCAATGCGGCAACGCACCACGAGCGTATCCCGCTACGGAGACTTGACCAGCCCGGAAGTGCCGCGGACCATGCGCGGCGCCACCCTGGTCTGGCCGGTGGGAGGGCTGGAACAGCACGGGCCCCATCTCCCGCTCTCGGTCGACATGGACATCCCCGACGCGCTGGCGCGCCAGGTCGTCGCGGAGACCGGCGGTCTACTGCTGCCCGGCCAGCCGTTCTCGGCACGATCCCTGCCGCAGAGCGGGGGCGGACTGCACTTTCCGGGCACCGTGCACATCGGCGGATCCACGTTCATCGACTATCTCACCAGCTGCCTGGCGGCGCTCTCCCGCCTCGGAGTCGGCCGGCTCGTCCTGATCAACGGGCACTACGAGAACGAGGGGCTGCTCTTCGAAGCGATCGACGGCTGTGCGCCGACCGCCCTGTTCCCGGACACCGAGGTGGTCGCGTTCAGCTGGTGGAGCCTGGTCACCGAGGACTGGCTCGCCGAGCACATACCGCGTTTCCCGGGGTGGCACGCGGAACACGCGGGGCTGACCGAGACGAGCCTCATGATGTATCTCCGCCCGGACGTCGTCCGCGCGGAGCGCCCCAGTCATCCCTCGCCGCCGCCCGCCGGGGTGTACCGGCACCCCGTCGATGCGGACGTGATGTCCCACCAGGGTGTGCTGTCCTCCGCCGCCGGTGCCTCGGCCGAACTGGGAGAGCGCCTCTTCTGGCACCTGGTCGACGGCGTCGTCGGGATTCTCGGCACACCGGCTCGGGACTCGGCCGGGCCCGCCACCGGCCACGGCCCGACCGCGGCCGCCCCGTGAGCAGGACCGCACCCCCGCCCACCCGTGCCGCCGACGACAGGAGAAGCGATGCGTCTGCCTCCCCATGAACGTGACACGTTCGAAGCCCGCCTGGAGAGCCTCTTCGGGGACAAACTCCGGCCCGTGGAGGAGTCCTTCGAAGCCATCCAGAAATTCAAGGACGGCTCCTTCGCCATGGGCGACCTCGGGCTGATGCTCTACACCAACGGCTACAACCTCCGCGGCACCAGCACCCGTCATCCCAACGGTCTGGCCTACCACGACGGCGAGAACCTCTTCGGAGTCGGCTACTTCAGCAAGGAGGACAGCCCGGCCAAGCATCTGCACATCGTCGCGCCGAAGGGCCCGGGCAAGGTGGCGGCGGTCACGTCGTTCATCGCGGCGGTCCGCGATGCCGGACTTGCCCAGAACTCGGTGTACGTACGGCACCTGCCGCCCGAGGACCACGCGGCCTTCCTGGCCGCGGGCTTCGCTCCGGTGACCACGGACCCGTGGCATCCGGTCGCCCCCGAGGAGGACGAGACCCACCCCAACCGGGTCTACTACCTCGACACACTCCTCGAGGAGCAGCCGGACGGCAGCCTGCGCGTCGGCAACCTCACGGGTGCGGAGCACCGCAGGTACAAGAGCAAGAACCGCCTCGCCTTCCGCAGGTTCGAGAACTTCCTCCAGCGCAACGACCACTTGGAGCTCCGCATCCGGCCGTACGGCTACACCGAACCGGAGATCCGCCGGGCCCGCGCCGTTGTCGAGGGGTACTTCGACGCCCGCCGGGAGCAGGGCACGCTGGTCGGGTCGACGCCCGAGGACTACCGCGCGCTGATCACCCAGCGTCCCGGCGGGCAGAACGAGCGGGACTACTTCGCCCACCTCGGCGGTCTCTTCCTCCAGGACGGAGAGGAGATACCCGTGATGTTCTTCGCGGGCGAACGCACCGGTCCGCGCAGGGCATCGCTCTACTGCACGATGACCATGCGCTTCCCGGAGCGGCTGACCGGTGTCCTGAAGGACTCCACCGGTTTCACGGCGATTCCCCAGTACATCTGGCTGACCGTGTTCCAGAAGATGTGGCGGCACGGCATCCGCGAGATCGACGCCGGCGGCTCCGAGGTGAAGGGGCTGGACGACCAGAAACGACAGCTCGGTGGCAGAGCCGAGAAGACCCACTGGGTTGTCGGCTGAACCACCGGCGACCCCACCTTCCCACGCCGCATTCAGGGGGTTATGACAATGCCATCGACCAGGCAGTACGAGGACTACGACGTAGGTGTCGTAGGGCTGGGCTACGTCGGCGTCACACTCACCGCCGCGCTGCTGGCCACGGGCAAGAGCGTGCTCGGCTACGAGACCAATACCGCGGTGGCCGGTGAACTCGCCGCAGGCAGGCTGAGGCTGGCCGAGCCCGGCGTCGAGGAAGAGATCAGGAACGGCGCCGCCGGCGGAGCCTTCGCCGTCACCACCGACATCCGCGGGCGGAAGCTGCCTCCCGTCCTGATCATCTGCGTCGGCACGCCCATCGAGGCCGGCGGAACCACACCCGATCTGAGCCATCTGCGGGCCGCCACCGAGTCGATCGCGGCAGGCACGGACGACGACACCGTGGTCATCGTGCGCAGCACCGTTCCCGTGGGCACCTCGCGCGGCCTGGTGCTGCCCATCCTGCAACGCAGGATTCCCGAACCGCTGATCGCCTACTGCCCGGAGCGCACCATCCAGGGGCAGGCACTGGCGGAACTGCTGTCCCTCCCGCAGATCGTCGGCGGGCTGACCGACGAGGCGGGCAAACGGGCGGCGGAGCTCTTCGCCACCCTCACCGGCCAGGTGGTACCCGTCTCCTCGCTGGAGGCCGCCGAACTGGTCAAGCTGGTCTGCAACTGCCACACCGACCTGATCTACGGCTTCGGCAACGAGGTCGCGCTCATCACCGAGAAGCTCGGTCTGGATGCGATGGAGGTCATCGGCTCCGCCAACCTCGGCTATCCACGGCCCACCCTCCACAAGCCGGGGTTCGTCGGCGGCAGCTGCCTGACCAAGGACCCCTATCTGCTGGAGTACTCGCTCGCCGGGCACGACCACACACCGCGGTTGGTCACCGCCGCTCGCACCCTGAATGAGTCCATGCCCGTGAGGGTCGGTGAACGTGTCCTGACCGGGCTGTGGGAGCAGGGCAGGGACCCGGCCGAGGCCAGGATCCTGATTTCAGGCTTCGCCTACAAGGGCCGCCCCGAGACCGACGACCTCCGCGGAGCCCCCTTCGAGCGCCTGCTGCCGTTCCTCACGGACCGGGTGGGGGAGATCGTCGGCCATGACTTCGTGGTGCCGCCGGACCGTATCGAGTCACTGGGCGTCCGCGCGGTCGACCTGGCCGAGGGCTTCACCGGCACCCACGCGGCCATCCTGCTCAACGATCACCCCCGGTACGGCGACATCGACGCCGCCGGCCTGATGGCGCGCATGGACGATCCGGCACTGGTCTATGACACCTGGCGGGTCCTCCCGTCCTCGACGAAGGCGATGAGGCTCGGTCATGCGTAAGAAGGTCCTGATCACCGGAGGCGCCGGTTTCATCGGCCTGCACCTGGCCCGCCGACTCGCCACCACCTGCGATGTCACACTGCTCGACGACTTCAGCCGGGGGCGGTCCGACGCGGACCTGTCCGACGTGCGCGGCAGCGTCGAACTCGTCGAGCACGACCTGACCACGCCTGTGCCCGACGGACTGCTCGCGCACGACTTCGCCGAGGTGTACCACCTGGCCGCCGTGGTCGGAGTGGCCCACTCCAACGACAACCCACGCCGGGTGCTGCGCACGAACCTGCTCACCACCGTCCACCTCCTCGACTGGTTCTCCGGCCTGACCGGCGCCACCCTCTGCTTCGCCTCCTCCAGCGAGGCCTACGCGGGCAGTGTCGAGGCCGGTGTCGCGCCCGTGCCCACCGCCGAGGACGTGCCGCTGATGATGCCCGACCTCACGGTGGCCCGCTCTTCGTACGGCTTCAGCAAGATCGCGGGAGAGATGTTGTGCCGCACATACGCGCGCACCCACGGCTTCGCCCTCCGCATGGTGCGCTTCCACAACGTCTATGGACCCCGGATGGGATACGACCATGTGATCCCCGAGTTCATCGAGCGGCTGCTCGGCGGAGCGGACCCCTTCGAGATCCACGGCGACCAGAGGCGCGCGTTCTGCTACGTCGACGACGCCATCGACGCGATCACCGCGCTGACCGCCCTGCCCACCAAGGAGCCGCTGCTCGTCAACGTCGGCAACGACCAGGAGGAGATCCCCATCAGGGAACTGGCCCGGAAGGTCTTCGACGCCCTGGGGCGTCACCCGGCCCTCGACGTCCACCCCGCGCCGCCCTTGTCCCCGGTCCGGCGCCTTCCTGATATCTCCCTCCTCCGCGAACTGACCGGGTATCGTCCCGCGGTGGACCTGGACGAGGGACTGCGCCGCACATGCGAGTGGTACGCCCGGGACCTCGCCGCACGCGGGACCGGAGCGTGAGCGGCGTGCGCGTACGGTACATCCACCGCGGGTACTTCCCGGCGCGCGCCGGAGCCGAGCTGATGACGCAGTACCTCGCCACCTCGATGGTCCGGCTCGGCTGGGACGCGGGCGTGTACACGGGCACGGTCCACGAGGACACCGCGCGGTTCATGCGGAATGGGGGCGTGAGCGTGCAGGCGCTCCCGGCCGCGCCCGGCGACACCGACCGCCCGGACGTGGTCCACGCCTTCGACGCCTTCCAGCCGCAGGGCATCGTGGCGGGGCTGGAACTCGCGCGGGCCTGGGACGTGCCGTTCGCCATCACCCCCGCCTCCGCCCCCGAGGTCTGGCCCGACCGCGAGACCGTGCTCGACGGATGCCGGCGTGCCGACGCCGTCTTCGCACTGAGTTCGGCGGAACACGCCATGCTGCGGGACGCCGGCGTCCGCGCATCGGCCCTGCACACCATCGGCCAGGGACCGCATCTGCCCGGCACCGCCGACCCCGGCCGGTTCCGCCGGAGCCACGGCATCAAAGGGCCGATGGTGCTCTTCCTGGGACGCAAGATGCGGTCCAAGGGCTATGTCACCCTCCTCGAGGCGACCCGGTACATCTGGGAGGAACACCCGGACACCTCCTTCGTGTTCATGGGACCCCGCTGGGACGACGACTGCGCGGAACGGTTCGCCGAGCACGCCGATCCCCGCATCGTCGAACTCGGCCTGGTCGACGAGGACGCCAAGCACAGTGCGCTCGCCGCCTGCGATGTGGTGTGCGTGCCCTCCACCGCCGACCTCTTCCCCCTCGTCTACGTAGAGGCGTGGGCCTGCGGCAAACCTGTCGTCGCATCCACCTTCCTCGGCAGCGGGGAGGTCGTCGCCCACGGACGCGACGGCCTGCTCGCCCGCCCCGCCGCCCGGCCCGTCGCCGAGGCGGTCAGCCGACTCCTCGCAGACCCGTCCGAACGCCGCGCCATGGGAGCGCACGGCTACGACAGGGTGCGCGGCGAACTCGGCTGGGACGCGGTCGCCGACCGGGTCCACACCGTCTACCGCACGCTGATCGCCGCCCGGAAGCAAACGGAGAAGACCCGATGAGAGCAGTGGTACTGGCCGGAGGTGAGGGGCGCCGGTTACGGCCCGCCACGCTGACCGTCCCCAAACCGCTCATGCCCCTCGACGGCATACCGATCCTGCACATCATTCTGACGCAGCTGAAGAGGGCGGGCTGTACCCATGTGACGCTCTCCCTCGGCTACCAAGCCCACATGATCAAGGCCAGTTTCGACGAGAACCGCTGGTCGGGCCTGGAGCTGGACTTCTCGTTGGAGAACGAGGCGCTGGGCACCGCCGGTCCGCTCTCACTGCTGCCGCCCTTCGAGGACTCCACCCTCGTCATGAACGCGGACCTGCTCACCGACATCGACTTCGCCGATCTGTGGGCCCGCCACAAGAAGTCGCAGGCATCCGCCACCGTCGCGCTCAGCCGCCAGGAAGTCGACATCGCGCACGGAGTGGTGGATATCGACGACGAGCGGCGCGTGACCGACTTCCGGGAGAAGCCCAGGCTGAGCTTCCTGGTCAGCGCGGGCATCTATGTGCTCGAACCCTCCCTGCTGCGCTTCCTGCCGCAAGCCGCCCGGCACGACATGCCCGCCCTGCTCGACGACGCCCGCGCGCACGGCGAGCCCATCGAGGGCTATGTCATCGACGGCGACTGGCACGACATCGGCACCCGCGAACAGCTTTCCTTCGCCACCGAGGCGTTCCGCGCCGACCCCGCCCGCTACCTCGGCCGCACGGCCGCGGCCGAGCTGTGCGCGGGCACCGGCGCCCCGTGGGCGGTGGGCGGATGACGGCCTTCGACATCCCGCTGTACGGCCCGGAGTTCGGGACAGCCGAAATCGACGCGGTCACCGACGTCCTGCGGTCCGGGTGGCTGTCGGCCGGGCCCGTCACCGAGGACTTCGAAAGCGCCTACGCGGCCGCGCTCGGCGTCGAGTCCGCCGTCGCGGTCTCCAGCGGCACCGCCGCCCTGCATCTGGCGGTTCTGGCCCTGGGCCTGGGACCAGGTGACGAGGTCGTGCTGCCCTCCCTGAACTTCGTGTCGGCCGCCGCGGCTGTCGCCCTGTCCGGGGCCACCCCGGTGTTCGCCGACGTCAAGGGCGCGCACGACCTCTGCCTCGACCCCGAGGACGCCGCAAGCAGAATCACCCCGCGTACCCGGGCGATCGTCGCCATGCACTATGGCGGCCACACCGCCGACCTCACGGCGCTCACCCGGCTGGCCCGTACCCACGGGCTGGCCCTGATCGAGGACTGCGCCCACGCACCCGTCACCGATTCGGTCCAGGGTGTGCTCGGCACGGTCGGTGACATCGGCTGCTACAGCTTCTTCGCCACCAAGAACCTGGCCATGGGCGAGGGCGGCATGGTGGTCGCCTCCGACCCCGCGGTGCGCGACCGCATACGCAGGCTGCGCTCCCACGCCCTCACCGTCAGCGCCCAGCAGCGCCACCGCGGCGGGCCCTCCCTCTACGACGTCGACGACCTCGGCCTCAACTACCGTCCCACGGAGGTAGCTTGCGCCATCGGACGTGTGCAGCTCGACGCCCTGCCCGCCGCGCGGGTGCGCCGTCAGGACGCCGTACGCCGGTACCGCGAGCGGCTGGCCGGGCTGCCCGGGCTCACGGTTCCGTTCGCCGACCGGCCGGTCGAGGAGGGCGCTCACCATCTGTTCGCCATCGTGCTGCCCGGCCACATCCACCGCGAGGCGCTCCAGGACCGGCTGCGCGCGGCACGGATCCAGAGCGGTGTGCACTACCCGCCCACCCACCTGTTCACCCTGTACCGGGAACGCTACGGCCTCGGCCCGGGCCATCTGCCGGTGACCGAGGACGTGATGGATCGCCAGCTCTCGCTGCCGATCCACCCGGGCATGGGACCGGCACTGGTCCGGCAGGTCGCCGAGGAGGTGAGCGCCGCATGGCGTCCGACATCGTGAGCAGCGGCCGGGTCACGTTGGCCGACGGTGTGCCGCACGTCGACGGACGCCATCTGTTCAGCGTCGGTGTCAACTACCACCCCTCCCCCTCGGGATGCGATTACTGGCGGGAGTGGGACGGCACCCGCATCGACGACGACTTCCGGCAGATGGCCGCGTCGGGCGTCAACACTGTACGGTTCTTCGTCTTCTGGGCCGACTTCGAGCCCGAGGAGGGTTCCTACGACCCGGTGATGGCCGACCGGCTGCGGGAACTGGCCGGGATCGCCGGCCGGCACGGCCTGTTCTGTCTTCCCTCCCTGCTCACCATCTGGATGAACGGCCAGCGCTTCGACCCGCCGTGGCGGGACGGCCGGGACCTGTGGCGGGACCCGGAGATGACCGAACGGCAGCGGGCCTTCGTCGACCACATCGCCACTGTGCTCCGGGACGCACCCAACGTCCTTGCCTATGACCTCGGGGACGAGGTGCTCCACGTCGACGCGGCGTCGTCCGCCGCCCTCGGCGCGGACGAGGCCCGCGCATGGTGGGGGACACTCGCGGTGGCGATCCGCGAAGCCGACCCCGGTGCGCTGGTCCTCCAGGCCAACGAGGCGTCCGCGGTGGTCGGCGGCCACGCCTTCCGCCCCGAGCACGCACACGCGCTCGACCTGGTGGGACTTCATGGATTTCCGGTGTGGACACCGTTCCATGTCGAATCCGTCACCGCTCTCAAGGCCACCTCCTTCGTGCCCTATCTGGTACGGCGCGCCGCCGCCCACCGGCCGGTCTACGTCGACGAACTGGGAAGCTACGGCTGTGACGAGACCACGGCCGCCGGCTATCTGAGAGCCGCCGCCCACTCCGCCTTCGCGGCGGGTGCGGTCGGTACGGCCGTATGGTGCTGGCAGGACTTCACCACCGAGCGCAAGCCGTACGCCCTGCGGCCCAACGAACGGCGGGTGGGCCTGCTGGCCGCGGACGGCCGTGCGAAGCCCGCCCTGGCCGAGTACCGGTCGTTCGCTCGGCGCGTGACCGGCGAGCTGGCCGGGTTCAGGCCGCTGCCCGCCCCGGTGGGCGTCTTCCTCCCCGAGCACGAGCCGGAGGAGGGCGGCTACTTGACGCCCTCGGGCAGCGACGCGCCCGCCGGCTTCTACGCCCACCTGCTGCTGCAACAGGCCCATCTCCCCTACGCGTTCATCGGCCGGAACGCGGAGCTCGAGCGGCACGCCCTGGTGATCTGCCCCTCGGCACGGCAGCTGTCGCTGTCCGACCGCCGTCGCCTGGAGCGGTACGTCACCTCCGGCGGAGTGCTGCTCTACTCGACCGGCAGCCTGCTGGACGCCGCCGGCGACGAGGAACTGTTCGGCGTCCGCGTCAGGGACTTCACCTTGGCCTCGGACACGCACTCCGGCTTCGCCTGGGCGGGTGTGCGGTTCCCGCTGCGGTGGGAGCCCGGCCCCGTCCCCGTGATCGACACGGCGGGCGCCGAGGTCCTGGCCGCATTCGCCGACGGATCTCCCGCGCTGACCCGCCATCGCCTGGGCGCGGGGCTCGCCCACTACCTCAACGCCCCGTTGGAGGCCCAGCTCAACGCGCCCTACCGACTGGAGGAGACCGACTGGCACCGACTGTACGCGGCGGTCGCCGAGACGGCGGGTGTGCTGCCTCCGCTGACCGCCGACCACCCGGCCGTGGAGACCACCGTGCTCGGCCGCGGCGACGAGCGCTGCGGTGTGGTGATCAACCATGCTCCCGAGCCGGTGCACACGACCGTACGGCGGCAGGCCGTCGACGGCGCCCCGGAGAGCACGGACCACCTTTCGCTGGAGCCCAAGGACGTCCGCCTGCTGTTCTGGCACGCCAGAACCGCCGCGCAGGACACCGGTTGCCGCGAACGGCCCGAGGAGGGGTGGACGTGATCATCGACGCGCATGTGCACGCGGGCGAGTACTACCGGCACTACTCGGCCGCCTTCGCCCAGCAGATGACGGCCACCACCGTAATGCGGCCCGAAGAACTCTCCGCGCCGGAGACGAAGCTCATGGCGGAGATGGACTCGGCCGGCGTGGACCGCGTCTTCCTGATCGCCTTCGACGTGCGGCGCGTCGAAGGGTTCTCGGTGCCGAACGAGTTCGTCGCCGAGCTGTGCGCCCGCCACCCCGAGCGGCTGACCGGCTTCGTCTCCGTGGACGCCGGCACCCCGGGCGCCGCCGCCCGTCTGCGCCACGCCATCACCGGGCTCGGCCTGCGCGGGCTGAAGACCGCACCGTGCTATCTGCACATGTCCCCGGCCGACCGCCGGTGGTACGACGTGTACGAGACCGCCCTGGAGCTCGGCATCCCGGTGCTGATGCACACCGGCTACACACCCTCCCGGAACGCGGACGCCCGCTTCTTCTCCCCGCTGCTGGTGGAACAGGTGGCCAAGGACTTCCCCGACCTCACGGTGATCCTCGCCCACCTCGGCACGCCCTGGACCCGGCCATGCGTCGACCTGCTCGCCCGCCACCCCAACCTGTACGCCGATCTGTCGATCTTCGGCTCGTACCAGTCACCCACGACGGTGGCCGAGGCCCTGTCCCACGCCCGCGACAGCGGCGTCCTCGACCGCCTCCTGTGGGGTACCGACTTCCCCTTCGCCTCCATGACTGGCTCCGTGGCCCGCATGGCGGAACTGACGCGGGACCCCGGGCTGTGGCCACCAGGCCATGACCCGCTGACCCCACAGGAGTACCGAGCCCTCATGGGCGGCACCGCGGCACAGCTCATCACCCCGACCGCCTTCTCCCCGACTCACCCCCCGAACCGTTGACTCGATTGAGGCACCGATGACCTTCGTCCACGGATACGAGTTCGACGCCATGTCACGTCGGCCCCTCTACGGTGACGTGACCCAGCGTCTGGTCGACATCTGCCAAGCCCCCGCCGGCGGCGTCGTCGCCGACGTCGGCTGCGGCTCCGGCCGCGCCACCGAACTGCTCCTCGAACGCTCCGCCCACGTCGGCACCGTCATCGGTATCGACCCCTCCGAGCACGAACTGGCCATCGCACGCCAGCGGTTGCGCGATCCCAAGGTACGTTTTGTTCAGGGACGCGCCCAGGACGTCGAGTCCCTGACCGGCCCTGTGGACGTCGCCGTCCTCAGCAACGTCATGCACCAGATCCCGGCGGCGGAGCGCGGCCCGGTGATCGAAGGATGCCACCGGCTGCTCGCACCAGGCGGTTGCTGTGCCCTCAACACCCTCTTCTACGAGGGAGCCGTCCTGCCGGAGACCCGGCCCTTCTACGCCCACTGGCTGCGTGCCACCCGCGACGTCCTGCGGAGCAGGGACAGCGATCTCGTGCTCGCGCGCGGCAAGCCGGTGGCGCTGGAGACGCTCACACCGCGGCAGCACGAGGCCCTGTTCAGCCAGGCAGGGTTCCACCGGGTCAAGTCCGAGGAGGTCGTGTACGCCTGGACGCTTCGGGACTGGGAGGCCCTGTGCACGTACTCGGTGTTCGTGGAGGGCGCGACCGGCATCGAGGACCTGGCCCTCGGCTCTCAGGCACTGGTCCAGGGCCTGCGGACCGCCTTCGAGCGGTTGGGGCTTTCCGAGGTGCCCCGGCGTTGGCTCTTCACCTGGGGCGGCAAGTAAGCGAGACCGAAAGGCGGTTGCCTGTGGAGAAGAAGGACCTGCCTCTTTCGTACGCCCAGCGGGGCATGTGGTTCATGGAGCGGCGCGCCGGTACGACACGGTACGCGGATCCCATGACGTTCCGCCTCATCGGTGAGCTGGACGTCACGGCCCTGCGGGAGAGCATCGAGGATCTCGTCCGCCGTCATGAGGCACTGCGCACCCGCTTCCCCCTCGTCGACGGCGCACCCGTCCAGCGTGTGGTGCCGGACTCGGAGGTGCCACTGCCCCTGACCGATCTGTCGCCGCTCCCCGCCACGGAGCGGGAGCACGCTGCGGCCCGGTTCCTGGTGGACGACCTGAAGCGCCCGTTCGACCTGGCCGACGGACCCGTGGTGCGCGCCGCGCTGATCCGACTCGCACCGCGTGAGCACATCGTGCGGATCACCCTGCACCACCTCGTGTCCGACGCCTGGTCGTGGTGGGCGGTGCTGCTGCGCGAACTGGAGCAGCTCTACGCCGCACGAGTGCGCGGGCGCGCCAGCCCCCTGCCTCCCGTCCGCACCCAGTACAGCGCCTTCGTGCGCTGGCAGCGCGACTGGCTCACGAGCCCCGCGTACCCGAAGCAACTGGACTACTGGAAGAAGACCCTGGCCGACCTCACTCCCCTGCCGCCGCTCTCCCTGGCACGCTCCACGCCGCCACCGGGTGAACAGCCCCCGCGGACACGCTGGTTCACCTTTCCGCAACCCCTCTACGACCGGCTGCGGGAGGTCGCCCGGCGCGAACACGCCACCCTGTTCATGCTGTTGCTCGCCGCATTCACACGGGTGCTGCGCCGCTACACGGACACCGATGACATCCTCGTCGCCACGCGGGGCGGTTTCCGCACCCGAGTCGAGTTCGAGAAGGCCGTCGGCTTCTTCGTGAACCTGCTGCCCGTGCGGACGCGGGTGCCCGTGGCCGGGAACTTCCGCAACCTGCTGCGCCAGGTCCGCGGGAACCTGATCGGGGTGTATGCCCATCGGGACGTGCCGTTCGAGCGGCTCAGCGCCGACCTCGGCCTGTGGCGGCCCGGTTTCCGCCCGGCGATCAGCGTGTGCGTCTCCTTCCAGACCACGCCGGAGGTACCTCCCGCCCTCACGGGACTCGACGTGGCACTCATCAACCACGACCCTTTCTCGCCCTACCCCCTGGACCTCGGCTTCTACGAGGACGCGGGCGCGCTGAGCGCCCTGCTCATCCACCACCCCGACAGTTACGGCGACACGGCCGCCGCACGTCTGCTCGACGACCTGTGCCAGGTGCTCCACTCCGCCTGCGGCGAACTGGGGCGGAGCGCCGGGAACGACGGCCCGCCGGCCACCCCCGCCCGGTCGGCGTCCGGAAAGGAGGACCTATGAGAGCGCTGCAATGGCATGGCACACGCCGGGTGGCGGTCGCGGATGACGTCGCGGTGCCCCGGATCGAGGAGCCGGGGGATGCGCTCGTCCGCGTCGTCCGCAGCGCGATCTGCGGCACCGACCTCCACCCGTACCGAGGTGAGATCGCGCAGTTCACACCGGGCACCGTCACCGGCCACGAGTTCACCGGCGTGGTCGAGGCCGTGGGGCCAGGAGTGCACGGCCTCAAGCCCGGCGACCGGGTCGTCGCCTCGGACATCATCGCGTGCGGGCACTGCCGGAACTGCCGCCGGAGCCGACACTACCAGTGCGAACGTGTCGGCCTGTTCGGCTACGACACCGTGGTGGGCACGCGGGCGTATCCCGGAGGTCACGCCGAGTACGTACGGGTGCCGTTCGCTGATGTGGTGCTGCTGCCGATCCCCGACGACGTCGGCGACGAACAGGCGCTGTTCGTCGGCGATGTCCTCGCCACGGGATACGCGTGTGCCGTCGGCGCCGAGGTACGCCCCGGGGACACCGTTGCGGTGGTGGGCTGCGGTCCCGTGGGCCTGCTCGCCTTGGAGGCCGCCTGGACGCTGGGCGCCGCCCGGGTCCTCGCCGTCGACCCGCTGGAGAGCCGACGGAAACTGGCCGCCGAACGCGGCGCGCATCCGGTGCCCGACGGCCCGCACGTCGCGCAACAGGTCATCGACCTGACCGAGGGACACGGCGCGGACGCCGTCCTGGAGGCCGTCGGCACCGACGCCTCGCTGCTGACCGCGCTGCACGTCGTAGGTCCACGCGGTGTGGTGTGCGCCGTGGGCGCCCACGCCTCCGAGGCCCTGCCCATGCCGACACGGCTCGCCTTCGCCAAGGAGATCACCCTGCGCTTCGCTGTCGGCGACCCGATCAGTGACCGGGAGACCTTGATGAACCTGGTGCGCGGCAGCCGTATCGACCCCACCTTCATCATCTCGCACCGGATGCCGCTGTCCCAGGCCGCGGAGGGGTTCCGGCTTTTCGACTCCGGCGCGGCCGGCAAGGTGGTGCTGATCCCGTGACCACGCCCGTGGTCTCCGCCTCGGCGGCCGGGGAACGAGCCCGGCCGGTCCCCGGCGTGCATCGGCTGATCGAGCGGTGGGCCCGTGAAACACCGGACGCCGACGCCCTGCTCTGTGGCGACAGGCGGCTGAGCTACGCGGAACTGGACCGCTGGGCCTTCCGGTTGGCGTCTCGCTTGCGTCGTCTGGGTGTGGGGCCGGACGTACCGGTGGGGCTCCATCTGACCCGCTCCGTCGAACTGGCCGTGGCGGTACTCGCCGTGCTGAAGTCCGGGGGCGTATGCGTCCCGCTGGACCCCGCCTACCCGCCCGAACGGCTGGCACTCGCGCTGACGGACAGCGCCCCACCCGTCGTCCTGGCCCAGCGGCGGCCCGCCTTCGACGCCACAGCCCACCCGGGCACCGTCCTGTGCCTGGACGAGTCGGCAGAGCAGGACGCGGCCCCGGCCCGGCCCCCGGCCACCGCCGGCGAGCTCCATCCACAGAACCTGGCGTGGATCGCGTACACCTCCGGATCCACCGGGACACCCAAGGGTGTCGCGCTCGCACACGGCCCCCTCGCCAATCTGGCCCTCGAGATCGGGCGGGGTCTCGGGCTCGGGCCCGGCGACCGGGTCCTTCAGTTCGCCTCCATCGGCTTCTCGGTGGCCGCGGAGGAGATGCTCGCCACCTGGGCGGCCGGAGCCTGCCTGGTGGTCGATCCGGACGAGACGCTCGGAGACTGCGCACGTCTGACCGCCGTGGTCGATCGGTACGGCGTCAGTGTCATGCAACTGACCCCGGCGTACTGGTACGAGTGGCTGCGCGAGCTCGACCACGACGGCACCCCGCGGCCGCCCGCCTCGCTGAGGCTCCTGGTCGTCGGCAGTGAGCGGGTCGATGTGCGGCGCGCCGCGGACTGGCTGCCCACCGGGGTGCGTCTGGTGCAGGAATACGGCGCGACCGAGGGCACGGTCTCCCAACTCCTGTACGAAACGGCCGTGGACGGCACGGAGCTGAGGACCTGGCCCCGGCTGCCGATCGGGCGGCCGCTGGCCGGCACACAGGTGCGTCTGCTCGACGAGCGTCTGCGGCCGGTGCCGGACGGCCGACCCGGGGAGCTCTACCTCGCCGGGGACTGCCTGGCGCGTGGGTACCTGGGGCAGCCGGGAATGACCGCCGAACGCTTCCTGCCCGACCCGTACGCCCGCCGTCCAGGCGCACGGATGTACCGCACGGGCGACCTCGCACGCCGTCGGGACGATGGCGCGCTGGAGTTCCTCGGCCGGGCCGACCACCAGATCAAGGTGCACGGCGTACGCATCGAGCCCGGAGAGGTCGAGTCGGCCTTGGGGCGCTACCCGGGTGTCGCGGCGAGCGCGGTGTTCGCGCGAATGACACCAGCCGGGACCGATCAGCTGTGCGCGCGCGTGGTCTGGGAGGACGGACACCACGACCCCGCGGGCCTGCGTGTCCACCTCACGGACACCCTGCCCCGGGCGCTGGTGCCGGCGCGCATCGTCCCGGTGGCGGCACTCCCCCTGAACGCCAACGGCAAGGTGGACCGCGGAGCCCTGCCGGACCTGCCCCTCGCGGACGAATCGGACCCCACCTGCGGAGCCGCGCCGCGCACCGCGCTGGAGGCGGCCGTCGCCGGGGTCTGCGCGATGGCCCTCGATGTCCACCGGGTCGGTCTCGACGACGACTTCTTCGAACTCGGCGGCGACTCCCTCACCGCAACCCGCATCGCGGCCGGTCTGCGGGAGGCTCTCGCCGTCGACATACGCCAGCGCGCGGTGTTCGCCGCGCCGACCGTACGGGCGCTGGCGGAGGCCGTGGCCGAACGGCGTCGCGCGCACGGTGCCGAGAAGGTGGCGGACAGCGCGGCAGGTGCCCGGGACGGTGCGAGGGGGACCGCGGGGACGGAGCCCGAGCGGGCTCCCCTGACCTCCTCGCAACTGCGCATGTGGCTCCAGCACCGGATGACGCCAGTGAACGCCGCCTACAACGAGCCGGTGGTCCTGCGCCTTCAGGGCGACCTCGTGCCCGAGGCCCTGCGGCACGCGCTCAGGCAGGTGGCGCGGCGGCACGCGGCGCTGCGAGTCACCATCGGCAACGAGGGCGGACACCCGGTACAGCGCATCGCACCGCCCGGCGCCGACGACTTCGCGCTGGCCATCACGGACCTGTCGCACGACCCGTCGCCGGACCTTGACCGGATCATCAACGAGTTGGCCACCGCACCCTTCGACCTGGTCCGTGGTCCCCTCTCGCGGGCGGACCTGTTGCGGACTTCCGCCACCGACCACGTACTGGTGCTGGTGTTCCACCACATCGTCTTCGACGGCTGGTCGATCGATGTGCTGTTCCGGAATCTGTCGGAGCTGTACCGGGAGGCACTGACCGGCGAACCCGCGCGGCTGCCGCAACTGCCGGTCTCCTACGCGTCCCACGCAGCCCGGAACGCGGCCGGGAGCTCGGTTGCGGACGGGCAACTCTCCTATTGGCGAGAGGCGTTGAGCGGCGCTCCGGAGGAAACGACCCTTCCGCCCACACGTGCCGCACCAAGTCTGTCCGCCACGGGAGTGGCATGCCCGTTCGCCGTCGACTCCGGCGTGGCGGCCCGCCTGCGCGAGCTGGCCACCGCGGAGCACGCCACCTCGTACACGGTGCTGCTCGCCGGCTTCATGGCGTTCGTCCACCGCGAGAGTGGTGCCCATGACCTCGTCGTGGGCACGCTCGTCTCGGGCCGGGACCGGCCGGGGACCGCCGGGATGATCGGCCTTCTCACCAACACGGTGGCCCTGCGCGCGCATCTCACGGAACGTATGACGTTTCGCCAACTGCTGTGTCAGACACGGGAAACCGTGCAGGGAGCGCTGGAACACCAGGACGTCCCCTTCGACCGGGTGGTACGGGAACTGCGGCCCTCCCGCGACCGGCAGCGCAATCCACTCTTCCAACTGATGTTCTCCTACGGCGGCACAACGGTCCGCGCCCCTGTCCTCCCCGGTCTGCATGCGGAACCCCTGCGGGTCGAGACCGGCGCGGCGAAGTTCGACGCCACCGTGATGCTGGAGGAGGACGGGAACGGAGGCTTCACGGGCGTCCTCGAATACGACCTGGCCCGCTACGACGAGGCGACCGCTTGGCGCCTCACCGCGTCATTCCACTCACTGCTCGCTCTTCTGGCCGTAAATCCCGACGCCGGGCTGCACGGAGACGGGATTCCCGATACCGGCGATCAATCGCGTACGACCACCTTGGAGGAACTATGACGGACAAACTCACCGACCCTGATGTCGCCACCTCTCAGGCCGGGACGGGCGGAACACCCACGCAAAGGCGGGCCGATGCGGAAGCGGCGGCGGAGGTGGTCCGCAGGACCTGGGCACAGGTCCTGGACGTGGATGCCACGTCGATCGACGTCCACCGCAGTGACTTCTTCGAACTGGGCGGATACTCGCTGCTTGCCCTGCAAGCCATAGGCAGGATCCTGACGGAGTACGGGGTCGGCGAAGTCGAGTCGGTGGAATGGGAGGGAGAACTCCTCAACCGCCTCTTCGAGAACGCCACGCCCATGGCTCAGGCCGAGTTCCTGGCGGAAAAGGGCCACGGCAGGCCAAGCGGCACCCGGTAGCCGGCCGGGTATGCGAAGCCCCTGGACGGACGATCCGTCCAGGGGCTTCGTGTGACGGCCGGGGAACTGCGCGACCAGGGCCACGGCGAGGACGGCGAGCAGGGTGATGGGGAGTAGCGGTGTCGTGATCACCTTCGGCGTTGCGGGAGAGCTGCTGGTCGGCCAGCTGACGCGGTGCGCCGTGTGCCCGACGGGCGTGTAACAGGAGTGTATTAGCGGGCGGTTGGGCGGAACGGTTCGCCAGCCGGGCAGATCTTGCTGATCAGAAACGCTCGCTCGTACCGACTCGTACCAAGCAGTCGGCACCCCCAACCGGAACTGAGGAAAAACGATGCGTGTTCACAAGCTCTCCTTAGCCGCCCTGGCCGTTGCCGCGGGTCTCTCGCTCACGGCCTGCCAGAACGACGATGCCGACACGGGACAGAGCGCCCCGTCGTCCGCGTCCAGTGTGTCTTCCTCGGGCGGCGGTTCGGGCTCGGGCGGTTCGGATCAGGGCGGCGGGAAGGACTCCGGCGAGCAGGGCACGGCCGCCGGGACCGGCTCCAACGAGAACGGCAAGGTCGGCAAGTGCCGCACCGACGAGCTGGAGATCACGGCGGCGGACCGCACCATCGATGGCGACGGCGATGGCACCGTCGCGGTGACGCTGAAGAACGGTGGCGGCCGGGACTGCGCCATCTCCGGGTACGCGGGCATCGACCTCAAGACCAGCGAGGGGGCTCTGTCCGCCAAGCGCAGTGGTGAGCCGGCCGACCCGCACATCCTCAAGGACGGGGAGTCGACGTACTTCGGCGTCAACTACCCGATCAACAAGTCGGGCGGCTCCGGCGTCCGCGTCACGGGGCTGGTGGTGACCCCGCCGGACGAGACGAAGTCGGTCACCCTCGACTGGCCGGGCGCCGGCACGCTGCCCGTCACGGACGGTGCCGGCTCCCCGGTGAAGGTCGGCCCGATCGGGGGCATCGGTCAGGGCGGCTGACCCGCACGTCCCAGGGTGCTCGGGCACCGCGCCGCTGCCCGAGCACCTGCCAGTGCGGATGCGAAGCCCCTCCAGCTCCAACACGCTGAACGTGGCAGAGAAGAGCCCGGCCCTTGAGCAGGGCCACCACGTCGCGCTCCACGCCCCCGTCATGTTCCGCCGCGAAGCCCGGTGGCGCGGGGTGGAGTTCCACGGCGCCGGAACGAACTGGACCTGCGATCCGCTCGTTCAGCAGACGGTGAGCGAGATCTGGACGGGCTTGGGGAACGCGCGCTTCAACCGGTACGTCTTCGGCCACCTCTGGCCGGAACAAGCCGAGGCGAAGGCCCGTGACCTGCTCACCGCGTGGACACGGGCACGGCCCGATCAGGAGCACCGGTCCGAGGCCGTTGTCCGCTGCGAGCAGGGGGCGAGTGGTTCTACCCGGCTCCTCCACCCTCGGCGCGCGCGGTCCGACGCACCGTCGCGGAATTCCGAACCGCCCTGCCCGGGTGGCTGGACCGCTCCCCCTCCTACCGTCCGCTCATCTACGTGAGCCTGGGCACCTTGACCACGGCAATGACCGATCTGCGTACCGTCGTGGGGAGCGCATACCGGGAGATCATGGCCGCGCTCTCCGCAATCGACTGCGACGCGATCGTGTCCGCGGGCAACCTCGCGGAGCACCTGCCGAGCACCGACCCCCGCATCAAGGTCGTCGAGCACGTCCCGCAACCCGCGCTCCTGCACCACGCCGACCTGTTCGTGACGCACGGCGGCCGGGCATCCCTGCTCGACGCGGTGCAGGGCGCAACGCCCATCCTGGTCATGGGCGTTCTCGCCGACCAGCCCGACAACGCCGCCGCCATGCGCACCGCCGATGCCGAGCTGTCCCAACTACCACCACTCGACCTCATGGAGCAACGGAAAGGTGGTGACCTGGTTTGACTGACGACTGGCAGGAACAGCCGCAGTCGTTCCCACTCGGCATCGGTCAGATCGCCCCGCCCTAGTGGTCGACGGCCATTTGCCTTACTTGCGCAATGGAGGTGAGGAACGGCGCCGTGGACCCGACCCTGGAGTATCCCTGGCTGAAACCTTCGTCGGAGTACAGCTCTGCCCAGCTCTCCGACACCTTGATGCCGTGTTCCTTCCCGATGGCCTTGAGCATCGCCTCGTTCTGCCGCACATCGCGCCCGGCCATCTCGTCGTAGATCGCGCCGGCCTTGTCCGCCGCCGGGGCGGACCTGTTGATGCTCCAGTCCTGGGCGTCCGCGTCGCTGAGGGCGGCCCCCTCGCTCCCGATGATCAGACTTGCGGCCACCGCGGCTCCGAGGGGATGCGAGGCGAAGGGCTCCACGACGCTGGCGCCCGTCACCACGGTGCCGAAGGCGGTGTTCCCCCACAGGCGCTTGCTGAGCGTGGCGTTGTCGTACTCCTTCTCCTCCCGGACCGCCGGGCCGATGAGGCCCTCCTGCGCACCGGAGGCCAGCGTGCCCGCGGTCTCGCCCGATGTCTTGAGGACCTCGTGCACGATGTCCCGCGGGGGCGCGTTGTACTTCTGGTCCGCGGGGACGTCCCCGCCCAGGTGATGGTCGAGCACTTGGGCGGTGTACAGCTTCTGTCCCGCGGTGATCGCCGCGTTCGCCTCGGGGTCCTGCCCGAGCTGGACCAGGAACTTCGTCACGTCGCGGTGTTCCATCCCGGCCTGTGCCCCGGACATGGGGAACAACTTGTCGTCGTCCCCACCGTCCTTCATGGCCCGGAAGAAGTCCGGTACGTACTCGGCCGCGGCGTTCCCCAGGCCCTGCTGCATGCCCAGGGCCATCGAGATGTCCGCGTTTCCGTCCTTGTCGACGTTCCCCATGCCCTTGACGAGCTTGGACATGAGTTCCGCCTGGTCCTTGGTGTGTTCCGCCGGGACATTCCCCGGCGCGTCCCAGTCGTGACCGGTGGTGGCGGAGCCCAGCGCGTGGCCGAGGGCCACCCGGGGACCGTAGGGCACCTTGTCACCGAGGTCGGCGCCGCCGCTGTCGGGCAGCCATGTGCGCTCACGGAGCAGGTAGTCGAAGTGCTCCTTGTCCTTGAAGAACTGCGTGGACGCGTCGCCGTTGTGGCCCAGCGCCTCGAAGTATCCGGTGAAGGGATCCTCGCCCTTGTCGCTCTTCCCGCCGAAGTTGAGGAAGTCCGGCGGCTCCTGGCCGTAGGCGAGCCACTTCCGGTGCGTCTGCTCCTCCTCACGTCGTCCGCCGGGCGCGTCGAACGCCTGCTTGTCCACCGCGACGAGCTTGTCGCCGTACTCGTTGAGGAACTGGCCGTCCCACTTCCCGGTGCGCATGAGATTGCTCATCACCTGGAAGCCGTACGGCGGTTCGGCGTAGTAGGTCCGGTGCTCACCGGGCATGCGCTGGTAGCCGAGGTCGATGACGTCCTTCTTCCACTTCGTCATCTCCGGCGAGTCGGAGTGGCTGGCGAGGCCCAGGGTGATGCCCAGGTTGTCCTGGAGCGCCGCGAGTTGCTTCGTCACTCCGTCCGGGCGCTCCTTGGCCTTGCTGAACGGGTTGCCCTCGTAGTCCGGCTTGGCCGCCTTGTACCAGAATTCCATGATCCACTTCGCGCCCTTGCGGGTGGCGAACTGCTCGGCGAAGTCGGAATTCTGGGCGTTCTTGGCGAGGAGGCCGTTGAACTGGGACAGGAGCTTGGGGTCCTTCTTGAAGTCCTCCTTGCCTGCCAGCCTCATCAGGGTGTCGACGTCCTTCTTGGTTTCGGCGTCGACGTCCTTGAGGTGTCCCGCGATGTCGTCGTTGAAGCCCTTGCCCGGCGGGTCGATCTGGAGGGCCGTCTTCAGGTCGTGGTCCGCCTCGCTCGCGCTGAGGATGGCCTCACGAATCTTTTTGTTGTAGTAGACGATCGACTCGTGGTACGCCTTCTGGAGGCCCGCGGTGTTCTCCACGTCGTCCGGCGGGTCGAGATAGACGACACCGTCCTTCTTGTTGACCTTCAGATAGACCTTGCCGTCGCCGTCCTTCGGCGGGGTGCTCACCGCCGTCTCGACCTCGGTGAGGACCGTCTTCGCGGACTCGAACGCCTTCAGCGCCTCCGACATGACGGTGCCGATCTTCCTGGCCTGGCCGGAGGCCTCCGACATCTGGTGCCGGACACCGCGGAACCCCTTGAACGCCGCCTCCGCCGCCTCACCGAACCAGCCGGACTGCTCCAGCGGGGACGAGACGGTGCGGGTGAACGTAGTGGTGACGGTGTCAATCTTGCCCGGGAGGGCCTTCCATTTGGCCACCGCCTCCCGGAGCGGTTCGAGGTTGACCTCGCGGACTGCGGTGTAGGTGAGTTCAGGAGTGGTCATCGGCGCGTTCCCCAGGACTTGGGCTCGGTGCTGGACGGGAGCGTCGGCACATGGAGGCCGTACAGGGGCTTGTCGGTCCCCTGCGAGGTGCCGTCCTTGGGCAGGTACGGCCCGTACAGCGGCGGCAGGTCCACCTTGTCCATGTCCGCCTTGCTCCGGACGTCCGTTGCCTTGAAGGTGGTGGCGGCGGTGCGGAGTGCCTTGGCGACCCCGGAGTAGAGGCCGTCCAGGTACTTCATCTGGGCACGCCAGTTCTTCTGGAACTCCTTGAACGCCTCGTCGCTCGCGAAGCCCGCCATGGAGCCGGGCACCTGCTCGGTCTCCTGCATCGTCTCGTTGTCCGTCTTCGCGAACTCGTCGCTCACCTTGTCGGCTTGCCCCGCGTGGGAGCGCAGGACGTGCGGCGTCACTTGGAGCTGCTTTCCACCGCCCTTTCCATCACCCTTGGCGCCGCCGTCGCCGCCGGCCCCGTTGAGTTGCATGGAAGTGCTCTGCTGGGAGCGCGCGTCGCTGACCAGGCCCGCCCATTCCTGTTCGAAAGACAAAGTTCTTCCCCCGTTTCGCCGGTGAACATTCAACAGGCTGCTGGCGAATCTACAAGAGCGGCGGAGGAGGGGCCTCCCCTTCGACTGTGAAGATCGTGCGGTCAGAGCGGACCGCGCCCGACACCTCCTCATGCTGGCGCAATGTCCGACCGCCAGGGTGAGCTATGTCTCGCCTACCGCCCCCGAGAGGGGGTGCGGTCCACGTCGCGTGTCCACGGACCCCTCGATGTGGTGTTTCGACCCAGGGTGAGTGACGACCTACAACGTGCGCATGGGGCACGTGTCGCGAGGCGCGACGAATCCACCGCGATACCACCACACCTGCCGCCGATGGCACGGCTGTTGAGCCGTGTCACCCATCCGGGTGAGTGTGGACGGAAGGCAGTGGCGCTGGATGAGCGGTTGCAGAACGCTGCCTGGGAGCGGAGATGTGTGAAGTGACCGCAACGAGCAGAAGCGGGCACGAAGCGGGCAGAAAGCGGAAGGCGATAGCGGCGAAACAGGCACAGCACGCCCCATCGCGCGCTCGTTCTCGGACAGTGGTGTGCACCACGCCCCCTGCGCCGACGCCACGCGCCACGCATCCACACCACGCAGCGAAGCGCCAGGTGGCAGCGGCGTCGATGATGCGCCGTGGCATCCACGTGGGGAGTGCTCGCCGCGCGGGGTGAACGGGCCTTACGCGCCAACAGAGAAGTGTTGCTTTTCTTCCAATAACCGCAAGAAGAGAGGCTGGTTCGGGCGGCGCGTATCCGGATACTGTCGGGTTTGGCACGGGATCGCGGGTGCCGCATTCGTCCGGCTTTGGGCCATTCACCCGCGCACCCCATCGGGGCTTCCCGGAGCGTCGTTTCCTTGACCCTCTGAGGTAGAGCCCCCATGCCCGGCGCCGCGTCAAAGGGGACTGACAACGCACCTCGTAGAGGGGGACTGACGAGTGGACACCGGCACTGTCGCCGTCATAGGAGTCGCGTCCGCAGTATCGAGGCAGACGGAGCACGACCCCGGTGTACTGGCCGAGCTGACGGGTGTGCCGCTGCCCGCGGACCGGTCGGCCGAACTGGAGTTAGCCTGGACGGCCTGCGAGGACGCGGGCATCGGTGCGGACAACCCAGCGGGCGTCGGTGTCTACCTGGCCACCGACGGCGCGGGCGGGGACAACGCGGGCGAACTGGCGCGTGTACTCGGCTTACTCGGCCCGGTCCGCACCGGGCACGACCCCGTCACCGAGGCCATCGACGCCCTGCGGTTAGGCGAGTGCGACCTCGCACTGGTCGGGACGGGCGGAGCGGGCGGGGCCTTCGCGGTGTTGGCGCGCGGGGACGGTGCGCGGACCGCGACCTTCGGCTACCGGCTCGGCACCGGCCACGAGTGGCCCGACGGCGTTCCCGCCCTGGTCGAGGCCGCGTTACGCTCGGGACGGCCCGAGCCCGGCCGCGCCGCGCCGGATGGGCCCGCCGTTCCGATCACCCTCTCGGCGCACAGCCAGGACGCGTTACGGGCGCGGGCTGCCGACCTGCATGCGCTGCTCGGCGCCGAGCCGACCCTCCCGCTCATCGACCTCGCGTTATCCCTCGCCACGACCCGGCCCGCGCTCGCCCACCGCGCCGTGTTGGTCGGCAGGGACCACGCTCGGCTCGCCGACGAATTACTCGCCGTCAGCGAAGGCCGACCGGTACCGGGACTCGCGACCGGTCCCGCGCGGGCCGCGGCGGACGGCACCGCCTTCGTGTTCCCCGGGCACGGGCCGCAGTGGCTGGGCATGGCCGATGAACTACTGGACACTTCACCAGTGTTCGCCGAGCAGTTGCACATCTGCGCGGAAGCCCTCACGCCGTTCGTGGACTGGCCCGTGTTGGATGTGCTGCGCGGCACGGTGGACACACCGTCGCTGGACCGGCCGGATGTGGGCCAGCCCGCGCTCTGGGCGATGATGGTGTCCCTGTCAGCGCTGTGGCGGTCCTGGGGCGTGCTGCCCAGCGCCGTGATCGGCTCCAGCGTCGGCGAGATCTCGGCCGCCACGGTCGCGGGCGCGCTGTCCGTCGAGGACGGTGCGCGGGCCGTGGCTCTGTTCAGCCGGGCGCAGGTGCATCTGCTCGACCACGGTGTGATGGTGTCCGTGCTGGCGTCCGCCGACGAGGTGCGCGAGCGGCTGACCCGCTACGAGGGGCTCGACCTGGCCGCCGTGCACGCCCCCGGCTCGGTCCTGGTCTCCGGCACCGAGGACGCGGCCACCGAACTGCTGGCCGAGCTGGCCGCCGACGGCGTCAGGGCCAGGAGCATCGCAATCCGCCTCGCGGCACACGGCCGCCAGGTCGACTCGGTGCTCGACATGATGCGCGCCGACCTCGGCCCGATCACGCCCCGCCCGACAGAGGTGCCGATCTACACGGCCACCACGGGCACGAAGGTCGACCCCCTCGCGCTCACCGCGGACCACTGGTGCCGCAACCTCCGCGACACCGCGGACTTCGAGAGCGCCACCCGCGCCGCGCTGGCCGCGGGACACCACCTGCTGCTGGAGCCGAGCCCGCACCCCGTCCTCACCAGAGCCGTTCAGGAGACCGCCGAAGACACCGCCGTGGACGCCGCCGTCGTCGGCACGTTGCGCAGGGGCCAGGGCGGCCCCGACCAGGTGGTGGCCGCGCTGGCCGAACTTCACGCACACGGTGTGCTCCCCGACTGGGAGGCGGTGTTCGCGGACCGGGACGCGCGCGCGGTGCCGCTGCCCCCCTACCCGCTGCACGCGGCGCCCGCCGCCGGTCCCGCCCCGTCGCTGGCCGACCGGCTCGCGGACGCCCCCGACCGCCTCGCATTCCTGCTCGACCTGGTCCGTGCGCAGGTCGCCGCCGTCGTCGGCGGGGACATCGCGTCGTCCGCCGACGCGGACGCGCCGCTGCTGGAGCTGGGCGTCGACTCGGCGGGCGCGGTGGCGCTGCGCAACCTGCTGAACGCGGCAACCGGCCTGAACCTGCCGGTGTCGGCGGTGTTCGACATCCCGACGTGCCGGGGTCTCGCCGAGCACATAGGCCGGGCGCTGCTCGGCGCACCGGCCGAGGACGACGAGCCGCCGGCTCCCGCGGCGGTCGGGGACGACGAGCCGATCGCCGTCGTGGCGATGAGCTGCCGCCTGCCCGGTGGTGTGCACAGCCCCGAGGACCTGTGGGAGCTGCTGTCCGCGGGTGGCGACGGCGTCACCGCGTTCCCCACCGACCGGGGCTGGGACCTGGACGGGCGCTACGACGAGGACGCCGAGCGGGCGGGCGGCTACTACCAGCGCGAGGCCGGTTTCCTGCACGACGTCCCCCAGTTCGACCCGGAGTTCTTCGGTATCTCGCCGCGCGAGGCGCTGGCGATGGACCCGCAGCAGCGGCTGCTGCTGGAGATCTCCTGGGAGGCGATGGAGCGGGCCGGTATCGACCCGGCGGGGCTGCGGGGCAGCCAGGCGGGCGTGTTCGTGGGCGCGATGACGATGGACTACGGGCCGAGGCTGCATGAGGCGCCCGCGGACCTCGAGGGCTATCTGCTCACCGGCAACACCGCGAGCGTCGCGTCCGGCAGGCTCTCCTACACGTTCGGGCTCGCGGGGCCCGCCGTCACCATTGACACGGCCTGCTCGTCGTCGCTGGTCGCCCTGCACATGGCCGTGCAGTCGCTGCGGCGTGGCGAGTGCCCGCTCGCACTGGCGGGCGGCGTCACGGTGATGCCGTCGCAGGGCATGTTCGTGGAGTTCAGCAGGCAGCGCGCGCTGGCCCCCGACGGTCGGTGCAAGGCGTTCTCGGCGAGCGCGGACGGGTTCGGCCTCGCCGAGGGCGCCACGATGGTGCTGCTGGAGCGGCTGTCCGACGCGCGGCGCAACGGACACCCCGTGCTTGCGCTGATCAGGGGCACCGCAACCAATCAGGACGGCGCGTCCAACGGCCTCACCGCCCCCAGCGGCTCCGCGCAGCGCAGGGTGATCCGGCAGGCGCTCGCCAACGCGGGTGTGCCGGCCGCCGAGGTCGACGCCGTCGAGGCACACGGCACCGGCACGCGGCTGGGCGACCCGATCGAGGCGGACGCACTGCTCGCCACCTACGGCCGGGAGCATATGGCCGACCAGCCGCTCCTGCTCGGTTCGGTGAAGTCGAACATCGGCCACACGCAGGCGGCGTCCGGTGTCGCGGGCCTGATCAAGATGGTGCTCGCACTGCGGCACGGCGTACTGCCCAGGAGCCTGCACATCACCGAGCCCACCCCGCACGTGGACTGGTCGACGGGCGCGGTGTCGCTGGTCACCGAGACCACGCCGTGGCCGGAGGTCGCACGCCCCCGGCGGGCCGGTGTGTCCTCGTTCGGCATCAGCGGCACCAACGCGCATGTCGTGCTGGAGCAGGCGCCCGAGGAGGCTCCGGTCGACTCGCGGTCGGGGTCCGAGGTGGCTCCGCTGGTGTTCTCCGCGCGCACGGAGGAGGCGTTGCGTGCCCAGGCCGCCCAACTCGCCGCCAGCGCGGAGGGGTTGGCGCTGGTTGATGTGGCGGATGCCTTGTTGTCGCGGTCGGTGTTCGAGCACCGGGCTGTGGTGGTGTCGGGTGGTGCCGAGGCGCTGACGGCGGTGGCCGGTGGGGCTGAGTCCGGCCGTGTGGCGGTCGGTGTCGCCCGCCCTGTGGGCAAGGTGGCGTTCGTCTTTCCCGGTCAGGGTTCGCAGTGGCTGGGTATGGGGGCCGCGCTGGCTGAGTCGTCGCCGGTGTTCCGTGCTTCGCTCGACGCGTGTGCTGATGCGCTCGCTCCGCACGTGGACTGGTCGTTGTGGGATGTCCTGGCCGATGAGGCCGCGTTGGACCGGGTCGATGTCGTGCAGCCCGCGCTCTTCGCCGTGATGGTGTCGTTGGCCGCGCTGTGGCGTTCCTGTGGTGTCGAGCCGGATGCGGTGGTGGGGCACAGCCAGGGTGAGATCGCCGCTGCCCATGTCGCGGGTGCGTTGTCGTTGGCCGACGCTGCCCGGATCGTCGCGTTGCGCAGCAAGGCCATCACGGCGATCGCGGGTCAGGGCGGCATGGTGTCGCTGGCGGCGTCGGTCGACGATGCCCGGGAGCGGATTGCGCGGTGGGGCGGGCGCATCTCGGTCGCGGCGGTCAATGGCCCCGGTTCGGTGGTGGTGGCGGGTGATGCTGACGCGCTGGACGAGTTGGTCGAGTCCTGTCGGGCTGAGGGTGTGCGCGCGCGGCGGGTTCCGGTGGACTATGCGTCGCATTCACCGCATGTCGAGCGTATTCGTGAGGCGTTGGCGGGCGAGTTGGCCGGGGTGGAGCCGGTGCCCGCGCGTGTACCGATGTTGTCCACCGTTACCGGGGAGTGGCTGACCGGGAGCGAGGTGGGTGCCGAGTACTGGTACCAGAACCTGCGGGAGACGGTGCGGTTCGAAGAGGCGACGCGTGGCCTCCTGGACCGGGGTGTGGGGGTGTTCGTCGAGTGCAGCCCGCATCCTGTGCTGGCCATCGGGGTGCGTGAGACGCTGGACGCGGCCGGCGCTGACGCGGTCGTGGTGGGCACCTTGCGCCGGGATGACGGCGGTCTTGACCGGTTCCTGCTGTCCGCCGCCGAAGCGTATGTCGAGGGTCTGCCCTTCGACTGGCGTGCTGTGGTACCCGCCGGGCGGCGTGTGGACCTGCCGACCTACCCGTTCCAGCGCAAGCGCTACTGGCTCGATGAGACGGCCCGCTCGACGGCGGACGGCGACCCCGCGCTGGAGGAGTTCTGGTCCGCGGTGGAGCGAGGAGATCTCGCCGCCACGCTGGACGTGCCCGCCGACGCGCCCCTGACCGACGTCCTGCCGAGCCTGGCCGACTGGCGCCGCCGCAGGCAGGAGCGGTCCGCCGTCGACGCGTGGCGCTACCGCGTCACCTGGCGCCCGCTCGGCGCCGCCAACGCACCGACCCTGACCGGCACCTGGCTCGTGGTCGGCTCGTCGTCCGAGCCGTCCGAGCCGTCCGAAGCGTCCGAGGCGGAGCACCCATGGCGTGCGGCGGCCGTCGACGCGCTGCGCGCCCACGGCGCCGATGTCCTGGAGGTCGACGGCTCGGCGGAGTCGCTGCGCGCCGCCGGCGTCGCGCCCAGTGGTGTGCTCTCCCTGCTGGCGCTGGACGAACGCCCCGACCCCGCGTCGCCCGCCGTCCCCCGTGGACTGTCCGGCACGCTGGCGCTGGTGCGGGCGCTCGGCGACGCCGGGATCGACGCGCCACTGTGGCTGGCCACGACGGGCGCGGTGTCCGTCGGCCGGTCCGACCCGCTGACCCACCCGGCGCAGAGCCAGGTGTGGGGCCTCGGGCTGGCCGTCGGCCTGGAGCACGCGGACCGCTGGGGCGGCATCGTCGACCTCCCCACGGCCCCCGACACCAGGACCGCGACGCGGCTCGCCGCCGTCCTGGCCGGGCAGGCGGACGAGGACCAGTTGGCGATCCGGGCCTCCGGCGTATCGGTGCGGCGGCTGACCCCGGCCCCCGCACCGGGGGCGGCACCCGCCTGGCGCACCAGTGGCACCGCGCTGATCACCGGTGGCACCGGCGCCATCGGCGGCCACGTCGCCCGCTGGCTGGCGAGCAATGGAGCCGAGCGCATCGTGCTGACCAGCCGCAGCGGTGCGGACGCGCCCGGCGCGCGCGAGTTGGAGGCCGAGCTGACCGCGCTCGGCGTCCGGACCACCGTCGCCGCCTGCGACGCCGCCGACCGCGCCGCGCTGGCCGACCTGTTCGCCCGGCTCGACGCCGACGGCACGCCGGTCCGCTCGGTCTTCCACGCGGCGGGCACCGTCCCGTCCCTGCCGCTGGCCGACACGGACACCCCGGATCTCGCGTACGCCCTGGCGGCGAAGGCCGTCGGTGCGACCCACCTCGACGAGCTGTGCGCCGGGCGCGCGTTGGACGCGTTCGTGCTGTTCTCCTCCGGGTCCGCGGTGTGGGGCAGCGGCGAGCTGGGGGCGTACGGGGCGGCCAACGCCTTCCTCGACGGCCTCGCGCAGCGCCGCCACGCCGACGGCCTGCCCGCCACCTCGGTCTCCTGGGGCATGTGGGCGGGCGAGGGAATGGCGGCGGGCGACCTGAACGACCAGCTCCGCCGAAGGGGTATGCGCCCGATGCGGCCGGAACTCGCGGTCGGCGCGCTCGCCACCGCCCTCGCGGCCGGTGAGACGACCCTGACGGTCGCGGACGTCGACTGGGCCCGCTTCGCCCCCGGCTTCACAGCCGCCCGTTCACGCCCGCTGATCAGCGAGATCCCCGACGTCGTCGCGCTGGCCGCGCAGGACGCGGTGGAGCAGCCGGGCTCCGGCGGGGCGCTGGCCGACCGGCTGGCCGGGCTCACCGAGGCCGACCAGCACCGGCTCCTGCTCGACCTGGTCCGCGGCCACGCTGCCGCGGTGCTCGGCCACGACGGCCCCGACGCCGTAACCCCGGACCGGGCGTTCCGCGAGCTGGGCTTCGACTCGCTCACCGCCATCGAGGTCCGCAAGCGCCTCAGCACCGCCACCGGCCAACGGCTGCCCACGACGGTCGTGTTCGACCACCCGACGCCGGAGGCGCTGGCCCGCCACCTGCACTCCGTGGTGCTCGGCGAGCGGCAGACCGCCGCGTCGGGCCGGACCGCGGCCCGTGACGCCGACGAGCCGATCGCGGTGGTGGCGATGAGCTGCCGCTACCCCGGCGGCGTGCGCGGACCCGAGGACCTGTGGTCGCTCGTCCTGGCCGGGCGCGACGCCATCGGGCCGTTCCCGGAGGACCGGGGCTGGGACACCGACCGGCTGTACCCGGCCGACGCGGAGGCCCAGGGCCGCAGCCGCACCCTGGAGGGCGCGTTCCTCGACGACGCGGGCGGGTTCGACGCGGGCTTCTTCGGCATCGCCCCGCGCGAGGCGCTGGCCATGGACCCCCAGCAGCGGCAGGTGCTCGAACTGGCCTGGGAGACCTTCGAGCGGGCGGGCATCGACCCGTCCTCGGTGCGCGACAGCCTCACCGGCGTGTTCATCGGCGCCTCGCCGCAGGGCTACGCGGGCACTCTGGAGCAGGCGACGCCCGAGATGGACGGCTACCGGCTGACCGGTGACGCGCTGAGCGTCGTATCGGGCCGGATCGCCTACTCGCTGGGCCTGCGCGGGCCCGCCGTCACCGTGGATACCGCGTGCTCGTCCTCGTTGGTCGCCCTGCACCTGGCGGTGCAGGCGCTGCGGTCGGGTGAGTGCTCGATGGCCGTGGCGGGCGGGACGGCCGTCATGGTGTCGCCCACACCGTTCGCCGAGTTCAGCCTCCAGGGCGGCCTGGCCCCCGACGGCCGGTGCAAGCCCTTCGCCGACGCCGCCGACGGCGTCGGCTGGGGCGAGGGCGCGGGCCTGGTCCTGTTGGAACGGCTCTCCGACGCACGGGCCAACGGCCATGAGGTGCTCGCCGTTGTCCGGGGTTCCGCGATGAACCAGGACGGCGCGTCCAACGGGCTGTCCGCGCCGAACGGGCCCGCGCAGCAGCGCGTCATCCGCGCGGCGCTCGCGAACGCGGGCCTGTCCGGCTCGGATGTGGACGCCGTCGAGGGCCACGGCACGGGCACCCGGCTCGGCGACCCGATCGAGGCGCAGGCGCTGCTGGCCACCTACGGCCAGGACCGCACCGGTGAGCCGCTGCTGCTGGGGGCGCTGAAGTCCAACATCGGCCACACCCAGGCGGCTTCGGGCATCGCGGGCGTCATCAAGATGGTGCAGGCGCTGCGGCACGGCGTGCTGCCGCGCACCCTGCACCTCGACCAGCCGTCCCGGCACGTGGACTGGACGACCGGCGCCGTGGAGCCGCTGGCCGACCAGCGGCCGTGGCCGGAGACCGGCAGGCCGAGGCGGGCCGCCGTCTCCGCGTTCGGCGTCAGCGGCACCAATGGCCACGTCATCCTCGAACAGGCCGAGCCCACCCCCCCGGCCCCGGCGGACGAGCCCGACGGCCGGATGCTGGCATGGGCGCTGTCCGCCCGCGACACCTCGGCGCTGCGCGAGCAGGCCGCCAACCTGGCGTCCACCGTGGACGAGCGGCCCGAGCTGTCACCGGTGGACATCGCCGCGACGCTCGCGGCCGGGCGGGCCGCGCTCGACCACCGCACGGTTGTGCTCGGCACCAGCACGCCCGAACTGCGCGCCGGTCTCGACGCGCTGGCCGAGGGCACCGACCACCCGGCCGTGGTGCGGGGCACCCCCGACGGCGGCAGGCTCGCCCTGCTGTTCTCCGGTCAGGGCTCCCAGCGGGCCGGCATGGGCCGGGCCCTGTACGAGGCACACCCCGTGTTCGCCGACGCGCTCGACGAGGTGTTCGCCCACCTCGACCCGCTGCTGGCCGTGCCGCTGCGCGATGTGGTCTTCGGCGACGACCAGGCCCTGCTGGACCACACCGAGTACGCCCAGCCCGCGCTGTTCGCCGTCGAGGTCGCGCTGTACCGGCTGTGGGAGTCCTGGGGACTGCGGCCCGACGCGCTCGCGGGCCACTCGATCGGCGAACTGACCGCCGCGCATGTGGCGGGCGTGTTCTCACTGGCCGACGCCTGCGCGATCGTCGCCGCGCGCGGCGCGCTCATGCAGGCGCTGCCCGCCGGTGGCCTCATGGTCGCGGTGCAGGCCACCGAGGACGAGGTCGCGCCGGAGTGCTCCGAGCACGTCGGCATCGCCGCGATCAACGGTCCGAACTCGCTGGTCCTGTCCGGCAGCGAACGCGAGGTGCTCGACCTCGCCGACCGCCTCAAGGCGCAGGGGCGCAAGGTGAGCAGGCTGCGGGTCAGCCACGCCTTCCACTCACCGCTGATGGAACCGATGCTGGCCGAGTTCCACCGCGTCGTGGCGGGCGCGACCGCCCACCCGCCCACGCTGCCGATCGTGTCCACGCTGACCGGCGCGCCGGTCGACGCCGAGGAACTGGCGTCGCCGGACTACTGGGTGCGGCACGTACGCCTCCCCGTGCGGTTCGCCGACGGCGTCACGACGCTCGTCGCGCAGGGCGTGACCACGATGGTGGAGGTCGGACCGGGCGGTGTACTCACCGCGATGGGCCAGGACAGCGCCCCCGACGCCGTGTTCGTGCCGACGCTGCGCTCCGACCGGCCCGAACCGGACGCACTGACCCTCGCCGCCGCGCAGCTCCACGTCCGGGGCGCGCGGCTGGACCTGGCCACCGCGCTGGGCGGCGGCCGGGGCAGGCGCGCAGACCTGCCCACCTACGCCTTCCAGCACGACCGTTACTGGCTGACCGCGGCCGTCGCGCCCGCGGGCGACGGGGCGACGGCGGCCCTCGGCGTCGCCGCGGGCGACCACCCGCTGCTCCGCGCCGCGGTCGCGCTGCCCGACTCCGACGGCGTCGTGTTCACCGGCCGGCTGTCCACGCGGACCCAGCCGTGGCTCGCCGACCACGGTGTCGGTGACCGGGTGCTGTTCCCCGGCACGGGATTCCTCGACCTCGCCCTGCACGCCGCGGGCCACTGCGGGCTCGACACGGTCGAGGAGTTGACCCTGCACGCTCCGCTGGTCCTGCCCGAGCGCGGCGGCCTCGCTCTGCGGGTCGCGGTCGGTGCGGAGGCTGACGGCAGGCGGAGCGTCCGGGTGCACTCCCAGGCCGAGGACGCCGACCGGGACGCGCCCTGGACCGAGCACGCGACCGGCACGCTCACGGCGGGCGACGCGCGGGCGGCCGAGCCGGCGGCGTGGCCGCCGGAGGGCGCGACGCCGATGGACGTCGACGACGTCTACGACCGCCTCACCGAACTCGGCTACGGCTACGGGCCGGTGTTCCGCGCGCTGCGCGCGGCCTGGCGCCTCGGCAGCGATGCGTACGTCGAGGTGGCCCTGCCGGACGGGACCGGCGGCGAAGGCTTCAGCCTGCACCCCGCGCTGCTCGACGCCGCGCTGCACGCGCCCGTGCTGCGCGCGCTGGAGGAGAACGGCGGCGGCCCCCGGCTCCCGTTCAGCTTCACGGGGGTGCGGCTGCACGCCGTCGGCGCGTCGACGCTGCGGGTGCGCTGGTCGCCCACGGGCCAGGACGAGATGTCGCTGGCCGTCGCGGACCCCACCGGCAGGCCCGTGGCGACCGTCGAGTCGCTGGTGATGCGACCGGCGGAACTCCGGAAGGCCGCCTCCCGGGCCACCGACTCCCTGTTCGCGCTGGAGTGGGCGCCCGTCGGGACCGGGGACAGGCACGTCGGGCTCGCCGTGCTCGGCGCGGACGACCTCGGCGTGGACGCGCCGACCGTGCCCGGCTACGGCGCCCTCGACGGTGTGACCGACCTGCTCGCCCTCTGCCCCCAGCCGTCCGGTGTGGACGGGAAGGCGGCGCGGGAGGCGGTGTCCTGGGCACTGGCACTGGCCCAGGACTGGATCGCCGACGAGCGGACCGCCAACGCCCGCCTGGTGTTCGTGACCCGCGGCGCGGTCGACACCGACTCGCCCGACCCGGCACAGGCCGCCGTGTGGGGACTGGTGCGATCGGCACAGACCGAGAACCCCGGCCGGTTCGCACTGGTCGACCTCGACGACGCCGAAGAGTCCACCCTCGCCCTGCCCGGCGCCCTGGCTTCCGACGAACCCCAACTGGCCGTAAGAGCCGGTCTGGTGACGGTGCCCAGGCTCACCCGTGCCGCCGCCGGCCCGCTCACCCCACCTGCCGACGGCCCGTGGCGGCTGGACATCCAGCCCGACGGCTCGCCGGCCGACCTCACCGTGGCGCCGCACCCCGACGCCACCGCGCCCCTCGCACCCTGCGAGGTACGCATCGCCGTCCGCGCGGCGGCCGTGAACTCCCGGGACGTGCTGAGCGCCATGGGCGCCTACCCCGGCGCGGCCGAGCTGGGCACCGAGGTCGCGGGCGTGGTCACCGAGGTCGGCGCGGAGGTGCCGGACCTGGCGGTGGGCGACCGCGTGCTGGGCATGGTCGCCCAGGGCTTCGGGCGGCTCGCGGTCACCGAACGCAGGCTGGTCGCCCCGATCCCCGCCGGGTGGTCCTTCGCGCGCGCCGCGTCCGTACCGCTGGTGTTCCTCACCGCCTACTACACCCTGCACGACCTGGCAGCCCTGCGCCGGGGCGAGTCAGCGCTGGCCGCCCTGGAACTGCTGCCCGACAGCGGGCGGTTCATCGAACCGGGAACGGCCGACGTCCGTGACTCCGACGAGCTGCCGCCCGGCGTCGAACACGCCGCGTCCGACCGGACGCAGCCGGGTCCGGACCGCTTCCAGGAGACACTGGTCGAGGTGCTGGCGATGTTCGAGGCGGGCGTGCTGAGCCCCCTGCCGGTGCGCGCCTGGGACGTCCGCCGCGCAGCCGAAGCGTTCCGCCACCTCAGCCAGGCCCGGCACGTCGGCAAGGTCGTACTGACCGTGCCCGCGCCGATGGACCCGGACCGCCCGGTCCTGGTGACCGGTGGCCTCGGCACGCTCGGCGCGCTGGTGGCCCGGCATCTGGTCGCCGACCGGGGCGTGCGGAACCTCGTACTGGCCGGGCGCAGGGGTCTGGCGACCGAGGGCGCGGAGGGGTTGCGCGACGAACTGGTGGCGCTGGGCGCCGAGGTGTCCGTGGCGGCGTGCGACGTGGCCGACCGCGACTCGGTGGCCGCGCTGCTGGCCTCGCTGGACCGGCCGCTCGGCGCGGTCGTGCACGCGGCGGGCGTCGTCGACGACGGCGTACTGGAGTCGCTGACGCCCGAACGGGTCGACCGCGTCTTCGGCCCGAAGGTCGACGGCCTGCTGCACTTGGACGAACTGACCAGGGACGCCGATCCGTCCGCGTTCGTCGTGTTCTCCTCCGCCGCCGGACTCCTCGGCAGCGCGGGCCAGGCGAGCTACGCGGCCGCGAACGCGGCACTCGACGCGCTCGTGCGGCGCCGCCACGCGCTCGGCCTGCCCGGTGTCTCGCTGGCGTGGGGCATGTGGGCGGCCGCGAGCGGCATGACGGAGGGGCTCGACGCGGGCGACCGCGCCCGGCTCGGCCGCTCCGGCATCCTCGAACTGCCCACCGAGGACGCGCTCGCGCTCTTCGACGCCGCGGCGGAGGACGACCGCGCCGCACTCGCGCCGGTCCTGCTGGACACCGCCGCGCTGCGCGGGCAGGCGGCGGACGGCACGCTGCCCCCGATGCTGCGCGGCCTGTTCCGCGCCCCCGCCCGCCGGGTCACAACGGTGGCCCCCGTCGCGACCACGACGTTCGCCGACACCATCGCGGGCCAGTCCGCCGAGAAGCGCGAACAGACGGTGCTGGACGTGGTCTGCGGGCAGGTCGCGGCAGTACTCGGCCACTCGGTCGGCACCGAGGTCGATCCCGGCCGCGCGCTGCGGGACCTCGGATTCGACTCGCTGACCTCGGTGGAGCTGCGCAACCGGCTCACCGCGGCCACCGGGCTGCGGCTGCCCTCGACTCTGGTCTTCGACCACCCGTCGGCCGCCGCGATCACCCGGCACATGCTCACGCTGCTCCCGCGCACCGAGCCCGAGCCGGAGACCGGCGTGCTCGACCAACTCGACCAGCTGGAGAGCGCACTGCTCGCCCTCACCGACGACGGCACCGCCACCAAGGTGGACCTGCGGCTGCGTGCCCTGCTCGCCAGGTGGAGCGATGCGCGGGCCGACGGCGCGGGCGAGGACGCCGAGTCCGACCTCGACTCGGCCACGGACGACGAACTCTTCGGCTACCTCGACAACGAACTCGAGACCTCGTGACCGGGTCGACCCGCGTCGATCTCGTCCGCACCGCCGTAAGGAGCGCACGTTAAATGGAGAACGAGGACAGGCTCCGCGACTATCTCAAGCGGGCCACCAACGATCTGCGCACCGCACGCCGACGCCTGCGCGAGGTCGAGGAGCGGGAGAACGAGCCCGTCGCGATCATCGGGATGAGCTGCCGCTACCCCGGTGGTGTCGAGTCACCGGAAGACCTGTGGCGGCTGCTGGTCGACGGCGGGGACGCCGTGGTGGAGTTCCCGGCCGACCGAGGCTGGGACGTCGACGCGCTCTACGACCCCGACCCGGAGCACGCGGGCACGTCGATCACCCGGCACGGCGGATTCCTCCAGGGCGCAGCGGGCTTCGACCCGGCGTTCTTCGGAGTCAACCCGCGCGAGGCACTGGCGATGGACCCGCAGCAGCGACTGCTGCTGGAGACCTCCTGGGAGGCGTTCGAGCGCGCGGGCATCGACCCGGCGCAGGCCAGGGGTACCAGGACCGGTGTGTTCGCGGGCGTGATGTACAACGACTACGCGACACGGCTGCCGCAGGCGCCCGAGGGGTTCGAGGGCTACCTCGCCAACGGCAGCGCGGGCAGCATCGCGTCCGGCCGGATCGCCTACACCTTCGGCCTCGAAGGTCCCGCCGTCACGGTGGACACGGCGTGCTCGTCGTCGCTGGTGGCGCTGCACCTCGCGATGGTGGCGCTGCGCCGCGAGGAATGCTCGCTCGCGCTCGCGGGCGGTGCCACGTTCATGTCCACGCCGCGCACATTCGTCGAGTACAGCAGGCAGCGCGCTCTGTCCGTGGACGGCCGCTGCAAGGCGTTCTCCGACAGCGCCGACGGCACCGGCTGGGGCGAGGGCGTCGGCATGCTCCTGGTGGAACGGCTGTCGGACGCCCGCCGCAACGGCCATCCCGTGCTGGCGGTGATCCGTGGCTCGGCAGTGAACCAGGATGGTGCGTCGAACGGCCTGACGGCGCCGAACGGGCCGTCCCAGCAGGCGGTGATCATCCAGGCGTTGGCGAGTGCGCGGCTCACCCCGGCACAGGTGGACGCGGTCGAGGCGCACGGCACCGGCACCACGCTCGGCGACCCGATCGAGGCCCAGGCGCTGCTGGCCACCTACGGCCAGGACCGCACCGCCGACCAGCCGCTGTGGCTGGGGTCGCTGAAGTCCAACATCGGCCACGCCCAGGCGGCGGCCGGTGTCGGGGGCATCATCAAGATGGTCATGGCGATGCGGCACGGTGTGCTGCCCAAGACCCTGCACATCGACGAGCCGAGCAGCCACGTCGACTGGTCGGCGGGCACCGTGGCGCTGCTGACCGAGGGGCAGCAGTGGCCGGAGACCGGCGAACCACGCCGCGCCGGTGTCTCCTCGTTCGGCGTCAGCGGCACAAACGCCCACGTCATCCTGGAGGAGGCGCCCGCCGCCGATCCGGTGTCCACCGTGGACACCGACCTGCCGATCCCCACTGTCACGCCGTGGGTGCTGTCCGCCCGGACCCCCGACGCGCTGCGCGCGCAGGCCGACCGCCTTCTGTCCGCCGTGCAGGGTTCGGACGACTTCGACCCGGTGGGCGTCGGCTTCTCGCTGGCTACGACACGGGCCGTGTTCGAGCACCGCGCGGTGGTTGTCGCCACGGAGCCTGCTGAGTTCCAGTCGGCTCTGGCCGCTCTCGCCGAGGGGCGGGGTGGTTCGGGTGTTGTGGTGGGTGAGGTGGCGCCGCACCGGGTGGGTTTCCTGTTCTCGGGTCAGGGGTCGCAGCGGCTGGGGATGGGGCGTGAGCTGGCGGCCCGGTTCCCGGTGTTCGCCGAGGCGTTGGATGCGGTGCTGGGCGAGTTCGACCCGGCGGTGCGTGAGGTGCTGTTCGGCGAGGATGCCGATGCGCTGAACGAGACCGGGGTGACGCAGCCCGCGCTGTTCGCGGTCGAGGTGGCGCTGTTCCGGCTGCTGGAGTCGTGGGGTGTTCAGCCGGATGTGCTGGCCGGACACTCGATCGGCGAGCTGGCCGCGGCTTATGTGGCAGGTGTGTGGTCGTTGGCTGATGCGGCCAAGGTGGTGTCGGCGCGGGGTGCGCTGATGCAGGCACTGCCGTCAGGCGGTGCGATGGTGGCGATCCAGGCGACCGAGGCCGAGGTCGCGCCCGAGTTGCCTGACACGGTGGACATCGCCGCGGTCAACGGACCGTCGTCGGTGGTCGTTTCGGGTGTTGCTGCCGATGTGGAGACGGTCGCCGAGCGGTGGCGTGAGGCGGGCCGGAAGGTGACCCGGCTGCGGGTGAGCCATGCGTTCCACTCGCCGTTGATGGACCCGATGCTGGACGAGTTCCGTCGGGTGCTGGAGAGCGTGTCCTACGAGGGACCCGCGATTCCGATCGTGTCGACGCTGACGGGCCGGTTGGCCACCGCCGAGGAGTTGGCGTCGCCGGAGTACTGGGTGCGGCACGTGCGGGAGTCGGTGCGGTTCGCCGACGCGGTCGTGGCGTTGCGCGAGCAGGGCGCCGATGTCTTCCTGGAGATCGGTCCCGGTGGAGTGCTGTCCGGTCTCGGGCAACTCAACGCCCCGGAGGCGGGCTTCGTGCCTGCCTTGCGCGGCGACCGGCCCGAGCTCGTCGCGCTGACCACCGCCGTCGGCCAACTACACGTACGCGGTGTCGCGGTGAACCTGGCCGCCTGTTTCGACGGCAGCGGGGCCCGGCGGGTGGACCTGCCCACCTACGCGTTCCAGCGTGAGCACCTCTGGTTGGACGCTCCGGCCGGCGATGACGGCGCTGAGCGGATATCGCCGGTGGAGGAACGGTTCTGGGAGGCCGTGGAGGAGGGCGATCTCTCCGATCTCGCCCGCACGCTGGGTGTGTCGTCCGACGATCCGCTGAGTGCCGTGCTGCCCCGGCTGTCCGCCTGGCGCAGGAAGCAGCGGGACCGGTCCACCGCCGACGGCTGGCGGTACCGGGTCGACTGGCGGCCGGTGGCTGTCGGGGCTGGGCGGCTGGACGGTGCCTGGCTGGTGGTGGCGTCGACCGGTGAGGACCGGGCCGAGTGGGTGCGTGATGCGCTGGCCCGGAACGGTGCGGAAGCGCAGGTTCTGCACGTGGACCCGGAGGCGGTCGACTGGGCGGAGCAGCTGACCGAACTGCCTGCTCCGAGCGGCGTGGTCTCGCTGCTGGGGCTCGCGGACGCGGGCGGGTCGACCGTGCCCACGGGTATCGCGGCCACGATGGGGCTGCTGCGTGCGCTCGGTGATGCGGATGTGCAGGCGCCGTTGTGGTGTGTGACGTCGGGTGCGGTGTCGGCCGGCGCGGATGACGTGGTTGCCGGGTTCGAGCAGTCGATGCTGTGGGGTCTGGGCCGGGTGGCCGCGTTGGAGTACCCCGGCCGCTGGGGCGGCCTGGTCGACCTGCCCCATGGGCAGGACGACAGGATCGGCGATCTGCTGGCCTCGGTGCTTGCCGGGACGAGCGGCGAGGACCAGGTCGCGCTGCGCGGCAACGAGATCCTCGGCCGCAGGCTGCTGCCCGCGCCGCTGGGCGACGCTTCCGGGGACGGCTGGTCGCCGCGCGGCACCGTCCTGGTCACCGGCGGCACCGGTGCCCTGGGCGGCCATGTGGCGCGCTGGCTGGCAGCGCGCGGGGCCGAGCATGTGGTGCTGGTGAGCCGTCGCGGTCAGGCCGCCGAGGGCACCGAGGAGCTGGAGGCCGAGCTCGTCGAACTCGGCGCGCGCGTCACGTTCGCCGCCTGCGACATGGCCGACCGGGAGTCCGTCGCGGCGCTGCTGGAGAGCGTTCCGACACTCACCGCCGTCGTCCACACAGCGGGTATCGAGCGCTCGGCCGCTCTCGCCGACCTCGAACCGACTGACCTCGCCGAGTTCGCTGATGTGCTGGCAGCCAAGGCCGACAGCGCCAGGAACCTGCACGAGCTGCTGGCCGGCACACCATTGGACGCGTTCGTGCTGTTCTCGTCCATCGCCGGTGTGTGGGGCAGCGGTGGCCAGGCTGCCTACGGCGCGGCCAACGCCTACCTGGACGCCCTCGCCGACCACCGCAGGGCGGCGGGGTTGCCCGCTACCGCGGTTGCGTGGGGTCCGTGGGGCGGTGGCGGCATGGTCGCGGACTCCGGACAGGCCGCACACCTCCGGCGCAGGGGCCTGACCACGATGGCTCCCGAGGCGGCGCTCACCGGCCTCGGCACGGCCATCGAACACGGTGACAGCAAGGTCACCATCGCCGATGTCGACTGGGCCCGGTTCGCGGGCACCTTCATGGCGCAGCGGCCCAGCCCGCTGCTGCGTGAACTGCCCGAGGTGCGTGCCGCGTTCGAGGCCACGTCGGCGGAGGGCGGTACGTCGGCTCTCGCGCAGCGACTGGCCGGCTTGGACGAGGCTGAGCAGGAGCGGCAGCTCACCGACTTGGTCCGGTATGAGGCGGCTGCGGTCCTGGGGCATGTGTCTGCTGAGGCGTTCTCCGCGACGCGTGCCTTCAGGGAGTTGGGTTTCGACTCGCTGACAGTGATGGAGTTGCGGTCCCGGCTCAGTGAGGCCACCGGTGTTGCCCTGCCCGCCACCCTGGTCTTCGACTACCCGACAGCCGCCGCACTCGCCGCCTATCTGCGTACCGAGCTCTCCGGTGCGGACGTGGCCCCCTCCCCCACTGCTGCTGTGGCTGTATCTGGTGTGACGGATGAGCCGATCGCGATCGTGGCGATGGCATGCCGGTACCCCGGTGGTGTGGCAAGCCCCGAGGACCTGTGGCAGGTGCTGCTGTCGGGTGGAGACGCGGTGTCGCAGTTCCCGACCGACCGCGGCTGGGATCTGGAGGCGCTGTACAACCCCGACCCGGATGCGGCGGGCGTCGGCACGTCGTACACCCGCATGGGCGCTTTCCTCGACCATGTGGCGGACTTCGACCCGGCGTTATTCGGGATCTCGCCGCGCGAGGCATTGGCGATGGACCCGCAGCAGCGATTGCTGCTGGAGACCTCCTGGGAGACGTTCGAGCGAGCGGGCATCGACCCGAACTCGTTGCGGGGCAGCGGGTCCGGTGTGTTCGTCGGCACCAACGGTCAGGACTACACGACGCTGATGATGGCCGCGCCGGACAGCGTTGAGGGCTACTTCGGCACGGGCAGCGCGGCGAGTGTCATCTCCGGTCGGCTGTCCTACACGTTCGGTCTTGAAGGTCCTGCGGTGACGGTGGACACGGCGTGTTCGTCGTCGCTGGTGGCGCTGCATCTGGCGGTGCAGGCGCTGCGGTCGGGTGAGTGCTCGCTCGCGCTCGCGGGTGGCGTCACGGTGATGTCCACGCCCGCCGCGTTCGTGGAGTTCAGCCGCCAGCGCGGGCTGGCGGTGGACGGCCGGTGCAAGGCATTCGGCGCAGGCGCGGACGGCACGGGCTGGGGCGAGGGCATCGGGATGCTGCTCGTCGAGCGGCTGTCGGACGCGCAGCGCAACGGCCACCCTGTGCTCGCCGTCGTGCGCGGGTCCGCGGTGAACCAGGACGGCGCGTCCAACGGCCTCACGGCGCCGAACGGTCCGTCGCAGCAGCGGGTGATCCGGCAGGCCCTCGCCAGTGCACAGCTCGCTCCGTCCGATGTGGACGTGGTCGAGGCGCACGGCACCGGTACCAAGCTCGGTGACCCGATCGAGGCACAGGCGCTGCTCGCCACCTACGGCCAGGACCGCCCCGCCGACCAGCCCCTGTGGCTCGGCTCGATCAAGTCGAACATCGGTCACACCCAGGCCGCCGCGGGCGTGGCCGGTGTGATCAAGATGGTGATGGCCATGCGGCACGGTGTGCTACCCCGCACCCTGCACGTCGACGAGCCGTCCCCGCACGTGGACTGGTCCGCCGGTGCGGTGGAGCTGCTCACCGATCAGCGTGAATGGCCTGCTGCGGACCGGCCATGGCGAGCCGGTGTGTCGTCGTTCGGATTCAGCGGAACCAACGCCCACACCATCATCGAGCAGGCACCCGCGGTCGAGCAGGACGAAGCTCCGGAGCCGACGGACGACGGGCTGGTGCCGTGGGTGTTGTCGGCCAAGGGGCCCGAGGCGTTGCGGGAGCAGGCCGCGCGACTCCAGTCCTTCGTGGACGAATCGCCGGAGCTGTCCGTGGCGGACGTGGGCCGTACGCTGGTGTTCTCACGTGCGGCGTTGGAGCACCGCGCGGTGGTTGTCGCCACGGAACCTGCTGAGTTCCAGTCGGCTCTGGCCGCTCTCGCCGAGGGGCGGGGTGGTCCGGGCGTTGTGGTGGGCGAGGTGGCGCCGCACCGGGTGAGTTTCCTGTTCTCGGGTCAGGGGTCGCAGCGGCTGGGCATGGGGCGTGAGCTGGCTGACCGGTTCCCGGTGTTCGCCGAGGCGTTGGATGCGGTGCTGGGCGAGTTCGACCCGGCGGTGCGTGAGGTGCTGTTCGGCGAGGACGCCGATGCCCTGAACGAAACCGGGGTGACGCAGCCCGCGCTGTTCGCGGTCGAGGTGGCGCTGTTCCGGCTGCTGGAGTCCTGGGGTGTTCAGCCGGATGTGCTGGCCGGACACTCGATCGGCGAGCTGGCCGCGGCTCATGCGTCGGGTGTGTGGTCATTGGCTGATGCGGCAAAGGTGGTGTCGGCGCGGGGTGCGCTGATGCAGGCACTGCCGTCAGGCGGTGCGATGGTGGCGATCCAGGCCACCGAGGCCGAGGTCTCGCCCGAGCTGCCGGAGACCGTGGGGATCGCGGCGGTCAACGGGCCGACATCGGTGGTCGTTTCGGGTGTTACTGCCGATGTCGAGGCTGTCGCGGAGCGGTGGCGTGAAGCGGGCCGGAAGGTGACCAGTCTGCGCGTTAGTCACGCGTTCCACTCGCCGCTGATGGACCCGATGCTGGACGAGTTCCGCGCGGTGGTCGAGGGAATCGAGTGTGGTGAGCCCGCCATTCCGATCGTGTCGACGCTGACGGGCCGGTTAGCGAGCGCCGAGGAGCTTGCCTCGTCGGAGTACTGGGTGCGGCATGTGCGGGAGTCGGTGCGGTTTGCCGACGCCGTGAGCACTCTGGTTGCCGAGGGTGTGGGGACGTTTGTCGAGGTGGGGCCGGGCGGGACACTGTCCGCGATGGGGCGGGAGTCCGCGCCCGACGCTGGGTTCGTGCCGGTGCTGCGTGGCGATCGGCCGGAGGCCGTGGCTGCCACGACGGCTGCGGGCCAGTTGCATGTGCGCGGTGTCCGGGTGGACTGGGAGGCGTTCTTCGCAGGTCGTGGCGCGCGGCGGGTGGATCTGCCCACCTACGCGTTCCAGCGCGAGCGCTACTGGCTCGACGCTCCGTCCGTTGCTGTGGGCGTTGAGCAGATGTCGCCGGTGGAGGCGCGGTTCTGGGAGGTCGTCGAGGACGGCGACATCGCTGATCTCACCCGTACGTTGGATGTGTCGTCGGACGATCCGCTGAGCACGGTGTTGCCTCGGTTGTCTGCGTGGCGCAGGGAGCAGCGGGATCGCTCCACAGCTGATGGTTGGCGGTATCGGGTCGAGTGGCGGCCGGTGGCTGTCGGGGCTGGGCGGCTGGACGGTGCCTGGCTGGTGGTGGCGCCGACCGGTGAGGACCGGGCCGAGTGGGTGCGTGACGCGCTGGCCCGGAACGGTGCGGACGTGCACGTCGTGCACGTGGATCCAGGGGC